>CAXSZX010000032.1:0-2497 GCA_964242115.1 uncultured Acetobacteraceae bacterium | reverse complement strand
AGAACCCGCACCTGCGCGTGGTCAACCTCTCGCGCAACTTCGGCAAGGAGGCGGCGATGACGGCCGGGCTGGACTTGGCCGAGGGCGACGCGGTGGTGCTGATCGACGTGGACCTGCAGGACCCGCCGGAGCTGATCGGCACATTCGTCGCGCGCTGGCGGGAGGGCTACGACGTCGTCTACGGCCTGCGCGAAAGCCGGCGGGCGGACGGGCGGCTGAAGGCGATGACAGCCGCGTGGTTCTACAAGGTGTTCAACCGGATGGCGGCAACCTCCATCCCGCACAACGTGGGCGACTTCCGGCTGATCGACCGCCGCGTGGTCCACGCCATCCGGCAACTGCCCGAACGCGGCCGGTTCATGAAGGGGCTGTTCGCCTGGGTGGGCTTTCCGTCCGTGGCGGTGCCCTACGTGCGGCCGGCGCGCACGCTGGGGCAGACCACCTGGAACTACTGGCGCCTGTGGAACTTCGCGCTGGACGGGATCGTCAGCTTCTCCACCGCGCCGTTGCGAATCTGGACGTATTTCGGCGTGCTGCTGGCGGCCGGCGCGCTGGCCTACGCGGCGTTCATTGCGGCCTACCGGGTCATCGCAGGCATCGCGGTGCCCGGCTACGCGTCGCTGATCATCGTGCTGTTGCTGAGCACGGCTGCGAACCTGGTCTCGCTCGGCATGATCGGCGAATATGTCAGCCGGCTGTTCGTGGAGACCAAGCAGCGGCCGATCTACCTGCTCGAGGGCGTCTACACGCAGGACGCGACACACTCTTTTCCTCAACGCGACCGCCTGCCCGACAACGCCGCAGACGACTACAGGAGTCTCGCACAGCTACCCGCGCGACCATTCGTGTTGGCACAGGCGGACAGTGCGCTGGACAGCGACCCGGCGACGGAGATCTAGGCGCGCATGGACCTCAAGGAGATGGAGATCCTCGGGGACCGTGCCGATGCGCACTGGTACTATCGTGCGAAATCCGCGGCGATGCTGCGTATGCTGCACGGCGAACAGGTCGGCGAGGTGCTGGACGTGGGTGCCGGGTCCGGCTTCTTCTCCCGCGTGCTGCTGGACCGCACGGCGGCGCCGGCGGCCGTGTGCGTGGACCCGAACTACGCCGCGGACACCAGCGAGGACCATAACGGCAAGCCGATCCGCTTCGTGCGCGCCGTGGACGCGTTCGGCGGCAACGTCGTGCTGATGATGGACGTGCTGGAACACGTGCCGGACGACACGGCGCTGCTGCGTGACTACGCGGCGCGCGTACGGCCCGGCACACGGTTCCTCATCACGGTGCCGGCGCACAGATGGATGTGGAGCGGTCACGACGTGTTCCTGGAACACTACCGCCGCTACACGCTGCGCGACGTGGAGCAGCTGATCTTGCGTGCCGGACTCACGCGCGTTGCGACTTCGTATTACTTCGGGCTGACGCTGCCGCTGGCGGCCGGCGTGCGGCTGGGGCGGCGGCTGAACCCGCTGCACGTGGAGACGCCCGGGTCCGACATGCGGCCGCACGGGGCGCTGGTAAACCAGGTGCTGCTGCGGTTGTCGCAGTTGGAGCTTGGGTTGCTGGGGCGGAACAGGGTGGCGGGGCTGTCAGTGATCGCGGTGGCTCGGGCCTGAGCGGAGCGAAGCAAGCGGTTCTTTTTTGAAAAAAAGAACCAAAAAACTTTTCCCTCCTTGGGTGGGCCGTAGTGAGGCGTGTCGTTCCACCGTCCGCGACAGCGACTCCAGTGACTGCCACGGGAAACTTGCTTCTTTCCGACGACACCCTCAACGCCCATCGATGTAGACGAGTCTCGATCAATCCTGCACTCGCAGTCGCTGCAAATGCATCTCCTCAGCGCGCAGCAAGGAGACACAAGTTCTTTGGTTCTTTTTTCAAAAAAGAACCGCTTGCTTGCTTTCTGCGCCAACCGGCGGAAGCGGATGGGAATCGAACCCACCGCCCGCTTCGGGCGGGCCGCTGGTTTTGAAGACCAGGAGGGCCACCAGACCCCAATCGCTTCCGCGCCGCTAACGGCCGGCGAGCACCCGGCGTTCCGCCACCCGGCGGGTGAAGTGCACGCTGTCGAGGTGTTCCAGCAGCGGCACGCTGTATTTGCGTGAAATCCCCAGCGCCGCGCCGATCTCGGAGACGAGCAACGGCCGGTCGGCCAGCAGCGGGGCCAGCGCGCGCCGGGCGGCGTCGACCGCGTCTCGGTGGAACAGGATTTCGCGCTTCTGCACCCGGTCCGGCGCGCGGATCACCAGGCCGGTGCGCACCAGTCCGTCCAACAGCCGCCGGGCCGGCAGGTCGGGCGCCAGCGCGGAGATGTCGGGCGGGCAAAGGCCGGCGGTGCGCAGCCTTTCGGAGAGCTCAGCGGCGCGGGCCTGCAGCGCCCTGGCTTGCCGCGCGTCGTGGTCCGGGCGGGGCACGCGGAGGGTGGCGCCGTCGCGCACCAGGGTGCCGGCGGCGAGCAGGCGGTCGGCCGCCGCGTCCACCAGCCCGGCCCCCGCAC
>CAXSZX010000031.1:0-3333 GCA_964242115.1 uncultured Acetobacteraceae bacterium | reverse complement strand
GTCTCGATGCGGCGTAGCAAAGTAGCCTGCGAAAGACAGCAAGCAGTTCTTTTTTTCAAAAAAGAACCGCTTGCCTTGCCTCCGCTCGGTCAACCTCCCGCCTCTCAGGACACGCGAATGCACCAAACGTTCAGCCTCACGGGCCAAGGTTGGCTGCAGCTCGCAGAACTCGCGCTCGCCTTCATCCTCTCCGCCCTGGTCGGCCTGGAACGCGAGATGCGGCAGAAGGCCGCCGGCCTGCGCACCTACAGCCTGGTCGGCGTCTCCGCCGCCCTTTTCGTGCTCGTCTCCAAATACGGCTTCACCGACGTGCTCGTCAGCGGCCGCGTCGTGCTCGACCCGTCGCGCGTCGCCGCACAGATCGTCTCCGGCATCGGCTTCATCGGCGGCGGCGTCATCTTCATGCGCCGCAACGTCGTGCGCGGCCTCACCACCGCCGCCTCCATCTGGCTCACCGCGGCGCTGGGCATGGCGTGCGGCGCCGGCCTGCCCATCCTGGCCGTCGCCACCACCGCCGGCCACTTCCTCATCATGCTGGCTTTCCCCAAGCTCGTCTCCCGCTTCCTGCCGGAGGAGCGCCGGACCACCACCCGGCTGCGCATCCTCTACGAGGACCGCCGCGGCAGGCTCCAGGCCATCCTCGTCGTCTGCTCGGACCTCCGTTTCGCCATCGATGCCGTCGAGGTCGAACGCGCCGGCGCCACCATCACCCGCGAGGAAACCCACGACCTGGCTGACCTGGAGGGCGCAGAAGCAGAAGCGCCCAGGCAAGGCGCCGTCGCCCTCAACATGCAGGTGAAGGGCAAGAAGCCCGTCTCCGACCTCATCGTCCGGCTGAGCGAGCTCGACGGCGTAATCCGCGTGGGCACCCTCGAAGACGAAAGCCTGGACTAGCCCGCGCCCGCTTCGGCTGCCCGGCCGCCAACCCGGCGAACCCTGACCAGCCACCAACCCATCACCACCAGCGGCGCGAGCACCGGAACCGCCAGCACCAACGACCCCTGCAGGTAATCCGGAAAGACCTGTTGCTGCCCCAAAAAGAACGACCCCGCGGCGATGAACAGCGCCACGCACATGCGCCAGATATGCCGCGCCAGTCGCCGCGGCCCCGACAGGCCACCACGCGCCACTACTCGCAGGTCCAACGCGGCCGCCATCAGCGCAACCCCGGCCAACACGTAAGCCGATTGGGTCGGTTGGCCGTCAAGCAAGCCGTCCGCGCTGAGGCTGCCCAGCACCCCCACCCAACACCCCCCCGCCGCAACGGCCAGCCCCGCCACGCCGGCCACCAGCTCGAACCGCCCCACCTGGCCCGCAGGACGGCGCAACGTCGCCCAACCCGTCACCACCATGTAGAACGCGAACACGCCGCCCACGACGTTGCCCCGCACTGGCACGAACGGCGCCGTCACCGCCGCCATGGCCGCCATCACCAGCATCGAGACCACGAACACGCTGCCCGCCGCCCGGTGAACCCCACCCCCCTTGCGCGCACAGATGCTGAGCGCGCCCGAGGCCAACCCCGCGCACCCGCCACCGACATGCAGCACCAGAGCGGCCGCCGCAGCCCCACGCACCCACACCGAGGCGTGCTCGCCGACATGGATGATCATGCCCCGCCTCCCTGACGGCCAAGCAATCGGCTCACGATCAGGCAAGCCACGCCGAACCCCACCAGGGGCCCCGCCCAGGCCGCACTCGCCCAACCGACGTTGACGGCCAACGCCAGCATCAGTGCCACCCCAACGACGATGCACACGACGCCCCGGTGCAGGTACTGTGCCCGCTGCCCCGCTTGCATCTGCGCATCCTCGGCGGAGACCGCCGGCAGGTCGAAGCCGTGTTCCAGCGCGCTCATCCGCTCGCGGTGGTTCATCTCCAGGGCGGCACGCCGGTGCCGGTAGGTAAAGAAGATCGTCATGCCGCCGAAGATCAGCAGCATCCACATGCCGATCACGGTGATGAAGCTCGCAGTTTCCATGGGTCTCGCCCGCCATCCGTTTCGAAGCTGGCCTTGATACCCGCGGCAATCCCGCCCGGTTTGGACCTATCGCCGGAAACGTTTTGCCCCTGGCCAAAACCGCCGCGTCCCGGCCAGGGTATCGACCTGCATGAGCGACGCCGCCGCGCGACCAGACGCAGACGCCCCCCCGTCGCAGGCAGACGCCGACATCCTGCGCCTGGTCGCCGGCGGCGACGTTGCGGCCGCGTTCGCGCTGGTGATGCAGCGTTACCAGGCCAAGGTGTACCGCCTCTGCGTCGCCTACATGCGCGACGCCACCCTGGCGGAAGACGTCGCACAGGACAGTCTGGTGCGTGTCTGGCGCGCCCTGCCCCGCTACGACGGACGCGCCGCCCTCTCAACCTTCATCTACGCCATCACCCGAAACCGATGCCTCACCGCGCTCGGCAACCGCAACGCCAACGCCGCCTCCACCCAGCCGGCATCACAGGCGGAAATCGATCGCCGGCCGTCGCCCGCCATCCAGGCCGAACGCGACGTGGGCCACACCATCCGCCAGCTCGTGGACGAGCTTCCGGACACCACCCAGCGCATCGTCACGCTCTACTATTTCGAGGAAGCGTCGGTCGCGGAAACCTCGGCCCTCACCGGCCTGCCGGAAGGCACCATCAAGACGCACCTGTTCCGCGCGCGCCGCCAACTCCGCACCCGCTTCACCGCCCTGGGTCTCGACTCTCTCGGCGCCTGGCACCGCCGGTAAGGAACACCATGATAGACACCGAGCTGCACAACCTGCTCGCCGCAGCGCTGACACCACCTCACCCGACTGCAGCCCTGTCGTCTCGCGTCATGGCCGCCATCGCGCGGGAGGCGCCGCACAACGTCGACCAACAACGCGAACAGCTCCGCGCCGAGCACGCGCAGTCCGTCACCCGGCTGCGATGGCGCTTTTGCCGCGAGTGCGCCCAAGCCCTGCTCGTCTTCGCCTGCCTGTTCCTGCCCATGCGCGCCGGCATCCATGCGCTTGTCGCCCCCTCGCCCATCCTCGTCGGCTTCCTGCTACCCGCCCTCGCCGCGGTCGTTGCGGCATCGCTCTGGGCTCCTGCAGGACGTCTGCACAGGTCGGCATGAATCCGTGTCACGGCGGGGGTAAAAAGCCAAGGCAAGCAGTTCTTTTTTGAAAAGAACAACCAAAAAACTTTTGTTCCCTTGCACGCGCGCCGCAGGAACCTCCGCGACAGCAGGACCAGAAGTTTTTTGCTGCTTTTTTTCAAAAAAGCAGTCCTTGCTGTCTTCCCGAGCAACAAGGTGCCAAGTTCCTGAGCCGCAGAGATCAGCTACCCCAGCCGGCCCCCCCCCCCCCCCCCCCC
>CAXSZX010000030.1:0-14845 GCA_964242115.1 uncultured Acetobacteraceae bacterium | reverse complement strand
GTGATCACCGGCACCATCAAGGCCAACTTCCCCACCCGCATCAGCTTCCAGGTGATCAGCAAGTTCGACAGTCGCACCATCCTGGGCGAACAGGGCGCCGAACAGCTGCTGGGCCACGGCGACCTGCTGCACATGGCCGGCGGCGGCCGCATCACCCGCGTGCACGGCCCGCTGGTGACCGACCGCGAGGTGGAGGACACCGTGGCGTTCCTGCGCCAGCAAGGCGCACCCGACTACCTCGACGAGGTGACGGAGGCGTCGGACGACGACGGCAACGCGGCGATGCTGGCCGGCATGAACGGGGCGGCCGACGGAGAGGTGGGACTGTTCGACCAGGCGGTGGCGATCGTGGCACGCGAGGGCAAGGCGAGCACCAGCTTCATCCAGCGCCACCTCAACATCGGCTATAACCGGGCGGCCAAGCTGATAGAGCAGATGGAGAAGGAAGGCATCATCTCGGCCGCCAACCACGTGGGAAAGCGCGAGGTTTTGTGCCGGCGGACGAACGAGGATTAAACGGAGTAAGGCAAGCGGTTCTTTTTTGAAAAAAAGAACCAAAAAATTTTTGCGCTCGTTCGGTGTACCGGGTCGAGACGTGTCGTTTCAGCCTTTCGCGGCGGTACTCGTTGTCAGCCCGAGAAATGTTCGGGCCTGACGAAAGCTGATCGGTGGCTATGAAACACGACCTGTTTTTTGAGAGACGCCGGTGAAGGCTTGTTCTTGCTGTCGCGGGCTCCCCCGTAGTGCTCCCCTGTCGGCAGAGGCTTTGATCCTCTTTCTCGAAAGGAACGCTTGCCTTAACTCCGTAACAGTCTTCTGAGGTTATCATACCTAGCGCCCAGGTATTGACCGGTAACAGACGGTTCTCTGTTGAAAAAAGCACCACAAACCTGTGTCCCCGTGCGCGCGCGCTGCAAAATCCCCCGACAGCAGGACCAAAAATCTTTTGCTTCTTCTCTTCAGAAAAGAAGGCGTCGCCTTCTTGCCAAACTTTGAACGGTTAAGGTCCAGGGCCGCTGATATACCACTCTGCTGATACCGGCGGCCCTGAAACACAACGCGCGGGAACCGGTACGAAACGCAACGCCGGTCTAGATTTCTACAAACGGCCGCGCATGTTTCAGCCAGCGCGGACCTAAGGGGACAAAAGTTTTTTGGTTCTTTTTCGAAAAAGAACCGCTTGCCCTACCTATCCAGCGGTCAAGATTGCGCGCCACCGGTTCCGGAAACCAAAGCCGGCCAGGCTTTCATGGCCAGGTCTGCCATCGCCGTGAGCGTGGCGCGGGAGGCGCCGTCCCGCGCCTGCACCGACATGCCTTGCAGGATTGCCATGTAGAACGCGGCCAGCTCGCCGGCGTCGCAGCTTGCGGGGAGTTCGCCGGTGGCAACCGCCTGTTTCAGGCGTGCGAGGATGGCGTGCAGGTCGGCCTCCCGGCAGCGCCGCAGGTCACGGTCGAGGCTGGCCGTTTCGGCAAAGCCGTGCAGGGACGCCAGCACGATCATGCAGCCGCGCGGTTGCGAGCGTTTCGTCACCGTGGACGCCGTGCCTTCCAGCAGCAGCCGGATCGCGTCCCGCGCGGTTGGTGCGTTGTTCAGGATGCGTGGCAGCCCGCTACCTACGCCGGAGCGGTAACGCTCCAGCGCTTCGCGGAACAGGGTCTCCTTGCTTTCGAACGCGGCGTAGAAGCTGGCCGGCCTGATGCCCATGGATGCGGTCAGCTCGGAGAGCGACGTTCGTTCGTAGCCTTGCCGCCAGAACAGCGTCATCGCGATGTCGAGCGCTGCGTCGCGGTCGAAAGACCTCGGCCGTCCGCGCGGTCGGGTCGTTTCGGTGGGAATGTCGCGCTCTCTTCACGAGGATTGTGTCAGATTTGATCCCCGTCTCAACATCTAGCAGGAGATCGCCGTTAACTTAGCGAATTTTGGAATAAACTGTCAACAATCCCTGGCGGAGAAACAGCATCTGCTTGTGAGACTTTGGCAGGCGAAACCATAACACTTCCGGCCTAGTTGTATTTGTTGATTAGCTGCTCCAGAATACTCCTGAGCCTGAACATAGAAGTCAGGCTCAGGGAGAAAATAGAATGAAAGAATACGAGGCAACCGCGCACAAGCGCGGCCGGAGCAACTCGTCCCAATCGAAGGTTGCAAGACAAACTGGGGTCCATCCACCGCTCGTCACCGGCTTGCTTGCTGCCGCTGGCCTGACGATCATCCTGGGCGGGCCTTCGGCCAGAGCGGCGAGCGGTCCAGTGGTGCAGGTGGCAACCGGCGCCGTGCAAGGTTTCATCACCAACAACGTGGCGGAGTTCCTGGGCATCCCATATGCCGCACCGCCGGTCGGCAATTTGCGCTGGATGCCGCCGCAAGCTGCGGCCGCGTGGAAAGGCACTCGGCAGGCGACGACCTATGGTGACACCTGCGCGCAGATCACCACGCTGGGTGTTTTCGCAGGTCCTGCCAACAGCAACGAAGACTGCCTGTTTGCCAACGTGTTCACGCCCAACCTGCAGAACACCGCGAAACTTCCGGTGATCGTGTGGATCCACGGCGGCGGGAACCTCGACGGCGAGAGCAACGACTACGACGGCAGCAAGATGGCCTCGCAAGGCAGCACGGTGGTCGTCACCTTCAACTACCGCCTGAACCTGATGGGCTTCCTCGCCGTCCCCTCGCTTGACGCGGAGGGCCACAACGCCGGCAACTACGGCTTGCTGGACCAGCAAGCCATGCTGAACTGGGTGCGGCAGAACATCGCCAATTTCGGCGGCGACCCGAACAACGTGACGCTGGGCGGGCAGTCCGCCGGCGCCGAGGACACCGGTCTGGCCATGCTCTCGCCGCTGGCGGCGGGAACGTTCCAGCGCGGCATCTGCGAGAGCTTCTGCCCGACCTCGAACCTGCCGACGCTGTCCGCAGCCGAGCAGGTCGGCACGGAGTTCGCCGACGCGGCGGGCTGCGGCGGCAAGACCGGAGCAGCCCAGGCACAATGTCTGCGCAAGGTGCCGGCTGCCGAAATTGAGGCTCTAGCGGGAACGGCGAGTGCCGCGAGCGCCTACGTCGTGGGACCCATGCTGGACGGCACGGTGCTACCGGTGCAGCCGCCAGCAGCCTGGGCGAGCGGCCAGTTCAGCCACATACCGCTGATGAACGGCAACGTGCAGGACGAGGAGAACTTCACCCTGGCGATCGACGAGTATTTCTCCAACCCTCGTGCGCAGATCAGCGATGCGCAGTACATGAGCACCATCTCCAACACCTACGCCAGCCCGCTCTACCCGGCCGGGACTGCTGAACAAGTCCTGCAGAAATACTCGGTTGCAAAATATGGCTCGGCACAGCTTGCCTGGGACCGTGCCGGCACAGACCCGCGTATCTGCGCCGAGATGGCGTTGAACAGAGTCCTCGCACCACAGATACCTGTCTACGCCTACCTGTTCGACGACGAGACCGCGCCATTCTACTTCCCGAAGCTGCCGGGCTTCACGTCGGGCGCGTATCACACGTCGGACATCCAGTTCCTCTTCCCGCTCTACCACGGCGGCGGTGGCACGGAGCACAAGCTGATCGGGGCGCAGGCGACATTGTCCAACGAGCTGGTGTCTGCCTGGACTCGGTTTGCCTGGACCGGAAACCCGAACGGTGTGGGCAACGCGCCCTGGCCCGTGTTCCGCGAAGACCCGAGGACTTCGGACATCCTGCTGCAGAACGTCCCGGCGCTTTCGACCGAGACGACCACGCAGTTTTACACCTCGCATAATTGCGGGTTCTGGGCGTCACTTTCGCCGGGCTGAAGGAAACATCCTGTCAGGGACCAGCAATGGTCCCTGACAGGATGCCAAGGCTCATGTCGGCCAGTCGTTGTACTTTGAGGCAGGTGAACCGGCAGTCGACCCTTGCGGCAGACCGAAATTCCGTCCGGTGACCAGCCCCGAAAAGCACTTTCAAAAAGAGAACCAAAAATCCGGTCTCGAGAACGCATCCCTCAGAACTCTCGCGACAGCAGGAGCAAAAGTTCTCGCTGCTTTTTTTAAAAGCAGGCCTGCCTTTCTAGCCGCGCTCCAGGGTGTGAAACCCACAGCCGCCATGATCGCACAACAGCTTGAAGCAATACCCTCGGCCGCTCAGGGGTGTTGCCTCCTGTCAAGAGGGTAAGTCTGGCGCCAGCCAGGATACACCTCCGGCGCGCGTCATAATTCCCGCTCCCTCCGCCTCCAGGCAACCAATAGCATACCTGCGTGTTAGGAGCCGTCCGAAGGAATCAGGCCGTGACAGACGAAGCCCACCTGCTCGACCCCAGAGAAGCGGCCAGAGCCGCCCATTTGCACTACGTCAACCACACCAAGCCGGGCATTCGCCGCGAGCGGACTGAAGACGGCTGGGACTTCTACACGCCCGACGGCACTCGCATCACCGACGAGAAGACCATCGCGAGGATCAAGAAACTCGCCATCCCGCCCGCCTACACGGACGTGTGGATCTGCCGCGACCCGAACGGACACCTGCAGGCTGTCGGCCGTGACGCCCGCGGCCGCAAGCAGTATCGCTACCACCCGCGCTGGCGCGAAATTCGCGATGAAGCCAAATACGGCAAGATGCTGATTTTCGGCCGCAAACTGCCGGACATCCGCAAACGGGTCGAACACGACCTCTCCAAACCCGGCCTGCCGCGCGAAAAAGTGTTGGCCGCCCTGGTGCGCCTGCTCGAGCGCACGCTCGCACGTATCGGCAACGAGGAGTACGCGCGCACCAACAACAGCTTCGGTCTGACCACGCTGCGCGAGCGTCACGCGACGGTGCACGGTGCCACTGTCGAGCTCGACTTCCGTGCCAAGCACGGCATTCAGCGCCACATCGAACTGAAAGACCGCAAGCTCGCCAACATCGTCAAGAAGCTCCAGGACATACCCGGCCAAGAGCTGTTCCACTACATCGACGATCACGGCCACAGCCATACCGTGGGGTCGGACGACGTGAACGCCTACCTTCACGAGATCACCGGCGAGGAGATTACCGCGAAGGATTTCCGCACCTGGGCCGCCACCAACCTTGCAGCACTGGCGCTGAAGGAACTTGAAGTCTTCGACAGCGCCGCAAAGGCCAAGAAGAACGTTTTGCGTGCGGTGGAAACCGTCTCAAGCCTGCTCGGCAACACGCCCAGCATCTGCCGCAAATGCTACATTCACCCGGCAATATTCGACGGCTACCTCGATGGCAGCTTGCTCGAGGGCCTGAAGGACCGGGCGGACGCGGTGCTCGACCACAAGGAGGGCGGGCTGACGGCGGAAGAGGTCGCGGTGACGGCGTTTCTCGACAAGCGGTTGGAGCAGATGGCGGCAAAGTAAGGCAAGCAAGCGGTTCTTTTTTGAAAAAAAGAACCAAAAAACTTTTGCTCCTTATGTGCGCGTTGCAGAAAGCACCGATACGGCGATGCCAATGTCGTTCTACATTTGGCCAAAGGTTGTTAATCGCCGATGAGCGCGCGACAGCGGAGACAAAAGCTTTTTGTTTCTTTTTCTCGAAAAAGAAGTGCTTGCTTACCTGCCCAAGACTGCCCCGTTAACGTCCGCGACCGTCCTGCACCCCGCCAGCCCCATCGTCAGATCCAGCTCCGCCAATATGTTACGAAAAACCGCCTCCACCCCCGCATCGCCGTCGATTGCCAGCCCATACACGTAGGGCCGCCCGACCAGCACAGAGTCGGCGCCAAGTGCGAGGGCCTTGAAAACGTCGGATCCACCACGGATACCACTGTCAAACAGCACCGGTATCCGGCCGTCCACTGCTTCGGCGACCTCTGCCAGCGCGTCGAGTGCTGCCACCGCACCATCAATTTGCCGGCCGCCGTGGTTGGAGACAATGATGCCGTCCATGCCGTGCCGGATCGCGAGCTCGGCGTCGTCCGGGTGGTTGATACCCTTCAGCACGATCGGCAGGCGCGTGGTCCGTCGCAGGAACTCCAGCCTGTCCCAGGTGATGGTCGGGTTGGAGTAGGTGGTCATGAACAGCATGCTGGCGGCGTGTGGATCGTCCTTCTGGTCGCCGAGCATGGCCTGGAACACCGGGTCTGAGGTGTATTGCGCGATGCCCTTGGCCGCCATGAACGGCAGGTAGGCCATGTCCAGGTCGCGGGTGCGCCAACCGAGCAGCGCGGTGTCCAGCGTCACCACCAGCGCGGTGCTGCCGCAGGCTTCGGCACGGCGCAGGAAGCTGGCCACCAGCGCGTCCGACTTGCCCCAGTAGAGCTGGAACCAGCGCTCGCCGTCACCCATCGCCGCGGCGATCGCCTCCATGGGGTGGCTGGCCTGGTTGGACATGATCAGCGGCACGCGTGCGGCGGCGCAGCCACGTGCGGCCGCCAGGTCGCCCTCGAGGTGCGCCAGCTCCTGCACGCCGAGAGGGGCGGCCAGGATAGGGTGCGGGCGGGTGCGGCCTAGCAGCGTGGTGGACAGGTCGCGGGTGCCCACGTCGCGCAGCATCCGCGGGCGGATGCGCACCGCGTCGAAGGCGGCGAGGTTGGCGCGCATGGTGGCTTCGCGTCCGGCGCCGCCGGCGATGTAGGCGAAGGCTTCCGGCGACATTGCGGCTTCGGCGCGCGCCTCCAGCTCGTCCTGCCGCGTGGGCACCGCCTGTTTCTTCTGTTGCAGCATGCCGCCGACGTAGATCTCGCCCTGCCGCACGGTGCCGGGGGCGGCGGCTACGGCTTGCATGGCCGGCGGAGGCGCGCTCGGTGCCGTTGAAGCCTGGGCGCTGGAGGACTCTGCGGTCACGGACGGTCCCTTTCTGTTCTATCCGGCCGAGCCGGGCCGGCCTATGCTTTGGCATGGATCTGTCTTTGCCGGAACGCTCCGCCGCCGTCCGCCGCCAGGCCGCCCGCCTGTGCCGGGAGCTGGGCTGGGCGCCGCTGCACGAGGTGTCGCTGCCGAACGGTCGCCGCGCCGACATCCTCGCCCTGCGGCGGGACGGCGACTTCGCCTGCATCGAGGTGAAGTCGGGGCCGCTGGACTTTCTCACCGACAGCAAGTGGCCGGAGTACCGCGACTTCGCGGACGCGTTATACTTCGCGGTAGACGCGGACTTCCCGCTTTCGCTGCTGCCCGAAGAAGTGGGCGTGATCGTGGCCGCCTCGGATGGTGCCGCAGTGCTGCGCGAGGCGCCGGCACACCGTATGGCGCCGGCGCGGCGGCGCGCGCTGACACACCGGTTTGCGACGCTGGCGGCTTGCAGGCTGGAAGGGTTGGTTGATCCGGTGGATCGGTTTGCGCTGAGTTGCGAGTAGGAGGAAGCAAGGCCTTGTCTATCGACAAAAAAAGCAAAAAGCTTCTGTCTCTGCGCTGTTGCAGCGGCCTCGATTCAATCCCGGACGTGCAGGGCCGTTGACGCAGGCCGAAGTAGGCAAGCAAGCGGTTCTTTTTTGAAAAAAAGAACCAAAAAACTTTTGTTCCCTTGAGTGCACGCTGAGGGACGCGCCGCGACAGCAGAACCGAACACCGCAGGCACCTCGTTACCCCGCCAGCACCTCGCCGCCCCAACCCCGCACCAGCTCCGCCACCGATGGCGCCGGCGTCACGTCGATCAGCAGGTCCGGCCGCAGTTGCAGCAGCGTCTCAGTCTGCATTCCCTCAGGGAACACGCACACCAAGTCCACCGACGCGAGCCCGGCCGCCTCTGCCACAATGCGTTTCGCGGCGTCGGTCTCCTCGCCGTCGGCCGTGCTCTCCAAGCCCAGCACCAGGCGGTCGCAGGCGGCGCGCGCCGTCTCCAGCCGGGCGCGGCTGAAGCGGCGCGCGGTGGTGGCGATCAGCGCGGTGCGCAGGCCCAGGCGGCGCCAGCGGTCCACCTGCTCGGCGGCCACCTCGCTGGCCACGATCTTGCGTAGTGCGCGGCCCTGCGGTGTCAACATCGCCAGCAGGTCGGTGCCCTGCGCCACCGCCATGCCGGGCTGGCCGGCCGCAACCCCCATCGCCAGGTTGGCCAGCCGTGCCGCCACCGGCAGCTTCAGCCCGATCGCCAGGCCCGCCGCGATCGCGGAGACCACTGTGTCGGCAGAGCCGGACAGGTCGAACACCTCGGAGACGGCAGACGGCAAATGCAGCACCGTCTCGGCGCTGACCAGAGACAACCCGTCGGCCCCACGGTTGACCACCACCGCGCCGAACCCGTGCGCCGTGCGCAGCCAGCCGGCCGCGGCAGCGATGTGGCGTTCGCTGGACACGTCCATGCCGGTCACCGCCTCGAGCTCGCGCAGGCTCGGCACCGCCACGTCGGCGCCGGCGTAGCGGTCGTAGTCCGGCCCGCGCGGGTCCACCACGGTGGGGCGGCCGGCGGCACGCGCCGCCTCGATGATCTGTGCCGGCACGTCGCCGGACAGCAGCCCTTTGCGGTAGTCCGACAGTACCGTCACCGAGGTTGCCGCAAGCGCGTCGCCGGCGATGCGCAGCATGCGTTCGGCGAGCTTCGGGTGGATCGCTCCCGTCACCTCCTGGTCCGAGCGCAGCAGTTGCTGGCCGCCCGCGATGAAGCGCGTCTTGACCGTGGTGCAGCGGCCGCCCTGCACCAGCAGCCAGGGCTCCACGTTGGGCTGGCCGCCGATCAGGCCGGTCAGGTCCGAGCCCGCCTGGTCGTCGCCCACCACGGATACGAAAGCCACCGCCGCACCCAGCGCGGTCAGGTTGCGCACCACGTTGCCGGCGCCGCCGGGCAGTGCCAGTTCGCGGTCCACGGCGAGGACGGGTATCGGGGCTTCAGGGCTGATGCGAGCGACGCTGCCGTAAACATAACGGTCCAGCATGGCGTCGCCGATCACGAGGACGCTGGCCCGGGTAAGGCGAGGAATCGCGGCTGCGAGTTCCGCGTCCATCGCCGGGGGCTGCTCGTCACTCATCAGACATGCGTATCGAGCGGCCCTGCCCGGCGCAAGCATTCAATGAAGCCGCACGGATACTTGGCCGGCCGGGATTGTTCAACATAATGTCACGCAGTGAGGAAGCGCATACCATCTTCCTCAAGCACCACGCAGGTTAGCTGACCACCCATTACGGCACCGGTATCGATGCCGATGCGGTTGGCCCGCACCTCCGGCGCGTTGGCCGGCGTGTGGCCGTGCACAACCACCAGCGGGTGAGTTTCCTTGCTTGAAAGGAACGGTTCGCGTACCCAAAGCAGGTCGTCCGCACTCTGCTTGTGCAGTGGGCGGCCAGGCCGAATGCCGGCATGCACGAACAGGTAGCCGCCCTCCTGATGCGTCAGCTCGCGCGTGCTGATCCATTGCCGGTGCGCCAGCGGCACGTGCAGGCGCCAGTCTGCCGGGCTCGCGTCCAGCGGCACGTGGTAGCTCTCCAGCGTGGTTTCGCCACCGTTCTCCAGCCAGCTCTCCGCCACCCTGGCGCGGCCCTCCAGGGCGGCCAGCATCATCACCTCGTGGTTGCCCTGCAGGTCCGCCCGGCGAGTGACCGGCGGTGCGACGGTGCCGGCCAGCAGCGACACAACCGCAGCGCTGTCCGGCCCGCGGTCGACGTAGTCACCCAGGTGGATCAGCACGCTTTCGGCTACCGGGTGGGCGGACAGATCGGCGGTGATCGCCCAGTGCAGGGTCACCAGCCTGTCCAGGCAGCCATGCACGTCGCCGATGGCGTACACGCGCAGGCCCGGACGTAGCAGGCCGGGCGCTCGCTCTTGGGAGGTCATGGTTGAGAGAGCCTACAGCAATGAGAAAGCAAGCAGTTCTTTTTTGAAAAAAGAACCAAAAAACTTTTGCTTCCGCTGTCGCGCGCTCGCCGGACAGAACCGCGACAGCGGAGACAAAAGCTTTTTGCTTCTTTTTCTTGAACAAGAAGCGCTCGCTTCCTTACCCCGCGTTCACCAACACCCTCGCCATCACCCAGGCCACCTGCTCCCGTGGCGGCTCACCGCTCAACTGCGCCGCGCTGAAAGCGATCCGCAGCCCCGCCGGACCCGCCCCCCCCAGCAACACCGGCTGACCAATCTGGCAGTCCGCGGCCGCCGCCGCCGTGTAGAGCGCGCGCAGCCGATCCACCCCCAGAACGCCCCGCCCGTCGCGCACCGTGAAGGTGAACACGCTCTGCCGGCCGGACCAGCCGGGGCCCGGCGGGCGCGGTGCCGCGACCAGGGCCAGCCGGCCGTCGCGGGCGGCCGCCTGGCGCAGCGCGTCGGCGCAGCCATCCAGGCGATGCGCCACCTGGCCAGGGTCGTGGCCGGCAAAAGCGGCCATCTCGTGCAGCGCCGCCGCCCAGCGCAGCAGCAGCCCGGCGCAGTGGCGCGAGCCAAACCCGCCGTCCAGCCGTGCGTAGGCGGCAAGGCCCGCGGGCAGGCTAGCGCCTGCGGCGATGGCGTCCAGCCGCGCGCGCGGAAACAGCACCGCGCCGCAAAACCCCGGCGCGGTGAAGAACTTCGACCCTGTCACCATCACCGGGAAGCCCTGCTGTAAGTACCAGCGCAGGTCTGCGGCCTCGATCCGCGCCTGGCAGGCGTCGACGACGATGTCGAGCGCCGCGCCGAAACGCGCGCGCAGGCGCAGCAAAGCGGGCTTGTCCGGCGCGGTCAGGCCGGTCTTCGAGCCGTCGATGGCGTGCAGGGTGGCGCGGCCGGAAGCCAGGGCGGTGGTGATGGCTGCTGCGCAGGACACCTCCATCTCGGCCGCGGTGAACGGCCGTCCGGCAGCGTCGCGCAACGCCAGTGCCACGTAGTCCGGCGCCTGTGCCAGCCCGTCCAGGCAGGCGCCCTTGGCCACCGGCGTGCTGCCGGGGGCGAGGCCTGCAAAGTGACGGGCCTGCACGGCGTCCGGCACGCCGCTGCCGGTCTCCGTCGCGCTGACTAGGATGCTCGTCACCTTCTCGTGCGGGTGCTCGGCGGCCAGCACGGCGGTGAGCACCAGCGCCGCGTCGGTGCCCGACGCAGTCAGCACGGCGCCGGCCAGGTCGGCCACCTGGTAGTGCGACAGGATCGCCGCCTCGGTAGCCCGGCTGGCCTGTGCCAGCGCAGCCTCGGTGCCGGCAGACAGGGCGGCGGCCAGAAGTGACCGGCGCGCCTGCCCGGCCGAGGCGAACGCCGCTTCCGACAGGCTGGACGCGGTGCAGGATCCGAAGCTCACCACCTCCGGCCTCGGCCAGGGCGCGCAGTGGTAGCGGTTCAGACGGCTGGCGGGGTCCAGCGCCAGGCGGTCGTCGCCACCGCCGGCCAGCAGCGCTTCGGTGCAGGCTGCCAGCGGCCAAAGTCGGGCAAGCACTGCCATCTCCGCCGCGTCCATCGCCCGTGCCCGCCCGGTGATGCCGGCAGCGTGCAGGCAGGCGGGCAAGACGGCAGGGTCCGGCGCGGCGGAGAGCAGGGCTTGAAACGGGTGCGGAATACGCCCCTGCGCCTGTGGCAAGCGGATGTGCTGGCGGGAGGCTGCCGTGCGGGCAGCCAGCACGCACGCGACACGCTCGCTGGCGGCGGGATGCCGGATATACCAGGCAAACTCGGCCTCGTAGCAAGCCCATAAGTCTGGCTGTGCGCCGGTGCCGGCAGGCGTTCGATCGGCAAACCCCGCGCCTGTCTCTACGGATCGGGCGTCCCGGGTCCCCGGCTGGCCGCTGCGTTCGGACATTGCGGTAGCGTCGTCCAGCGGCGGGGGCGACACGGCGGCGGACCGGGCAGAGCCGACCGCGTCAGCATCGATGAGGCTTTGTTCCATCCGGTCCGTTCCAGCACAGCCGCCGGACTCTGGACAGCCCCGGATACGGCCTTGGAACCAGATGATCGCGGCCGGCAGGCTATGGTTCGGTCACGGCACGACCCGCCGTGAACGTTGCAAAACGCCCGTCTCGGATCAGCCACAGTCGCGCCGCCCGGTGGCGACGCAGTCCTGGGTGGCGCTGGTGCGGCTCAACGTGCGCGCCAGCCACAGGCTGCCGGCGATCAGCACCGCCAGCAGCAGCAGCGCGGCCACCTTGCCGCGGTTGTTGCCGGGTCTGCCCGTCTGCGTCACGCCGAAATCACACCGACGTGTCCGGCACGTGCATACACGGCCAGCTTGTGCGGCCGGGCGCCTGCCGGCGCCGGCCGTGCAAGGCGATCAGTGATGGAAATTGCCGGGGTTGCCGACGCCGCCACCGCCGCCGCCATGGAAACCGCCGCCGCCGCCATGGAAGCCGCCGCCCCAGCCACCGCGTCCGCCGCCATAGCCGCCCCGGTAACCCCAGCCACGATTGTAATAGCCGCCGTAGCCGTAGCCGCCGCGGTAGTAGCCGCCCCAGCCGCCGACGAACACGCCGGTGCCGATGTAGCCGGGGTAGCCGTAGCCGTAACCGCCGTAAGGATAGCCACCGCCCGCATAGTATCCGCCGTAGGCAGGATAGCCGCCGTAGTAGCCGGGATAATAACATCCGCCGACCAGCGTGCTCGCCAACAGAACGGCGGGGAGCGCCGCGCGGCGCAGAAGGCGTCCAATCATCGTCATGTCTCCTCTCCGCCGGTCAAGTCGGCCGAGTTCAGTCTCCTAGATGATGCCTATTGCGTGACAAGTCATGGGTTATCCGGCTGCATCGGAAGCATGTCACACTATGTCACCCCGGCAACCGCGTAACGTAACCGGGCGTTACCAAGCCGTCTCGATCCCGCCATGTTCCCGCTGTTGATACGGCAGCAAGGGCGCACCCGCGCCTGCTTCACGATAGGCGCAGCCGCGCCTGCTTCACGATAGGCGCAGCCGCGCCTGGCCCATACGGAGTTTCTGATGCAAAGACCAACCTGGCTGGCACGCGTAGGCCTGCTGCTAGCCTCGACTTCCCTGTCGCTGACGACCGCCTTTCCCGCGGCCGCGCAACCCGCGCCGCCTCCCGGCACGGACGTGGCCAGCGCGGATTCGGGCGGCAGCGACGTGGCCGGCGACCAGGGCACCGACCCGCCGGCGCTGGCCGGCCGCCTGGCCGCGTTCACCGGCTCCGTCTCGTTCCACAACGCCGGCGAGACCAACTGGGCGGCGGCTACCGCCAACTACCCGGTGACCAACGGCGAGGCGTTCTGGACCGAGCCGCAGGCGCAGGCGAGCCTGGAAATCGCCGACGACAGGCTGGTGCTCGACGCTTCCACCGAACTCGACGTGGGCGCGCTCGACCAGAGCCAGGTCACGCTGACCACGCCCCAGGGCGCGCTGTTCTTCCAGCTCAACAGCCTGCCGCCGGGCCAGACGATCACCTTCAACACGCCGCGCGGCGCCGTGCAGATCACCGCGCCCGGCACCTACGAGATCGTCGCCGGCGACACCAGCGACGCCACCATGGTCAGCGTGGTAGACGGCGCCGCCCACGTCACCGCCAACAACCTCGACCTCCAGGTAGGCCCGCAGCAGACCGCCAGCATCGGCGGCACCGACACGCTGGAGGGCTCGGTCGGCGCGTTGCAGCAGGACAGCTTCCTCGCCGAGCAGCTGCGCGCGCCGGCGCGGCCGCATTTCGCCGCCGCGGTGCCGCGCCAGGTGCAGTACATGACCGGTGCCGCCGACCTGCAGACCTACGGCAGCTTCACCCAGACGCAACAATATGGCCAGGTTTGGTACCCCCGCGAGGTGCCGCAGAACTGGGCGCCGTACCGCGACGGCCACTGGTCCTACGTGCAGCCCTGGGGCTGGACCTGGGTGGACAACGCCCGCTGGGGCTTCGCGCCGTTCCACTACGGCCGCTGGGTGCAGGTGGACGACCGCTGGGGCTGGGTCGCCGGCGAGAACGAGGCTGTGGCCGAGGGCTCGCCCTACCCGGTCTACTCGCCGGCGCTGGTCAGCTTCGTCGGCATCGCCGGCGTCTCGATCGGCTTCAGCGCCGGGCTGGCGCCGGCCTGGGTGCCGCTCGGCCCGCGCGAGCCGTACTACCCCTGGTATCACTGCCAGCCGGACTATTTCGGGCGGCTGAACCGGCCCTATGGCGTACCGCAAAACATCATCGAGCGCGGCCCGACCTACATCAACAACGTCAACGTGCGTAACGTCTACGTCAACCAGCGCTTCGCCACCGCGGTGCCGGCGGCGGACTTCGTGCGCGGGCAGCCGATCGGGCGGTTCGCCCGCCCGGTGCCGGAAGCCGCCTTTGCCCAGGCGCGGCCTTTCGTGGGCCGGCTGCCGGTGCGCCCGACGGCGGAGACGCCGAACCTGGCACCAGCGGCGGCCCGCCGCTTCGACGTGGCACTGCCGGCCAGACCGGTCGGCCGGGTGGCAGCCGGGCCGCGCATCGAGCGTGCCGCGGTAGAGTCCGGGCGTGCGGCAGCGCCGGTGCTGCGGCGTGCGGCGGCCCCGCCCGGCATCCGCGCGGTGCCCGCAGCCCAGGCGGTGCAGGCAGCGCGTGAGGCAGGGCCGGCGGGACGCCACATCGGCACGCCGATCCAGGGGCAGGTGCCCGGGCGTCCGGGCGAGGCTGGCCAGCCAGGCCGGCAGACCCCGGGCGCGCCGAACCAGGAGAGAGGTCCCGGCGGCCTGCCCACCCTGCGCGGCTCAGGCGCGCATCCGGGAGAGCCGGTGCCCGCCACGCGCGGCGAGGCGGCCGGCCGTCCGGGTGCGGAGACGGGTGCTGCCGGCCGGCAGCCCGGTGCGCCGGCCGAGCACGGTCAGGCTGGCTTGCCATCACTGCGGAATGCGGGCAGCCGCCCGGGCGAGGTTGCGCGGCCCGGCGTTGCGGCGCCGGGTGCCGAACGGCCAGGCGCCGAACGGCCTGGCAATGCGGGTTCGGCCATCGTGCGGCCGGGCAGTGAGCGTCCTGGCGCCGAGCGGCCAGGCGCTGGCACGCCGGCACAGCTTCGCGGCGAGCCGGGCGCGCGGGCTGAGCCTGCCGCCCCGCCGCGCAACGCGACGGAACCCGGC
>CAXSZX010000029.1:0-17010 GCA_964242115.1 uncultured Acetobacteraceae bacterium | reverse complement strand
CTTTTGCTTCTTTTTTTCAGAAAAGAAGGCCTTGCTTGCTCACTGAAACGGAAAATACCGAAAGCTGAAGAACACCGCGTTGCTGTCAGACTTGGGCGTCGGTCCCACCCCCTGGAAGACGAACCGTTTCGTGTAAGCCCACTGGGTGCCGACCTGCACCGTCCCGTAATCACCGTGCAGCAGGCGATACCAGGCGCCCACCGTTCCCTGCACCACGCCCGACGTGTTGCCGACGCAGGTGTTGCTGGCTGAGTCCTCGATGTCGCAGCCGGCGTTGTCGTAGAGCGGGTTGCCGTAACCGTAGGCCACGACTTTGCCCTTGCTGACCGCGCTCGAGTAGCGCGCGGAGACCTGGTCCGTGCCGAGATAGGCGTAGAGGTCCATCGCCTGGACCGGGTGGCCGACCAGGCCGACCAGCGCTTCCCAGCCGGGCAGCGGGTTTGGCTTGCCATCGGCGGTGATGGTGGAGTCCGGCAGCTGCGTCGGGTCGTAGCGGCTGATGGCGCGGCCGGCGAGCCCGCTCACCTGGAAGTCGAGCAGCTTGGGGAGCACGTGGATGAGCGCGGCCGCACCGCCGCCGCCGCCGATGTCCGTGTTGTTCTGCCCGGTGCCGAGCTGGCTGACGCGGTCGTTGAACACCCGCCCGATGCCGAACGCCTCGAGGTGGGCCACGTCGTAATCCGCGGTGGCTTTGACGATAACGTCGGGCGCGAAGTTGTTGGAGTAGACCGGCGACCCGGTGACCGCCGAGGCCGCAGCACCCGCGGCCACCGCTGGCACCGTGGCTATCGACGTGTTGGCGTCCACACCGGTGCCGGGGTTGGTGATGTTGATGGTGCTGCCCGGAATGACCGGCGTGGTGCCGCCGTAGATCGTCTCCGGGTTCTCGGCGGAGATGGCGACGTGGTACTGGCCGTGCAGGAAGCTTTCGGTCAGCCGCACCTGCGCCTGGCGCGCGTAGGTGAAGCCCGGCACGTAGTTCGGGTCGATGGTCTGCGGCGGGTTAACGTTGAGCGGGTCCATGCCGACCCGGTTCATCGTCAGCAGCGACCAGGCCTGCCCGGCGAGGACCTCGAAACCCCAGTCGCTGCGGTCGTAGGATGCCCAGGCTTCGCGGATGCGCGGAGTCCAGCTGTTGCTCTCGTTCTGGTTCGCTGTGGGCGCCGCCCCCTGGAAGTCGATTGCCACGTAGCCGCGCAGCCTGGTGTCTTCGTCGGGGTTGGCGGTGGCCAGCCCGGTCAGCCGGCTGGTGCGCGCGCTGAACACCAGCTCGTTCTCGTGGTGCAGCGGGCTGTTCCCCAGCGGAATGCCGGTGGTGTAGTTGGACTGGATGTCTTCGACGCTGTTGCGGCTGCGCCAGACGCCGTCGCCAGTGAGGTAGCCGCCAAGCTGAAGCGTGATGGCGCCGATCTGGAAACTGCCTTGCGGCTGCTTCTTTGGCTGCTCAACGTGCACGAGCGTGAGGGAGCCGGGCGCAGAACCCGGGGCGGCAGGTACCAGGGCATAGCCGGCAGGGATACGTGGCACCAAGGGTTCCGGCTGCAGTGCCGCCGGCGTGGGCGCGCGCGCAATGCTGGCGGGAGCACGGCGGTCCTGTCCGGCTTGCTGCTGCTTCAGCCGGCGCAGCTCGGCCTTTAGCGATTTGAGCTGCTGCTCGACGGTTTGCATCTGCGCTTCTGACACTTGCGCCAGCGCCGGCGATGCCCCCAGTCCGGCCACTACCGACGCGCAGGCCGCGAGCCGGCCGAACCGGCGCGGTAGGACGGCCCGGCCCGACGGGCAATGGCCCAAGAACCGGGTCCGGTGAGAGGCGTCCGTTCCAGGTCTGACGTAAGCCATGCAGGTAGTTTCCCGGTGTCGAAAAGGCCCGTAACCGCTGACACCCGGCCGATCAGCCTGTCGTCAGCAGCATGAAACGATACAACACGGAGAAGCCTACCAGTCAACTATGATATAAGTGCTGGCGAAAATGAGCTGTGGCGGAAGACTGAAACGACACGCTCAACCACGGCACACGCGTAGAGAACAATTTCCTTGATTCTGTTTGCAACACAGAACCGCTCTCTTGCTGCATCACATGGCGAATCGATAACTCGCATTTGCCCTGCCCCGACACCAGCATTGAACCGAGGCGCCGGAGAGAGATCACATGCAGAACCGAACCGTGGCGACCGTCTGGGCAGTCGGCCTGTGCCTGGCCGCGCTGGTGTACGCCGTGGGCCCGGACGACGCGCTCGCCGCCCTGTTCAACCTGGTCGACACCGCCGCGGAGACCATCCAGCGCGCCGTGCTGGACCTTGGCGGCCGCGCGTTCGACATGCTGCGCGCGCTGGCCATCGGGTGCTTCGCGGTGTTCATCGCACTCTCAGTCGTGGCGACCGGGCGCGGGCAGCAGGGCGTGTGGCTGGTATTGGTGGTCGGCCTGCTTTTCCTGCTGCTCGTTTGGCATCAGGGGCCGGAAGCGACCGGGCACTGGGCGCTGGCGTTCGTGCTGTCCGTGGCCGCTGCGCTGAACGTGACGCGGAAGCTTGAGCCGCCGGCGCCGAGGGACCTGGTGTAAGGCAAGGCAAGCTTGTGCCTCCGCTGTCGCGGGACCTTCCTGAGAAGACCGCGACAGCGGAAGCAAAAGTCTTTTGCTTCTTTTCTTCAGAAAAGAAGGCCTTGCTTTCGTTCTGGCTATAACCGGCCAAAGTGTCGCGACCTACCCGACACACACGTCAACGTAATCCTGCGAAGAACGCGCGCAGCAAGGCGGCGCACTCCTGTTCCTGCACACCGCCGACCACTTCTGGCACGTGCAGGCAGCCGGGGGCCGCGAACACCCTCGCACCGTGTTCCACCCCGCCGCCTTTCGGGTCGTAGGCGCCGAACACCAGCCGGCGCACCCGGAAATGCACCGCGGCCGCGGCACACATCGCGCACGGCTCCAGCGTCACCCAGACATCGCAGCCGGTCAGGCGCGCCTGACCCAGCCGGGAAGCAGCCGCGCGCATCGCGAGCAGCTCGGCATGCGCGCTGGCGTCCTGCCTGGCCTCCACGTTGTTGCCGCAGCGCGCCAGCACCGCGCCGTCCGCGCCCACAACCACCGCCCCCACCGGCACTTCGCCGCGCCTGGCCGCCGCCCGCGCCTCGGCCAGCGCCAGGGCCATCGGCGCGCGTACCTGCTCCATCGCTCCACCTCTTTTGCAGACTGGCCCCTGTCCAGACCGGCAGCGCGCGGGTACGCTCCCCGGCATGGCCGAAACACGCAAGCCGCTCGTCGGCATCACGCTCGATTCCGAGATGCCGGGCGGCTACTCCGTCTATCCCTGGTACGCGCTGCGCACCAACTACGCCGACGCCATCGCGGCGGCCGGCGGCATCCCAATCGCCCTGCCGCACCACACATCGCTCGCCGCCGACATGCTCGCCGCCATCGACGCGCTGGTGGTCACCGGCGGTGCCTTCGACGTGGACCCGGCCCTCTACGGCGCGGTCGACACCCACGAAACCGTCACCCTCAAGCAGGGCCGCACAGCCGCCGAACACGCGCTGCTGGCCGGCGCGCTGGCCCGCGACATGCCCGTGCTGGGCATCTGCGGTGGCGAGCAGCTCCTCGCCGTGGCCCTCGGCGGCACTCTGATCCAGCACATTCCCGACAGCGTGCCCGGCGCGCTTGCCCACGAGCAGCCCAACCCGCGCCATGAGCCTGGCCACACCGTCGCCATCACCCCGGGCACCCTGCTTCACCGCATCGTCGGGGCCGCCTCGATGCAGGTGAACACCTCGCACCATCAGGCCGTGCGCTCTGCGGGCACCGCGGCGCTGGTCAACGCCACCGCGCCCGACGGCGTGGTCGAAGGCATCGAGGACCCGTCACGTCGCTTCTGCCTAGGGGTGCAGTGGCACCCCGAGTTCCTCATCGACCCCGGCGACTCCCGCATCTTTGCCGCCCTGATCCAGGCCGCCGCGTGACCACCGCCCCACCCGCCGGTGCCCGATCCAGCCGGGCCGCACGCGGCAAGGCTCGCTGCGCCGATGCCGGGGCCAAGGACGCCGCGGCCGGCGCCCCGGCGACCGGGAGCAAAGCTGCCGAGGCGTCGTCTGCCGGCTCCCCAACTGCCAACGCGCAAGCGACCGCCGCCTCGCCCGACGCGAGCGTCGGCATCCGCCCCGCACCGTACGACGGTGACCGGCCCGACGAGCGCGCCGGTGACCGCTTTGGCGCAGGCAATGGCAACCGCCCTGACGCACGAGCCGGCGACCATCCTGATCCGCACGGCGGCGACGAAGCCGACGGGCAAGGCGGCGACCGCGTTGACGCACACGATAGCAGCCTATCCGACACGCTCGACGGCGATCGGCCCGAGGCGCGCGACACCGACCGGGCCGACCGGCGCGGCAGCGGCCGTCCCGACGCCCGCGAGGGTGACCGCATCGCCAAGTGGCTGGCCCGCGCCGGTATTGCTAGCCGTCGCGACGCCGAACGCCTGATCGCTGACGGCAAGGTTTCGCTCAACGGCCAGAAGGTCACCCATCCCGCCACCTTCGTGGCGTCCGGCGACATCGTGCAGGTGGCGGGCCAGGTGGTCGACGCGCCGGACCGCGCCCGCCTGTGGCGCTACCACAAACCCGACGGGCTGATGACCACCCACAAGGACCCCGAAGGCCGCCCCACCGTGTTCGACAAGATGCCCGCCGGCATGCCGCGCGTGGTCAGCGTCGGGCGCCTCGACCTCAACAGCGAGGGCCTGCTGCTACTCACCAACGACGGCGCGCTCGCCCGGCAGCTCGAGCTGCCGGCCAACGGCTGGATCCGCCGCTACCGCGTGCGCGTGCACGGCGCCATCGAGCCGCGCGCGCTGGCGGACCTGGCGCGCGGGCTCACCATCGATGGGGTGCGCTACGCCGGCATCGAGGCGGGACTGGACAGCCGCAAGGGCACCAACGCCTGGCTGACCGTGTCGCTGAAAGAGGGCCGCAACCGGGAGATACGCCGGGTGATGCAGCATTTGCAGCTGAGCGTGACGCGGCTGATCCGTGTCGCCTACGGGCCGTTCCAATTGGGCAACATGGAGCGGGGTGAGGTCTCCGAGGTGGCGCCCAAGGTGTTGCGCGAGCAGCTGCCACAGGCGAAGTAAGCAAAGCCTACTTTTTTTGAAAAAAAAGAAGCAAAAAAACTTTTATCCGCGCTGTCGCGGACTCTCCCACACGGCGCGACAGCGGACGCAAAAGTTTTTTGGTTCTTTCTTTCAAAAAAGAACTGCTTGCTCATGCGCATAATCTCCGGCGCATGGCGCGGCAGAACCCTGGTTGCACCCCCAGGCCTGGCCACACGCCCCACCGCCCAGCGCCTTCGCCAGGCGATCTTCGACATGCTGGCGCACGCCCCCTGGGGCGGCCGGGCACTGCTGGACGGCGCGCACATCCTGGACGGCTTTGCCGGTTCGGGCGCGCTCGGCCTGGAAGCCCTGTCCAGGGGTGCCGCGTCGGCCGTGTTCATCGACAGCGACGCGACGGCCTGTTCGGCGATTCGCGAGAACCTCGCTGCGTGCAGGGCGAGCGAGCGGGCGCGCGTGGTCCAGGCGGACATGCGCCGGCTGCCGCCGGGACAGGCGCAGACAATCGTGTTCCTCGACCCGCCTTACGGCCAGGCATTGCTTCCGGAGGCGATCGGCGCCCTGCGTGCAGCGGGCTGGATCGGACGCGGAACGGTTGTGGTTTCCGAGTCGGGACGTCTTGAGGTTGCGGGGTCGTTTGGTGCTATGCTCGCCCATAGGTCGCACGGCGCGGCCCAAGTGAACGTCTGGCGAGAGGTTTAAACGTGGGTCCAGCCGAAATCATCCTGCATCAGAGATCGATCGCCACCCTGGCGACGGCCGCCCCCGATGCGCCCGTGCGGCACGTGCACTCGCTCGGCCCAGCCCGCGTTGCCTTGCCCGGCCTGCCCACCGGCGGGCACTTCTTCGACCTCTGGCCGGTGCGCGAGTTGCCGCAGCAGGGAATGTGGGCCGCCACCCATTACGACAGCTTCGCGCCGCCGCTTTTCGTGCTGAACGACGTCCTCGTGCACTCCTCCGCAGGCATCCTTGCCGTCGGCGACACGGTGATCGCCGAGTCGCTCGCCAACACCTCGCCGCAGATGCACAGCTACCGTGCCCTACTGAAGGGCATAGCCCTGCGACCAGCCAACATCCGAGAGCTGCCCGGCACCCACGTCACTGTCCTGGCCGCCGGCGAGCTGGACTACCGCTACGCCATGCTAGACGGCCTGGCGCGGCTGAGCGCGGTGCCCGACAATTACATCTCTGCCGCCAGCAGCTTGCTGGTGCCCGCCAGCGGCATCGCGCGCTCCGACCTGTTTGGCTTACTCGACCTGCAGCCCAGCCTTGCCGTGCGCGAGGTGGCGGCCGGCGAGACCTACCGGATGGAGACCCTGGTGTACCCGCTTTCCGTCTGCGGCGAGGCGGCGTTCCACCCCTGTGTGGCGGATTTCTACAACCGCCTGTCCGGCAACGTGGGCGCCACTGCCGGCCGCCTGCCGCGGCGGATCTACATCGACCGGCGGGAGAGCGGGGTGCGGCCGCTGCGCACCGAGTCCGAGCTGATCGCCGCCCTGGCGCCGATGGGCTTCGAGCCCGTCCGCCTCGAGGACCTCAGCCTGCCCGACCAGATCCGCCTGTTCCGGCAGGCCGAAGCCATCGTCGCCCCGCATGGCTCGGCACTCACCAACCTCGGCTTCTGCCGGCCCGGCTGCCTGGTCATCGAACTGCTGATGGACGCCTATGTGGACTGGAGCTACCGCAACCTCTCGGCCCTGATGCGGCTGCGATACGACTGCGTGCTGGGCCGGGCGCAGAAGCCTTGGCCGGAGCTCTCCGTCGGGTTCCATGCGACGCCGTGGGACATCTCGGTGCAGCACGTGGTCGCGGCCGTGGCGCACTCGCTGCAGCCGGCTAGCGTGGCCAGGGCAGCGTAGATGTGCGGTTGGAAAGCCGCCCTGGCGGTCATCTGACGCGGTTTTTCGGCGCTCCGGTGCTCATGGCCACAAGAGGCCTATGCCACTCCGGTGCTAAATCACGCCAGCTGGCTCACCAGGCCGACTTTCCAAACGGACATCGGCGGGCAAGAACCAGAGTATTTCTGTTGCCCAGACTCGCGTCGCTTCAACCGTCCGCGACAGCGCTCGCAAAGGCTTTTTGCTTCTTGTCCTCGAAAAAGATGGCCTTGCTTACCCATCTGCCGACGCTTCCTTGAACTTGTAACGACACCAGGGTGCCGCCACGCACCGCCAGCATTCCGGCTTGCGCGCCTTGCACACGTATCGCCCATGCAGGATCAGCCAGTGATGTGCCGGCCGCAGCATCTCCGGCGGGATGCGGCGCACCAGCCCGTCTTCGACCTCGCGCACCGTTTTGCCCGGCGCCAGTCCGGTGCGGTTGCCAAGGCGGAAGATGTGCGTGTCCACCGCCATCGTCGCCTCGCCGAAGGCCACGTTCAGCACCACGTTCGCTGTCTTGCGGCCAACGCCGGGCAGCGCTTCGAGGGCCTCCCGCTCCCGCGGCACTTCGCCCGCGTGCTCGCGCAGCAGGATGTCCGACAGCGCCACCACGTTGCGTGCCTTGCCCTGCCACAGCCCGATCGAGCGGATGTGGCGGCCGACACCGTCCATCCCCAGCCGCACCATCGACGCCGGGTCCGGCGCCTCGGCGAACAGCCCGACGGTGGCCTTGTTGACCGAGGCATCCGTCGCCTGGGCGGAGAGCACCACGGCGACGAGCAGCGTGTAAGGGTCGGTGAAGGCGAGCTCGGACTGCGCGTCCGGCCGTGTGGCGGCGATCGCCTGCAGAAAGGGGCCGACGTCCTCCCGCTTCATGCGCGTGGCGAGCCGGGCAGGGGGCGCGGGTTTGGGCATGGCCGCCCAACTCGGTTGGGACGCCCCGGTTTGGCGAGAGGTGCCTTTCCGAAACCCGCTCTGACACCAGCGATGCGATGTTTTGATTTCCGCGCCGGCAAGGAAGGAAGGCCTGCTTTTTTGAAAAAAGCAGCAAAAAACTTTTGGTCCTGCTGTCGCGGACTTTTCCTCAGCGTGTACTCCAGGGAACAGAAGTTTTTTGTTCTTTTCAAAAAAGAACCGCTTGCCTTCGTCTCAACGGTCGAGATTGCAGGCCGCGATACCATGTAGGCGGCATGACTGAGCAAGCCGACACCGTCGTGTTCGAGGCCGAGGTGACGCCGCATCGCAGCCTCTCGCCGCGCGGCGTGCGCCTGGTCATCGGGGGCGTCTGCTGCGTCAGCCTGTGCACCACCACGGTATTCTGGACTCTGGGCGCCTGGCCGATTGCCGGCTTCAACGGCGGCGAGATCATGCTGGCGATGGTGCTGCTGCGGATGCATGCCCGCTCCACCAAGCAGCGCGAGTTGCTTCTGCTGTCCGGCTCCGCGCTGCGCATCCTGCGCACCGACGCGTCCGGCCAGGCCAGCGAGCACAGCCTGCCGCCGGGCTGGCTGAACGTCACGCTGCAGGAGCGTGCGGGGCGGGTGCCTGGGCTATACCTGTCGGCGCGGGGCCAGACGGTGGAGGTTGGTGCGGCGCTTGGTGAGCCGGAGAAGCGGGATTTGGCGCAGGCGTTGACCGACGCGGTGCATCGGTTGCGCAATCCGGTGTTCGACAATCCGCAGCTTCGGGCTGAGGTCGGTTGAACAAGCGGTTCCTTCTTGAAAAAGAACCAGGAAACTTTGTCTCCAGGGTTAGCCGGCTACGTCGTTCGGGCCCATCGACTTGATCAGGTCGAACACGCGCTTGCGCACCGACGGGTCGGTGATGCGGTAGTAGGCGCGCACCAACTCCAGCGTCTCGCGCTTGGCGAGCGGGTCGTCCGCGTGGCCGAAATCCACCCGCTCGGCAAAGCCGGCCACGTGCGTGCTGCCGTTGCCGTTGCCCGTGGTGTCCGGCATGTCGTCGAAGAAGAAGCTGATCGGCACGTCGAGCACGCGCGAGAGGTCGTACAGCCGCGACGCGCCGACGCGGTTCACACCGCGCTCGTATTTTTGCACCTGCTGGAACGTCAGGCCGAGCGCCTCGCCGAGCCGCTCCTGCGACATGCCCATCAGCGTGCGGCGCAACCGGATGCGCGAGCCGACATGTACGTCGATTGGGCTGGGCCGGCTTTCGCCAGCTTCGCTTGTAGTACCCTCGAAACTAACGGCATTACGGGACATCCAGGCTGCTCTCTCGCTACCGCGGCCAGTGTGGCTGGGGTACTGACGGTCTAGTTGCGCAACCATCAATAGTCAATAAACTTTTCGCTTTTCAGAAAGATTTTCTCATTTTTTAAACCTTTACCCTCGATATCCCGGCAAAAGCGACGCCTGCGAGCACCGTCGCAGCGGCCAGAATGCCCGGACCCCATAGGCCAAGATGGCTGGCCAGGGTGGGTGCAAGCGCCCCGGGAACCCCCGTCACCAGCGTCCCCATGCGGTCCAGCCCGAGTTGCTCGGCCACCATCCCATGCGCGTCGATGACGGCGGAAATGCCTGTATTTGCTGCCCTTATCATCGGCAAGCCTTCCTCGACCGTGCGCATCCTCGCGGCCGCAAGGTGCTGCCGCGGACCAGCGGAGTCGCCAAACCAGGCGTCGTTGGTGATGTTAACCAATAACGATGGTCTGTCCGACTGATCTACAACCTGAGCGGGAAACGCCGCCTCGTAGCAGATCAGAGGTCCGACGGCCGGCAATCCGGGCACGTGCAGCGTGCGCACGCCCGGTCCGGGAACGAAACCTTGCTCGCCCAGGATGATGTGCGCATAGGACGGGAAATACTCGCCGAACGGCACCAGGTGCGCCTTGTCATAGACGCCTGCCAATGTGGCGTCCGGCGCGACGGCCACCAGGCTGTTGTGCGCGACCACCGCGCTCTCGAACCGCTCGGTGCCGGCCAGGGTCATCACCGCGGTGCCGGCCGCCTGGGCGATCGCCCGCCGCGCGCCAGGGTCCTGAGCCAGCGCGTAGGGGCTGGCCGTCTCCGGCCACACCACCACCACCCGGCCGCTGCCGGCCCGACGCACGCCGTCGGTGGTCAGCGCCAGATAGCGGTCGAAGATGCGCGCTGCCCAGGCGGGATCGCTGCCGTGGTCGCGATGCTCCTGCTCGGAGACGTCGCCTTGTGCCACCACCGCGGTCAGCCCCGTCGGCGGTGCCGCCACCTGCAACCGCAACGCGCCGGCCACCACCCACACCGCCAGCAGCGCCGCACCCGCCGCCCAGCCGCGCCGCCCCAGTGTCAGGCTGCCGGCCAGCAGCAGCGTGCCCAGCGTCAGCCCGTCCGTGCCCACCCAGCAGGCCGGCTGCATGAACACCAGGCCCAGCGTGCCCGGCATCTCCCAAACGCTGCCCAGCAGGTTCCAGGGAAAGCCGCTGAGCACGAACTCGCGCGCGATGTCGCCCAGCACCCACAACCCGGCCAGTACCGCCAACCTGCGCCAGCCGGCCAGCACCAGCCGCGCCACCGCGCACGGCACGGCAATGAACAGGGCCAGCACCAGCGAGAGCAGCGGCACGGTGATCGGCACCGCCCACCAGAACTGCGCCGCCATCACCAGCACCGCGTTGGTCACCCAGTAGAGGCCAGTCATGCTCAGCGCCCAGCCGAAGGCCAACCCGCGCAGGCCGGCGCTCCGCCAGCCGGGCGCTTGCCCGATGAGCCAGAGCAGGCCGGGGATCGCTACGAGGATAACAGGGACCAGGTTGAACGGCGGCAGCGCCAGGGCTGCCAGGACGCCCAGCCCAAGTGCTGCCAGAAGCGGGCGGCGGCTTAGAAGAAGCAAGGAAGCAGTTCTTTTTTGAAAAAAAGAACCAAAAAACTTTTGCTCTCTGGGGTAGTCGTCTGGGGGGAGGTCCGCGACAGCCGTGACAAAAGGTTCGCTTGCTTACTCAAGTGCATCCCGCAACTGCCGCTCGTAATGCCGGTAATACTTGTCCGTCACCAGGTCCGTCTTCACCACGATCGCCACGTCCGTCGTGTTGAACTGATGGTCGATCACCGCGCCGTCGCCGATGAAGCAGCCCAGGCGCAGGTAGCCCTTGATCAGCGGCGGCAGGTTGCCCATCGCCCACTTGCTGTCCAGGTCGTCGGGGTCCATCCGACGCATCTCCACGTAGCGCTCCGGTAGAGCGCGCGGTCGCAGCGCCGGCGGGGCCAGGTGGTTGTAGTAAAGGTAGGTCAGCTCCGCCGCCCACTGGTCCGGGTCCGTCGACGGCAGGCTGGCGCAGCCGAACATCATGTCGATCTGGTGGCGGAACACGTAGGCTGCGATGCCGCGCCATAGCAGCTGCATCACCGCGCGCGAGCGATACTTCGCGTCCACGCAGGACCGGCCTAGCTCCAGCAGCTTGCCCTGGAAGCTGATCAGCGGCGAGATGTCGAACTCATCGTCGGTGTAGAATCGGCCGATCTGCTCGGCGGCACTCTGCTGCACCAGGCGGTAGGTGCCCACCACGCCTTCCGGGCCTGGCCCGATCGCGTGGTCGATCACCAGCATGTGGTCGGCCACCGCGTCGAAGGCGTCCACGTCGCGTTGCGAGGCGCGCGCGGCCGCGGACGGTTCGGCACGCATCTCCTCGTAGAACACCCGCCAGCGCAGTGCCTGGGCGGCGTCGATCTCGTCTTCCGTCTCGGCGATGCGCACGCCGAGGTGGCCGGCGCGCAGTTCGCCGAAGCCGGGGCCCTCGTCAGGACGCAGTGCCGGGCCGTGGCGCTTCAGCCCGCCGGTCAGGGCGGGCGATATCTTGGTCTCGGCGCTCATCTGCTTGCTCCGTTCGGCCGCGTCCGCACCTGAGCGGCCCCGCCACCCTGTGGCGCTGGCTCGGTGCTGGCGGCACCGTTGCCGCGCGGATGGGCCGGCGTGGTGCGCCGGCCGTAGATCTCCAGCCTGGTGGAGACCAGGTCGAACCCCAGCCTGGCGGCGATCTCTTCCATCAGACGCTCGTGCTCGCCGCCCTCGAACTCGATCACCCGGCCGGTGTCGATATCGATCAGGTGGTAGTGGCGGCCGTGTTCGGTAGGCTCGTAGCGGGCGCGGCCGCCGCCGAAATCGCGCCGCTCGAGGATGCCGCGCTCTTCCAGCAGCCGCACTGTGCGATAGACGGTGGCGATCGAGATGCGTTCGTCGAGTGCCGAGGCGCGGCGGTACAGCTCTTCGACGTCCGGGTGGTCCTCTGCGTCGGACAGCACGCGCGCGATCACCCGGCGCTGGCCGGTCATTTTGAGCCCGTGCTCGACGCAGATGCGCTCGATGCGCGATTCCATCCGCTCTCCTTGAGGCGCCTTGCGGCGCCCTCAGGTGGGTGGCGTAGCCGATGGGGGTGGGGGTTGTCGATAAGGCAGGACGAGACGCTTGCAAAACGCGCCTTGGTGGCCGTCTGACGCGTTTGTCATGCGTCCATGTGCACGGCACGACGCATCGATGCTCGTAGACAGGCAAGGCAGGCAGTGCTTTTTTGAAAAAAACCGAAAAACTTTTGTTGCCTCGGGCGCGTGCTGAGGGAACTCCGCGACAGCCGTGACAAAAAGTCTTTTGCCTCTTTTCTTCAGAAAAGAAGGCCCTGCCTTCCTCGCCGGACATCACGGATCAGCACTTAGCCGCGCCGCCGGACGCCGAGGCTGGACGGGTCGCCCGGCGAGCACTGCGTCGCCTGTGGTCGGCCGACACAAACGCTCAGCAACAAGTTGGCTGAGCAGGTCTGACGCACTCGCTCGCCGTGGCCCCGTCTACCCCCGGCGGGTGGGCCCGCGCGACTTGGTGCCCAGGCCAATCTTCTTGGCCAGGCTGGAGCGGTGGCTGGCGTAGTTGGGCGCCACCATCGGGTAGTCGGCCGACAAACCCCAGCGCTCGCGATACTGCTCGGGCGTCAACCCGTAGGCGGTCTTGAGGTGCCGCTTGAGCATCTTGAGCTTCTTGCCGTCTTCGAGGCAGACGATGTGGTCGGGGAAGACCGACTTCTTGACCGGCACGGCAGGCTGCCGGCGGTCCGGCACCGGCGCCTGCACGGGCGGCGCATCCTGTCCCACGCCGTTCAGCGCCCGGTAGACGTCGTTGATCAGCACCGGGATCTGCCCGGTTTCCACGCTGTTGTTGGACACGTGCGCGCTGACGATACGTGCCACGAGGCCAAGTACATCCAGCGACACAGGCAAGTCGGCCATAGCCCAACCCTTCAAAGTATTAAGTATGGCTGTCATATACGGAGCCTGTCGCCAGTGCCGCAAGCTCCCGAACACAACATACGGCCAGGAACCATGAAGTCTTCAAGAACTATGGCCGACATAGACATCGATATCAGTGGCGAAATTTGTCCAATGACGTTCGTACGGACACGCCTGGCGCTCGATGCCCTGTTGCCCGGACAGGTCCTGGGCGTTCTGCTGCGCGGCGAAGAGCCGTTGCGCAACGTGCCGGCAACTGCCCGTGCGCAGGGGCACGAGGTGCTGGCGGAAGAAGCGGTGAATGATGGCGGCGTGCGGGTGGTGATCAGGAAGGGGTAGCAAGCAAGCAGTTCTTTTTTGAAAAAAAGAACCAAAAAACTTTTGCTCTTGTAAGGTGCGTGTTGTTGAGGCGTGTCGTTTCAGCTTCCCGCGACAGCGTGCGCAAAAGCTTTTTGCTTCTTTTTCTCGAAAAAGAAGGCCTTGTTTTGCTTGCTTACCGAAACCCCTCCAACGCCTTGCTCATCACCAGCGCGTCTGACCCATCCGCGTAGTATCCGCGCCGCCGCCCGACCTGCTGGAACCCGAGCGCCTGGTACAACCCCCGCGCAGCAGGGTTGCGCGTGGAAACCTCAAGAAACAACCGCGCCGCGCCGCGCCGTCGTGCCTCTTCCGCGGCCCGCGACAGCAGCAGCCGTCCCACCCCCTGCTGGCGCAACTCCGGCACCACGGCCACCGTCAGCACCTCCGCCTCGTCGGCCGCGAGCCTGGCCAGCAGCATGCCGCCGCGCGGGTGGATCAACCCGAACACGCCGGGCTGCGAGAGCTGGCCGGCGATGATGCGTTCGTCCCAGCACTCGTCGGCGGGAAAGGCGCGGGCGTGGATGGCCGAGAGCGCGGTGGCGTGCAGCGGTCCAGCGTTGGCGATACCCTGGCCGGCGAGACCGGCCTGGTTCACGCCGGCGCCGCCCGCAAGCCGCCCGCCGGCAGCTTGGCTTCGGCTGCGTCCACGTAGAGCGGTTCGACGGCCAATGGTGGCAACTCGCCGGACAGGCGCCGCAAACCCAGCCCTGCGACGTGCTCCGCTGCGGGCGCGCGCGCCGCGGTGAGCATGACGTTCGCGCCGCGTGCGGCGAGCGTGGCCGCCACCAAGTTGGCGCCGTTGCCGCAGACCGCGACGGGCGAGCCTGCCTGCGGCAGTGCGTCCGTCTGCCAGCCGCGGAAGCCGTCGCCGGAGTCGATGAACACCCTGGTGCGGCGTGCCTCGATGGCGGTCCAGAGTGTGCGGCCGCGCAGATCCGGCAACGCCGCGCGCAACGCTTCGGCGACGGTCACGCCGACGACCGGGATGCCCAGGCCGAGGCCTATCCCGGCAGCCACCGCGATGCCGGCGCGAAGCCCGGTGAAGCTGCCTGGTCCCACGACGACGCTGACCAATTCGAAATCCCGGCCGGCGTGGTCCAGAAGGTTCTCGATCAGCGCCGGCAGGGCGGCGGCCAGGCCGATCTCCTCGCGCGTGCGTCTGACGACGCTGCCACGATCGGAGACGACGGCGGCCTCACACCCGCCATAGGCCGACGAGATTGCCAGCACGGTGGTCAGAACTGGTGTTCCGGGATGCGCGCGGCAGGTCTGCTGGGATTAGGGGTGAGCAAGGCAAGCGGTTCTTTTTTGAAAAAAAGAACCAAAAAACTTTTGTTCTGTTGGGTGGGCGGGGTTGGGGCGTGTCGTTTCAGCTTACTGCAAGAGCGTCTTGCGTCGACATCTCCGTCAGTCAAACCAAAACCTGGGCCTGCCGGACAAATCGCTGCCCGCCGCCCGAAAAGATCCGAAACGTTGCCGCGTTGAAGCGCCAGTTTCAACAAAGCGCACCCGACGGAACAAAAGTTTTTTGGTTCTTTTTTTCAAAAAAGAACCGCTTTCTTCCTGCCCACCTCAAAGCAGAACGCAAGCCTCCCCAAACGCCAACCGCGGCGCGCGCGCAAACTGGTCCGCTCCGTCGCCCACGCCGAGGTTCACCAGGAAATTCGATTTCCACCCGCTGTCAGCGAAGAACAACCGGTCCAGCGCCGTGCGGTCGAAGCCGGACATCGGCCCGCAATCCAGTCCCAGCGCGCGCGCCGCGAGCATCAGGTAGGCGCCCTGCAGTGTGGAGTTGCGCATCGCCGTCTCTTCAGCGAGCGCAGCGTTGCCGGCGAACCAGCTGCGCGCGTCGGCGTGCGGAAACAGCTCGGGCAGGCGGTCGTAGAACGCCGGGTCGTAAGCGACGATGGCGACGACCGGCGCGCTCAGCGTCTTTTCCAAGTTGCCGGCGGAAAGCACGGGGCGAAGTCGCTCGCGCGATGCCGGCGTGCGCAGGAAGACGAAGCGGGCCGGCGAGCAGTTGGCCGAGGTGGGCCCGAACTTCGCAACATCATAGAGTTGCTCGAGCGTCTCGTCGGTGACCGGCGCGTCGGTCCAACTGTAGTGCGTGCGGGCGGCGCGGAACAGCGCGTCGAGCGCTTGGTCGTCCAGCATCGCCCAAGCGCCCTAGTGCAGGACCTGCTCGACGGCGAGAACTTCGGGCACGTAGTGGCGCAGCATGTTCTCGATGCCGTGCTTCAGCGTTGCGGCCGACGACGGGCAGCCGCTGCAGGCACCCTGCATGTGCAGGCGCACGATGCCGTCGCGGTAGCCGCGGAAGACGATGTCGCCGCCGTCGCTGGCGACTGCCGGGCGCACGCGGGTGTCGAGAAGCTCCTTGATCTGGTCGACGATCTCCTGGTCCTCGGGGGCGATCTCGTCTTCCTGCGCGGCGTCTGCGTGGCCTTCCATCACCGGGCGGTTGGCGACGAAGTGCTCCATCAGCGCGCCCAGCACCTGCGGGCGCAGCGCCTGCCAGTCGTCCGTGTCGGCCTTGGTGACGGTGACGAAGTCGCCGCCGAGGAACACGCGGGCCACGCCGGGCAGGGCGAACAACGCGGTAGCCAGCGGCGAGCGGCCGGCGGCGTCGGGCGAGGCGAAGTCGGCGGTGCCGGCGCCCATGACGTCCACGCCGGGGAGGAATTTCAGCGTCGCCGGGTTGGGCGTGCTCTCGGTTTCGATGAACATGATGAAGGTTCCCACGCTAGGCTGCGAGCTGCAGGCTATAGGGGTTATGGGGGGTTGGCGGGGTGGTCACAAGATAAGGCGAAGGCAAGGCAAGCGGTTCTTTTCTGAAAAAAAGAACCAAAGAAATTTTGCTTCCGTTGGGTGCGCCGGGTCGAAGCGTGTTGTTCAGCCGTCCGCGACAGCCGCAGCAAAAGCTTTTTGCTTCTTTTTCTCGAAAAAGAAGGCCTTGCTTCTGCTCGATGGTTCGGCCGCCCGACGAGCCCCGGCATGACGCCTGGTTCGTGGGATGACCCCGGCCTACTGCGCGTCCGCCGTCTCCGGCACCAGCAACGTGCCGGTCCGCTCCACGGAGCACGCCAGGTCGGCATCCGTCAGCACGCGCCAGGAGCCGCCGGCCAGGATCTCGCTCGGGCGGAAGCGCACCTTGTAGGCCATCTTTCGGCTTTCCGGCACCCAGTAGCCGAGGTAGACGTAAGGCAGCCCGAGCGCACGCGCGCGGTCCACCAGCCACAGGATCGCGTAGGTGCCGAGCGAGCGGCGGGCCAGTTCCGGCGCGAAGAAGCTGTAGACGGCCGACAGCCCGTCGCCGAGGCGGTCGGCCAGGCAGGCGCCCACCAGCAGGTCGTCGGCGTCGCGGAACTCGATGACCATGGTCTCGATCGGCGTGTCCTCCACCATGGCGCGGTAGTCGTAGAAGCTCATGGTGGCCATGTCGCCGTCGCCGTGGCGGGCCTGCTG
>CAXSZX010000028.1:0-24676 GCA_964242115.1 uncultured Acetobacteraceae bacterium | reverse complement strand
GGCGGCCCGCTGACGGTGACCCACCCGGACATGCAGCGCTACTTCATGACGGTGCGCGAAGCGGTAAGCCTGGTGCTGCAGGCCTGCGTCGCTGGCGTCGCGGACGGGCAGCACGGCCTTGCGGTGCCCGGCACGGCGGCAAGCGGCAAGCTGGCGACCAACGGTGCGGCACGCCGGGATTCAGGAAGCTGGGCGGCGGGCAGCCTCAGGGACGGCCAGCCGGAAGGCGGCATCTTCGTGCTCGACATGGGCGAGCCGGTGCGCATCGTCGACCTCGCACGGCAGATGATCCGCCTGGCCGGCCTGCGGCCGGACACTGACGTGCAGATCGCCTATACCGGTCTGCGGCCCGGCGAGAAGCTGTTCGAGGAGCTGTTCCACGGTCGCGAGCCGCCGCTGCCCACCGGCCATCCCGGCCTGCTGATGGCCACCCCGCGCACCGCGGACGCGGAGGCGGTGGGCGCTGCCATCGACGCGATCGCCCGCTTCTGCCACGCCGGCGACACCGGGCGGGCGATCGACGCGCTGGCGGTGCTCGTCCCCGAACTCACCCGGCCGCCAGAGAGTGCGGCCACGCTTACGGAAGCTGCCAGATGACCGAACAAGTCGCCTTCCTGGACCTCAAGGCGCAGCAGCGCCGCATCGAGCCGGCGTTGCGCGCCCGGCTGGAGGCGGTGCTGGCACATTGCCAGTTCGTCCTCGGCCCGGAAGTGGTCGAGCTTGAGGGCCGCCTGGCCGCCTATGCCGGTGCTGCGCACTGCGTGAGCGTGAGCTCCGGCACCGACGCGCTGCAGATCGCCATGATGGCCGAAGAAATCGGCCGCGGCCACGCGGTGTTCCTGCCCGCATTCACCTACACCGCGACCGCCGAGGTGCCCCTGGTACTGGGCGCCACCCCGGTGTTCGTGGACGTGGACCCGGCCACGTTCCAGATCGACCCGGCGGACCTTGAACGCCGTATCGCCTCGGTGCGCGCGGAGGGCGTGCTGCGGCCGCGCGCCATCATCGGTGTGGATCTGTTCGGTCAGCCCGCGCCCTGGCCGGCGCTGCGGGAGATCGCCGCAAGGGAGAAGTTGTTCCTGCTGGACGACTGCGCGCAAAGCTTCGGCGCCAGCCTGTCCGGCCGCAAGCTGGGTGCGGAGGCGGACGCTACCGCCATCAGCTTCTTTCCCAGCAAGCCGCTGGGCGGCTACGGCGACGGCGGCGCGCTGCTCACCGGGAGCGCGGATCGCGCGGCGCTCTACCGCAGCCTGCGCACCCACGGCGAAGGCACCACCCGCTACGAGGTGCTGCGCACCGGCATGAACGGCAGGCTGGACACGCTGCAGGCGGCCATCCTGCTGGCCAAGCTGGACGTGTTCGACGAGGAGCTCGCCGCCCGCGAACGTAGCGCGCGGATCTACGACGCCGCGCTGTCCAACCACGTCACGGTGCCGGCGCGGGTGCCCGACTCGGCAAGCGCCTGGGCGATCTACGCCATTCTGTTGCCGGACGAAGCCGCGCGCGACCACGTGCAGGCAGAGCTGCGGGCGGCCGGCGTGCCCTCGGCGATCTACTACCCGCGTCCGCTGCACCACCAGCCGGCCTACGCGCCGCACCATCGCGGCAGCGCATTGCCGGTGGCAGAGGACCTGGCCACCCGCATACTGGCCCTGCCGATCCATCCGGACCTGACAGAGGCGCAAGCGCACCGCGTGGCGGAGGTAGTGGTTCAGGCAACCTGACCGGGTGCGCCCTGTTGGGGTGGAGACAACTGCACACAAGGTTTGCTCGCATGTCCAAGATCACCAAGGGCGACCACGACAAGAAGGTGCCGGACGACCACCCGGATGGCGCCGAGCACCTGGCCGACGAGCGGACCGGGATGAAACACGGCGTGCCGGCCGGCGCCGCGGAGGAAGAGAGCCATGCGGGGTATGGCGGCACGGACCGGTTGCAGAGCGAGGTCGGGCCGCTGCAGCCGGACGCGGGCAAGGACATCTAAGGCAAAAAGCTTTCGCCGCGGCTGTCGCGGACTTCTCAGCAGAATCGACGACAGCGGAAGCAAAAGTTTTCTGGTTCTTTTTTTCAAAAAAGAACCGCTTGCTTACTGTCCCCGTATCCGCCGCGCGAGGTGCATCAGGATGGCAGCCGTAGCCCCCCAGATGTGCTGCTCCGGGTGCGGCCACACCCAGTATTCCCGCCACGTGCCGCGGAACATCGCACCGCACCGCTTCGGCGCCGTCGGATCGAGCAACACAGCCAGCGGCAGATGAAACACGTCGGCCACTTCGTGTTCGGACGCCTGGGTCACGTAGCCCGGCGCCAGTAGGGCCAGCACCGGCGTGATCCGATAACCGGTGCCAGTGGCGTAGTCGCGCAGGCGGCCGAGGATTTCGGCGTGGCCGGGGTCCAGGCCGACCTCCTCATGGGCTTCGCGCAGGGCGGCCGCCTCTGGGCTCGCGTCTTCCGGGTCGATACGGCCGCCGGGAAAACTGACTTGCCCGGAGTGCTGCCGCAGATGCGCCGTCCGGCGGGTCAGCAGCACTCCAGGCGTCAAACCGGCGGCTACGCCCACCAGGACGGCGGCCGGGATCAGCGAGGCAGAGGTGCCGCCGCTCAGTTCGCTGTCGTCGAGCCAGGACTCCGGATCGGGACCGGACAGGCGGGCACGCAGAACATCGGCGCTTACCAAGGTAGGGCTGACCAAGGTGGGTCTAAACAGGGCAGGGGCGGCGGTCACGCCGGACGCGTCAATCCTCGCCGCACTCGCATTCGCAAGCCTCGTCGGCCAGGTCGCCAAGCGGAAAGAACACGCCGCAGCTCCATACGCCCAGCTTTTGCTCGCCGCCGACGCAGCCGGGCACGGCGATGGCCACCAGTTCGTAGTAGACCGGGCGGGCGATGCGCGCTTCCAGCGGCTTCTCGCCCTGGCCGTCGCGGATGTGGATGTAGGGGATCGGCTCGCAGGTCATCGCGTTGTGCGCCACGCGCAGCGGGTGCTCCGGGCCTGCGGTCACCACCTGGTCCACGTTTGTGCGGAACGAAATCGACTGGTTGCGGCCCTGGCCGCAGCGGCGCCAATCCATCTCGACGGCCACCCAGGGCGTGTCCTCAACCTGAATGCGGCCACGCTCGACCGGCGTCTCGAGCCAGTAGTCGCCGACCCGGTCGCGCAGCAGGACGCTGGAGAACAGGCAGACCAGCTCCTTCCGGCCGATCGGGCTGCCACGGTACAGCCAGGTGCCATCGCGCTGCACCAGGAACGGCATGTCGCCGCACTCGGTGCGCGTGCGTGCTGGCTTGGCAGCCGGTCTGCCGCACATCGCCTCGGCGCCTTGGGCGGAGGGGAGCAGGATGGAACTTCCAGGGGTGAGGAGGGCGCGGTTCATTCGGCCAATCGGTCGCAGCTCTGTGGGCAGGTCCGGCGCATGAGCCGCATATAGGGAGCCACGTGGCGCCTATGTAATACCGGACACGGAAATTCCCTTGCCCACGTGGCCTCGGCGCCAGTGGCCGCACTGGACGGCGGGACCGGGCGGGTTGCAGACTGCCGTAAGTGCGGAAGCAACCTACATCAGACTTCGGCAACACGCTTCGCCCAGCCCCATCGTTTGAGGAAACCGGCTTGCAGGACACCTTGATCGCCGACGCGGACCGGCTCGCCGCCACCGTCGCGGCTGCGCGCAGCGAGATCGCCCGGGTGATCTACGGCCAGGACGACGTGGTGGAGCAGGCGCTGGTGGCGATGCTCTCCGGCGGCCACGCGCTGCTTGTTGGCGTGCCGGGCCTGGGCAAGACGCTGCTGGTGGAGACGCTGGGCACCGTGCTGGGCCTGGACCGCCGCCGAGTACAGTTCACCCCGGACCTGATGCCGGCAGACATCACTGGCAGCGAGGTGCTCGAGGAGACCGAGGCCGGCCGCCGCGCCTTTCGCTTCGTGCATGGGCCGATCTTCTGCCAGTTGCTGATGGCCGACGAGATCAACCGCGCCAGCCCGCGCACCCAGTCCGCCCTGCTGCAGGCGATGCAGGAGCGCCACGTCGCAGTCAGCGGCACCGACCACAAGCTGCCTGCCCCGTTCCACGTGCTGGCGACGCAGAACCCGATCGAGCAGGAGGGCACGTACCCGCTGCCCGAGGCGCAGCTCGACCGCTTCCTGCTGCAGGTGGAGATCGGCTACCCCGAGGCGGCCGCCGAGCGCTCGATGCTGCTGGCCACCACCGGCGCCGACGTCGCCGCCGCCCGCCCGGTGATGACGGCCGAGGACCTGATGCGTGCGCAGGCGCTGGTGCGCCGGGTTCCGGTGGGTGAGAGCGTGGTGGACGCGATTTTAGCTTTGGTCCGCGGCGCGCGTCCGGAAACCGCCGACGACGACGGCGTCCGTCGCCACGTGGCCTGGGGGCCGGGACCGCGCGCGGCGCAGGCGCTGATGCTGGCGACACGGGCGCGGGCCCTGCTGGACGGGCGGCTTTCCCCGAGCCTGGACGACGTGGCGGCGCTGGCGCAGCCGGTAATGCGGCACAGGATGGCGCTGGGTTTCTCCGCGCGGGCGGAGGGCGTGGCGCTGCCTGGGGTGATCTCCAGGCTCGTTGGCAAGCTGGGATGAAGGCAAGCAGTTCTTTTTTGAAGAAAAGAACCAAAAAACTTTTGCTTCCGCTGTCGCGCGCTCACGGGAGAGTCCGCGACAGCCGGAATGAAAGTCTTTTTGCTTCTTTTTCTCCAGAAAAAGAAGGCCTTGCCTAATGCGAGCCACAGCCGAAGCCCTAGCCGCAAGGTTGCCTGCACTGCAGGTCGCCGCCGAACGCGTCGCCAGCACGGTGGCCCAAGGCGTGCACGGCCGCCGCCGCATCGGCACCGGCGACAGCTTCTGGCAGTTCCGCCCCTACGTGTCTGGCGACGCCGGCGCGCGCATCGACTGGAAGCAGTCCGCCAAGTCCGACCGCACCTACGTCCGCGACATGGAATGGGAGGCAGCGCAGACCGTCTGCCTGTGGCGCGACGCCTCGCCCAGCATGGCGTGGCGCTCCGCCCCTGCGCTCCCGGAGAAACGCGAGCGCGCCGAGCTGTTGCTGCTGGCGCTGGCCAGCCTGCTGTTCCGCGCCGGCGAGCAGGTGCGGCTGATCGGCGTGGACGGCCGCACCTTTGCCGGCCGTTTCGCGCTGGACGCGGTGGAGCGTGCGCTGCCTGCTAGTGAGGGTGGCACGCCGCCGCCGGTTTCCCTGCCGCGCCACGCCGGCGCCGTGCTGCTGGGCGACTTCCTGGGGCCGGTGGACGAGATACGCGCCGCGGTCCGCCGCCTGTCGGAGACGCCGGTGCGTGCCCACCTCGTTATGGTGCTCGACCCCGCCGAACTGGCTTTGCCTTATGATGGGCGCGTGCGGTTCCGCGGCCTGGAAGGCGAGGGCGACGCCATCATCCCCCGCGTGCAGGGCATCCGTGAGGCCTACGGCGAGGCGCTGGCCCGCCAGCAGGCGGCCATCGCCGGCATGTGCCAGGCCGCCGGCTTCGGGTTCGCGGTTCACCGGACGGACGAGGCGCCCGAAGCGGCGTTGCTGGCCCTGTGGCTGGCGCTGAGCGGGACACACGGATGATCTTCGCCGCGCCGTGGGTGCTGACCGCGCTGGTCCTGCTGCCCGTTCTTTACTGGCTGTTGCGCGCCACGCCGCCGGCGCCGCGTGCGCAGAACTTCCCGGCGATACGGCTGTTAGCCGACCTGCGTCCGAAGGAGGAGACGCCGGCCCGCACGCCGTGGTGGCTGCTGGCCATGCGCCTGACCGCCGCCGCGCTGGTGATCGTAGGCCTGGCGCGGCCGGTGCTGACCGGAGCGCAAATGTCGGTCTCCGGCGCTGGGCCGGCGCTGCTGGTGATCGACGACGGCTGGTCGTCCGGTCCGGACTTCACCCGGCGCCTGGAGGCAGCCGGCGCCATCCTCGACCGTCTGGACCGTGCCGGACGGATGGCGGCGCTGCTGACCACGGCGCCCGGCCTGGACAACCAGGCGCCGCAGGTGACTGCGGCTATGCCGCCGGCGCTGCTGCGGCCGGTGCTCGACGCGCTGCACCCCAAGCCCTGGCCGACCGACCGCGCCGGCGCGGCCGCGGCCGTTCGCGGGCAGGGGCCGGTCTACTACCTCTCGGACGGCCTGGCCGGCGCGCAGGACGCTGCGTTCGCGCGTGCGCTGTCCGGCCGCGGCCACGTGACAGTGCTGGCCGGCGGATTGCCGGCGCGGGTGCTGGACGCGGATTTCTCGCCCGAGCGGCTGGTGGCCAGGCTGCGCCAGGTGCCGGCCAGTCCGGCGCAGACCGAGTTCGTGCTGGCGCAGACCAGCGACGGGCGAGTGCTGGCCCGCGCGCCGATCCAGCTCGCGGCCGGGGCGGCGGGCGGCGAGGCCACGCTCAGCCTGCCGCCGGAGCTGCGCAACCAGTTGGGCGCGCTGCGGTTGGCCGGTGCGGCCGGCGCCGGCGCGGTGGCGCTGTTGGACGAAGGCGCACGCCGCCGGCCGGTGGGCCTGGTCAATGGCGGCACGGGTTCGGACACGCCGCTGCTCGGCGGGCAGTACTATCTAGAGCGGGCGCTCTCCCCGATCACCGAGTTGCGGCACGGCAGCGTGTCCGACCTGCTGTCGCGCAAGCTGTCGATGCTGGTGGTGACCGGCGCCTCGCTGTCGCCGGACGACGCGGCGAAAATCACGGCCTGGGTGAAACAGGGCGGGCTGCTGCTGCGCTTCGCGAGCCCTGGCCTGGCACCCGCGCCGGATGCCGCGTCCGACACCGATAGCCCGGCTGACAGCACCGCCGATCCGCTGCTCCCCGGCCGGCTGCTGTCCGGCGACCGCCAGCTCGGCGGGGCAATGTCCTGGAGCCAGCCGGCGCACCTCGCACCATTCCCCGACGGCTCGCCGTTTGCCGGCCTGCGCATCCCGGCAGAGGTGAGCGTCAACCGCCAGGTGCTGGCCGACCCGTCGGCCACGCCGGCGCCGGCCGACTGGGCGCGGCTCTCGGACGGCACGCCGTTGGTGACCGCCTCGCATCTCGGCGCCGGGGAAGTTGTGTTGTTCCACATCGTCGCCAACGTCGACTGGTCCAACCTGCCGCTCTCCGGCCTGTTCGTGGACATGCTGGGGCGCATGGTGCAGCGCTCCGCCGGCGTGGCGGTGACCGATGACGCGCGCATGCTGGCCCCGGCGTTGTCGCTGGACGGCTCCGGCGTGCTCGGCGCGCCGTTGCCGGCCGCACACCCGGTGAGCGCGCGCGAGGTTGGCCATCTGATGCCGTCGGCGACGCATCCCCCTGGCCTGTACGGGCCGGAGCGCGACCGCCACGCGCTCAACATCGGCGGGGCGAAACTGCCCTTGGCGGCGATGGCGGCGATCCCCGGTGCGTCGTCGCTGTCGCTGGACGCCGCACCGCGCGAACGGCCGGTCGGGCCGTGGTTGATCGCGTTGGCGGTGGGGCTGCTGGCGCTGGACATGCTGCTCACCCTGCGGCTGCGTGGCCTGCTGGACAGTGCGTTCCGGCCCGGCGTGGCGATGCTCGCGGTCTCGCTCCTGGTCGCTTCTGCGCTGGTCTGCGCCGGCCCTGCGCGTGCCGCGGACAGTCCCGCTTTGGCCACCCACCTCGCCTACGTGGTGACCGGGGATACGCAGGTGGACACCGTCTCCAAACAGGGGCTGGCCGGGTTGTCGGACTACGTGAACGGTCGCACTGCCGCGGTCCTGGCCGACCCGGTGGGCGTGGTGCCCGGCCATGACGACCTTGGCTTCTATCCGCTGCTGTATTTTCCGGTGACGGCGGACGCCACCGTCTCGCCGGCCGCGATCGCCGCGCTGAACGACTACATGCGTCACGGCGGGATCGTAGTGATCGACCTGCGGGGCGGTGACGCCGGTGCCGAGGGTTCCGGCGCCGGCGCGGCACCAGACACCGCTGCCGCGTTGCGCCGTATCGGCCGCGGGCTGGACGTGCCGCGGCTGACGCCGCTCACCTCGGCGCACGTGCTCGCACACGCCTTCTACCTGCTGACCGACTTCCCCGGCCGCTTCGACGGCGACACGGTGTGGGTGCAGCAGGAGCAGGACCGCAGCAACGACAGTGTCAGCCCGGTGATCGTGGGCAGCAACGACTGGGCGGCAGCCTGGGCGGAGGACGAAGACGGCCAGCCGCTTTACGCCACCATCCCGGGCGGCCCGCGGCAACGCACGCTGGCGTTCCGCTTCGGGGTGAACCTGGTGATGTACGCGCTGACCGGTAACTACAAAGGAGACCAGGTGCACGTGCCGGCGATCCTGGAGCGGTTGGGACAGTGACGCGCGCGCAGCACGTATGCGCCGGCGCTGCCGGTGCGGTGCGCCTGCAGGCTACACCGGAGCGGCTGGGGCAGTCGTATCAACCGCCCGAGACATTGGCCGGTGCTCGTAAGAAAGCAGTTCTTTTTTGAAAAGAAGAACCAAAAAACTTGCGTTCCCTTTGGTGCACGCTGCGGAAGAGTGCGCGACAGCAGAGACAAAAGCTTTTTGCTTCTTTTTCTCGAAAAAGAATGCCTTGCTTTCTCGCTGCTTGGCCATCGCAGCTAGCACTCTGACGGGCGTCGAGCCTGCGTGCGCCGGTCATCCTGAAGCGGTTGGGCAGGCGACGACGCGTCGTTCGCTGCGCGTGCCGGCGACACTGGAGCAGTTAGCGCGATGATGAACCAGGCTTTCTCCGCCCTGCGGCTGGAGCCGGTGCTGCCCGCGTGGTTGCTGGTGGTGCTTGCCGCCCTGTGCGTGCTGGCCGCTGGCGTCGGGCTGTGGCGGCGCGCCCGCGGCGCAGTCTGGCGTGGGGCTGCGTTTGCCGTGCTGCTCGGCTGGCTGGCGGGGCCCACGCTGGTGCAGGAGACCCGGCAGGGCCTGTCCGACATCGCGCTGCTGGCGGTGGACAGCTCCGCCTCGATGCAGGTCGGCGACCGCACGAAGCTGGCCGCGCATGCGGCCGACGTGATCACCGCCGAGGCGGCACGGCTGCCCGGCCTGGAGCTGCGCCGGGTCAACGTGCCCGAGAGCGGCCACGACGGCACGCTGCTGTGGGCCGGCATCAAGCAGGCGCTGGCCGACATCCCGGCCAACCGGCTCGCCGGCACCATCGCGATCACCGACGGCCAGGTGCACGACTTGCCGCCCGACGCCACCAGCCTGGCCGCGCCGCTGAACGTGCTGATCCCCGCCCAGGGCGAGGAATGGGACCGCAGGGTGCGCGTGCTGGAGGCGCCCGGCTACGGCATCGTCGGCCACACGCTCAACCTGCGCGTAGTGGTGGAGGATCTCGGGCCGCCCGGCTCCGCCCCGCCAGGTGCTGCGAACCTGACCGTGCAGGAAGGCGGCGCGCCGCCGGTGCGCACCGAGGTTACGCCAGGCGAGGTGCAGACCATCGCTGTAGAGATCACCCGCGCCGGCCCGCTGCTGGTCAAGCTCGCCACCGACCCGGTGCCCGGCGAGGCCAGCGCGCTGAACAACCAGACCGTGGTGCAGATCAACGGCGTGCGCGACCGGCTGCGCGTGCTGCTGGTCAGCGGCGAGCCGAACCAAGGTGAGCGCACCTGGCGCCGTCTGCTGAAATCAGACCCGGCCGTGGACCTGGTGCACTTCACCATCCTGCGGCCGCCGGAGAAGGACGACACCACGCCGCTGAACGAGCTGGCGCTGATCGCCTTTCCCACCCGCGAGCTGTTCCAGGAGAAGCTGTCCGGCTTCGACCTCATCATCCTCGACCGCTTCACTGACCGCGGCATCCTGCCGCACGTCTATCTGAGCAACATCGCCGATTACGTCCGCCGCGGCGGCGCGCTGTTGCTGGCGGTAGGGCCCGAGTTCGCCGGCAGCCGCAGCCTGGACCAGACGCCGCTGGGCGACGTGCTGCCCGCCCACGCGCCGCAAGGTGCGGACGCGTCCGGCGACAGCGTGGGAGACGGCGTGATCAACGGTGCCTTCACTCCGAAAGTGACCGAGCTGGGCACCCGCCACCCGGTGACGGAGGGGCTGACGCAGGACCCCGGCAACCCGGGTTGGGGACCGTGGTATCGCGCCATCGGCTCGGAGGACGTGCACGGCCAGGTGCTGATGACCGGACCGGGCAACCGCCCGTTGCTGGTCCTGGACCATGTCGGCCAGGGCCGCGCCGCGATCCTGTTGTCCGATCAGATCTGGCTGTGGTCGCGCGGCCAGGCCTCCCAGCAGGGCGGCGGCGGCGGCCCGCAGGCCGAGCTGCTGCGCCGCGTGGCGCACTGGCTGATGAAGGAGCCGGAGCTGGACGAGGAGCGGCTGACCGCCCGTATCCAGGGCGGCCACCTGTTGGTGGAGCGGCGCTCGGTGACCGGCAACGCGGCCGGCGCTGTAAGCGTGACCCCGCCGGAAGGCACCGCCCGTAACCTGATGCTGAAGCCGGTGAGCGCCGGCAAGGCGACTGCGAGCCTGGACGCGCCAGCACCCGGCGTGTGGCAGGTGAGCGACGGCACGCACCTGGCGTATGCCGCAGTGGGGTTGGACAACCCGCTGGAATATGCCGATTTGCGGGCTACGGCGGACCACGTCCGAAAGCTGGCCGTCGACTCGGGTGGCGGCGTGGCCTGGCTGGGCCGCGGCGTGCCGGAGTTGCGCCGGGTGGGCGACGGGGAGCTAGCGGCGGGGCCTGGCTGGGTGGGCCTGCGGTCGCGTGGTGCGCATTTGGTGACGGGTGTGGCGACGGTGCCGTTGCTGCCGGCGTGGGCGGCACTGCCGCTGCTGCTGGGGTTGATCTTGGCGGCTTGGCGGCGGGAGGCTCAGTAAGAAAGGCAATCAAGGCCTTTTTTTCGAGAAAAAGAAGCAAGAAGCTTTTGCTGCGGCTGTCGCGGATTCACTGGCGGCGCCTAGCTGAGGTGATGACGTTTTTGGGCTCTTTTTCAAAAAAGAAGTGCTTGCTTGCTTTTTGCTCGGAACTACTGGCTTCCAGGCGTTTCCCTTGTGCTAAACAGATGCGCATGAAACAGCTGCTTCTCGCCTCATCCCTGTGCTTTCTCGCCATGCCAGCCTTGGCGCAGGTCGGCCCCACCTCCGCCGGTATACCCAACCTGACTGGCGGACCGTCCTACGGCGGCGGTGGCTCGGGCCTGCCGCATCGGAGCAACCCCGACGACGACCAGGGCTCGGCGAAGAAAGACGACAAGCCGGCCTCCCCGCCGCCGGCGATCCCTGGTGCCGCCAGCGATCCGGACGCGCCGGTGGTGCCGGCCGACAAGCTGGCCGCTGAAATGTCTCCAAACGACGCGCTGTTTGACTCCATCACTCGCGGAGACCTCGCTGCCGCGAAGGACGCTGTCAGCCGCGGCGCGCAGCTGGATGCCCACAACGTGCTCGGCCAGACGCCGACGGACGCGGCGATCGACCTGAATCGTAACGATATCACCTTCCTGCTGCTTTCGCTGCGCACCAACGTCAGCGCGTCTCGACCGGTGCAGACCGCTTCGGTGCAGAAACCCGTCAAGGGCAAAGTGGTGCACACCTCGGCCAAAGCAGTGCCGGCAAAACAGGTGGCGGCAGTGGGACGGGGCACACCTAACCCGGCTGTCGGGTTCACCGGGTTCTGAACGGGACGGTCGTGGCGGCTGTTTGACCCCGTGGTGGCATCGTGCGGCCTCAACGGCGATCAGGAAAACTGCGGTTTTTCTCTGAAAACGGCAAGCAGGTTTGCGGCCGTTCGGGCCGCGGCTGCGGGCACGTCTTGGTCAAGACGCTGCTGTCGACACGCGTTGTGCGATTGCGTTTGCCTAAGACGAGAGCGCAACGCCAGCGGCTGCGTGGTTGTGCCCGGCAAACACAAATTCTAGCAACGTCCTTATCCAGACAATTGGCGACGTGGATAGCTGGGTTCGAAATTCGACACGGAATGAAGCAAGAGCTTTCATTCGCGAAGAAGAAGCAAACGCTCATGCCGATCGACCAGAATCCCGACCGATTCCAGGCAAAGCAAGCGGTTCTTTTTTTGAAAGAAGAACCGAAAAACTTTTACCTCCTGGAAGACATGTCGACGAAAATTCCGCGACAGCGGACCAAAAGTTTTTGCCGTTTCTTAAAAAAGCAGGCCCTGCCTACTTTGCCGGACATCAAACACTCGAGACCTATAACTGCCGATGCTGGTTGTAGCGCATAGCTGAACGACACGCTTCAAACGGCGAAACGACGGGGAAGAACTTTGTGGTTCTTTCTGCAAAAAAGAACTTCTTGCCCTGCGCTTGTTCTCCCCGTTCCTGGTGATTGCTATAACTGAACACCGACGTCTTGCAGGAGCAGCAATGGATCAGGTGTTCGACCCGCTGCGCAGCCACGTACGGGTTGTATTGCGCGACGTGCAGACCGAAGCCCAGGTAGGGCTGCACGATTGGGAGCGCCATCCCGAGCGTCCTACGCGCCTCGTGGTCAACGTGGAGATGTGGGCGCCGCTTGGTGTTGCGGCCGGCTTCATCGACTACGACCGGGTGCGTGCCGCCATCCGCGCCTGGCCTTCACGGCCGCATACAGATCTGCTGGAGACCTTGGCCGAGGAACTTGTTGCCGTGTGCTTTGAGGAAGGGCGCGTGCAGGCCTGCCGTGTGTCGGTGATGAAGCCGGACGTGTTCAACGACGCGGCTGCGATTGGTGTGGAGTTCTATCGCGTTCGTGGCGCATGAAACGGGTGCTGATCACCGGCGGTGCGCGCAGGATCGGGGCGCACGTGGCACGCGGGCTGGCCGGCGACGGCTGGCATGTGGTTGTGCACTATAACAGCTCGGGCCAGGACGCGGCGGAACTGACCCAGACAATACGCGCTGCCGGCGGGCGTTGCGACCTGGTGCATGCCGATCTGTCGGACCGTTTCCAGGTGCTGGGTCTGATCCCGGAGTGCACGCGGCGATTTGGCCGGTTGGATGCGCTGATCAGCAACGCCAGCAGCTTCCGATACGATAGTCTGCAGACGATGGATGCGCTCTCATGGGACGCGCATCTGCGGCCGAACCTGGAAGCGCCGCTGTTCCTTGCACAGATGTTCGCGCGCGCGTGCGGCGAGGAACGCGGTTGCGTGATCAACATGCTGGACCACAAAGTGACAGCGCCCAATCCTGATTTTTTCAGTTATACCGTGGCAAAGTTGGCAATGGCGGGCGCCACGCGCGTGCTCGCGCAGGCGCTTGCTCGCACGCAGGTGCGTGTATGCGGTGTAGCACCGGGCATCACCTTGCTGAGTGGCAAGCAAACGCAGGCGGGTTTTGAGCGCGCCTGGTCCGCACCCCCATTGACCCGCAGTTCGACCCCGGAAGAACTGGCGGGTGCCTGCCGTTACGTGCTAGAGACGTCTTCGTTGAACGGCCAGATTATTGTGCTGGACGGTGGCGATTCGTTGCTGGAGCGGTCAAGAGACGTAGCTTTCGAAAACGAGCGCCAGGAGTAAGAGTTTTGCTTTTTCGTTAGAACGAAGCGCTTTCTTTGTTTGGTGCCGTAGCATGCCGGAAACAAAGACCAAGATAGCCGTCCTGGGCGGCGGCATGGGTGCGATGAGTGCCGCCCTCGCGTTGAGCGAGATTGACCCGACAGGCGAGCGTTACGAGGTTACCGTCTACCAGCAGGGCTGGCGACTGGGCGGCAAGACTGCAAGCGGCCGGAACGCCGCTATGGGCCAGCGGATAGAGGAGCACGGCCTGCATATATGGGCCGGCTTCTACATCAACGCGTTCACCATGATGCGTGTGGTGATGAAGAGGCTGGCCCGTCCAACGGGGACCAAGCTCGCAACGCTCACTGACATGTTCGCGCGCCAGAACACGATCCACTACGCGCAACTGCGCAATGGTGACTGGTTCGACTGACCTTTCTGGTTCGAGCCGGACTGCGATCCTGACCTGTTCCCCGGCAAGGACGGCCTTTGGGATCCCGACCCCGTTATGCCGGGCTTGATCGAATTACTCCGCCGCCTGATCGCCTTCGTTGGAGCCACACACAGGATTTATGCGACCTACTGGCAAGGCGACCACCTATCCGAGGCGACGCAAGTGGTGCTGCAACTGACGCCCGACGTTCAGGCAGCGCTGCCGCGGACTCCGCCGGTTGAGGCCACGTGCGGTCATGCGTTGCTGGATCTGGCACATGACTTCGCCACGCAGTGCGCTCGTGCTGCGGGTGACGCGCGGTGCGTGGGGCGGAGAGAGGCTTGACCAGACTGCTTGGGGCCTACCGCAGTTTGGCAAGCGAAAACTACACCTGCCAGACGCTGCCTCTAGAAATCGAGCGCGCGTTCCTGCTGGGCGACCTGGCTGCACGCATGGTGCTCGGCATCGTGCTGGAGAACTGCCTGTCCGACGGGCTGATCGCCATCGACAGGTTAGAGGTGCGCGCGTTCCTGCAGTACAACGGCGCACTGGATCCGGAGAAGGAAAACCCGATCATCAGCGCGGTCTACGACTACACCTTCGGGTTCGACCGCGGCTCGCGCGCAACGCCCAGCATGTCGGCCTGCTGTGCGGTGCAGGGGCTGATGCGCTTGGCGATGACCTACCATGGCGCGGTTTTCTTCGAGGCCACGGCAGGGTTTGGCGATACGCTGTTCACGCCAATCTATGAACTACTGTCACAGCGCGGCATGCGCTTTCGTTTTTTCCACCAAGTGACGGCGCTGGAGCCAGCGCAGGACGGCACGTCGATAGACACTATCCTGGTGAACGAGCAGGCGGCGTTGCGGGAGGGGTTGGAGGCGTATCAGCCGCTGGTGCCGGTTAGCGGCATCGACTGTTGGCCGAACGCGCCGTTGTGGGACCAGCTTGCGGACGGTGCCACGCTGCAGGCAGCAAACGTCGACTTCGAGGCTGGAGCGGACCTGCCGCCTTCTGCTGTCAAGTTGCGTCTGTTACGTGGACAGGATTTCGATGAAATCATTCTGGGCATTCCCGTGGACGCGCTCGGCAGCATCTGTTCCGGGCTGCAGCAAGAGACGACGAACCCCGAACGGGCGACGGCCTGGTCGAACATGGTTGGCGGTCTGCGGACGGTGCGCACTCAGGCGCTGCAGCTTTGGTTGACCAAGGAGGTGCACACGCTTGGCGGTCCGTTCGTCGTCAGGGGACAATTCAATGACACAGGGACGATGGGTCCCGTGGTGATCAACTGTCAGCCGCCACTCGACACCTTCGCCGACATGTCCCAACTACTGCCCGCGGAGGCCTGGCCTGCTGACGGACCCAAGGCGGTTGCATACTTCTGTGCTATCATGGCCGACGATGACTCTGCCGATGATCCAGCGGCAGCCGACGTTGCCGTGCGCGCGTCATCGCGCGCGTGGATGCTCTCGTGGTTGCACACGCTCTGGCCGGTGATCGGCAAGGATGATGCGTTCGACTGGACCATTCTCTACTCCTCCGGTGGTCTGTCCGGTCCGGCGCGTCTGGACGACCAATACTGGCGCGCCAACATCAGCCCGGGCCAACGCTACGTGCTGAGCCTGCCTGGCACGCTGCAATACCGCATGGCACCTGGCGGTTCTGGCTATCCAAACCTTTTTTTGGCCGGCTACTGGACACGCGTGCCCGAGATAAATGCCGGTTGTGTGGAGGTGGCGGTGATGTCCGGCCTGCTGGCCGCCTCCGCGCTGTCCGGCGTGGCGATTCCAATCGCATGCAGCCACACGCTCTATGGCCCGGCCAGCTAGGACAGGAGGCATGCCGCCATGACCGCCAACTTCGCTGATTACGGCGGATGGGTCTCGCTGCCACCTGCTCCCGATGTGGGACAAAACACCGAGTTCTACGCCCATGCGCTGCCTGCAGAACAGGCGCGGTGTCAGGACTTCCTCGACAGGTCCTACAACAAGGCAGCGGGGCGTTTGCGCTTCCGGGCCATGCTCGACCACGTGTTCCTGACGGTGGTGCGGGCTGGACGTCTTTCCGTGGCGAGATTGCCCTATGCGGAGGAAGGCACGATGTCCGAGACGGATGTCGGTTTCTGGATGCTGGCGGGCAGCTACACCGAAGGCGCATTGCTGCCGGACCGGATCGCCTGGGTACCTGCCTACCTATTCGTCGACAACCCGTTTGTCGTCGCCGCCGGACGAGAGGTCTGGGGTTTTCCAAAATTCTGCGCCACGATAGCCAGTCCGTCCGGCCAACGCACTGGCGGTCCGTTCGAAGTGTCTGCCTTGGCGATTGCACATTTTGGCTCGCAAGAGCAGGCAAGCATGCACCAGGTGCTCTCGGTGAGCAGTTCCGGCCTCGCTTTTGTCGGCCTCGACGTGCCGGCGGCGGAGATCTTTCGACTCCTGTGCGCGCGTTAGAACTACTCCTTGCTGGATGCAGTGCTTGGCCATGTCGACGCCAAGGTCATACTGGGTTCGGCCGGCTTTTAGTTGCCGGTGTTCTATCTCAAGCAGTTCCGTTCGGCGGCCGACCCAACCATCGCCTGCTACCAGGCGCTTCTCAGCGGCCCGTTGGTGCTTGATAGGTTACGCGCGTCCGGCCTGCTTAAGGGCGACTGGGAGGTCGACTTGCGCGAATTGGATAGCCTGCCGTTCGTGAGTGATCTAGGGCTCGGCACACCGCAAGGTGGCAGGCTGGTGGTGCGAGCCGAGCATGTTTTCTGGTGTGACATAGATTTCACCGTGGGGAATGCTGCCGCCATGGCGTAGACTCTGCGCTGTCTGTAACGAGGACAAGGTGAGCGATGCTTTTTGAACAAAGACCTACAAGACTTTTGCTCTCCGATTACTCGCTGTCGAAGGGGCCGTAACGGTCAGGCCAAGTTCACTCTGACTTTCAAACAAGAAGGCTTCCTTGCCTCGTCGCACTCTCCTGCTTCAGCATGACGCGGTGTTATTTTCCTGTTTTCCTGGCCTTGAACACACGCAGTTGCGCGGCAAACGCCTGTGCAAGCGCATTCGCCTGATCTACCGCGTCATTGCCCTCGTTCAACCAGGCCTGTTTCTGCACCACCTGGATACCAGAAGCTGCGTGATCGACCTGGTTGTTACGACAGGCCTGGTAGGCTTCAAGCTGCAGAACAAAGTTTTGGATGTTGTCGTGGCTCTGTCGCATGGAATCGACATCGGCTGTGTGACCATCGGGCATTGCTGGAGGAGGGCCCGGCAGGTGACAATCCGCCGGAACCTGTTGTGCTACTGCAGGGGATGTCTGCTCCACAGAGGGTTTCGGCGAGGCCGCCGGCATGGGTTGCGGCATCGTGTGATAGCGCAAGGCTATGACGCTAGCCGCAGCAAGACCAATAACGGCGACTCCAGCCACCCAATACCTAGTATTCACTTTCACTCCGCACCCGCCTACATAGTGCGACAGATGTAGCCGTGTTTCACAGAAGCTTCCAATCTCCTGTCGACACGTTTCGGTTGACAGTTCGCATTCCAGATTGCAGCCCAGCGAGGCTAGCAATTCACCGCCAGGATGTGGGCCACCATAGATTCACATGGGGGCTTGCCGAATCAAGACTCGACAAGCCCGCATGGCCTTATTTCGGCGTGACCGGCGTGCTCTGCTCGGCGGACGGAGGTGCCGCAACCGGTGTGCCGGGCGGGCTTAGCGGCGAGAGAAGCGTAGCGTCGTACGCGGTCGCAGTCGCCCCTGTCGGCAGCCCGGGTGGTTCCTTGTAAGCGGCGGTGCTGGCCGGTGGCCCGCCAAGTTCAGTGGTGAAACCTTTCAGCATGCTGGCGCCGTAGAGTGGCTTATAGATACCCTGGTGGCACGTCGCGCAATAGACTTTTGGGCTGTCACCGGCCGCGCCCTTGCGGTAGGCCGGGAAGACGCCGTTCAACGTGTCCATGTAGTTGTTGTTTATGTCGCGCACCATGCGGATGCCATACCACGCGTTGACCCGAGCCGGCGAGCTGTCAGCCCAATTGCCAAAATCCCTGGTGTTGTGGCAATATGTGCAGTTAACGCCAAGTGATTGCGAGAAGTGGATCATTAGTGAGTAGGTCCACTCCGTCTCCTTGATGCTGGAGTCGTTGCTAACCGGCAACGCATTCTCTCCTTGCACACGTATCTTGTAGTCGTGCTCCAGGTATGGCGTGAACGGGTCGTAAGGTAGGGAGGAGTAGTTGATCAGCTGCGTCGGGTGCGCCATGCCGGTCGTGGTTTCGGCAACACCCATCGTCGCCTGTGTTGCAGGATTGCTGAACCAGATGTTCTTCGGTACCGGGTTGCCCCCATGGCAGGTGTAGCAGGTAACACCGACATTCTGTACGTGACTCTGCCAGTTGCCGTTGATGTTCTGCGTCATCTGCAGCATCCGGCGTGCGACCACCTTGGTGTAGTTGCCGTCATCAGCCATGTTGGCGACGTTGTGGCAATAGGCGCACCCTTGCTTTGGCGCCACCCAGTTTGTGATCGACACCATTAGGCGGGTGAACTGGCCAACGCTGAGGTTGCCCAGGACGTGAACGTTTTTGTAGGCAGCAGACGCTTTCACACCGGCGGGGCTGGCGGGTGGCAGGCTGTGAGGGATCTTTGCCTGGATCGCCGCGGAGTCGTTTAGCGCTGTTGGTGTGTAGAGCTGATCCATCGCAGTGCCGCGAAAACCACGCTGCACGGTAACGATTGGCGGATGATTCATGCTCAGCAACGTGGTGATACCAACCAGAGTGCCCGCGGTGACGCCGACAAGGCCCAGTCCGTACCAGATCCCCTTGGTAATGTTGTCGCTCATTTTGGCGCTCCCGGAAGAGTTGCGGGATCAACGACAGTGCCCCAGGTCTGCGGATAGCTCGGCACCAGCCCATGGTGGGTGCCCCAAAGGTACCAATTGTCCACGACGGTGCCGGTAAGAAGAATGCCGATCCCGCCAGTCAGCGGGCAAAGCACCGCGAACCACCAGGCCCAGCGGTGAATTGACTCGGCACTCGCGCAGAACCCCATCGTCCAGCGCCAGAACAGCCCACCACGCTCGAAAGCGGTTCCGCGATCGACGATCTGCTCGAGTTCACGCTCGGCACCGAACCGGCTTGTCGCCAGGATTGTCGCAGCATGCATCGCAAAAAGCAGCGTAGAGCCGTAAAGAAAGACTATCGAGAGCATGTGGAATGGATTGTAGAACAAGTTTCCGTAGCGCAACGAGAACGCTGCAGTCCAGTCCAGATGGGGAAAGATTCCGAACGGGACTGCTTCCGCCCAGCTACCCATCAGCAGCGGGCGAATGAACCCGAGCACTAAGTAGAGCCAGATGGCAGCAGCAAATGCCCATGCCGTGTGCGTGCCCAGGCCGAGTGCGCGCGCGCGACGATAAATCCGTACCCACCATAGAAAGATTGATGTGGTCAGGAAAAAACCAGCCATCAACCACCAACCGCCCTGTGCCAGAGGTGGAAAATGCAGGCCATAACTGGGTGCAGGAGGTTCCAGCGCCAACCAGGGAAGTTGACGCACGAACTGCACCGGATCCCAGTTGACCGAAGCCCACATGTTCAAGCCGATGATCTCGAAGGCAATGAAGCCGCAGATAAGCGCGGCGAAGCCGGTCGTGCCAAGGTAGATGGGTCCAACCTGCGCGTCGCCAAGCCGGCCGAACAGGTGGTTGAAGCTGGGCACACCACCGCGGCCGAACGCGGCGCTGCCCTCCAATGGTGTGCCGGCGTAGATTGGCCCGCGCACCTGGATGCGCGTGAAAATGTTTTGATACTCGGCCATGACGGCGCGTCCTCTTTGTCGGTTCTTATATTGCTGGGTATCGCTACTTCCAGATCGGTAGGTTCAGCCACCAGCCCCACCATGCCGGCCAACCGGCGGTCCAGAACGGGCCGCTGATGATGATGCACACAGCGCTCCAGAACCCTGCCGAGAGTGCAAGAAACAATCCCAAGCGATGAATGCCGAGAGTGCCGATGGAATAGCCGATAATATCGCGGAAGAAGGTGTTTTCATGCTCGGCCGTCTTCACCGCCTCGCCGGGGCCGGGGTTCGCCGCCGACAGCACCAGCGAGCCGTGCAACGACAGTGCGAGTGTCGTCGTGAAGAAGAATGATACTGCCAACATGTGCGCGGGATTGTAATGGAAATGTAGGTATTGGTAGCCGGTGTTCGACACCCAGTCCAAGTGACTGAGAATGCCATACGGGAAGCCGTAGCCCCAGGCGCCCATTAGAAGGGGGCGGATCACCACCAGTGCCACGTAGGCAAAAATGGCGACGCTGAAGGCGAACGGGACGTGATAGCCCATGCCGAGCTTGCGCGAGATCTCCACCTGTCGCAGCGCCCAGCTGCAGAAAGCGCCGATTGCGCAGATGGTGATTGCCTGCCAAAGCCCGCCTTCCTTGATGGGCGCGAAGCCTAGCCCGTAGCTGATGTCGGGTGGCGCTATGTTGATGCGCCACACGTTCCAAACGTGACCGAGTGCCGCGCCGTACAGAATCAGCGCGGTGCCCAGAAGCGAGAAGAAGATGGTGGTGACACCAAAGAAGCCGACGTAGAAAGGCCCGACCCAGAAGTCGAACAGGTCGCCACCGACCAGGGTGCCACCGCGTACGCGGTACTTGCCCTCGAAACTTAGCATAGCCATCGATCGACCCTCTCGGTCCTGACGTATGTGTCTGCACGTGCTGCGTCGGCGGCGGTCGCTCTGACCGCCGCCAGCAAGCAGCTAGGCTACTTGGTGCCCGACGGCAGTGGGGCGAGTTGTTGTGCGACCGCGCCGTGGTGCGGTCCTTCCAGCCAGTTGAAGCGGTCCGTGCTGAGCAGGATAAAGTGGATCAGCAGCGCCAACACGAACAGAAAGATCGACAGTGCCACGAGCACGCGGCGCGGGTCGAATAGCAACCAGATGCGGAACATTCGGCCCCTCCTACGCCAGCATCGAGCGAACAGTGAACATCGCGTGCTGCGCGCTGTCCAACATCGATGTGGTATATCCGTTCGGCCCAGGTAGCCACGGCCTCCACTGCCACACCAGGAAGTGCGCGATGATGGCGACTACCACGAACCCGATGAAGCTGGTGAGAAAGATGCTGTGGAATTCCTTGGCCTCGGTCTCCGTCAGCCCTGATGCGGCAACGGGCCGTCTTGTGACGTCCGACATGTTCTAGTACCTCCGTCTGTCGCCGCGCTGATCCCGCGCGGCCGGGAACCCTGTGGCCTGCCGCCGGCAGGGCTGCTCTCCGTCCGGCGGCGCCGGTCGGCCTCTTGGGATCGAGCGAGGCGGAGCCTGCAAACTCGTCCGATCTTCTGCGCGCGGCGCCATCATGCGTCCGCCATCTGCAGCGACTGCCGCACGCGTACCGATGTCACGCGACCCTCGCGCGCGTCGCGGGCGTCCTGCTCCACGCGGTCGCGCAACCGCTTTGCGGCAGAGATGCGCACGATGAACGGCTCGCTCTCGACCTGCGCGTCGAGCAGGCCCAGTGCATCGTCGTCCCAGGGCTGCGCATTCCACTCGCCGCTGCGTGCGAGCGTGGCATCGACGCGGTCCATCTCTGTGCCGAGCGGCAGGATGTGGAACAGCGCGTCGAACAACGCGTTGCAATATTCCTGTATGATCCAGGTCGCACCCGCGTAGCCCATGAACGGCGTGCCGGTCGCACGGCGGATGATGGCACCCGGGAACGAGGCCGGAATGAACATGCAGCGCCCGCCAAGTTCGGCCGAGTACATCCGCTCGTTGAACGACCCATACAGCACCAATGGTGGCATGGCCTTCAGGGCACGCCGGACTGCGGCGTTGTCGGGCTTCGTCCCCGCCGTGCGCGAGAAGCTGAACGTGCAGGGAACGCCCATTTCGTCTTCAAGGAATTGCCGCAGGCCCCGCGCGTAAGTGTCGGTCGCTACCACGGCGAAGGAGGCGGTGGCGAAGAAGTCCTGAGTGACGCTACGCCAGAGATCCCAGATCGGCTTGATGGTGGTGTGCTTCTCTGCCTCGATGAACGGCTCCGGGTCGACGCCGGCGAGTTCGCCTAGCGCGCGTAGGAAATTCGTCGTGGCAAAGATGCCGATTGGAGCCTGCAGGTACGGCCGGTCCAGGGCCTCGCACAACTTGCGGCCGAACTCACGATACATGCAGATGTTGACGTCCGCATCCGGCAGCTTGGCCACGTCTTCGACGTGCGAGCCGAGCGGGAACGTGAGGTTCACCTCGCAGCCGATGCCCTCCACCAGCCGGCGTATCTCGGCCAGGTCGGACGGCATGTTGAAGGTGCCGTAAATCGGCCCGATGATGTTCACCCGCGGCTTGACGCCAACCGCACGCGCCGGCCGCGGCTTGATCTTCGCCTTTTTCGAGCCGAACTCTGTCCACAACCAGTAGATCGCGCGGTCGGCGGCCTGCCACTGGTCCTCGTCGATTGTGCGCGGGATGAAGCGCAACAAATTGCTGCCCTCCGGCGTCACACCGCCGCCGATCATCTCCGCGATGCTGCCGGTCACCACCACGGCCGGCAAATCCGGGTCACCCGCGGCAGCCGCGCGGCGCATCGCGCCCTCGGTGCCGTCCATCGAAAGGTTGTCTTCCGATAGTCCCGTGACCATCACAGGCAACTCGTGTGGCGGCAGGCCGTCGGTGTAGTGCAGCACGGCGGTCACCGGCAGGTTCTCGCAGCCGACAGGACCGTCGATCAGCACGCGCAGGCCGCGCACCGCACAGAACGCATACACCGCGCCCCAGTAGCCGCCGGCGCGATCGTGGTCGAGCACCAGCATCGCCTAGGTTCCCACCGCTTCGAGCGACTTGGCGCGCGCGAGCCGCGCCTTGCGTGTGCGTTCGCGTGCGCCTGTCGGTTCGACTGGCTTGCCGCGCCAGCCGTAGCCGGACGCATCTCCCGCGCCCACGCCTTCAAAGAACGAAACCATGCGCGAGAACCGTTCGGCGCCGCGCGTCTGCGCGGCCACGATTGCCGCCAGCGAAGCGGCGCCGGCTGCACCGAACAATGGCCGTGCAGACACCATGTTCGTGTAGTATAACGCGGGAATTCCGAGCTCCTTGGCTTTTTGCACCAGCGGCGTGGTGCCGATCGCCAGGTCCGGTCGCACGTCCTGCATGGCCCACAGATCCTGTTCCAGCGACGCGCGGTACTGCACGTGCGTGCCGCGTGCCTCCAGCCAGGCGCGGTCTGCGTCGCTCCACTCGGTGCGCGGACAGGCAGTGCCGACATACGGTATCTCTGCGCCGGCCTCCATCAGCAGCCGTGCCACTAGCAGCTCGGAGCCTTCGTAGCCGGACAGGGTGATGCGCGCGCGGATTGGGTTCGCCTCGAGCGCCGCGCGGATCGGCGGCAACGCGGCCGCCTTCGCCGCGTCGATGTCGGCCGTAGCAACGCCAGCGGCAGCACCCACCGCCTGCAGCCAATCCGCGGTGCCGTCCATGCCCACGGGGGCGGATCCGACAACAGGCCTGCCAGCGGCACGAAACTCGCGGACGGACGCGGTGTAGAACGGGTGCACCGCGGCGGCCACGCGGCAATCCAGCGCGGCGTACAGGTCGCGCCACTCGCGGCAGGGCAGGGTGGGGGCCAACGCCAATCCCATCGGTGCCAGCAACGCGCCGACGCCGGGCGGGTCTGCCGGAAACATTTCGCCCAGCATGGCCACCGTCGGGCGGTCCTGCAGGGTCTTCGGCCGCGCCACGGGTCCTTGCTCGGCCTCGTTGCGCGCGTATTTCAGCATCGCGCCGGTCAGCACGTCTTTCGCCTCGGCATGTGTCGGCACGCCGAAACCGGGCACGTCGATGCCGATCACCCGCACGCCATCAATTTGCTTCGGCAAAAGATCAAGCGGCACGCCAGAAGCGGTCGGCACGCAGAGGTTGATCACCACCACAGCGTCGTAGTCAGCCGGCTTGGCCGTCTCGTAGACCGCGTTGCGGATGTCCTCGTAGAGCTGTCCCTTGACCAGCGATTCCGAGTTGAACGGCACGTATCCGACAGTCCGCCGCGCGCCATAGAAATGCGAGGTGAAGGTCAAACCATACACGCAGCAGGCAGAGCCGGACAGTATCGTTGCCACCCGCTTCATCCGCAGCCCTACCCGCAACGACCCGAAGGCCGGGCACATGGATTGCGGCTGATCGTGCGGTCCGCGCGGGTAGTCCGCCATTAGCGCGTCCATCGCCACCGACTTGCCGGACGCACGCGCCGCGTCGAGCATGCGCGAGCGTCCGCCGTGGCAACCGCCGTCGCTCACCGGAGGGATAGAACCGTCCACCCTCACGCCCCCTCGTAGATCACTTCGAGCGACGCCTTGGTGTTCACCGTTGCCGGGCACATGTCAGTTTCCGTCGCCGGCACCAGCACCACGTTGCGGCCAACCGCGTCGCCCTTGAACAGGTTAAGCAGGTTCTCGTGTGTCAGCGGGTTCGGGCGCACCGGCGGCGCTTCTGCCACCTGTTCCGCCAGCTGCTCGAACATCGGCGCCCAGCGGCCGCCAGGCGTGCCGATGATCTCGTAATTCGCACTCTTGCGGCGGATGTCGTCGTCGGCGGGAATCGCCGAGAGCACCGGGATACCTACGGAGTCTGCAAAGGCCTGCGCCTCGCCGGTGCCGTCGTCCTTGTTGATCACCATGCCGGCAACGCCGACGTTGCCGCCCAGATTGCGGAAGTAATCCACTGCCGAGCACACGTTGTTGGCGACGTATAGCGACTGCAAATCGTTCGACGCGACCACGATCACCTTCTGGCACATGTCGCGTGCGATCGGCAGGCCGAAGCCGCCGCACACCACGTCGCCGAGGAAGTCGAGCAGCA
>CAXSZX010000027.1:0-28471 GCA_964242115.1 uncultured Acetobacteraceae bacterium | reverse complement strand
TCCGCACCAGCTTTCCGGCGGCCTGCGCCAGCGCGCGATGATCGCCATGGCGCTGAGTTGCGACCCGTCTTTGCTGATCGCAGACGAGCCGACCACCGCGCTCGACGTCACCGTGCAGGCGCAGATCCTCGGCCTGCTGGACGGACTGCGGCGCTCTTTCGGCTCGTCGATCGTGCTGATCACCCACGACATGGGCGTGGTCGCCGAGCTCGCGGATCGGGTGATGGTGATGTATGCCGGCCGCCTGGTCGAGCGCGGCTTGGTGGGCGCGGTGCTGTCGGCACCGGCACACCCCTACACCAGCGGCCTGCTCGCCAGCATCCCACCGCTTGACGGGCCGCGACCGTACCGGCTGGCCGCCATCCCCGGCGCCCCGCCCTCGCCCGCCGAGCGGCCGGCCGGCTGCGCCTTCCAACCCCGCTGCGCTCACCGCTTCGAAGCCTGTGCGGCCCGGCCGGAACTGCGCGCCACCGGCCGCCAGGACGCCGCCTGCTTCCTTGTGCAGGAGAATGCATCGTGATCCCTTTGCAAGCAGCGGCACCGCCGCGACCGGCCACCACGACGCCGTCCGCTCATTGGTGCGGGAGCACGCGGCGTGATCCTGCTGCAAGCCGCGGCACCGCGCGCCACCAGGACGCCGCAAGCCTGGTGCAGGAGGATGCCTCGTGATCCTTCTGCAAGCGGGGGCACCGCGCGCCACCGGCCAGCAGCACGCCGCCTGTTTCCTGATGCCGGAGAGTGCCGCGTGATCCTGCTGGAAGCCGTGGCACTGTCGAAAACCTACCAGCTCGCAGGCGGGCGCACCCTGCTGGCCGTCGAAAACGTCTCCCTGCGCGTCATGCGCGGCGAAACGCTCGGCCTGGTGGGCGAGTCCGGCTGCGGCAAGTCCACCCTCGGCCGCTGCCTGCTGCGCCTGCAGGCGCCCACCGACGGCGCGATCCGCTTTGCCGGCCAGGACATCACGCAAGTCTCCATGCGCAGCCTGCGCCCGCTGCGCCCGCGCATGCAGATGGTCTTCCAGGACCCGGCCGGCGCGCTGAACCCGCGCCGCCGCGTGGGCGACCTGATCGCCGAGCCGCTACGCGTGCACCGCCTGCCGGACGGCACCCGCCGCAGCGCCGCGTCCGTCGCCGCCCGCGTGTCCGAGTTGGTGGAACTGGTTGGCCTGCGTGCGGACCACCTCGCCCGCTACAGCCACGAGTTCTCCGGCGGCCAGCGCCAGCGCATCGGCATCGCCCGCGCGTTGGCACTCGGCCCCGAACTGATCGTGGCCGACGAACCCGTCTCCGCGCTGGACGTGAGCGTGCAGGCGCAGGTGGTGAACCTGCTGATGGACCTGCAGGAACGCCTGGGCCTGACGATGCTGTTCATCGCGCACGACCTCGCCGTCATCCGGCAGGTGGCAACACGCACCGCGGTGATGTACCTCGGCGCCATCGTCGAGATCGGGCCGACGAACGAGGTTTTCGCACGCCCCGCGCACCCCTACACCGCAGCGCTGCTGGCCGCCGTGCCGCGCCTGTCCCACGCCGGCCAGCCACGCCACCAGGCACCACTGTGCGGCGAGGTTCCCAGCCCGATGAGCCCGCCGGACGGATGCCGTTTCCACACGCGTTGCCCGCAGGTGCAGCCGCGGTGCACGACGGAGCGGCCGGAGCTGCGCACGCCTGGTGGTGGGCGGCAGGTGGCATGTCATTTTCCGTTATCGTCGTAAGAAAGCGGTTCTTTTTTGAAAAAGCGCCAAAAAGCTTCTGCTTCCTGTCGGGGACTCTCGCGCTAGCGCGCGACAGCGGAGACAAAAGTCTTTTGCTTCTTTTCTTCAGAAAACCTTCAGGATGGTCGGCGAGCCGCGCCAGTCCACGATAACGATGGTCTGGCCGCTGCCGTCGTAGCCTGCCGCGTAGATCGGCTCCAGATTGTGGGCGGCCCGGACCTCCGCCGGCGTGTAGCCGCAGGATACGCCGCTCGCACTGTCGTATATGTTGCCGGTGTAGCTTCCCTGGACGGTCTGGTCGGCGGACGTGACCGTCTTGGCACCGGTCTTGCCGAAACATACGGACGGAAACGCTCCTGTTTCCGGCTGCACTCCCTGCGCTGCAGCCGGTGCGGGCCTGCCTTGCCGCAAGACCGCCGAAGGTGCCACCAAATGGTGCGCGTGGCCGAGGCTGTCGAGGCCTTCGATGCCCATGACGAGCGCGCCGGCCGGGTCATCGATAACCGGATCGCTGCGGTTGGCGCGGTACACCTGACCATGCAGGCTGTAGTTGGACATCTCGACGTGAAGCGCCTTGCTGACCGCGGCCACGCTGCTTTCCGCACGGACGAACAGGTTGTTCCTGTCGGTCTCGGTCACGTTCGAATTCTGCGACTGCAGAAAGCCCTGCACGCGCACAGCTTCGCTCTTGTCCGGAGCAAAGGTTTCGGCGAAAGCCGCCCGGCTCAACCACTGGTGAAAACGCGGCGAGGTCTTGTCTTACAGCGCTCGGGTCAGGCCATCGAGCGCGCTACGATTATGCGGCTTCAACCACACGGTGAAACTGACGACCGACGACGGATCGGCATCGGCGAGTTTTTGAGCCGTTGCGGCCAGCTTCGGCGTGTTTCCGGCAATCACGTACTCACTGTATGCAGATGCCGCAGCAGAGAAACCCGTGCTCGCCAGAAGAACAGCCAGGGTGCAGGCCGACTTACGCGTCGAGTCCTCGCTCATGATGTTTAACGAACATCATTAAGGCACGTCGACGTTTACGTGGCAAAGTCATTTTCCAAAAGATGTTGTCGCAAAAGCGGAAAGCGAACGTGCGTGCTACTGACGACCAAAAGTCCAGCCGTGCCGGCGCGGGAACGATCAGCGACAGCCACCCAAACTCAGCCGAGTGCACACGGCTCGCCTTTTCCTCTACAGACGGACAGCTCCCGCCGCTGTTCGCGCGATGCGTTTGTTATCGCGCCGCCTGCGCGCCGAACCACGCTTGCGGATGCGAGGGAACTGCGCCTTCCAGCGCCTCCTCGCGGCTGACGCAGCGTCGCACCAGGCTGTACACCGCCGGCCACGCGCTGCCCGTGTCCATCGAGTCGAGCAGGCATTTGTCGAACACGGTGTAGGTGCGCCCCGCCTGGCAGCCGAACGAGGTGCGGTCCGCCCGCGCCGCCGTCAGCACGATGCGATTGGCACGAACCATCGGCGCCTGTGCGAAGCTGCCGGAAAAACAGGCGGAGACGACCACCACCGTGGGTGCCTCGCCGCAGCCTTGCCTCAGCGCTGCGTCCAGCGCGCGCGGCGTCAGGAAGTCGTCGCTGTTGCTGAGGTAGAGTCCCTCGTTCCGCCCGCCATGCGACGTGGCGAACACGAAGCAACCCTGCCCGGGACCGGGCCGCATCGACGCCACCGCCGCCAGCACGTGGCCCAGCGAAGCCGCGTGCGGGCCGGCCAAAGCGGCACTCAGGCGCTGCACATCGCCGCTGCTCGCGTGCAGGTGGGCCTGCATGGCGCCCGCCGCGTTGTCGAACACCGGCAGGCTGTCGTCGCCGGCGATCAGCACGATCTTGTCCGACGCGTGGGCAAAACTGAAGGCCAGAGAGAAAGCAAGGCAAGCGGTTCTTTTTTGAAAACAAGAACCAAAAAACTTTTGTCTCCGCTGTCGCGCGCTGGCCTTGCGCCACCCGACAGGGAGCGCAAGCCCGTCGCTTTTTTTCTTCAGAAAAGACGGCGTTGCCTTGCTCATGCTTCAACAGCCTCGCTCACCTGCGCACGTGCATCATCACGCACGCACACATACACCAGCACCAGCCCCAGCAGCGCCGGCAGCATCACCAGAGACGGTACCTGCCGGCACAGCATCCCCAGCCCGGCCGCCGTCAGGCAGCCGCAGAACGCGCCGGCGTCCCACGCCGCCTCCATCGCGATGTGGAACCGGAAGGCAGCACCCGACCGTTTCGCCCGGTCGTACATGAAGCTCATCAGCACCGGCACGTACACCGCGCCCACGGCCGCAGCACTCAGATTAGCCGCCACCGCGGTCCACGCGGACAGCGAAGCCGCACTGCGCGCCGCTACGCTGGCCGCCAACACCGCGCAGACCGCCCATAGATAGGTGCCCCGACGCCCCCGGTCGATGCCGCGGCCGCACAGTGTGCTGCCGGCAGCACCCACCAACCCGGACGCGGCCGCGGTCGCACCCAGCGCCGCGTAGTGCGAGCCGAGTGCCATGAACAGCACCATCGGCCAGGCGAACATGGTGCCGGCGCTGAGCCAGCCGTCGCCGGCGAACGCCGCGAACGCCCGCCTGTCCAGGCCGCGGAAGGCATCGCGCGCGGCCGAGACCGGTCCGGCCGGAAGGTCGCCCACCAGGCACAGCGGCACCACGGCCAGCAGGCCCAGCGCGCAGCCCAAGCCGAACTCCGCCGCTGCCCCCCAACGCACCAGCAACCACGCACCCAACAGCGGTGCCAGCACGTTGGCCAACGCGGTGATCGTCATCCGCAGGCCTACCTGACGGCCCCTGGCACCGTCCTCGCAGGTGATGGCGGTGGCCGCGTGGTACACCGGCCAGAACAGCGCCTCGCCGAGTGCCACACATAGGATCCACAGGCCGAAACAGACCGGGTTTGCGGCACCCATCAGCGGCAGGAACTGCAGCGCCATCAGCGCAGTGCCCAGCCGCAGCGCCGCCGGGTAGCCGGCCCTGCGCACCACCCGCAGGCAGACCAGCCGGAAGCCGGAGCGCACCGCCAGGTAAAGCGCGTAGGAGGCCAGGGCGGCGGAGAGGCTGAAGCCGCTGCGCAGCAGGTAGGCGCCGATGAAGCCGGCGGTGAGCGAGACGCCGGACTGGAACAGCGCGAAGTGGGCCAGCAAGAAGTCCTGCTGGCGGAAGCGCGTTCGCATGCCTGTACTCCCAGCGTGTCGTCCAGATAGCCAAGCAAGCAGTTCTTTTTTGAAAAACAGAACCAGAAAACTTTGGTCTCTTGGATGCCCGGCTGGGGAGACCTCGCGACAGCGCGGATGCGTGCGCTTCGGTGCAACATCCTGATCAGCGACGAGCAGGGATCGATCCCCTGCCCGAGGGCGCGCAGCTTCTTGCGGCTGGCAGCTACCACCTTTGTTATGCTGTCGCGGCCTCTCCCGCAGCATGCACTTCAGGGAACAAGTTTTGGTTCTTTTTCAAGAAAGAACCGCTTACTTGCTCGCCCGATCCAGCCGCAACGTCATGCAGTAGGCCCCACCGCCAGACAGGATGAACGGATCCAGGTCCACGTCGTGCACCGTGTAGCCGCGCTCGTGCAGCAGCCCGCGCACATGGTCCGGCGCCCGCGCCATCACCACGTCACGGCCGATGTTGACCGCGTTGACGCAGAACGCCGCCGCGTCCTCGGCGCTCGCCTCCAGGCGTTGCGCGGGTTCCACGTGCGCGTGGATCAGCGCCAGCGCCGCCTCGGTGAAAGCCGGCGGGTAGAACAGCACCTCGCCGCCGGAGAGCGGGCAGAAACAGGTGTCGAGGTGGTAGAAGCGGTTGGTTGCGAGTTCCAGCGCCACCACGGTCCTGTCGAAGAACCGCGCCACTTCGTCCGTCGCCGCGCGGATGGAGCGCTGGCCGTAGCCGCACCAGAACAATTGCCGCGTGCGGTCCCAGATGGCATCGCCGGCGCCTTCCTGGAAGCAGCCTTCGGGGAAGATGGTCACCTCGTCGAGCAGCCCGCGCGCCTGGAAATCGTGCAACGCCGCCAGGTAGGGCGCCTCCTCGCCCTGGCGCTCGGCGCAGGCGAAGCGGGCGACGATGGCGCGGCGGTCCAGCACCACGGCGGCGTTGGCGGGGAACACCATGTCCGGCTGGCCCGGCACGCCGGGCACCACCTGCAGCGTGGCGCCGGCCGAGGTCAGCGCGCGGCACAGGACGTTGAAGCTGGCGCGCGCGTCCGCCAGGTGGCCGGCCGGGTCCGCCGCCCAGTCGCCGGGCTTCATCCAAGGGTTGATGACGTAGCTGACGTTGAAATGCGCGGGGTCGACGAGCATCAGGCTCGCGGTTTGCACCTGCGTGTTCGCCGGTGTGGACAGCAAGTCCTGCATGTCAGCGTCCGGCAGCACGGCAAGCGGTTTTTCTTTGAGGCCCGGGATACCCGCCACCGGAACATTCCGCGACAGCCGAGACAAAAGCTTTTTGCTTTTTCTCGAAAAAAAAGGCCTTCCTTCCTCTCTTCAGGTCAGGCTCGACAAAGCTCAGCATGGCATGACCTTCGCGCAGGACGTTCGTACACGGCCGCGTGTAGAGGATCGCGCCGCACATGCAAGGGAAGTTTCGCGCTGGCCTGCAGGCGCGAAGCGAAAGCAAGCAGGCGGTTCTTTTTTGAAAGAAAGAACCAAAAAACTTTTGGTCTCGCAGTCGCGGACGGCTGAGACGACACGAATCCACGACACGTAACCGCCGCGGGCGAAGTCTTGCCTATCTCTGCCGCACCAACCCTTCCTGCGTCACGCTCGCCACCAGCCGCCCGTCCCGGCTGAACACCTGCCCGCGGTTGAACCCGCGCGCCCCGCCGGCCCAGGGCGAGTCGGTCACGTAGAGCAGCCAGTCGTCCACCCGGAACGTGTCGTGCAGCCAGAGCGCGTGGTCCAGGCTGGCGGTCTGCACGCCGGGCGTCATCCAGCTCAGCCCGTGCGGCATCATGCAGGTGCCTAGCAACGACATGTCGGACGCGTAGGCCAGGATGGCGCGGTGGATGTCCGGGTCGTCGCCCACCGGCGCCACGGCGCGCAGCCACGACGTATAGTATGGCGGGCGCTTCTCCGGCCGCGCCAGCGAGCGCGGGTCCACCGCACGCGCCTCTATCGGACGTGCGAAGACCGGCGTCTCGAACGGATGCGGCGGCAGGCCGGCTTCCTCGCGCTGCAGGCGGAACGCGTCGGCCTCGCTGATCAGCTCCTCGGGCGGCGGCACGTCCGGCATGCTGGCCTGGTGCGCCATGCCCCGTTCCGGCTTCTGGAACGACGCCGCCATGTTCAGAATAGGCTGGCCACGCTGCATGGCGATGATGCGGCGCGTTGCAAAACTGCGGCCGTCGAAGTCGCGTTCCACGCGGTAGACGATCGGGTAGTCCTCGTTGCCCGCGCGCATGAAGTAGGCGTGCAGCGAGTGCGCCACACCGCCGTTGGTCACCGACCGCATTGCCGCGATCAGCGACTGCGCGATCACCTGGCCGCCGAACACCCGCCCGCGTCCGCCCGGCTGGCAGAAGCCGCGGTAGAGGTCGATGTCGAGCTCCTCGAGGTCCAGCATGCGCAGCAGCGAGCCCACCAGCGCGCCCGGCGAGGGCGGCGCGCCCGGCAAGGGCGGCTGCTCCGGCGAGGGTTGCCTCGGTTGGTCCTGCATGGCGGCCTCAATCCTCGATGGCGGCGTAGATCATGTTCTTCAGCAGGCCGCGAAAGTTGTAGGTCGTGGACGGCATCAGCTGGGTCAGGAAGATTGCCACCAGGTCCTCTGCGGGGTCGACCCAGAACAGCGTGGAAGCCGCACCGCCCCAATAGTAGTCGCCCTCGCCAAGCGTGCCGGACCGTACCTCGTCCAGCGTCATCGCGAACCCCAGGCCGAAGCCCACGCCCTGCGCGGCCGTTTCCGAAAAGCTGTCGATGGCAATCTCGGTGAGGTCGCGGCCGCCCGGCAAGTGGTTCTTGTGCATCAGCGCCAGCGTACGCGGGCCGAGCAGCCGCACGCCGCCGGCAGCCCCGCCGCCGCGCAGCATGTCGCAGAAGCGGTGGTAGTCGTCGATGGTGGAGACCAGACCGCCGCCACCGGACTGGAAGTTGGGCGCCCGAAGGTAGGTGCTCTCGGCCGGGTCGTCGGCCAGCGCCAGCATCTCGCCGGCGCGACGTGTGTAGTTGGCGGCGAAGCGGTCCCGCTTGCCCTCGGGCACGTGGAAGGCAGTGTCCACCATGCCGAGCGGTCCGAAGATCTCGTCCTGCAGGAAGTCGCCGAACGTCTTGCCGGACATGCGCTCGACCAGGGCGCCGCACACGTCGGTAGCTAGCGAGTACATCCACCGCTCACCCGGCTGGTATTTCAGCGGCACTTGGCCGAGCTTGGCCACGAACTGGTCCAGCGTCTCGTCCGGGCTGCGGCGCACTCCGGCGGCGCGGTAGGCGGCATCCACCGGGTCAGCCGAAGCCGGTGCACCCACCTGCTCCAGCAGGCCGCCATAGGTCAGGCCAGCGGTGTGACGAAGCAGGTCGCGGAAGCTGACAGGACGGCGCGGGTCGGCCACCGCGGTGCCGTCCGCGCCGCCCACCCACACCTTCTGGCCGCGCCACTCCGGCAGCACGCGCGTCACCGGCTCGTCGAGCTGAAAGGCGCCACGCTCCATCAGCATCATCAGCGCTACCGAGGTGATCGGCTTGGTCATCGAGTAGATGCGCAGGATGGTGTCGTCCTGCATCGGCTTGGCGCGTTTGACGTCCATCAGGCCCAGCGAGCCACGGTACGCCACCTCGCCGTGGCGGGCGACGAGCACCTGGCAGCCGGCGATGCGGCCCGTGTCGACGTAGCGCTCCTGCAGCACGGCGCCGATCCGCTCGAGCTGCGGGGTGGCCATGCCTGTGCTTGCTGCCATTAAAACCGGTCCTATCGTTCGCGGGCGCATTCTAGGGGCGGGCGGAAGGCAAGCAAGCAAGCAGTTCTCTTTTGAAGAAAAGAACCAAAAAACTTTCGTCTCCGGTGTCGCGCGCCCGTCGGCGAGCGCGCGACAGCGTCACCAGAAATCTTGCACCGAAGTATTTGCTGCACGGGTTAGCGCCGCCTTGGCAACTCTTATTGCCAACGAGGTATCCTTGGTACCGTGTGAGTGTAACCGGCGATGTTGGGGCTTACCTCCCGACGCACCAGGAAGGAAAGCAAGGCCTACTTTTTTGAATGAACACCAAAAAAACTTGTGGCTCTGCTGTCGCGGAGGTTTCTGCGACGTGCGCTCAAGCGACAATATTTTTCCGCTTCTCTTCCTGAGCATTGTGGGGGCTTCGCCTCCCGATATCGTAGTCCTGGACCTTGACCCTCCGAAGTCCAGTCATGAAGGCGTGGCCTGCTTTTTTGAATAGCAAAAACTTATGATTCTGCTTTCACGAAAGTTTCTGTCGCGCGCACCCAAGAGACCAAAGTTCTGTTTTTCTTAGAAAGATACGCTTGCTTCGCCTATCGACAATTGAGACATGGCGTGTTGAACATAAGTCTGACGTCGGATACTTCGTAACCGATGGCCACGCGCCGGCGATTAGTCTCTGAACATACTCCCTGCTCCCGGCCGCACCTTGCAGAAACCTTCGCGATAGCAGAGACAAAAGTCTTGCTGCTGCTTTCAAAAAAGCAGGCCTTGCTTTCTTGCCTAGCACCCCGCCTCCACCCGTACCTTCTCCAACATGGCGTACACCGCATCACAGAACTCCGGATCGCTCGCCTCCAACTCACGCGCACACATCAGCCCCAGCCCGTGTGTCAGCACCTGGTAGAAGATCCGGTCCGGCTTGGTCCCGCTTGCGAGCACGGCGTCGACCCGCGCCATCTCCCGGCCGGCATAGGCGTAGAGCGTGTTGCCGGGCTGCTGGGTCTGGCGCGCCGTTATCATGGCGCGTGCGGTGTCGATCGGGTCGGTCATCTGCGTCTCATGGTGAGGGGACGAAAGCGCCCTTGTTTGGCACGAAATACTGCTGTCCGCCGCCCGGCGTCTGCGCCGTCGAATACGGGTTTGACCAGGTATCCTCGACCGGCGCCGCGGTCGAGCTTAGCGCCTGGGTAGGCTCGGTGGAGACGTAGTTCGTCTGCGTCTTGGACACCGCGCCGGTCGCCGGGTCGTAGCCGACCGAGGAGATGCCGAGGCTGCCTGGCGTCTCGGACGATGGTGCGAAGTAGTTGCCCTGTGGGCCGCCAGGTGTCTGCCACTGGCTCATCTGGGATCCCGCGGGCATGTTCACCACGCTCACCGGCTGGTTGAAGTCGATGCCGGCCATGTGGGAGTCGATCCTGGATTGCGGCCATCCCTGCTGACTGTAGAAATCCTGCGCCACGTTCTGGTTGGCCGCGTATTTGGCGCCCGACGCACCCGCCAGTTCGTCGCCGGCCAGGCCGCCGCCGGCACCGCCCGCTACCCCGCCGACCGCCTCGCCCCAGGCCTCCCCGCGCGCGCCGCCCAACTGCTGCCCGACCGCGCCGCCGACCGCGCCGCCGGCAACGCCGCCGAGGAAACCCGCGCCGGCCTGCAGGCCGAACACGCCGAGCCCCGCCAGCCCCGCCGAAGCATAGGCGGCCGCACCTCCCGCCCCTAGCGCAACCGCGGCACCGCCGATCGCCATGTCGCGCGCGATGGTGACCGCCAGCGCCGGCACCTCCGGGTTCACCGAGGCGTAGCTGGCCGTCCCGCCGCCGATGATGACGTTGGACGAGGCGGTGCTGATCTTCGCGTCGCACACGGTGAGGTCGCCCAGCCGAGCGGCCGGCATGGTGTTGAAGAACACCGACGTACTGCCGGTGGCGATCTGCATCGGGCCGCTGTGGTTGTCGCACACCGCAGTGTCGGCCAAAGCGCGCGCGGCCAGCCGGCCGTTGATGATGACGCTGGCCGATCCGCTGACGATGTCGCCGGACGGCGCGCCGTAGGTGCTGCCGATCTTCATGCCCGCCAGCGCGCCGCCGCCGGCCATGGCCACCGCACCGCCGGCGGCCGCCAGCACCAGCAGGTCGGCGCCGCCGGTGGCCACCGTCAGCAACGCTATACCGGCGGCGATGCCCACCGCGCCGCCGAGGCCGAAGCCGAACGCGGCGTCGGTGTGGCTGACCTGGTCGCCCATGCGCGCAGCAAGCTGGCCGCTCATGGCGGCGTGGGGTCGGCACCCCCGACAAACGTCAGGTTGACGCGCCCGATTGAACGAAAATCGGCAGAACCGACGCAACGAGCGTGGGCATGCCCGACCGAGCTAACGTCAGCAAGACCGGCAGACCAAACGTCACGATCCCCGATGGAACGAACGTCGATATGGCCGAAAGGATGAACGTCAACCAAACTAACGAAACGCAAGTCGGCACAGCCGACGGAACGAAAATTGGCCCATCGGACGGGAAGAGCGTCGGCACACCTGACGGAACGAGCGTCAACAAAATCAACGAAACGAGCGTCGGCGCAACCGGCGGAACGAACATCGGCATAGCCAATGGAACGAAAGTCGGCGTACCCGACGAAACGAGCCTCCACACACCCGATAGAACGGACGTCCGCACCATCAATCCGAACAACGTTGGCAGCGTCGACAGCTTTGCGCGCAGCACTCCCGATGTCAGCGGCGCGCCGGCTGCGAGATGCGCCTGGCAGCCGCGCCGCCTGACTCGTGCCGGTCACGCGCTGCTGGTCCAGGCGAAGTGGCGCAGCATGTCCAGGAACAGCGCGTCCGTGCCGGCGAACTCGGCTTCCGGCGCGGTGTGAGTGATGCTGACCACGCGGTCTCCCGGCCGCAGCGCGTAGATCTGCCGCTGCTGGATACGGCCGACCTCGCCGCCCTGCCAGGCGAAGACGATCTCGATGCACGCAACCCCGTCGAGCCGCGCGTCGCGCCGTAGCTTCAGCGCGAAGCCGGAGGCGCGGGACTGCAAATCCTCCACCTGGCGGGTGACGAAGCTGTCGAGCGTCTCGCCGTCCGGCATCTGGTTGGTGGCGACCAGCGCGTTGGGCGTGATGGCGTGGCCGGGGGCAGCCGGCGCCGAGAAGCCGATCATCGATCGCTCCACCCAGTCGTCCGGGACGGGGAAGACGAAGTCGCTGCCGTGGCAGTCTTGCGCCATGCTCAGTCGAACTCGGCTTCTGTGGGATCGGCCGGCGCGGTGCCGTCGAACTGGCTGGCCGGCGGGGCGGCGGCACCGCTGCCGCCGGAACCCGACAGCGCGTCTGCGCCGGTGATGCCGCCGCTGCCCGCACCCATCATGCCGCCGAGCTTGGCCATCACGGCGTTCAGACCGGGAAGCGACTGCACCGCCGGCAGCGCGGTGAACTGCGGCGATGCCGGCTGCGTGCCGGGCTGCAGGCCGGGCATCGTGGCAATGCCGGCGCCGCCCGCCGAGGCCGCCGACGCCGCAGCGCCGCTGCCTAGGCTGGCCGCCTGCGTCACCGCGGGGCTGGACAGGCCGGAGCCCGCCATCGCCGCAGCACTGCCCATGTTGCCGGGCGAGAGCGACATCATCGCCTGGGCGGCCGCCATGCCCTGCGCCGCCATGCCGCCGCCGCCGCCCGAGGCGAACGCCGCCCCGCTGACCGCACTGCCCGGCGAGCTGACGCTGGGCCCCCCGGCCACCGACAGCGCGCCGCCGCCGAGCGACATCGCCTGTCCGGCCGCCTGCGTGGTCTTGCTCATCTGCCCGGTGGTGGGCGCGGCGTTGGTGACGGTGGTCGGAGTCAGCAGGCCGGAGCCCTTGCCGGTCAGCGCGCCATCCACGTACTGCGCCACCGGCTTGCCAGTGTCCGTCACGCCGGCGAACTGGATGTCCTTCATGCCCTGGCGCGCGGCCATCACCGGGGCGGGGACCATGTTACCGGGGAAGGGCATGGCGGCCTTCAAAGTAAGAAAGCGGTTCTTTTTTGAAAAAAAGAACCAAAAAACTTTTGTCTCCGCTGTCGCGCGCTCGCCGGAAAAATCCGCGACGGCCGAGGTAAAAGCTTTTTGCTTCTTTTTCTCGAAAAAGAAGCGCTTCCTTCCTCACGAATTCAGCCATATCTTCGGCCCCGTCTGCGCAATCCCGCTCGTTCCCATCTCGATCGTCGACGCACCGCCGCCCGCCGTCGTCAGCACCACGCCGCCTTTCGTCTCCACGCCCGGCGCGTTCACCGACACCGAGTTCGGCGGTGCGGACGGATCGCCCTGCGAAAGGTCCACCTGCACCGCCGAGTGCACGTGCACGCCCTGCGCGTTCAGCGTCAGGATGTGGTCCGGCCCGAAGCTGATGCGGATGCCGCTAGCGTCCATGTATATCTGGCTGTCCTGGTGCTGGATCAGGATGTGGTCCTGCGTCTTCTCGATCAGGCTGTCGTGCACGGTGCTCAGCCACAGCGTCTCGATGGATTGCGCCAGCACGTTGCCGACGTTCAGCCGGTAGTTGTTGCCCACCATCGTGGTGAAGTCTTTCTGCGCGTGCAGGAACACCTCTTCCGCGCAGGCCTTGTCGTTCATCGTCAGCTCGTTGAAACCGCCGCCTCCGGGGCTGCTCGCAGTGCGGAACGACGTGCTCTCCTTTTCGTCCGGCAGCTTGATGCTCGGGATGGTGTTGGCGTTCGGCATGCAGCAGACCACCACCGGGTTGTCCGGGTCGCCCTCCATGAACATCACGCCCACTTCCATGCCGACGCGCGGGATGGTCTGCGCGCCGAAGCCACGGCCGGCCCAGGGCTGTGCGACGCGCATCCAGCAGGAGCTCGTCTCGTTGGACTTGCCCTGACGGTCCCAGTGGAACTGCACCTTTATGCGGCCGTAACGGTCGGTGTAGATTTCCTCACCCGACGGCCCTACCACTACGGCACTCTGCATGCCGGGAATGACCGGCTTGTCCGAGCGCTGCTCGGGCACGAAGTCGGTGGTCGCCGGCAGACAGGTGAAGGTGTTCTGATAGATCGGCGCGCCCTTGCCGACGCTCTCGAAGGTCGGGTCGGTGGCGTGGTGCACGATCGAGACCACCACGTATTTCACGTTCTCCGCGGCAATCGGGTGGGCCTCGAGCTGGAATCGCCCGCCGGGGCTAATGGTGCGCGCAACACCGGCCGAGGAGACGGTGTCCTGCCCCTTCTCGTGGCTGGCGATCAGGCGCGAGCTGATCCCCTCGCCACGGTCGCGCTGTGTGTAGCGGCCGGGAAAGTCGAAGATCTCGTACTGGTCCGCATTGGGCACCGGCGAGAGACCGGTCGTGGTGGTGACCAGCGAGTTGCCCGGGTTCTGAAAGTCGTAGTCGCTGGTCGTCGCCTTGCCGGAGCGGAAGGTCTGGTGGTGGGTCCAGGCGCTGACGCTGTTGTGGAAGATGGCCGACGGACTGTACGGCAGGGTGCCGTCCGGCACGTCGCGATAGGCGTGCGCGCCGTCGCACAGCATCAGCACGTGGCGTCCCTGCTGGTGGACGAAGTAGTAAAAGATGCCCTCTTCCTCGAACAGGCGGGAGACGAAGTTGAAGTCCGACTCCCGATACTGCACGCAATACAACCTGGGCTTGTAGTCCTGCGCTAACCCGCTGGTGTCGAAATCCTTGAAGCCGAGCTCGGTGAAGATGGTGGCGGCGATCTGCGGCACGGTGTTGTTCTGGAACACCCGGCTATCCTGGCGGTGCTGCAGGAACCACAGCCAGGGCACCACCATCAGCGTGTAGCTGCGCTGCCCGCGCGCCATCGCCTCGCCGCCGGAGTAGCTGCACACCATGCCGTTGAAGGTGCGCCAGCTGCCGCCGTCGAGTGCCAGCTGCCAGTCGATCGGCTTGGTGATCAACTGCGCCGGGTCGATCGAGTCCGCCATCGCGCGCACGCGGAGCTGAAAGCCGAACAGGGAGGACAGGCCCTCGGAGCCGTCCATGCCCTCCAGCAGCAGCATGTTCTCGCCGAGCGGGGTTTGGATGGCGAGCTGGCGGTTGGTTTGAGAGTAGGCGGGGGTGCCGTCCATCAGGGACAGTCAAGCGCTTCTTTTTTTGAAAAAAAAGAAGCAAAAGAACTGTCGTCCGGCTGTCGCGGATTTCGCCGCAGCGCGCACCCAGAAAACAAAAGTTTTTTGGTCTTTTTTTTCAGAAAAGAACGCCTGCCTAGCGCGTGTTCCATCATTGCCGCCGGGTGTAGCAGCGCAACGTTAACACAACCTGCAATAGGCCCGCATTCCAGCATCACCGCTTCTATACCGCCTTCGTAACGGCCATGTAGCGCATGACGGATGCCGACGTCCACGCCTCCGAGCAGGTTTTGTGACCGTGCGGACGACAATCTTTCGCCTGGTGGCGCGTCAGCCATGGCGCACCTCCGCCCCGAACGTAAGGTGCGGCGGAAGCGCATGCCTCCGCCGCACGGGAACCGCGTCTTGCGCCCCAGCGGGCGCCGAGCGCTAGGTCGCCTGGGCGGACGCCTGGTTGTAGCTGGCGCGCGACACCGTCGGGCTGCCGTTGGCGTCTTCCTTGGTGTAGTTCACGTTCTTCTGCGTGAAGTTCAGCGTCACCGTCTCGTTCGGACGGTCGCCGCTGGAGCCGGCGGTGAAGCCGGAGATGATCGTGTTCTGCAGGATGTACTGGCAGTACACCTTGCCCGGGTTGCCGGTGTTGACCAGGTCGATCGTCGCCGTCATCGGCTGCTTGCCGGAGGTGGCGGCCTGATACAGCGCAGCGTGCGAGCTGTCGCTGATCTTGGTCAGCGTCACCTCGGACAGGTTCGGCTCGGACGCTTCACGGTTTGACGACGCACCGACCGTGGTGCTGACGTTGCGGTTCACCGACCAATGCATCGAGCTGATGTCCATCCAGCCCTGGTGGTCGGTCTGGGTGGCGTCTCCGGTGATCGGCTGCTCGCCGCCGTCAAGCTTCAGGTAGATCGGCATGGTGTAATCCTTTCGTGCTGCGCGCGACGTCGCGCGCCGTTCTGGAAGCGACATGGCCGATGAGACGGCTCGCGTCCCTGGCCGCGCGCTGGCTTGCGGATAACCCTAGTCCCCCGAGGCCTCCGCGGTCTCTACGAGTGCTGGCAACGATGGTTCCGTTACAAGTTGACTCGTTTCGAGCTGCGACGCACCGCCCACCGCGAAGCGGCCGGCGGCGTCGAGTTCGATGCGCAGGCTGCTCACCCGTACGCCGCCTGCCAGGCTTTCGAGGAAGTGCCGGGAGAGCAAAGGCAGCAGTTCGCGCGCGATCATCTGTTCGACAGCACGAGCGCCGATCTCGGTGCCGCGCGCACGTTGCGCCACCTTGGTCAACAGTTCGGGATCGGACACGATCTGCGTGCCGTATGTCTCCTCGGCGCGCGCGCGCACACGTTCGAGTTGCAGGCGCACAACTTCCGCGAACACCGCGTCGGACAGCGGCAGGTACGGCACCACCACCAGCCGCCCGAGGAACGCCGGCTTGAACACCTTCAGCAGTTCCGGCCGCAGCGCGCTCTCCAGCCCGGCCGCATCCGGCATGGTGTCCGGATCGGCGGCAAGTGCCGCGATCAGGTCGGAGCCGACGTTGGCGGTCAGGATGATCGTGGTGTGGCGGAAGTCGATGTCGCGGCCCTCGCCGTCGCGCAACGTTCCGCGGTCGAACATTTGGTAGAACACATCCTGCACGCCGGAATGCGCTTTTTCCACCTCGTCGAGCAGCAGCACGCCGTGCGGGCGCCTTCGCACCGCCTCGGTGAGCACGCCGCCCTCGCCGTATCCCACGTAGCCGGGCGGCGAGCCCACCAGCATGCTGACCTTGTGCTCCTCCTTGAACTCGCTGAGGTTGACCACCGTCAGGCTCTGCGGGCCGCCGTAGAGCTGTTCGGCCAGTGCGACCGCCGTCTCGGTCTTGCCGACGCCGCTGGTGCCCACCAGCAGGAACACGCCCACCGGCTTGCGCGGGTCGGCCAGGTTGGCGCGGCTGATCTGCACCGCGTCGGCGATGGTGCGCAGCGCGTGGTCCTGGCCGATGACGCGGCGGCGCAGCGCGTCCTCCAGGCTCAGCACGCTGTCGATGTCGCTGGTCAGCATGCGGCCGACCGGGATGCCGGTCCAGCGGGTGACCACGCCGGCCACCGCGTCGCGGTCCACCCGGCGCGGCACCATCGGCTGCTCGCCCTGTAACGCTGAGAGTCGCGCGCGCAGCTCGGCAGTGTCGGCACCCTTCGCTTCGGCCGCCTCCAGCTCGGCGATCAGCGCGCACTCGGCCTGCCACTGCGCGCGCAATGCGTCGGCTTCGGCGCGCGTTGCGGTCAGCTCTGCCTCGATGGCGGCCTGGCGGTCGGCCAACTGCTCGCGCACCACGGACTCGAGCTCTGCCTGCAGGCGTTCCAGCCGGCGCTCCGCGTCTTCCAGCGGCGCCGGCGCGGTGGTGCGCGCGATGGCGACGGAAGCACAGGCGGTGTCCAGCAGGCTCACGCATTTGTCCGGCAACTGGCGGGCCGGGATGTAGCGGGCGGACAAGCGCACCGCGTCCGACAGCGCCTCCTCCATAATGCGCACGCCGTGGTGTTTTTCCAGCGCCGGCACCAGGCCGCGCATCATCGCCACCGCGATCTCGTGTTCCGGCTCGGCAACGTTGACGGTCTGGAAACGCCGGGTGAGCGCCGCGTCGCGTTCGAAATACTTCTTGTACTCGGCCCAGGTGGTCGCAGCGATGGTGCGCAGCTCGCCGCGGGCGAGTTCCGGCTTGATCAGGTTGGCAGCGTCGCCCTGGCCTGCGCTGCCGCCGGCGCCGATCAGCGTGTGCGCCTCGTCGATGAACAGGATCACCGGCTGCGTGGACGCCTTGACGTCGGCGATGACGCCCTTCAGCCGCGTCTCGAACTCGCCGCGCGCGCTGGCGCCGGCCTGCAGCAGGCCCAAATCGAGCGCGCGCACGCTGACGCCGGCCAGGCTGGGCGGCACGTCACCGGCCGCCACACGCATGGCGAAGCCTTCCACGATGGCGGTCTTGCCGACGCCGGCCTCGCCCACCAGGATCGGGTTGTTCTGCCGCCGGCGCGAGAGGATGTCGATCACCTGGCGTATCTCGCCGTCGCGGCCGACCACGTTGTCGATCTTCTTGGCCCGTGCCTGCGCGGTCAGGTCGATGGTGTATTTCTCCAGCGACGCGCCGGCCTGCGCGCGGCCGCCGGCCAGGCCGGACGCCGCCTCGTCGAGCGCCGGCGAAACGCCGCCGGCACTGCCCGCCGGCTGCGCCCAGCCGGCGGCGGCCTGCTCGAGCTTCTGCGCGTCGATACGGCGCAACAGCGGCGAGGCGTCGTGCGCGATGGCCCGCAAGGTCGGCTCGGCGAACAATGCTGCGAGCAGGTCGAGCTCGCCGGTGGCGGTGCGTCCGCCCTGCAGCGAGGCCTGCAGCCAGGCTTCCCGCATCCAGGTCACCAGCACCGGCTCCAGCGCCGGCGCGCCGGCGGCACCGCGCGGCAGACGGTCGAGCACGGCGGTGAGGTCGGCGGACAGGCGCCCCAGCTCGGCCTGCTGGCCGAGTTCGGCGGCGAGCGGGCCGCCCTGTTCGATCATCTTCTGCAGCCAGTGCGCAACGCCAACCGAGGCGTGCGTGTTGGCCAGTGCCAGCCCGGCCGCACCCTCCAGCGCGGAGCGGGCAGGCTGCTCCAGCGACGATACAAGTCGTCTGAGGTCGACGGTCACCAAAGCCCCCCGGTGGTGCGGCACGCGAACAGCCGATCGTGTGCCAGACCTGTCTAACCGCGTCGGCTGATGCAGGCAAAGCACAACGTTACACAATCGTATGCACGATTTCGTGAGGCTGCAAGCACAACCAGCGCACACCGTTGTCATGCGCGCCGAAGTCAGCGAACCTGCGTCTGCTACGGCGGACCGGCTCACCGCTCCGATGACGACAGCGCAGCGGGGCCCATGGTTTTCGATGTCGACACGTTGCTGGCCGAGCTGCCCGGCGAGCACCCTGCAGGTGTGAACCTGCGCCAGAGCGACAGCACGCCGAACCCCTACTACCGCCTGAAGGACGCGCGCTCTGCCGCGCGGGTGGCCGAGCGCGCGGCAGACGCGGACCCCGAGCGCGGCTCGCTGGCGCCGGAATGGCGGTTGATCTTCGAGCAGGCGCAGGTGCTGCTGGCCGAGCAGAGCAAGGACCTAGAGGTCGCGTGCTGGCTGGCCGAGGCGGCGATCCGGCTGCACGGCTTTGCCGGGCTGCGCGACGCGATGGCCGTGCTCGACGGGCTGGTGGAGCACTTCTGGACCGAACTGCATTCGGTCGACGACGAGGATGTCGGCGCCAAGGTCGCACCCGTCGCCGGGCTGAACGGGCTAGGCGCGGACGGCGCGCTGATCCAGCCGATCCGGCTGGCGCCGATCACCGCGCCCGCAGGCCCGGGCCCGGCCGGGCTGTGGCACTACATGGTGCTGCGCCGGCGGGGGCCGGCCAGCCCGGAGGCGGTGCAGCTCGCCGGCTGCGTGACGGCGACCGACCGCGCCACCTTTGTCGCCATCCACCGCGACATCGCCGCCGCCCTGGCCAGCTTCGCGGCGCTCACCGCCCGGCTCGACGCGCTGTGCGGCGAGGAGACGCCGCCCTCGTCGACGATCCGCAACACGTTGCAGGAAGCGCAGGACGCCTTGCGCGAGGTCTCCGGGCTAGACGCCGCCACGCTGGCGGCCGAACCCGCCGGTGTGGCCGCACCAGAGACAGAGCCGGCGGAGGCGGCGCCGGTGGCCGCGGCGCCCGCCGCGTCGAACGCCGCGCAGGCCGGTCCGACCAGGCTGGAGACGCGCGAGGACGCGCTGCGCGAGCTCGCCCGCATCGCCGCATTTTTTCGCGAACACGAACCGAACTCTCCCACCGCCTACACGCTCCTGACATTGATACGACGTGCGCGCCTTCCGTTGGCGGAGCTGCTGGCAGAGCTGATCCCCGACGAGACGGTACGGCGGTCCTACCTGAACCTTTCAGGGATCGGGCCGGACGTGCCGGAGAAATAGGATGCACGCGGGCGGTCGGGGGGCCATGAATGCGGGCGGCGGAGATGACCGCTGCAGTTGCGACCGAAACGAGATGACCGGAGCCTGCGGCGCCGCGCCGCAGGCGCAGACAATCGGAGAGGGGTTCCTATGGCAAGCATCAACGACAAGCTAGAGCGCGTCCGCCGCCCGCGGGTCCACATCAAGTACGAGGTGGAGACCGAGGGCGCGCAGGTGGAGAAGGAGCTGCCGTTCGTGCTCGGCGTGCTGGGCGACTTTTCCGGCCAGCCGACTGAGCCGCTCAAGCCGCTCAAGGACCGCAAGTTCGTCCAGATCGACCGCGACAATTTCGACGACGTTATGGCGCGGATGACGCCGGGCCTGAAGTTCCGTGCCGAAAACACGCTGAAGGACGACGGCAGCGAGATGCCGGTGGATCTGCGCTTCCGCAGCATGGATGATTTCGAGCCCGGCCGGGTCGCGGAGCAGATCCCGGCGCTGCGCAACCTGTTGGAGAAGCGCAACCAGCTGCGCGACCTGCTGGCCAAGGCCGACCGCTCGGAAGAGCTTGAATCGTTGCTGGATCGTATTCTACAAAGTGACGACGACATCAAGCGTCTGGCAGGCGAGTTCGCCGGCCGCGGCGCCACCGGTGCGGGAGAGGCCCCATGAGCGGCGCACGCGAGACCGAACGCGCCGGCGCAGGGCTCTCCCACGCAGAACCCTCGCTGCTGGACCAGGTGATCACCGCGACCAAGCAGACCGAACCCGACCGGGCCGAGCTGCTGCTGCGCACGCTGACCGAGGAGGCGCTAGCCGGGACGGTGTCCTACAGCCGCAACCTGGCGGTCACCATCAACAAGGCGATCGAGCTGCTGGACGCCAAGATGTCGCGCCAGTTGGCCGCCGTGATGCACAGCCCGGAGTTCGTCAAGCTGGAGGGGAGCTGGCGCGGGCTGAAGCACCTGGTCAGCAACAGCGAGACCAGTGCGAACCTGAAAATCCGCGTGCTCAACGTCAGCAAGAAGGAGCTGAGCCGCGACCTCGCCCGCGCCACCGAGTTCGACCAGAGCCTGATCTTCAAGACCGTCTACGAAAACGAGTTCGGCACGCCGGGCGGCGAGCCCTACGGCGCGCTGATCGGCGACTACGAGTTCAGCCGCAACCAGGACGACATCGACCTGCTGCGTGGCATGGCCACGGTGTCTGCCGCAGGCTTCTGCCCGTTCATCTCCGCCGTCAGCCCGACCATGTTCGGCTTCGGCAACTTCTCCGACCTCTCCAAGCCGCGCGACCTGGAGAAGATCTTCGAGACGATGGAGTATGCCAACTGGCGCAGCTTCCGCGAGAGCGAGGATTCGCGTTTCGTGACGCTGGTGATGCCGCGCGTGCTGGCCCGCCTGCCTTACGGCCACGAAACCAAGCCGATCGACGAGTTCAACTACGAGGAAGGCCGCGTCGGCGCCAACGGTGCCGTCGAAGCGCTGCCGCACGACCAGTATTGCTGGATGAACGCCGCCTACGTGATGGGCGCGCGGCTGACCGACGCGTTTGCCAAGAACGGCTGGTGCACCGCCATCCGTGGCGCGGAGAACGGCGGCAAGGTGGAAGCCCTGCCGATGCACGTGTTCAGCAGCGACGACGGCGACGCCGACCTCAAATGCCCGACCGAGGTGGGCATCACCGACCGGCGCGACAACGAACTCGGCAAGCTGGGCTTCCTGCCGCTCTGCCACTACAAGAACACCGACTACGCGGTGTTCTTCGGCGCCCAGACCACGCACAAGCCAAAGAAATACGACCGCGCCGAAGCCACCGACAACGCGGCGATCTCGGCGCGGCTGCCCTACCTGATGGCGACCTCGCGATTCGCGCACTACCTCAAGGTGATCGGCCGCGACAAAATCGGCTCGTTCATGGAGGCGAGCGACTGCGAGTCCTGGCTGAACCGCTGGATCCAGAACTACGCCAACTCCAACCAGAGCCCCGGCACCGCGATGAAGCTGCAATATCCGTTGCGCGAAGCGAAGGTTACGGTAAGAGAGGTACCTGGCCGGCCGGGGTCTTACAACGCGGTAGCCTGGCTGCGGCCCTGGTTGCAGCTCGAGGAGCTGACGACGTCGATGCGGTTGGTGGCGCGGATACCGAAGGCGAACTGAGTGAAGCAAGCAAGCAGTTCTTTTTTTAAAAGAAGAACCAAAAAACTTCTGTCTCTTCGGTTGTGCGGTGCGGACGAGCGCGCAGCAGCGGAGTCAAAGTTTTTTGCTTCTTTTTTCGAAAAAACGAAGCGCTTGAATGCGTGACATCGACAGGGTCATCGCCCTGATAGACGCGGCGATTTCCCGCCAGGTCGACGCGATCATCCACGCCGCCGCGTTCCAGGCGCTCGAAGCCGCCTGGCGCGGCCTGGCCCTGCTTGCCCGCACCGCCGCCCACGGCCGGCAAGTCCGCCTGCGCGTGCTGGACGCCAGTTGGCAGGAGTTGTGCCGCGACATCGACCAGGCCGTCGAGTTCGACCAGAGCCACCTGTTTCGCCTGATCTACAGCGACGAGGTGGGCACCCCCGGCGGCCAGCCGTTCGGCATGATCGTGGCCGACTACACCGTCAGCCACCGCGTGGGCCCCACACGCGCCCGCGGCACGGACGATGTCGCCACCCTGCGCGGCCTGGCGGCGCTGGCGGCGGCGGCTTTCTGCCCGATGGTGATGGCCGCCTCGCCGCTGTTGCTCGGTCTGGACCGGTTCGGCGAGATCGGCGCCGGCTTCGACCTCGGCAACGCGCTGGATGGGCTTTCGCACGCCCGCTGGCGCGCCCTGCGCACGCAGGAGGACACGCGCTTCCTCGGCCTGGTCGCACCGCGGGTGCTGCTGCGTTCGGTGTGGGAGCCGGACAGCCGCTCGCGCATCGACGGCTTCCGCTATGCGGAAGATATCGGCCCCGATGGCGAGGGCCTGCTCTGGGGCAACCCGGCCTTCGTGTTCGGCGTGGCGGTAATCCGCCGGTTCGAGGAGAGCGGTTGGTTCGCCGATTTGCGCGGCGCGCCGCAGGACCGCATCGCCGGCGGGCTGGTGCCGGACCTGGCGCCTTACGTGTTCGACACCGACGCGCACGGCATCGCCGCCCAGCCGCCGCTGGAAGTCCGGATGACCGGCACCCAGGAGCAGACGCTGAGCGAGCTGGGCCTGGTGCCGATTTCGGCCGCACCCTACTCCACCGCGCTATTGTTCAACAGCAACGCGTCGCTGCACGCGCCGCCCAGTTTCGACCGGATGGAGGCGACGTGGAACGCACGCATCTCCTCGATGCTGCAGTACATGCTCTGCGTCTCCCGCTTCGCCCACTTCCTGCTGATGATGATGCGTGACCGCGTTGGCAGCTTTGCCGGCGCCGGCGACGTGCAGCGCCAGCTCAACGCCTGGCTGGCCGGTTACTGCCTGGGCTCGGACGGGGCCACCGACGAGATGCGCGCGCGCTACCCGCTGCGCGACGCCGGCGTCGAGGTGAACGAGATCAGCGGCCGGCCCGGCGCGCTGGGCTGCACCATCCGGCTACAGCCGCATTTCCAATTGGACAGCATCGCCACCAGCTTCCGGCTGGTGACCGAGATCGCCACGGCGGGCGGGTAAGCATGGACGCGGCCACCTCACTCTCCGAGCTGCTCGCCGGCGGCCGCCTGGCCGACGCCGTGGCACAGGCCACTGCGCGGGTGCGCAACGCGCCGTCCGACCACGCCGCCCGCACGCTGCTGGCCGAGCTGCTGTGCCTGCAGGGCGAGTTCGACCGCGCCGAGGCGCAGTTGGCCGTGGTCGCCCAGCAAACGGTGGACCGGCCGGTGGCGATCGCGCGGCTGCGCCACCTGATCCGCGCCGCGGTGGCCCGCGAGGCCTGGTTCGCCGAGGGTGCGGTGCCCTCGCTGGCCGAGGCGCCGACGCCGCTTCAGCGCATCGCCATCGAACTGGCCGTGGCCACGCGTGAGGGCGATGCGGGCCGCGCCGCTGCCTTGCTGGAGCAGGCCGAGGCGGCGCGCCCGAAGGTTAGCGGCGTCGCCGATGGCGTGGCGTTCGACGACTGGCGCGACGCCTGTGACCGCTGCGCCTGGTTCCTCGACATCCTCACCCAGGACGGCGGCTACATCTGGATCGACCCGGCGACGGTCGCCGGCCTGCGCTTCACCCCGGCCGCGCGGCCGGTCGACCTGCTGTGGCGCGAGGCGCGCATGGCGCTGCGCGACGGCCGCGTGGCCGAGATCGTGGTGCCGGCGCAATACCCTCGGCTTGGCGCTGCGGGCGCCACCGGCGGAGCCGGAGACGTGCACCGCCTGGCGCAGCAGACCGACTGGTGCGACCTGCCCGGCGGCGCCTCTGCCGGCATCGGCCAGCGCCTTTGGCTGATGGGCGAGGAAGGCCGCAGCCTGCTCGACCTGGCCGAGGTGACGTTTGCTGCGCCCGAGGCTTCCGGAACCGACCGCAACGTAGCGCCGGACGCCGTGCCTGGTGCGCCGTCGGCGCCGACCCTGGACACGGCCAGCCTGCCTGCCAGTTTGCGGAGCGCGGCAGAGGGCATCCCGGGCGCGGGGCCAGCCGTCACGCTTGGTGGACAGGCGGACGGCACCTCCGGCCCGGACGGCACGCCATGATCGTCCGCCACGCCGACACCTCCCGCGGCAGCGCCGGCGCGTCCGGTCGCGACGGCGTCTCCGCCCCGCTCTCCGCACCCTCCCTGCTGGACCGGCTGCTCGACAGCGCGCCCGACCAGGACGCCGACGCGCCGCGCCATCGCCAGGCGCAGATGCGCGACGCGCTGGAGGCGCTGCGGCGCGACCTGGAATCCGTGCTCAACACCCGCCGCTGCGCGGTCACCCCGCCGAAGGGCCTGCCGCGCCTGCGCCGCTCGCTGCTGACCTACGGCGTGGGCGACTTCATCGGCGCCAACCTGATCACCCGCGAGCAGCGCCAAGTGTTCGCAGCCCGTCTGGAAGAGGCCATCCGCGACAGCGAGCCGCGCTTCCGCAACCTCGCCGTCTCCGTGCTGGACCCCAGCCACGCCGCCGAGCGCGTGCTGCGGCTGCGCATCGAGGCGACCGTCGTGCTGGAGGATTCGGCGATGCCGATCCTGTTCGCCAGCTCGATCAACCCGGCGACCATGCGCTTCTCGGTGGCAGAGGCGCGCCATGCCTGACCAGCTGCTGCCGCTGTACGACCAGGAACTGGCCTACCTGCGCCAGTTTGCCGGCGAATTTGCCGACGCCCACCCCAAGATCGCCGGCCGCCTGCGCATGTCGGCCGACGCGGTGGACGACCCGCACGTCGCCCGCCTGATCGAGGGCTTTGCGCTGATCGCCGCGCGCATCCGGCAGAAACTCGACGACGAGTACCCCGAGCTGACCGACAGCCTGCTCGGCGCGCTCTACCCGCACATGCTGGCCCCGTTCCCCTCGGCCTCCATCGCACGGTTCTCTCCCCTGGCGGACCTGGACGGCGCCTACCGCGTCCCTAGGCACACCGCGCTGGAGATGGAGCCGATCAGCGGCGAGGCGTGCCGCTACCGCACCACCCAGTCAGTCGAGCTCTGGCCGATCACCGTGGCCTCTGCCGACCTGGCGGGCCGCCCGCTGCTGGCGCCGGCGGCACCCTGGTCCGGCCACGCCGCCAGCCGGCTGCGCGTGGTGCTGGAGTGCCTCTCGCCAGGGCAGACCTTAACACATCTTGGCGTGGAGAAGCTGCGGTTCTTCCTGCACGGCCTGCCGCAGCACACCGCGGGCCTCTACGAGCTGCTGTGCAACAACCTGCTCGGCGTCGCACTCGCCGACCATCCGGAGGACCAGCGCGCCGTGCTGCTCGGCCCGGGTGCGGTCTGCCCCGTCGGCTTCGCACCGGACGAGGCGCTGCTGCCCAGCTCGCCGCGCTCGCTGGATGCCTACCGCCTGCTCGGCGAGTATTTCTGCTTCCCGCAGAAGTTCATGTTCGTGGACGTCGCCGGGCTGAGTGCGAAGACGCTGCAGGCGGCCGGACGGCGGCTGGAGCTGTTCTTCTACTTCGACCGCGCGCCGCCGGGGCTGCACCGGCAGGTCACCGCGGACAACTTCCTGCTCGGCTGCGCGCCGATCGTGAACCTGTTCACCCAGCGCGCCGAGCCGGTAGCACTCACCCACGAGCACGCCGAATACCACGTGGTGCCGGACAGCCGCCGCCACGCCACCCGCGAGGTGTTCAGTGTAGACCGCGTGAGCCTCAACCAGGCCGGCAGCGGCGTGCGCCCGGTGATGCCGTATTTCGCCAGCCACCACGCCGCCGACCCGTCCCGCCAGACGCTGTTCTGGTCCAGCCAGCGGCGCCGCCTGCGCGAGCGCGACGACAGCACCGACGTCATGCTGCAGGTGGTCGACACCGAGCTGAACCCGGCCTCGCCCACCGACGGCATCCTCTCCATCGAGACCACCTGCCTCAACCGCGACCTGCCGCGACTGCTACCGTACGGCGGCACAAGGCCCACCGTCAGCATGGTGGACGGCGCCGCCGAGGTGACCGGCGTGCGCTGCGTCACTCCGCCCACGGCCACGCTGCGGCCGCCCGGCGGCATCCGCAACGGCTGGCGCCTGGCCTCGCAACTGTCGCTGAACCACCTCTCGCTCAGCGACGGCGAGCAGGGTGCCGACGCGCTGCGCGAGATCCTGCGGCTGCACGATTTGCGCGACGTGCCGGAGACCCGCTCGGCGATCGAGGGCCTGCGCCAGGTGTCCTGCGCGCGGGGCACCGCGCGGCTGTCCGGCAACGGTGCGATCTGCCGCGGCCTGGACGTGACGGTGGAGCTGGACGCGCGGCGGCTGGAGGGCACCGGCGCCTTTCTGTTCGCCACCGTGCTGGAGCGCTTCCTCGGGCTCTACGCCTCGATCAACAGCTTCACCCGCCTGCACGTGCGCCTGCAGGGCCGCGAGGAAGTGCTGCGCACCTTCCCGCCGCGCGCCGGCGACAGGCCGCTGCTGTGAGCGCGGACACGCTCGGCCCGGGCCTGGCAGACGGCGCGGCAGAGGCTGACCGGACCGTCGGGCCGGGTGCCGGTGCAGACGCCACGCCGGGCACGCAGGCCCGGACGCAGTGGGCATCCAAGCCGGGCGGCGGGGCACCCACTCGCGTGCGCGGCAAGCTGGCCAGCCGGCCAGCGCTCGGCCGCACGCTGGCCGACCGCCTGCGCGGCGCGCCGCATCGCTTCGACGCGCTGCACGCGATCCGGCTGGCCGAACTGGGCATGGCCCGGCTTGTTGCGCCGGGCGGATCACCGGCGGGCGGGAAAACACCTGGCGATCCAGGGCCGGGCGGGAACGCAACCGGCGGGGTCCAGGACGGGCCGATGCCGGACAGTGTGACGCTCGACGACACGGCCCTGCAGCCGGCGCCGCCCGACGACGTGCTGGCCGACCCGGTGCGGCTGGAGGCGGTGCAGGGCCTCGCTTTTGCGCCGGCCCCGGTTGCAGGCCTCGTCGATCGTGGCGGCCGGCTGCATGCGCGCATGGCATTCCTCGGCCTGACCGGCCCGCTGGGCGTGCTGCCGCAGCCTTACAGCGAGCTGGTGCAGAAGGCCGACCGCGCCCGCAACCGCGCCGTTTCTGGCTTTCTCGACCTGTTCAACCACCGCCTGGCCACGCTGTTCGTCCGCGCCGGGGAAAAATACCGCCTCGGCCTGCTGCTGCAGCACGCCGCCAGCACCGCGCCACCGGAGGCGCCGCCGCCCGCCTCCGGTGCGGACCCGGCCAGCCGGGCGATGCTGGCGCTGGCCGGCTACGGCACGCCGCATCTGCGCGGCCGGATGGCGGTGCCCGACGAGGTGGTGCTGTTCTACGCCGGGCTGTTCGCCCACCGGCAGCGCCCGCCGGCCGCGCTGCAGTCCATGCTGTGCGACTTTCTCGGCATGGAGGTGCGCGTCGAGCCGTTCAGCGGCCGCTGGGTCAAGGTGGCGGCGAGCGAGCAGTCCCGCCTGCCGCGCGCCGGCGAGGTGCCGCGCTTCGCCACCCTGGGCGTGGACGCGGTGGCCGGCGGGCGCATCTGGGACGTCCAAGGCGCCTTTCGCGTGGTTGTGGGCCCGGTGGATACCGCCGGCATGCGCGCGCTGATGCCGGACGGCCAGGTGCTGCGCCGCCTGGTTGACCTGGTGCGCGCCTATGCCGGGCTGGATTTGGAGTTCGACGTGCAGGTGATCCTGCGCGCCGATTGCGTGCCCGACCTCGCCATGCCAGGACCGGACGCAGCGGGGCCTGACGCGGCGGCAGCGGCCCCGCCCCGGCTAGGCTGGAACACCTGGGCCAAGAGCCTGCCCGCGCTCGCCGACAAGGCGGACATCATCCTCGACCCCAACCTCGTGATGGCCAGGCCGCGCGCCGGCCTGGCCCTGGAACCGACATGAAGCTGACGCTACGCCTCGCCAACCAGGACACCGACACCGGCCAGGTGCGCACGCTGGAGACCGGCCGGCTCACCGTCGGCCGCGGTGCCGAGAACGACTGGGTGCTGGCCGACCCGGACCGCACGCTGTCGAAGAACCACTGCCGCATCGACGCCTCGGAGGGCGGGTTCCTGCTGACCGACCTCAGCACCAACGGCGTGTTCCTCGCCGGCGCGCCGCAGCCGGTGGGCCGCGGCCACTCGGTGGCGCTGGAGGACGGCGACGTGGTGGCGCTCGGCCCCTACCGCCTGCACGCGGTGATCTCCGGGCACGACGCGCCCGCGCTGGCCATGCCGGCCGGGCTGGGCCTGCCGGAGAACGCGGCGCCCGCCGTGTCGCCGCTGACGCCGGCGATCCCCGAGCCATGGCTGGCCGACGTGCCCGGCGCCGGCTTCGGCCCCGGCCGCCGTGCCGCCCCGCAGGGC
>CAXSZX010000026.1:0-30274 GCA_964242115.1 uncultured Acetobacteraceae bacterium | reverse complement strand
CGCCGCCACGCTGGCCGGCGCTCCCGCCGGCCAGCCTGCCGCGCCCGACCTGCTGCTCGAGCTGGACGGCGTGGCGGCGGAGGGCGGCGGCCTGGTGCGGCTGCAGGTGGGCGGCGCGCTGGCCATCTCCGGCTGGGCGGTGGCCCGGCACGGCGTGGCGCGGGTCAGCATGTTCTGCGACGGCGCGCTGCTCGGCCACGCGCATCTGGGCATGCGGCGCGAGGACATCGGCGCCGCGTTTCCCGAGTACAAGGACTCGCTGCTGTCCGGCTACGGCATGGTGCTGCCGCCCGCCAGCCTGCCCGAAGGCGAGCACCGCATCCGCGTTGTTGCCACCGCGGCGGTCGCACCGGCTGCTTCGCAGACGGTGCCGGCAGGGCCGGACGCTGGTCGAGCGGGCGCTGGTCCAGCCGACGCTGCCCGCATCGGCGCTGCTCGAGTGGACGCTGCTCCATCCTACGCGGCGGAGACGGAGCGCAGCTTCCGTGTCCTCGTCGAGCCGGCCGGCGTGTTGCCGCCGGACAGCCGGATCCGCATGTCCGTGCCGCCCGCCGAGGCGACCTGCCTGCTGGGGCTGCTGCGGCGTGACCTCTGGCAGCCCCGTTTCGAGGTGGTTCTGGCACCCGCACCAGGCGCCGCCTTCCAGCCCGAGGCGATGGCCGCCACGCTGCGCAGCCTGCACGCCCAGGCCTACCAGGACTGGACGGCGCGCGTCGTGGTGCCGGACGAGACGGCGGCCGGGCTGGTGCGCGCGCTGCCGGAGTGCCTCGGTCAGGCAGGCCGCATCGTCGTGGTGACGGGGACGGCGGCGGCCTCTGCCAAGCCGGCAAAGCGTCGAGCCACCGCGGCCAAAGCGGCCCCGGCACCCACGGGTGCGTCGGGTAAGCAAGCCGGTGCGCCGGCTACGCAAGCCGAAACGGCGGCCGGCAGAAAGATTGCCGCCAGCCTCACGAACAAGGAGGAGGCCCGGAAGTCTGCCCGCAAGCGGACCGAGCCCGAACGGAACCGGGTGGCCCAGGCGGACGGAGCCCAGGCTGACGGAGCACAAGCGGACGAAACCCAGGCGGACGTATCTCGGGCGGACGGGACCCAGGCTGACCAGCCCAGCACGAGCCAGCCCAGCACGAACCAGCCCAGCACGAACCAGCCCAGGACGACCGAAGCCCCCGGCAGCCCTTTGCCCGCCAGCCGTCCGGCCTACCTCATGCGGCTGCGTCCCGGCGACCGGCTGGGTGCCGACGCGCTGCTGGAGATGGCACTTGCAACCTTCGCCAGCCGCGACGCCGGCCTGGTCTACGCCGACGAGCTGTGCCGGGACCGCACGCAGCAGGCCGTCCAGCCGCGCCTCAAGCCCGCGTGGTCGCCCGAGCTGCTGGTGTCCACCAACTACCTCGGCCGCACCTGGTGCGCCGCCGCTGCCGTGCTGGACCGGGCGGGGCTGACGCCGGACGCACTGGCTGCCGCGTCGGACTACGACCTGGCGCTGCGGCTGACCGAGCAAGCCGGCACCATCGCCGGCATCCCCCGTATCCTATGCAGCCTCGGCGGTGCGGCCGACAGCCCCGCGGCGGAGCGGGCCGCCCTGCAGGCCGCCATCGCCCGGCGCGGCATCGCCGCCACGCTGCACCCAGGCGCGGTTGCCGGCGCATGGCGCGTGCAGCGCGACCTGGCCGCCCCCGCGCCGGCGGCGCGCCGCAAACGCGGGCCGGTGCCCGGGCGCGTCTCCGTCATCATGCCCACCTGCGCCGCGCGCGGCCTGGTGCGCGCCGCCATCGCGTCCATCCGCGCCACCACCGCGCCCGCAATGCCCGGCGGCCGCGACGTCGAGATCGTGGTGGTGGACAACACGCCCCCGCACGACACCGACAACCGCGCCTGGCTGCGCGCGCACGCCGACCTGGTGGTGGACATGCCGGGCGCGTTCAACTGGTCGCGCTTCAACAACCAGGGCGCCCGCTCGGCCAGCGGCGAGTTCCTGCTGTTCCTCAACGACGACGTGGACGCGCCCGCACCCGGCTGGCTGGAGGCGCTGCTGGAAGGCGCGCAGCGCCCGGAGGTGGGCGTGGTCGGCGCCCGCCTGCTCTACCCGGACGGCCTGGTGCAGCACGCCGGCCAGTACCTCGCCAGCGGCCACGCCCGCCACGCCTTCCGCTTCGCCGACGCGGCCGCCCCCGGCCCGTTCGGCCTGGCGACCGTCGCGCGCGAGGTCGCTGCGGTCACCGGCGCCTGCCAGATGGTCCGCGCGGAGGTCTTCGCCCGGCTCGGCGGCTTCGACGAGGCGCACAGCGTGGTCAACAACGACGTCGATTTCTGCCTGCGCGCGCGGCAGGCCGGGCTCGCCGTGCTCTACACGCCGCACGCGACGCTGACCCACCACGAGCTGGCCAGCCGCGCCGCCCTGCAGGACAGCTACGACGAGCAGCGCTTCGCCGGCGCCTGGCGCACGGCGTTCCTGCGCGGCGACCCCTACCGCAACCCGCACCTCGAGGCGCACGCCGACGACTACGCCGCCGACCCGGAACCGGCCATCCTGCTGCACGCGGGACGCCGCGGCCCCGACGCCCGCGCCGTGCGCCGCATCCTGGTCCTCAAGCTCGACCACATCGGCGATTTCCTCACCGCGCTGCCCGCGCTGCACGGCCTGCGCCGCCACTTCCCAAACGCCAGCATCGACCTGCTGGCGCCGTCCGCCACCGCCCAGTTGGCCAGCGCCGAGCCCGCGATCGCCGAGACGATCGTGTTCGACTTCTTCCACGCCCGCTCCGGCGAGGGCCAGAAGCCGGTGGACGAGGCTGCCCTGCGCGCGCTCGCCGCACGGCTTGCGCCCGCCGCCTACGACATCGCCATCGATTTGCGCATGCACCCCGACACCCGCGGCCTGCTGCGGCACACCGGCGCCGGCTTCCTCGCCGGCTACGACCACCACGGCCGCTTCGCCTTCCTCGACGTGGCGCTCGAGTGGGAGGGCGACGAGCAGCTGGCGGCCAAGCGCGCCCACGTCTCCGAGCGCCTGGTCCAGCTCGTCTCGGCACTCGCCGATGCCTGCCGGTCCGACCCGCCCCCCGCCCTCGCCATCCCCGACACGCCGTCCGCCGCGCTGGACGCCCTGCCGGCCGCCTTCCGCGCCCGCCCGATCGTCTGCGTGCACCCCGGCGTGGGCAACGCCATCCGCCAGTGGCCGGCGTCGCACTACGCCGGGCTGATCGACCTGCTGGCGGAGGAAGGCCTGCACAGCGTGCTGGTGGGCGCGCCGGAGGAGGCGTCGATCGCCGAAGACATCCTTCGCCGCATCGCGTCCGCCGGCGCGGCGGAATCGCTGGTCGGCAAGGTGAAGCTGGCCGAGCTCGCCCACGTGATGCGCGCCTGCGTGCTGTTCGTGGGCAACAACAGCGGGCCGCAGCATCTGGCCGCCTCGCTCGGCCTGCCGACGGTGGGGATCCATTCCGGCGTGGTGGACGCGGCCGAATGGGCGCCGCTGGGCGCGCAGGCAGTGGCGATCCGGCGCAGGATGGCGTGCAGCCCGTGTTACCTGGAGTTCGTCTCGGATTGTCCGCGGGAGATGGCTTGCCTGAATGGGCTCAGGCCTCGCGATGTGCTGGCGGCGTGTCGTAGGCTGTTGAGGACGTAAGCAAGAAACTTCTCTCCTGAAGAAAGAAGCAAAAGTCTTTTGTCACGGCTGTCGCGGACAGCTCCCGCACGGCACAACCCAGGAACGAAAGTTTTTCGGTTCTTTTTTTCAAAAAAGAACTGCTTGCTTGTCTGCCTGATGGTAGGTCGCGTGCAGCGCGGCAACAAAGGACGAGAAGCGTTGATCCTGGTAGGCACGGACCTGCACGCACCCGTCGCCCCGCATAGCGGCTTCATCGACCTGTTCGACGCCACCCAGGGCGTGCGCGGCTGGGCGGTGGACCACGCAAACCCGTTCGTCCCGGTGCGCCTGCTGCTCTGCGTCGGCGAGCACGTGGCCGCCGAAACGGTGTGCGACGCTGACCGCCACGACATCTCCGCGGGTCTCGGCGTGAAGGTGCGCGCCGGCTTCAGTTTCGGCGGCGAGGCGATGCGCAGCCTGTCGGCGTTCCTCGACGACCCGGACGAGTGCCTCAGCATACGCATCGCCGACACCGGCCACCTCCTGCCGAGCGCGGCCGCCTTGCCGACCCTCGGCGACGTGGTGGCCCGCCTGGCGGACGACGCCGCGCCGGAGCGGCCCAGCACGACGGCCGATTTCGAGCTGCTGCTCGACGAGCTGCGCGCCGCCGCCGACCCGATGGCGCAGGAAGGGCTGCGCCCGTCGCCGGAGGGGCTGCAGGGCTACGTCGAGACGCTGGCCGTCGACAGCCACGGCCAGGTCTGGTTCATGGGCTGGATGCGGCGCGGCCACCTGCACGAGTTCAGCGCGGTGGTCGCCGAGCGGCAGAAATACCCCGCCGCCGTCGCGGTGATGAGCTACGCGCGCGACGACCTGCCTGCCGATTGCTACGGCGTGGTCGGCCTCATCTCGTCGTCCTGGCGGCCGAACTCGGCAACCGCCGAGCTGCACCTCTATTTCGGCAGGGACTGCCGGTGCCACCTCAAATCGCACACCCCGCTGCGGGTGATCACGTCCGACGAGCTGATCGGCGAGTACGAGGGGATCCGCGAGCGCTGCTTCGGCGACGGGCGCGCGGCGTCGCTGCAGCGGATGATGACCACGCTGGAGAGCTGGCTGCCAACCCGCACCCCGGCGCAGTGGTTCGCCACGCTGTGTTCCATCGACCGGATCTTGCTGGTGCCGGGCCTCGGCTGCCTGGTGGAAGGCTGGGTGCTGAGCCCGATGAAGCGCGTGGAGACGCTGCGGCTGCGCGTGGGTGCGCGGGTGATGTCGGCCGACCGCGAGAGCCTGTTCTGGAAGCCGCGCCCGGACCTGCTGGCCGCCTATCCGGGCGGAAGCCGCATGGTGGACCGCGCCGGCTTCGTGGGCCTGTTCGCCGGCGCCGCCGAGGCGGAGGATTTTGCCGACCCCGTGCTCAAGATCGTCTTCCAGGGCGGTGCCTCGGCCAACTGGGCGGTGGACCCCGCGCTGTTCCGCAGGCTGGGCCATTCCGCCGGCGTGGAGGACGCGCTGCTGTTTTTCCCGGCGCTGCAGGACGAGGCGTTCTTCCCCCGATTTGCCGACGCCGCCATTCGCGCCGAACGCAGCGCGATGAACCCGCCGGTAACGCTGAGTGCGGCACCCTGCCGGCGCGCGATGGTGCTGGTGCTGCCGGAGGACCGCTGCGACCTGTTCCTGCTGTTCGAGGAGCTGGCGCAGCAATGCCGCACCGCTGGCGGGATCGAGGCGGCGGTCTTCGTCGCCGCGTCGAGGTCCAACCGGTCCGACGCGCTGTGGCAGTTCCGCGAGTTCCAGGCCACCCAAGGTGGCGCGATCGCCTGCAGCCTGCTTGTCATCGACGACGCTGCCCACGCTTTTGCCCTGTTGCCGGACATCCTGCGCGCGACCGGCGTGCAGCGCTTTGTGTTCTGCGCCGCCGGCGTGTTCCTCCGCGCGGCAGGCTGGGCGCGGGCGCGCGACGCTCTGGCCGAGGGGCAGGCCGGGTTGGTGTTCTTCGAGGTGGAGGCGGACACGTCCGAGGCGCCCGGCCTGTCGGCACGCTGTTTTGCCTGGTCGGCCGGGCCGCTCGCGCGCTGGGCGAGCACCGCACCTGACTTCATGGGCGGCTACTACCGCGACAACGGCCTGCTGCTTGCCGCACCTGCCTACGCGGTGCAGCACGACGCCGCCGGCTGCACGCGGCTGACGCACGCGACCAAGGTGACCGACGCCATCAACGAAGCCGTCTACCAGTCGGCGGCACCGGCCCGCATTGCCGGCGAGCCGGTCCGCGCCAGCGAGCCGGTCCAAGCCGGCGGACCCGTCCAAGCTAGCGTGGCGAGCCGGGCCAACGACACGGTCCGCGGCAGCGAGCCCGCCCGTAAAGACAACCCGGTGAGCGTCGACACCCAGGGGAGCGCCGGCGAGCCGGCCCCTACGGCGCAGGCGCCTACGACAGCGCGGCCGCGCCGCCGGCTGACCGCCTGATGCCGGACAGTCACTCCATCACCGCCGGCGGGCTTGCCGCGCCCCTCGGCGCCGGCGGCCCGATCGCCATCGTCGCCCACACCCACCCCTCTGTCAGCAAGGGCGGCGCGGAGATCGCCGCCTACTCGCTCTACGAGGGCCTGCGGCGGATCGGCACGGACGCGATCTTCATCGCCGTCTGCCCGTCACACGAGCGCTCACGCCTGCTGCTCGGCTCGGACCGCGAGTTCGCGCTGATCAGCGACCAGGCGCGCTACGACCATTTCTACCAGCTCTCAGCGCCCGACGTCTGGCGCCAGCTTAAGGCCATCCTGGTCCAGCAGGACGTGCGGCTGGTGAACTTCCACCACTTCCTGCAGGTGGGTGCGAACAGCCTGCGCGCGCTCGCCGCCGAGACCAGCATCCCCTTCACGGTGACGCTGCACGAGTTCCTGGCGATCTGCGCCCATCACGGCCAGATGGTCACCCGCCCGGCCCGCCGCCTGTGCAACATGGCGAGCCCGGTGGCCTGCGCCACCTGCTTCCCCGAGCATAGCCGCCAGCAGTTCGCCACCCGCAAGCAGGTGCTGCAGTCGGCACTGATGCCGGCGGCCGGCTTCATCTCGCCCAGCCACTTCCTCGCCGACCGGATGATCGCCTGGGGCCTGCCGCGCGAGAAGTTCGTGGTGATCGAGAATGGCCTGCGCTCGAGCGAGCCGCGGGACCAGCGCGCGCGCCTGCCGGCCGGCGGGGATCTCGGCCTCTCCGGCCAGGGGACGGAGGGGCGGCCCTGGACGTTCGGCTATTTCGGCCAGATCACGCCGTTCAAGGGCGCCGACATCCTGCTCGACACGATCGACCTGCTCGCCGCCCGGCCGGACATCGCCCGCAAGCTGCGCATCCGCGTGCACGGCAACATCATCGGGCAGGAAGCAGCCTTCGTCAGCCGCTTCGAGACCACGTTCGAGAAGCACGCCTTTGCCACCTACGCAGGCCCTTACGACAATGCCGACGTGCGCAAGCTGATGCTGGGCTGCGACTACGTGCTGACACCCAGCACCTGGTGGGAGAACTCGCCGGTGGTGATCCAGGAGGCATACGCCGCCGGCCGCCCGGTGATCTGCACCGGCATCGGCGGCATGGCGGAGAAGGTGCCCAACCGCCGCTCCGGCCTGCACTTCCGCGCCGGCGACCCCACCGACCTGGCGCGCGCGATGTCGGAAGCCGCCGACGAGGTGCTCTACAAGGCGCTGTGCTCGGGCATTCCGGCAGTCAGCGACCAGACGGCGATGGCGCGGGATTACCTGGCGAGCTTCGAACGGCTTGTGGCGCCGGTGGGCGGGGAGCAATCGCCTAGGCCTCGGCGGCGGCGGGCGAACGTCACAACATAAGCAAAGCAAGCGGTTCTTTTTTCAAAAAGAACCGAAAAACTTGCGCGTCCGCTGTCGCGCGCTCACCGGAGGGGACCGCGACAGCGGACGCAAAAGCTTTTTGCTTCTTTTTCTCGAAAAAGAAGGTCTTGCTTATGCCACCTACGTGAAACCTGCACGGCAACCCCAGCCGCCACCGACGTTCTGTGCTCTCCCGTGCACGGAGACGCATCATGGATACACCCGACTCAACCCCGATGTCGCGGCGGCAGATGGTGAGCAGCGCCGGCCTCGGCCTGGCCGCCGCTGCCGCGGCCGCCGCACCGGCCCTCGCACAGCCGACCGCGTCCGAGCCTGCGCCCACCGCGCAGCCGCTGACCAACCCCACCGACAAATACCCGCGGCCGCCGTTCCGCGAACAGTCGCAGACCTGGCCGGGCCTGGCCGGCAAGATGCACCCCCGCCCCGACCACGGCGAGACGAGCTACCGCGGCTCCGGCCGGCTGCTCGGCCGGCGCGCGCTGATCACCGGCGGCGATTCAGGCATGGGCCGCGCCGCCGCTATCGCCTTCGCCCGCGAGGGTGCCGACGTCGCCATCAACTACCTGCCCTACGAGGAGCCGGACGCGCAGGAGGTGATGGCACTCATCAAGCAGGCCGGCCGGCGCGGCATGGCCATCCCCGGCGACCTGCGTGACGAGGCGTTCTGCCAGCAGATGGTGGCCCAGGCCGTGCAGGGCCTGGGCGGGTTGGACATCCTTGTCAGTAACGCCGGCCGCCAGCAGGCGCACGCGTCTATCCTGGATATCTCCACCGAGCAGTTCGACTGGACGATGAAGACCAACATCTACGCGCCGTTCTGGATCATCAAGGCGGCGGTGCCGCACATGCCGCCGGGGGCGACCATCATCGCCACCACGTCCGAACAGGCGTACGACCCGACGCCGGACCTGTACGACTACGCGCAAACCAAGGCGGCGACGATGAACTTCATCAAGTCGCTGGCCAAGCAGCTGGGGCCGAAAGGCATCCGGGTGAACGGCGTGGCACCCGGCCCGATCTGGACGCCACTGCAGGTGAGCGGCGGCGCGGCACAGCCCAAGCTGGAGCATTTCGGTGGCAAGACGCCGCTGGGGCGGCCTGGGCAGCCGGCAGAGCTCGGGTCTATCTACGTTCAGTTGGCGGCGGCGGACGCCAGTTACGCGAACGGGCAAGTATACGGTTCTGCGGGGGGGAGCGGGCAGCCTTAAGAAAGCAAGGCCTTCTTTTCTGAAGAAAAGGAGCAAAAGACTTTTGCTTCCGCTGTCGCGGTTCTTTCCGGTGAGCGCGCGACAGCGGACGCAAAAGTTTTTTGGTTCTTTTTTTCAAAAAAGAACAGCTTTCTTCCTTCCTGGTGACCCCGTAAAGCCGCTCCCATGACCGGCCTATCCGTACGCGGCGTCACCGTCCTCCTCGGCAAACGGACGGCACTCGAAGACGTCTCGTTCACAGCGCCGGCCGGCGCTGTCACCGCCGTGCTGGGGAACGCGGGCGCCGGCAAGACAACCCTGCTGGCCGCCATCGCCGGCCTGCTGAAGCTGGAACGCGGCGCGGTGCTACGTGATGGCGCCGACCTTACGCGCGTGCGGCCGGCACAGCGCGGTGTGGCGCTGCTCAGCCCCGGGGTGTCGCTGCCGCCGGAGGCGAGGCTCGGTGCCGCGCTGCACCGCCTGGCAGGCCAGCGCGGCCGCGCGGAGTGCGAGGCGCTCGTCGACCAGCTTGGCCTTGCCACGCTGGCCGACAGCAAGGTTGCCGACCTGACGCACGGCGAGGGGCTGCTGGCGCTGACGGCCGCGCGGCTGGCGCGGACGGCGGAGACAATCCTGGTCGACGAAGCCGGCGCGGGCCTGGCGCCTGAGGCGTGCGCGCGCCTGCAGGACGCGCTGCGCTACCACGCCCAGGCAGGACGGACGGTGGTGTTCACCACGCGGACGCCGGACATGGCGCGGTGCGCCGACCACCTGGTGCTGCTCGCCGGCGGGCGCGTGCTGCAGGCCGGGTCGCCGGCCAACGTGCACGATGAGCCGCGTGACGTGGCCAGCGCGTACCTGACCGGCCCTGCCAGCATCCTGAGCGGCCACGTGCGGGAGGTGCGCGCAGGCGGGTTCGTGTGGTCGGCCGGCGGCGCGCGGTTCGCGCAGGCGGCCGGGGCGGACGCGCCGCGGCCCACGCTCGGCAGCGCGCTTACGCTGTGCCTACGGCCGGAGCGGGTGGGCGTGCTGGGTGCGGCAGAGGCGGCCGACAACGTGCTGGACGGTATCGTTTCGAGCGTGCGTCCGTGGGGCGGACACTGGCTGGTGCAGACGAACACGCAGTTGGGCGCTGTGCTGGCGTGTGCCGGGCGGGGGTGGGTCAGCGGGCAGGCAATACGCTTGGGGTGGGGCGGGGGTGATGGTTTTGTTCTGACGTAGCGTCCGCGGGCAAAGTCGCTTTGGTCGTCATTCGATGCAAGCGACCCTGGATTGGACTCTCGCCTCGCAAGAAGAAGGCAAGCTCATCGCGGACGTGGTCCACAACGTCTGGATCACATCGCGCTATGCGGGCCCGCACGGCTTCATCGGCGCTGCGGTAAGCGACCCGTTGCTCATCAGTCAGTTTGCGTTTCTCCTGTCCGTGCTCGCGACAGTGCCAACAGCATGGAAACGCACTAAACCAACCGCCGCCAACAAGAGAATTCACAGCACGAAGTTCTCGCCCTGCGAGAACGACTGTTTCCGCACCACGCGCCCAAGGGAACAAAAGTTTTTGGTTCTTTTTTTGAAGAAGAACCGCTTGCCTTACTCCTTGTCCACGCCACCCAAAATGACATGCGGCCGCGGTATCGTCGCCAACAACGCGGGCACGAACAGCAGCGTTGTCACCACCGTGCACAGCAGGCTGATCAGCAGCAGCGTCCCCATGCTGGCCGTTCCCGGGTGTGCGGACAGCGCCAACGAGCCGAATGCCGTGCCCGTCGTCAGCGCCGAGAAGATTACTGCGCGCGCAGTGGCCGATCCGAGGAACTTCGTGATGCCGGACCGCCAGTTCATGATGAAGTAAATATTGAACGACACGCCCACGCCCAGCAGCAGCGGCAATGCGATGATGTTGGCGAAGTTCAGGCTGATGCCCGCGGTGCGTATCACCAGCACCGTCAGCAGGGAGGAGACCAGCAGCGGCGCCATCACCAGCAGCACGTCGGCCACCCTGCGGAGTGCCAGCGAGAGAATGACAGCGATGGCCAGCAACGCGCTGACGGCGGCGATGCTGAACGCGCGGATGATGGTCTGCGCGCTGCGCACGATCCACATCGCCGACCCGGTGGCGTTGGGCACCACGCCGCTCACCTGGTCGACGAAGCTGCGGATGGCGCGGCTGCTGTTGATGGCGGGCGTGGGCAGCACCTGCAGCCGCGCCTGCCCGTCCGGCAGCATCCATTGCCGCTTGAGGTCGTCCGGCACGTCGGCCAGGGTGACCGGTTTGGCGGCCAGTGCCACGCGGAGGCGGTCGAGCTGGGTTGGCAGGAAGCGCACCAGGGCGCTGTTGGCGGCCAGCAGGGTTGCGTCGCTGGCCGTGGCCAGGCGGCCGGCATCGGCGGCGATGGCGCGCAGCGGGTCGTCGGTGGCGAGCTTGCTGCCGAGCTTGGCGATGGTGGCGTCCAGCTTGGCGGCCAGCGCCTTGGCCGAGGCGCGCAGGCCGGCCGCGTCCACCGGCGGCGTCTGCGCAGGCGGCGAGAGGGTCGGGGCCAGGATGCCGGCGGCGTCAGCGATGATGGCGAGCTTGGCCGTCTGGTCGGTGGGGATGAAGCTGTTCAGCGAGATCGCGCCCTCAACGGTGGACAGGTGGCTCACGCGCCCGGTAAGTGCCGCGGCGGTGGCCAGCGAGGGGGTGAGCGCGTCGATCGTATAGGGGCTGGTGACCGGGCTGCCCATCAGGTCGTTCAGCGTCTCCACTGCCTCGGTGTGCTGGTTTTTGGTGTGCAGCGGGTCGCCGTCGAACGGAATGGTGGGGGTCAGCGCGGCGCCGGCCAGGGCCAGTAAAGTGAAGACAATCAGGATGGGCAGGTGCAGCGGGCGCACCACCGGCTCGACGCGGCGCAGCGCCATCACGCCCACCTCCCGCTTCTCGCGGCGGGGGCGGAACTGCACCAGCATGGCGGGCAGGAAGGTCAGCGTACAGAGGAACGCGATCAGCATGCCGCCGCCGGCGATGATGCCGAGCTGGGCCACGCCCACGAAGTCGGTGGGCGTGAAGGCGAGGAAGCCGCAGGCGGTGGCCAGCGAAGCCACCAGGATCTGCGAGCCGGAGTTGCGTCCGGTCTCCCCCAGCGCCTCGATCATCTCTGGGTGCACGTGGCGGCGTTCGCGAAAGCGCACGGTGAACTGGATGGCGAAGTCCACCGCAATGCCGACGAACAGGATGGCGAACGCCACCGAGATCAGGTTCAGCGTGCCGACCGCGAGTGCGGCAAAGCCGGTGGTCAGGAACAGGCCCAGCAGGAGCGTGGCGATGATGGGCACCGTCAGGCGCCAGGAGCGCACCGCGGCGAACAGCCAGACGAACACCAGGATCAGGCTGCCGCCCAGACCCCACTCGGCACCCTGGGCGACGGTGGAGAACTCCTCGTCGTCCAGTGCGACGGAGCCGGTGATGCGCATGCGGGCGGTGTGGTTGGCGACGTAGGGCAGTTGCGACGCGGCCTCGCGCATGAAGTTGCCGGCGCGGCCGCCGGGCTGCAGGTCGGCGTAGTTCAGCACCGGCTTGGCGGTGACGAAGCGGAAGCGGCCGGCCTGCTTGGCCAGCGGGCCGGCGAGCAGGTTCTCCCAGGACAGCGGTTGGGCTTGGCCGTCGGCCGCCTTGCCCAGCGCGGTGTCGAACTGGTGCAGGGCAGGGGTCAGACTGCCGGCGTCGACGCCGCGGCTGGCCCCTTCGGCCACCAGCGAGAGGGCGGAGAACAGGCCGCGCATGCTCGGGTCGGCGATGAGCTGGCCGAGGAAGGGCTGCGCGTCCACCGTGCGGTCCAGCAGGTCCTGCAGCTGCTTGGTGCCGATCAGCAGGAACGCGTTGTGCTGCAGATAGGGCAGGCTGTCGGGCTGCGTGACGCTGTGGAACAGGTCCGGCTTGGCGCGCAGGCGTGCGGCCAGGGCTGTGGCGGTGGCCTCCGCCTCCTCGGGGATGCTCGCGTCGATGACGGCAACCAGCAGGTGGTCGTTCTGCGGAAAGGCGCGCGAGAAAGTCTGGCTCGTCTGCTTCCAGCGCAGCGCGTCGGAGAACAGCAGGCTGGTGTCCGTGGTGACGCCCAGGCGCTGGCTGGCGGCCCATAGCGAGAGTCCCGCCAGCACGAGACCCAGTGTGATGACCAGGAAACGGTGACAGGCACAGGTTGTCACCAGGCGCGGCAGGATGGCGCGCACGACGGTGACGACGGTTGTGGGAACCTTCATGCGTGAGCGGAGCATCTTAAGCCTTGCAGTCGACTTTCGTGTTCTGCCCTAGATGGACGAGTCTTCCCAGCCTGCTGGCGAGCTTGCCACAGCTAGGGTGGCGGAAAGGCCGCACAGGAAGGAAGCAAGCAGTTCTTTTCTGAAAAAAGAACCAAAAAACTTTTGTCTCCGCTGTCGCGCGCTGCGGAGAGATCCGTAACAGCGAGCGTGAGGGTTTTCTGTTCCTTGCTGCAAGCTAGAGGAGATTCCGCGACAGCCGGACCAAAAGTTTTTCGCTGCTTTTTTTCAAAAAAGCAGGCCTTGCTTTCTTTCTTAGCCTACGAGCCAAGCCAGGGCTCGCAGGCACTACTTTTTCTGATGAGTCGCTACGAACGCCTCAACGTCAGCCACCACCGGCGCCTTGCCCTGGAAAAGTGGTGCTATGGCCAGGATGAGGCCGATATGGCCGACGCCCGGGTAGATCTTATCCTCGACGCTGCCGCCTTGCGCACGCACACGGTCGGCGAGGGCCAGGGTGTTGCGGGGGCGCACGGTGTCGTCGGCGCTGCCGGCGAGCAGGAGCAGCGGCGGGGCGTGGCCGTCGGCGTAGGTGATGGGCTGGCTGGCGGGACCGTCCTGGACGGGGGCGAAGACGGCGCGGACCTCGGGGCCGGTGATGGGCAGGAAGTCGTAGGGGCCGGCCAGGCCGATGGCGCCGGCAAGCGCGTCGCGGCTGGTGCCGGCGTCATCCAAATAGTGCGGGTCGAGTGCGAGCATGATGGCGTTGTAGGCGCCGGCGGAGTGGCCCATGACGAACACGCGGTGCGGGTCGCCGTGGAGCTCGGCCAAATGCTGCTGCGTCCAGGCGACGGCGCGGGCGCAGTCCTGCAGGAAGGTGGGGAAGCGCACCTGCGGGTAGAGGCGGTAGTCGGGGACGACCACGACGTTGCCGCGGCGCGCGAGGGTTGCGGCGACGAACGGGTAGGTGGATTTGCTGCCGGCGTTCCACGAACCGCCGTAGAAGAAGATGATGGTCGGCAGCGATGTTGTGGTGTTCGGCCGGTAGACGTCGAGGCGCTCGCGCGGCTCAGGGCCGTAAGCGACGTTGTGAGTGACGGTGAGGTCTGCGCGCGGAATAGTCGCATTCAGCAAGTCCGCCGGCGAGCATCCCGCGAGCGAGATGGCAGCCACAGCGAAGAAGAAAGAAGTTTTTGCTTCTTTTTCCAAAAAGAAGCGCTTGCTTTCTGTTGTTTTAGGCAACGAGGATCACATCAAGCGTTCGCGGCCCATGCACCCCCTGCACCCGGTCCAGCTCGATATCCGCGGTCGCCGAAGGGCCGCTGATGAAGGTGATCGGTGCCCCGTGCAGTGCTCGTGGGTGCAGGGCGTGGATGGCTTCGGGCATGATGCCGACGATGCTGCTCTCGCGCACCACGCAGAGGTGGTAGTCCGGTAGCAGGGTCAGGGCGCGCCGTCCCTGGCCAGGGCCGCAGTCGAGCACGATGGTGCCGGTTTCCGCGACACCGAGCAGGCAGCCGGTCATCACGCCATGCGCGGCGTCGAGCTCGGCGATGCTGAGGTTGGTGTCCTCAGCGGGTGCGGGGTGGGATGGGCGCCAGGTGGCTTGCAGGTCGGCGGGGATGACCAGGCTGGCGATGTCGCGGGCGGCGAGCTGGCTGGCAGCGACCTCGGCGATGGCGCCGTCGCCGCGGGCGTGCAGGATAGTGACGCCGTAGTCGATTAGGCGCCGAGAGAAGCGCTCGACGAGGGTGGCGCGGTCGGCGTCCCAGCGGTGGCGGTAGGCGGCCTCCGGAGGGGCGGAGACGGGCGGGGCGCCGGGTTGATCGCCTGCCTGGGCGTTGCGGATGCGGGCGATGATCTCGTCGCGGGCGCTCACGCGGCGGTCCGCGCGGTGGCCGGCGTTGCGGTTTCCTGACCGGCGGGTGGGCGGTGTTTCCACCAGGCGCGGAAGCTTTCCGGCGGCAGGGCGGGGAAGTCGCGCGTGTCCGTCCAGCCGTGCAGCGGGCCGGGCAAGCGGGAGATGATGCCGTCGTGGGCGATGGCGCGCTGGGCGACGCGGCCCAGGGTCTGTGCCAGGCGGAGGCGGTTCTGGCCGCCGAACAGCCACAGCACGGCCTGCATCGCCAGCGCTTCGGGGTCCAGCGTGTGCGACGCGCGGCGGGCCTCGGTGGCGCCGGCGCGCAGGTGGACCAGGATGCGGGGGATGTCGATCTTGACCGGGCAGACCTCGTAGCAGCGGCCGCACAGGGTAGAGGCGAAGGGCAGCGAGCCGGCCTCCTCGAAGCCGCGCAATTGCGGGGTGAGGATGGCGCCGATTGGGCCCTGGTACATCGAATTGTAGGCGTGGCCGCCGGTGTGTTCGTAGACCGGGCAGACGTTGAGGCAGCGCGAGCAGCGGATGCAGTGCAGCGTCTCGCGCGCGGCCTGGTCGGCGAGGATGCGGGTGCGGCCGTTGTCTAGCAGCACCAGGTGGAACTCCTGCGGGCCGTCGCCCGGGCGCACGCCGGTCCACAGCGAGGTGTAGGGGTTCATCCGCTCGCCGGTGGCCGAACGCGGGAGGAGCTGGAGGAACACCTCGAGGTCGGTGAAGCGGGGCAGCACCTTCTCGATGCCCATCAGCGAGATCAGCACGCGCGGCAGGGTGAGGCACATGCGGCCGTTGCCCTCGCTTTCCACCACGCCGACGCTGCCGGTCTCGGCGACGGCGAAGTTGGCGCCGGAGATGGCGATGGGCGTGTTGAGGAATTTGTCGCGCAAATAGCGGCGGGCGGCGGCGGTGAGATCGGTGGGTTTGTCGGTCAGCTTGCCGTGGGCGAACTTCTCTTCGAACAGCTCGCGAATCTCGGCGCGGTTGCGGTGGATGGCAGGGACCAGGATGTGGCTCGGCGTGTCGCCGGCGAGCTGCACGATCATGTCGGCCAGGTCGGTCTCCACCGGCTCGATGCCGGCAGCGTGCATGGCGGGGTTGAGGTCGATCTCGTCGGTGGTCATCGACTTGATCTTGATCACGCGGCCCGCATCGTGGCGGCGGGTGATGCCGATGATGATCTCGCGCGCTTCCTCCGCGTCGCGCGCCCAGTGTACCTGGCCGCCGGCGGCGGTGACGCGCTCCTCCAATTGCAGAAGATGCGTGTCCAGCTCATGCATTGTCGCCTGCTTGATGGCCGCGCCGGCGGTGCGCAAATCCTCCCAGTCGGGCAACTCGGCTGCGACGCGCGCGGTGCGTTCGCGGATGGTGGTCGTCGCCTTGCGGATGTTGCGGCGGAGCTGCGTGTTGCGCAGCTCGGCGTGGGCCAGCGCGGGGAAGGAGGTGTCTTTCATGTGTTCGTCCATAAACATCCGCTGCCGGCCGGCTGGCAGGGCGTTACTGCGGTCCGGTGCTCACGGCTCCGCCCTACTTTCTGATTCATCACTGAATGTTTCTGAACAGACACGGAGGAGAAAGCATTTTTTGAAAAAGAACCAAGAACTTTTGTCACTTGGCTGCACCTTTGTTGAACGGTTCGCGACAGCCGGCGAAAAGTCTTTTTGCTTCTTTTCCTTCAGAAAAAGAAGGCCCTGCTTTGTTACTTTGCTCGCACGGAGACGTCAGTGCGCGCACTACGTCTCCGTGCATGCCAATATCTCCGCGATGTGCATCGCTCGCACCCCGGCCTGCAGCCGCGAGAGCCCACCCGCGATGTGCATCAGGCAGGAGTTATCCCCCGCAGTGACCACCTCAGCACCCGTCGCCAGCACCGCGCGCATCTTGTCAGTGAGCATTGCGGTCGACGTCTCGGCGTTCTTCACCGCGAACGTGCCGCCGAAACCGCAGCATTCCTCCACCGCGGGCAGGTCCACCAGTTCCAGCCCGCGCACCGCGGCGAGCAACGCGTATGGTGCGCCGCCGAGTTTCAGGCCGCGCAGCGAGTTGCAGGACGCGTGGTAGGTGACGCGGTGCGGGTAGTAGGCGCCCACATCCTCGGTGTGCAACTCGCGTGTCAAAAACTCGGTGAATTCAAATACGCGCGGGATGATCGCCTGCACTTCGGCCAGCAGCTTCGCGTCGCCGGCAGCGAGTATGGGATATTGGCTGCGGATGGTGCTGGTGCAGGAGGTGGACGGCACCACCACGCACGGCGAGTCGCGGTAGGTCTCCACGAAGCGGCGCACCAGGGTGACGGCTTCCGGCCGGTAGCCGGAGTTGCTGTGCATCTGCCCGCAGCAGGTTTGCGCCGGGCGGAATTCCACCTCGCAGCCAAGGCGTTCGAGCACGGCCACCACGGCCTGACCGGTCTGCGGGAACAGCGTGTCGTTGAAGCAGGTGATGAACAGCGAAACGCGCATCAGGCGTGCCCGGCCATCGGGTCGAAACCGTAGGCCAGCTCTGCCAATTCCATGTCGGTGGTCAGCGCGGGGATCAGCGGTTCGCGGGTGATCGTTTCGGCGGCCACCAGCGCGGTGCGGTCGTGCTTGTGGAGGATGCGCCACTCGGCGGCCTCGGCGAGCAGTGCGGCCTGCGTGGTGCGCGCCATGCCGGCGGCCAGCCGGCGGCCGTCGCGTTCGTCCGGCTCGAGCACCATCGGCCGCAGCACGTCCAGCGCCGCGGCGATGCGGGGCTTGACCCAGTCCAGCTCGGCGTGGGTGACGCCGGCGAGGCGGCGGTCGACGTCGTCGAGCCACTCCAGCCCGAGGTCGCGTGAGCGCAGGGCACGCAGCACGTCGTGGCTGAGGACCGAGGTGGTGCCTTCCCAGATCGCGTGGACGTGGGCGTTGCGGAAGATGCGCGGCAGGGCAGTGTCCTCGAGGTAGCCGGCGCCGCCGAAGCTCTCGATCAGCTCGCTGGTGCCCCAGATGCCCTGGCGCGCGCAGGCGAGCTTGGTCAGCGGCGCGAGCAGGCGGGCCATCTGGGTGTTACCGCGGTGCTCGGCACGTCCGATGGCAGCCGCGGTCTCGAAGCACAGCGCCAGCATGGCCTCATACTCGGCGGCGATGCGGGCGAGCCAGGCGCGGTGCATCGGCTGGCTGGCGAGCGTGGCACCGAACACGCGGCGGGCTTGCGCATAGTCGCGCGCCAGGCCGAGCAGGTGGCCCACGCCGGCCGGCCCGGCATAAGCGGCCCAGACCCGGGCGATGTTGAGCAGAGATGCGACCTTCGCCACCCCGCGGCCCAGGCCGCCGACGGGCACTGCCCGAGCGCCGGCCAGGTCCAGCTCGGCAGTCGGCAGCGCGCGGGTGCCCATCTTGTCCTTCAACCGCCTCACCATCAGGCCGTTCCAAGCGCCGTCCGGGCGCCGCAGTTCCAGCAGGAACAGCGACAGGCCGGCGCTGCCCGGCGCTGCCCCGTCCGGGCGGGCGAGCACCATGGCGATGTCGGCCGAGGTGGCAGAGGTGAACCACTTCGTGCCGTGCAGGCTGAAGCTGCCGTCCTCGTTCGGGGTGGCGGTCGTCGCCGTGTTGGCAACGTCCGAGCCGCCCTCGGTCTCCGTCATCCACTGGCCGCTGGTGATCGCGCCGGCGCGGGCAGTAAGGCGTGAGCCGTACTTCGCCCACAGAACCGCGTCGTGCTGGCGCAGCAGCCAGGCCGCACCGTCCGTCATCACCAGCGGGCAGGTGGCGACCGCGCTGACCGGGTCGTAGAGGTTGGCCAGCCCAGCCTGGACGATGCGGGCGTGGGCGCCGTAGTCGGCCTCGTAGGGGGTGGCGACGAGGCCTTCCTCCTGGCCGATGCGCACCAGGGTGTCGAAGGCAGGGTCCACCTCGATGCGGTCGATGCGGTTGCCCCAGGCGTCGTAGGGGACGTGGCGGGGCGGCGTGCGTTCGGCGGCGTCGGCCAGCGCAGGCATCTCGGTTGCGGCACGGTCTCCCATGCGGTCCAACGCCGGTGCGGCCTGGGCGAAGAGTTCTGCCGGCAAGTGACGCTCGAGGGAGAAACGCAGGGTGGGGTCGGTGCGGAAGCGGTTGCGCGGCAAAGGCGCGGTCTGGGTGAAGGAGGGCACGGTCTTTCCCTGATGTTCCTGTCGGCAGCTTGGCCGGCGAGGCCTTCAGGTCTTAAGCCACGGAAGCAAACGCGCCAAAGATTGCCAAGGCGGCATGCGCTGTTTCGAATCTGAAGTGGGACCGGTGAAAGGCAAGGCAAGCGGTTCTTTTTTGAAAGAAGAACCAAAAAGCTTCTGTTCCCTAGGCAAGCGCGCTGCAGAAACCTCCGCGACAGCAGGGATAAAAGTCTTTTGCTTCTTTTCTTCAGAAAAGAAGGCCTTGCCTTCCTTGCCTGACATCGAAAGGTCACGACCAGGGTCGCTGCAAACCGGCTGCGAGGCGGCGGATGTGCCTGCTTAGCTCACCCGAAGTTAAGCTGCCGGTGCCCATCGCACCCGGGATGCTGTCGGCGCAGGCAAAATGCAGTCCCTGGTGAAGCGCCGTGGCCGCCGGCGCGTTGGATGCGCCATGTCAGACACACGCAAAACCTCCCTCTTCGTTGCCGGCCTGCTGTGCGCCGGCGCTTCGACCATGCAGCTTGCCCGTCCGGCACTGGCCAGCGAGTTCACCACGTTCGCCGCAGACGAGGACGTCTGCCGGCGCGTCGGTGCCGCGGCCATTCAAGGTGCAACCGGACCGTCTGCGGCGCAGCGATACGACTACGCGCATGCAAGGTGCATGGTGGCGCATAGTCGCATGCGGCAGTTCGGGGCGGATAACGGCCCGCCTGGATACCCCACCGGCAATCCGCACAGCTTCGAATATCCCGATGCTTTCTACAGTATTCCTTACGCGACGCCGGGTTATGGGTATGATGGGTTCAGTTACTGAGACGAAGCAAGCAAGCAGTCCTTCTTCGAAAGAACGCACCAAAAAACTTCTGCTCCCGTTGAGTGCGCCGTGGTGAAGCTTGGTGTTTCAGCTTCCCGCGACAGCGCTCGCAAAAGCTGTTTGCTTCTTTTTCTCGCAAAAGAAGGCCTTTCTTCCTATCAGGCAATTCCCAACACCCGGATCAGCCCCAGGCTGATCGCTCCAAGCACCACAAGCGACAAGGTGACCGCGACCGTCACCCGCACGCCAGCCTGCGCTACAACCCGCACATCCACCCCAAGCCCGAGCGCCGCCATGGAGACCGTCGTCAGCAGGCTCGCCACGGTCTTGATCGGCCCGAGCAAGTTCGCCGGTATCACGTCCAGCGACCGCAGCGTGAGCACGGCCAGGAAGCCCAGGATGAACCACGGCACCAACTGGTGCAGCGCCGGAAAGCCGCGCGCCGGGCGATCGCCGGCGGTGACCGCGGGCGACGCCTCGTCGGCCTCGTCGCGGAGCCGTCGCGTCAGCAGAGACAGACAGAGCACCACGGGGCCGAGCATCAGCACGCGCACCAGCTTGACCACGGTGCCCACCTGGTTGCTGAGCGCGCCGATCGGCAACGTCGCCGCCAGCACCTGCGGCACCGCGTAGACGGTCAGGCCCGCCAGCACGCCGTACTGCGTCAGCGACAACAACAGCACGGGCACCAGCAGCGGCAACAGCAGCACCACGACCACGCCCAGCACCGCGGTGAACGCGATAGAGGAGGCAACGTCTTCGCCGTCCGCGCCGATAACCGGTGCTACCGCCGCAATGGCCGAGTTGCCGCAGATGGAGTTGCCGCATGCCACCAGGATGGCCATGCGCGGCTTCAGCCCGAGCGCGCGGCTGATGCCGTAGCTGGCCGCGATGGCAACCGCCACGACCAGCACGATGCCGCCCAGCAGCGCCGGCCCAAGTGCCAGCACCGTCCGAGCGCTCACCGAGGCGCCGAGCAGGACGACGGCCACCTCCAGCAGCGTTCTGGCGCTGAACGCCACGCCGGAGTGCCAGGCGGGACCCGGAGTCCACGCCGTGCGGATGGCCACCCCGAGCAGGATCGCGAGCACCAGCGCCTCGAGGTAGGCCTGTCCGGCAAACCTGACCTCGACGGCCGCAAGCACGCTCGCCAAGGCGGTGACGCCCAGGCAGAGCAGCACGCCGGGCAACAGGTTCGTAGGGCGGGTGGAGAACATGGCGGGCGCCTTGGTTGACACCACGCCAAGCTAGGGACAGTCATACAATCTAAAAAGCTGTTTGTTCTGTTTGAAACGATCTCTGGGGCAGATCAATCGTGGCGTGGCTACGTCGGATTAGCGCAAAGCAAGCAGTTCTTTCTTGGAAAAGAAGAACCACAAACTTTTGCTCCCCGTGGTGCTGCCGAGTCGACATGTGTCATTCAGTCGTCCGCGACGGCGCTCATGAAAACTTTCTGCTTCTTTTTCTCGAAAGAGAAGGTTCTTGCTTCTGCCCGGCATTTCCGCGATCCGGCCGGCCGATCAACGCCAGCAACGCCGCAGCTGCTGGGCTCTCGTAACGCTCCTGGTGCCGCAGCGCGACAAACGCACGCTCCGGCAACGCCAGCCTTACCTGATGCAGCAACCCGGCTTCCAGGCTGGGGACGGCCACGGAGGCGGAGATGACGGTCGCACCCAGCCCGGCCTCGACGGCGCCGCGCACTGCCTCGTTGGTGGGCAGCACGAGTGCCACGCTCAGCGCGTCCAGGCCGATGCCGAAGCCCGCCAGCGCCGCTTCGAAAGCCGAGCGCGTGCCTGATCCGGCCTCACGCAGCACCCACGCGCTGTCCGGCAGCTCGCGCGGCGCCACGTGCTGGCGCATGGCCCATGTGTGCTCCGGCGAGACCACCAGGATTAATTGATCGCGTGCCACCACCGTGCGGGACAGCGCAGCGTCGTCCACGTCGCCTTCGACGAAGCCGAGTTCGGCCGTGCCGTCGTGGACACAGCGCGCAACCTGCGCGGTGTTGCCGACCTGCAGCGTAATGCGGATGCTCGGGTGGGCGCGGTGGAACGCCACCAAATGGCGCGGCAGCCAGTAGCTGGCGATGGTCTGGCTGGCGTGCACGGTGAGGCTGCCGCGCTGTACGCCGGCGAGCTCGGCGAGCGTCTGCGCCGCGGTCGCCGCGCGAGCCAGGACGGCAAGCGCTTCGGGCAGGAACAGCCGGCCGGGTTCGGTAAGCTCGATGCCGCGGCCCACCCGGTGGAACAGCCTGGTGCCGTGCTGCGCCTCGAGGTTCGCCAAAGCGGCGCTGACGGCAGATTGCGCGAGGCCGAGCGCGGCGGCCGCCCGGGTGACGTGCTGCCGCTCCGCGACGGCTGCGAAAATCCTGAGCTGCTCGAGGGTCATGGCGGCGAGTTGGTCCGGTTTTGATGGCCGATGACAAGCAGCAGTGTGCCTGAGGTGTTCGCCGACAACTGGCGAGCAAGCTGTTGTTTCTTGAAAAAGAGCCAAAAACTTTATCCTCTGGGGCGCACGCTGCAGAGACGTCGAGACAGCAGGACTGGTCCGTCGAACAGAAGAAGCAAGGACTTATCTTTCGAGGAAAAGAAGCAAAAAGCTTTGCGAGCGCTATCGCTGAAAGCTGAAACGACACGCGTCAACCAACGCGTGCCCACCGAGAGCAAAAGTTTTTTGGTTCTTTTTTTCAAAAAAGAACTGCTTGCCTGCTTTCTCTTCGACGGTCGAGAAAACGCGCTCGCCCACCCGTCCACCATTGCGCTGTCCGCCACATCTCGGCCGGTGGGTGACGCGCGTCGCGTCTGTCCCCACATGGCAGGAATGAAACCCAAGGTAGCCGTCATGTCGCTCGTCTCCGGCATCGCACTGAGCGCATGTTCCGTCTTCGGCGTCCGTTCTGGGACCGAGGAGCCGCACTACGTCGTGGTGCAGACAAAAGGTCCGATGGAAATCCGGCAGTACGACACAAGGCTGGCCGCCGAAACCGAGGTGACGGGAAGCGAGTATTCCGCCCGCAGCGATGGTTTCCAGCGCCTCGCCCGCTACATTTTCGGTGCGAACGCCGGCCGGGGCAGCATCGCCATGACTGCCCCGGTGTCGCAGGGGGGCGGGTCCCACACGATCGCGATGACGGCGCCGGTGGGGCAGGAGCAGTCCGCACCCGGCGTATGGCGGATACGGTTCTTCATGCCGGCCAAGTACACCGAAGCCACCCTGCCGCACCCCAACGACCCGACGGTCAGGATCGTCACCGTGCCCGCGCAGACCTACGGCGTGTACCGCTATACCGGCTCGACGTCAGCGTCCGCCACGGCCGGGGCAGATCGCCAGTTGCTGCAGCGTGTTGCCAGCACCGGCTACGTCCCGTCGGGCCAGCCGGTCGCCTGGTTCTACGATCCTCCGTGGACGCTGCCCTTTCTCCGCCGGAACGAGGCCGCGGTGGTGGTTACCAAGCCGCATGACGGCCCCGAAGCCGTCAAACCGTAATGTCGTTCGGAACATTGCTGCTGACGGATAGCGCCTGATGCGGTCTGCCTGGCTACTGACCGTCCGTTTGAAAAGCCTGCCTGGCGGTCTTTGACGCGCTTGTATCGTTTGAGAACAGGCTACTTGCACAACGCGCCGGTGCTCGTGACGATGATAGGTCAACCTGCTCGCTCGGAGCGATGTCGCAAGCATGTCGATCCACTCAAGCGCTCGAAGAGGGCCACGCCGAATGATTTACTAGGCTGATTTTCACCGGACTCGCAGCAAGCAGTTCGTTTGCTGAATCATAACAAAAAACGTCTGTTCTCCGCGGGGGCGCTACGGAAACACCGCGACGGCAGAGTCAAACGTTCTTTACTGCTTTTATTCAAGAAAGCAGACCTTGCTTTCTTGCTTCAGTTCAGCCTCTAGCCCCGCCTGCAATACGCGCCGCAACCGGCAGCTTCGCGCGCAGCCGCCGTATTCGCCGCGCGTCACTGTCCAGCACGCGGAACTCCGCACCGGAAGAGTGGCTGATCACCTCACCACGCGCCGGTACCCGGCCGGCGATCGTGAAGACCAGACCGCCGATGGTGTCGATGTCGGCCTCGCGCTCCTCTTCGGTCAGGATCTTGCCTAGCCGGGCCTCGAAATCCTCAACTTTCATGCGCGCGTCGAGGTCCAGCGTGCCGTCGGCGCGCTCGGTCACCATCGGCGCGTCCTGCTCGTCGTGTTCGTCGGCGATGTCGCCCACGATCGTCTCGACCAGGTCCTCGATGGTCAGCAGCCCGTCGATGCCGCCGTACTCATCGACCACCAAAGCCAGGTGCACGCGCGCCACGCGCATCTGCAGCAACAGGTCGAGCACAGGTATCTGCGGGGCAACCATCAGCGGACGGCGCAGGATGGCCTCCAGACGAAACCCTTCCGGCTTGCCGTCCCAGGCGAAGACGTCCTTGATGTGGACCATGCCGACCACGTCGTCGAGCTGCTCGCGATAGACCGGCATGCGGCTGTGGCCTTCACGGCGGATCAGCTCGATAGCCTGCTCCCAGGTGAGGTCCACCGGCATGGCCACGATGTCGGCGCGCGGCACCATCACGTCGTCGGCGGTGGCGCCGCGCAGGCGCAGCACGTTGGCGATCAGCGCGCGTTCCTGGCGGTCGAGATCGGGCGACTGCCCATCGGCATCGCCGGCGTCGGCGGCTTCCTGCACCAGCTCGGCGATGCTTTCGCGCACGCCGTGGTCACGCCTCGCGCGGTTGCCGAGTATGCTGCCGAGGCGGTTCAGAAGCGTGCTTCCGGAGGTTTCGCTCATCAGAAAGCAAGGCCTTCTTTTTTGAAAAAAAGAAGCAAAAAACGTTTGTCCCTGGGGTATCCGCCGGCTGATGCAGTCCAGCCCAGAGCATCAAAAGCTTTTTGGTTCTTTTTCTCGAAAAAGAACATGCTTACTTTCTCTTCCACGGGTTCGGCACGCCGATACTGTGCAGGATACGCGCCTCCGCCATTTCCATCCGCCGCGCCTCGCCAACCCCGTGATGGTCATGCCCGCGCAGGTGCAACGCCCCGTGCACAACCAGGTGTGCCAAATGGTGCGCCGCCGGCCGGCCGGCCGCCATTGCCTCGCGCCGCACCGTGCCAAGCGCTAGTACGATGTCGCCGCCCAGGAAGCCGGCTGCCGGCGCCATGTCGAAGGTCAGCACGTTGGTGGGCTTGTTGCGTCGCCGGTGCAGCGCGTTGAGGTGCTTCACCCCCCGATCTGTGGACAGCACCACGGTGCCGGCGCCGCCGGCTGCCACCGCGGCACGCACGGCCAGACGCTCGGCGCCGGGCACCAGGCGGCGCCAGCCGGCGTCCAGGACCAGCACCGTCGGCTGGGCGTTCGCTGCGTTTCTGAACCCCGCTTGCGCAAGGCCGGCGTGTTCGGGCTCTGAGGGAGCCTGATCAGGTGGGGGTTGCATCGCTCTCCCGGCGGGCGCGGCTGCGCGATGTGTCGCGGGCGGCCGTGGCACGCTGATCATAGGCGTCCACGATGCGGCCGACCAGGGGATGGCGCACCACGTCGCGCACGCCGAAGCGGGCGAAGCCGATGCCTTGCACGCCCTCCAGCGTCTCCACCGCGTCACGCAAGCCGCTGCGGACGCCGCCCGGCAGGTCGATCTGGGTGAGGTCGCCGGTGATCACCATGCGGGTGCCCTCGCCCATGCGGGTAAGGAACATCTTCATCTGCGCCTCGGTGGTGTTCTGCGCCTCGTCCAGAATGACGAACGCGTGGGCCAACGTGCGGCCGCGCATGAAAGCGAGGGGTGCCACCTCGATCTCGCCGGTGCCCATGCGGCGGATCACCTGGTCGCCGGGCATCATGTCGTGCAGCGCGTCATAGAGCGGACGCAGATAGGGGTCGATCTTCTCTTTCAGGTCACCGGGCAGGAAGCCGAGGCGCTCGCCGGCTTCCACCGCGGGGCGGCACAGCACGATGCGTTCGACGCGGCCGGCCAGCAGCATGGCAACGGCCTGAGCCACCGCCAGGTAGGTCTTGCCGGTGCCAGCCGGGCCGAGCGCGAACACCATCTCATGGCGGGCCAGCGTCTCGATATAGGCCTGCTGTCCGGGCGAGCGAGGGCCCACCGCCCCGCGGCGCGTGCGGATGGAGGGCAGGTCGGACAGCGGCAGGCGCGGGTCCTGATCGGCGGCGCGGTTGAGCATGCGGATGGCGGCGTCCACGTCGCCGGAGGCTACGCCCTCGCCTTTTTCCAGGCGCTTCCACAACCCGGTCAGCGCCGCCTGCGCCGCTTCCACCCGCTCCGGCGCGCCGCTGATTGCCACCCGGTTGCCGCGGCATGCCAGGCGCACACCGAAGCCCTGTTCCAGCCGCACCAGGTGCCGATCATGATCGCCGAGCAGCAGTGGCAGCAGGGCGTTGTCGTTGAAGTTGATGGTGACGGCCTTGCCGGAAGCGGTCACTTCAGTCGGGCGGGCGGGGGATACGTGGGTCAAGCGCAGGCCTTCTCCTTGAGGGTTGCTCCAGACAGTGAGTTGGTGTGCGCAGCCTCGATGCACACCGGGATCTCCTGGCCGACCAGCGTTGCGGGTCCCACCAGGTGAACGGGTTGAAGATAGGGCGAGCGGCCAGCGACCTGGCCGGGGTGGCGGCCGGCGCCGGTAATGAGCACGGGCAGGGTGAGGCCGACGCAGCGCGTGTTGAACTCTGCCTGCTGGGTGCGCAACAGGTCCTGCAGGGCGTAGAGGCGGCGATCCTTTTCTGCTTCCGGCACCTGGCCCGGGGCGCCTGCCGCCGGCGTGCCGGGACGGGGCGAGTATTTGAAGCTGAACGCCTGGGCGAAACCGACGGCGCGGATCAGCCCGAGCGTCGCCTCGAAATCGGCTGCCGTCTCGCCGGGATGGCCGACGATGAAGTCCGACGAGAAGGCAAGGTCCGGCCGGGCGGCACGCAGACGGGCAACGACGGCAAGGTAGTCCGAAGCGGTATGACGGCGGTTCATCGCGGCGAGCAGGCGGTCGGAGCCGGACTGCACGGGCAAATGCAGGAACGGCATCACCTTGCCCACCTCGGCGTGGGCGGCGATCAGGTCGTCGTCCATGTCGCGGGGATGGGACGTGGTGTAGCGCAGGCGGGCGATGCCGGGAATTTCGGCCAGTTGGCGTAGCAGCCAGCCCAGCGTGCGCGGGGCGCCGTCCGGGCCGGCGCCGTGCCAGGCGTTGACGTTCTGGCCGAGCAGGGTGACTTCGCGCACGCCGCTGGCGGCCATGCGGGTGGCCTCGGCGAGGATGGCGGCGGCGGGGCGGCTGGCCTCGGCGCCGCGGGTGTAGGGGACGACGCAGAAGCTGCAGAACTTGTCGCAGCCTTCCTGGATGGTCAGGAAGGCGGTGTGCTGGCCGTAGGGCTGTGCGGCGGCCGCGTCCGGCAGGTGGTCGAACTTCGATTCCGGCGGGAAGTCGGTGTCGATGACGGCGCCGGCGGCGCGGCTGGCCTGGGCCACCATTTCGGGTAGGCGGTGATATGTCTGCGGGCCGAGCACGATGTCCACGTAGGGGGCGCGGGCGAGGATCTCCGCACCTTCGGCCTGGGCGACGCAGCCGGCGACGGCGAGGATGGTGGGCCGGCCGGCGGCTGCACGCTCAGCCTTGATCACGCGCAGGCGGCCGAGTTCGGAGAACACCTTTTCGGTGGCGCGGTCGCGGATGTGGCAGGTGTTGAGGATGACCATGTCGGCGTCCTCCGGCGCGGCCGTCGGGGCGTAGCCGATCGGGGCCAGGACGTCGGCCATGCGCGCTGAGTCGTACACGTTCATCTGGCAACCCCAGGTGATGACGTGCAGGCGTTTGGCGTGAGTGGGCATCGAACTGGGCTCCGGCTCTGTCCCGACGGCGGGCGAGAGCGGAGAGATCACGGCGGGGGCGTGCGGCGTCAATAGTGTCCCGGGTGGGTGATGGCGGACGCTGGCATGGCAGGCTCCGTGTCTAGGAGGCAGAGTGGCAGATCGTTCCGAGTCTGGGTCAAGTGAAGAAACTGCGACGAGTGAGGGTGGGTGCGTGACGGGGCAAGTTGGCCAGAGAAGAGGGTTACCATCAATAGCACCAGGGACACCAAGAAGAAGCGATGTCCCTGGGCGGCCTTCTCTGGGTCAGACATTCTCGCTTTCAGGCGTCCTTGATGAGCCTTACTCGTCTACGAGCTCATCTGGTTCCGAAGGTGACTAGTTCATCCCGAGAGCTGAACAGATAGGTTTCGAGCGGTCGTCTCGCTGCCGATCGCTGCTTCCTTCTTGGTGTTTTTGGTGGTGACATTTCTTTCGGAACGCTTGCGAGGCGGTCGTGTAGCTTGCGCTCAAATGCGTCGGTTTCGCCAGGCACGCTGAAACAGGATTTCGGCTGCTGCAGTATCCCGACCACCATGCGGTTGACGGCGGTTCGCCAGACGATACGCACCGGGACCTCTGCAGCTTGGCAAAAGAGCTGAAGGGCTTGCCTCAACCGCCGTTTCCAGAGCTTCTGGACCAAGCCTGCGCTCGCACGGCGCGATTATACCGCGCCAGGGACGGCGAGCAGCGCAGACGCAAACTCCCATAGGCCATCAAAGAAGGCGACAGATGTTCCGTCGAGGTCGGCGGGCCAGCCAGCTTGGTCTGAGGCCAGTTCGGCACGCATGCTTAGCGGCAACTGTAAAGATAATAGCGTGACCCAAACGCTCAGCATTGGGTCGTTCGGTCACGCGTCCGGTTCCTGCTCTGCAACAGCATCCGTTTCAACATGGACCACCAAGCATCAACCTCGAAGCCGCCCTTGGACCAAAGTTTTGCTTCTTTTTTTAGAGAACGAACTGCTGGTCTTCCTCTCCCTCAGGCAAACGCTCTCTCAGCCACCCGCTCGGCCGCCCCGCTCTCACGCAACTGTGCCGGCCGGTTCTGCCGCAGAGAAGCCGCCCCGTCGGCCACCACCTGCCAGCATGCCTGGCTCAGCGCCTTGCGGGAGGCGAAATCCGCCGGGTCCATCGGCGGGTGGAACAGCAGCGTCACCCGCTTGCCGTGCCACTGGGCCAGGCGCCAGACATGCGGCGCCAGCTCCATGTCGCCGTACCAGGCGAACACGGTTCGGCTACCGCGGCCGACCGGCAGCCCGGCGAGCCGGTCGTAGACGATGGAGACCGGCTGGATGAGCGGGTTGTCTTCGCCGTACGCCGCGGCGAAGAACGACGAGTGAAATGGCAGCACGCGCGAGCCGTCCGAGCTGGTGCCTTCAGGAAACAGGATCAGGTCGTCGCCGGCGGCCAGGCGCTCGCGCATCTGGTCGCGCTCGCGGCCGATCCCCTTGCGCGAGCGGCTGACGAAGACGGTGCGGCCGAGTCGCGCGATGGTGCCCACGATCGGCCAGCCGGCCACGTCGTCCTTAGAGACGAAGCAGGCGCGCAACGTGCCGCCGATGGCCGGGATGTCGAGCCAGGAGGCGTGGTTGCAGACGTAGATCAGCGGGCGGCCGCCGGGCTGGCGCCCGTTGGTCGGCGCCGGACCGACTACCCGTACCTGCAACCCGATCAGCCTTGCCACCGTGTGCCAATAGAACAGTGCAAACCCGACGCGCCCGGGCGCGGCCAGCGCGAGCAACACCCCCTGGATCACGCAGCATAGCGGGGTGAACAACGCCACCCAGAAGATGCGGCGGGCAGCACGCAGCCGCCGCAGAAGACGGTGCTGCCGGGGCATGGAAGCGCCTGCCCCTTCGAGGGTGGCTATAGGGCGCGTGTCGCCGTGCGAGATGGGGTTCAATCTTGTCATGCGTGGAACAACCTGGGGCGGGTGACGCTCTCATGCGACTGTCGAGGCGTGACAATTCCGGGACGTTGCGTTGCGGAGTTAGTAAGCAAGCAGTTCTTTTTTGGAAAAAAAGAACCATAAAACTTTTGTTCCCTGGGTACTCGCTGCAGAAACCTCCGCGACAGCAGGACCAGAAGTTTTTTGCTGCTTTTTTTCAAAAAAGTAGGCCTTGCCTAGCCTCTCAGGCGCGCTTGCGCTGCTTGGGCGGCGTCGTGCTTCCCAGCAACGGCGCCAGAAAACGCCCCGTATGGCTGGCCGCCATGCCGGCCACCGCCTCCGGCGTACCCTCTGCCACGATGCGGCCGCCGCCGTCGCCGCCCTCGGGTCCCATGTCGATCACCCAGTCGGCGGTCTTGATGACCTCGAGGTTGTGCTCGATCACCACCACCGTGTTGCCCTGATCCACCAGCGCGTGCAGCACTTCGAGCAGCTTGGCGGTGTCCTCGAAATGCAGGCCGGTGGTGGGCTCGTCGAGGATGTAAAGCGTGCGGCCGGTGGCGCGCCTGGCCAGCTCCTTGGCCAGCTTGATGCGCTGTGCCTCGCCACCGGACAGCGTGGTGGATTGCTGGCCCAGGCTGACGTAGCCGAGACCGACGCGCTGCAGGATACTCAGCCGGTCGTTGATGCGGCCGACGGCTGAGAACAGCGGCTGCGCCTCGTCCACCGTCATCGCCAGGATCTCGGCGATCGAGTGGCCGCGGAATTTTACTTCCAGCGTCTCGCGGTTGTAACGGGCGCCCTTGCAGGTGTCGCAGGTGACGAAGACGTCGGGCAGGAAGTGCATCTCGATCTTCAGCACGCCGTCGCCCTGGCAGGCCT
>CAXSZX010000025.1:0-44403 GCA_964242115.1 uncultured Acetobacteraceae bacterium | reverse complement strand
CACCGAGGCCGCCCGCATGCGCGGCGCACCCGCCGCGGGTGCGGCCATGCCGCGCATGGAGACGGTGCGCATCACCGCGCCAGACCTCGCCCGCCGCGCGGCACTCGACCGAACCCGCTCCCGCCTGGTGTTCGCCGCCGGCGGGTTCTTCCTGCTGTTCGGCGCGGTGGCCGGCAAGCTGACCAGTGCCACCGTGCTGTTCCCGATGGCGCCCAGCAAAGCCGAGATGCGGCCGTTGGTGCCGGCCGACCCGGGCCCGTCCTCGCCGGACGCCGCCCCGGTGGCGGAGGGCGTGCCGCACACGCGCGCCACCATCCTGGACCGCAACGGCGAAATCCTGGCGATCTCGCTGCCGACGGCAGCGCTGTTCGCCAACCCCAAGGAGATGATCGACACCGCGGAGGCCGCCCACAAGCTGAAGGGCGTGCTGCCGCGGCTCGACGAGGCGCAGGCGGCAGCCCGCCTGGCCTCGGCCAAGCAGTTCGTCTACCTCGAGCGCCAGATCACGCCCAACGAGGAGCTGGCGATCAACGCGCTGGGCATCCCGGGCATCTACTTTCAGCCGAGCGAGAAGCGGCGCTACCCGCTGGGCCGGGTGGCCGCCCAGGTGCTGGGCGGCGTGGACGTGGACAGCCACGGTGTGGCCGGCGCCGAACGCGCCTTCGACAAGCGGCTGGAGGACAGCCAGGAGCCGGTGCGCCTGTCGATCGACGTGCGCGTGCAGGGCGTGATGCGCGAGGAGCTGGAGAAGTCCAAGGAGGAGTTCCAGGCGATCGGCGCCTGCGGCATCGTGATGGACGTGCGCACCGGCGAGGTGATCGCCATGGTCAGCCTGCCGGATTACGACGCCAACCAGTTCGGCGAGACCCCGCCCGACGACCGCTTCAACCGCGCGGTGACCGGCATGTTCGAGCCGGGCAGCACGTTCAAGCTTCAGACCGCGGCGATGGCGATGGATTTCGGCACCGCGCACATCTGGGACGAGTTCGACGCGGCGCACAACATCCACATCGGCCGCTTCACCATCGTCGACTACAAGGGCAAGCACCGGTTCCTGTACTTGCCTGAAGTGCTCGCGTATTCTTCCAACCTGGGTGCGGCCCACGTGGCGTTGGGCGTGGGGCCGTTGCGCCAGCAGACCTGGCTGCAGGCGATGGGCATGTTCCGCAAGGTGGGCGTGGAGCTGCCGGAAGCGGGCTTCCCGATCGTGCCGCCGCGCAGCAACTGGAAGGAAGCCACTACGATGACGGTGGGCTTCGGCCACGGCATCGCTGTCTCGCCGCTGCATGTGGTGCGCGGCACCGCGGCGCTGGCCAACGGCGGCATCGTTCTGCAGCCCACCATCCTCGCGCACGACGTGAACGATCCGCTGCCGGAGGGACGGCGGATCATGAACGTTTCGACCTCGAACACCATACGCAAGATGATGCGCCTGGTGGTGACCGACGGCTACGGCAAGCCGGCCGACATTCCCGGCTACTTCGTCGGCGGCAAGACCGGCACGGCTGAGAAGGTTGGCGCGCACGGCTACAAGAAACACGCCAACGTCAGCGCGTTCATGAGCGTGTTTCCGATGAACGCGCCGCGTTACGCGGTGTATTTCATGCTCGACGAACCGGTGGGCAACAAGGAGACCGGCGGCTACGCGACGGCAGGTGCGGTGAGCGCGCCGGGCGCCGGACGGGTGATCGCGCGCATCGCGCCGATGCTGGGATTGTTCCCCGACATTGCTGGCCTGGCGACGGTGCAGGCGACGCTGGCCATTCCGATGCAGCCGGCTCGGGGCAGCGGCGAGCCGACGGGTACGGGGTCGCCGCTGGAGCCGCTGGTGCCGGTGCCGACGCCACCGCCGGCCGCCACCGTGTCGTTGCCGGGCACGCCGACGCGGCGGGACATGCTGGCGTTGCGTCACGAAGCCTCCCTGCGGGTTCCAGCGGAGGCCGGTGGTGCGCTCGCTCGCTGACCTTGCTTCAGCCGCAGGTCTGACCGGCGTGGACCCGTGGTACCTCGGCCTGGCGATCACCTGCGTCACCGCCGACAGCCGGTGCGTGCAGCCAGGCGCGCTGTTCGTGGCGCTACCGGGCGCGCAGGAAGATGGCACGCGCTACATCGCACAGGCCGTGGCGCGCGGTGCCGCGGCGGTGCTGGCGCCGGATGGAACTAGCTGGCCGGCGGGGGTGCCGGTGCGGCCGTTCCTGCGCTGCGCCGAGCCGCGGCGGGCGCTGGCGCGGATGGCGGCCGGGCTGGCCGGGCGGGCGCCGGACAACATCGTGGCGGTGACTGGCACGAACGGAAAAACCAGCACGGTGGATTTCGTTCGCCAGCTTTGGACCACGGTGGGATTGCGCGCGGCGAGCCTCGGCACGCTGGGCCTGGTGGCACCCGGGCACACAGGTGGCGGCGGGTTGACGACGCCCGACCCGGTGGCGCTGGCGCAGACGCTGGCGGGGCTGGCGCGTGACGGCGTGCAGCACATGGCGATGGAAGCTTCGAGCCACGGCCTGCATCAGTTCAGACTGGACGGCGTGAAATTGTCCGCCGCTGGGTTCTCCAACCTGACGCGCGACCATCTGGACTACCACGGCAATTTGGAGGCCTACCGCGCCGCCAAGCTACGCCTGTTTGCCGAGCTGCTGCCGGCGCGCTGCGTGGCCGTGGTCAACGCCGACATGGACGCGGACACGCTGGCCGCGCTGCGCGGCTTGGCGGATGCGCGCCGCCTGGTGATGCGCAGCGTGGGCGAGCGCGGCGAGTGGCTGCGGCTGGTCTCCGCCCTGCCGCTGCCGCACGGCCAGGAGTTGGTGATCGAGGCGCAGGGCGCGCGCAGGACCGTGCAGGTGGCGCTGCCCGGACGTTTCCAGGCGGACAACGCGCTGATGGCGGCAGCATTGGCTGAAGCCACCGGCGTGCAGGACGCGGTGGGTGCGCTGCCGGGCCTGGTGGGCGTGCGCGGACGCATGGAGCTGGCGGCAACCTTGCCGAACCACGCTGCCGCCTACGTGGACTACGCGCACACGCCGGACGCGCTGCACCGCGTGCTGGAGTCGCTGCGGCCACATGCGCGCGGCCGGCTGGTCTGCGTGTTCGGCGCCGGCGGCGACCGCGACCCCGGCAAACGCGCCTTGATGGGACGCGAAGTCTCGCAAATGGCCGACGTGCCGATCGTCACCGACGACAACCCGCGTCGCGAGGATCCGGCAAAGATTCGCGCCGCCATCCTGGCCGCCTGCCCGCACGCGATCGAGATCGGCGACCGCGAGCGCGCGATCGCCGCGGGCCTGGCGGAATTGCGGTCCGGCGACGTGCTGGTGGTGGCCGGCAAGGGACATGAGCAGGGCCAGACCATCGGCACCACCACCCTGCCGTTCGACGACGCGGCCACCATACGGCGCCTGGCAGCCGCGTGACCCTGTTCTCTTCAGACGATTTGATGACGGCACTCGGCGGCACGATGACCGCGCCATTCCACGCGAGCGGCGTGTCCATCGACACGCGCACGCTGCAACCGGGCGACCTGTTCGTGGCGTTGCAGACCGAGACCGGCGACGGACACGCGCACGTGGCTGCCGCACTCGCCAAGGGTGCAGCCGGTGCGATGGTGCACCGCCAGCACGACATGCCCGACGACGCGAACCTGGTGGTGGTGGGTGACACGCTGGCGGGACTGACTGCGCTGGGTGCGTTTGCGCGGCAGCGTTTCACCGGCGCGGTGGTGGCGGTGACCGGCAGCGTCGGCAAGACGACGACGAAGGAGATGCTGCGCACGGTGCTTTCTGCGAGCGGGGCCACGCATGCCAGCGTCGCCAGCTACAACAACCATTGGGGCGTGCCGCTGAGCCTGGCGCGCATGCCGCCGGACGCCGACTACGCGGTGCTCGAGATCGGCATGAACCATCCCGGCGAGATCGCACCGTTGGCCGAACTGGCGGCACCCGACGTGGCGGTGATCACCGGCGTGGAGCCGGCGCATATCGGCAACATGGGCAGCCTGGAGGCGATCGCCGACGAAAAGGCCAGCATTGCACAAGGTGTACTGCAAGGCGGCACGCTGGTTGTGCCGGCGGATGCGGCGCTACGCGACCGTCTGGTGGCGCACGCCCACGCGCTGCAGGTTGCGGAGTTCGGCGGCGACGATGCGCAGGTTCTGCACGAGGATGCAGACGGCACCGAAGTGAGCGCGCGCATCGGCGGGGCGGCGCTGCGTTTCCGCATCGGCCCGCCGGGACGCCACATGGTCGGCAACGCGCTGGCGGCACTGACGGCCGCGCACGCGTTGGGCGCCGACGTGGCCGCAGGCGCGCGTGCGCTGGCGGCGTTTCAGCCGGTCGGCGGCCGCGGCGCAAGGCGGGCGATCCTGGTCGGGCGCGCGTTGCTGCTTGACGAAAGCTACAACGCGTCCGGCGCCTCAGTGCGCGCGGCGCTTTCGGTGCTGAAGCTGATCCCGGCGACGCGGCGCGTGGCGGTGCTGGGCGACATGCTGGAATTGGGCGACTACAGCCGGGTGGAACACGAAGCGCTCGCCGCACCGGTGCTGCAGGCGGCCGACGTGACGTATAGTTGCGGCCCGTGGATGCGCTACCTGTTTGACGCGTTGCCGGAGGCGCAGCGCGGCGCGCATGCCGAGGACAGCGCAGCGTTGGCAGGCATCGTCGCTGCAGATGTGCGCGAGGGCGACGTGCTGCTCGTCAAAGGCAGCCTGGGCAGCCGGATGCATCACGTGGTTGACGCGTTGACCGCGTTGCGTGGTGCCGCCGCATGATATACGCGCTGCACGTCTACGCCGACCGCTTTTCCGTTCTGAACCTGTTCCGCTACCAGACGTTTCGGTCTGCGGCTTCGTGCCTCACGTCGCTGGTGATCTGCTTCTGGCTCGGCCCACGGGTGATACGCTGGTTGAAATCGGTGCAGCGCGGCGGCCAGCCGATCCGCGAGGACGGACCCGAACGCCACCTGATTGAGAAAAAGGGCACGCCGACGATGGGTGGCGTGCTGATCCTCGCCGCACTCACCACGTCCACGCTGCTGTGGGCGGATCTGCGCAGCGGCTACGTGTGGGCGGCGCTGTTCTGCACGCTGGGTTACGGCGCGGTGGGTTTCGTCGACGACTACCTCAAGCTGTCCCGGCGCAACACGCGCGGCGTCTCCGCGCGTGGCAAGCTGGTGGTGCAACTGGTCATCGGCCTGATCACCGCGGCGTGGATGGCGCACCTTACCGGCGGCACGCTGGGCACCTCGGTGGCGATCCCGGTGTTCAAGGGTGTGCTGGTGCAACTCGGTTTGCTGTTCCCGGTGTTCGGCATGTTCGTGCTCGTCGGCAGCAGCAACGCGGTGAATCTTACCGACGGGCTCGACGGCCTGGCGACGGTGCCCACCATCATCGTGGCGTTCGTCTTCGCGCTGATCGCCTACCTCGTCGGCAACCGCATCTTTGCGGACTACCTGCAACTCAACCACGTGCCCGACGTGGGGGAATTAGCAGTGTTTTGCGCGGCGATCATCGGCGCCGGCATGGGATTCCTGTGGTTCAACGCACCCCCAGCCGCCGTGTTCATGGGCGACACGGGCAGCCTCTCGCTGGGCGGCGCACTCGGCGCGGTTGCTGTTGCCACCAAGCATGAGATTGTCCTGATGATCGCCGGCGGCCTGTTCGTGGTGGAGACGGTCAGCGTCATCGTGCAGGTGCTCTGGTTCAAGCGCACCGGACGGCGCGTGTTCCTGATGGCGCCGCTGCACCATCATTTCGAGAAGAAAGGCTGGGCGGAACCGACGATCGTTATCCGCTTCTGGATCGTCTCGATGATACTCGCTCTCGTCAGCTTGGCGACGTTGAAGATACGATGAACGGTTTTCCCGCCTCGGTCTTTGCCAACAGGCGCTACGCGGTGGTCGGCCTCGGCCGCGCCGGCCTTGCGGCGATGCGCACGCTGACCGACATGGGTGCGACCGTCACCGGCTGGGACGACGCGGCGTTTGCCCGCGACGCCGCCACGCGCGAGGGCTTCATTGTCGTGGACCCCGCACCCGACATCGGCGATGTGGACGCCGTGGTGCTTTCGCCCGGCATACCGCACTTGCTGCCGGTGCCGCACCGCATCGCGGAAGCTGCACGCGCCGCGCACCGCCCGATACTGACGGACGCGGAGCTGCTGTATCAGGCGGTCCGTGCGAGCGGCAGCCGGGCAAAGTTCGTCGGCATCACCGGTACCAATGGAAAGTCCACCACCACGGCGCTGCTGGCACACATGCTGGCGGGCGCCGGCTTCATGCATGCGGCAGGCGCAAACCTGGGCCCTGCCGCGCTGAGCCTGCCGATGCTGCCGGACGACGGCGTCTATGTTCTCGAAATGTCCTCTTACATGTTGGAGCGACTCGCAACGTTACGCTTCGATGCGGCGTGCATGCTCAACCTCAGCCCGGACCACCTCGACCGCCATGGCGACATGGATGGCTACTTGCACGCCAAGCGGCAGGTATTTGCGCGCCAGCGTGTGGGCGACACCGCGATCGTCGGCATCGACGACGCACGCAGCCGCATTTTGGCCGACAGCATGCCGGACGCGGTTCGTGTCTCCGGCCAGTTCCCAGCCGACATCTGGTGCGAGGGCACGATCCTGCGCGACGCGTCCGGCTCGATCGCCGACCTCGGCGCTGCGCACGCGCTGCCCGGCACGCACAACGCGCAGAACGCTGCCGCTGCGGCTGCACTCGGTTTCTCGCTCGGCCTCACGCGTGCCGAGGTTGCTTCCGGCATCGAGAGCTTTGCCGGCCTGGCGCACCGGCAGGAGCTGGTGGCCAAAATCGGCGGCGTGCGCTTCGTCAACGACAGCAAGGCGACCAACGCGGACGCCACCGCGCGCGCGCTGGGCTGCTACGAACGCGTGGTGTGGATTGCCGGCGGCATTGCAAAGGCCGGCGGCATCGCCTCGCTTTCGCCGCTGTTCGCGCGCGTGGCGCTGGCTTTGCTGATCGGTCGCGACGCAGCCGCTTTTGCAGAGACGCTCGCACAAGCCGGCGTGGACCATCGCGTGGTGGAGACGCTCGACCGCGCGGTGCCCGACGCCCTCGAGGCGGCGCGCGCGCGCGGTGTGGACGCTGTGCTGCTCTCTCCGGCCTGCGCCAGCTTCGACCAGTTCTCCGGCTTCGAAGCGCGCGGCGCGCACTTCGCGCAACTCGCGCGCAGCCTCGGCGGAGTTAGCTGATGGCGACGCTCTCTCGTGCGGACCAGTCAGTCCTCGGCCGCTGGTGGTGGACGGTGGATCGCTGGACATTGTTCTGCATCGTGGCACTGGTAGGTTTCGGCTACGTGCTGGTGCTGGCGGCGAGCCCCGCCGTCGCCGAACGCATCCACCAGTCGCGCGACGTGTTCATCGCCAAACAGGTGGTGTTCCTGGCACTCGCCGGCGTGCTGATCGTGGCGGTTTCGCTGATGTCGCCGCGCAACGTGCGCAGGCTGGCTCTGGTCGGTTGCATCGCGGCTATCATGCTGACAGGGCTCACGCTGGTGCACGGCGTGGAGATCAAAGGGGCGCGCCGCTGGATCGCGGTGCCGTTCATGTCGCTGCAGCCGAGCGAGTTCCTCAAGCCGTTCTTTGCTGTGGTGACCGCGTGGCTGCTCAGCGAGGGCAAGCAGATTCGCGGCTTTCCCGGCCGCATCCTCGCTTTCGGCGTGTTCGGGGTAATCCTGATGCTGCTGAAATCCCAGCCCGACATTGGCATGTTGACGGTGATCACTGCCGTGTTCTTCGCGCAACTGTTCATCGACGGCATGAACATGGCGTTCGTCGGCGTCGGTGCGATCGGCATGGCAGGTGCCGCCGTCGGCGCCTACGCGTTCTTCCCGCACGTGCGCAGCCGCGTCATGCGGTTCGTGCATCCGGAAAGCGGCGATCACTACCAGGTGGACACCGCGCTGCAGGCGTTCGGCAACGGCGGGCTGCTCGGCCGCGGACCGGGCGAAGGCCGGGTGAAGGATTTGCTGCCGGACGCGCACGCGGACTTCGTTTTCGCCGTTGCCGGCGAGGAGTTCGGGCTACTGATCTGCCTCACCATACTCGGCGTGTTCGCCTTCATCGTGCTGCGCGGCCTGCTGCGGCTGGTGCAGGAGACCGACGAGTTCGTCATCCTGGCAGCCTCCGGCCTGATCACCGGCTTCGGCCTGCAGGCTTTCGTCAACATGGCCTCGGCACTTCACCTCATCCCCACGAAAGGAATGACGTTGCCGTTCATCTCCTACGGCGGCAGCTCGGCTTTGTCGGTTGCACTCGGCATGGGCATGCTGCTCGCGCTCACTCGCCGACGCACGCATGGAGACCCGCTGTGAGAGGACCCGCCGCACGTCCGATCGTCATCGCCGCTGGTGGCACCGGCGGGCATTTCTTTCCCGCAGAAGCGTTGGCCAGCACGCTGATCGCGCGCGGACATCGCATCGTCCTGATGACGGATGCACGCGCGGCAGCACGCCCGAGCAACGTGTTTGCCGGCCACGAGCATCATGTTCTGCAAGGTGCCGGCATAGCGGGCCGAGGCGTGGTGCGGGCCGGCCGCGCGCTGGTCTCGCTCGCAGCAGGCACGCTGCAAGCGCGACACATCCTTTCGAGGCTTGATGCCGCTGCGATCGTAGGCTTTGGCGGCTACCCTTGCGTGCCGCCGATCCTGGCTACGCGCATGCTGCGTAGCCGGCCGGCGATCGTGCTGCACGAACAGAATGCGGTGCTCGGGCGTGCCAACCGTTTTCTCGCCGCGCATGCCGACCTGCTGGCGCTCGGCTTCGAAGATACGTCGCGCGTGCCGGTAGGGATTGCCACGCAGGTGGTTGGTAACCCGGTGCGTCCAGCCATCGCGGCGCTGGCGGGCACGCCGGCGCCGATGCCGGGCGCGCGCATGGAAATCCTCGTTCTTGGCGGCTCGCTCGGCGCGCGCGTGTTCGGCGACGTAGTCCCGGCAGCAGTGGCGGGTCTGCCGGACGACCTGCGCGCACGCTTGCACGTGATGCAGCAATGCCGCGCGGAGGATATCGACCGGGTGCGCGCCAGCTACGCGTCGGCCGGGGTGGCTGCGGACATCGCTCCTTTTTTCGACGACGTCGCGGGCAGGCTTGCCGCGGCGCACCTGGTGATCTCGCGTGCCGGCGCTTCAACTTGTGCGGAACTCGCGGTCGCTGGACGCGCAGCCATCCTAGTACCGCTGCCAAGTGCCATCGACGACCACCAGGCGGCAAACGCGCGTGCCGTGGCCGGCGCCACCATCATTCGCCAACCGGACTTCACTCCCCCGCACCTGACCGGCATGTTGGAAGAGCTAGTTGGCGCGCCGGCAAGATTGGCGCATGCGGCACGGCTTGCCGCCGGCGCGGCACACCCTCGCGCTGCAGAGACACTGGCCGACGCGGTCGAGAAGCTCGTCGCCCGCATGGAGACGTCACGATGAGGGCGATGCCACTGAACATCGGCAAGATCCACTTCGTCGGCATCGGCGGCATCGGCATGTCGGGCATCGCCGAAGTGCTGCACACGCTGGGCTACGCGGTGCAGGGCAGCGACATCGCCGACAACGCCAACGTTCGCCGCCTGCGCACGCAGGGCATGCAGGTCGCCATCGGCCACGACGCAGCCAACCTTGGCGATGCGCAGGTGGTGGTGGTCTCCACCGCCGTGCGCGCGGACAACCCCGAGGTAGTCACAGCGCGGCAGAAGCTGATCCCTGTGGTGCGCCGTGCGGAGATGTTGGCCGAACTGATGCGGCTGCGCTGGTCGATCGCCATCGGCGGCACGCATGGCAAGACCACCACCACCAGCCTGGTCGCCGCCGTGCTGGAAGCAGCGCGCCTGGACCCCACCGTTATCAACGGCGGCATCATCGAGGCTTACGGCAGCAACACCCGAATGGGTGAGGGCGACTGGATGGTGGTCGAAGCCGACGAGAGCGACGGAAGTTTCCTGCGTCTGCCTGCCACGATTGCTGTCGTCACCAACATGGACGCCGAGCACCTCGACCATTGGGGCAGCGCCGAGGCGATGACCGCCGGCTACGACCAGTTTGTCGGCAACATCCCGTTCTACGGTTTCGCCGTGCTCTGCATCGACCATCCGGCGGTGCAAGCGATGATCCCGCGCATCGACCGCCGTATCGTCACCTACGGCTTCTCGCCGCAGGCCGACATCCGCGCGGAGAACCTTCGCGCCGACAAGCTAGGTGCCACCTTCGAAGTCGCCGTCACCGACCGGTTCCGCGGCCGCAGCCGGCGCATGGGCCCGTTCCGGCTGCCGATGCTGGGCCAGCACAACGTGCAGAACGCGCTGGCCGCCGTCGCCGTCGGTTTCGAGATGGAGATCGACGACCAGACGTTAAAGAGTGCGTTTGCTGCCTTCCGCGGCGTCAAGCGCCGGTTCACCAAGACAGGCGACGTGGGCGGCATCGTGGTGATCGACGATTACGGCCACCACCCGGTGGAGATCGCAGCCGTGCTGAAAGCCGCACGACAAGCCGGCGCGCGCGACGTGGTCGCCGTGGTGCAGCCGCACCGCTACTCGCGGCTCGCCTCGCTGTTCACCGAGTTCTGCACTTGCATGAACGACGCAGGCACCGTCATCGTTGCGGATGTGTATGCTGCAGGCGAGCAGCCCCTGCCGGGCATCAGCCGTGACTCGCTGGTGGACGGCTTGCGCGCCAGCGGACACCGCAGCGTGGTGCCGCTGGACACGCCGGACCACCTTGCAGAGATGGTGCACGCCATCGCCAGGTCCGGCGACTTCGTCGTCTGCCTCGGCGCCGGCAACATCACGACCTGGGCGCACGCGTTGCCGGCGCAACTTGCCGAGTTGCAGGGTGCGGCAGGACGCGCACGTCGCGCGGGCGGTGCCGCATGATGCCGGCGTCACACGCGCCGCACCTGCTGGACGAGCTGCCGCCGACCGACGGCCGCATCCAGGCGGACGCGGCGCTGGCGGCAAACACCTGGTTCCGCGTGGGTGGTGCGGCAGAAATCCTCCTGCGCCCAGCTGGCACCGACGATCTTTGCCGTTTTTTGCAGGCGATGCCGCTGCACCTGCCCGTCACCATCATCGGCGCGGCTTCCAACCTCATCATCCGTGACGGCGGCTTGGCCGGCGTGGTGATCCGCCTGGCACGCGGCTTCAACACCATCGAGGCAGACGGCAACGGCATCGTCGCAGGCGGCGCTGCACTTGACGCTACGGTTGCAGAGCACGCAGCCGACGCGGGGCTGACCGGACTGGAGTTCCTCTCCGGCATTCCGGGCAGTATCGGCGGTGCGGTGGCGATGAACGCCGGCGCCTATGGCGGCGACGTCGCCAGCTCCCTCGACTGGGCAGAGATCGTGACCCGGCAAGGCGAGTTGCGGCGCCTGACCGCAGGCGAGATCGCCTTTGGCTATCGCCACTCCGGGCTGCCGCCGGAAGCTGTCGTGGTGCGCGCACGTTTCAGCGCCAAACCAGGCGACGGCCACGCCGTCGCAGCGCGCATGACGGAAATCCGCAACAGCCGCGAAGCCACCCAGCCGGTTCGCGCACGAACCGGCGGTTCCACCTTCCGCAACCCGGAAGGCGGCAAGGCCTGGGAGCTGATCGACGCTGCCGGTTGCCGCGGCCTCACGCGCGGCGGCGCGCAGGTGTCCGAAAAACACTGCAACTTCCTGCTCAACACCGGGGGTGCAACCGCCGCCGACCTCGAAGGTCTGGGCGAGGAAGTACGCCGCCGCGTGCACGCGGCCAGCGGTGTGACACTCGCCTGGGAGATCAAGCGCATCGGCATTCCCAGCGCGCGTCCGGAGGTGCTCTCATGAAGCGCGTCGCCGTTCTCTTTGGTGGCATCTCGGCAGAACGCGAGGTGAGCCTGTCCAGCGGACGTCAGGTAGTCGAGGCTTTGCGCGGCGCGGGGTTCGACGTGACGCCCGTCGAAGTGGGCCGCGACCTGGCCGCCGTGCTGGCCGCACTCGACCCGAGACCTGACGCGGTGTTCAACGCGCTGCACGGGCGTTTCGGCGAGGACGGCGTGATCCAGGGCGTGCTCGACTGGCTCGACATTCCCTACACCCATTCCGGCGTGCGTGCGTCCGCACTCGCGATGGACAAGGCGGCTAGCCGCGCGGTGTTCGCCGCGGCCAGCCTGCCGATTGCGCAGGGCCGTGTCGTCACCGTCGAGGACCTCGAACACGACGATCCGCTGCCGCTGCCCTACGTCATCAAGCCGCTCAACGAGGGCTCGTCCGTCGGCGTCGAGATACTGCAAAAAGGCGACAACCGCCGCCACGCGATCGCGCGCGACTGGCGCTTCGGCCATCAGGCGCTGGTTGAGGAATTCATCCCCGGACGCGAACTGACGGTGGGTGTGATGGGCGACCAAGCGCTGACGGTGACAGAGATTTCCGCTGCGCACGCCTTCTACGATTACGAAAGCAAGTACGCCGAGGGCGGCTCGCGCCACGTCCTTCCCGCCCGCGTTCACCCGCAAGCACATGCCCAGGCGATGGAGCTCGCAGTGGCCGCACATCGTGCGCTTGGCTGCCGCGGGGCGACGCGCGCCGATTTCCGCTACGACGACACGGATGGCGAGCCCGGCCGCCTGGTGCTGCTGGAAGTCAACACGCAACCTGGCCTGACGCCGACCTCGTTGTTGCCGGAGCAGGCCGCCTTCCGCGGTATCGCTTTTCCCGCCCTGTGCACCTGGATGGTGGAGCAAGCAGCATGCCGCGCGTGAAACGCGAGATCTCACGTCCCAGCCGCATCAAGCTGCTGGTCCGCCGCCAGCGCCGCAACCTTCGCCTGGCTACGTTCGCCATCAGCGGTTTCGCCATCGTGCTCGCCGGCGTGACCCTCGCCCACTCTGCGCAGACCGGCGGCACGGTGGCCGGCCTGGAACACCGCTTCGGCAAGGCCATCGACCTGCGCGTGCGCGACATCACCATAGACGGCCGCGCCAACACGCCGGAACCGCTGCTGCGCGCGGCACTCGGGGTGAACGTCGGCGATCCCATCCTGGGCTTCTCCGTCGAAGGCGCGCGCGAGCGCATCGAAGGTCTCGCCTGGGTGCAGCACGTCGCCGTCGAACGCCGCCTGCCCGACACCATCTACGTCGACGTCACCGAGCGCCGGCCGTTCGCCATCTGGCAGTACCAGAGCAAGTTCCAGCTGATCGACCGCAGCGGTGACGTGGTGCGCGACGAAGACGTTGCCTCATTCACCGACCTGCCGCTCGTCGTCGGCCTCGGCGCGCCCGCGCATGCGGCCGACATGCTGGCTTCACTCGCCGCACAACCGGACATCAAGTCGCGCACGGCCGCCATCGTACGCGTCGGCGAACGCCGCTGGAACCTAGTGCTGAACAACAAGGTGACGGTAATGCTGCCGGAGGGCCACGAGGACGCCGCACTCGCCCGGCTGGAGGATTTGCAGACACGTCAGCAATTGCTCGACCGGCCGCTGGTGTTCGTGGACATGCGCCTGCCCGACCGGCTGGCCGTTCGGGCCCGGCCACAACAGGGCAGCGAATCGGATGGCAAACCGCTAGACAAGAGACCGGACGAAACGAAACCCGCCGCCACCAAGCCGGCCGAACCTGCAAACAGGAGGGCGACATGAACGATCTCTCCCGTCGCAGCCACCTCGCACTGCCACCCGCCGTGCCGCCCGAACCACCTGCCCGCGCGCGCAACCAGCGCACCGGTCCGTTCGGCGTGCTCGACGTCGGCAGCACGAAGATTGCGTGCCTGATCGGCCGTATCGAATCGGACGGTACGCTGCGCGCGCTGGGCAGCGGGTTCACCCGCGCGCGGGGCGTGCGCGGCGGCGGCATCACCGACCTCGACGAGGCCGAGCGTGCCATCCGCGCGGCCGTGGCGCTGGCCGAGGAGATGGCCGACCACCGCCTGCGCACGGTCACCGTGAACCTGTCCTGCGGCCACCCGGAAAGCCGGCTGTTCAACGTGCAATGGCCCGTCGGCGGCCGCCAGGTGAGCGAGGCCGACGTGCGCCGCGTCATTACCGAGGGGCGCGCACGTGCCACCACCGAAGGACGCGAGACGATACACTCGTTGCCGGTCAGCTTCTCGGTCGACGAGACCGCAGGCGTTGCAGACCCGCGCGGGCATTTCTGCGACCAGCTCTCCGCCCGGCTGCACGTGGTCGACGCGTTGTCGATGGCGTTGCGCAACCTTGGCGCCGCGGTTGGCCGATGCGACCTGGAGATCAGCGAGGTGGTCTCCGCACCGTTTGCTGCCGGCCTGTCGAGCCTGATCGACGACGAGCGCGACCTCGGTGCCACCGTCATCGACATGGGCGGCGGCACCACCAGCCTCGCGGTGTTCGGCGAGGGTCAGCTGCTGCACACCGCACAGGTGCCAATCGGCGGACAGCACGTGACGCGTGACATCGCCGGCGTGCTGAGCACGCCGATCGACAACGCGGAACGTTTGAAAACCCTTTACGGCAACGCGCATTCAAGCCCGGATGACGAACGCGAAATCCTCGCCGTGCAGTTGATCGGCGAGGAAGACCACCAGTTCGCCAAGATACCGCGCAGCATGGTGGTGGGAATCATCAAGCCGAGGCTGGAAGAAACCTTCGAGATGGTGCGCGACAGGCTCGACGGCGCGGGCCTTGGCCGCGCGGCCAGTAGCCGGGTGGTGCTGACGGGCGGTGCCAGCCAGCTCGTCGGCGTGCGTGACCTGGCCGCCGCCGTTCTTAACCGCCCCGTGCGTCTGGGCCGCCCGGCCGGCATGCGCGGGCTGCCGGAAGCGGCTAGCGGCCCCGCGTTCGCCACCGCCATCGGCCTGCTGTCCTGGGCCGCTGGCGAAGGCCGCTCGCTGCACGACATCGACCTCGACACGCATCGCCGCACCGGCGCGCTGCAGAAATTCGTCGATTTTCTGCGTGAACGACTCTGAACATCGTCTAACAGAGTCGCAAACTTTGCTCCTCACTTCGCACATGTCATTCCGATAAGGGACGCCTTTCATGACCCTCAACCTCACCATCCCGCAGACCCTGCACACTGACTTCACGCCGCGCATCACCGTCATCGGCGTGGGCGGCGGCGGCACCAACGCTGTCGACAACATGATCCAGCTCAACCTGCAGGGTGTGGACTTCGTCGTTGCCAACACCGACGCGCAGCAGCTGATGCACAGCAAGTCCGACCGCCGCATCCAGTTGGGCCCGCACCTCACGCAGGGCCTCGGCGCCGGTGCGAAACCGGAAATCGGCCGTGCGGCGGCCGAAGAAGCCGGTGACGAACTGGCGCGGCATCTGGACGGCGCGCACATGGTGTTCATCACCGCGGGCATGGGCGGCGGCACCGGCACCGGTGCCGCACCGGTCATCGCGCGTATGGCACGCGAGCGCGGCATCCTCACCGTAGGCGTGGTCACCAAGCCGTTCACCTTCGAAGGCGTGCGCCGCGCGCGCTCGGCTGACGCCGGCATCGCCGAGCTGCAGCAGTTTGTCGACACGCTCATCGTCATTCCCAACCAGAACCTCTTCCGGCTCGCCAACGAGAAGACCGGCTGGAAGGAGGCCTTCAAGATGGCCGACCACGTGCTCTACATGGGCGTGCGCGGTGTCACCGACCTGATGGTCGCCCCCGGCCTGGTCAACCTGGACTTCGCCGACATCCGCACGGTGATGGCGGAGATGGGAAAAGCCATGATGGGCACCGGCGAGTCCGAAGGTGAGAACCGCGCCATCCGCGCTGCCGAGGCCGCTATCAGCAATCCGCTGCTGGAAGACACCAGCATGGCAGGTGCGCGCGGCCTGCTGATCAACATCACCGGCGGCGAGGACATGACGCTGTTCGAGGTGGACCAGGCCGCTAACCGCATCCGCGAGGAAGTGGCCGAAGACGCCAACATCATCTTCGGCAGTGCTGTGGACGACAGCCTGTCCGGTCGCATCCGCGTCTCGGTGGTGGCCACCGGCATCGACACGCCGCACGCGCAATCCACCGAGCCGGCCGCCACCGGTCCGCGCCTGGTCGCTGTTGCAGGCGGCAACGCGCCCGGCGCACCGCTGCGTGCGGAGCGGCCGGGCCAGCCTGGCGCGCCCGTCACCAGCAGCCTGATCCCGCCGCGCATGCCGATGAGCAACCAGGCCACCGCAGTGGCCTACGTGCACGAGGAGGAACAGGCAGAGGCGCAGGCCACCGCGCAAGCTCAGCCGCAGCCGGTTCCACAAACCCGGCCGGTGCAGCAGGCACACCCGCTGTTCACCCAGCTGCCCTCCAGCGTGGAGCCGCCCTCCGGCCGCCACAGCCTGTTCGGCAAGGTGACCGGCGCCTTCAAGCGTGGTCCCGCCCCGGCGGAAGTTGCCGAGCAGCACCGGCATGATGCCCAGCCTGCCGAGCCGGCACCGCTCGTGCGGCCTGCCCTTTCGGACGCTGAACCGGCTGGGCTCGACATCCCCGCCTTCCTGCGGCGGCAATCTTCCTGAGGGTCTCGTAGCGCTAAGATTGCGTGTCGCCGGCAAGCAAGGCCTTCTTTTTCGGAAAAGAAGCAAAACACTTTTGTTCTTTCGCTGTTCCTGGCCGTTACATGACTATCGTGACGCATGGACGTTGGTGGTTGCCAGAAGATAAAGGTTTTTTGGTCCTTTTTCCCCAAAAAAGGACTGCTTGCTTTCTTTGGTCAGCTCGAAGGCGGATGAGCCCCAGCGTAAAGCTCTGAAACCAAAGCCCGGTTAGTTGCAGTAGCGACGCAAATTATGCTTCATAATCAAGCGTCTACAGCGCAACATGCAGAAATAATGATTGACTGGAAGACCGGGGAGAGGCGCGGTAAGTCTCTCCCCGGCCCCGCTTCGGGCCATCTATACGCGGTCCACTTGCCAGTCGTTGCATGGCCAGTAGTTCGCGGAGACCCGGATCCAAACCGGGTGCAACACCGCGGGGGTTCCGATACGCACATGGACGGCTTGACGGACATCAAGGTGGAGGCGATGGCGAGCTGCCAGTACACCCTCCGCTCGGCCATCAGCTGTGTCGGCGTGGGTCTGCACGGCGGCCACCCGGTTCGCCTCACGCTGTTGCCGGCCGAACCGGACACCGGCATCGTCTTTCGTCGGACTGACCTCGCGATCGACATACCGGCCAGCCCGGATGCGGTCACCGACACTCGGTTGTGCACCCAGGTCTCCCACGCCGAGCACGGGCACGCCTGCGTGCGCACCGTAGAGCACGTGATGGCGGCGCTAGCCGGCACCGGAATCGACAACGCCGTCGTAGCGGTGGATGGGCCGGAGCTGCCCATCCTCGACGGGTCGGCCGCGCCGTTCGTGTTTCTGATCGACTGCGCCGGGCGCCTGCCGCAGGCGGCTTCCCGCCAGGCGATCGAGATACTCCGCCGCGTGCGGGTCACCATGGGCGAGGCCACTGCCGAACTGCGCCCGGGCGGCGCCACGCTGGACCTTTCGATGTCGATCGACTTCCCCGCCGAGGCGATCGGCCGGCAGGCGCTCTCCATCTCCCTGACCGAGCCTGGCTTTCGCAGCGTGCTGGCACCGGCCCGCACCTTCGCGCTGCTGCACGAGATAGAGGCGTTGCGGCAAGCCGGCCTGGCGTTAGGTGGCAGCCTGGAGAACGCCGTCGTAGTGGACGGCAGCCGGGTGCTGAATCCAGCCGGTCTGCGCGCGAAGAACGAGTTCGTGCGCCACAAGATGCTCGACGCCGTCGGCGACCTCGCCATGGCCGGCGCGCCCATTCACGGCCGTTTCGTCGCCCACCGCACCGGGCACGCGCTGAACAACAAGCTGTTGCGCGCGCTGTTCGCGGACAAGCGGGCCTGGCGCCGGGTAAGCCTGGACGTGCCAGCCTGGTCGCAGGCGCAGTTCTCGACGGCACAGGCAGCTTAGGAAGAACGCGGTTTTCCAAAGAAGCCAAAGAACGTCACATCCTGAGCAGCCGTATTCGGCGCGTGCACGACAGCGCTGACGGAGGCTCTCGAAAAAGAGCACTTCCTTCCTTCGTTGGCTCCCACTACGGTCCGCGCCGCGCGTCGGGAGGCTAAATCTTGCACCTAGTTGTCGGCATCTTCAGCCTGGTGGCAGAACTGCTCTGGCTGTTCTCCTGGGCGCTCATCCTCTCAGCCATTATCAGCACCCTTATTTCCTTCGGCGTGCTGAACACCCGCAACCGCTTCGTCTGGATGATCAGCGACTTCCTTTATCGCGTCACCGAACCGGTCGTCCGACCAATCCGCGCCGTGCTGCCGAACCTCGGCGGCATCGACCTCAGCCCGCTGATCGTGCTTTTGCTGATCCAATACGTGTTGCTGCCGCTGCTGAGCGACCTGGAAGGCGTAGTTTTGAGGAGCATGGCCGGTTCTTCCTGACGGCAGACATCCTGGCGACAAGAGCAAGCAAGCGGTTCTTTTTTGAAAAAGAACCAGAAGCTTTTGCTCCCGTTTTCGCGGGAAGCTGAAACGCTGCGCTTGACCGACGCGTAACTCAGGAGACAAAAGCTTTTTGTTTTTTTTCAAAAATGAACCGCTTGACCTGCCTGCAGAAGATCGACCACCGGCGTCAGGTCGAACACCGCCACGCCTTCATCGCCGATCGGCAAAATAGGCAGGATTTGCGAGGCGAGCTGCTGGACGCCTCTGCCGAGTCTGTCTATCGGCAAGCACCGCCGATGGATGGCCCAGACCGCACAGGCGGCCTCGATCGCCAGCACGTTCCAGGCCGGCGTCAGCGCCCGTATCGTTTCTACAACCGATTGCGGCGCGTTGCCTGCCACGTCCTCCACCCCGTCGTCGAGCTGTCCTGAGTAATTCAGCATCGCCGGATGCGCAGCCTGACGGACGGCCCCCACGCTGGCCGCGGCGAGGTGGCCGAAATTGAGGAACTGCACGCCGCCGATGGCACCCGGTTCGGCAGCAAGGCTCGTCGGCAGGCCCGTGAAACTCGGCCATTGGATCTTGTGGATGCGCTGACCGGACGCCTCGACCACCTTGGCGAGCGCCTGCCGCAGGGTATCCAACGCCATCGCGCAGACGGTGGTCTCCATGTTGCCATGCGAGATGATGGCGCCAGTGGCACGGTCGACCAGCGGGTTGTCACACGCGGCGGACAGCTCGGTCTCGAACGTTGCATACGCGAAGTCGTAGGCGGACTCAGCCGCACCGTGGATTTGCGGTACGCACCGGAAACTGAGTGGATCCTGCAGGAGGCGAGCCGCGCCTGGCTGCCAGAGCTCGCTGCCGGTCAGTGCCGCTCGGAGCGCGATACCTGTGCGGATCTGCCCGGGTTGTCCGCGCGCCTCGTCCACCAGCGCGCTCCATGCTTGCAGGTTGCCGCGAAAACCTTCCATCGACAGAGCACTGGCGATCGTAGCTGCGTCGAGGAGGGCCCTGACGCCGGCGAGGGCGAGCGCACCCTGTGCCAGCATCAGGCTGTTGGAACTGAGCAAAGAGATCGCTTCCTTGGCAGCAAGGCTGCCGATGGGCGTTGGGCCGGCCCCGCCGGGGCCTGCGCCCAGCTTGCCAAGCAGCGGCACCGCCATCTGACTCATCGCGACGATGTCCGACGCGCCAACCGACGCACCCAGTCTTGCAACAGGCAGGTCGTCCGACTGGAAACGCGCGAGCAGGCTCTCAACGAGCTCGATCCTGATGCCGGAACGCCCTTTGGCAAACAGGGCCAGTTGAATGGCCATCGCCCCGCGGACCACGCAGTCCGGAGCGTTCTGGCCCGGCATCAGCGTCGCGTGGGCGGTGATCATCAGGTTGTTGTAGCGGGCGATGGCCGCGCGCTTCACCTCGAAGTCTTTCTGGCTGCCCACCCCGGTGGTGATGCCGTAGGCGGCAACAGCACTTTCTACCCGGCGTTCGACGATTTCGCGCGCCTCGATGATCGCCAAGCGTCCCGTTGCCGACAGCGCAAGCTTTCGCCTGCCGTGGGCGAGCGCTTGCACGTCGGCGAGCGTCAACGCCGTCTCGCCGAGCATGAACTTCGTTTGATCCGGCATTCGACGGAACCTTTCTGCCGACTTGTCGAGAAGCCCGGCAGCGTTTCAGGCAGCTAGAAAGCAGGGCCTGCTTTTTTGAAAAAAGCAGCAAAACCTTTTGCTACCTGCTGTCGAAGTTTTCTGCGGGCGCACGTCAACGGCAACGTCATCTCACCGGTTGTCTCGGGAACCACAATTCCTGTTCGTATGAGCGTCTTGTTTCAGCGGTCTGCGACAGCGCGGACAAAAGCTTTTTGCTTCTTTTTCTCGAAAAAGAAGGTCCTCGCTTCTGCCCGCTATGCCAAGGCTCCGCCGAGGTTACTGCTGCCTGCTCTTGTCCCTGATCGCCCGGAACTCGTTGCCCTGGTACCAGTCCGGCCACTGGTCGCTGTTGGCCAAAGCCGAGCCCATTGCGTAGAGCACTTTGAGATCCTGCACCGGGCCGGACAGGTCCCAGTGCGGATCGTATTCGTCCGAGGGCTGGTGGTAGTGATGCGCGGTGTAATCGTCTCGCGTCGCGCGGCCTTTCGCCGTGCCGCCTTCCACCAGGTCGAAACCGCCCTCCGGGTCAAGCATTGGAATACCGATCTTGGCCAGGCTGATGTGGTCCGAGCGGTAGAAACTGCCCTTCTCTGGCTCCGGGTCGGGCGAGATCGTCCGGTTCTGCTGTTTCAGCGCGGCCGCCAGTAGATCCTCCATCTGTGAGGCACCGTTGCCGATCAGCACCAGGTCGTGCGCCGGGCCTTCGGGCAGGTTAGCGTCGATATTGATGCCGCCGACGATGTGCGAGGCCGGCCAGATCGGGTTCTGCGCGAAGTATTGCGAGCCGAGCAGCCCCTGTTCCTCAAGCGTCCAGCAGATGATCGCCACGGTCCGCTTGGGCGCCGGCGCGTGCACGAAGGCCTGGCCGATCTCGAGTATGCTGGCCACACCCATGCCGTTGTCGATGGCGCCGTTGTAGATCTTGTCAGGCCCCGGCACGTCCGGCTTCACGCCGAGATGGTCCCAGTGCGCGGTGTACAGCACCACGTCGCCAGCATGTTGGCTGCCGGGCACCATGCCCACCACGTTGCGCGTTTCCAGGTGCGCGACGTTGGAGTGAAGCTCGGCAGACATCGTCTCGCCGCTCATCGGGATCGGGCGGAAACCGGGCGTGTTGGCCGCACGCTTCTCGCGGTCGTAGTCGAGCCCCGCGCGAGCGAACAGCTCGCGCGCGGTGGCCAACTGTATCCAGCCTTGCACGGGCACGGCGGAGGCGTTGCCGTCGGCTGCGTCCAGCCACAGTTTGGCGCCGGAGTTGGAGTTGCGCACCACCTGCCAGCCGTAGGCTGCGGGTGCGGTCTCGTGCACGATGATGACGGCGGCGGCACCGTGTCGCGCCGCCTCTTCGTATTTGTAGGTCCAGCGGCCGTAATAGGTCATCGCTTTCCCCTTGAAGAAGGCCGGGTCAGGATGCGGGTCCTCGTTGCCGGGATCGTTGATCAGCAACACTACCGTCTTGCCGCGCACATCGATGCCGGCGTAGTCGTCCCAATGGTATTGCGGTGCGACCACGCCGTAGCCCACGAACACCATCGGCGTGTTGCTGAGCGCAACAGCATCGGTCTTGAATTGCGGGGTCCAGTACACGGTGTCTGACGGAAAAGCAGGCGTGATGGTGCCGCGCGGAGTTGCGAAAGCCAGGTGCGAGCGCGCCGCGTCCAGCGTGATTTTTACGCTGGGAACGGGCTGGAAGTAGCTGCCGTGGTTGCCGGGTGCCAGGCCGATGCGCTTCATCTCGTCGGCGATCCAGGCCGCCGCCGCCTCGCCGGCCGGTGTGCCAGGGCCGCGGCCCTGGAAGGCATCGTCGGCAACGGCGCGGTCGCGGGCGGCGAGGTCTGCTGCGGTAATGTCTGGCGAGGTGACGGGGTGGCCAGGATATTGGGCCAGGACAGGTGCGACCGGCAGGGCGGCGCTCAACAAGAGTGCAAGGCGCAGGGCAGGATGGATCATGCGGTGGTTCCTATGGGCAGGGTCAACCTTGCAGTTTTTTGGCAGAAGGCAAGGCAAGCGGTTCTTTTTTGACAAAAACAGCCAAAAAACTTTGACTACTTTGGGTGCCTTGGTGAGGCATGGTGTTTCAGCTGTCCACGGCGGCGCTCGCAAAAGCTTTTTGCTTCTTTTTCTCGAAAAAGAAGGCCTTCCTTTCTGTTCGTTTCGACTTTGCACAAACGCGCGGTTGGCGTAGTCTCGTGGCCATGACTTTCCGCCGCCTGTGCATCACCGCCGTGCTGAGCCTGCTGGCCGCCCTGCCCGCCCGTGCAGACCCCGCTTTGTGGGTGGTGCACAAGAACGGTGCCACCGTCTACCTGTTCGGCACCATCCACATTCTGCCCGCACATACGCGCTGGATGGACAACCGCATCGGTGCGGCGCTTAGCCAGTCAACCGAGCTATGGACCGAGGCCGACATCGGCAACCTGGCCGGCAACGTGGCCGCTTTGCGCCACTACGGCCTGGGCGCCACGCACAGCACCGAATCCCTGTTGCCGCCGGAATACCGCGAGCGTTTCCGCCGCGACACCGCGCTCTCCGGCATGCCGCCGCTGCTGTTCGCGAATGCACGCCCATGGCTGGCTGAAATACTGCTGGACGCCGCAGCGTTGCAGCACGCCGGCCCAGTGGTGATGGGCGCCGAATCCACGCTGCTGGCCTACGCGCACGAGCACCAAATGGCCACGCCCACTTTCGAGACACTGGACCAGCAATTTGCCATGCTGGCCGACATGCCAGAAGCCGCACAGATTAGCGCGCTGGAACAGGAAATCGACGAGTTCAACGGCGCCGGACCAGAGTTCGCCAAGTTGCTCGCCGCGTGGCAATCCGGCGACGTGGACGCGCTGGACCGGCTCACCAATCAGGACATGCGCAAGCACCAGGAGGCATCGTGGACTGAACTGATCCTGCGTCGGAACGAAGGTTTTGCGCAGAAGATAGCCGAGCGGCTGCAGGGTAGCGGCACCGCGTTCGTGGCGGTGGGGGCAGCGCATCTGTGTGGCTCCACAGGTGTGCCGGCGCTGCTTAAAAATCAGGGGTTTGACGTGACGCGGGTGCAGTGACACGGATGGCCTGAGGTTCTGGCCTTTAACAGGCAAGCCAAGCGGTTCTTTTTTAAAAAAAAGAACCAAAAAACTTTTGTTCCCTGGAGTATGCGCAGAGGGAAACTACGCGACAGAAGAGACCAAAGTCTTTCGTCTTCCTTCCAAGGCTTCGAGGAGTCGAGTTTTTGTAGTCGCTGTTACAGGGCGGACCAGGTCCGTCGTTGATGCGGTACGTCACAGCGCAATGTTAACGACGTAGCTGCCGCTACTGATAGCTGCAAACCCCGACAACCAGAAGAAACAAACGATCTTTTTGGCGCGAGATGATTGCGGAAAACTGACCGGCACGCTTCACCAAAGCACCCCATACGGAAACAAAAGTTTTTTGGTTCTTTTTTTCAAAAAAGAACCGCTTGCTTTAAAAGCAACTGTCGCCCGCGCCTCTTCCAGCACGCCAGACTCAGTGCGAACCGAGGCTTCGATGCAGCCGCGCGATCGCTCCCGGCAGGCCGCGCACCTTCAACACCCGACCGGTTTCTTCGTAGTCTTCAGAGAGCACGCGCGTGCTCTCATACACGTCGCCGATCAGCCCTTGTTTCGCATAGGGCAGCACCAGCACGTCGTCGACCATTGCCGCTTCGAAGAACGCGATGATGGTCTCGCGCAGAGCGCTGACGTCTTCCGGCGCATGAGCGGAGAGCAGGGTCGCTTCGGGGTGTTTCTCCAACAGCGCGGCGCGCCCGGCCTCGTCCACCCGATCCGCCTTGTTCAGTACTAGCCGGGACGGAACCGCGTCGGCACCGATCTCGCGCAGCACGCTGCGGCTCACGTCCAACTGCGCCTCGTAGGTCGGATCCGACGCGTCGACGACATACAGCAGCAGCGATGCTTCGAGTGCCTCGGCCAGGGTGGAGCGAAACGACGCGACCAGGTCGTGCGGCAACTGCTTGATGAATCCTACAGTATCGGAAACCAGCACGCGCGGCCGCGTTTCGGGCTGCAATGTCCGCACTGTGGTGTCCAGCGTGGCGAACAGCTTGTCCTCAACCAGCACCTGACTGCCGGTAAGCGCCCGCATCAACGAGGATTTGCCCGCGTTGGTGTAGCCCACCAGCGCCACCCGCAACTGGTCGCGGCGGGCTGAGCGGCGTTGGTCACCGTCGCGTTGCACTGCTTCGAGCTGGTCGCGCAACTCCGCCAGGCGGTCGCGTATCTTGCGGCGATCGAGCGCCAGTGTGCTTTCGCCGGCGCCGGGCCCCTGCTGGCGTCCCCCGCCCCCGCCTCCCGACTCTCGCAGGCGAGGTGCCACGTATTTCAGGCGCGCCATCTCCACCTGCAGCTTCGCCTCGCGCGTGTTAGCGTGTCGGTGGAATATCTCGACAATGACGCCGGTGCGGTCCAGCACCTCGGCACCGGTTGCGCGTTCAAGGTTGCGTATCTGGCTGGGGGATAGCTCGTGGTCGACGATGACGAACTCCGGCCTGCGAGCGCCTTCCGGCCCAGGCTCTGCTTGGCTGGCAGGCTCGTGCGTGCCGTCGAAACGCTGCCGGGCCTTCGACTTCGGCGGTGGCGCCATGGAGCCGACGACGCCGGTGCCTCCGGTCATGGCTGCGAGTTCCGCCAGCTTGCCGCTGCCCAGCAGCAAGCCCGCGCCCGTGCCCTCGCGCTTTTGCGACACAGTGCCGGCCACTTCGTAGCCCAGAGTGGTCACCAGCCGTCCCAGCTCCTCTAGGCTCGCATGGTGCGCCACATCGTCCATGTCCGGCGTCTGTATGCCGACGAGCACGGCGAGCGGGGTTGGCTTTCTGGTGTCCATGCCGGTCAGTAGCACGATGCTGGTGAAGGTTGACAGCACACCTTTCGACGGCACGCGCCCAGGACGAACAGCGAGATTTTGCCTGCGATTACGCGAGAGCTGCACGTGGCTGACGGCCGGCTGAATTGTATCACAGCTTGTCCGCGGGCTGCACGCTCGTGTTGAAAGCTGTCGTGCAATCACTCACTCTGCACCATGTTTCAAGTAGGGAAACGAGCAATGCGATTCAGATCAACGATGGGCATTTTGGCATTAGGCTTGACAGCAGCAACGGCGGCCGCGCAGTCGCCGCACCGGCTGGTCATTATTGTAGCGTCTGCTGCTGACCCGCGCACCGCACAGCAGCGCAAGATCCTTGAGCAAGACACTACTTCACTTCGAGAACGTGATGTGGCCGTGCAGAACTTGACGCCTGAGGCTGCGCGGCGCAACCGGCCTGACCTCGGTGTGAGTGAACACTCTACGTTCGAGGTGCTACTTGTCGGTAAGGATGGCGGGGTGAAGCTGCGCCGCGACGAGCCGGTGACCGCCTCCGAGATCGTTGCGCTGATCGACTCGATGCCGATGCGACAGGAGGAGATGCGACGATAGCATGGCGTCCGGCCGTGCTCACTTGGTGAGCGGCAGGGTGGGACTGTATCGTATATGATGCCACACAGCCGCTGTTGTTAGGCTAAGCACGAGCCTTACTTTTAACATTTGGACGACCAACCGGACTTGCCGAACATCATAGGCGAATTGACACATCATGACTGCTGCCGCAGGAACACTCTCACAAAAGAGCACGAGTCTCCAGTTTCGAGAAAACGGAGCAGAAGATTTGTAAGCGCTGTCTCGAACGGCAACGACGCGGCGTGTTTCCAGGTTACGCGTTCGCCAGACAACTCCTACAACTCCTATCAAAGATTGCCTGGTGTTCTTCTTGATAATCGAACGTTAGAGGCAGGTGCTTGCCATACGTGCCAAGCTTCCTGGACCCCGCATTTGCGGGCGCCTCAGTCAAACAAAAGGGCCTTTAAGATGTCGAAGACTGAAACTTCCGTCTGGCTGATAACCGGCTGTTCGACCGGTCTGGGCCGCGCCCTCGCCGAGCGTGTTCTTGCCCAAGGATTGCGCGCCATCGTCACGGCGCGCGACACGTCCAAGGTCGCGGACATCGTCGACGGCGCAGCGGACCGCGCGATGTCACTCGCCCTCGACGTCACAAACGCTGAACAGGTAGCGACTGTCGTCGCAAAGGCGAACGAACGCTTTGGTCGTATCGACGTGCTCGTGAACAATGCCGGTTACGGCTACCAGAGCACCATCGAAGAAGGCGAAGAGGCTGAGATACGTGCCCAGTTTGAAACCAACGTGTTTGGCCTGTTTGCAATCACTCAGGCCGTGCTGCCGATCATGCGCGCTCAGCGCGGTGGCAACATCATCAACGTCACGTCTGTCGCCGGACTGATTGGCTTTCCCGGTTCCGGCTACTACGCAGCGTCCAAGCACGCGATCGAGGGATGGTCGGACGCGTTACGGGCTGAGGTGGAGCCACTCGGCGTCGGCGTGACCTGTGTGGAACCAGGACCCTTCCGTACTGACTGGGCAGGGCGCTCTCTTCGTCAGACAGCCAACAAGATTTCCGATTACGCCGAGACGGCGGGCAAGCGCCTGAGCGGCACACGCGAGACGAGCGGCGCGCAAAAAGGTGACCCTGAACGCGCCGGCGACGCGATCATTGCGATTACCCGTCAGGCCAAAGCGCCGCGACACTTGGTCCTAGGTGCCTGGGGATACGACGCTGTCAACCAGCGGCTACAGGATCGCGTGCATGAGATAAAGGAGCAGCGAGAGCTGAGTCTGTCTGCAGATTTCCCGGCAGAGTGAGATACCGACCCAGAGTTTTGTTAGGCTTTCACCGACTACGTGGAACCCAAGCAAATAGTGGTCCTGAACTTTTACTCTTCGAAGTCCGGCAAGGAACCAAGGCTTGCTTTTTTGAACAGCAGCCAAAAATTTTTGGTCCTGCGGCCACGGAGTTTCGCTCAGCGTGAATCCGAGGGAACAAAAGTTTTTTGCTTCTTTTTTTAAAAAGAACTGCTTGCCTTCTTGTCGCCACGCACACACCGCCGGTATTAGACCACACGTTGTTCATCATAGTGCCACGCGGAGCAGAACTGTCGCTAGACAGCAAGGCGGGTCAACCCGCAGATTACATAACACTTGGTGTGGTCAACGACGTCATCACGTCTCCTGCGGCTGTCAGACCGAACGAGGGCCCTTTTCCTGGCGATCCAGCGCGGCCTCAAGGTCAGCCGGGCTCAGCGGTGTGCCTAGCAGGAAGCCCTGAACCAGGTCGCAGCCGGATGTTCTCAGCGCTTGCAACTGCGCTTCCTCCTCCACACCCTCTGCCACGACCGACAGCTCCATCGCGTGGCCGAGTCGTATGACTGCCTCGACCACCTCTCGCGTCCGGCGTTGCCGTAACATCCCCGAGACAAACGTGCGGTCAATCTTCAGCGTGTCGACAGGATATCGGCTGAGGTAAGCGAGAGACGAGTAGCCCGTGCCAAAATCGTCCAGTGCAACCCGAACGCCCAACGTTCGCAGCCCGTCGAGAATTGCGCCCGTCGTCTCCGGTTGCCGCAAGAAAACACCTTCCGTCACCTCTACCTGCAAGTGGCGGGGGTCGAGGCGCGTAGTCGCCAGTATGTCCTGCACGTCGGAAAGGTATTGGTCGTCGCGCAACTCGTCGCCTGACGCGTTGACGCTCAATTGCAGGTTCAGGGAGGGATACCGCTCGTGCCAGATTAGCATCTGCGTGCAGGCGTTTCGGAACACCCATTTTCCAAGATTGCGGATCAAGCCGGCTTTTTCAGCCGCCGGGATCAGCTGGGATGGCGGCACGTCGCCCCGCTCCGCGTGCCGCCAGCGTAACAGTGCTTCCACGCCGACGATCGCCGACGTGTCTGCGTCGCAGATCGGCTGGTACCGTAGAGTGAATTCGCCGCTGGAGAGCGCTCGACGCAGATCGCTTTCGAAAACGAGAGCGTCGGCGGCCTTGTCTCGCATCGCCTCGGTGAAAACGGCGCAGCCGCCGGAGCCGTTGGCCTTGGCCTCATACATTGCAACGCCGGCATCGCGGATCAGCTCCTCAAACCTGGAGTGCCCCGCCGCCGCGTGTGCCACGCCGATACTGCACGTAGTCGTCACCTCCCGCGTTCCAACAACGAACGGGCAGCGCATCGTCTCGTTGATCCGCTCTGCCAAACGCAGCGCTGCTTGCATGCTGTCGTCGCCTTCGACCAGAGCAGCGAACTCGTCGCCTCCAAGCCGCGCCAACGTGTCTTCCCCGTTCACGCACGCTTGCAGCCTCTGCCCTACTTCTGCGAGCAGAACGTCTCCCGCCGGATGGCCGAAGCTGTCGTTGATCAGTTTGAAGCGGTCCAGGTCGAGGAAAAGCAGCGAGCAGGCAGGCGGCGCTCCGTTTGTCCTAAGCGCCTGCCGAGACCTTTCCATGAACCAGGCTCGGTTGCGCAACCCCGTCAGGTTGTCGTGGTAGGCTGCGTGCTGTAGCCGGGCTTCGGCTTGTTCGCGGCGCCTGACCTCGGCTTCCAGCTCCTGTGCGTGGCGCTCGGCTTTTGCCAACAGCTCGGCCTGACGTCGCTGCAGCTCCTTGTAGGCTTGGATGTCGGTCGTCGAGCCTAGCCACTCGATGACGTGCCCGGCCTCGTCACGCAACGGCAGTGATGTGGTATGGTGCCACACCCAGCCGCCGTCTGAATCACGGCGCAAGCGGAACTCGACGTCAAGTTCGCCCTTCCCGGTAGCTGCCGTCCAAGCCGCAAGGGTCCGCTCGCGGTCCTCTGGGTGCACCACGTTGAGCCAGCCGAGACCGTGGCTGGCCTCCTGGGTTTGGCCGGTGTAGGTGCACCACTGCGGGCTCGCCCAGGTCCAAAGTCCTCGGTCGCAGCAGCGCCAGATGAGGTGCGGCACGCCCTCGACCAGCGTTCGGAGTTGGTGTTCGGTTTGCCCGAGCGCTCCCGGAAGGAGCCGCCGTTCGTCCGTGCTTGCGGGGAGACCGGCCTTGGCCGTTACCGCCGCGAGCGTCTCATCCTGCTTTTCGGTCACTTGGCGCCTTGTCCTGGCATGCCACGATTATTGCCACAACGTGCTGACTGTAGACAAGAGGCGAGCGGCAAGCTTAGCAGGCTAAGTCAAGCAGTTCGTTGTCGAACGAAAACCCAAAACTTATGTCTCCTTGGGCGTACGCTACAGGACACTCCCGCGACAGCCGGACCAGAAGTTTCTTGCTGTTTTTTCAAGAAAGCAGGCCTTGCTTTCTGCTTCCTAGATTATTGCGATACGCCGCCCACGACCGTTCACCTGTGTACGACACTCGCAATCTACACTCCCGACATCGGCCTCACGGACTATCTGTGGTTGTATAGATATGATCGCTTTGCGATTAAGCAGGCACTTACGCAGAGTTCTGCCCAGCAGGCGCATCGCTCGGCGACGGCGCGTGTGGATCGTCTACCCTGTCCAGCAGGTCCGGCCCGTTGTTCCGCACGTTGTTCACCGCTCGGCTGACCGGCCACAGCCGCACCGTGCCGGCTGGCGCCGGCCGCAGCAGCGCGCCGTAATCACCGTCCTGCTCGCCCATCCACACCGGCCAGTCGGCAGGCTCCAGGATCACCGGCATCCGGTCGTGCAACTGCGCCATGTCTGCGCTGGCCGTGGTGGTGGCGATGGTAAACGTTCGCAACACGTCGCCGTCCGCAGCACGCCAGCTCTCCCACAAACCGGCGAAGGCCAGCGGCGCAGTGTCCGCTCGGGCAATGGCAAAAGGCTGCTTTCCCTCCGGCCCACTTGTCCACTCGTAAAAGGCGTCAGCCGGCACCAGGCAGCGCCGTGTGGCCAGCGCACCGCGAAACATGCCTGTGCTGGCCATCGTTTCCGCCCGCGCGTTGATCGGCCGCTTGCAGGCCTTCAGGTCCTTGGTGAAGTGCGGCACCAGGCCCCAGCGCAGCGCGCCTAGCCGCCGCTCTCCGGTCTCGGGATGTCGGCGCACGACGAGTGCGGCCTGCGTGGGTGCGACGTTCCAGGAGGGCGGCGTGTTCGGGATGTCACCCAGCGCGGCGAAGACGCGGCGCAGCAACTCGGGCGGAAGTTGGGAGGCAAAGCGGCCACACATCGTTCGTCAGCCGCGGCGCAGAGGCACGCAGAAGCAAGCGTTTTCTTCGAGAGGAAGAAGCAAGCCTTCGTACCGGCTGTCGCAGGCATCTGAACGACACCTGTCAACGCGACGCAGCCAAAGACAATAAAGGTTTTCTGGTTCTTTTTTCAGAAAAGAACTGCTTTCTTTGCTTTCTGCCACCGATGAACCGCCCGGAACGCCTACATTGCTTGCATCGGTCAAATACGGACACACCAATGACACCGGCTCGCGTGTCGCGTCCACTGCCACCTAGGCGCTTCCGCTGATCGGTCTGCATACCTACCAGTGCAGCTACACCACAACCGTGCAAGCATGCCGGCCGTAAATCTTCAACCTACGGGCGAATGCATTTTGTCACACCGCTCTGGCATTTCCTGTATCTATAACGCTGCGGATATGCAACATTGCTGCATGACAGAGAAGTTTGTCCTTCAGACGCCCACGCTGCTCGCCTTCCTCTTCAAGCTGGAGGGTGACTCCTCGGCTCGCTCCGGTGCATCCCTGCTGTCGAACCCTTACGAGGCAGGCACAACACAGTGCGCCGGTTGGAGCACCGGTTGGCTGGAAGGCTACAACGCCCTCAGGTGGTCCGAACCGAAGGTCGAAAACTAGGTATCCGGATCGCTGGCTCGCGCTGCGGATCAAGGCTTTCTCAAAACCACCTGCACGAAGCCGGAGCCGCCCATTTGCGCCGGGTATTTGTTCCGGAGCACCACGTCGGTAGGTGGCCGGCGGCACGTTCCACACCGCAACCGGGGCACCAGTACAACCAACGTCCGCTCCGCCCCATAGCGCGCAACCAGGTCAGACACCATCACGATCCGGTCTGCCCGGCACGCCCCGCATGATGCCAGCAACTGCCAGCCCACCAGATCAGCCAGCGGCAGCCGGATCAGCGTCTCACGCTGGCGGCTCTGATGAATGCCGTCCGGCATCACGCGCGTCGGCGGTGGCCAGACCACCTCACAGAGTCAGTTGCCGGCCGGGAACGGCGGTCCGCACCACCTGGAAACCGGCCGTTTCCAGCGCTGCTGCGAGGTGCCGGCTGCTTGCGTTAATCAGGGCTGGCGGGCCGCCGGGCACACGACGCGCGGCAGCTTCCAGGACGGCGGCAACCTCATCGAAAGGGACGGGCTCTGGTGGGGGCGGACCAACGAACATGCCGGGACGCTAGCGCCCCCGGCCGAACAAAGCAAGAACGCTACGGCTGTTTGCGGGGGAGGAGGCGATAGTTTGTCGTTTAGCTTACCGAGCGAAAGTGAAGGCTTTCTTTTTCGAGAAAAAGAAACAAAAAGCTTTTGGTGCGGCTGTCGCGGACGGCTGAACGACACGCTTCTACCCGAAGCAATGACAGAGACAAACGTCGGGTATTTTCCTGTAGCAATCCCAGTCGGCACTACCGGGATACGCGCGCTTGTATAGTCAGCGAGTACTGCAACCGCAGGGCTTACATACATCAGCAGTCAACGCGGACACGCTGAGGCATCGAACACGCGCAGTTGTCGGCCTGTCATCCTAAACCCGTCCAGACGAGCGGTGCCTCACCGCTCTCATCGAACGTAAACAGTTCAACCGAGACCAGGAACCGCTTCTGTTTCAGCACAGGAAGACACGCGAGGCTGCGTCGTTTTGAAAACCACCAGATCACCATCAGATCCCGCTGGATGCGTCCGGATAGACGTGTCGTTTAGCCATCCGCGACAGCGCACCCAAAAGGGTTTTTGCTTCTTTTTCTCGGAAAGTCACATGCTTGATTTAGTCACATCTGCAGCACCGAACCGGCCGCAGCACTCAACGCATTGCTCGTCCACAACCCGTTACGCTTCCTGGGCCGGCGGCGGGCCGCGTGTCACGTCCATGCCCTGAACCGGCGCCATCTTCACCACCGATCCTGATGCAGCAGCTTGATAGATCGCCTCCATGACGCGCATGTCTTGAAGACCTTCCTCACCGGGTGTCAGGGGAACGCGGTCGTGCGTGATAGCGTCGGCGAACGCGTCCATCTCCAGCGCGAACTGGTTCTTTGAAGACCAGCGCCGCTGTTCCAGGCCGCTGCTCTTGCCGGCGCGGCGGCCGATCTGCATCGTCAAGTTGTCGTAGCTGAAGGCAGGGTCCAGCCCCGCCCAAGCCTCGGTCCCCATCACGCGCAGAAAGCGGTTCTCGTGGTAGGAGTACCCGCTGTTGCAGCTTGCCAGCACGCCGGAGGGAAAGCGCAGCGTGAAGCTGCATAGATCCTCCACTTGCTTGAAGCGCGGATCGTCCTTCGGCTGCGTCGTCCGCGCGCTGATCTCCACCGGTTCCTCGCCGGTGATGAAGCGGGCGGCGTTGAGGCAGTAGAGCCCGACGTCGGGCAACGACCCGCCACCGGACATCGCCTTGTTCAACCGCCACTGGCCGTCATCGGCGTTGCTCTGCCCGTTTGTGGCCTCAATCATGCGCAGCGCGCCGAGCGACTTGCCACGCGCCATGCTGATCAGCGTACGATACTCCGGCAGGTATTGGCACCGGTACGCGATCATCAGCTTCCGCTTGGCTTGCTTGCACGCGTCAACCATGCGCTGCGCATCCTGCACCGACGTGGACATCGGCTTCTCGCACATCACATGCTTTCCCGCCTGGGCGGCGCGCACGGTGTACTCGGCATGCATCGCGTTCGGCAGGACGATGTAGACGATGTCGACGTCGGGGTTGTTTTTCAGGCTGTCGAAATCCGTGTAGTCGTAGATGTTCTTTTCAGGCACGCGGTATTGCGCGGCGATGATGCGCGCCTTGTCGCGCTCGCCGCTGACCAGGGCGGTGACACGCACGTGCTCGCTTTGCGCAAAACCCGGCAGTATCTGCGTCAACGACAGCCTGCCAAGACCAACGACGGCGATGCCCAGGCGCTTGTCGAACGGGTCGAGCGCCGGCACTTTCGCCGACAGGTCCGCAGCGGTGTCGAGCGACGGCAGGCTGACCTGGCTGCCGTGCACCGTGCCACGAAGGCCGGCGGGCTCCTGAAACGGCTCGGCCGCCGACGCCGAGCCTATCAACCCCAGGCCGGCAAGGCCCGCGCCGGTGGACCCGACAAGAGTGCGTCGCGTAATTGGCGGCATGTGAGATTTCCTGCAAAGCGTTGCCTGGCTCAACGACGCCCAGCGCGCGCGGTTCGGGCTAGCACGCTCTGTTCAAGCCGCGGCCTTCTCACAGAGGCGAGGAATGTCCAGCTTCCTCGCTGCGCCGCCACGTGAAGGGAGCAGCCTGCTTCGCTGAACTTTTCGCCGCTGCTACAGGTTCTATTCCCGCGAATGAAAGCTGGAACGAACCCAGTCAAGGCAAGCGGTTCTTTTTTGAAAAAAAGAACCAAAAAACTTTTTGTTCCCTCCGGCGCGCGCTGGCTGAACCATCGCGACAGCAGGACTGCAAATCTTTTGCTTCTTTTCTGCGGAAAAGAAGGCCTTTGCTTGTCTTGCCGATCTTCAAAGCGCCGAAATTCAGTAAACCGCTAACAGCCGGGCGGTTGAGAAACAGCCGTTCTCGGACAGCGTTCAACGCAGCGATGAATGGGAGACGACGATGACAGCCCGCGGCGGACATCTGGGTGACGTAGTCGTCATAGGCTCGATCGCGAGCGTCACGTCTAGCATCGCCCTCGGCGTGCTTGCGCAACTCGAGGGCAAGGGCAGCCTGCAGCCGGTCAACGCCACGAGCCACTGGCTGAACGGACCACGCGCGGCCCTGGTCACCGGCGCCGACGTCACCCACACGGCAGTGGGCTACGCCACCCACCACGCTGCGACCGTGTTCTGGGCCGCCTTGTTCGAGCGCTGGGTCGGGCCACGCCCGCCACTCTCCCCCGCGTCCATGCTGCAGCGTGCGGTGGCAGTGTCGGCGGTTGCCGCGGCAGTCGATTACCTGGCGACGCCAAAGCGTTTCACGCCTGGTTGGGAGTTCGTGCTCACCAAGCGGTCCATGTCGGTCGCTTACGGCGCCATGGCTGCCGGATTGGCGGTGGGGGGCTTGCTATGTCAGCGGCCGCCGAAGGCGTAGGAAGCAAGGCCTTCTTTTTCGAGCAAAAAAAGCAAGAAGCTTTTGTCTCGGCTGCCGCGGAAAGCTGAAACAACACTTCTCACCACGGCACACCCGAAGAGAGCAAAGTTTTTTGGTTCTTTTTCAAAAAAGAACTGCTTGCTTACTTTCCCCGCCGCAAGAACGCATCCGCCGTGCGCAGCGAAAGCGCCATGATCGTCAACGCAGGGTTGGCCGCCATCGCGCTCGGAAACACCGAGTTGTCGCAAATCCACAGATTGTCGATGTCAAAGCTGCGGCCCTGCCTATCGACCACCGCGCGCGCAGCATCGGCGCCCATGCGGCAGGTGCCGATCGTGTGCGCGGACCGCTCAAAGGTCCACACATCTGTTGCTCCCGCGGCGGTCCAGATGTCGGTCAGGAAAGCGGCGGCATGGGCGCTCATCGCTAGCTCGCCTGCGCCGTAGCTGAACGCGACAAGCGGCTTGGGCATCCCGATCTCGTCCACCTCGTGCGACAAGGTCAGGCGGTTGGCATCCTGCGGCAGGCAATCGCCGTTTATCCCGATGCCGGCGACGTTGTTGTAGCGGCGCAGATAATCCACCAACGGCTGACCCCACAGTCCCCTGCCGCGCGCCACCTGGGTGGCCCAGGTGACTGGCACGACGCCGAGGCTCTGGACCAGATAGCGGCCGGCGAAATCCCGCGGCGCGGGCCCCATGTCCTCGGTGGTCAGCGACGACGGCCAGCCCTTGTTGGGCCGCGTCTCGTCGGCGAACGTGCCCCACACCTGCGTCGCCACGTGCGCCATGAAGTTGCGCCCGACCTGGCCGCTGGAGTTCGCCAGCCCGGTGTGCAGCAGCAGGCGGGGCGTCTCGACGGCGCCGGCGCACAGGAACACGGCGTTGCATCGCTGGCGCACATCCTGGCCGGCGGAGCGGTAGACTACCGCGGTGATGCGCCCGCGCGCGTCGCACTCCAGCCCGTGCACGAAACACCCCGGCCGTATCTCCGCCCCGTGCGAGACAGCGAGCGGCAGGTACGTCACGTCCATACTGGTTTTCGCACCGATGCGGCATCCCTGGTGGCAGTAGCCGCAATTGATGCAGGCCGGGCGGTCGGAGATGCCAGGCTGCGTGTAGGGCTGAGACACCACCGCGGCCGGTGCGGCGCAGTGCCGCACGCCCAACGCCGTGCAGCCTGCCTGCATCAGTTGGGCCGGCGCGTTCAGCAACGGCGCCGGCAACGGATAGCGCCGGCCCGGGTCCCACGGGTAATCCGCGGGGCCTGAGACGCCGATGAAGCTCTCAATTTCTCGAAAATACGGCGGCAGGTCGTCGAGGCCGAGCGGCCAGTCCTCGCCGACGCCGGATTGCGAGCGCAGGCGCAAATCCGCCTCGTTCGGCCGCGGCACGAACGCGCCCCAGTGCAGCGTAGAGCCGCCAACACCAACCCCACTGTTGTTGGCGCCGAAGGCCGTGGGTGTGGCACCTTCGCTCAACCGCTCGCCCAGCCAGTAGAGGTCGGCGGCGGCCACCTCGTCGGCGGTGAAATCTTCCGGCGTGCGGTTGCCGCCGGCTTCGAGCGCCACCACGCGCAGGCCGGCAGCCGCCAGCCGGGCCAGCAACGGCGCACCCCCGGCGCCGGTGCCGATCACCACTGCGTCCACCGTCTCGGCCAGCGCATGAAGCCGCATCTGCGACAGGTTCATCGCGCTGTCGGCCCCGTCCCTGCCCCGGGCGCATGCTCGGGTATCGGCTCCCACGCCTCGCGTTCGCCGAGGCCCACCAGGCTGAACCCAGGCTTGATATCGCCGTCGCCGCCATATCCAATGCCGCTGTAGCCCATGCTCGCCAGCGTTGCAGGGTGAGCAACGTATAGCCTCACCGCTTCGGCGAGCACGTCCTTGAACCAGAGCTGCATCTGGGCACCGTCGAGCAACCCCGGCGCACCCGCAACCATCTTGCCGGCGGCCGCACGCGCCAGGAGCGTGCTCTGCAGGTCGTGCGCCAGCTCAGCGAAGCCACGTCCGTGCTCTGCCCGCGCGTGGTCGTCCAGAACCGACAATCCGCGCGCGTAGGCCGTGCGATCGTCCGGCAGCGCCGCGAAACGCCAGCCATCACCGGGTCCCGCGCCAAGTTGCGCGTCCAGCCGCGCCGCGAGGTCGATGCACGCCGCATCCGGTTGCGGCACAAGACGGCTGACCACCGCGCGCAAGATGGCGAGCTGCGCCGGCGTCATCGCCACCGGCTGGTAGGCCGGATCGTCGTCGACCGCGCGCGCCTGCAAGGCGCGCCGCGTGCCCGTGCTGACACGCGGCGATTCGATCAACGTCCGATACGCGTCGGGGACCACCGGGCCGGTCATGCCGGGGCGCAGACCGCGTCGGCGTGCTCTTCGATCAGCCGTGCCACGTCGTCGGGCCGTTCCATCGGCAGCAGGTGGCCGGCACCTTGCAGCGTCACCAGCCGGTGGGACGCGTAGTGCGGTGTAGTCAGCCGCGTCTGCGCGCTCTCGCCAAGGCCCGGGTCCTCGGCGCCGCAAAGGATGAGCGCGGGCGTGCGCAACACGCCGACCCTGCTGGCCCAATCCTCCCGGCTGCCCGCGCGCAACCAGGCCGCCCAGGCGTCCGGCGACATGCGCGACACGTCGGCGACGGCCCGCTGCATCGTCTCCAGCTTCAACTCCGCGGCCACGTTAGTCTCGATGTAGTCCCGAGCCCGTGCCGGCCACGCTGCCGCTTCCCCGGTGAACAGGGCGAGCATGGATTGCCGCTGCTCGTTCGGCATCGGCTCCGGACCAGGTGGCGAGCCGGCCAACAGGACTGCGCCATGCAACCCCGCCAGCCCGGCCTCACCGTCCTCCGCGCGCCTGGCCAGCACGGCGGCGACCTTGGCGCCCATGCTGTGGCCCGCGATCATCCAGTCGCCCAGGCCGGCGCCTTTCAGTCGGGCGGCTACGCTGTCTGCCATTTCTGCGACGCTGTAGCCGACCTCGTCGGCGGCATCACCGAAGCCGGGCAAGTCCAGCGCGAGACACCGCATTCGCCGAGCCAAATTTTTGGTCACGTCCGACCAGCTTACGGCACTCCCACCCAGGAAGTGCAGCAAAACCAGAGTGGGGGGTCTGTTAGTGATCACCTGACGCCACATGGGGCGGTGATCGGGCGCGTCTAGAAGGCTAGGCAAGCAGTTCAATGTTCAAAACCGGCGGATCCAAGTTGCGCAACCAATAAATGGCCGAACCGCGCGCCGACGTCGATGAAGTCAGACACTGCACCCAGTCAGCATTCACGGTTTAAGCGCCGGAGGCGTTCGCTGGATTCGGGGTCCGTCGACCAATAGGCCATCGTCACTCGCGCGCGTTGCAGGACAACCCACGGGCAGCACACACACCTTTGCCAATATCTTTGAAAGGCAGTCTATCTTCGTCTTGCTCACCTCGAAGCATAACGAGTTACGGCACTGAACAACCGAAGAGAGCTAAAGGTCGCCGACCGGACATTACGACAAGCTGTTGTGTGAGCACTGCCTCCGGAACACTCCACAAGCGGCTAGGAGGTAGTGTCCTGAACCACCTGTCCGCTTGCATGGCCGAACTGAAAGTTTGTTACGATGCGCAGTATCCAGACATCCGCTCCGGATTAAAGGTCTGCGGCACACGTATAGCGGGCTTTGCCCGGCTGATATTGACGGCTTCTCTGGACCGTTCGATCAACCTCGACACCAGGTTGTCGTCGGGCAGCACGGTCTCGCCAGTCCAGGGTGCGCCCCATTCACGTCCGTATAAGGAGGTGCTGTCGCCAGGCAAACAATCAGGTGCGTAGTCTAGCATGTCCGTCGCGTTCCTCTGCGGAGCATAAGCCCTGTGTCTACGATGCTGCGGGCGCGAAGTTACGACGATACTGCGCGGACCAGCAGAAACCTGTAAAGACAACGACAGTCAGAAACACAGATTGTAAATTCAGTAATGCTGACGACACGCATTCCTGGTGGCCGACAGGCAAGGCAAGCGGTTCTTTCTTGAAAAAAAGAACCGAAAGAGTTTTCTTCCCTCAAAGGCGCGCACTGCAGAACCATCGCGACAGCAGGCCCAAAAGTCTTTTGCTTCTTTTCTTCAGAAAAGAAGGCCTTGCTTTTCTTTCGGTCACCAAGACGCCAAGACTTACGCTCGCCAGTGCAAGTGCCACCCGACAGCGCTCGCAAAAGCTTCCTGCTTCTTCTCCTGCATGCCCAGCCTCAGTGCAGCGCCTCGCCAAGCCGCGTCTGCACTACCTGAAACCGCGTCTCGTTCCTGATCGGGTCCAGCATCGGGTCGACGGCCGCTTCGGCCAGCCCGGGGTCGCCCAACCGCGCCGCCGTTTCCAGCCAACCCAGCGCGTCGGCCGTGCGTCCCCACTGGGCGTAGATTTCGGCGTAGCTGAAAGCGCCGGCGTCGCCCTGGTCGGCCCGCAGCTTGGCCAAGTCGGCATCGGCGTCGGCCTGGCGGCCGAGACGCTGGTCGGCGATCGCCAGCACCTCCTTCTCCTCCAGGTTCGCCGCCGGCGCGCACAGTGCCCTGGCTGCCTCGGGGTGGTTCTGCATTACCAGCACGCCGCCCAGCAGGCCGACATAGATCGGGCGCAAACCGTCGCCCAGCACGGTGGCGTGGTGCAAGGCTTCGGCGGCCTCGTCGTAGCGCCGCGCCATGAACAGGATGCGGGCGAACTGGCCCCAGGCGTTGACGGAGAGCGGATCTATCTGCGTGCCGCGCCTACCGGCTTCCACCGCTAGGTCGAGGTGGCCCACGGCCAGCTCGATGTTGGCGTAGTTGCCCTCGATGGCGGCGCTGCCTGGCGTCAGCATCATCGCCTGTTGCACCTCGCGCTCTGCGGCGGCGTGGTCCAGCAGGCCGAAGTTCAGCACCCAGGCGCGCAACGAATGCGACTGGCCCCAGTTCGGGGCCAGCGCCACAGCGCGGTCAGCGGCCGCCAGCGAGTCGGCAAACAGCTTGTGCTGGGCTACCGAACTGCCCACCGCCCCCAGCATCGCGATGTTGGCGAGCGCCTTGGAGCGGCCGCCGTAAGCGCGCGCGAAACCCGGGTCCAGTGCGATGGCACGGTCGAAATCGACCAGCGCAGCGCGGTGGTCGGCCTCACCCTTGGCGGTGTGCTCGAGCTGGGTGGCGCGCAGGTAGGAATCGTAGGCGGCGGTGTTGCCGGTGCCGCCCAGGGTCAGCCTGGCAGAATCCCCGCCCAGCAGCTTGCCCTGCAGCGACGCCACCACCGCCTGGGCGATCTCGGTCTCGATGCTCACCACGTCGCCCTGGTCGCGGTTGAAGGTCTGCGACCACATGTTGAAGCCGTCCAGGCCGTTGGTAAGCTGGGCTGTCACCACCACCCGGCTGCCGGCGCGGCGCACGCTGCCGCCGAGCACCGCGCCCACGTTCAGCACGCGGGCGATCTGGCCGATCGTCGCACCGCGTCCGCGGAACGAGAACGACGAGGCGCGGCCGGCGACCCGGATCGCCTCGATGCGGGTGAGCGAGTCGATGAGTTGCTCGGAGATGCCGTCGGAGAGGTAGGCCAGGTTGGCATCGCCGCTCATGTTGTCGAAGGCGAGCACGGCCACCGAGTGCGCCGGCGGTGCGAACGCTGGCTCGGCCACGTGCACGCTACCGGGAGCCGGTGCGCGGGCCGCCCAGATCGCGAGGCTGAGTGCTGCCACCAGCAACGCCAGCAGCGCCACGCCGAGCGGCCCATGTCTGCGCCAGCCTGGGGTGGCGGGCGGTGGCGTCGGGTCGGCGTGCACGCCTGCCGACGGCGCGGCCTCGAAACGCAAATCCTCGGCGAAGCGGAACCCGCGGCCGGGCACGGTGACGATGCCGGGCTCGTGGCCGGTTACGGCCTTCAGCACCTTGCGCAGCTCGAAGATCGCCTGGCCGACGTTGCTGTCCTCCACTTTCCGGCCGGCCCAGACCGCCTGCAGCAGCTCGTCGCGCCCGACGACGCGGCCATGGTTCGCAACCAGGTACAGCAGCACGTCGAGCAGCCGCTCGGCCAGCTTCACCCTGGCCCCGTCGCAGACGAGAGACCGGCGCGTGGGGTCGAGCACGCAGCTGCCCCAACGGAAGACGCCCTGTTCCCTTTGGAAAACATTCATGTCGAGGGCACTCCAGTGTGACGCGGACTCGGCAGCGGAACCGTGGGCGGACACGGCCCGCGTGCCACGCAATGAACACGGTCGCAGGCGCTGCCACAGACGGACTTGCGGTCTCGATCGTCGTCCCCGGATCAACCGACGCAAGCCAAGTCGTTGTAAGCGCACGCATTGATATCGATTGACACCTATTTACTTGTCCGGCCGCCCGGCGTCGATCCCACTGCGCGCATGCAACGATGAGGAACACACAAATGCGTGCCATGGAACGACGATCAGCAGCGGTGCTTTCTGCCGACGCCTGGCGGCAGGCCACGCGCGTGGCCGATCCTGCCGGTCACGCGCGTGGCCGCGGCAACGCAGACGATGCGCCGCGGACGAGTCTGGCGGGCGTGATGCTGCCGCTCGTGCTGGCAGCAATCCTCGTGCTGGCCGTCATCGGGCTCAGCCCCGCCACTGCACAGCTTTGCGCAATCTCGCAGGACGTCCCATGCGGCCCGTGACGCCTGGCAGCCTGACACTCATCGCAGCGCTGTGCCTGGCCGGATTCGGCACGGCGCAGGCTGCCGCCATCAGGCCGTTGCACCGGTTCGCCTACACCGCTGCGGACGCCAGTCACTACGCGCACGGCAGCACCCCCTACGCCGAACTCGTGCAGGCGTCGGACGGCAATTTCTACGGCACCACGGCCTACGGCGGCGCCGGGCTTTGCCCCAACCGCAGCAATGGCGGCTATACCGGCTGCGGCACCATCTTCCGCATGACGGCGGCTGGCGTGGTCACCACGCTGTATTCGTTTCCCTACGCCACAAGCACGTCCACGGCGCCGGACGGCGCGTTCCCCATGGCCGGGCTGATCCAAGGACAGGACGGCTACCTCTACGGCGTCGCCCAGGATGGCGGGTTGCCCGGCTGCAACGGCGCGCTGGGCTGCGGCACCGCCTTCCGCATCTCCACCGCCGGCGTCTTCACCCGCCTGCACCGTTTTGCCGGCGACGGCGAAGGCGGCCGGCCGTCCAGCCACCTGGTCCAGGCGGCGAGCGGCATGTTCTACGGCGTGGCGAACCAGGGCGGCATCGGGAACGAGGGCACACTCTACGCGATGAACATTAACGGCGCGGTGCGTGCGCTGCATCAGTTCGACTACACGAAGGACAACGACGGCTACAACCCGTCCGGCGCCCTGCTGCTCGGCCACGACGGCAAGACGCTATACGGCACCACGGTCCTCGGCGGCCCGAACGGCAACACCAGCGGCGGCGGCATCATCTTCAGCTACGCCGGCGGCGTGATGACCACCCTGCACGCCTTCAACAACATCGAGAACACCGCAGACGGCAGCTACTACCAACCCCAAGGAGCGCTGATCTACGGCCCTGACGGCAATCTCTGGGGCACCACCACCAGCGGCGGCGCCGGCGGGGGTTTGTTCTCGCTGGCACCGGACGGCTCCGGCTTCAAGGTTCACTACGTCTTCAGCGGTGCGGCGCCTTACAACGGCGAGGCGGAGGTGAGCGGGCCAACGCTGGGCAGCGACGGCCTGATCTACGGCACCTCGGAGCAGACCAGCCAAGGCAGCGAGGTCGGCAGCAGCTACCGGTACGATCCCAAGAACGGCAGGATGCAGACCGTGGCGCCGTTCAGCGGCAGCACCGGCGGCTCTCCGGGCGGCGCGCTGATCGAGGGCAGCGACAGGTTCCTGTACGGGACGACCACGTTGTATGGCGGCAGCGATGCGGGCGGGGCGGATGCCGGCAGCGTGTTTCGGATAAACCCCGCGTTGGCGGAGTGAAGGGGCAGGACGCAAGCAAGGCCTTCTTTTTTGAAAAAACCGCAAAAAACTTTTGTTTCATGGAGTGCGCGCCGAAGGAAAACTGCGCGACAGCCGGATCAACAGTTTTTTGCTTCTTTTTTTCAAAAAAGAAGGCCTTGCTTGCTCCCGCGCGGGTCACCCTCACGGCCGCCCGGTATTACATGTCTTTCGCCAGCCGCAACGCGTCAAAAACCGCGGCGTGTATGTTACGGCTCGCCACCGCATCGCCAATGCGAAACAGCTGGTAGCTCCCCTCCGCGTTGCGCACCACCGCCTGGGTCCGCCCGCCCAGCAAAGCCGCGTGGTCCACCTCGCCGCCGTTGCGCGAGCCCGGCTTCAGCGCCTCGTACACCTCGTCGAGCGGCACTGTCCCGTGCTCGACCACCACCTGGTCCACGCGGCGCTCTTCCTGTTCGGCGCCGTAATCGCTGCCAAGCACGGCGATCAGCCCGTTGCCGTCGCGGCGCACGGACAGCAGCCGCGTGTTCACCGTCACCCGCACGCTGCGGCGGCGGAAGATGCGCGCGTAGGCGGCGTGGTTCAGGCCGCCGATCTCCGGCGCCAGCATGCGCTCCGGCGTGACCAGTTCCACCTCGGCGCCGGCTTCGGCCAGCACCTCGGTCGCCTGCATGCCGGGATGCGCGCCGTTGTCGTCGTAGACCAGCACCCGACCTGACAGCGAGGTGGCGCCGCCCACCACGTCCCAGCTCGAGACGACCAGGTCGTTGCCATCCTGAAGTATCTCGGTGTCCGGCACGCCGCCGGTAGCGACGAACACGGCGTCGGGTGCCAGCGCCAGCACCTCGTCGGCACCCGCGTAGGTGTCGAAGCGCAGCTCGGCGCCCATGCGGGCCAGCTCGGAGACGCGCCAGTCCACGATGCCGATCAGCTCCCGCCGGCGCGGCGTGCGGGACGCCAGCAGCACCTGCCCGCCGGCACGGCCTGTCGCCTCGAACACCGTCACCCTATGACCGCGCTCGGCGGCCACGCGCGCGGCCTCCAGCCCGGCGGGGCCGGCGCCTACCACCACCACGTGGCGCGGCGGGCCGTCCGCGCGCGGGATGATGTGCGGCATGCTCGCCTCCCGCCCGGTGGCGGCGTTGTGCACGCACAGCGCCTCGTTGCCCTCGTAGATGCGGTCCAGGCAGTAGGTGGCACCCACGCAGGGACGGATGCGGTCCTCGTGGCCGGCCAGCACCTTGGCGACGATGTGCGGCTCGGCGATGTGCGCGCGGGTCATGCCGACCATGTCCAGCTTGCCCTCGGCGATGGCGTGCCGCGCGGTCGCCACGTCGTTGATGCGGGCTGCGTGAAAAGTAGGAAAGCCCGTCGCCGCGCGCACCTCGCCAGCAAAATCGAGGTGTTGCGCGGTGCCCATGCCGTGGATCGGGATCACGTGCGACAGCGCGTTGTCCGTCTCCATGTGGCCGCGGATGATGTTGAGGAAGTCCACCACCCCGCCGCCGGCGAAACGCTTGGCGATCTCCACCCCGTCCGCGCGCGTCAGGCCAACATCCCAGTCCTCGTCCGCAACCATCCGCACGCCGATCAGGAAGTCCGGCCCTACCGCGTCGCGCATCGCCTGCAGCACGCGCACGGAGAAGCGCATGCGGTTTTCCAGGCTGCCGTTGTACTCGTCGTCGCGGTAGTTGGTGGCCGGCGACCAGAACTGGTCCGGCAAATGCCCGTAGGCGTCGATCTCGAAACCGTCGAGGCCTGCCGCCTGCATGCGCTGCGCGGCGGCTGCGTAATCCGCCACGATGCGCTCGATGTCCCACGCCTCCGCCGCCTTGGGAAAGCCGCGATGCGTCGCCTCGCGCACCCGCGAGGGTGCGAGCACCGGCAGCCAGTCCGCCTTGTTCCACGCGGTGCGCCGGCCGAGATGCGTCAGTTGGATCATCACCGCCGAGCCGTGCTCGTGGCACTCGTCGGACAGGCGGCGCAGCCACGGCACGATCTCGTCCTTGTAGGCGAGCAGGTTGCCGAACACCGGCGGGCTGTCGGGCGAGACCACGGCGGAGCCGGCGGTCATCGTCAGCGCGATGCCGCCGCGCGCCTTCTCGACGTGATAAAGCCGGTAACGATCCTTTGGCATGCCGTCTTCGGAGTAGCTCGGCTCGTGCGATGTGCTCATCACGCGGTTGCGCAGGGTGAGATGGCGCAGTTTGTAGGGCTGCAGCAGCGGGTCACGGGTGAGTATCGCGTTCATCGGGCGCTCCTGCGGGAGAAAGCAAGGCCTTCTTTTTTGAGAAGAAGAAGCAAAAAACTTTTGCTCCCTGTCGGGGACTTAACCGGTGAGCGCGCGACAGCGGAGCAGAGCGTAGGAAAGCCGTGTCATACCAGCGGCCTTTGGTCTCGATCGTCAAACGCGAGGCCAGTAAGGCAAGGCCTTCTTTTCT
>CAXSZX010000024.1:0-48010 GCA_964242115.1 uncultured Acetobacteraceae bacterium | reverse complement strand
GCGCGTTCATGAAACGCGTGATGACGATGTCGCCGAACTTGGCGTCCGGCAGGATCTCGCGCTTGACAGCGCGGCGGCGGCGACTCATCGGATCCTCTCCTTACTTCGGCCGCTTGGCGCCGTAGAGCGAACGGCGCTTGCGGCGCTTGGGCAGGCCCTGCGTGTCCAGCACGCCGCGCAGGATGTGGTAGCGCACGCCGGGCAGGTCCTTCACGCGGCCGCCGCGGATCAGCACCACGCTGTGCTCCTGCAGGTTGTGGCCTTCGCCGGGGATGTAGCTGACCACTTCGAAGCCGTTGGTCAGGCGCACCTTGGCCACCTTACGAAGTGCCGAGTTCGGCTTCTTCGGCGTGGTGGTGTAGACGCGGGTGCAAACGCCGCGCTTCTGCGGGCAGCCTTGCAGGGCCGGCACCTTGTTGCGCTTGGCGGCCGGCTCGCGCCCGTGGGCAATCAGCTGGTTGATCGTAGGCATTCGCCCTCGTGTCCCAATGCAATCTCTTCCTGGCCTGACCCGGGTGCAGAGCTTGGGCGTGCCGCCGTCCGCAAACACAAAGCCCGCACGACGTGGGAGGTCCCACCCGTACGGGTCCAGATGACTGCACCCGGCCTAGGTCGCCCTTTTCCGGGGGACGGCGCCGCGTGCTCTGGTGGCCTGCTTTCGACGGCCAGCCGGTGCAAAGAATACCGGGGTGGCCGAGGAGGGGTTAACTACGGGGAGGTCGGGGCTTCGTCAAGGGTGAAAGCGGGCCTTGGCAAGAGGGAAGTAAGGCCAGGGCTCTGCCCTGGACCGGTCGCGCAAAGCACGCTGCGCATGATGGGGCCAGTCGGCCCCAGACCCCGTTTCCTGGTTGCCGGAGGAGCCCGAGAACGGGCTCTGGGGCCGACTGGCCCCGTCACGCATGGCGTGCTTCGCGCGACGGGTCCAGGGCAGAGCCCTGGCCTTGCCTTCTGTTTCTAGCTACCCCGACCGTTCACAACCTCGGCCCGCCCATGTCCCTGACCTCCGTCCTGTTCGGCCGCCGCCTCGCCAATCGCGAGGCGCAATCCCGCCGCATCGGCGCGCTCGAAGGCATCCCCGCCATGGGCTTGGACGGCCTGGGCTCGGCCTCCTACGGCCCGGAAGCCATGCTCACCGTGCTGGCGGCCACCGGCGCCGCCGGCCTGGCCGCCGTGCAGCCGCTCACCTGGGTCATCCTGCTGCTGCTGGCCACCCTGTTCCTCTCCTACTGGCAGACCATCGACGCCTACCCCAGCAGCGGCGGGTCCTACGTCGTCGCGCGCGAGAACCTGGGCGAGCGCCCGGCCCTGCTGGCGGCCGCCGCGCTGATGATCGACTACATGCTGAACGTGGCCGTAGGCATCTCCGCCGGCGTCGGCGCGCTCACCTCCGCCCTGCCCTCGCTGCACGCCTACACCCTGCCGCTGTGCCTGGGCATCCTCGCCGCACTTACGCTGGTGAACCTGCGCGGCACCAAGGAATCCGGCGTGGCACTCGCGTTTCCCACCTACCTGTTCATCGCCTCGCTCACCGCCATCCTGGCGGCCGGCATCTGGCAGGTGCTGCACGCCGGCGGCCACCCGCACGCGGTCGTCGCCCCGCCGGCGCTGCCGCATACCGCCACGGCACTCACCCCATGGCTGCTGCTGCGCGCCTTCGCCGCCGGCTGCACCGCGATGACCGGCGTGGAAGCCGTCAGCAACGGCGTCGGCGCCTTCAAGGAGCCAACGGTGAAGTACGCGCATCGCACGCTGTTCGGCATCGTCGCCGTGCTGGGGCTGCTGCTGGCCGGCATCGCCTACCTGGCGCAGAGCTACGCCATCGCGGCGATGGACGAGACCAAGCCGGGCTACCAGAGCGTGGTCTCCCAGCTGGTCGCCGCCGTAGTCGGGCGCGGCTGGCTGTACTACGTCACCATCGGCGCCGTGCTGACGGTGCTGTGCCTGTCGGCCAACACCTCGTTCGTGGGCTTCCCCCGGCTGTGCCGCGGCGTGGCGGCGGACTCCTACCTGCCAAAGGCGTTCGCCATACCCGGCCGCCGGCTGGTCTACACCATAGGCATCCTGTTCCTCGCCGCGGGTGCGGCCGCCCTGCTGGCCGTCTTCGGCGGCATCACCGACCGGCTGATTCCGCTGTTCGCCGTGGGCGCCTTTCTCAGTTTCACGCTCAGCCAAGCCGGCATGGCGGTGCATTGGCGCCGCAACCTGCGCCGGCTGACCGACCGCCTGCGGCTGTTCATCAACGGGGTGGGCGCGTTGGCTACCGGCACGGCGCTGGCCATCATCCTGGTCGCCAAGTTCACCGAGGGGGCCTGGCTGACCTTGGTCATCATCCCGGCCACGCTGGGCCTACTGCTGCTGATCCGCCGCTACTACCGCGGCCTGGACAACCAGGTGCTGGCCGGGGCGGACCGGGTGACCGACCTGGCCGATCACGCGCCGCCCAGCGTGGTGGTGCCGCTGGAACGCTGGGACCGCATGGCGCGGCGCGCGGTGCACATGGCCACCCGCCTGTCGCGCGACGTGGTGGCGCTGCACCTTACCGACCTGGAAGGCCCCGACGCGGAGGAGCACGAGGCGCACCTGCGCGAGGAATGGCGCCAGCAGGTGGAGGAGCCCGCGCACCGTGCCGGACTGCCGCTGCCCGAGCTGCTGATCGAGACCTCGCCCTACCGCAGCACGCTTGCGCCGCTGCTGCGCGAGGTGGAGGCGCTGCACACGCGCTGCCCGAACCGGCCGGTGGTGGTCATCCTCAGCGAGCTGTCCGGCGGCTCCTGGTGGGAAGCGGCACTGCACACCGGCCGCACGCAGCAGATCCGCCGGCAGGTACTGCGCCACGGCGGGCCGTGGGTGAGCGTGCTGGTGGTGCCCTGGCAGTTGGACCCGCCGCAGACGGAGCAGGTGATCGCGGAGGAGGAGCCGGCGGTAGCGTAAGAAAGCGAGGCGTTCTTTTCTGAAGAAAGCAAGCAAAAGACTTTTGGTCCTGCTGTCGCGGAGTTTCCTTCAGCGCGCGCCCGAGGAAACAAAAGTTTTTTGCCTTGCCACTCGCCGGTCGAGCTCTCGGGACAGCCTCAGCCGTCTGCGACAGCCGCGGCAAAAGCTGCTTGCTTCTTTTCTCGAAAACGAAGGCCTTGCCTGCCTTCCTACGGCCCCACCCCCAACCGCTGCTGTATCCGCAGATGCGGATCATCCGACCCGCCACGCGGCAAGGTCTGCACCTCGTAGGGCACGAACGCCGCGCGCGGGATCTGCTCGCGCAGGTCGTCGGTCAGCGAGCGTGCGTCGCGCTGGTCGTGCAGGACGTGCGGCGTCAGCAGCACCAGCAGCTCGGTGCGCGTCCGTGTGTTGGTCTGCTGGCTGGTCAGCAGGCTGATGATCGGAATGTCCTTCAGGATCGGGATGCCGGAGCTGCCGCGGGCCAGGTTGTCGGTGATCAGCCCGGCGATGCCGACGGTCTCGCCGTCCTGTGCCACGATGCGGCTCTGCACCGCGCGATCGGTGAAGGTAGGCGAGTTGATGGTCGAGCCCGACGTGCCCGTGGTCGTGCTGCCCGCGGCGATGCCGGCCACCTCCTGGCTGATGTCCAGCGTGACCAGGCCGCCGCTGTTCACCCGCGGCGTCACCTGGGTGATGACGCCGGTCTTCTGGTAGCTGACCGAGTTGGTGATCGCGTTGGTGGACGACACCAGGTCGGTCGTCTGCGCCGTGAGGTACGGCACCAGGTTGCCGACCTGCAGCGACGCCGTCTCGTTGTCGAGCACGAGCAGTTCGGGCGAGGACAGTATCTTCACCGTGGTGATGCCCTGCAGCGCCTGGATCACCAGGTCGCCGCTGGTGCCGGACACGCCGAAGCTGAAGTTCTGCGAGCCGCTCGTCGCAGACGTGCCGGCAACGCTGGCGCCGATGATGGTGCTGGCCGCTTGGCCCAGCGCGGTGGAGAAGCCGGCGTGGCGGAAGTAGAACTCGGTGCCGTATTGAAGATTGTCGTTGAGGTCGACCTCGGCGATGATGACGTCGATACGGACCTGCAACGGCAGGATATCTATCTTGTGCAGCATCGCTTCGACCGTCGCTTCCTCCTCGCCGGTGGCGTAGACGAGGACGGCGTTGTTTTCCGGGTTCGGGATGATGCGCATCTCGTTCGGGTTAGCCTGGCCGCCACTGTTGGACAGGCCGCCCAGCAGCGGGTTGGCACCGGTGCTGCCCGAGCCGTGCACCGGCGAGCCCTGACCGCCGGAGCCGCTGCTGCCGCCGGACAACGAGCCGCCCAGGCCGCCCGTGCCGCCGCTGCCCGAGCCGCCGACTCCGCCGATCCCGCCGATACCGCCGCTCGTCCCGCCGGAGGTGCCGCCCACGCCGCCGCCCAGCGTGGAGCCGGTGCCGCCGCTGGTGCCCGAGCTGGACGAGCCGATCAGCCCTGATTGCTGCGTCTGCTGTCCCTGGCCGTGCGCGGTGGGCTGTGCGGTGACGTTGTCCGGGGTAAACGCCTGCTGGAGGATGTAGGCGGTGTCGTTGGCCGTGCTGTTCTGCACGTAGTAGACGTGCCAGGTGCGCATCGTCTGGTGCATGCCGCGTTCGACCACCGCGTAGACGCGCCGCACGTCGGTGAGGTAGCGCGGCTGGTTGGTGACGGCGAGGACCGCGTTCACCCGTGCCAGCGGCACCACGTGCACCTGGCTGGCGAGCTGGCCGCCCTGCTGGGAGCGGAACGCCTGCTGCAAGGCGGTGGCGAAATCCTCCGCCGCCCCGTTGGGCACCGGCAGCAGCGCGTAGGACTGGCCGGCCAGCACGTCCACGTCGAAGGCGCGCACCAGGTCGACCAGCGCGTCGCGCTGGGCCGGCTCGCCGCTGATCACCAGCGCGTTGCTGGTGGGCACGGCCACCAGCCGGGCGCCGCCCTGCACGTAGGGCTGCAGGTTCTTCGCCAGTTCCTCGGCCGAGGCGTAGCGCAGCGGCACCAGCGTGCCGCCGGCGGTGCCCGCGCCACCGGCAACCCCGCCGGCGGCTGCCGTCGGCAGCACCCGGTACACGCCGCCGTTGTTGACCAGGGTGGCGTTGTTCTGCGCCAGCAAGGACTGCAGCACCGGGATCAGCTGGCTGTCGGCCAGCGGGGTGACGGTGCGCAGCGTGGCCGAGCCGTGCACCGAGGGGTCGATGGCGTAGTTCACGTGCAGCGTGTTGCCGAGGATCTGGGCCACCACCTCGCGAATGTCGGTGTCGGCGAAGTCCAGCGTCACCGTGCCGGCGCCGCCGCCCGGCTGGCCGGCAGCGTGCGCGCTGACGATCACTCCGGGCCCGGTGCTGACGGCTACCTGCGGCGGCGGCGGGTTGCCGGTCACCTCGCCGTTGATGCGCGGCGCGGCGACGCCGCCCTCGTGGGTCATCGGCGGCAGCGGCGGCAGCAGCCTGGGCTGGGCTACCGGGACGCAGCCGCCGGCGCACAGCGCCGTGGTGGCAACCAGCCAGACGGGCAGGCGCCACCCGGGCAGACCTGAGACAAGCGGGCCGCGAGCCAGCCGGCCGCCGAGCGGGCAGCAGACCGGCGGACACAGACGCGCACGCCAAGCGGGCGCGCGCGCCAGGTTTTTCGCTCGCGCGGCTGACAGCATCACTCTCTCCGTTGCGGAATTGGGCCGCCGCGGAACGGCGGCGCCTGGTCGCCGGCCTCGGTGGGCGGCTGGAACTGCGGCTGGAATTGCGGCCCTGGCGCCTGGAACCCGGGGGGGGTGCCAGGTGCCGCGGCCTGGTTGGGAAACGCGGGGTTCGGGAAGGCGGGATTTGGAAAGCCGGCATTCGGAAAGCCGGGGCCCGGCGGGGGAAAGTTCGGTGTGAAGGCCGGGTGGAAGGGCGGCGTGGTGCCCAACGTGCTTGGGTTGTGGTCGTAGGTCGGCAGCAGCACCGTGCCGCTGGCCAGGATCACCCGGTCGGACTGGATATGGCGGATGGTGCTGTCGTTCACGCTGGCGCCTTCCGGCAGCACCATCTGCTTGCCGCCGCCGTCCGGCGCGAAGATGGCCCGCTTGCCGAAGCGGGTGATCATGATGCCCGCCAGCCGGGCCTGGCCAACCGCGAGGGTGCCGCCCGCCTTGCTGACTTCGCGCTGCGGCCGCCGGCTGATGCTGAACAGCGGCCGCGCCAGCACCGTCTGCTCCCATGCGGCGGTCTCGCGCGCGGCGGCCGCCTGTGCCTGCTTCGTTGTGGTGAACTTCGCCGGCGCCACGACTCCCCCTGCCCGGCCAGCCGGCCAGGCCCATTCCAGTATCAAAATAAGCATGAGCGCTGCCAGCGCGCCATACAGCAGCCGCGCACGGTCCAGCGTCACGGCTGGTCCTCCTTGGCCACACCCACCCGGAAGGCATAGACGGTGAACACCGCCTCGAGCGGCAACTGCGCGTTCTGCGGGCCGACCGGGGTCGCGGTCAGCCGGATGTCGTCGACCAGCATGCTGGGCTGGGCGTCTTCCACGGCGCGCAGCAGGGCGGTCAGCACGGTGAGCTGCGCGCTCAGCTCCACCCGCACGCCGATACGGCGGTAGGCGCCCACCTGCTCGGCCGGCAGCGTCTCTATGCTGGTGAGCTGGGCGTTGGCGACGCTGGCCATCGCTTGGACCTGCTCCTGCAGCGTGGCGCCGGCGATCGCGTCCGAGTTGCCGGGCAGCACCGCGCGGGTGGGGGTCTTGGCGGCAAGCTGGGCCTGCTTGCTCAGCACCGGCAGGGCGGTCACCAGCGCCGTCTCGCGCGCCGAGCGCGCCTGCAGGTCGCCGACCTCTTGCTGGCGTGCCGCGAACAGGCCGAGCACCGGCATGACCAGACCCAGCCAGACTGCCAGCACGATGACGCCGAGGATGCCGGCCGCGAGCATCTGGCCGCGCCGCCCTGTCGGCAGGCCGGTGGCTAGCGCCACGACGTTTCACCCGGAGCAAGGCAAGCAGTTCTTTTTTGAAAAAAAGAACCAAAAAACTTTTGTCTCCAGGAGGTGCGCCAGGACGAAACGTGTCGTCTCAGCCGTCCGCGACAGCGCTCGCAAAAGCTTTTTGCTTCTTTTTCTCGAAAAGGAAGCGCTTGCCTTGCCTTCACTGCGCCAGGTCCGCGCGGATGGAAAACACGTCGTTGTGGTTCGTCTCGCTCCTGGTCACCGGCGCGGTGAACGCCGGGTTGCCGATCCGCGGGTCGGCCGAAAGGCGGCTGATCAGGCGCGGCGCGGAGGCGGCCAGGCCGGAGAGCGTGATGTGGCGCTCGCGCATGGTGAACTCGGTCAGGTAGCTGTCGTCCGGCAGGATGTCGGTCAGCGCGGCCAGCGCGCCCAGCGTGTCGCCCAGGCGGCGGGTCTCGGCGGCCACCGCGTCGCCGCCGGCGCCGGCCCCGGCGATGCGCCGGCGCAGCACGTTCACCTGGTCGATGCGCGGGGCCAGCAGCGCCTGGCGGTCCTGCAGGGCGGACAGCTCCAGCGACTGGCGCAGGAAGGGCGAGACCAGGACCACCGCGCCCAGGCCGGCGGCGGCGACCGCCAGGCTGCGGTTGGTCGGTCCGGTCCGCTTGGCTGCCAGCCCATCCTTGCCCAGGCTGAGGAGACGCCTGCCGTCCGGCAGCACCGCTTCGATCGCGGACGGCGCCTCGCCATGCTGGCGCAGGAAGGCAACCTGATCCTCCACCGCGGCGCGCGGCACCATGGTCAGGCGCAAAGCGAGCTTGCCGCGCGCGCGGTCGCGCAACTGCACGGCGTAGTCCCAGTAGACTTGGCTGGCGTCGAACGGGGTCAGCCGCTCCATCTCGTAGCCGAGCACGCGGTCGAGGTCGCGCTCGGCTGCCAGCGGCAGGCTGACCGCGCGTTCCAACACCAGAGCGGGCGGCACCCGTAGCCGCACCGGCTCGCCGCGCGGCCGGCCGGCCAGCGCGGCACGCAATGCCAGGCCCTCGCCGTCCGCCTGGCGCAACTGGGCGACCCGCGTTTCCACCCCGCCGCGCCGGCGCAGCACTGTCCACGCGCCCGGGGCGCTGGCGTCCACCACCAGGCCGTCGGCGTCGCTGACCCGGCCGAGCAGCCGTGCCGGCACAAGTTCGCGTAACTGCCCCACCCACCAATCGAGGAACTCGACGAGCACCTGGCCTCCCTTGAGATCGCGCTGGCGTTACTCCGGGCCAGGGCGCAAGGGAAGCGTTAGTCGGCTGCGTTGCGGCAACTTAACCCGGAGCGTGGTTTTTCAGGCCACAAGCGGTCCTTTTTGGAAAGAAAAGCCGGACAGACGCTATCTCCGGGGTGTGCGCCAGCCGGCGATTGCGCGACAGCGGAGCCAAAAGCTTTCTGCTTCTTCGTCTCGACGAAGGCGCTTTCCTGCTCCTGCACACGAACGCGTGACAATACCGCGTTGCAGCATGCTTGACTGGAAATCAGGTTAGTAAGCAACCTTATTGTCCGGACGCATCGCACCGAGGCCAAAGCTCCGCATGGGTATCGTCAAATTCGCGCTGAAATACCCCCACACCTTCTACGTGGTGGCTATCCTGATGCTGGTGCTCGGCATCAGCTCGGTTTTGGTGACGCCGAAGGACATCTTCCCCAACATCAACATCCCCGTCGTCTCGGTGATCTGGCAGTATACCGGCCTCACGCCCGAGGAGATGGAACAGCGCATCACCACGTACAGCGAGTTCTCGATCAGCTCGTCGGTTAACGACATCAAGAACATCCAGAGCGAGACGTTCTCCGGCATCTCCGTCGAGCGGATCTACTTCCAGCCCGGCGTGAACGTGGATCTGGCGATCGCGCAGATCGTCTCGGCGTCGAATTCCATCCGCGCGCTGATGCCGACCGGCGTGCAGCCGCCGACCATCGTGCAGTACAACGCGTCCTCGGTGCCGGTGCTGCAGATCAGCCTGTCGTCGCAGAAGCTCAACGAGCAGCAGCTCTACGACTACGGCATCTACCAGATCCGCCAGCAACTGGCGCCGATTCAGGGCATCACCCTGCCCACGCCGTACGGCGGCAAGTACCGGCAGATCATGGTGGACCTCGACCCCGACGCGCTGCGTGCGCAGGGGCTGACGCCCAACGACGTGGTAACCGCGGTCAACGCGCAGAGCCTGACGCTGCCGTCGGGCGACGCCAAGATGGGCGACCAGCAGTTCATCATTAAGGTGAACGCCAGCGCGCAGACCATCGCGGCGCTGAACAACGTGCCGATCCGCCAGGTTGGCGGCACCACCGTGTATTTGCGCGACGTGGCCCACGTGCGCGACGGCTGGGCGGTGCAGCAGAACGTGGTACGCACCGAGGGTCACCGCTCGGTGCTGCTGACCATCATCAAGAACGGCGATGCGTCCACGCTGGACGTGGTCAACCGGGTGAAGGCGGCGCTGCCGTCGATCCAGAAAGCCGCGCCGCCCGGCATGGACATCAAGCTGCTGTTCGACCAGTCGGTGTTCGTGCAGAACTCGATCGACTCGGTGCTGCGCGAGGGTGCGATCGCCGCGGGGCTGACCGCGCTGATGATCCTGATCTTCCTGGGGTCGTGGCGTTCGACCATCGTGGTGATGGTGTCCATTCCGCTGGCCATCCTGACGTCGCTGGCGGTGCTCTCGGCACTGGGCGAGACGATCAACACCATGACGCTGGGCGGGCTGGCTTTGGCCGTGGGCATCCTGGTGGACGACTCCACCGTGACGATCGAGAACACGCACAGGCTGCTCGAGCAGGGCGGCGACTTCGACGAGGCGGTGGCAGAGGGTGCGGCCGGCATCGCGATACCGACGCTGATCTCGACGGCGGCGATCTGCGTGGTGTTCGTCAGCGTGTTCTTCCTGCAGGGCGCAGCGAGGTACCTGTTCACCCCGCTGGCAGAGGCGGTGGTGTTCGCGATGATCGCGTCCTACTGCATCTCGCGCACGCTCACGCCGATCATCATCCGCATGCTGCTCCGCCGCGAGTACGCGGGCGGCCATCATGGTGAGCAAGACGGGGGCGAGGTGAGCCAGTCGCAGGGCTGGTTCGGCCGTTTCCACGCCGGTTTCAACCGGCGCTTCGATGCGTTCCGCGACTTCTACGGCTGGCTGCTCGGCGTGATCCTGGCGTGCCGCATCATCACCCCGCTGGTCGGCCTGACGGTGGTGCTGTGCGCGGCCGGGCTGTCGATGTTCGTCGGCCGCGACTTCTTCCCGCAAGTCGATGCCGGACTGATCCAGTTGCACGTGCGCGCGCCGGCACGCACCCGCATCGAGACGACGGAGAAGATCTTCCAGGCGGTGGAAGACAACATCCGCGCCCACATTCCCTTGCGCGACGTGACGCTGATGCTCGACAATTTCGGCCTGCCGCAGCGCACGTACAACCTGGCGTTTACCGACGGCACCACGATCGGCGTCAACGACGGCACGATCCAGATCCAGCTGGCGCAGAACCGCAGCGAGACGACGGCCGAGTACACGCGGCGTCTGCGCGACGAGCTGCCGGCCGCGTTTCCCAACGTGGTGTTCTACTTCCAGCCGGCCGACCTGGTGACGCAGATCCTCAACTTCGGCGTGCCGAGCCAGATCGACATCCAGGTGCAGGGCCGCGACCGCAAAGACAACCAGAAGATCGCCGCCGACATGGCGCACCGGATGACGCAGGTGCCGGGTATCGTGGACGCGCACGTGCAACAGGAGCTGGACGCGCCGGAGATGTTCTACACCATCGACCGCACCCGCGCGCAGGAGCTGGGGCTGACGGTCAACCAGATCGCCAACGACCTCAACATCAGCCTGAGCTCGTCCGAGCAGGTCTCGCCCAATTTCTGGACCGACCCCTCGAACGGCATCCCCTACTACCTCGCGGTGCAGACGCCGGAGTACCGGCTGCACGACAAGCAGGCGCTCGACAGCATCCCCATCGCCGGCACGCCGCAGCCGGACGGCTCGATCGTGCCGGACCTGTTCGGCAACGTCGCCACCGCGCATCGTGAGTCGGTGCAGTCGGTCTACAACCAGACCAACATCCAGCCGGTCTACGACGTGTATGCCAGCGTGCAGAGCACCGATCTCGGCTCGGCGGAGACTGCGATCAACAAGATCGTCGCCGACGAACGGACCCATCTGAAGGTGGCCGACAAAATCAACGTTCTTGGTCAGATCAGCTCGATGGACCAGGCCTTTGCCAACCTTACCGTGGGGCTGATCTTCGCGGCGATCTTCGTCTACCTGCTGATGGTGGTGAACTACCAGAGCTTCATCGACCCGCTGGCCGTGGTGCTGGCGCTGCCGGGTGCCGGCTCGGGCATACTGCTGCTGCTGTTCGTGACCGGAACGACGCTGTCAGTGCCGTCGCTGATGGGGGCGATCATGGCCGTTGGTGTCGCCTCGGCCAACTCGATCCTGCTGGTGACGTTTGCGCGCGAGCAGCGGATGGAGGGACTGGACGCGGTGCAGGCGGCGATCCTGGCCGGCACCACGCGGCTGCGGCCGGTGCTGATGACGGCGGCGGCCATGCTGGTGGGCATGGTGCCGATGGCGATCGGCGGGCCGGGCGAGGAGCAGAACAGCGTGCTGGCCCGCGCGGTAATCGGCGGCGTGCTTGTGGGCACGCTGACGACGCTGCTGTTCGTGCCATACCTCTACTCGGTCTTCGGCCGCTACGAGCGGGCGCCGGAAGGCCGCCAGCACGACCAGACCAACAAGCAGAAACAGCCGGCCGAGATGCGCGGCATGTCCCATCAGGGAGCCTGACCGATGAACCAAGTGAGCAAGACGCAGGCCGACGCAGCGCAAAACCGCTCGGTGCCCGAGCCGGCACCGGAGCGCGATCCTCCGCGGGCGGATCCGGCGCGCGACAAACGCCGCGGCCGGACTGCGCGGCTGCTCGGCGCCGGCGCGGTGCTGTTGGTCGCCGCCATGGTGGGCGTGGGCGTCTGGACCCACACGGCCACCAGCAACGACGCCCAGCAGGCGACCAAGACCAGGCAGAACGCGGTGCCGCAGGTGCGCACCATGCAGGTGAAGGCGGACAACAGCCCGCGCCAGGTCGACCTGCCCGGCACGATGCAGGCCTTCGACAGCTCCACGCTCTACGCGCGTGCCACCGGATACATCGCCAAACGAAACGTCGACATCGGCAGCCGTGTGCACGCCGGCGACGTGTTGGCGACCATCGCGGCGCCGGATCTGGACCAGCAACTCTCACAGGCGCGCGCGCAATACTTGCAAATGCAGGCTGCACTGCAGCAGGCTATCGCCCAGCGCGGGCTGGCCAAGGTGACGAACCAGCGGACCTCCCGCCTGGTGACCGAAGGCTGGGACAGCCGCCAGCAGGGCGACCAGGACCGCACCACGTTCACCTCGCAGACGGCCGCGGTGGGCGTGGCGCAGGCCAATTTGGCGGCTCAGTTGGCGGCGGTGAACCGGCTGGCGGAATTGGTCGGGTTCGAGCAGGTGGTGGCACCGTACGGCGGCGTGATCACCGCGCGTGACATCGACGTGGGCAGCCTGGTTTCGGCGGATACCTCCACCGGATCGGCGCTGTTCTCGATCGCACGGGCCGACGTGCTGCGCGTGCAGGTTTACGTGCCGCAGGAATACTTCTTCGGCATGAAGGATGGCCAGGATGCCACGATGACGGTGCCTGAGCTGCCGGGACGCACCTTCCACGGCAAGGTGGCGCGCAACGCGGCGATGCTCGGCACCAGCACGCGCACGCTGCTGGCCGAGGTGGACGTGGACAACCGCGACGGCGTGCTGACGCCGGGCCTGTACGGTATCGTGCACGTGTCCGAACCACGCGAGGAACCGGTGATGACGGTGCCGACGCAAGCGATCGTGTTCGGGCCGAGCGGCTTGACGGTGGCAGTGGTCGAAGACGGCAAGATCGCCGTGCGGCACCTGGACGTCTCGTCGGACGACGGGGCGCAGGTGAAGGTGCGGGCTGGGTTGAAGGACGGGGATCGGGTCATATTGAACCCGCCTGTTAACTTGGTGGTTGGGGAGCGGGTGGACGCCAGTTAGGAGAAAGCGAGCGGTTCTTTGAAAAAAGAACCAAAAAACTTTTGTCGCCTTGAGTACGTGCCGGAGGACGTTCCGCGACGGTCGCGACAAACGGTTTTTGCTTCTTTTTCCGAAAAGAAGACTCTTTCTTTCCTGCGGGAGCTCACGATGGATCTGACTGCCACCCTCCCCGCCGGCCTTAACGGCCTCGAGCAGCTCCGCCAGTTGATGCGGTCCGGCAACGTTCCCATCGGCGCCACGATGGGGTTCCACATCATCGAAGCCGACGACGGCCACGTAGCGTTCGAGGCAACGCCGAGCCTGGCCGTCTACAACCCGATCGGCACGGTGCATGGCGGGTTTGCCGCCGCGGTGCTCGATTCCTGCTGCGGCTGCGCGGTGCACACCAAACTTTCGCCGACACAGGGCTACACCACGCTGGAGCTGAAGGTGGCCTACCACAAGGCGATCACCGAACAGACCGGCGTGATGCGCGGCGTGGGCCGGGTGGTCACCTTCGGCCGGCGTGCGGCCTTCAGCGAGGCGACGCTGTGCGACGCGGCCGGGCGGTTGTACGCGTCGGCGACGTCGACGCTGCTGGTTATGGAGCGCTGAGGCAGGCAGGCGTGCGGCTTACGCGGACGCTCACAGTCGGACCGTCCGTGTTACCGAGCGCGCCTGGGTGATACCCTCACGCCCTGGGATTGCTGCCGGTTGCAGGCAAGGCAAGCAGTCCTTTTTTGAAAAACAGAACCAAAATACTTTTGTTCCCTGGAGTATTTGCTGAAGGAGACTTCGCGGCAGCCGACCACACGTTCATGCTGCTTTTTGAAAAAACAGGGCTGGCTTTCCTTTCCGAGTTCAAGCCTGTCCGCGCGGCGATGACCCCGCCCGAAGCAGCAGTCTTCTCTCCGGAGAAGATAAGCGAAAGCTCGTGCCTACGCTGTCGCGGACAGCTGCACGACACGCCTCAACCTGGCACACCCCAGGGACCACAAGTTTTTTGGTTTTTTCAAAAAAGAACCGCTTGCCTTGATCTGCCGGCTGGCGAGTACCTGACCTATCTCCGCCAACCTTGTTCAAGGCTTCGAGCGATGACAGCAGCCGACCTAGAGCCTCGGTCCGTCCAGCACAGCGCACCATCAGAACCAGGGAGTCTCCTGGGTCTCTTTTCCAACCAAGAACCGCCTCCTGTTCGCTCGCAAACCCTGCGCGTCGTATCTCTGCTGCCTGCCCTGGTGCTTGCCGCGTGTGCGACGACCATGCCGGCCTGCAAGCAGGAGGGGCGGTGGCTGTCCCCGGCCACGATGGGCGCCGTCGCCGACCCGGTTGCCGGCGAGGCTGCCAAGCCGGTGGTGTTGCTGGGTGAGATACACGACAGGGGGGAGGACCACCGCTGGCAGCTTGCCGTGATACGGCGCCTGTACGCTGCGCATCCGAATCTGGTCCTCGGGTTCGAGATGTTCCCGCGCAGCGACCAGGCGGTGCTCGATTCCTGGGTGGCGGGGCGGCTGTCGGAGGCGGAGTTCCTTGCGCAATCCAATTGGAAGACCGTGTGGGGGTTTCCGCCCGAGCTTTACCTGCCGATATTCCGGTTCGCGCGCGACCACCAAGTGAAGATGCTGGCGCTGAACGTGTCCCACCGGCTGGTCCACCTGGCCGGCACCGGCGGCTGGGCCGCCGTCCCGCCCGCCGACCGTGAGGGCGTTGCCGACCCTGCCCCGCCTGGCGAGGACTATCGCAACAGCCTGGCCGACGTGATGTCCGGCCATGGCGGGCCCAAGATGAGTGCGGCCAGCCTGGCGCGTTTCATCGACGCGCAGACGGTGTGGGACAGCGCCATGGCGCAGGCGATTGCGGCCCAGCACGCGGCGGCACCTGGGGCGCCGGTGGTGGCGATCATGGGGCTTGGCCATCTTGAGAACCGCTGGGGCGTGCCGCACCAGTTGGCGGCGTTGGGCTTGCCGGATACTGGGGTGTTGTTGCCCTCGCATGACGAGTGCAGCCCGCCGGGGGCTGAGTATGCGGACGCGCTGTTTACTGATTGAGGGAGAGCAATCGGTTCTTTTTTAAAAACAACCAGAAAATTTTTGTCTTCTGACGGCGCGCGTTGGAGAGACGTGTCGTTTCAGTTGTCCGCGACAGCGAGAGCGAAAGAGGACGCTTGCTTTCTTACGCTGCCGCGACGTCCTCGGCCGAGAAAACCTCCCCCGCCTCCAGTAGCACGGCCGCACCTACCGCGTGGCAGCGCAGCCCGAACGAGCCGTCGTTCTGCTGCACGTGCCACCCGCCTGCCGGGTGGCGCAACACGTTCACCGGCATCTGCCGCACCTGCGCGCCGTGCGAAACGGTGGCGACGAGCCGGCCTGGTGCCGAGCCCTGGATGCAGAGGATGTCCATGCGTGCGCCTCCTGGAATGAGGCAAACTTGCCGCAGCATGGTTACAAAAGTGCTAACGTTGCGTCCGCGGCGACCATGACGCTTTCGCGGGTGCGGCCGTTTGCTGCATCATGCCCTGGTATGGGCTGACGCGCCCGAGCAGGTATCGTTTCGCTCATAATGCCCGCCGTCCCGAACGCCACCAACCAGATCGACGCACCGGCGCGGCCGCTGCAGCGCGACCGTCGCTCGCGCGCCGCGGGCTTGCGCAGGACGAGCCAGGTCAGCGTGCGCGGCCGCCTGGTCAGGCTGGCGGCACTTCTGCTGCTGCCCTGCCTGGCGCTGTCCGCCTTGCTTACCTGGCAGGTGTACCAGACCGCGCGGCTGGGCGTGGAGACCGCGCTGCGCGAGGCGGCAAGCGGCCTGGCACAGGTGTTGGAGCGGGAGTTCGTGCAGGCCGACGTGCTGTTGCGTACGCTGGCCGCCACCGACGAACTCAAGCGAGGCGACATCGCCGCGCTTGATAGGCTGGCGCGCACGTCCCGCGTCCTTGGCGGGGCGATCGTTCTGGTCGACGAGGCCGGCCAGGAACTGCTCGACACTGCCCTGCCCGCCGGCGTGGCGCTGCCCCGCACCGAGCGCTCCAAGCTGCCGCCGGACGCGCAGGCAGGCACGCCCACGGTGCTGCCGCTGCAGCGCGCGCGCCAGGGCGGGCTGCAGCTTCGCGTGGCGCTGCCGCTAGCGTGGCCGTCCGCGGCAGGCGTGCACCACCCCGCCGAGCTCTGGCTGGCGGTGCCGGCTGCTTCCCTGCAGGCGCTACTGACGGGCCAGGTGCTGCCGTCTGGCTGGCGGTCGAGCATCCTCGACCCGGCCGGCCGCATCGCCGCCCGCAACGTGCAGCAGGAGCACTACCTCGGCGCGCACGCCACGCCCGGGCTGTCCGCCGCCATCGCCGCAAACCGCGACGGCGTGAGCGACGGGGTGGCGCTGGACGGCACTCCCGTGGTGCTCGCATTCGACCGCTCCGCACGAACCGGCTGGAGCGTCGTCGTGGCCACGCCGCGCCGGCTGGCGGGGCGGGCAGGGCGCAGCTCCAGCACCCTGCTGGCCGTGCTGGGCAGTGCGACGGTGCTGGCCGGCCTGCTCGGCGCGATCAGGGTCGCCAGCGGCATCGCCCGCCCGGTCGAGGCGCTTGCCCAGGCGACGCGGGTGCTGGGACAGGACGGCAGCTGGACGCCGATCCCGCAGGGGCTGGCCGAAGCCGACGCGGTCGCCCGCGCGATGATGGCGACGGCGAGCGTGCTGCGTGAGCGTCAGGCGCAGCTCGGCGAGGCGAACGTCCGGCTGCAGGACAGGGTGGAGGCGCGCACCAGCGAGCTCGCGCGTGCCAACCTGGCGCTGGACGAGCAGCGGCGTTTCCTGGCGGTGATCCTCGACCAGTTGCCCGCCGGCATCCTGGTGCACGATTCGGGCGGGCGCCTCACCTTCGCCAACGTGGCCGCACAGTCTTTGCTGAGCTTGACGGGCGGCGGCGTGGCCGGCGCGGGCTGGCCGGCCGCCAGCCTGCCGGGCGAGGACTCGCCGACCGCGCTGGCCTGCGCGGGAGTAGCCACCGAACGCTCGCTGCTCGGCATCGGCACGTCGGAGGGCGGCACGATGGACCTCGAGGTCAGCGCCAGCCCGCTGCGCGACGCCGACGGCGTGGTAATCGCCGCGGTGACCATCCTGCAGGACGTGACCGCACGGCTGCAGGCAGAGGAGGCGCGGCGGCGCTCGCAGCGGCTCGAGGCGGTGGGCCAGCTCACCGGCGGCGTGGCGCACGAGTTCAACAACCTGCTGATGGCGATCTCCGGCTGCTTGGAGCTGCTGGCCAGGCCGGTGGCCACGCTGGGCAACGCGCGGGCGGCGAGCCTGCTGGACAACGCCACCCGCGCGGCCGGCCGCGGCAGCCGGCTGACCAGCCAGTTGCTGGCCTTCGCCCGGCGCCAGGTGCTGCAGATGGAGCACGTGGACCTCAGCGCGCTGGTGAGCGGCATGCAGGACCTGCTGGAAGGCACGCTGGGCCGTGGCATAAAGGTCAAAGTGGTGGCCGAGCCGTGCGAGTGGCTGGCCCGCGCGGACGCCGCACAGATCGAGCTGATGCTGCTGAACCTGGCGATCAACGCCCGCGACGCCATGCCGAACGGCGGCAGCCTGACCATCCAGTCCGCCTGCGTGCGCACCGGGCAGCCCAGCCGCGCCGAGGACCCGCCGCCGGGTGAATACGCGGTGCTGCAGGTCTGCGACAACGGCGAGGGCATGAGCCAAGCGGTGCTGGCACGGGTGTTCGAACCGTTCTTCACCACCAAGGCGGCAGGACGCGGCACCGGGCTCGGCTTGCCGCAGGTGCTCGGCGTGGCCAGGCAGATGGGCGGCGGCGTCACCATCGCCAGCGCGCCCGGCGCCGGCACCACGGTCAGCGTGTACTTCCCCCGCGCCGTGACGCAGGGGGCCGTCACGCAGACCCCGCAACCGGCGCCAGCGGTGGAACGCCGGCTGGCCGGCGCGCGCGTGCTGCTGGTCGACGACGACACCGACGTGCGTTTGGTGGCGCGCGCTATCCTCGAGGAGATGGGCGGCACCGTCATCGAGGCCGACAGCGGTGCCGCCGCCCTGCTGGTGCTGCGCACCCGCAGCGTGGACCTGGTGCTGGCGGACCTGACGATGCCGAAGATGAGCGGCGTGGAGCTTGCCGCCGAGGTGGCCGCCATCGCCCCGGCCTTGCCGGTGGTGGTGATGACCGGCTATGGCCTGGACACGCTCGCCGAGACTGAGGGCCATGTCCGCGCCACGCTGCAGAAGCCGTTCAGGGCGGAGACGCTGGCCGGCATACTGACGCGTGTGCTCGGCCAGGACGCCGGATCGGACCACTTCGCCCGCAGCTGAGGCGCCTGCGCGGCCAACGCAGGAGGCTAGCCTGGACCGCGCCGCGCCCGCACCCCCAAGCCCAGCCGCGCAAGACACCGGCCTGCCGGCCGCACGCCTGCAAGACCCTGGCGTGCGAAGTACCGGCTTGCCGGATAGCCGCTCGCAGGAGCGGCAAAAGGCTGGTTTGCAAGGCTTTGGCCAGCAAGGCGTTGGCCAGCAGGGTGTTGGTCAGCAAAGCGTCGGCCAGCAAGACGTCAGCGCGATAGACACCGGCCAGCAAGCCGGCAGCCAGCAGGCTGTTGGCCACCGAGACTTCAGCCTGCAAGCCGTCAGCGTGGGAGACGGAGGCTTGAAAACCGGGCACCTGCACAACGGAAACCTGCAAGCGTCCGGGCAAGACGCGTCCGGCGCGCAACCGGATCGGATAGAGGTGGTAGTGCTCGACGAGCGCCTGCTCGCGTGGGGCCTGCCGCGCTACCACAGCGAGATGGCGGCCGCGGTGGACCTGCACGCCTGCATCGACGCCGAGCTGGCGCTGGCTCCGGGCGCGCCGGCGGTGCTGATCCCGGCCGGCTTCGCGCTTCACATGGGGCGCTCGGGCATGGCGGCGCTGATCGTGCCGCGCTCCGGGCTCGGCCACCGCCAGGGGCTGGTGGTGGGCAATTTGGTGGGCGTGATCGACGCTGACTACACCGGGCCGATCATGGTCAGCGCCTGGAACCGCAGCGCCCCCGGCACACCGCCGGTGCACATCCGGCCGGGCGACCGCATCGCGCAGATGATGTTCGTGCCGGTGCTGCGGCCCAGCCTTACGGTGGTCGACGCGTTCTCCCGCAGCAGCGCGCGGGGGGCTGGCGGGTTTGGCTCAACCGGCTGACGCGGCGGGTGCGGCGGCAACGCCCGGCATGCTGAAGGGCGCGCTGCTGCTGGCCGGCCTGCTGGCCGCGGCCTACGCGGCCCGTGCGCTTGGCGCCGGCATGCTGACCAGGGCCACACCCAGCCTGGCCGGGGCTGCGGCGCTGGTAGGTGCGGGCGCCGCCGCGTGCGCCGCCGGCGTGCCGCGCCAGGCGGTGGCCTTTGCCGGCGGCTACGTGTTCGGCTTGTGGGCCGGCGGGGCGTTGGCGCTGGTCGCGCAGATGCTGGGCTGTGTGGCGGATTTCTGGTGGGCGCGCGCGGTTGCCCGCGACTGGGCCAGGCAGCGGATACGCGGCCGGGTGGCCAGGCTGGACGCGCTGCTGGCGGCGCGGCCGTTCACCGCCACGCTGACGCTGCGCCTGCTGCCGGTGGGCAACAATCTGCTGCTCAACCTGCTGGCCGGGGTGTCCGGCTTGCGCACGGGGCCGTTCCTGGCCGCGAGCCTGCTGGGCTACCTGCCGCAGACGGCCGTCTTCGCGCTGGCCGGCGGCGGGGTGCATGTGGGGCGCACGGCCCAGCTTGCGCTCGGCGTGGTGCTGTTCGCAGCGTCCGCGGCGCTCGGCGCGGTTCTGCTGGCGCGCGGCAGTGCGGCGGTGCGAGGCGACGCACCGGCGGCGGCCCTGCCCGCCCGGCAATAGGGTCATGCTGGCGGACTACCTGCCGGGGCCGCGAGACGGCTCGGTCCTGTGGGGCCTGGCGGCGATGGCGGTGCTGCTGCCCAGCGCGGGCCGTCTGGTGGTCGGGCTGTTCGCGTCCAGGCCGGTGACGGTTGCCGGCGCGCGCGCGGCGGAGGCGCCGCCGGGTGCCGGTGCGAGCGCGCGAGCGGGCGGCGAGCCCGCATCGGGCAAGGCTCCGGCAGCCGGCGAGCCTGCGTCGGCGTCGGTGCAAAGCCTGGGTCAGCGTGCGCCGGGGCCGACGCTGGCTGATCGCAACCCGGGTGCCGAGACGCCCCCGGGCAGTGGCGAGCTGACGCCGGAGACGGCGCTGGTGGCCGGCTGGGGCGCTTACTGCCTGTTCATGACCGCCTGGGCGGTGACAACAACCGCGCCGCTTACCTTCGCCTTTGCCGCCTTCGCGCTGGCCGGCTTGGCCGGGCTGTTCCGGCGTACTTCCGGCTCGATACCGTGGCGCGCCATCCTGTTGAGCGTGCCGCTGTTCCTGGTGCTGCTGCCGGCGCTGCCCAGCCAGGTAGACACCTGGCTCAACCTGCTGCCCAACCTCGCCTACCTTGCCGACCATGTATCCCTGCCGGCCGATGGCGGACCGGCCTCCTGGTCGTTCCTGCCGGCGGCGCCCTACAACACGCAGTTCGTGGGGTTCGGCATCTCCGTGCTGGCCGGGCACCTGGTCGCCAACGCGCTTAGCCTGTTCAACGCAGTGCTGCTGTGCGCGGCGGGGCTTCATTTGGCGCGGGTGTGCGGCCGGTCCCCGGCGATCGGCGGCGGCGGGTTGCCAAGCCTGCAGCGGGGGGATGGCAGGCCGGCCGGCCTGCTACCCGGCGCCGGTCCTTTGGCGCCGGACCGGCACACGGGCTTCGCAGATCCTCGGAGCGTGAGCGGCCAGCCGGGCTGGTGGGCGTGTGCGGCTGGCTTCCTGCTGGCGGTGCCGCTGAACCCGGGTTTCACGCCGCGCGTGTTCTTCGCCAGCTACGGCGAGGCGCCGCTGGCCGTCACCCTCATGTTCGCCGTTGCACTTGGCGCCGACCTGTTCGCGGCTGCGCGGGCGGACGCACCGTGCCGGCGCAGGCTGGCGGCCCTGGCGCTGGTGCTGGCCGCACTCGTCGAGATCAAGCAGTCGGCACTCGGCCTGTTGCTGCCGTTCGCCGGCGGCCTGCTGCTGCTGGGCCTGGCCGCGCCGGTTATGCGGCGCCGGCGCTGGGCCGCGATGGTGGCGGTGTCCTGTGCGCCGGCGCTGCTGCTCTACCTTGCCTGGCGGTGGTACGTGCTGGGCCACTTCGCCGTGGGCGAGCTGAAGATGCTGCCCGTCGCCGAATGGCACCTGGACCTGCTGCCGCAGATCTTCGCGGGCATCGCCTTTGCCGTGTTCCAAAAAGCCACCTACTTCGCCCTGGTGGCGGCACTGCTGGTGGCCGGCGTGGTCGAGGCGCGGCGGCGGCCGTGGGGGCATACGGCCGTAGTGGTGGCGCTGGGGGCGGCGCTGGTGGCCGGGTTCAACGGTTTCCTGCTGTTCACCTATGTGGCGCACTTCCCGGCGGTGTGGGCGGTCAACGCGCACTCCTATTTCCGCTACATGTCCCAGCTCTCGCTGGTGGTGATGCTGGGGCTGGTCACCTGGCTGCAGCCGGTCGCCGCCGCCTGGCTGGCGCGGCGCACGACCAGGCAGCTTCATGTTGCCGCGCGCGGCGCGGTGGCCCTGGCCGCAATGCTGCCGTTGGCAGCCGCCCCGCTGCTGCGCTTCGACCTGGACGCGCCGCAGCCCCTGCTGTGGACGATGGCAAGCAGCACCGCGGCACTGCTGCACGACGGCGACCGCTTGGCGCTGGTGCTTCCGGGAGACGGCGATGACGCCGCAGGCAGCCTGCTACGCGGCGTGCTGCTGTTCACCCCGCCGCGCCGGCAGCACCTGGATTTCCGCAGCGAACTGGCGGCAAACCAGGCGGCGCTGGACGACGCGCACGCGCACGGGTTCGACCACGCGCTGGTCGCCTGCGCGCCGGCAGCGCTCGGCGGGCTCGGTGCGGGCCAGGCGGGGTTGGTTGCCTACACGGCAGGCGCCTGGCGGCCGCTGGCGGTATGGGCGTTGCCGACGGGGCTACGGCGGAAGCGGTTCTCGGCCATGCTGCCGCATTCGGTGTTCTGCAAGTAAAGCGTGCGGTTCTTTGTCGAAAGATAGTATTACAAGGATTTGTTACTTTTTTCGTGTTTACGCCAAAGAGCAAGCAAGCAATTCCTTTTTTGAACAGAAATCAGAAAAGTTTTTCCCTTGCGTGCACGCTCAGGAAAACTCCGCGACAGCAGGGACAAAAGTCTTTTGCTTCTTTTCTTCAGAAAAGAAGGCCTTGCTTGCTTGCCTAAGCGTCGTAGCTGATCAGCACCTCCGCCGCCACGTCGAGCTTAGCCCGTCCGCCCAGGAACGTCAGCTCGATCAGCGCTGCCGCCGCGGGCACCTCGGCGCCCACCTGCCGCAGCAGCTTGATGCCTGCCGTCATGGTGCCGCCGGTGGCCAGCAGGTCGTCCACGATCACCACCCGCTGCCCTGGTGTCACCGCGTCCGTCTGCACCTCGATGCGGTCGGTGCCGTATTCCAGCGCGTAGTCCAGCCCGACGGTAGGCCCCGGCAGCTTGCCGCGCTTGCGGATCATCATGAAGCCGCAGCCGAGCTTCAGCGCCAGGGGAGCCGCCAGCAGGAAGCCGCGCGATTCGATGCCGGCCAGCAGGTCCGGCCGGTGCCGGCCGACGCGGTTGGCCATGCGGCCCATCGCCACCTGCCAGGCATCGGGGTGCCGCAAAAGGGTGGAGACGTCGTAGAACAGGATGCCCGGCTTGGGAAAATCCGGGATCGACCGTATGTGGTCCTTCAGGTCCATGCGCGCACATACCCCTTTGGGCGATCACAACGCCCGTATCCACGATCCGGCCGGATAACGCCATGTCCCGCACACCCATCGCCACGCTGGCCATCTGCGCGGTTGTTGTCGGCTGGATCTCGGCCGCCGCGGTGCTGGGGGATTACGTGCGGCCGCTGCACTGGGCGGTGCAGGCGGTATATTATGCGATAGCGGGGTTTGGCTGGGTGGCGCCGGTCTGGTGGCTGATGCTTTGGGGGGCGCATAAGAGGTAGCAGGCAAGCGGTTCTTTTTTGAAAAAAAGAACCAAAAAACTTTTTCTCCGCTGTCGCGCGCTCGCCGGACAGAACCGTGACAGCCGTGATGAAAGCTTTTTGCTTCTTTTTCTCGAAAAAGAAGGCCTTGCTTCCTTCCATGCAACGCCCAGCACTCACCGGCCTGCGCGGCGCCGCCGCCCTCTGGGTTGCCAGCTACCACCTGTTGCTGCCCGCCTCCCTGGTCGGCGGCCTGCCAGCGCGTGTCCTGGGCCGCGGCTACCTGGCGGTGGACCTGTTCTTCGTGCTCAGCGGCTACGTGCTGGCGCTCAACTACGGCGAGCGTGCCGGCTGGGCCCGCCTGCCCGGCTTCCTGTGGCGGCGTTGGGCGCGCATCTTCCCGCTCTACGGCCTGATCCTGGCGGCGCGGCTCGGCTACACTGCCTGGCACTACGGCGGTTTCGGGGTGAGCAGGCCGTGGCTCGCAGCACCGGTGGGCCATCCCTGGACGGCCATCCCGGCGAACATGTTGCTGGTGCAATCCTGGGGCCTGGCGCCGAGCATCACCGGCCCGGCCTGGTCGGTCAGCGTCGAGTGGGGAGCTTACTGCGTCTTTCCGGTGCTGGTGGCGGTGATGCTGGGCGGGCCGCCCAGCCGGGCGGTGGCGGGGGGTGCCGCGGCGTTCGGGTTGGTGCTGGCTCTAGGCCTGGTGCATGGCGGGCTGGACGTCTGGGACGGCCGCACGGCGGGGCCGCTGCTGCGCTGCCTGGGCGGCTTCAGCATCGGGATCGGGGTGTTCCGCCTGTCCTGCTGGCAGCCTGTGCAAAGCCTTGCTGCGAGGCCCGCCGCCGGATGGCTGGCCGGCGCCGCATTGCTGGCGGCCGTGCTGTGGCGCGCGCCGGACCTGGCTGCCTACCCCCTGCTGTGCGTGCTGGTGCTGTGCGCGGCGTGCGGACGGGCCGGTTTGTGCGCCTGGCTTGCAAGGCCCGGCACGGTGCGGCTGGGCGAGATGTCTTACGCCGTCTACCTGCTGCACATCTTCCTGTTGCACCCGCTCGACCAGGTGCGCGCCGCGACGGGGCTGATCCTGCCACCATCGGCCGCGGACGACCTTGCGGCCGGGCTGATTGCGGCTTTCCTGCTGGCAGCAGCAAACCTTGTGCACGACTGGGTGGAGCAACCCGCCCGGATCTGGCTGACCGGGCTGGCCGCACCGGCACGACGCTTCTTGACTTGCACCACCCCCGCTTTTAGAAACCTGCCTCTTCCGAAGGTCCGGGCCGCCCCGCGGCCGACGGGCGAGACAACACTGCGAACCGCGAGATAGACCCGACCACATGGCGAACACCGACTCCGCGCGCAAGCGCATCCGGCAGAATGTCGTCCGCACCGCCCGCAACACCGCCCGAAAGTCTCGCATGCGCACCTTCATCAAGAAGGTCGAGACGGCGATCGCCGGTGGTGACAAGGAGGCTGCTGCTGCCGCGTTGCGCGAGGCTCAGCCGGAGATGCAGCGCGCTGCGGGCAAGGGTGTCGCGCACAAGAACACGGTCGCGCGCAAGCTGTCGCGGATGAGCGCGCGCATCAAGCAGATCTCGGCCGGCTGACCGGCCGACCCGGCGCCGTCTGGCGCTGTTCCCTGCCACCGCGGGCGGTACGACCGTCTGTGCCCGACCTTTTCGGGCGGCGGCGTCGAGAGTACGGACCTCGTGGCACAAGCGCCACAGCAAGGTAAACTCTATAGTATTCACGAAACCAATACTTTATCTGAAAACATTTTAATAAATTTTGTTTGCCTCGGCCTACGATCTGACCTAGGTTTTGTTGGCCGGGTTACCCCGGAAGTCTTGAAATACGGTTGCGATTACGTGCTCGCCTACCAGGGCAGGTTGCACAGTCGCGTCCGGCCGGCGCCTGCACGCAGATTGGGGAAAGCGTCACTTGAGCTCGGGAAATTTTCAAACCGGCCGCCGCCTGTCAGCCCTGGGACTTGAGACCGCAACAGGCCTGAACGGAACACACACTGCAAGCGCACGCGACCACGGCTGCGACCAGATGAATAAGCAACTGCATTCGGCCGAGGGCGGCCCCGCGGCGGCCCAGTGGGCGCGCGTGCGCAGCCGGCTGCAATCCGACGTGGGCGAGGTGGAGTATCGCAGTTGGTTCCGGCAGATGACGCTGGGCGGCGTGGACGGCGACGAGGCGGTGGTCCGCCTGCCCTCGCGCTTCCTGCGTGACTGGGTGCGCAGCAACTACGGCGAGAAGATCACCGCGCTGTGGCAGCAGGAAAACCCCGCCATACGCCGTGTGGAGATCCGCATTGAAGAGGGCGCGGACCGACTTGCCGAAAGCCTTGCCGCAACACCTTCGGCACCCGAGAAACCTCGCCAGGCGGTGCAGTCCACTTCCGCCCCGGCACCGCGCGCCAACGGGCATGTCGGCCGGCTGGTCGAAGACCTCTCCGCTCCGTTGGACCCGAGTTTCACCTTCGAGAGCTTCGTCGTCGGCAAACCCAACGAGTTCGCCTATGCCTGCGCGCGTCGGGTGGCGGAGAAGCCGGGCAGCAAGGAGTTCAACCCGCTGTTCCTGTACGGCGGCGTGGGCCTGGGCAAGACGCACCTGATGCACGCGATCGGCGTGGAGATGACGCGGCAGGGCGAGGCGCACCCGACGGTCGCCTACATGTCGGCAGAGAAGTTCATGTACCGCTTCATCGCCGCGCTGCGCTCGCAGCAGACGATCGAGTTCAAGGACCATCTGCGCTCGGTCGACGTGCTGATGATCGACGACCTGCAGTTCCTCATCGGCAAGGACAACACGCAGGAAGAGTTCTTCCACACCTTCAACGCGCTGGTGGACGCCGGCAAGCAGATCGTGGTCAGCGCCGACAAGTCGCCGTCCGACCTGTCGGGCCTGGAAGATAGGCTGCGCACGCGGCTGGGCTGCGGCATGGTGGCCGACCTGCACGCCACCACCTACGAACTTCGCATCAGCATCCTCGAAGCAAAGGTCACGCGTGCCAACGCGCAGGTGCCTGGCGCGGTATTGGAGTTCCTGGCGCGCAAAATCACGTCGAACGTGCGCGAGCTGGAAGGATCGCTGAACCGGCTGATCGCCCATGCCGGGCTGTTCAACCGCGACATCACGCTCGACACCGCGCAGGAGCTGCTGCGCGACGTGCTGAACAACCCGAAGAACAACAAGGTGACCATCGGCGAAATACAGCGCCGCGTGGCCGAACGCTACAACATGCGCATCGGCGACATGGTGAGCGCACGGCGCGCACGCGCGGTGGCACGGCCGCGGCAGGTGGCGATGTTTTTGGCCAAGCAGCTCACCGGGAGTTCTTTGCCGGAGATCGGCAAGAAGTTCGGCAACCGGGACCATACGACGGTGATGCACGCTTGCTCGCGGATTGCCGAGCTGGTGCAGACGGATAGTGTTTTGGCTGAGGATGTGGACCTTTTGCGCAAGCTGCTCGAGGGGTAAGGAAGGAAGCAGTTCTTTTTTGCAAAAAAAACAAAAAACCTTTGTCTCGGCTGTCGCGGAGGTTTCTGCAGCGCGCGTTTCTGGGAACAAAAGTTTCCTTTGACGGGCAAGCTAGGCGGTTCTGTCTGATAGCCATCGGCTCTGCGCCGATCGACGTTCGGTAAGAACAGCAAAACCTGCTTTTTTGAGAGAAAGTAGCAAAATCTTTTGGTCCTGCTGTCGCGGACTCTCCGGCAGCGCCTACCCTAGGAGACAAAAGTTTTTTGCCTTTCTCGTGTCAGCCGCGCGTTCTACTCGTCCCAATCAGCGCTGAACGCGTCCAGCACAGCGCGCGCGAACAGCTTCGGGTCTTGCAGCATCGCGAAGTGCGACACCCCCGGCAGTATCACCAGCCGCGCATTCGGGATGGTGCTCGCCATGTAGCGATCGTGGCTCTGCTTGATGGCTTCGTCGTAACGGCCATCGGCAATCACGATGTCGGTGTGGGTCGTGCGCAACTGTTCCGTGCTGATGTGCGGTTGCGTCGCCCACATCTGCTGGATCTGGCCGAGGAAGTTCGCGTAGCCACCGGGCGTGGGCGAGAGCGCGCGGTATTCCGTGGCGGCCCGATGCTCAAACTCGGCGAACACGCCGGCCTTGTCGAAGTCGGGCCTGAGGCCGTCCGGCACCGTGTTGGCGCCGAATAGGAATGCGCGGTGCAGGCGCTGCGGGTCGTGCAGCGCCATGACGATGCCGATGATGGCGCCGTCGCTCCAGCCGACGTAGTCGGCGCGTGGGATGTGCAACGCGTCCATCATGCCGACCACGTCGGATTCCATCAGCTCGTAGCCGTAAGGCTGCGCCGAGCGTGTGCTGCGCCCGTGCCCGCGGCTGTCGAGAGCGACCACGTGGAAGCCGGCGGCGACCAGGTATGGGATCACGCTGCCGAAGTAATTCGCGTTGGCGAGCCCGCCATGGACCATGACCAGCGCGGGACCCTGCGGCGGCCCGAACTCGGCGCGCCACATGTCGATGTCTCGAATGTGGATCGGACCCGAAATGGTGGCGTGTGGCAAGCCGGGCATGGGCGGCAGCACTTGCCAGGGCTCTTGCGCCGCGGCGGGGGCGGCGAGGGCCAGGAGCAACGCCGTCAGGGCCGAGATGCGGTGCCTCATGCAGTCTCCGTCAGGCGAGAACAGGAATCGTGTGATCCACGTGGCGGTTGCGGGCTGCGTGGCAGGCGTGAGGCGCAACCACTAACACACGCAGATCGTACGACTTGTCCCGGAGCTAATGCCCCGCGAGCCCGTTCGATACATGCGATGCCAAGTTTTGACACCCGCAAAGTGAAGCAGGAAGGCAAGGCCTGCTTTTTTGAAAAAAACCAGCAAAAACTTTTGTCTCTGCTGTCGCGGAGTTTCCCACGGCGTGTGCCCAGGAAAAAATTCTTGGGTTCTTTTTTCAAAAAAGAACCGCTTGGTTTGCCTGCCCGGTCGAGACATCGGGCCGCTGGTACTGGTCGGGCACGGCGGCGGAACCCGTGTCCGGTTTCACGCCGCGCAGGTCCCGACGTCTGAAAAGCCGCCGCATTACTGAGCAGCCCGCCGGCGAAGCCCGTCTGGGTCATACGACATGACGAAGCCCAACCGCTTCTTCGTGTCCGTGGTGCCTTCGTGGTTACCTTGCCTTCGGTTCCGCACGGCCACTGTGCAAGACGCACCTCAAAAGCCGAGGCAGAAGCCTGCTGCTCTTCAAAAAAGGCAGCCCCTACTTCCCCGTCTCCTTCAACCTTCCCTCGATCCGGGCCTGCTCGTCAGGATCCGGCTTTAACACCAGCGCCCGCCGCCACTGATCCTCGGCCTCCACGTGCCGCCCCGCATTCCAGTAGGCATCGCCCAGGTGCCCGGTAATGCTGGCATCCTCCGGCTCCAGCTCGGCGGCTTTCTCCAGCAGCTTCAACGCCTCTTCCGTGTTGCCCTGCTGCAGCGTCACCCAGCCAAGGCTGTCGACGATCGCGCCGTCGTTGGGCCGCGCGTGCAACGCTTTCTCGATCATCTCGCGTGCCAGCGGCAGGTCTTCTTTGCGTTCGGCCATGGAATAGCCGAGGAAGTTCAGTACGAACGGCTGGTCCGGCGAGAGCTCCAGCGCGCGGTTCATGTCGGCCTGCGCGCGCGGCCACTCGTGCATGCGCTCGAGTGCCGAGCCGCGCGCGTAGAACACCACCCAGTCGGCAGCTTGCGGGTGGCGCAGCAGGGCGACGGCCTCGTCGTAGGCGCGCACGGCGTCGGGGAACTTCTGCTGGTCGGTCAGCGTGTCGCCGAGTTGCACGAAGGGCTCGGGGCGGCTCGGATACGCGCTGGTCAGATGGCGCAGCAGGCTCACCGCGTCGTCCTGCCGGCCGGAGCGTGCGTAGAGATTGGCCAGGCGCAACTGCACTACCGGCTGCAGCGGGTCGCCTGGCGCCACGTGCTCGAGTTCGGAGGCGGCCAGCTTGAACTGGTGGTTGCCGCTGGCGAGCTCGGAGGCCAGCAGATGCGCGTCGGTCATGCCGGGCTCTGCAACCAGTGCCACCTGCACCAGCAGCTCGCCGGCGTCGTGCGCCGTGGGGCCCGTGGTTGCCGCGGCCACCTGCACCAGCGCCTGCGCCAGTTCGTGCAGCGCGGTGGGCACCGCCGGGTGGGCCAGCGCGGCGTTGAGCCCGGCTTCGGCGATGCCCAGCTCCGGCGAGGCCTGGATGGCGGCGTGGATGGTCGCCTTTGCGGCCGCCATGTCGCCGCTGCGCGCCTGCCAGCTTGCCAGGATGCGGCCGAACTGCAGGCTCGGCTGGGTCTGCCCCTTTGCCAGGTCGGCGTAGAGGCGCGCGGCCAATCCGTCGCGATGGGCGGCGTCGGCCAGCAGGGCCGCGTGCAGCAGCGGGATGGCGCCCAAATGGTTGTCCGTCAGCGCCGGCTGCAGCGTGTCCATCGCGCGGTCGGACAGGCCCTGCGCCTGCTGCGCCCAGGCCACCAGAATTGGCCGGATCGCGTCGGTCAGCGACTGGTGCGGCAGCTCGGCAAAGCCCAGCTCGGCGTCCTTCCAGCGGTCCTGGCTGGCCGCCTGGGTCGCCAGCAGAAGCTGGGCGAGCGGATTGCTGGGCAGGGACCGCGCCAGCACTTCCGCCTGGCTGTTGCCGGCGAGCAGCGAGAGCACGAAAGCGTCCTCGCGCAGTTCGGGGCTCTGGGGATCGGCGGCGAGCGCCTGCGACATGAAAAAGGCGGCGCGCGCGGTGTCGCCCTGGTGGGCGGCGAATTGCGAGACCAGGAAGTCGGCGGGCTGGGCGGCAAGGGCGGCGGGGGAGAGGGCGAGCGTGAAGGCGAGCGCGGCTTGGAGTTTGTTCATGCGAGGAGCGTAGCGCGGGGCCGGGAAGGAAGGAAGCAAGGCCTTCTTTTTCGAGAAGAAGCAAAAAGCTTTTGCGTCCGCTGTCGCGGTTTCCTCCGGCGAGCGCGCGACGGCGCAGACAAAAGTTTTTTGGTTCTTGTTTAAAAAGAACTGCTTGCCTTGCCTTTACATCCCGCCCGGATACGCCGGCCCGCCGCCCCCTTCCGGCGCCGACCAGTCGATGTTCTGCGTCGGGTCCTTGATGTCGCACGTCTTGCAGTGCACGCAGTTCTGCGCGTTGATCTGCAAGCGCGGATGGCCCTCTTCCACGCCCACCGCCTCGTAGACGCCGGCCGGGCAGTAGCGGCTTTCGGGGCTGCGGTATTCTTCCCAGTTCACGCCGAGCCAGCGCGACGGATCACGCAGCTTGAGGTGAACCGGCTGGTTTTCCTCGTGGTTTGTGTTGCTGATGAACACGCTGGACAGGCGGTCGAACGTCAGCTTGCCGTCCGGCTTCGGGTATTCGATCTTGCGGGATTGGCTCGCCTTGGCCAGGCCGTCGTGGTCGGCGTGCTTGTGGTGGAATGTCCAGGGTGCACGGCCGCGCAGCACGAAGGTGTCGAGGCCGGAGTAAAGCATGAAGCCATACAGCCCGAACTTCGCGAACGCAGGGCGCAGGTTCCGCCCGTGCTTCAGCTCGGGATACAGCCAGCTCGCGTGGAACTTCTCCGTATATGACGTGAGTTCCGCAGCACGGTCGCCGGCGAGCGCCTCTGCTGCCGCTTCGGCCGCCAGCATGCCGGACTTCATGGCGCAGTGCGTGCCCTTTATCTTCGGCAGGTTCAGGAAGCCTGCGGAATCGCCGATCAGTGCGCCGCCCGGAAAGGTGAGCTTTGGGATCGACTGGAAACCGCCTTCGGAGAGCGCGCGCGCGCCGTAGCTGATGCGCCGCCCGCCCTCGAAATGCTTGCGCAAATGCGGGTGCGTCTTCAGCCGCTGCATCTCGTCGAACGGCGAGAGCCACGGGTTCTTGTAGTCCAGGCCAACGACGTAGCCGAACGAGACCAGCCCGTCGCCGAAATGATACAGCCATGAGCCGGCGTAGGTGTCCTTGTCCGCCGGCCAGCCGACGGTGTGCATGATGAAGCCTGGCCTGTGGTTCTCGCGAGGGATCTCCCAGAGTTCCTTGATGCCCAAACCGTAGGTCTGCGGGTCCACGCCGTCGCGGAGGTTGAAGCGCTCCATCAGCTGCTTGGACAGCGAGCCGCGGCAGCCCTCGCCGAACAGCGTGTAGGCGGCGCGCAGCTCCATGCCGATGGCGTAGTTCGGGCCGTGCTCGCCTTCCTTGGTGACGCCCATGTCGCCGGTGGCCACACCCACCACGCGGTCGTTCTCGATCAGCAGCTCGGCGGCCGAGAAGCCGGGGTAGATCTCCACGCCGAGCGCTTCGGCCTGCTGGCCCAGCCAGCGCGTCACGTCGCCGAGGCTGACGATGTAGTTGCCGTGGTTGTTCATCTGCGGCGGGAGCACCGGCGAGCGATAGGCGCTCTTCTCGGTGAGGAAGACGAAGTGGTCCTCGCTCGCCTCGGTGTGGATCGGCGCCTGGCGGTCGCGCCAGTCGGGCAGCAGCTCGTCGAGCGCGCGCGGCTCGATGACCGCGCCCGACAGGATGTGGGCGCCGACCTCGCCCGCCTTTTCCACCACGCAGACGGCAGCGTCCGGGGCGAGCTGTTTCAGCCTGATGGCCGCCGAGAGGCCAGCGGGGCCTGCGCCCACGATGACGACGTCGAACTCCATGGCCTCGCGATCACTCATGGCGGCTTCCTCTTGTTGGTTGACGTATTAGGCAACTGGTTGCCGCGTTTGAAGCCAAAGACGGCTGTTCTTTTTGAAAATGACGAGATGCTTGCTCAGCCACCAAGGAAACCGACCGGTGCCGAGGCTAGGCAAGCGGTTCTTTTTTGAAAAGAAGAACCAAAAAACTTTTTGTCCCTGAGTACGCGCTGCCGGAGAGTCCGCGACAGCCGCGACAAGAATCGTTTGCTGCTTTTCTTCAGAGAAGAACGCCTCGCCTTCGTTTCCCGCCGGCCAGCATGCCCGCACACGCTGCGGGAGCCGACGTTTCGAGCGGTTCGTATCAGCGCCAGCGCTTGCTCCCTGTCGAATGTCGGCCCTGGAGCGCGCGACAGCGAGGGCAAAAGTTTTTTGCTTTTTTTTCAAGAAAGAAGGCCTTTCTTCCTGCATGGACCTGCTCGCAGCCTTGCGCCTGCAAATCGAATGGGGCGCCGACGAAGCGCTCGACGACGCACCCATCGATCGCACTTTGCCTGCACCCTCGCCCATCCCGATCGAGGCGCCTCCGCCTACCCGCTCGCCTCCGCCCACCCGCTCGCCCGCGGCTCCTCCCGCCAGAACCTCGCTGGCAGCGCGTGCCGAGGCCGTGGCGCAGTCTGCCAACACCATCGAGGCGCTGCACAGGGCACTCTCCACCTTTGCCGGCTGCCCGCTGGCCACCACCGCCACCAACCTGGTGTTCGCCGACGGCAACCCTGGAGCCGGCCTGGTGCTGGTTGGCGAGGCGCCGGGTGCCGAGGAGGACCTCGCCGGCCGCCCCTTTGTGGGCGAGGCAGGGCAGTTCCTCGACCGCATGTTCGCCTCCGCCGGCCTCACGCGGGCGGACATGCTGGTCACCAACCTCATCCCGTGGCGGCCGCCCGGCAACCGCCCGCCCACCGAGGCAGAGGTGCAGACCTGCCTGCCCTTCCTGTGGCGCCACCTGACGTTGCTGCGGCCGCGCGTGGTGGTGACCCTGGGCGCGCTCCCAGCCCGCGTGCTGACGGGGCGTGACGACGGCATCCGCAAGCTGCGCGGCCGGTGGCTGGAGCTGGCCATCCCCGGCCTGCCTGCCTCTGTACCCACGCTGTGTATGCTGCATCCGGCGTATGTTCTGCGCACGCAGGGAGCAAAACGCGAGGCTTGGCAAGACGTTCTGGCACTACGCAGGGCATTGGACGCCAGATAGTTACGCTTTATACCGTAACCAGTTCTTGCGGTATGCCACTGATGGCTTAAGCGTATCTATGTCCGCCACCGAAACTTCTATCCGTTGTCTTTATCGACCGGGGTTGCGCCCGGCGTTCGATTGCTGTTATCGGCTCCGCCCATGCGAGGGATCGGACTTTCCATCTCCCGCCTGTCCACTGCCCGCGCCGTCCTGGCGGGTGCTGCCATCCTGGCCGGAGCCGCTTTGCGGCCCGCCCAGTCTGCCAGCGTTGATGGATCGGCGCCCCATTCAGACGACCTGGCCATGGCCGTGCCGCGGGTCCACCCCGGCGCGGGCACCAACGGGATCGGCCTGCCGCAACCACTCGCTCCCAGCGAGGCGGCACGCGTGCGCCGTATTCTGGCCCTGCAGCGCCAGGGCGCCATCGCCGCCGCCGTCGCCGAGACGGCGCGGCTGGATGACGACACGCTGCTGGGCCACGTGCTGGCCGACCGCCTGCTGGCCCGGCCTGCCCGCGCCGCCGCACCCGCTCTGGCCGACTGGCTCGGCCGCTACGCCGACCTGCCGGATGCCTGCGCCATCTACGCGCTGCTGCTGCGGCGCCTGCCGCCGGGCGCCAGCCACCCGCCGGCGCCGTCCTGCGCGGCTCTGGGGTCGGCGGCACCGGCCAGCGAGCCGGCCACCGCCTCGCTCGCGTCCGTTGCCGCCCGCATCGTGTTCGTCCACGGCAACGACGTAGACGCCGAACGGCTGGGGCGGAACGCGTTCGTCCGCAGCAACGGCCACGACGGGCAGTCCGCCTACGTGGCAGGCCTGGCTGCCTGGCGCCGCGGCACCCTGGCCACCGCCGCCGGCCTGTTCGAATCCGCCTCGCTCGCCGAGGGCGCCGGCGCCAGCCTGCGTGCTGCGGCCGCGGTCTGGGCCGCGCGCGCCCATCTGCGGCAAGGCGAGACCGCACTCTGGCGCCCTTGGATGCTGCGCGCCGCGGCCGAGCCGCACACGCTGCACGGCATGCTCGCCCTGCGCGCGCTGGGCATGCGCCTGCAGGCCTCGCCGCCTAGCCCGACGCTGGGCGAAGCGGACCTGGACGCAATCTCCACCACCCCGCAGGGCCACCGCGCCTTTGCCCTGCTGCAGGTGGGCGAGCCGGCCCGTGCCGAGGCCGAGCTCCGCCTGCTCTGGCCGGCAGCCCAGCAGAACCCTGCCCTCTCCCGCGCGCTGTTCCTGGTGGCTGGCGCCGCCGGGCTGCCGGACCTGGTCGCCGACCTGTCGGGCATCGTGGACGCGACCGAAGCCGACCTCCCGGTGCCCAAGCTGCGCCCGCGGGGTGGCTTTCGCCTGGACCCGGCGCTGGTCTACGCGGTGGCCCGGGTGGAATCGAACTTCGACACCAACGCCGCCTCCGGCGCCGGCGCGCACGGGCTGATGCAGCTGATGCCGGTGGCCGCCGATGCGGTGGGCGCGCCGGCCATCTCGGACGCCGCGCTGGCGGACCCCGGCCAGAACCTGCGGCTCGGGCAGGCCTATCTTGCCTATCTCAGCCGCCGGGACGCGGCCGGCGACGACCTGCTGCGGGTGCTCGCCAGCTACAACGCCGGGCCGAATGCGGTGCACAACTGGGCGCGCGCGGGCGAGGATGATCCGCTGATGTTCCTCGAGACCATACCGCTGGAGGAGACGCGCCATTTCGTCGCGCGCACGCTGAGCAATCTGTGGGGGTACGCGGCACGGTTCAGGCTGCCGGCGCCGAGTTTGGACGCGTTGGCGAACGGGGCTTGGCCTAGGTTTGAGACTGAGCGGCGAGGGCTGCACTAAAGCAAGCAAGCGGTTCTTTTTTGAAAAAAAGAACCAAAAAACTTTTGCTTCCGCTGTCGCGTGTCTTTCGGGTGAGCGCGCGACAGCGGAGTCAAAAGTTTTTTGCTTCTTTTTTCCAAAAAAGAAGGCCTTTCTTTCTCTTATGTCCCGCATTGACGACACCATCCCCTTCCTCCGCGTCAACATCGCCGTCCTCACCGTCTCGGACACCCGCGACGCCAGCACCGACACGTCCGGCGACACGCTGGCCGCGCGCATCGAAGCGGCCGGTCATGCGGTGGCTGCGCGCGCCATCTGCCGCGACGATCCCGGCGCTATCGAGGCCCATCTGCGCGACTGGGTCGCCGACACGCAGGTCGACGTGGTGATCACCACCGGCGGCACCGGTGTCACCGGCCGCGACGTGACGCCGGAAGCGTTCGACCGCGTGCTGGAAAAGCGCATCGAGGGTTTCGGCGAGCTGTTCCGCATGCTCAGCTACCAGAAGATCGGCACCTCCACGATCCAGTCGCGCGCGCTGGCGGGCGTAGCCGGCGGCACGTACCTGTTTGCGCTGCCGGGCAGCACCGGCGCGGTGCGCGACGCGTGGGACGACATACTTGTGTGGCAGCTCGACGTGCGGCACCGGCCTTGCAATTTTGTCGAGCTGATGCCGCGGCTGAAAGAAAAGTAAGCGGTTCTTTTTTGAAAAAAAGAACCAAAAAACTTTTGCTCCCTGTCGGGAACTCTCCCGCGAGCGCGCGACAGCGGAGACAAAAGTTTTTTGCTTCTTTTTTTCAAAAAAGAAGCGCTTGCCTTGCTTTTGTTCTTTTGCCGTGCACCGCCTGGGCCGACCACCAGGGCGGCACCCTGCGCCTGACCGCCAGCGCCGCCGCCGGCACCATCGACCCGCAGATCAACTACGAGGAAAAGTTCAACCAGCTCTACGCCTTCCTGCAGGACGGGCTGGTCACCTTCCGCAAGGCGCCAGGCGAGGCGGGCAACCAGGTGGTGCCGGACCTGGCCGAGACGATGCCGCAGATCCTCGACGGCGGCTTGCGCTACGTGTTCCGGCTGCGGCGCGGCGTGCGGTTCTCCACCGGGCGAGAGGTTGGCGTGGACGACGTGGTTGCCTCGTTCCGCCGCATGTTCCGCGTCTCGAGCCCCAACGTGGGGAGCTGGTACAGCGGGATCGTTGGGGCCGATGCGTGCCTGAAGGCGCCAGCCGCGTGCATGCTGGAGGGTGTGACTGCCGATCCTGTCACGCGCGAGGTCACCATCCGGCTGACACGACCGGACGGAGAGTTCCTGCAGCAGCTGGCCATGAACTTCGCCGCTATCCTGCCGGCCGACACGCCGGCGCACGATCTGGGCACTGCGCCCGCGGCGTCCACCGGTCCTTACATGGTCGCCAGCTACGATCCGGCACGGGAGATGCACATCGTGCGCAACCCGTATTTCCGCGAGTGGAGCCGTGACGCGCAGCCCGCCGGATATGTGGACGCGATGGTGTACCGCTTCGGCCTGCAGGACGAGTCCGAGGTGAGCGCGGTGGAGAACGGTGCGCAGGACTGGATGTTCGACGAGAAGCCGCTCGATAGGCTGCCGGAAATCGGGGCGTATCACGCAAGCCTCGCCCATGTCTCAAGCGTCCCGGCCTACTACTACGTCGAGATGAACACGCACCTGCCGCCGTTCGACCGCGTGGGTGCGCGGCGCGCCGTCTCGTTCGCGGTCAACCGGCGCGCGATGGTCAACCTCTACGGCGGGCCGGCGATGGCGCTGCCATTGTGTCACCTGCTGCCCTCCGGCATCCCCGGCTCGGCGCCCTACTGTCCCTACACGAAGAACCCAGGTGCGGCCTGGACCGCGCCGGACCTCGCACAGGCGCGTGCGCTGGTGCAGCACTCCGGCACCGCGGGCATGCAGGTGACCGTGATCACGTCCGACAAGGAGGTGGAGCGCACCATCGGCATCTACCTGCAGAGCGTGCTGGCCGACATCGGCTACGACGCGCGCGTGCGCGCCATCTCGTCCAACATCGAGTTCGTCTACGCGCAGAACAGCAGCAACCACGTGCAGATCAGCCTGAGCGACTTCTACCAGGACTATCCTGCGGCCTCGGACTTCCTGCAGGTGATGTTCGGCTGCGGGTCGTATCATCCCGGATCGGATTCATCGATCAACATGTCCGGGTTCTGCGAGGCGTCCGTGCAAGCGGAGATGGACCACGCGCTGGCGCTGGAAGGGGTGGACGACGCGGCGGCGAACGCGCTGTGGGTGCGCGCTGACCGCGACATTACCGATGCCGCGCCGAGCATCGGCTTGTTTCAGGTGAACGACCTGGATTTGGTGTCTTCGCGGGTCGGCGGATTTAGTTTTTCGCCGATCTACCACATGCTTTTCGCGAAGGCCTGGGTCAGGTAAGCAAGCAAAGCCTTCTGTGTCGAGCAAAAGAAGCAAAAAGCTTTCGCTCTTGCTGTCGCGGACGGCTGAGACAACACGTTTCGACATCGCGCAGGCTCAGAGAACAAAAGTCGTTTGGTTCTTTTTTCAAATAAGACCTGCTTCCTTGCTTCCTACCGGTGAAAACCGCCGACCGGATGTGCTCCCGCAACGAAGCCCGCGCGCGGCGGCGCTACGCCCGGTCCAGCCCGCACCACCGGCCGCAGCCCGGGTCCCGGGTTGCTGAAATGCACCGGCGACAGTGGCCGGTAGAGCGACCGCCCGGCGCCGAACGGCTCGTTGGCGGCCGGGGCGTAGTTGAAGTGCTCTCCGATGCGGGCGCTTCGCTCGGCCAGGGAGCCGCGCGCTTCCAGGCCCGCCGCAACGCGCACGGAACCGCGTGCGGCGCCGCCGTGCTGCCAGACCGGGCCTTCCTGCCCATCGTCGAAGCCGTTGAAGGCGACGTGTCCGCCGCCGTCGCGCGCGCCGCCGTTTGCGTAACGCACGTTCCGGTTTCGCCAGTCCAGTCCGCCCCAGTGCCGGTAACCATAGGGCAGGACGAAGCCGCCCAGCCAGCCAACCTGGCCCTGCAGGTTCGTGCAGCTCGGGTCGTAGCCGTAGACGCAGGCCGGGTCGTAGCTCGGCAGGTAGACCTGCTGCGCGTTCGGCGGGTCGATCAGGATGTTGCCGCCGTCGTCCAGCACGCTGTCCTGCGCGCCGGCGGTCAGGCTGCCGGCCGCCTGGGCCATCTGGCGCATCGTCTGCACGGCGCCCAGCACGTCCCCCTGCTGGGCGAGGAAGGCCTGGCCCAGGTGCTCGGTCCATTCGAGCTGGCCGTCCATCATCTGCAGCACCTGCGGGAACACCAGCAGGTCCACCACGCTCGGGTCCCAGTTATGGCTGGCGGCGGCGTCCTGGATCTGCGTGCCCTGCAGGCTGCGGTTGGCCGGGTCGGCCAGGAAGCGTACGGCTTCGACCACCTGGGCGGGGTAGGTGCTGGCAACCAGGATGTCCGTCAGCAGCGGGTCCGGATACAGCGCCACGGGCCCGACGAGCTGGTCCAGTTGTTGCGGCGTCAACGTGGCCTGCGCGGATTGCGGAGTGTTGACCACAGGCAGGGGCTGGGCGGCGGCGGCGGCCGGGACGAGCAGGGTGGCGAGCAGGCAGGCGGCGAGGCGGCTGGTCACTGGGGCGTCCATCTGTGCGGTACTCAGAGATGGTGTGTCGGGCGGGGTGGCTGAAGGGACAGAAAGCAAGCGGTTCTTTCTTGAACAAAAATAACCAAAAAACTTTTGCCTCCGCTGTCGCGCGCTCGCCGGAGAAAACCGCGACAGCGGAGGCAAAAGCTCTTTGCTTCTTTTTCTCGAAAAAGAAGGCCTTGCTTGCCTTCAACATGGCTCGCATGCGCCGAAACCGCGCTACGCCACCCCACGTAAGAAGAGGTATCGACCGAGCTAAAGGAGCACTCCTTGCAAGTATCCGACATCCTCAAAACCAAGGGCAGCCACGTCACGACTGTCCGTGAGGCGGACATCGTCGAGAGCGTGGTCAAGCTGCTGTCCGAGAAGCGGGTCGGCGCGGTGGTTGTTGAGGATAGCAGGGCCAGGCTGGCCGGCATCTTCTCCGAACGTGACCTGGTCAACGCTCTGGCCAAGCGCGGCACGGAGTCGATGCGCCTGTCCGTCAGCGAGCTGATGACCACGCACGTGCTGACCTGCGCACCGACCGAACGGGTCGAGGCGGTGATGGCGCGCATGACACAGAACCGTATTCGCCACCTGCCGGTGCTGGAAGAAGGCAAGCTGGCGGGGATCGTCAGCATCGGCGACCTGGTGCACAGCCGGCTCGACGAAAAGGAGCTGGAGGCCGGGGTCCTGCTTGACCTCTCTCGGATGCGCAGCTGAGGCGGCAACAGCAGCAAGGCCCGCTACTTTGAAGAAAGCTGCGAAAAACTTTTATTTCTGCTGTCGCGAAGGTTCTGCGGCGCGCGCCCAGGGGAGCAAAAGTTTTTGGTTCTTGCTTTCAAAGAAACGCGTGCCTGCCTGCTGTCACGCTTCGGTGAGCATTGCACCAGCGTGATGCCGGCTCTTGCAGCGTTCACACACCTAGGTAACTTCACGCCTGCGACATAAGATCGCGGGAGGACAACAATGAAAATCGTTCGCACGCCGAATACGGCGGCGTTCACGGCTGCGCTCGGTCTCGCCGGCGCCTGGATGCTCACTGACCCGGCAGCGGCTTCGTCCTGCACGGATTTGGCTACCTTTCAACCGACGTTGCAGGGCAAGGCGATCGTCGGCCCGATAACCGCACAGGACGTGACCGGCGGCAGCTTCACCGAGCCGAACGGCACCGTGCTGACCGGTCTGCCGGCGTTCTGCCGCGTGGCACTTACAGTCTCGTCCAGCGGCAACCTCAGCACCTCGGCCTCCGCAGTGGAGGTGTGGCTGCCGGAAGGCACGTGGAACGGCCGCTACTTGGGCACCGGCAACGGCGGGTTCGCCGGCGCCATCTCCTACGGCGCGCTGGAGCTCGGCCTGTTCGAAGGCTTCGCGTCGGCCAACACGGACATGGGCACCGGCATCCTGTTCGGCTGCAACAGCGCGTTCTGCGGCAACCACAGCGGCTACGGCGGCATTCCCGGCGGGCTGTACGGCTACCCCGCGGCAATCCGCGACTTCGGCTACGGGGCGACCCACCTGATGACGGTGCTGGCCAAGCAGTTCGTCGGCCAGTACTACGCCAAGGCAAGCTTCCGCTCGTATTTCAACGGCTGCTCGACCGGCGGCCAGCAGTCGCTCGCCGAGAGCCAGCGCTTCCCCGGCGACTACGACGGCATCCTGGCCGGCGCGCCGGCGCACAACCGCACGCACCTGCACATCACCGGCACCGCGGTGTACGAGGCCACCCACATCAACGCGTCCGCCTACCTCACCAACCAGGCGCTCGCCGTCGCACACGCCTACGTCCTGCACCAATGCGCCGGGCGTGACGGCGGGTTGCGGACGGACGACTTCCTGACTCAGCCAGCGCAATGCAACGCCGACGCGCACGCGCTGGTCTGCAAGGGGAGCGATACGCCCTGCACAGATCCCACGAACGCGAGCTGCACCACCACCTGCCTCTCGCCGGACCAGGCGAACGCCATGCAGCGCGACTGGACCGGCGCCAAGGACAGCGACGGCCGCCAGCTCTACCCCGGCGCCGAACGCGGCACCGAGGAGCCGGTGCCGCTGACGGCGGCCAACGGCTACTCCGGCAACCTCGGCCTGCCCTGGCAGGAGGCGATGAGCGAGCCGCCCTTCGACGGGCTGATGTTCTGGGCGCTGGGCCCGAACTGGGTGTGGCAGGAGATGTTCAGCGACGCCTCCGTGCTGCAGCCAGACCTCGCCTCCGAGATCGCGCTGATCGACAACACCAGGATATTCGCCAACGGCGGCACGTTTGCTGAAACCCTCAACGCCAACGATACCGACCTGTCGGCGTTCGCCGGCATGGGCCACCGGATCCTGATGTACCAGGGCTACGCAGACCCGCTGATCCCGAGTGCGACCGCGATCGACTACTACAACGCGGTGGCCACGGGGGATGCGAACGTGGGCACCTACCTGCGCCTGTTCATGGCGCCGGGCATGTGGCACTGCGGCGGCGGCCCTGGTGCCAACGCGTTCGGCAATCCGGCCGGTGCGATCCCGCCGAAGCCGCTGGATCCGTCCGACGACGCGCTCGGCGCGCTGATCGCCTGGGTGGAAGGCGGCGTGGCGCCGACGCAGTTGCTGGCGACGAAATACGTCAACGACTCGCCGTCGCAGGGGGTCGCGTTCCAGCGTCCGCTGTGCCTGTATCCGGCCAACGCGAAGTATGTGGGCGGTTCCAAGACGAGCGCTGCTAGCTTTACCTGTGCGGCGGGGCGGCCGGTGACGAACCAGCAGTTCTCGCCGATCTACGGGCCGTAAAGAAAGGACGGCCTTCTTTTTTGGAAACAGAAGCAAAAAACTTTTGTCTCTGCTGTCGCGGACTCTTCCACACTGCGCGACTAGGGTGACAAAAGTTTTTCGCTTCTTTTTTTCGGTGTCGGTTTGAAAGGTCGGGCTGGCGAGTCAGCTGGTATGGTTTTCCGAGCACCGGAGCGTCGTGCGGGCAATACGCTCTCGCACGACAAAACCGCGTCGGGTGGCCGCCAGGGCGACTTTGCAAACGGACACTCAAAAGAACTGCTGTCTTGGAGTCACATATGACCGTTTTCCTGCCCGTGCTCGGCCGCGACCACTTCGAGGTTCGCCGCATCTACTGCGTCGGCCAGAACTACCGGGCGCACGCGATCGAGATGGGCAGCGACCCGGACCGCCAGCGCCCCTTCTTCTTCGCCAAGCCAACCGACGCGATCGTGCAGGACGGCGGCAGCGTGGCCTACCCACCGCGCACCAGCGCGCTGGACCACGAGGTGGAGCTGGTGGTGGCCATCGGCGCCGAGGCCACGCACGTGCCGGTCGACCAGGCGATGGGCGCCGTGTTCGGCTATGCCGTGGGCCTGGACATGACCCGGCGCGACCTGCAGGCGGAGGCCAAGAAGGCGGGACGGCCCTGGGACATGGCCAAGGGCTTCGACCAGTCCGCCCCGTGCGGCACCATCACCCCGGCCGACGAAGCTGCGCTACCGACGGGTGCAGCGATCTGGCTGCGGGTGAACGACCAGCCGCGGCAGGCCAGCGACCTCTCCAACCTGATCTGGAGCGTGCCGGAGATCGTCGCCGAACTGTCCACCTACGTGGTGCTGCGGCCCGGCGACCTGATCTATACCGGCACGCCGGACAAGGTGGGGCCGGTGCAGCACGGGGACCGGCTGCACGCGCATGTGGATGGGTTGTCGGACCTGGCGGTGACGATTGCTGGGTAGGGAAGAAAACTAGGCCTTCTTTTTCGAGAAAAAGAAGCAAAAAGCTTTTGCGCGCGCTGTCGCGGACGGCTGAAACAGCACATCTCGCCGACACGCAACTTACGGTTTTTTCCTATAAAGGACCGCTTGCTTACTCTCTCCGCCGTTGGCCGGTATCGGCCGCAGCCGCGCTGGTGAATGATGGAACAGACTGGGGCAGGACAGCCCGATGGGACACGCCTGCGCACTTGGCGGCAGACCGGAGAGGTTGCGCTCGCGCGGTTGGCAATCCGGGCGTTGCGTGCGCTCGGCCCTGTAGGTGCGTCCAACGTCATGGGCGGGCTGTGCCGGGTGGTCGGGCCGTTGCTGCCGGTCACGCGCGTAGCCGATATCAACCTGCGCGCCGCCCTGCCCGCGCTGGACGCGGCTGCCAGGCGCAGCGTGATCCGCGACATGTGGGAGAACCTGGGCCGCACCGCCGGAGAGTTCCCGCATTTGGCGGGGCTGCCGCAGAACAACGCGGCCGGTCCGGGGTGGGAGATGGTGGGCGAGGAGCACTTGCTGGCGCAGGCGGCACGCGGCGGCCCGGCAATCTTCGTCTCCGCCCACATCGGAAACTGGGAGATGCTGCCTGCAGCATCTGCCGCTTATGGCATGGCGTTCTCCAGCGTGTATCGCGCCGGCGCCAACCCTGCGCTGGATGAGGTGGTGCTGGAGATGCGGCGCTGTGCCATCGGCGAGAACCTGCCGATGTTTCCCAAGGGGTCGAAGGGTGCGCGCGCCGCGGTGGTCCACCTGGCGCGCAAGGGTTACCTGGGCATGCTGGTCGACCAGAAGATGAACGACGGCATCGAGGCCAGGCTGTTCGGCCTGAAGGCGATGACGGCGCCGGCCGCGGCCGCCTTGGCCGTGCGGTTCGGCTGCCCGGTCATCCCCGGCCGGGTGCAGCGCATCGGCCCTGCACGCTTTCGCATGGTGTGCGACACGCCGCTGACGCCGCCGTCCAGCGGCAACCAGCAGGCGGACGTGGCAGCGCTGACGCAGACGATCAACGACCACCTGGAGCGCTGGATACGCGAGCGTCCGCACGAATGGCTGTGGCTGCACCGGCGCTTTCCCAAGGAGGTCACGCAGGCGGTCGGGTCCTGATGTCGCGCGGCCACTGCTCGGAAGAGTTCACCACCAAAGAGCGCCAAGGAAAATCACCGAGTGAACTGACACAGCGCGTCTGCACCAGGGGCTTTCGCTTCCTGGCGTCCTTGGTGCGCTTGGCGGTTACCCTTGCTTGCCGGACCGGACTGCAGGCTGACCGGTTCGGGCGCCGCATCTCACGCGCCAGGCTGAACCACCCAGCTCCCACACCACCCTTTTTCAGCAAGTCCCGGAGCGCTACCCCGCCGGGGTTAGACCCCTGCATCCCCCGGCTTTCTTCGATGTCAGCGCTTCGTTCGGCCGGCCAGACTGCTCAAGCCTCGCGAAGCGACCGCCGCAGGCGGCTTGGCCTTGAACAGGCTGGCCGACCGAATGAAGATCGCGCGTCGAAGGCAGCGGTCGTCGCGCGACACGATGGTCGCTTCGGAACTTGCACCCGCCTTCTCTCCAAAACACCGTGTGCCGTGTCTCTCGCGGGCTCGATCGACAACCGGGCAATCCCTGACGCATGCAGCGCGTGTGTGTGTCCCGGCGAGGCCGGTGGCAGCAACTTGCCTATTTTTTCAAAAAACGACGCGGCGCTTCAACTCGTGATGCAGCGCCCGCGTTCGCGTTACCGAACAATCCGGGGCGCCAGCCATGACCAAGCTGCCGAAGAAGGGCGATCACGTCAGCTGGGGAACCTCGCAGGGCAAAACCGAGGGCACGGTCGAGAAGATCGTCACCACCACCACCAAGGTGAAGAGCCACGTCGCCAAAGCTACCAAGGACAACCCGGAAGTGCTGGTGAAAAGCAGCAAGTCCGGCAAGGAGGCGGTGCACAAGCCTGAAGAGTTGAAGAAGTCATGAGCGGCATGTTCGGCGGGCTAGGCGGCGGCAAGAAGCCCGCGATGCGTCGCGTGGTGGAGATCGTGACAGCGGCGTTCGTCGTCGATGCAGGCGTGGACCTGCTGACCCGCCTGTCGCGCCGCGGCTCGCTGCACCCCGCATCGCCGCAAGCGGACGGGTCTGCGCATCCACACGACACCTCCAGCGCCGCAGCCGCCGGCGCGCAGGCCGAAAGCCCCTCCAAAATCCCCCTGCGCGGCTGGAAGCAGGTGGGCAAGCGCGTCTTCACCCAGATCGGCGAGGACCGGGTGATGGCCGAGGCCGCGTCGGTCACCTACTACTCGCTGCTGGCCATCTTCCCGGCCATTGCCTCGCTGATCTCGCTATACGGCTTGGTGGCGGACCCGGCGGTCATCGGCAAGCAGCTCGCCTCGCTGAACGGCGTGGTGCCGGCCGGCGGCCTGCAGATCATCAGCGACCAGGTTCACGCGCTGACCTCCGCGCCGCAGAAGGCGCTGGGGCTGGGCGCGATCGTCGGCCTGCTGACCTCGCTGTGGAGTGCGAACGCCGGCGTGAAGTCGCTGTTCGACGCGCTGAATGCCGTCTATGAGGAGCGCGAAACCCGCAGCTTCTTCCACCGCACCTGGCTTTCCCTGGCGTTCACCATGGGCGCGCTGCTGTTCGTCATCCTGGCCGTGGCCGCCGTGCTGGTGGTGCCCGCCGTGCTGACCTATGTGGGGCTGGGCGTGGTGGGCGACCTGCTGCTCAGCTTCGGCCGCTGGCCGCTGATGCTGATCGCCATCATGCTGTTCCTCAACCTGACCTATCGCTACGGGCCGAGCCGGGCGAAGGCGCGCTGGCGCTGGGTGAGCTGGGGCAGCGGGTTCGCCGCTATCTTCTGGCTGCTCGCCTCGGCAGGGTTTTCCTACTACGCGGCCAATTTCGGCAGCTACAACAAGACGTACGGGTCGCTGGGTGCGGCTGTCGGCTTCATGACGTGGATCTGGATATCCACCATCATCGTGCTGGTAGGAGCGGAGCTGAACGCGGAGCTGGAACATCAGACGGCGCGGGACAGCACGGTCGGCAACGAGAAGCCGCTGGGGCAGCGGGGGGCAACGCGGGCGGACAAGGTGGCGGCGACGTAAAGCAAGCCGTCCGCGACGGCAAAAGCTTTTTGCTTCGTTCTCTCGAAAAAGAAGGCCTTGCGTCTGCTCGACGCCCCGGTGTTTTTGCCAGCTTGCCGAAGGAGCGTCGAATGGCAGGTATCTACGACTTTTCCGCCTCCAGCTTGAGCGGAGAGGAGACCAGCCTTGCGAGCCTGCGCGGCAAGGTGCTGCTGATCGTCAACACCGCCAGCAAGTGCGGCTTCACCCCGCAATACGCAGGGCTGGAGCAGCTGCAGCAGACCTACGCGGACCAGGGTTTCACCGTACTCGGGTTTCCGTGCGACCAGTTCGGCCACCAGGAACCAGGCGATGCAACGGAGATCGCCAGTTTTTGCTCGACCAAGTACGACGTGAGCTTTCCCATGTTCGCCAAAATCGAGGTGAACGGCAGCCACGCGCACCCGCTATGGGTCTGGCTCAAGTCGGAGAAGTCGGGGTTCCTCGTCGGCGCCATCAAGTGGAACTTCACCAAGTTCCTGATCGGCCGCGACGGCACGGTGCTGGAACGCTTTCCGCCCACCACCACGCCGGCAGCACTCGCGCCCAAGGTGGCATCCGCCCTGAAGGCCGCCTGACCACCGCGCGCGCGTGACCACGCTCACGGTCGACCTCGACGCCATCGCTGCGAACTGGCGCTGGCTGCGCGCGCAGCACGGCCGGCCCATCGCGGCCATCGTCAAGGCGGACGCTTATGGGCTGGGCGCGGACCGCGTGGCCCCGCGGCTGTTCGCCGAGGGTGCGCGGCACTTCTTCACCGCCTACCCGCAGGAGGGCGCTGCCTTAAGTCCGCTGCTGCCGGGGGCGCTGGTGGCCATCCTCAACGGACTGCTCGCCGGCCAGGAGGCGCTCTACCTCGACCACGGCCTGGCGCCGGTGCTGGGCAACCTGGGCGAGATCGCGGCTTGGTCCGGCCACGCCACGCGCCTGGGCCGGCGCCTGCCGGCATTGATCCACGTCGACACCGGCATGAACCGGCTCGGCCTGGGGGTGGCAGAGGTCGCCCGCCTGACCGCCGAGCCGGGCCTGCTGGACGGCATACAGACGCTGTTCGTGATGACGCATCTGGCCAACGCGGACACGCCGGGCGACCCGCTCAACGCCGCCCAAGCACGCGCGCTGGCCGGCTGCGGCAGCTTCCTGCCCGGGGTGGCGCGCAGCCTGGCCAACTCGTCCGGCCTGCTGATCGGGCCGGCGCTCGCCTCCGACCTCGGCCGGCCGGGGGCTGCGGTGTACGGCATCAACCCCACGCCGGGTGCGGCCAACCCGATGCGGACGGTGCTGCGGCTGACCGCGCCCGTCCTGCAGTTGCGCGACATCGGGGTGGGCGAACCGGTGGGCTACAACGGCATCTGGACGGCGCAGCGGCCGACCCGGGTGGCCACCGTGTCTGCCGGCTACGCTGACGGATACCACCGCATCCTGTCCAACCGGGCGGAGGCGTCTTTTGACGGCGAGCGGCTTCCGCTGATAGGGCGTGTCTCCATGGACCTCGCCACCTTCGACGCGACCGACTGCCCGGGCCTCCGGCAGGGTGACGAGCTCGAGCTGATCGGGCCTGCGGTGCCGCCGGACGAGGTGGCGGCTTGGGCCGGGACCAATGGCTACGAGGTGTTGACGTCGCTCAAGCCGCGCGGCGGACGGGTTTACGCGTCGCTGTGAGTAGGCCTGCGGTTCTGAGCGGACGAGAGGTAAGAAGAAGCGAAGCGCTTCTTTTTCAAGAAAAAGAAGCAAAAAGCTTTTACTACGGCTGTCGCGGACAGCTGAAACGACACGTCTCAACCCGGCACACCCGACGGGACCAAAAGTTTTTTGGTTCTTTTTTTCAAAAAAGAACTGCTTGCCTTGCTTCCTTGTGCGAACCGCTCCGCCAAAGCACCGCATCCTGATGAACTTCGTAGGCGCCACCGGCCGGGCCGTGCTCGCTGGCCTGGCCGGCACCGGCAGCATCGTGCTGTTCGGTGTGTCCGGCCTGTCCCACCTGGTTCGCCCACCCTTCTACGGCCGGCTGTTCTGGCGCAGCTTCGTCGACTTCGCCTATTTCAGCCTGCCGGTGGTGGCGCTGACCGCGGTGTTCTCCGGCATGGTGATTGCGCTGCAGAGCTACACCGGCTTTTCGCGCTACGGGGCGACCAGTGCGATCGCCAACATCGTGCTGATCTCGGTGGTGCGGGAGCTCGCGCCGGTGCTGGCTGGGCTGATGGTGGCCGGCCGCATGGGGGCTGCGATGGCCGCCGAGCTGGGCACCATGCGGGTGACCGACCAGATCGACGCGCTGCGCACGCTTGGCACTGATCCGATGAAGTACCTGGTGGCCCCTCGCCTGCTGGCCGGGCTGCTTGCCTTGCCGTTGCTGGTGCTGGTGGCTGACGTGCTGGGTGTGGCCGGCGGGTTCCTGATCGCCACGGCAAAGCTGGGGTTCAACCCGGGCACCTACCTCACCAACACGGTGAACTTCCTGGCGGTCAGCGACGTGTCGCTCAGCCTGGCCAAGGCGGCGGCCTTCGGGCTGATCGTCAGCCTGATGGGCTGTTACCACGGCTACACCAGCCGCGGCGGCGCGCAGGGCGTGGGCGCTGCCACCACCTCGGCCGTGGTCTCGGCCAGCATCCTCATCCTGGCGTTCGACTACGTGCTGACCGAGCTGTTTTTCTCCCGATGAGCGGTGCGATTCCGAAAATCCGCATCCGCGGCCTGCACAAATCATTCGCCGACAAGGTGGTGCTGGACGGCATCGACCTGGACGTGGCGGCGGGCACGTCCACGGTGGTGATCGGCGGCTCCGGCTCGGGCAAGTCGGTGCTGCTGAAATGCATCCTCGGGCTGATCGAGCCGGATTCCGGCACCATCGAGATCGACGGGCAGGACCTGGCAAAACTGGGCCATCGGGCACGCGAGACGGTGCGTGCGCAGATCGGCATGCTGTTCCAGAACGCGGCGCTGTTCGACAGCCTGCCGGTCTGGGAGAACGTGGCCTTCGGGCTGCTGGCCGGAC
>CAXSZX010000023.1:0-52801 GCA_964242115.1 uncultured Acetobacteraceae bacterium | reverse complement strand
TCACCTGGAAGCTGATGCGGGTGGGGAAGTTGGCCTTGATGGTGCCGGTGATCACGTCGACCGAGGGACGCTGTGTGGCCATGATGACGTGGATGCCGGCCGCGCGCGCCATCTGTGCGAGGCGCTGCACCGCGGCCTCGATGTCCTTGCCGGCGACCATCATCAGGTCGGCCATCTCGTCGATCACCACCACGATGAAGGGGAGAGCCTCCAATGTCAGCGGCTGTTCCTCGAAGGTGGGCTTGCCGGTCTCCGAATCGAAGCCGGTCTGCACACGGCGGCTGATCACCTCGCCCTTGGCGCGTGCTTCCTCGACGCGCTCGTTGTAGCCGCCGACGTTGCGCACGCCGAGCTGGCTCATCGCGCGGTAGCGGCGTTCCATCTCGCGCACTGTCCACTTCAGCGCCTGCACCGCTTTCGCCGGCTCGGTGACCACCGGCGCCATGAGGTGCGGGATGCCCTCGTAGACCGACAGTTCCAGCATCTTCGGGTCGATCAGGATGAGCCGGCACTGTTCTGGCGAGAGCTTGAACAGCAGCGAGAGAATCATCGCGTTGATGCCCACCGACTTGCCAGAGCCGGTGGTCCCGGCGATCAGCAGGTGCGGCATGCGGGCGAGGTCGCTGACCACCGGGATGCCGGCGATGTCCTTGCCGAGCGCGATCGGCAGGCGGCCCTGGTGGCGGGTCCAGGCCTCGCTCTCCAGCAGCTCTGTCAGGAACACCGTCTCTCGGCGGCTGTTAGGCACCTCGATGCCGATGACGTTGCGGCCCGACACGGTGGCGATGCGCACGGCGGTCACCGACAGGCTGCGCGCCACGTCGTCGGCCAGGCCGATCACCCGGGCGCTGCGGATGCCGGGTGCCGGCTCCAACTCGTAGAGGGTGACCACGGGGCCAGGGCGGATGTCGCGTATGGTGCCCTGCACGCCGTAATCCGACAGCACGGATTCCAGCAGGCGGGCGTTGTTCTGCAGCGCCGCCTCGTCCGGGCCGGCGTTGGCACGCGGCGGCGGGGACTTCAGCAGCGTGTGCGGCGGCAGGCGCCAGCCGGCCACGGGCAGCGGCAGGCTTTCCTGGCGGGCGACCGGCCGCTGCTGCTCGGGGCTGGCCACCCGGGCGCGGATGGTGGTGCGCGCCGGCGCCAGTTCGGGCACCACGGGCCCGGCGCGCCGCAGCACCGGGGTGCCGGCGGACGGCGCCTGCGACGGGCTGGTGACGGTCGCCACCGGCGGCGGCATGTAGATCGGCTCGTCCGCCTCGTCGTCCACCGGCAGCACGAGGCCGGAAGAGGGCTGCGACCGCACGAACAGCCCGGCCATCGCCTGGCTGCCGGAGGCGCCGGCTCGGGCGGCGGAGGCCGCGCCACGGCCGGCGGCGCGCCACTCGCCCATCGTCAGCCCGATGCTGGCCGCACAGAACAGCACGGTCAACGCGGCGGCTACCAGGAACACCAGTGCAGCGCCCAGGCCGCCAAGCGTGCCCTGCGCCATGTCCAGGAACGTCACCGACAGCAGGTGGCCGCCGGCGCCGCCCACCCCGGCGCTGGTGGGCCAGGGCAGCCCGCGCGCGCACAGAGAGAAGAACGTTGCCAGGCAAGGCACCGCCAGCAGCGTCCACATCGCCCGCCAGGCCGGGTTGCCCATGCCGCGCCGGCTGGCGATGCACCAGGCCCAGGTCAGCATTGCCACGCCGGGCAGTGCGCCGGCTAGCCCGAAGCCCTGCAGCAGGAAGTCCGCCAGCACGGAGCCCAACGGCCCCACCATGTTGGTGGCGTGCTGCGAGGTGGCGGTGTTCAGCGACGGGTCGCGCGGGTTGTAGGTGATCAGCGCCACCAGCAGCGTGGCACCGGCCGCCGCCATCGCCAGGCCGGAGAGCTCGGCCAGCCGGCGGCCGACCATCTCGCGGATGGCGGGCGAGGCCAGGCGGCGCTGCGGGGCGCGTCCGGTCTGCATGCGGCCTTGGATGACAGACGCCATGGCGCGGGCTCCTGGAGCACGTCCCCGGCCAGGCTTACCTACCGGCGGCGGTGCTCACCAAAACAGTGGGCGGGGCGCGGTCCGGCCGGCGCGGCGGCCGGCCGGACGACGCCACGGCGTCTCGACTTGTGGTTCAGTCTCGCCGCCAAGCGTAGCGCAGAAAAGCCTGGCACTGAAACGGCTTTGGCCGGGGCGGGACGCAGACCGCGTCCCGCCCGCCACGCCCTGCCTAATTCTCGAGCTGTTCGCGCTGGTCCTCGACGTCGTGCGACTTGTGCTTCAGCTTCGTCTCGGTGATGTGCCAGGTGACGTCCACCTGTCCGCCGGCAAGCGCCTGCGTGGTGCCGGACAGGTTCGCACTGACCGGCAGCTTGGCCGCCTTGTAGACCTCGCCGATTGCGGCCTCCGCAGCGGCGACCTTATCGTTGGTCAGCTTGTCGCCGGGGGTCAGGCCGGAGGCGGCGGCCAGTTTGTCGGTGGCGATGGATTTGTTGCCTTCGAAGATCTGCGCGTGCAGCACCGGGGCCACGTGGTTGACGATGGGAGCCTGCGCGCCCTGGTCGTCGATCGTGTAGACGACTTCGATGTGGCTCTTGCCCAGCTGCCGCATGCCGGTCTTGATGCCGCCGACCACGTTGGCCGCCTTGAGCGTCTTGCCCACGTCCTCCTGGCCGGCGACGATGTCGGCTTGCGTCACGTGGCTGCCCTTGTGGAAGCTGAGCCCGTCGAGCAGGGCCTGGGTGGTCACCGTCCTGTTGCCGGTGATGGTGATCTTGTCCACCGTGTAGGTGGTGTCGGCGCGCGCTGCGTTGGCGCCGGCCAGCAGCATCGTGCAGGCCAGCGCTGCGGCGGTGATCGTCTTGGTCATGCTCCGCTCCGTCTTCGTGTGTGCAAGCACGGATGCATCGCACATGCGCCGGGCGCGTCAAGCGAAGCAGGGCAGAAAGCCAGGCTATCTCTTTCGAGTTTGTCGCGGCTGTCGCGGACCTTCCCGCAGACGGGTGCCCAGGGCGCAAAAGTTTTTGGTTCTTTGTGTTCAAAAAGAACTGCTTGCTCGCTACCCAAGCCCATACAGCAACACCGCCGCCGCCTGCGCCACGTTGAGGCTCTGCACCAGCCCGCTGCCAGCCACCCGCACCTCCCGCCGGCACGCCGCCAGCACCGAAGCCGAGACGCCGTGCTCCTCGCTGCCCAGCACCAGCGCCACCGGCCGGTCGCGCGGCAGCTCGGCCACTGCCATGGCGCCGGGGCGCAGCGTGGCGGCGACCGTGCGGTAGACGGGGGTAAGCGCGAGAAGCAGCGCCGGCAGGTCGCGCGAGCGGTAGAGTTCGAGATGTTCCAGCGCGCCCTCCGCGGTGCGGTAGGCGGCGTCCGACGGCAAGGCGGCGCCGGCCGTGTGGTGGATCACCATGTGGCGCACGCCGAAAAAGGCGGCGCTGCGGGCGATGGCGCCCAGGTTATGCGGGTTGCCGATACCGTCGAGCACCAGGAGGATGCGCTCGCGCGGCGGTGGCTCAGTCGGCTGCAGGATCGGCACCACGCGGGCGCGGGCGACGGCGGCAATGCCGCCGTGGTGGGTGGTGCCGGCGGCGCGCTCCATCTCGGCGGGCGGCAGCATGCGGTAAGGCGCGCGGCGGCGGGCCATCTCGGCGCAGAACGGGCCGGCGGCCAGGCGGCCGGCTTCGGTGTAGAACAGGCGCAGCACGGCGTCCGGCCGGCGGGCGAAGAGTGCAGCCACCGCGTTGGCGCCGCAGATGGTGTCGGTCTGCATGGGTCGGGGCTTCGGCCTCAGGGGAGCACGGTGTCAACAGATGCAGGGTCGCGTCCGGCTGGGCCGCCGGGTTTGTCTTCCGCGCCGCCGGGGTTTTCCGCCGTGCCGCCAGTGCTGTTCGCCGACCAGCGTTACGTGGTGCTCGACAAGCCGGCGGGCCTGCCGGTGCACGCCGGGCCGCGCGGCGGGGCGTCGGTGGAGGACTGGTTCGGGCTGCTTAGCCGGCGGCGCGACGGGCCGTGGCTGGCACACCGGCTGGACGCGGACACGTCCGGGTGCCTGGTGGTCGCGTTGCGGCGGGCGGCATTGCTGGCAGCACAGGCGGAGTTCGCGGCCGGACGGGCGCGCAAGGTTTACTGGGCGGTGGTGCGAGGCAGGCCGGCCGGGCAGAGCGGGCGGGTGGACGCAAAGCTGGCCAAGCGCAGCGGGGCAGGGGGGTGGCGGATGGTGGTGGATGCCGAGGGCCAGCGCGCGGTGACGGATTGGCAGGTGCTGGGGTCGGCCGACGGGATGAGCTGGCTGGAACTGCGGCCGCGGACCGGGCGCACGCACCAAATTCGGGTGCATTGCGCGCACCTTGGCACGCCGCTGGTGGGGGATGGGGTGTATGGCGACGGGGTGGGGCGGCTGCAGTTGCTGGCGCGGTCGATCGGGCTGGACGTGGCGCCGGCGCTGGACGCGGTGGCGCCCGTGCCTGGGCACATGGCGGGGTTGCTGGCGGCGTGCGGGGGCTGAAACGGGACGTCGTCGGGTTTGTCCAGAACGTCTGGGCAACGTTGGTTGGCGGGGAGAAAGCAGGGCCTTCTTTTCTGAAGAACGGAAGCAAAAGACTTTTGTCTCGGCTGTCGCGGACTCTGCCGCGACGAACACCACAGGGAACGAAAGTTTTCTGGTTCTTTCTTCCGAAAAACAACCGCTTGCCTTGCTTTCCGCCACCCCCTGCCTGAGTGGTTGCGGCGTCCCGCTCCGTCGGTCGCCCGGTGCAATCCGCCGTAGAGCTCGCCGCGTCGCGTCCAAGAGGAGTCCGCACAGCCGATGCCGCCCAGCCTTCAGGACGCCCGTCTTCTGGTGGTCAAGCTCGGCAGCGCCCTGGTGGTCGATGCAGACCAGGCAGCGCCGCGGGAGGCCTGGCTGGACGGCCTGGCCGCTGACCTCGCTGCCGCCCGCCGGCGCGGCACGCAGACGATCATCGTCTCCTCGGGCGCAATCGCGCTGGCACGCCACACCCTTGGCCTGACCCAGCCGCGCCTGCGGCTGGAGGAGAAGCAGGCGGCCGCAGCGGTGGGCCAGATCCGCCTGGCGCAAGCCTGGAGCCAGGCGCTGGCCGCGCACGGCATGGTCGCCGCGCAGTTGCTGCTGACGTTGGGCGACACCGAGGACCGCCGCCGCTACCTCAACGCGCGCGCCACATTGCGCACGCTGCTGGCGATGGGCTGCGTGCCGGTCATCAACGAGAACGACAGCGTTGCCACCGCGGAGATCCGGTTCGGCGACAACGACCGCCTCGCCGCGCGGGTGGCTGAGATGGTGCAGGCCGACCAGCTGGTGCTGCTCTCCGACATCGACGGCCTCTATACCGCCGATCCGAAGACGAACCCGGACGCGCGCCACCTGGCCATGGTCGAGCAGCTCACCCCCGAGGTGGAGGCAATGGGCGGCGACCCGCCGTCGTTCTACTCGTCCGGCGGCATGCGCACCAAGCTGATCGCCGCCCGCATCGCCACCCAGGCCGGCACCGCCATGGCGATCGCGCTGGGCCACCGCGACCGCCCGCTTGCCGCCCTGGCCGAGGGCGCGCGCTGCACCTGGTTCCTGCCGGCCGTGGAGGGCCGCTCCGCCCGCAAGCGCTGGATTGCCGGCAGCCTGCAGCCGGCCGGCAGCTACACGGTGGACGCCGGCGCCGCCCGCGCGCTGGCTGCCGGCCGTTCCCTGTTGCCAGCCGGCGTCAGCGGCGTGCACGGCGCCTTTGTGCGCGGCGACGCGGTGCTGGTGCTTGGGCCCGCGGGCGAACGCCTGGCGCAGGGGGTCACGTCCTACGGGTCGGCGGACGCGGCGCGGGTGGCGGGGCATCGGTCGGAGGAAATTGAGGCGCTGCTTGGCTGGCGCGGGCGCGACGAGCTGATCCACCGGGATGATCTGGTTTTGTTGTGAGTAACGTGCCGGACCGATGTGATCACGTGACGACATGTCATTACCCAAAAAAACGTTCTGCCTGAAGGTTGAGGGTCTGCGGCCAGCGAACCTCACCTGCTTGCGAGCCGCGCACCCCGACGTCAGGAAGCCACTCGGCTACTCGGGCACGCCAGCCGGGGCTTGGAAGCAGGTCCGCGAGGTCAAGAGCGTTCTGCCGGTTGACGATTGAGTCTCGACTGCCTGACAACAGAGGCTTGGAGGCCGCATGGACGGGAAAGCCACGAAAGTTCATGTTTTGTTTGTAGAGGACGACGGTTCGATACGGGCCTTGGCCGCCGACTACATTCGGGCAAAAGGCTTCGAGGTTACAGAGGCTAAGACGGGTGACGAGGCTATTTCTCTATTGGAACACCGTCGTTTTGATGTTGTCTTCAGTGATGTGAGTCTGCGCGGCTTGGTGAGTGGCCTGGAAGTCGCGGCCTATGCACGATCCCGATACCCGGGAATACCACTATTATTGACATCTGGGTTCAGAATCGAGTCGGCGTTGCTGCAACCGGCTGCGAAGTTCTACCGAAAACCCTACTCACTGATCCAAATTTTAGACGCTTTGAGAAGCCTGACTGCTCCGGCCTGATCCTCTTGAAGCTGTTAGGCCGGCGTTCACGCCACTTTGAGGCTTGGCGCGCATCGTGCTAAGCAAGCTCAGCTCGGCTCTCTACTGCTCGGCCGCAGACGTCCAATCTCGATTAAACGTGGGGCTTCCCCCGCTATTTGATTCGTTTTCGGTTCAAGTTCGAAGAGGTCGTCATGCAGGACGAGAAAATCCCGGCTGAGAAATCGGCCAACATTGTCACACTAAAACCGAATGCCTCATTGCCTGGTCCGAAACGGCTTCCACGTTTCATTCAGGACAACGCGGGCTTGATAGTAGGCGAGTGGGAGACCTTCGCGAGATCGTTGGCTCCGTTCTCTAACGGAATGACACCGCTCGCATTGCGTGATCATATTCACCAAATTCTGGCGTTTATTGTCCCGGACATGGAAAAACCTCAGAGTTCTGAGGAGCAGAAGGTGAAGTCGCACGGGGATAAAGACGAGGCCGTGTCCGCGGCGCAAACGCACGCAGCCTTGCGGTTCGCTGGTGGTTTCGATATCGGGCAAATGGCTTCAGAATATCGGGCCCTGCGCGCGAGCATTCTAAAGCTCTGGAGCAAGACCAGCCCAGCATTCGACATCCAGGACATCGCCGACATAACCAGGTTCAACGAGGCGATCGATCAGGAGTTGGCAGAGTCGGTCAACTTCTACACAAAAAAGGTGGCTCAATCGAAGGACCTAGTTCTTGGGATACTCGGACACGACCTCCGTGGTCCTGTTCAAGCGACTCTGTTGTCGGCGGAGCTTGCCCTGCACATGGGGAAGATGAACGAACGTCAGACAATGCTCCTTGCGAAAGTGATCGAAAGCACGCATCGAATGAGCGAGCTTATCGACAAACTGCTCGACGTAACGCGTGCGCGTTTCGGGGGCGGACTCGAGGTCGTTCGGGGCACAGTAAATATGGGCTTCGTCGCTCGTCAGGTTGTCGACGAAGTAAGTGTTGTTAATCCAACTCGCAAAATCGAACTCGATCTGTCGGGAAATTTAGTGGGTGGATTCGACAAAGCCCGCATTGGGCAGGTCTTTTCAAACCTTCTTGGCAACGCCATCCAATACGGCTTTCAGGGCTCCCCTATCCGAGTCAAGGTAGACGGGGAGGATCCCGCTATAGTGGTGGTGGCCGTCCACAACGAAGGAGTGCCAATCCCAACCGAAATTATAGGCAAAATATTTGATCCACTAACTCGGGGTCTGCCGTACACCGAAACTTTCCCAGCCGAAGGAAACCTCGGTTTAGGGCTCTACATCACCAAGGAAGTGATTGTAGCCCACGGCGGGACGATTGAGGTAACCTCTTCCGAGACAGATGGCACCGTTTTCCGCGCACGGTTTCCGCGGTCGGAGCCAGCGCCAGCGCTGCGGGAAGCGCAAAAGCGGGCTTGACGCGCTTGATCGTGCGGGCTCACACGCCCGACTTACAGACCCGAACGGCGTGGAAGCCCGCCGCGTTCAACGCCACGGCCAGATGCAACCCGGCCGGAACGATCATGTAAGGCGGCCCGCCGCTGGTCTCTAAAGGCGCCTCGTGCAGGTTGGCGGCGACTTCCTCAAAGTAGACGGGTTGTGGGACCGGCAGGAGGAGTGGCATAGCCGCAGGTTAAGTACAAAAACAAAACAGGGAGCACACTGCTGAATCGAGCTTGTGGGCAACTTTCCTTGGGCGCCGCGGAGGCATGGACCTTCAACCTAAGGCTGTTTTGCTGGTCGAGGATGAATGGCTGATTCGTGAGACGGTAACTGAAGTCCTAAGTGAAGCAGGATTCCAGGTCCTTAAAGCGGAGCAGGGCGAGGCGCTCTTGCGGCGCTGTAGGGGGTCGGACCGGCTATCGACCTACTCCTCAAAGACATCCGGATGCCGAGAAAGCTGGACGGCTTGGAGCTGGCGCGACGCGCTCGTGCGTTGCTCCTTGGCCTGGCGATCCTGGTCGCGTCCGGCAACTGGGTTCCAACACCTGACGACCTGCCGGCGGGAAGCCCCTTTCTTGCGAAGCCCTACAGCTTCCGGAGGCTGCCGGTTTAGCTACGGAGCCTTCTGGACCGGCCGACTCCTGCTTGAAACCGACGGGTTTTTGATGCCCCGCTGACGCCCCGCCAGATTTTCGATTAGGTCAATTTGGAAAGTTTATTGGTGCCGGCGCACAGAATCGAACTGTGGACCTACTGATTACGAATCAGTTGCTCTACCCCTGAGCTACGCCGGCCTGAGGCTGGCTAGTCCATACAAGAGGCCGCCGGGGCTCGCAACAGCGTCTGCCGAAGCTCCCCGCCCCGCCCTCAGGCCACCGCATCGGCCACCGGCACCCCTCGCGGTGCCGGCTTGCGGATCGCCGAGAGCAGCGCGCGCACCTCGGCACGGGCTGCGATGTGGCTCATGCCGAGCTGGATCTGCAGCCCCGCCTCGCGCACGTCCATCAGCGTCAGTCCTTGCAAGTACAGCTCGCGGTAGATCACCCGCTCGCCGAACCCCTTCACCGTGCGAAAGCCGATCCGTTTGGCCAGCGTCTCCAGCGTGGCACCCACGTCGCGCTTGTTGCGCATCTCGGTGCTGCCCATGCGGTTGCGCATCACGATCCAGTCGATCCGCGTGCGGTCGCGCGCGAAGCGCCGCTTGCGTGCCTCCCACACCATCTCGCTGTAGATGCTGGGGTTGATCACCGCGTGGTTGTCCGGGTCCACCCGCGCCAGCATGGCGAAGTCCACGAAGCTGTCGTTGATCGGCGTGATCAGCGTGTCGGCACTCGCATGCGCCAGGCGGGCCAGGTTGGTGTCGGCACCCGGGCAGTCGATCACGATCACCTCGCACCCGGCAGACAGGCGGGTGATGGCCGCCTCGAGCTGGCTGCGCTCCTCGGCCTCGGCGTCGGCCCGGCTGTCGAGCTCGCTGCGGTAGACGCTGGCCGCGTCGGGTACCGGCAGGTCGACCCCGTGCCGCGCCGCGTAGGCCAGGCGTGAGGCCAAGTAGCCCGACAAAGTCCCTTGCCGGGCGTCGAGGTCCACCGCGCCAACCTTGTAGCCGTCGCGCAGCAGGCCCACGATCAGGTGCATGGCGGTGGTGGATTTGCCCGACCCACCCTTCTCGTTGCCGAGCACGATGATGTGGGCCCGGTGGATGACAGAGACGCTGGACAAGCACGCACCTCCTGGTAGCAGACCAGCATCCGCCTCTCGACTCGGGCGTGTGTGGCCGGTATCGGCGATGTGCCAAGCCTAGCCCGGCTGGCGCGGAGGGGAAATGTGGTGGCGAGGGTGCATGGTCAGAAACACCGCGTGTGTGGCTGCGTTACGGACCCTCAATGACTGAGATTTGCTTCTCGAACGCCACCGAGCCGGAGGAAATGTCCGAGGCCATCCTGCGCGAGTGCCAGGATTGCGGGCTGTTCCAACGCGTGGCCCCGCTCGCCCCAGGCGACTCCTCCTACTGCCGCCGCTGCAACGCCACCCTGCGCAAGGCGCATCGGGACAGCCTGAACCGCGCGCTGGGCTGCTACATCGGCGCCTTCGTGCTGCTGGTCCTCGCCGTGCAGCTGCCCTTCCTCGACCTCCGCTCGGTCGGCCGGCTGTATCAGGCCACCCTGTTCACCGGCCCGAGCCAGCTGGGCACCCACGGCGAGTGGGAGATCAGCGTTGTGGTGCTGATCACCCTGATCGCCGTGCCGTTCATCCAGTTGCTGCTGATCCTGACCGTGCTGCTCGGCCTGCGCACGCCCCAGCCGCCGCGCTTCCTGCCTGGACTGTACTCCTGGGTGGAGAGCCTGCGGCCGTGGTCGATGGTGGAGGTGTTCCTGCTCGGCGCCTTTGTCGCCTACACGCGGCTGCAGGCGATCGCCACCGTGGAAGTGGGCCCGGCACTCTACGCGCTGGCCGGCGTGATGCTGTGCATGGTCGCCGCCGACGTGGAACTGGACCATGAGGACGTCTGGGAGGCGATGGAGGCAGCCGGCCTGCGCGCGAACCTGCCGCCGCAACCGCAGCACGGGCTGATCGGCTGCGATTGCTGCCGGCTAGTGGTTTACGCGCGCGAGCGCAGCCGGTGCCCGCGCTGCCACAGCCGCCTGCGCCGCCGCAAGCCGCAAAGCCTCGCCCGCTGCTGGGCGCTGGCCGGCGCCGCCGTGTGCCTGTATCTGCCGGCCAACATCTACCCGATCCTCACCCTGATCCGCTTCGGCCGCGGCGAGCCCAGTACCATCATGGGCGGCGTCACCGAACTGGTGGAAGCGCATATGTGGCCGCTCGCTTTGCTCGTGCTGATGGCCAGCATCATCGTGCCGTTGTTCAAGCTGGTGGCGCTGTTCACCATGCTGGTAATGACCGGTGACGGTTCGGTGACGAGGCTGCGCGACCGCACACGGCTCTACCGCTTCGTCGACAGCATCGGCCGCTGGTCGATGATCGACGTGTTCATGCTGACCATCCTGGTCGCGCTGGTACGCCTCGGCTTCGTCGCCACCGTGCTGCCGGGCCTTGGCGCCATCGCCTTTGCCTCCGTCGTGGTGCTGACGATGTTCGCCGCTGCCAGCTTCGATCCGCGGCTGATGTGGGATGCGGCCGCCGCTGCCGGGCACGACCTGGAGGCCGAGGACCTCGAGCCGGCGCGGCGCAAGCGTCTGCAGGCGTCGCAGGCGCACGCGGCGTGAGCGGCAACCTGCCCCGTGCACCGGAGGCGGTGATGCGCCGCCGGCGGCGCTTCTCGCTGATCTGGTTGGTGCCGATCATCGCCGGCGGCATCGCAGTCTACCTGGTCATCAACAACCTGGCCGACCGTGGGCCGCTGATCACCATCAGCTTCAAGTCGGCCGACGGCATCAGCGCCCAGCAGACCCAGGTGGAGCACAAGGCGGTGGCCTTGGGCATGGTGGAAAGCGTGGTGCTCTCCCGCGACCTCAGCCATGTCGAAGTGCACGTGCGGATGAACCGCCAGGGCGACAAGATCCTTACCGACCACGCCCGCTTCTGGGTGGTGCGCCCAAGACTGTCGGCCGGCGACATCTCCGGGCTCGAGACCCTGGTCTCCGGCGCCTACATCGAGGTCGATCCAGGCACGCCGGGCGGCAAGGAGCTGACCAACTTCACCGGGTTGGAGGAGCCGCCGGGACGCCGCTCGGACGAGCCGGGCAGCAGCTACGTGCTCAAGGCCGCGCGCCTGGGCTCGCTCGGACCCGGCTCGCCGATGTTCTACCGCGACGTCAACGTGGGCGAGGTGCTCAGCTACGACCTCGGCGACGGGTTGGGGCCCGTCACCATCAACGTCTTCGTGCGCAAGCCATTCGACAAGTTTGTACACCAGAACACGCATTTCTGGAACGCATCCGGCGTGGAGGTGAGCCTCGGCGGACAGGGCGTGCACGTCGAACTCGAATCGCTGCAGGCGCTGCTGTCCGGCGGCGTGGCCTTCGAGACGCCGCACGAGACGCAGTCCGCACCGATGGCTGCGGGCAACTCGCAGTTCAAGCTGTACGACGACAAGTCCGACGCCGATGCAGCCGGCTACACCCGCAAGATCCCGTTCGTGACCTATTTCACCAGTTCGGTGGGCGGCCTGGCGCGCGGCTCGCCGGTGGACGTCTTCGGCATCCAGATCGGCGCCGTCGACGACGTGAAGCTGGTGCTCGACCCCGGCGGCAAGCAGATACGTGCCCGTGTGACGTACGACCTGCAGCCCGAGCGGGTGTTCGACACCAGCAGCGAGGGCGTGCAGGCCGACCCGCAGATCGTCACCGGCCAGCTCGTGCGCCAAGGCATGCGCGCCGTGCTCGAATCGAGCAGCTTCATTACCGGGCAGAAGATGATCGCGCTGGAATACGTGCCGAACGCGGCGGATGCCGCGGTGACGCATGAAGGCGACGCGCTGGTGATGCCGAGCCAGGGCGGCGGGATCGACAACATCACGTCGTCGCTCAGCGACATCGCCACCAAGATCGATAAGATTCCCTTCGAGCAGATCGGCAAGAATCTCAACGACACGCTGGCCTCGGTGAACCACGTCATCGCCGGGCCGGAGGTGCGCAACGCGCTGCAGAAGCTCTCCGAGACGCTGACCGACGTGCAGCACCTGGTGCGCCACGCCGACCAGGGTGCGACCCCGCTGCTGCAGCGCCTGCCGAAGATCAGCGCGGAGCTGCAACAGGCGGTCGAGCGCGCCAACGCAGCGCTGGGCGAAGGCGGCTACGGCGGCAACTCGGACTTCCAGCGCGGGATCTCGCGCGTTCTGGATCAGGTCAACGACGCAGCGCGCAGTATCCGGCTGCTGGCTGACTTCCTGGACCGGCATCCGGAGGCGTTGATACGTGGGCGGACGGCGCAGGCGGGTGAGAAGTGAAAGCAAGCAAGCAGTTCTTTTTTGAAAAAAAGAACCAAAAAACTTTTGTCTTCTCGGTTCGTGCCGTGTGGAGGCATGGTGTTTCAGCTTTCCGCGACAGCGTGCGCAAAAGTTTTTTGCTGCTTTTTTTCAAAAAAGAGGGCCTCGCTTGTTTGCTGGCGTGTGTGCTGGCCAGTTGCGCTTCTCCCGACCCGACCTACTACACGCTGCAGGTCGTGCCCGGCGCCGTCTTGCCCGGCAATCGTGTGACCGTGGAGGTGCGCCGCCCGGGCCTTGCCGGCTACCTGGACCGCTCGGACGTCGTGCTGAAATCCGCGTCGTACAAGCTCAACGTGAACAGCCAGCTACGCTGGGCCGAACCGCTGGGCGACATGATCGGGCGTGTCCTGTCGCAGGACCTGTCGCAACGCCTGGGTGGCGCGCCGGTGTTCACCCAGTCCGGCGCGATCACCGCCGAACCGACGATGCGGCTGGAAGTCGACATCCTGAATTTCGACGCCGACGCGACCGGCAACGTGGTGCTGACCGCGGAGGTGGCGCTGGAGCGTGGAACGACCCATGATCCGTTGTCTACACGGCACGTGTCACTGTCGGTGCAACCCAGCGGTCCCGGCGCGGGTGATCTTGCGGCGGCACTGAGCGGGCTACTCGGTCAGTTGGCCGACCGAGTGGCTGGTGACATCCGTGCGTCGGCGGGGGCTTAAGGGTGTGAGTGACGCCAAGTTTCCGTACACGTAAGTGGAACGATTTAGGTTGGCGGCGTAACGTGATTGGTTGCTGAAACAAAACCTGCTTTTGGAAAAGCAGCAAAGACTTCCGGTTCCGCTGTCGTCGAGGTTTCTGTAACGCGCGCTTCCGCGATCAAGAGTCTCAGATCTCCTCAGCGACCCCGGGGCTCTATCTCGGACATTTGGGTTCGGTCGTCAGAGCCGGCTTGAATGACGACCAGCAATGCGTATGCTTTCATCCCTCTGCGTTCGGCTTACCAGTCCAGACCATCACGACAGTGGGAAACTTCGTACCCGCAATGCTGAGTTCGACTCGTTCGACCACGTGAAAGCCTAGCGACGTGTAGAAGCGTTCGGCACCCAGGCTAGAGAAGCACCTGAACGTATGAACACCCGCCGCTAGCGCCTTCTGCTGGCAACGCTCGAAGATGCCTGTTCCGAGCCCGTTTCTCACCCAATCGACGTGCGTTCCGAAATGACGGACATGGGCCACCCCGTCCTGCACTTTGTTCGTGCCCGGCTCCTCGCGAGTCCAGCCGCCGCAGGAGACGACCCGGCCGCCGGGGGCTTCCTGAACGTAATACGTTCCCGATGCGAGCAATCCGGCGTTCGCAACGGTCATCGCCGGCAAAGCAGCGGCCCTGAGAGCCGGATCATAGTCTGGCGCCATGAGCACGGTGTAGGCGCTCTCCAGAACGGCAGTGACCGCGCGAGCGTCCGTTGGCCGGGCAACCCGGAGGTTGAAGTCGCTTCCGCTCACTTGCCGCTCCGCTTGAAACCAACCAGCTTCTTACCGTCCCCTCCGAATGAGAACGAAAGCAAGGCAAGCGGTTCTTTTTGAAAAAGAGAACCAAAAATCTTTTGCTCCCGCAGGTGCTCGAAGCTGAAATTTGTCGTTTCAGCCGTCCGCGACAGCCGCAACTAAAGCTTTTTGCTTCCTCTTCTCGAAAAGAAGCGCTTGCTTGCTTCCACTGACAGCAAACACAAGGGATCGGCGTCCCTCACGACAGGACGGCATCCGCCTCCCGCGTCAGCGTCTTGCCGAGCAGCTCGACCTGCCGTGTCAGCCTGTCGAGCTGCTCCGCACCGCTCGGCACCGGCCGCTTTGACACTGGCTCACCCCGTTCCAGCGCCTGCAACGTCGCCACAACCCATGCCGCCTGCTGCGCGTTCGCCGCCAGCGGGTCCAGCGAGATCGCCGCCAGCCGCCCGGCAATCCGCCGCAGCGTGGCGTCTGCCATCAGCACTGCCTGCAGCCTGTCGCGCTGGCCGCGCCGCGGCTCGTGCATCGCGCGTTGCAGAGAGGCTTCCAGGTTGTTGCTGGCGAGGCCGGCCTGGCGGCGTTCGCGCGCCGTTTCACAGCCAGACTGCAACAGCACGGCCTGCGCGTAGGCGGCGTGGGCGCGCAGCGCCGCGGTCAGGTCGGCCGCAACCTGCACCGGCTGCCAGGACGGCCATAGCAGCGCGTTGGCCGCAACCGCGATTAGCCCGCCCAGCACGGTGTAGCCGGCGCGGGCGAGCGCGATGCTGCGCTGGTCCTCCAGCGGGCGAACCTGTTCGACCAGCAGCACCACCAGCGGCGTGTAGACCGCGATGTAGACGCCGTAGCTGACCTGGCGCACCGCCAGCGCCAGCGCGCCCAGCACCGGCAGCAGCCCCGCCAGATGCAGGCGTGAATGGGTGAGGGTGGACAGCACCGCGGCCAGCACGCCGCCGAACAGCGTGCCGCCGACCCGTTCCAGCGTGCGCTGCCAAGTGGCGGCGAAGAACGGCTGCATCACCACCACCAGCGTGATGGTCAGCCAGTGCGTGTAGGGGCCCTGCCTGGCCAGCGTGGCGCCCAGCGCCGCCGTCACCACGAGGCACACCCGGGCGGCGTGGCGAAGCGAGGCGCTGCGCCACGTGCAGTTTGCCAGCGCAGGGCCCGCCACGCGCTGGCGCCACGGCACGCCGGCATCGCCCTGCACGCCGCTGCCGGGCAGGTACTGCGCCGGGTCGATCAGCCTTGTGGCCGCGCGCAGGCTTTCGGCCATGGCGCGCGCGGCCGGAAGCAGCGTGGGCGCGGCCGCCGCCTCGGCCAGCATGGCGTCGATGGCGCGTTCCAGCTTCGGCAGCGGGTCGGCGTCTTCGCGTTCGGTCGCCTGTGCCAGCACGCGCAGCAACGCCGGCACCCGTCGCAGCATGGCGATGGCGGCCGGGCGCACCGCTGCCGGGCCGTGTTCCAGTTGATCGGACAGCGCCGTCGTTACGCCGAGCAGCTGGTCTGCCGCCTCCAGCCGCATCAGGTTCTGCGCCGCCGGGCCGCTGGCAGGGCCCCGCGCGTCGAACGTGTCCATCAGCACCGCGCGCGAGCGCTCGATGGCCGCGCGCACCGCGCCGCGGCCGGCGCGCGCCTGCGCCTCCCAGCCGGCGTCCGAGTGCGGCTGGCCGGCGGCCTCGGCTTCCAGCAGCCGCAGCATCATCCGCGCCGTGCGCGACAGCGCGTCCCATACGTCGGCCACCGACCGGCGGGCCGGCCCGAACGGATGAATCCGCCAGATGATCAGCGTCAGCAGCAGCGACCACGCGCCGCCGCCGGCGAACAGCCCGCCGGACAGCGCTGCGTGGCGCAGGTCCAGCGCGTCGTCCGTGCCGAGCAGCAGCGCTACGGCCACCAGGTTGCCCACCGCGGCGAAAGGCGCGCCCCACACGCGCACGAAGCTGGTGCAGAACAGGGCGGGCAGGGCGGCCAGCAGGGTGGCCCCGATGCCGGCGCTGCGGACCAGGCCGAAGCCGCCCAGGCACAGGCTGCCGGCACACACGAAGCTCAGCAGCAGCGGCAGGCGGCGGCGCAGCGGGCCGCCGGGGTCGCAGATGCAGGTGAGCAGGGCGCCCAGCGCGGTCAGCGACAGGGCCGGTTGGTGCAGCCAGACCGAGGCGGCGATGGGCGCTGCGGCGGCCAGGCCGGCGCGCACGCCCTCGGCGATGCTGATGGCGCGCAGGTCGAACCCGGTAGGGAGGCGTGTGGGGTCGGCGCCCGGGGAACGGGCGGTGCCGCGGAAGGACGGCAAGGAAGCGGTTCTTTTTCGAAGGAAAGAACCGAAAAACTTTTTCGCCTTGGGGTATGCCGTGTTGAAGGGTCCGCGATTGCAGGACAAACGTTTTTTGCTTCTTTCCAAAAAGAGGCTTTGCCTAAGGCCCTGCCCGGCCCGCCGCCAACACAGTCTCCCGCGCAAAAGGCTGGTCCACGTTGACGAACACGGTCACCACCTTCAGGTCCGGCACATGTGACGTGGTCAGCACGTGGTAGGTGTGGCCGTCTGCTTGCAAAACCGTCTCACCGCGCAGATGAAGATGGCCGTAGGCCAGCACCACGTCGGCCTCGCTGGCGGCAAGCACGCGGTAGGCGGTTGCAGCCGACGCACCATCCCCGGTGGCCAGTACCGCACGCAGCAACCCGGTGTAGGCTGCCTTGTGCGCGGCGGCGCGCGCTGCTTCGCCGTTGTGGGCGCAGGCCAGCATGCCCAGCATGTGGGCGCGCAGGTCCGTCCAGTTGTGGTCCGTTGCCTGGTCTGCGAGTTCCGCCGCCACCTTGTAGTCCGTGCGGGCGAGGGCGGCGGCCAGGGCCGCGGATTGCGGGGTGCTGCCTGCGTCCGGATCGTACGCTGGGCTGGCCGCGTAGGCCGCGCGCAACGCAGTCCAGTCAACACCACCCGGATCGGCCCGGGCGGCGGCCAGACGCTGGTCGAACGATGCGGGGTCCTGTGCGGCACAGGGGGAAGCAAGCACGATTGCGGCCAAGGCGGCGATGCGCGATCTGAGGTGCGTCATGGGGCTGAGGTTCGAAGAAAGCCTGCTTTTCGACAAGAAGCAAAGCCTCCGTCAGCGCTGTCGCGGACTGGTGGCGGGCAAGTTCGCTGGAATGAACGCTATGCGCCGGCGGCAGGACCACCCCGTGGATGGCGGGCTAGCCTCCACGCCGCGTGCGAACCTGCAAATTTCCCGTGAGATGAGGCGCCAACGTCGTCCGGCTGTCGCGCGCCCGCCACGGCGTGCGGCAGCACGGACGACGGCGCCCCCTCACGGGTTCGGGTCGGTTGAGGCGAGCCTGTTGACGCTTGCGGTCCGGCGAGGATGGGCGAGCGCAGTCTGGAGAAGTATCTCGCCCTGTTGCATCGCCTGAACGCGGCAAGCCTGCAGGTCGGCCATCGCGGATAGGGCTTGCACGTTAGCCTCCGCACACGTCGCGCGCGGCCTGCTGCAGACGAGCATGAAGAAGCGCCTGGCCGCCATCGCTTCCCAGGCCGATGCCTTTCAGGCTGACATTGGCAGAGCGCACGTCACGCTGTTCGGCCAGGCACGGCGAGGCTGCGGGTACGACGGCAAATGCGAGGATGATCGCATGCAAGACACGGCTTGCGCCCCTGATTCGGTGTTTCCGGTGGGAGCGAGCTGCGACGCCGCGCTATCTGGGCAGCCAAACGCACGTGGTGTGCTGGGTGTCTGGCGAAACTATTAGCCAGGCCCGGTTTGTCCGGACAAACGCTGGGGAAAATAAGTAAAGCAGACCTTTTTTTGGAAAAAAAGAACCAAAAGACTTTTGTTCCTTCAGCGCGCGCCGGTAGAAAGGTCCGCGACAGCCGAAACAAAAGCTTTTGATTCTTCTCGAAAAGAAGTGCTTGCTTCCTTACTTGGTATTTGCCGCCTGGTTCTGATTGGCAGAACTCACGCGCCACACTGTATTGCCGACATCGTCCGCAATCAGCAGTGCACCTGTTTTGTCGAGGGTGACCGCCACCGGCCTGCCATGCGCGTCGCCTTTCGCATCGACGAAGCCCGTCACGACGTCCTCTGCGGTGCCGTTCGGTTTGCCGTTGCTGAACGGCACGAACACAACCTTGTAGCCGTTCAAAATGTCACGGTCCCAGCTACCGTGTTCACCGACGAACGCGCCGCCGCTGTAATGCGACGGCAGGCTGCTGCCGGTGTCGAACACCAGCCCAAGGGGTGCGACGTGCGAGCTGAGCGCGTAGTCCGGCGGGATTGCCTTGGCGACCAGGTCCGGCCGCTGCGGCTGCACCCGCGGGTCCACATGCTGGCCATAGTAGCTGTAGGGCCAGCCGTAAAACGCGCCGTCTTTCACCGAGGTCAGGTAGTCCGGCACCAGGTTGGGGCCGAGCTCGTCACGCTCGTTGACCACGCACCACAAAGCGCGGGTTTGCGGCTCGAAGACGAGGCCGTTCGGATTACGCAAGCCGCTGGCGAAGATGCGGTGGGCACCGTTGGACCGGTCGACTTCCCAGATGTCCGCACGGCCGAACTCCGCGCCGATCCCGTTCTCGGTGATGTTGCTGTTTGAGCCGATGCCGACGTAAAGCTTGCTGCCGTCCTCGCTGGCCACCAGGCTTTTTGTCCAATGGTGATCGATCGGGCCGCCGGGCAGCGGCGTCAGCACGGTGCCGGGCGTGGTGATGCTGGTGGCACCGGGCGTGTAGGCAAACTTCAGGATAGCGTCCGTGTTGGCAACGTAAAGGTCGTTGCCAACGAGCGCCACGCCGAACGGCGAGTAGAGGTGGTCGATGAACACCGTACGCAGGTCCGGCGTGCCGGTGCCCTTGGTGTCGCGCAGCAGGGTGATGCGATTGCTACCCGACTGCACGCCGTTCGACGTGACCATTTTCTCCATCCAGTTCATCACGATGTTCTTCGGACGGCTGACCGGATCGAGCTCGGGGCTGCGGGATTCGACGACGAGTATGTCGCCGTTCGGAAGCGTGTAGACCGACCGCGGATGTTCCAGGCCGGTCGCCAGTGCCTGCACGCGCAGGCCGGACGCGACTGTCGGCATCTCGCCCTGTTTCCAGCCCACGCCGGGAGCAAGCTTCATCGGCGGCACCAGGTATTGCTGAATTGGGGGCAGCACCGGGTTGGGCCCGATCTGGGTACGCACGTCGAAATTGTCGGGAGCGGCCGCGGTCAGCGCGAAGACGCTGGTGGCTGCGAGCGCCAGGCGTGTTGCCGGCTTGCTGAACAATGTCATGAACGGATTCCTGAAGGCTGGACAACGATGCGGTCACGATAGACCGTACCGGAGCTGAACCAGACGGTGAGAACGATGAGAACGACGGTGATTGCCGACAACGCCAGACCTTCCGGCACGACGGATGTCCAGGCGTCACGGCTGTGGACCAGGTTGTTGAGCATGGCGACGCCGAGCACCAGAAGGCTGCCGACCACGGCAACCGGAACCGATCGCGGCCGGCGCAACCTGCGATTGCCCAGCAGGTCGGCCAGTCCAACGACGGCGGCAACCACACCCATCAACATGCCAGCAGCCAACAGCCAGGTCGAGAAGTCAGCCCAGGAGATGTTGGCGGTTGTAGCATAGGCGATGTCGGTGATCAGAGCACCGCAAAAGCAGGCGATAGGAAAGGATACCAGGATACGAAGGAGAGGATGCCCGGTGGTTCTCGTAGGAACCCCCGTGAGGTCGCTGTTCATCTGGTGATCCTGTCGAAGTTTTGGGTAGCGACGGAACGGCTGCTTCAAGCGGCGGTTCCGTTAATTAACTGGCGAAATCCGAGACTACGTTGTGGATTTCCGCATGGGCGATAATAGGGGAGAGAAGCAAGCAAGCGGCTTTTTTGAAAAATAGAACCAGAAAACTTACGCGCTCTCGGTTGTGCCGAGTCGAAGCAGGTTGTTCAGCTGTTCGCGATGCAGGAGCAAAAGCTTCTGTTTCTTTTTCTCGAGAAAGAAGGCCTTGCTTGCTTACACCGCTGCCGGCACGCCCGCCTCCGCCAGCACCGCCGCCTGCCTTGCCGCGAGCTCCTGCTCGTTGAACCCGTCGATCAGCTCGTGGAACATGCGGTGCCAGTTCAACTTGGCACCCATGCGCAGGAATACCGAGCCAAGCCCGATCGCCGAGCGGTCCATCAGCACGAACTCCCGCGGTGGTGTCACGCCGCCGGTGCGCTGCAGACCGGCATGTACTTTCTGCGCGATCTCGCGGCCGTATTGCGGGTCGTTGCTCTCCTGGATCATGCGCTCGCGGTCCTGGATCAGCGGCTCGTAGAGGAAACGCGCCCATTGGTTCAGCACGTCGGTTTTCTCGCGCGACAGGTCGGTAAAGCCCCAGCCTTCGTAGGCGTGGTGCGCCTTGTCCTCGTCGTTGTCGCGGATCGCTTCGAACAAATCGATGACGCCGCGCAGGAAATGCGGGCGGAACACACGGATGGCGCCGAAATCCAGCAGGTTGATGCCGTTGTCCGCGCGCACCTGGTAGTTGCCGAGATGCGGGTCGCCGTGGATGACGCCGAAACGGTACAGCGGGATGTACCAGGCGGTGAACAGCGAGCGCGCAATCTCGTTGCGCACTTCCAGCGGCGGGTCGGTGTCGAGCACGCTTTGCAGCCCGCGGCCCGGCAGCCAGGTCATCGTGAGCAGGCGCGCCGTGGTGGCTTCCATCACCGGCTCGGGCACCGTCGCCGTATCTACGCCGCGGAGCATCAGGCCGTACAGCCGCATCTGAGCGGCCTCGCGCACGTAGTCCAGCTCCTCGCGCAGGCGCTCGGAGAGTTCCTTGTATATCTCTTCGTTCTTCAACGCGTTGTCGATGCGGTGATAAATCGACAGCGCCAACCGCAACTGCCGCAAATCCGCCTCCACCACGCTCGGCATGTCCGGGTATTGCAGCTTGCAGGCTACCTCACGGCCGTCGGTCAGCGTGGCACGGTGCACCTGGCCGAGGCTGGCCGCGGCGGCGGCTTCCTTGCCGAACACCGAGAACGTCTTCTCCCAGCCGGCGCCAAGCTCGGAGGTCATGCGCCGGCGCACGAACGCCCAGCCCATCGGCGGCGCGTTGGCCTGCAGTTGCGCCAGCTCCGCGGCGTATTCCGGCGGCAACGCGTCGGGGATGGTGGAGAGGAACTGCGCGACCTTCATCAGCGGGCCTTTCAGCCCGCCGAGGATGGCTTTCAGATCCTCCGCATGCGCGGCACCACCTGCCTTCACGCCGAACACGCGCTGCCCTGCAACCCGGGCGGCGATGCCACCGACGGCGCCGGAGGTGCGGGCGAAGCGGCGGATCTCGCCGAAAAGGCTTGGGTTGTTGACCCCGGACGGCGGCGGGGCCGCCGGAAGGTCAGCCATTCTCGGCTGTCTCCAGCTCGTCGATGAAGCCGGCAATGATGTTTAGGCCGCGCTTCCAGAAAGCTGGGTCCGACGCGTCCAGGCCGAACGGCGCGAGCAGGTCGCGGTGCACCTTGGTGCCGCCGGCGCGCAGCATCTCGCGGTACTTCGCCTGGAAGTCAGGGTGGCCGGTCTGGAACACGTCGTACAGCGCGTTCACCAGGCAGTCGCCGAACGCGTAGGCGTAGACGTAGAACGGCGAGTGCACGAAATGCGGCACGTAGGCCCAGAACACGCTGTATTCCGGCGTGAACTCGAAGGCCGGGCCGAGGCTCTCGGTCTGCACCTGCATCCAGATCTCGCCGATGCGCTCGGGCACCAGCTCTCCGCGGCGGCGCTCGTCGTGCAGCAGCGTCTCAAACCGGTAGAAGGCGATTTGGCGGACTACCGTGTTCAGCATGTCCTCCACCTTGCCGGCCAGCATCAGCCGGCGGCGGGCGGGGTCGGTCTCGGCGTCCAGCAGCGCGCGAAAGGTCAGCATCTCGCCGAACACGCTGGCTGTTTCTGCAAGAGTGAGCGGCGTGCCGGACATCAGGTAGCCCTGCTCGCCGGCCAGCACTTGGTGGACCCCGTGGCCCAACTCATGCGCCAGCGTCATCACGTCGCGGGTGCGGCCGTGAAAGTTCATCAGAATGTAGGGGTGCACGCTGGGCACGGTCGGGTGCGCGAACGCGCCGCCGGACTTGCCGTCGCGCAAAGCCGCGTCGATCCAGTTGTTGTCGAAAAAACGGCGGCCGACGGCACCGAGGTCGTGGTCGAAGCCGCTGTAGGCGGTCAGCACCGTGGCCTCCGCCTCCTTCCAGGTGATGCGGCGGTCGTCATCGCCCGGCAGCGGCGCGTTGCGATCCCAATGCTGCAGCTTTTCCAGGCCCAGCCACCTCGCCTTCAGCTTGTAGTAGCGGTGCGACAGGCGCGGGTAGTCGGCCACCACGGCGGTGACCAGCGCGTCCACCACCTCGTCTTCCACCACGTTGGACAGGTTGCGGTCGCTGCCAGGGCGCGGCAGGACGCGCCACGTGTCGACGATCTCCTTGTCCTTGGCGAGCGTGTTGGTGATCAGCGAGAACAGCTTCTCGCGCTCGTGGAAGGCGCGCCCGATGGCGGTGGCGGCTGTCTCGCGCACGCTGCGGTCCGGGTCCGACAGCTTGTTGAGCACTGCGTTGACGGTCAGCTGTTCGCCGCCGAAGGCTACGCGCATGCCGGCGACCGTCTCGTCGAACAGCCGGCTCCAGGCGCTGCGGCCGGTCACCTCGCGGTCGTGGATGAAGCGCTCCAGCTCGTCGGACAGCTGGTGGCGCCGCCACACGCGCAGGTCGCGCAAATAGGGGCGCCAGCGGGCGAACTCGGCGTCGGCGAACTTGGCTTCCAGGGTCACGTCCTCGATACGGTTCAGCTCGAGGCGGAAGAACAGGATGTGGGCGCTGATGGTGGTGCAGCGCTCCATCATGGATTGGTAGAACTGGCCGGCGGCCGCGTTGGTGCTGTCGGCGCTGAACAGCAGCTGGGCGTAGGACATAACCCGGCCCAGCACCTCGTCGATCGCCTGGAAGCGGTCCATCGCCGCGGCCAGCTCGCGGCCGGACAGGCTCGCGAGGCGGCCGGCTTGCGCTGCGGAAAACGCGCGGGCGTCGGCGTCAGCGCGTGTCAGGTCGGCTTCGATCTGCGGGCTGTCCGGGCTTTCGTAGAGGTCGGCCAGGTTCCAGGACGGCAGGTCGGCGTCGTGACCGGGGGCGGGGATGGCGACGGAGCCCTCGGGGGCGAAATGGGTCATGCGGGGCGGGTCCTCGGGGTCTGCCCTCATGTAAGGGCGCATTGCCCGGCGTCAAAGGAGCAAGGCAAGCAGTTCTTTTTTGAAAAAAAGAACCAAAAAACTTTTGCTCTCCGTCGGTGTGCGTTGGTGAGGCGTGTCGTTTCAGCTGTCCGCGACAGCCGGACCAGAAGCTTTTTGCTTCTTTTTCTCGAAAAAGAAGGCCTTGCTTACTTTACTTCGCCGCTACCGTCCGCTCCGTCCACCCACCCCCCAGCGCCTTGTACAAAGTCACCAAATTAGCCACCTGAGCCTGCCGCAGCTGCAGCAGCCCCTGCTGCGCCGAGTACAACGTGCGCTGCGCGTCCAGCACCGGCAGAAACGTGTCCACGCCGGCCGTGAAGCGCAACTGCGAAAGCCGCACGCTGTCGGCCGCCGCGTCCACCAGATGCTGCTGCTCGCGCACTTGGTCGGCGTAGGTGGCGCGGCCGGCCAACGCGTCGGCCACCTCGCGGAACGCCGTCTGGATCGCCTTTTCATACTGCGCCACCTGGATGTCGCGCTGCCGCTTGGCCAAAGCCAGGTTCGCCGCGTTCAGGCCGAAGGTGAAGATCGGGATGTTGACCTGCGGGTCGATGCTGAAGGTGGTGGCCCCGCGGGTGACGAGCTTGCTGAGCGCGCTGCCGGCGACCCCGCCGTTTGCAGTGAGCGTGATGCTGGGGAAGAACGCTGCCCGCGCCGCGCCGATGTTGGCGTTCGCCGCGATCAGGTCGTGCTCGGCGGCGCGCACGTCCGGCCGGCGCGCCAGCAGCTCGGACGGCAAGCCGGCCGGGATGTCGGTCAGCAGCCCCTGGTCTTCCAGGCTGCGGCCGTGCGGCAGGTCGGCCGGCACCGGCTGGCCCAGCAGCAGCACCAGCGCGTCAGTGTCCTGGTCCTCCTGCCGCGCGTATTGCGAGAGGTTGGCGCGCGCCGTCTGCAAGGCGGTCTGCGCCTGGCGCTCCGCAAGCAGCGTGTTGGTGCCGCCCTCCACCGTGCGCACCGTCAGGTCCACCGAGCGCTGTTCGCTGGCCACCGTCTCCTGCGTCAGCCGCAGCAGCTCGCGGTCCGCCAGCACCGTCAGCCAGGCGTTGGCCACTTCGGAGACCAGGGTGATCTGCATGCTGGTGCGCGTCTCGTCGTAGCCCAGCGCCTGCTCGAAGGCCTGCCTGGACTGGCTGCGCACGCGGCCGAACAGGTCCAGCTCGTAGTTGGTGAACCCCACGCCCGCGTTGAAGTATCGATAGGGGACGTGCTGCGGCCCGGTCGGGATCAACGCGGACGTGGCCCCCGAGCCAGCCGCGCCGCCGATACCGGTGGAGCTGGTGGGGATGGAGGTCTGCGCCGGCAGCGTGCCGTAGGCGCCACTGCCGGTCAGGTCGATCTGCGGGAACAAACCGGCCACCTGCGCGCGGTACTGCGCCTGCGCTGTGGCGATGTTCAGGGCGGCCACGCGGAGGTCGCGGTTGTTGCGTAGCGCCGCTTCGATCAGCGCGCGCAGCGCGGGGTCGCGGAAGAAGTCGCGCCAGCCGATGCGGTCGGCGGTGAGCTGGGATGTGTTGCCGAGCGCGGGGCCGCCGTCGTCGGGGTAGGTGGCGGCGACAGGCGGGGCGGGGCGGTGGTAGTCGGGTATCAGGCTGCAGCCTGAACACAGCAAGGCAAGCGTAAGCGCTTCTTTTTTTGAAAAAAAAGAAGCAAAAAAATTTTGCTTTCCTGCGCTGGTACGCGGCATCGACTGTCCTGGAAGGCGCGACTGGTTCAGCAGCGCCAGGAGCAAAAGTTTTTTGGTTCTTTTTTTCAAAAAAGAACTGCTTGCTTCCTTCCTCACTCCGCCGCCTTCGCTTGCGCCCGCACTTCGCCAGGCCGTCCGGGCTGCACCCGCAACGTTCCCAGCACCACCACGAAGAACACCGGCACCAGCACCACTGCCAGGATGGTCGCCGAGATCATGCCGCCCACCACGCCGGTGCCGATCGCGTTCTGCCCGCCCGAGCCGGCACCGGTCGCCACCGCCAGCGGTGTCACACCCAGAATGAAGGCGAGCGACGTCATCAGGATCGGCCGCAGCCGCTCGCGCGCGGCGGTGGCCGCCGCGTCCACCAGCGACTTGCCGGAATCGTAGTTCGCCTTGGCGAATTCGACGATCAGGATGGCGTTCTTCGACGACAGCCCGATCGTCGTTAGCAGTCCCACCTGGAAATAGACGTCGTTGTCCAGCCCGCGGAAGAAGGTGGCGAGCACCGCGCCGACCACGCCCAGCGGCACCACCAGCATCACCGCCACCGGAATCGCCCAGCTTTCATAGAGGGCCGCCAGGCAGAGAAACACCACGATCATCGCACCCGCGTAGAGCAGGGTGGTCTGCGAGCCGGAAGCCACCTCCTCGTAGGACAGCCCGGTCCATTCGTGGCCGAAGCCGGGCGGCAGCTTGGCGGCCAGCTCGTTCATCGCCTGGATGGCGGTGCCCGTGCTCTGCCCCGGCGCCGGCACGCCCAGCAGCTCGACGGAGGGCACGCCGTTGTAGCGCTCCAGCTTGGGCGAGCCGGTGGCCCACACGCCGCGGGCAAAGCTGGAAAACTTCACCATCTGGCCTGACAAGTTGCGCGCGTACCAGTTGTCGAGGTCGGACGGCAGCATGCGCGAGGGCGCATCGCCCTGGATGTAGACGCGCTTGACGCGGCCGCGGTCGGTAAAGTCGTTGACGTAGGCCGAGCCCCAGGCGGCCGACATGGTGGTGTTGATGTCGGCCAGGCTGAGGCCAAGCGCGCTGGCTTTCTCGCGGTCGATCTCGATGTGGTACTGCGGCTCGTCGTCCTCGCCGTTGGGCCGCACCTGCAGCAGGCGCGGATCGTGCTGCGTCATGCCTAGCAACTGGTTGCGCGCGGCGATCAGCGCCGTGTGGCCGAGGTTGGCGCGGTCCTGCAGTTCGAAGTCGAAGCCGGTGGCGTTGCCAAGCTCCAGCACGGCCGGTGGCGCGAAGGCGAACACCAGCGCGTCCTTGATCGAGAAGAAGTATTTCTGCGCCCGCCCGGCGATCGCCTGCACGGTGTTGTTCGCGCCCGGCCGCTTGGACCAGTCGGTCATCTGGACGAACATCAGCCCGACGTTCTGGCCGGCGCCGGCGAAGCTGAAGCCGTTCACCTCGAAAACGCCGGAGATGTTCGCCGCCTCGTGGGTTTTTAGATAATTGTAGGCGTCGTCGAGCACCTTCTGGGTGCGGGACGAGGTGGCACCCGGCGGCGCATTGACCTGGACGAACATTACCCCCTGGTCTTCGTCCGGCAGGAAGCCTGCAGGAATGCGCAGGAACAGCACCACCAGCACGCTCACGATGCCGGCAAAGACCAGCAGCGAGACCAGCGGCCGGGCGATGGCGCCGTGCACGCCGCGCACGTAGTTGCGGTTCAGCCGGTCGAAGCCGCGGTTGAAAACACCGAACGGGCCGCGCTGCCGGCCGGTCCCGCGCTTGGGCGGGCGCAGGATGGTGGCGCACAACGCCGGCGTGAACAGCAGCGCGACTGCCACCGAGAGCAGCATGGAGGCCACGATGGTGATGGAAAACTGCCGGTAGATGACGCCGGTGGAGCCGGAGAAGAACGCCAGCGGCAGGAACACCGCAGTCAGCACCATCGCGATGCCGATCAGCGCGCCGGAGATCTCGTCCATCGACTTCCGCGTCGCGTCGCGCGGGGAGAGGTTGTCCTCCTCCATCACCCGCTCGACGTTTTCGACGACCACGATCGCGTCGTCCACCAGCAGGCCGATCGCCAGCACCATGCCGAACATCGTCAGGCTGTTGATCGAGTAGCCGAGTGCGAGCAGCACTCCGCAAGTGCCCGAGAGCACCACCGGCACGGCGATCGTGGGGATCAGCGTGGCGCGCAGGTTCTGCAAAAAGAGGAACATGATGAGGAACACGAGCAGCACGGCGACGGCCAGCGTTTCGACCACGTTGTGGATCGAGAGCCGCACGAACGGCGTGGTGTCGTACGGGTAGATCACGTCCAGCCCGGGCGGGAAGTTGGGCCGCAGCCGCTCCACCGTCTGCTTGATCGCGGCCACCGTCTCCAGCGCGTTGGCACCGCTGGCCAGGCTGACCGCCACCGCGGCCGCGTTGTGGCCGTTGAACTTGCTGCTCGAGGCATAGCTTTCCGCCGCCAGCTCCACCCGGCCCACGTCGGACACCCGCACCTGCGCACCGCTTTGCGTCACGCGCACCAGGATGCGGCCGAACTGCTCGGGCAGTTGCAGATAGGACGGGCCGATGATGGTGGCATCCAGCTCCTGCCCCGGCACCGCCGGCAGGCCGCCCAGCTCGCCGGCGGAGACCTGGACGTTTTGCGCCTGGATGGCGGCACTCACGTCGGCCGGCGTCAGCCCGTAATCGTTGAGCTTGGACGGGTCGAGCCAGATGCGCATCGCATATTGCGAGCCGAACAGCTGGTTGGTGCCCACACCCGGGGTGCGGCTGATCGGGTCCTGCACGTTGGAGGCGAGGAAGTCGCCGATGTCGGCGGTGCTCAGCGCGCCGTCGGTGGAGACGAAGCCCAGCACGATGAGGAAGTTCTTGGTCGCCTTGGCAACCACGATGCCCTGCTCCTGCACGATGGCGGGCAGGCGCGGCTCGGCCAGCTGCAGCTTGTTCTGCACCTGAACCTGGGCGATGTCCGGGTCGGTGCCCTGGGCGAAACTCAGCGTGATGCTGATCGCACCGCTCTTGTCGCTCGACGAACTGAAATACAGCAGGTGGTCGATGCCGCTGAGCTGCTGCTCGATCACCTGCACCACGGTGGTCTGCGCCGTCTCGGCGGACGCGCCGGGGTAGACCACGGTGACCGAGACCGCGGGCGGCGCGATGCTCGGGTACTGCGCGATCGGCAGGGTGGCCAGGGCGACCAGGCCGAACAGCATCAGGATGATCGCCAGCACCCAGGCGAAGACCGGACGGTCGATGAAGAAGCGTGACATCGCGGTGGTCCTAGGGCGATCGCTCAGGAAAGCAAGCAAGGCCTTCTTTTTCGAGAAAAAGAATCAAAAAGCTTTTGCGCGCGCTGTCGCGGAATGCTGAGGCGGCAGGTCTCATCTGGGCACGTGCGTGAGGGTGAGGTCTTTCGCTTTGCTGCTGAATGTTTGTGTAGGGTGCTCGCAAGATTCGGCCTGGGTGCGTTTGCAAGCAGCGGAGCGGATCGGCTTGGCCCGCGCCATCCGACCGAGCTGGCAAGCCAATCCTTCATGGCAGTGAGCACCGGAGCGTGCTGCGATGACCACTCTGTCGCACGATAAACGTGCGTCAAACCTAAAGGACAGGAGCAAAAGTCGTTGGGGAGCGCTATCGCGGACAGCTGGAACGACAGCTCTCATTGGGGCACATCCGACGGGACGAAAACCATTGCTGTCTCGCTGAATATCATATCGAAGCGCTTGCATTTGCTGAGTCGGGTCAGCCCCCGACGACGGGAGAAAGAGGTTGTTGCGTGCGCTGTGGTGAACGACTGAAACGACACGTCTCACCTGGGCAAATCCGAGGCGACCAAGGTTCTTGGCTCTGCGAAGAACACCCGATTGGTTTGCCTGCAAAACTCAAACTGGTGGTGCGCCGCATCGATTTTGAGGAAAACAAGCGAAACGCTTTCCGAAACGCAATCGCGGAGCGCTGACACGGCACGCTTCAACGGCGCGCACCCCAGAGAGACAAAAGACTCTTGGTTCTTTTTTTCAGAAAAGAACCGCTTGCCTTGCCTTTGCACTGTAGGCCTCACCCTTGTTTGCTCGGGGTTATGGTCACCTCCTCGCCGGGCTTGATCTGCTGCAGGCCCTCGGTGATCAGCCGGTCGCCGTCATGCAGGCCGCTCTGCACCAGCCAGTCCGCGCCGATCGCCCGGTCCGCCTTGATGGTGCGCAGCTCCACCTTGTTGTCGGCGCCCACCACCATCGCCACCGGCTCGCCGCGCTGGTTGTGGGTCACACCCTGCTGCGGCGCCAGTATGGCATCCTGCTGCACCCCCTCCTCGATCTGGCCGCGCACGAACATGCCTGGCAGCAGCACCCCCTCGTCGTTGGGGAAGATCGCCCGCAGCGCCACCGCCCCGGTGCCCTGGTCCACCTGCACCTCGGAGAACTGCAGCTCGCCGGTGCGGTCGTAGGCGGTGCCGTCCTCCAGCACCAGCCGCACCACCGCCTGGTGGTTGCCGTCGGTCTTCAGCTGGCCCTGGGCCAGCTCGCGCCGCAGCCGCAGCAGCGTGGTGCTCGGCTGCACGATGTCCACGTAGATCGGGTTCAGCTGCGTGACGGTCACCAGCAGGCTGGTCTGGTTGGCGGTGACCAGCGCGCCTTCGGTCACCGCCGAGCGGCTGGTGCGCCCGGTAATCGGCGCCGTCACCCGCGTGTAGGCCAGGTTGATCTCCGCGGTGCGGAGCTGGGCGCGGGCCGAGGCGATGTCGGCCTGGTTCTGCGACAGCGTGCCCACCGCGTTGTCGAGGTCCTGCTTGCTGATCGCCTCGGCGGCGGCCAGCGGGCGGTAGCGCCGCACGGTGGACTGCGCGGTCCTCACCGTGGCGATGGCGTGGGCCACGCCGGCCTGCGCGCTGGCCACCGCGGCCTGATACGGCGCCGGGTCGATCTGGTAGAGCAACTGGCCGGCGTGCACCGTGTCGCCCTCGATAAAGGCCCGCTTGAGGATGACGCCGTTCACCTGCGGCCGCACCTCGGCCACCTTGTAGGCGGTGACACGGCCGGGCAGGTCGGTGGTCAGCGAGACGGCGCGCGCGTGCAGGGTGACAACGCTGACCGCCGGCTTGGGCTTCGGGCCGGCCTGATGCTGGTCCTGCTTGCCGCATGCGGACAAAGCGGCCAGGAGCGCCGCCAGGGCAAGCGGCAGGCGGCGGGCGGTGTGGCGGTGCGGCATCGTTCCCCTTTAGGCCCTGCTGATCGCGGGCGGGCTTTGGCCATCGGCCGGCGCCGGCCTGTTGGCGGCCACCGGAAGGGCCGTGTCGGAGACGGCCAGCAGGGTCACCACCACGCCCGTCCCGGCGAGCACCCGGGCGAGGCGGTGGAACCCGCTATCCGTCGCGGCGTGGCCGAAGTTAATCCCGATCAGGCCGGATGAGAAGATCGCGCCGACATACGCGAACGTCCGGAACAGTCCCGGTGCGGTGGCCGTCCGCGCCGCCTGCGTCATTCCCGACGCGGCGCCTGGCCTCACTCCCGACAGGGCGGCTGGGGTGACGCCCGATGCGGCCCCGGGTGACACCCCTGGCTTGTCGCCTCGTGCGGCCGCTTGCACGTCGCCCCAGGTTAACACACGCGCCCCCGGTCTGGCCCCTTGCGCACCGCCCGGCGTGGCCGTCAGCGCATCGCCCGGCAGTGCGCTGAGCGCCGCCTGCATCGCGGGCGCCTAGCCGTGCCCCGCCTCGAGCAGTGCGATCACCTCGGCCGTGCTGCCGGTCTCGCCTAGCCGTGGAAAGATACGGGTGAGGCTGTTGGCGTGGGCCTCGGCGTGCAGGTCGGTCATCGCGTCCGTGACCAGGGCCACGTTGTAGCCGAGCTCGTGCGCCTGCCGTGCCGTGCTCTCCACGCCGATGCTGGTGGCTACACCCACCACCACCACCTGCGTCACCCCCTGTGCGCGCAGGGTGGCGTCGAGGCCGGTGCCGGTAAAGGCGCCCCAGCTGTGCTTGGTGATCGCGTGGTCGTCCGGCTGGCGGTCCAGTTCGGGGACGAGCTCGGCAAAGTCGGCAGGGAACGCCGCCCCGCCGCCGCGCTGCTGCTCCGTCCGGCCAGGCGCCATGCCGGCCACGTTGACCAGAACGACCGGCAACTGGCGCACGCGAAAAGCCTGCGCCAGCGACGCGGCGCGCCGCACGATGTCGGCTGCCAGGTCGGCAACCATCGCGACGATGCCTCTCTGCAGGTCGATGACGATGAGCGCGCTCCGCGGGTCGAGTGCCGAGATGGCCATGGTGTTGCCTCCTTGTCGTTTTGGGTCCGGCGCCGCCTCGGCCGGAGTCAGCCAGGCGCCCGCTCGGAACCGGAGTCGGCGAGCCTCGTCAGCAGCCTGACGCCCATCGCCAGTTGCCGCCGCTCCTCCGGCGAGAGCTCAGCTGCGATGAGGCCCACCAGCCAATCCTGGCGGGCGGCGCGCAACGTGCCGATCCAGTCGCGGCAGGCGGGCGTCAGGCTGAGAATGGTGCGGCGGCCATCAGCGGGGTCAGGCACGCCGGCGACGTGCCCGGCCGCCTCCAGCACGGCGACGATCGCGCCCATCGATTGCGAACGCATCCCCTCGGCCTGGGCGAGCAGCGTCACGGTCGCCGGGCCGTCACGCTCCAGCCGGCTCAGGACAGTGATCTGCGCGCCGGTCAGGTTCTCTGCGCCGGTGCCAGTCTGGAACCGCCGCTTCAGCTTGCCGATCACGGCCCGGATGTCGGCAGCGAGCGCCGCGTCTTCGTCCATGCTGCGAAGCTAGACTACAAAGTTTTGCTTTGGAATAGCAGTGGCCAGCAAGGAAGCAAGCTGTTCCCTTTCTGAGAAACCAAAAACCTTTGTTCTCTGGGGTGGCGGACGGGTTGTTTGGTGAACTGGTTACATGCCCAGGGCGCGGCGGTAGACGTCCAGCAAGGTTTCCTGCTCTTCGATCTCGGCGGGCTCCTGCTTGCGCAGGCGGATGATCTGGCGGAGCACCTTGACGTCGAAGCCGGCGGACTTGGCCTCGCCGTAGATGTCCTTGATGTCGTTGCCCAGCGCCTTGCGCTCTTCTTCCAGCCGCTCGATCCGCTCGATCAGGCTGCGTAGCCGCTCGACGGCGATGCCGCCCACCTTGGTGTCGTCGGTCTTCTCTGCTGCGGCTACGGCCAACCTGACCCCCCCTGATCGGACTCAAGGGGGCGGCGGATAGCCCTCCGGACGGGCGGGGTCAAATCGTCCGGGCCGGCAGACAGAAAGCAAGTGCTTCTTTTTCGAGGAAAAAGGCGAAAAGCTTTTGCTTCCGCTGTCGCCGAAAGCTGAAGACCAAGCTTCAGCGACGTACAGCCATAGGACCAGAAGTTTCGGTCCTTTTTTCGATAAAGAACGCTTGCTTGCTACTCGCGTGCCGGCCGAAGCGTCAGCGCGGTAGAACCAGGCCAACCATACAGCAGCACGCCAGGGTGGGCCCGCCAAGCTGCGATTTGTGGGCGCCAGGCCGGCCCCACTGCCACGAACGACCACGGAAAGAAGTAGCCCGAAGCGCCGATCACGATGAGCCAAACGGTTGCAAGCCGGTACAGTCCGGCGCGCTGTGGCGACCCCGTGCCCAGCAGGGCAAGGATGCCGAGCGAGAGGAGCACCTGAGGGACGAACACGTAACGTTCACCGAAATAGGCGCTGATCATGGCGAGGTTTCCGCCGATCGCACCATAGAAGGACACCGTGCTGGCTGCCGCCGCGCCGAGAAAGAACCACAGCGCCGGCCTGCACAAACCAATTGCGATTGCCTCTGCGCCGAGCGCGCCGAAGACGGCCAGCGCAAGGATGATGGCGAGAACAGGCACGTCACTGACGACCAGTTCAGCCCTGATCGCGTCGGCGATGGTCTGTCCGTGTGACATCCCGAGGAACGGGACGGCGAGGTGGCGGACTGCGACCATGCAGAGATAGAGCACCGGGTGGAACGCGTTCGATCGTCCGGGCGCCAACTCGAAAAACGCCGCTATCTGCACGAAGCTTGCGGCGGTGATCACCGCGGATTGCACGATACGTTCGGCGGACCGCTCAAGTGCGGCGCGCAGCAGGAACAGCGGGACGAGTGCAAAGGCGCCGGGACCGCACAACGGTGCAAGAGCAAGCGGCAACAGGCGAGCGGCGGATGCTGAAGAGCGCAGAGCCGGCGGGTCCAGTGCCAGGATGAGGCCGGCGGCGAGCGTCAGCTCGAACTGGCAATGAAGCGTCTGGAGCCAGATCTCGTCGGAGTTGGCGGCGAACAGGATGAGCAGGACCGCAGCCGCGCGGACGCGCCACGGACGCAGCCACCCATCGGTAGCCGTCATCACCACGAACGGCGGGACGAGCTGGCACAGCAGCGCGACCGCGATGGTCCCATACGGTGCGTAGCCGAGCGGCAGCGTCCAGCGTGCCAGCACGGTGGCACCGTTGGCGACCAGGTTGAGGTAGCCGCCGAAGGGCGCGAACAGGGCGGCCAGCGGCGGCATCTCCCAGGCGTTTACGAAGAAGTGGCTGCCTTCTTCGGCCCAGAACCGCCCCTGTAGAACCACCTCGGGCATGCGAAGACAGACAAGGATCGCAAAAAGAACGAGCACCCAGCTCGTTCTTACCCGATCGGTCAAATCCTCACCGCCATGTTTGCCGATGTGGCTTCACCGAAGCCTGCATGCTCGATGCTTGCAGAATGCAAACACCGCGCCGCCGCCCGCATGCAGGTAGACCGGCCACTGCGCCTCGTGTCGTTGTTCCGGCTCCGTTAGGAATGCCGCCGGTAGCGCAAGTCCGTGGGCCGTTGCTCAGGACGCCTGTGCTTCGTCTTTCAGCTTCACCTGCGTTCCGGTCTGATACAGTGCCTGCCACTCCTTGTAGGGCATGCCGTAGACCAGCTCGCGCGCGTCCGGGTCGGCCATCTCCATACCACGCTCGGCCGCGGCTTCGCGATACCAGCGGCTGAGACAGTTGCGGCAGAAACCGGCCAGGTTCATCAGGTCGAGGTTCTGCACGTCCGTCCGCTCGCGCAGATGCGCCACCAGGCGGCGAAAGGCGGCCGCTTCGATCTCGGTGCGGGTTGGCTCGTCGAGGTTCGGAACCGGCATGGATCAACTCCTGTGGTTCTAGGGAGGTAAGAAAGCAAGCAGTCCTTTTTTGAAAAAAAGAACCAGAAATCTTTCTGTCTCTCAGAATACTCGATCGAAGAGATTCCGCGACAGCCGTGACAGAAGCTTTTTGCTTCTTTTTCTCGAAAAAGAAGACGTTTTCTCCTCCGCTCCCGCGCAGGTGGTGTGCGCAGCCCGTCTTGGCCATACTCCGCCGGCCACCTCCCGAAAGCTCCGCTCATGCCCGCCCGCGCCAGAATGCGCCGCCACCGGCACACCAAGATCGTGGCCACACTCGGGCCGGCCAGCGCCTCGGCCGAGATGATCGCTCGCCTGTTCAGCACCGGCGCCGACGTGTTCCGGCTGAACTTCTCCCACGGCACCCACGCCGACCACGCCGCCAGCGTCGCCCACGTCCGCGCGCTGGAGGCCGACATCGGCCGCCCGATCGGCCTGTTGGCCGACGTGCAGGGCCCCAAACTGCGGGTGGGCAAGTTCATGGGCGGCCGCGTGCACCTCAGCACTGGCCAGGCCTTCACCTTCGACCAGGACCCCACTCCCGGCAACGCGCGGCGCGTGCAGTTGCCGCATCCCGAGATCCTCTCTGCGGCTACCGGCGGGACCACCCTGCTGCTGGACGACGGCAAGCTGCGCCTGCGGGTGGACCGCAACCGCGGCGGCCACCTGGAATGCGAGGTGGTCACCGGCGGCCCGCTGAGCGACCGCAAGGGCGTCAACGTGCCCGACGTGGTGCTGAGCATTCCGGCGCTGACCGACAAGGACCGCCGTGACCTGGATTTCGCGCTCGACCAGGGCGTCGATTTCATCGGCCTGAGCTTCGTGCAGCGGCCGGAGGACGTGGCCGAAGCGCGCGCGATTGCCAACGGGCGCGCCTGGATCGTCAGCAAGATCGAGAAGCCGCAGGCGCTGGACCAGCTCGACGCCATCGTGGCGCTGTCCGACGCGGTGATGGTGGCGCGCGGCGACCTCGGCGTGGAGTTGCCGCCCGAAGAGGTGCCGCTGGCGCAGAAGCGTATCGTCCGCGCGGCCAGGCTGGCCGGCAAGCCGGTGATCGTGGCCACCCAGATGCTGGAGAGCATGATTGCTGCACCCGCACCCACCCGTGCCGAGGCCAGCGACGTGGCCGGCGCGGTGTTCGACGGCGCGGACGCGGTGATGCTGTCCGGCGAGACCGCGGCGGGCCAATACCCCGCCGAGGCGGTCTCGATGATGGACCGCATCGTCACCCGCGTGGAGCAGGATTCCGGCTGGCGGCAGGTGATGGACGCTGGCCGCCCGGTCGCCGACGGCTCCGTCTCGGCGGCGATCTCTGCGGCCAGTTGCCAAGTGGCGCGCAGCATCGGCGCGCGCGCCATCGCGGCGTTCACCTCCTCGGGGGTCACCGCGTTGCGCGTGGCACGCGAGCGGCCAAGCCAGCCGGTGCTGGCCATCGTCACCGAACTGGCGGTGGCCCGCCGCCTGGCGCTGGCGTGGGGTGTGCACGCCATCCACGCCGAGGACGCCAAGACGATGACAGAGGCGGTGACGCGCGCCGGGCGCCTGGCGCGCGAGGAGGGGTTTGCTAGGCACGGGGATACTGTCGTGGTGGCGGCTGGCATACCGTTCGGGCAGGCGGGGACGACGAACTCGCTGCGGGTGACGACGGTGAAGTGAAACAAACCGGGTCACCAAGCGCGGGCGAAGAAAGCAAGGCCTTCTTTTCTGAAGAAAAGAAGCAAAAGACTTTTATCCCTGCTGTCGCGGAGGTTTCTGCAGCGCGCGCCCAGAAAACAAGAGTTTTTGGTTCTTTTCCTCAAAAAAGAACTGCTTGCCTTGCTTCGTTTAGCCAGGGCTTTGCACAGTTGCACCAAGGAGAACCCGCATGCCGACCATCATTCCGGTAGATGACTTCGACATGGTCGTCTTCGGCGCCACCGGCGACCTGACTCTCCGCAAGCTGCTCCCCGCGCTGTACCACCGTTACCGCGACAAGCAGTTCTCCGATGCGTGCCGCATCATCGCCGCCGCCCGTTCGGACCTCAACGACGAGACCTACCGCCAGCGCGCCGAAAAGGCGCTGACCGAGCACGTCAAACCCGCCGACCTGCCGCCCGACATGCTGCACGCGTTCCTCGCGTTGTTGGTGTACGCGCGCGTGGACGGTTCCAAGCACGACGGCTGGGAGCAGGTGCTGGCGCTGTTCGAGCACACGCCGGACCGGGTGCGCGTGTTCTACCTGGCGACCTCGCCGGACCTCTACGGTGCGGTGTGCCACAACCTCAAAGCGCAGGGGCTGGTCACCGAAAAATCCCGCGTGGTGCTGGAGAAACCGATCGGCCACGACCTGGCCTCGGCGCGCGAGATCATCGAGCAGGTGGGGCAGGTGTTCACCGAAGGGCAGACGTATCGCATCGACCATTTCGTCGGCAAGGAGACGGTGCAGAACCTGCTGGCGTTGCGCTTCGCCAACATCATCTTCGAGCGGCTGTGGAACGCCGACGTGATCGACCACGTGCAGATCACCGTGGGCGAGACGGTGGGTGTGGAGGGACGCGGCGACTACTACGACCATTCCGGCGCGCTGCGCGACATGGTGCAGAACCACCTGCTGCAACTGGTCTGCATACTGGCGATGGAGCCGCCGATCAGCCTTGCCGCCGACGCGTTGCGCGACGAGAAGCTGAAAGTGCTGCGCGCGCTGCGGCCGATGGCGCCGCACGAGGTGGGCCACCTGACGGTGCGCGGGCAATACGCGTCGGGCGCGGTGGCCGGCAAGTCCGTGGACGGCTACATCAAGGATCTGAACCACGGCGGCGACGAGGGGCGCACCAGCGACACCGAGACGTTCGTGGCGCTGAAGGCGGAGGTGCGCACCTGGCGCTGGGCGAAGGTGCCGTTCTACCTGCGCACCGGCAAGCGCCTGCCGCAAAAGGTGTCCGAAGTTGTGATCCAGTTCCGCGAGGTGCCGATCTCCGTCTTCCCGCGTGAGGCGGCCGACTTGCAGCCGAACCAGTTGGTGATCCGCCTGCAACCGGAAGAGGGCATGCGGCTGGGCATGATGACCAAGGACCCAGGCCCGGGCGGGCTGCGGCTACGGCCGGCGGAGCTCGACATCAGTTTCGAGAAAGCGTTTTCCGTGCGCTATCCGGACGCCTACGAGCGCCTGCTGATGGACACGGTGCGTGGAAACGCGACCCTGTTCATGCGGCGCGACGAGGTGGAGGCGGCTTGGCAATGGGTGGAGCCGATCCTGGACGCGTGGAGCAACAGCGCGGAACGGCCGCGGCCCTACGCGGCGGGGAGCTGGGGGCCGACGGCGTCGATCGCGTTGATCGAGCGGGACGGGCGGACTTGGCATGAGGAGATAGAGTGAGCGTGCTTGTCGGCTGAACGCGCAGAGGCAGACGTAAGCAGGGCGTCAGCGCAGTCCTCCGGTCAGATTGCTGCTGGGGGGCGACGCACCGAACTTCAGCTCGAAAACACTGCTGCTGGTGACACCGTAAAGCCCACCGTTGGAGTATGCGAGCGGTCCATTCGGGCCATAGCCCTCTGCCGGTTCGAATTGTGCAGTGTCCTCTCAACGCCGGTGGCGAGGGCGTAGCTGCACAAAGCGCCAGTGAGGGTCTGGCTTAGTCCGGCGTTGCAGAACTCGCCGAACAACGCATTGAGGTGATGCGAATAGAACAGTGGCTGCACGCCGGCATAGTCGCGCGGGGACATCGGGGTTGAAAAGGTGCGTTTCGGTGGCGCTCGCGAGGGTGTACTGAAACACATACTGGTATCGTGCGGCAGTCGTTTCGTCCACGGATGACCCATACAGCACGCCGTTGGCCGCGGCGGTGAAGCTTGGTTGCTTTGGCTGAACGTGTGAACCGTGCTGACCTCTTCGGTAAGCGGGTCAATTTGCAGGAGCCGTACGGACTTTTCGTTCCAGGCGGTTGCATATACCGCACCGTTTGCCTCGATCAGACTTGAAAAATACAGTGTTGCATCGGGTTTGAACGAGAAGATGGTTTTTGATGCGTTCGTCTTCGGATCGAATCTGACGATCGTGCCGTTGGTTGTGGCCCAGAACATACCGTCGGCCAGAACCAAGGACCGCGAGATAGGAGCGATGAAACTGTCGACGACGGTGAGTTGGTTGGAAGCGAGGTCCAACCTGAAAATCTCTCCGCCATCCGGGGTGTTGACGCCTGCCAGGCCGTACAGCGCTCCACTGTCGTAGACCAGCGGCTAAACGGACCGCGACCGTCCGGTCCTGAAAAGCTATGCACGACGGTTTGGGTGCGGGTGGCAGGGTCGACGCTGAACAGACTGCCGTAGCCGGAGGGGCCGCCCGTCAGTGTTCCGTAGAGCAGGCCCGCATGCGCGGTCAGCCCGCAGCCGGGACCGTTTCCATTTCCCGTTCCCGCGCCGTTGATGGCGAGAAGGGTGGTCAGAGTAGCTGCCGAAGCAACTTGCGCGATGAGCGAGAGTGCCGCAGCCCAAAAAGGTTTAAACGTAGCACATTCGGTCACAACAGGTTCTAAGGACGACTGTCCTTAGCGGGGTCCAGGGGCAGAGCCCCTGGCCTTCTCTTGCTGACCGCCCTCGCTAGATCTGCACCACGGAATTCAGGTCGAAATCCTGCCCAGGCGGGTTCTCGCCAATGCGCACGAGCTTGGCACTGGCCATGTGATACGGCGGCACCGGCAGGTTGTAAGGCGCCGGCACGCCCGAATACACCCGGCCGGCCAGATCGTATTTCGAGCCGTGGCACGGGCACAGATAGCCGCCGGGCCAGTTCGGCGCCGGGTCGGTGGCGCTGATGTTCGGGTAGAAGGTCGGCACGCAGCCGAGGTGGGTGCAGATGCCCACCATCACCGCGTAGGCCGGGTCCACCGAGCGGTGCCAGTTCTCCGCGTAGGTAGGCTGCTGCAACACCTTGCTGTTCGGGTCCGACAGGATGCCGATCACCTTGGGGTTCTGCAGCGTGGCCAGTCCCTGCTCGGTGCGATGCACGATGAAGATCGGCTTGCCGCGCCAGACCACCACGATCTGCTGGCCGGGGGCGAGCTTGCTCACGTCCACGTCGATCGGCTCGCCGGCGGCGAGCGTGTCGGCGGCCGGCTCCATGCTGTCGATGAACGGCCAGACGATGGCGCCCGCGGCGACCGCGGCGCCGGACAGTGCAAGCAGGGTGAGGAAGTCGCGACGGCCCGGTTCCGCTACGTGGCCGAGCGGGTCGGCGCCGTGCGGGGCGGGGGCGTCGTGCGTGGTCGAAGACATGGGTCACCCTTCGGGAAAGCGTCGGCCTGTGGCAAGCGCTAATTGGCGCGAAGTGCCGCGGTTGCCTAGCCCCTATTGCGGCTCCGCGGGCGGGCCGCATCGCCTCTCGACGTTCGTTTCGGTTTCTGTCATGTTGCCGCTGTACACGATTCCGTGAAGGGCGGCGCAGGTTTATGACCACCGGGTTCGGACGCGGCGTGCCGGCATGAGGGAGGATTTCCGCGCCGAACCGCCTATCTCGCTGGGCGAGTTCCTCTACCACGCGCACGTCAACCGCAGGGCGGCCGCGCTGGCCGGCGCCTGCGTGCTGGGCCTGGCGTTGCTGGTCGCCGCCCTGATGGCGCCCAGCTACCGCGCCACCGCCACGCTGGCGGTGTTGCCCTCGCCGGAGTTCACCGTGCGGGAGGCGGCCGGCTCGCACGACGCCAACGCCAGCGCGCTCGCCTTGGACCAGATCATGAAGGCGGAGTCCGAGATACTCGGCAGCGACGACCTGCACTTGGCCGCGATGCGCAAGGTTGGCCCGGCCAGGCTGTATCCGGAGGTGTTCGACCCGGCGCCGCGCGGCCTGGTCCGGCGCGTGCTGCACGCGGTGGCGGGCACGCTGCTCTCGCCCTGGCGGGTGGTGCCGGGCGACGAGGCCGCCGCGCGCGAGGAGCACGGCGTGCGGCTGTTCGGCGCGCATCTGCACGTGCTGCCGGCCAAGGACGCCAACGTGATCTCGGTGACCTTCGACAACCGCGACAACGCGCGCGCCGCGGCGACGCTCAACACCCTGCTCGGCCTCTACGCCGCACGCCGCATCGCGCTGTACGACGACCCGCAGATCGACATCGTGCGCCACGAGGCCGAAGCCGGCAGCCGCGCCGTGGCCGAGGCCGACGAGCGCATGGCCGCCTTCAAGCGCGACCACGCGATCTCCAGCTACGAAAACGAGCGCGACATGCTGCTGAGCCGCCGCAACCAGGCCGAACAGGCGCGCGACGAGGCGGATGCCAGCCTCGGCGAGCACACCGCAAGGCTTGCCGTGCTGACGCAGCTTCTCGCCGCCGAACGGCCGACCATCAGCCTCTACACCGAGCAGGATGCCGACATCCGCCTGCAGACCGCAAACGCGGACCTCGAGGACGTGCGCGCGAAGCTCGCCGCGGCGCGCGAGAAGTATCGCGAAGGCAGCCGGATGGTGACCGGCCTGAAGGCGCAGTTGGACGCGCACGAGGCTGAGCAGGGACGGCTGACGCAGGACCGCAAACTCTCCGTGGTGCGCGAGGGGCGTAACCCCGCGATCGACGCGCTGCGGCTGGACTGCTCACGCGAGCAGGGCGAGCAGGCGGCCGCGCGCGCCAGGGTGGCCGCCGAACGAAGCGAGGTAGAGCACCTGGCAAGCCGGCTCGCCGCGCTGGACTCGGACGAGGCGGCGCTGGCGTCTCTCACCCGGCAACGCGCGAGTGCGGAAGACGCCTACCGCTCGGCCACGCGCATCCTGGCAGACCGGCACCTGAGCGAGGCGGAGGACGCCCAACGCCTGGCCAACGTGCGGGTGATCCAGCCGGCGCTGGTGCCGCAGACGCCGCGGGCAACGCCGCTGCTGGTGATCGCGGCTGGCGTGCTGCTGGGCGGGCTCACGTCGTTCGGCTGGCTGGTGCTGGCGTTCCTGCGGCGGCCGGTGTTTTTCACTGAGGAGGGGCTGGCTGCGGCGAGCGGGCTGCCGGTTCTGGGGGTGCTGGAGAGGGAGCTGGTTTTGGCTTGAGGGAAAGGCAAGCAAAGCACGCAGTTCTTTTTTGAATAAAGGAACCGAAAAATTTTGCTTTCGTGAGAAGCGCCGCGGTGATGCGTGTCGTTTCATGGTCCGCGATAGCGCTGGCTGGCATGTCTCTCTAAGCGATAGCTTATCTTGTGCTCAACGTATTGTTTGTATTCGATAGGCTTTATTGCTGTGCCGGCTTTTTCTGCCGAGCGCGCGACAGCGGAGACAGAAGTTTTTTTGGTTCTTTTCTTCAAAAAAGAACTGCTTCCTTCTGTTCAGGCCGACGCTCCCCTACCTTTCCCCGACTGCGCCCGCGCCCGTTGCGCCACCTCCACGTAGCCCTGCTGCAGCGCCTGCAGGTCTTCCTGCGGCAGCGACTCCAGATCGAGCAGTTCCTGCCGCGCGTCGCGCGTTACCCGGATCAGCTCGTCCAGCTTGATCTGCAGGGCGGTGGTGTCGCGGTTTTGCGTGTTCTGCAGCAGGAACACCATCAGAAAGGTGATGATGGTGGTGCCGGTGTTGATGACCAGCTGCCAGGTTTGCGAGTAGCCGAAGGCCGGGCCGGTGGCGGCCCAGACCACGACGAGGGCGACGGCCGCGACGAAGGTGACACCTCGGCCGGCACCCTGTGCCGCCCATTGCGAGGCCCGGTTGAACGCGCGGCGGAACATGGCACACCCTGGTTTTCGTTCAGATGCATGCGTAACGCGATCAGGCTGCAAGCAAGCGGTTTACCTTCGAAAAAACTGCTGGGATGTCATCGCGGCTCGGGTTTTGACGCGACCAGACAGCGCTTTCTTGGCGAGCGCAGATTGCGAGCCAGACCTTGCGCAGACTCGTGGACGCCGGGCGGAGCTAGCGCACGCAATTGCTGGATGCTGGTTCATTGACGAAACGCGGCACAGTCAACCTTGTTTGGCCGGGGAGGCTACCGTTGCGGGTTTGGACTGCGGCGTCTGTTTGTGTATGACACGCGGAGCAAGTGACCTTGCCCGTTAACAGGCAGCCGGGCGACACACGCAGAGTACGACGAGGAACTCTTAAACCCAGGCGCATACGGTGCAAAACTCTCCGCGACAGCAGGTCCAAAAAGTTCTTTGCTGCTTTTTCCAAAAAAGCACGCCTTGCTTTCTTCGCTGAGTCAGGGGTCGCGCAGTCTCAACAACTGCGGTCCAGATCACGCCGCCCGGCGCGTCACCCGCATCGGCATGCCCTCCGCCGGCCGCATTGTCACCCGCAGCTTCGGCGTCGGTTTGAACCCTGGCGCTGCCGACAGGTGCACCCGCGGCAGCAGGGTGCCCAGGATGGCCACCGCTTCCAGCAGCGCGAAGCCCATGCCGATGCAGATACGCGGCCCGGCGCTGAACGGCAGGTAGGCCCAGCGGTGGCGCTGCTTCACCGCGTCCGGCGTGAAGCGCTCCGGGTCGAACACCTCGGGGTCGGGCCATAGGTTGTGGTGGTGGTGGATGGCGTAGATCGGCACGAACACGTTGTCGGTCGTCGCCACAGGATGGCCGGCTATGGTGAGCGGCCGGTTGGGCTGGCGCACCACGATGGCGACGGGCGGGTAGACGCGCATCGCCTCCTGGATCACCTGGCGCGTGTAGGTCAGCGCCGGCACCTGGTCTGCCTCGAGTGCCGCGCCGCCGGTGACGGACGTGATCTCCGCCAGCACGCGGGCTTCGATGTCCGGGTGGCGGGCGAGCAGGTAGAACGTCCAGGTTAGCGCCAGCGCGGTGGTTTCGTGGCCGGCGCCGATGAAGGTCAGCAGGTTGTCGCGGATGTCGGTGTCGTTCAGGCCCTCGCCGGTTTCCGGGTCGCGCGCGTCCATCATCAGGGAGAGCAGGTCCGGCAGGCGTTCGCCGGTGTGGCGGCGTTCGGCGATGCGGTCGCTGACGGTGCGCTGCAGGTAGGCGCCGGCCCGGGCGGCGCGCAGCTTGCCAGGAAAGGGGGTCCACTCGGGCGCGCCGAGTGCGGACAGCGCGGTGGCCCAGCTGGTAGATTCGAGGAAGTCGCGCATGCTGTGCTCGACGCGGAAGACGTCGGCGTTGCCGCGGCCGGACAGCATGGTCTCCAGAATGATGTCGAAGGTGACGTGCATCATCTCGCTGGTCACCTCCAGCTCCGCGCCGTCCGGCAGGCTGTCCCAGCGGTCGCGCATGGTGCGCGCGGCGGTGATCATGGCGGGGACGAAGCTGTTGACGTGGGCGGGGCGGAACACCGGGGCGGCGACGCGCCGCTGTAGACGCCAGCGCGCGCCCTCGGCCGTCAGGATCCCCTGGCCCAGCGTGGGCTCGAGCGCCCGGCGCATGGATTCGGCTTTGACGAAACTGTCGTTGTCGTCAACCAGCACCTGCTGGACCAGGTTGGGGTCGCAGACGAAGAAGGTGTTGCGGCCGAGCATGCGGGTGCGGACGAGCGGCTCGGTGTAGACGGTGGCCGGCCAACCCTCGATCGGGTTGCGCACCAGGGTACGCAGGGCGCGGATCGTGCCAAGGAAGTTCGGGGCGATGACCGGCGGGTCTAGCGTGATGCTCATCTTCGGTCCTCGGGTTAACGCTGTTACCTTACCGGTGACGTGAAGGTAGGGGAAGCAGAAACCCTAGAAGGAGAAAGCAAGGCCTTCTTTTTCGAGAAAAAGAAGCAAAAAGCTTTCGTTCCGGCTGTCGCGGACGGCTGGGACGACACGCATCCGCGGACGAGACCTACGAGCGCGAAAGCTTTTTGGTTCTTTTTTTCAAAAAAGAACTGCTTTGTTGCTTACCCGATCGCCCGAAGCTTGCTCCGCTCCGCGCCCAGCGCGCGGTAACAGGCGAGGTAATCCTCGGCCATGCGGCGCGCCGTGAAGCGCTCCTCGAAACGGGCACGCACGCGCGCTCTGGACAGCCCATGCAGGCGGCTGACCGCAGCGATGGCGCTCGTCTCGTCCTCGACGATGAAGCCGGTCAGGCCGTCCTCGATGATTTCGGGCACCGAGCCGCGGTTGAAGGCGATCACCGGCGTGCCACAGGCAATGGCTTCGATCATCACCAGGCCGAACGGCTCCGGCCAGTCGATCGGCATGAGCAGGCCGATGGCGCCGGAAAGGAAGTCGGGTTTCTCACGGTCGCCGATCTCGCCGATCAGCTCGACGCCGCCACCGGCGATCATCGGCTTGATGATGGTGTCGAAATACTCCTGGTCGGCGCGGTCCACCTTTGCGGCCATCTTCAGCGGAATGCCGGCAGAGCGGGCAATGCGGATGGCGCGGTCGGGACGTTTCTCCGGCGCGATGCGGCCGAGGAAGGCCAGGTAGGACGGGGTGACGTCCTGCGGTGTCAGCAGGGTCTCCGGCAGACCGTGGTGCACGGTGGCCACGAAGTTCGCCTGCGCCAGCGGCCGGCGCTGCGAGTTGCTGATGGAGACCACCGGCGTCGTGGGGAAGGTGTTGAACACCGGCTGCAGCTCGGGAAGGTCGAGCCGGCCGTGCATGGTGGTGACGAACGGCGTGGGCTGGCGGGAGAACAGGCTGAACGACCAGTAATCCATGTGGAAGTGCAGCACGTCGAAATCCGCTGCCTGACGATACACCTCCTCCATCAGCAGCATGTGCGGTGCGATGGGGTCGCGGATGGACGGGTCGAGGCGCAACGCCTTGGGCCACACGGCGTGCAGCCGGGCCTTGGTGACGGAGTCGCCGCTGGCGAACAGGGTGACGTCGTGGCCTTCGGCAACCAGCTCTTCCGTCAGGAACGACACGACGCGCTCGGTGCCACCGTACAGCTTTGGCGGCACCGCCTCGTGGAGCGGGGCGATCTGTGCAATGCGCATCTGAGGTTATCTCCCAGCTATACTGAATAAGGGAAACAACACGTTACGAAGCCGACAGTTTCGCACTGCAACACGGCAAGGAGGAAAGAAGTTATTTAAAACAACCAGAAAGTTTTGGCTCTTGAGGTATGCGCTGGCGGAAAGGTCCGCGACAGCCGTCACAAAAGCTTCTCGCTTCTTTTTTCTCGAAGAAACGCTTTACTTAGAATCCCTCGCGCTCCAGCCGCTTGCGCTCAAGTTTCCGCGCCCGGCGCACGGCTTCTGCAGCCTCGCGGGCCCGGCGTTCGGACGGCTTCTCAAAGTGGCGACGGAGCTTCATCTCGCGAAAGATGCCTTCGCGCTGCATCTTCTTCTTCAGCGCCTTCAGCGCCTGGTCGACGTTGTTGTCACGGACGAGAACCTGCACTTGGTCGCCTACTCCCTTTGTGGCTGTACCCGGCCATGCCGGGCGATGAACGTGTCTGCTCAGCCGGCGGATTCGCCAGCAAGGCGCGGCCTATATCATAGGTGCCCCGAGGAGCCCAAGGGGGAAAATCGGCGGCCTCCGCCGGGGTCGCCGGGGGCCGGACACGGTCTATATAGCAACGCATGGCTCTCCTGAAGATCGCCCGCATGGGCCACAAGGTGCTGCTGGAGCGTGCGGCCGACGTGCCCGACCCGGGTGCGGCCGAGGTTCGCCGGCTGGTGGCCGACATGATCGAGACGATGCTGGACGCGCCAGGTATCGGCCTGGCAGCGCCGCAAGTGCATGTGCCCTGGCGCCTGTTCGTCTTCCACGTTCCGGCCGCCCGCAGCGGCGAACCTGCCATTCCGCCGCAGGTGGTGATCAACCCGCGCTGGGAGGCGCTGGACGACGAGGTGGCCCAGCGGGTGGAAGGGTGCCTCTCGATTCCCGGGCTGCTGGCCGCCGTGCCGCGCTCCGTGCGGATCCGCTACGCCGGGGTGGATTGCGATGGCGCCCCGGTCGGCGGCGAGGCGGACGGGCTGCATGCCAACGTGGTGCAGCACGAATACGACCACCTGGACGGCATTCTCTACCCGATGCGGGTGACCGATTTCAGCCAGTTTGGCTTTGCCGAGGAGGTGGCGCGCAACGCACAGGCCGACGCGGCGGCGCGGCAGGCCCAGCAGGCGGCGCCGGCTGCACCAGGCCAGCAGGCGCTGCCGGCTGCTACGGGGCTGATCGCGGGAGTGGCGCGATGACAGAGGCCTACGACCGCCAGGGCGCGCGCGACGCGGCGATCCGCGCGGTGCTGCCACGGGTGCCAGAGCAAGGCTGGACGCTGCGGGCGCTGAACCGGGCGGCCGGCGCACAGGCCGAAGTGCTGTTCCCGGGCGGCCCGGCCGAATTGGTGGAGGCCTACATCGACATGGCGACTCGCGACATGGTCCGTGCGGCCGCGCCGGCGCTCGAGGGCCAGCGGCTGTCGCAAAAGGTGCGCACGCTGATTCTGACCAGGCTGGAGCAGGCGGAGCCGGACCGTCAGGCGGTGCGCCGCGCTGTGGCCGTGCTGGCGCTGCCGGGCAACGCTGGCGTGGCAGCCGGCTGCACCGCGCGCACGGTGGACGCGATCTGGACCGCGGCGGGCGACACCGGCGCCGGGTTCAGCTGGTACTCGAAGCGAGCGATCCTGGCCTCGGTCTACACGTCCACGCTGCTTTATTGGCTGCGCGAGGGCCGCACGCGCGCGGAGGTGGAGGCGTTCCTGGACCGGCGGCTTGCCGGCGTGGCGCAGTTCGGGAAGTTCACGGCAAAAGTAAAGAAAGTTCTTTTTTGAGAAAAAACCCAAAAAACTTCTGCTCCCTTGGGCGCGAGTCTGAGGAGACTGCGCGACAGCCGCGACAAAAGCTTTTTGCTTCTTTTTCTCGAAAAAGAAGCGCTTGCTTTCGTTGCAACCGAGATTCATCCGCAGCGTTTGGTCCCCCATCATCAACAAGGGACTGCAAGGCGATGCGCGGGATATTCCTCTGGCTTCTCGGTATTCCGATCCCGGTGATCATCCTGCTCTACCTGTTTCACGTCCTCTGACCCTGGCTGCAAGCCACCGAATCGCGCTACGCAGTCTGCAGTGCGACACGGGGCGTAGCCGATGATCTTCCGTTTGCTGGCCTTGCTGGTTTTGCTGTGTGCGCCGGGTGTGGCGCACGCAGCAAACCTGGCGTTCGTCATCAACTCCAACGATGCCAGCCTGAGCCTGCTGGACATCGACACGCATCAGGAACTGCGCCGCATTCCGATGCTGCGCGAGCCGCACCACATGGCGTTGACGCCCGACAAGCGTTCGCTGGTGGTGGGCGACACGGCGGGCAACTCGCTGTTTTTCCTGGACCCCAGGACCGGTGCGATGCAGCGGCGGGTGACGGTGAGCGACCCCTACCAGCTCGTCTACAGTCCGGACGGGCGATACCTGACGGTTGCCGGCCTGGCGCGCGCGCAGATCGACATCTACGACGCGAAAACGCTCTCCCTGCTGCACCGCATACCGGCGCGCAGCCTGCCCAGCCACATCAACTACGCGCCGGATTCCAGCGTGGTGTTCGTCAGCCTGCAGGGCACGGACCGGTTGATCGCCATCGAGACGGCGAGCGGCCGGGTGAAGTGGGACACCCGCGTCGGCCGCACGCCGGCGGGCGTGTTGTGGGACCGCGGGCGGCTGCTGGTAGGCATCATGGGCGAGGCGCATTTCGCCGTGGTGGACCCGGAGGACGGCCACGTGGAGCGGGTGGTGCCGACAGGCCGCGGCGCGCACACGATGTTTCTGACGCATGACGGCAAGCTGATTTACGCCACGAACCGGGTGGACGGCACGGTGACGGTGATCGACCCGGTGAGCCTGGCCGTGGTGCGCACCATCCAGGTGCCCGGCGGGCCGGACGACATGGACTTCGCGCCGGACGGCAAGATCTGGGCGACGCTGCGGTTCGCGCAGTCGGTTGCGGTGCTGGATCCGACGACGGGGGCCATCGAGCGGATTGCAGTGGGGCGCTCGCCGCATGGGATCTGGATGAACACGCACGACGCGCTGCCGGTGGCGGTGACCGAGCGGTGAGGTGGGCAAGGTAGGTTCACCACGAAGGCACGAAGGACACGAGGAAGGAAGGCGCTCGGGTGCGCGTCTGGCTTGGCTTTCGGTGTCGCCGGCTAGGACTGCATAGAAGCAAGCAAGCGGTGTTGTTAAAAAACCAGAAGACTTTTGTCTCTTGGTGGCGCCGGCTGAAACGCATTGCTTCAGCCGTCCGCGACAGCCGCGATAAAAGCTTTTTGCTTCTTTTTCTCGAAAAAGAAGATGCTTGCTTTTGCTTTGCCGCCCCGGCTGGCTGAGTGTTCCCGTGCAGCCCTTCTTCGTGTCCTTCGTGCCTTCGTTGTGAGTCCTCTTGCCTGAATCATCCGTTGACAGTATCCGCCCGGACAGGCTAGGAACGCCACTTATTTGGAACGCGGGAGATTCTGTGTGCCGGCCGGCTGTCGCCGTCGGTGCGCATCGTCGTTTGCACCGCGGTCCGGCCCTCTCGACCAGGAGCCTGGATAGGCATGGCAAAGAAGATCGTCGGCTACATCAAGCTGCAGATACCGGCTGGCAAGGCGAACCCGTCGCCGCCGGTGGGCCCTGCACTGGGACAGCGCGGCCTGAACATCATGCAGTTCTGCAAGGAGTTCAACGCCCGCACCCAGACAATGGAAGTGGGCATGCCGGTGCCGGTGGTGATCACCGCGTTCGGCGATCGCACGTTCAACTTCATCACCAAGACGCCGCCCAACACCTACTTCATCAAGAAGGCGGCCGGCGTCACCGCAGGCAGCACCACGCCAGGCAAGGGGGCGACGGTGGGCCGCGTCACCATAACGCAGCTCCGTGAGATTGCCGCTCTGAAGATGGTCGACATGAACGCCGGCAGCGTCGAGGCGGCGGTGAAGATGCTCGCCGGCTCGGCGCGTTCGATGGGCCTGTCCGTGGTGGAAGGCTAAAGATCATGGCACATGACAAGCGCCTGAATGCGGCCAAGGCCGCCGTCGACAAGAGCAAGAACTACGCGCTGGACGAGGCACTGAGCCTGGTCAAGACGAACGCGAAGGCGAAGTTCGACGAGACGGTGGAGATCTCCATGCGCCTCGGCATAGACCCCCGCCACGCCGACCAGATGGTGCGCGGGCTGATCAGTCTGCCCAACGGCACTGGCAAGACGGTGCGGATCGGCGTGTTCGCCCGCGGCCCGAAGGCCGAGGAGGCGCTGGCCGCCGGCGCCGACGTGGTGGGTGCGGACGACCTGGCGGAAAAGGTGCAAGCCGGCGAGATCGCGTTCGACCGCTGCATCGCCACGCCGGACATGATGGGCCTGGTGGGACGGCTGGGTAAGATACTTGGCCCGCGCGGCCTGATGCCGAATCCGAAGCTCGGCACGGTGACGATGGACGTTAAAGGCGCGGTGACCGCCGCTCGTGCCGGCCAGGTGGAGTTCCGGGCCGAGAAGGCAGGCATCGTCCACGCCGGCATCGGCAAGGCGAGCTTCGAGAGTGACAAGCTGCTGGAGAACATCCGCGCTTTCGTCGACGCGATCCAGAAGGCCAAGCCCACCGGGGCGAAGGGCACCTACTTGCAGAAGGTGTCGCTCAGCTCCTCGATGGGGCCGGGCGTGCGGGTGGACGTGTCCAGCCTGGCTGGCTGAACGAGATACGCCTGCCTCCGGGGAGGCAGGTGGGCAGGGCTGGCGGCGACGCTGGCCCGAACCTGTCCAAGACCACACGTGGCCCAACAGGGCCTCAATAACCGCAAGGTTGCGCGTGGGAGACGGGAGAAGCCCGACACCGAAAGGCGTCTGGCGGTTCCGGCTTGCTTACCAAGGACAGGCGAACCGGGTGTCGCGGTGCGGCGCCCAGTAGGGAACCCGGTCCGGAGCGTGCTCCGGACCACAGAGGAGACGGGATTTGGACCGTACGGAGAAGCGGGAGTTCGTCTCATCGCTCGCGGCCGTGTTCGCAGAGACGTCGATGGTGGTCGTCACCCAGAACCAGGGAATGACGGTCGCCGAGGTGACGGATCTTCGGCAGCGGATGCGGGCGGCGGGGGCGCACTTCAAAGTCGCGAAGAACCGGCTGGCCATCCTCGCCCTGGATGGGACCCGATTCGACGGCATCAAGCCGATGCTCAAGGGACCGACCGCGCTGGCTTGGGCGCGCGATCCCGTGGCTGTCAGCAAGGTGTGCGTCGAGTTCGCCAAGACCAACGAGAAACTGGTGCTGATCGGCGGTGCGCTTGGTGCCCAGACGCTGGATGCGTCTGGCGTGAAGGCGCTGTCCGAATTGCCGTCGCTGGATGCGCTGCGCGCCGGGTTGCTGGGGATGCTCAACACCCCTGCCACCCGCATCGCCAGCGTGGTCGCAGCGCCGGCAGCACAGCTCGCGCGGGTGTTGGCGGCCTATGCCAAGAAGGACGAGGCGGAAGCAGCCTGAGTGGCGAGGCCGGAGAACGGCCTTGCATGGAACCGATCAAACGCTAAATAAGGAACTTGACAATGGCCGATCTGACGAAACTGGTGGACGACCTGTCCGCGCTGACGGTGCTGGAAGCCGCAGAGCTTTCCAAGATGCTGGAAGAGAAGTGGGGCGTCTCCGCAGCCGCCCCGGTCGCCGTAGCGGCGGCTGGTCCGGCAGGCGGGGGCGCTGCAGCCGCCCCCGTCGAAGAGCAAACTGAGTTCACGGTGACGCTGGCCAAGGCCGGCGACAAAAAGATCAACGTGATCAAGGAAATCCGCACCATCACCGGTCTGGGGCTGAAGGAAGCCAAGGACCTGGTTGAGGGCGCGCCCAAGACGGTGAAGGAAGCCGTCAGCAAGGACGAGGCGGAGAAGATCAAGAAGGTTCTGGAAGAGCAGGGCGCCACTGTCGAAGTCAAGTGATGTGACATTCCGGCGTGCAGCCTCTACACACTGCGCACCGGCCATAATCTGAAGAGAAGGGCGGGGATCGGCGTGATCCCCGCCCCTTCGGGCGTTTGCACGAGACCGGACAGCTCGGGATTCAGCTGTGAGGGTGCGGGAAGCGGTCGTTTATCGGCCGGGCCGCAAGGCATGGGGCAGAAGATCTGATGGACGCAATCACTCACACCACTCAGACATTCACGCCGCGCAAGCGGATACGCAAGAGCTTCGGGCGTATCCCCGAAGTAGCGCCGATGCCCAACCTGATCGACGTGCAGCGGTCCAGCTACGAGGGCTTTCTGCAGATGCACATCGCCCCTGACAGCAGAACAAACACCGGACTGCAGGAAGTGTTCCGTGGCGTCTTTCCGATCGACGATTTTGCCGGCCGCGGCCGGCTCGAGTTCGTCTACTACGAGCTGGAAGAGCCGAAATACGACGTCGAGGAATGTATCCAGCGCGGGATGAACTACGCGGCGCCCTTGAAGGTGATCCTGCGCCTGATCGTATGGGACCTCGACGAGGACACCGGCGCCCGTTCGATCCGCGACATCAAGGAGCAGCCCGTCTACATGGGCGACATGCCGCTGATGACGGATAACGGCACGTTCATCATCAACGGCACAGAGCGCGTCATCGTCAGCCAGATGCACCGCAGCCCCGGCGTGTTCTTCGACCACGACAAGGGCAAGACGCACAGCTCCGGCAAGTTCCTGTTCGCCGCACGTGTTATTCCGTACCGCGGGTCGTGGCTGGACTTCGAGTTCGACAGCAAGGATATGGTCTACGTCCGCATCGACCGGAAGCGGAAATTGCCGGTCACCACGCTGCTTTACGCGCTGGAGAGCGAGGCGAGCGAAAAGAATCGTGCCGAGCGCATCGCCGCCGGCGAGGACGCAGACACGCTCGAGATACGCGGCATGGATGCCGAATCCATTCTGAACTTCTTCTACGGCCAGGTGGTGTTCACCCGCACCGCTAAGGGGTGGGCGCGTCCGTTCGACCCTGAGGCGTTCCGTGGGCTCAAGTTGCTCGAGCCGCTCATCGACGCCGAGAGCGGCGAGGTTGTGGCCGACGCCGACGCCAAGCTAAATGCACGCAGCGCGCGCAAGATTGCCGAGAAGACCAAGGAAGTTCTCGTCGGCCGTGCCGACCTTCTGGGCCGCTACGTGGCCGTCGACATGGTCAACGAGGAGACCGGCGAGATCTACGCGGAAGCCGGCGAGGAACTCGCCGAGGCGCGGCTGGCGGCGCTGGAAGAGGCGGGCATCACCAGCCTGCCGACGCTGGCGATAGACCAGGCGAACGGCCCGTGGATCCGCAACACCCTGGCGATCGACAAGAACACCAGCCGCGACGACGCGCTGATCGACATCTACCGCGTGATGCGCCCCGGTGAGCCGCCGACGCCGGAGACCGCCGAAGCACTATTCCGCGGCCTGTTTTTCGATCCCGACCGATACGACCTTTCCGCGGTCGGCCGGGTGAAGATGAACATGCGCCTGACGCTTGAATGCGACGACCAGCACAGGACGTTGCGCAAGGAAGACGTTCTGCGCACGGTGAAGATCCTCATCGAGCTGAAGGACGGCCGCGGCACGATCGACGACATCGACAACCTCGGCAACCGGCGCGTGCGCTCGGTGGGCGAGTTGATGGAAAACCAGTACCGCGTCGGCCTGTTGCGCATGGAGCGCGCGATACGCGAGCGCATGGGCTCGGTGGA
>CAXSZX010000022.1:0-57284 GCA_964242115.1 uncultured Acetobacteraceae bacterium | reverse complement strand
AGATCGAGCGGGTAGACCTGAACCTCGCCGGCGGCCGGCAGGACCAGTACTCGGCGGCGTTCGGCGGCATCAACTTCATGGAGTTCCTGCGCGGCGGCGAGGTGATCGTAAATCCGCTGCGCTTCTCCGAGGGCGTGGCACTCGAGCTGGAGAGCTCGCTGGCGGTGTGTTTCACCGGGCAGTCGCGCGCGTCCGACACCATCATCCGCCAGCAGGCCCAGGGCCTGGGCGCCCACAGTGCCGAGGTGATGGAGGGCATGCACCAGATGCGCCAGGATGCGGTGGACATGAAGAGTGCCATCCTGCTGGGCGACATGCCGGCGGTGGCGCGCCTGCTGGAACGCTCCTGGCTGGCGAAGAAACGGACCGCACCCGGGATCAGCAACGCGCGGATAGAGGCGCTGGAGATGATGGCGCGCGAGGCCGGAGCGATCGGTGCGAAGGTTTCGGGCGCCGGGGGCGGCGGCTTCATGATGTTCGTGGTACCGACGGAACGCAGGTACCGGCTGATCAGTACGCTGAACGAGCAGGGGGCGGCGGCTTATCCGGTTAAGTTTACCGATGCCGGGAGTGAGACCTGGACTTTGGCGGTGCGGCGGTCGTGTTAAAGCAGCGAGGGAAGAATTTCGTTTCGAGAAAAGAAGCAAAAAGCTTTTGCGCTCGCTGTCGCGGAGGGCTGGACCAGGTTGGTGTCACGGAACGGCTGCCGAGACTGTTGACGCGATGCTGGACTGCGACAGCCGAAACAAAAAGCTCTTTGCTTTTTTACCCTGCCTAAGTCCGCGGGTGTCCGTGCCGTGTCAGCTCATGCATCCTCGGCACCAGAAACACGCCCACGCCAGCCGCGAAGAAGGCCAGCACGGCCACGCCCTGTAGCGGGTAGGTGAGCAACCAAGTAACAACGTGGTCTATCATAAGCAGCCCTCCTGTCGTGCGTGGCCGTGAGAACTTGGCTGGTAATAAAACGGTGCTTACGTCTACCAGCGAACCGTGGGTGAATCAGCAGAAATCCATGCTGCACGACACCAATAGTTCAGCCGCACGTAGCCCGGAGCAAGAACACCCGGCCAGGCAGACGCAAGTTCCGTTGCCGAGAGCTCATCCGAGTCTGAAACGACACGCCTCAAACGCCGCCCCCAAGGGAGCAATAGTTTTTCGGTTCTTTGTTAAAAAACCGCTTGCCTTGCCTTCGTTCGAAGTCAGAACCGCTCAGCCAGCAACGGTTCGAGCACCCCGTCGAGCATCCCCAGGTCGTCCCACTGCAGAGAGACCCCGACCTGCGAGATCCCGGCGCGCCAACCGGCCGGGATGCGGGCGAAATCCTTCGGCGTGGTCACTGCCTGGGCACCGAGCCGCGCCGCCTCGGTAAGAATTGCCGCCAGCTCACGGCGGCTGAACACGTGGTGGTCGGCGTAGGCCAGCCGTGCGACGGGAGCAGCACCCGCGTCGGCCAGCATGTCAAAGAACTTTGCTGGGCGAGCGATGCCGGCGAAGGCCAGCACGCGGCGCCCTGCCAGGCCGGCCAATTGCGGGCCGGGGGTCAGGTGAGCGCGCAGGACCGGCAGGGCAGGCGGCAGTAGGCGCTGCGCACCGGTCAGGTCGTCGCCGATCAGCACGCAGGCGGCGGCACGCGAGGCGGCGGTGGAGGCGGGCTCGCGCAGCGGTCCGGCCGGCAGCACGCGGCCGTTGCCGAAACCGGCTGCTCCGTCGACCACCAGCAGGGCGCAATCCTGCCGAAGTGTCGAGTTCTGCAGGCCGTCGTCCATCAGCAGCAGGTGGGCGCCGGCGGCCACTGCCAGGCGGGCGGAGGCGGCACGGTCGGCGCCCACCCAGGTCGGTGCGCAGGCGGCCAGCAGCAACGCCTCGTCGCCTACGTCGCGCGCTGTGTGGCGCGCCGGGTCCACGCGCAGCGGGCCGTGCGCCCGGCCGCCATGTCCGCGGGTGAGCAGGTGGACCGCCAGCCCGTCCGCCTGCAGCCTTGCGGCGAGGTCCAGCGCCACGGTGGTCTTGCCGGCGCCCCCCACGCCGGCGTTGCCGCAGCAGACCACCGGCACCGGCGCGCGCCAGCCCGGCCGGGCCACGCGGCGGGCGGTTGCGGCTTGCACCACGCGGCTTGCCGGCCACAACAGGCGGGGCAGCACCGTGCCGCCGCCGTGGCGCCAGAAGGCCGGCGGCACGATTAGTCGCGTCCTCATCGGTGCGGCGAGCCCGCGTCCATCAGCTCGACCAGCCTGCCCGCCAGCAGGCCCGGCAGGTTGCCCGATAGTGCCGTCGCTGCCAGCGCCGCCTGCTGCGCCCGGTGTGCGGCATCCGTGTCGGTCAGCATCGCGGTGACCCAGTTTGCCAGCGCGCCCGCGTCGCCAAGCTGGACCAGCGCGCCGGCCCGGGTCAGCCGCCCGACCGCCTCGCCGAAGTTCTGCATGTGCGGTCCGCAGGCGACCGCACAGCCAAGCTGCGCCGGCTCCCACGGGTTCTGGCCGCCACCCTGCTTGCCGCCGGCGAAGCTCTTGCCGACGAGGACGGTCGGGAAACAGCGGTACATCAGCCCCAGCTCGCCCAGCGTGTCCGCAACCCACACGCCGCCCCCAGGCGGGTCCTGGCCCAGCGACCGTCGCGGCGCGCCCAGTGCTGCCGCCAGCACTGCCCCGCGCTCGGGGTGCCGGGGCACCGCCGCCGTCAGCAGGCCCGGGTGGCGCGCCGCCAGCATGCGGTGCGCCGCGGCGACCGCGTCGTCGTCGCCCTGGTGCGTGCTGGCGGCGAGCCAGCGCGGCCGGTTGCCAAGCAGGCCGCGCATCCGGGCGAGCTCCGCCGGGTCCGCCGGCAAAGGCGGGGCGGCAAATTTCAGGTTGCCCGGCGCGTCCACCATGGCGGCGCCCAGCGCGGCGAGGCGGTGCGCGTCGGCGTCGGACTGGGCGGCGACCCAGGCGAAGCTGCCCAGCACCTCGGCAGCGAAGCGCGGCGCGCGTGCCCAGCCGGCAGCGCTGCGCGGCGAGAGGCGTGCGTTGACGAGTGCGGCCGGCACGCCGCGCGCCCGGCAGGCGGCCAGCAGGTTCGGCCACAGCTCGCTTTCCAGGAAGCAGGCGGCGTCCGGGCGCCAGTGGTCCAGGAAGCGCTGCGCCCAGGCAGGCACGTCCAGCGGCACGAAGCTGTGCAGCACGCGGCGTGCCAGCCCGGCCTGCGCCAGCCGGTCGTGCAGCAGGGCCGCGCTGGTCACGGTGCCGGTGGTGAACAGCACGTGCAGGCTGTCGGGCAGCGCGGACAGCAGGGGCAGGGCGGACACGGTCTCGCCAACGCTTGCGGCGTGCAGCCAGAGCAGTCGGCCAGGGGGGCGCGGTATCGCGGACGCACCGGTGCGCTCGGGCAGGCGGGCAGGGAGCTCCTTGCCGCTTGCGGCGCGGTGCTGCAGCAGCAGGCGCAGGGCGGGTGAGGCGGTGGTGGCGGCCAGCGACCAGGCGGTGCCTGTCAGGCTTGGCATGCGGCAACCAAGGCAAGGCAAGGCATTCTTTTTTTAGAAAACGACTCAAAAAACTTTTGATCTCTTGGGTGTGTGCTGCAGAAACCTTCGCGACAGCAGGACCAAAGTTTTTTTGCTTCTTTTTCAAAAAAAGAAGCGCTTGCCTTGCCTACTTGCATAACACATCCGCCCGCGCCAACGCCTGGCTCATCGCCAAGCCGATCGCACCTGTCGCAGCATCGGCCCCCTCCGGCGCCACGCGGATCATCGGCAGGCACACCAGCGCGCCGCGCCCCAGCGGCAGGGGCAGCACCATCCTGTCCCAGCTTGCCAGCGTGACGCGCCAGCGCACCTGGCCCGCCACCGCCAGCACCGGCGCGCCCGTCACCGCGGCGAGCTGCGCCACGCCCGGTGCCGCCACCCGCCGTGGCCCGCGCGGCCCGTCCGGCGTGATGACCACGGCGTCGCCTGCGGCCAGCGCGCCGATCAGGCCGCGCAGACCGGCGGCACCGCCGTGGTCTCGACGCGCGGCTGCCCCCGGTTTGGTGCGGCCTGATGAGCCGTGCACCACCCGCAGGCCGAACCGAGCCATCACGCCGGCGATGAACCGGCCGTCACGGTGGCGGCTGGCCAGGGCGGAGACGCGGCGGCCGGGGTTGTCGAACCGCGCGCGTGCCCACAGCGCGGGGATGACGGGCAGGCGCTCGTGCCAGACGGCGACGATAACCGCGCCCTCGCGCAGATAGGGGGCGAGGTGCACGCCGCCTTCGACGGTCCACCGCGTGCTGCGTAACGCCAGGTCCAGGTAGATGCCGATCGCTTTTGCAGCCAGACGGTTCAGCCAGGCGCTCTTCAGCAGGCCGGAAAACATGGCGGCGCGGTAGCATGCGCCGGGCCGGTTGCGCCAGGGCCGGACGCGGCGACCCGGCCGGTACGAGGTAACCCACTCGGCAGGCTAAACATAGCCTCAGGCAATCAGCCTACACTCACGACACCGACGAGCCAACCCTTCCGAAAGAATCTCAATTAACAGACGTGTAAGTCTCTTGATTTAGACGACGTTACGTGTCAGAACCTTTGCACCAGCGTGCGCGTGTGCGCAACGAGGGTGCAATGCGATCGAAGGTACGGGATGACCGACTCCACGTTCGACGGCCTGGCAGACCTGATCTTAGCGCTCTCATTGGCGACGTTGCTGCTGCCGCTGGTCCTGCGCCACGTGTGGCTGCGACGTGAGGCGCACATGACGCAGGCACTGCAGGCCAAGCTGGGCGTCAGGTTCACAGGATAGCACCGCAGGGCGGTTCGCACAGCATAGCCTCCCGCCTGGCTCGGGGGACTATAGAAAGCAAAGCAAGCGGTTCTTTTTTGAAGAAAGGAACTGCACAACTTTTTTTTGTTGGCGCGCGTTGGTCAAGCGTGTCGTTCCAGATTCCGCGACGGCCGTCGTAAAAGCTTTGCTTCTTTTTCGAAAACGAAGTCCTTGCCTTTTGCCCTAGCCTGCGCCGCTTCACCCCGCGTTAACCATTGCCACGTTATTACGGTTTCGCAGCAAAAACGCTGCGGGTCAAACCGGAGGCGTAGCGAAATGAAGCGGGTTATCCTGATGGTGGCGTTGCCGCTCCTGTTCGACGCTGCGGTTGGCTGCGCGCTGGCGCTGGACGCGCAGCCCGGCGTGACGAAGCCGCCGAACTCACAGGCGCAAGCCGCCAAGGTGTTCTTCTACTGGGACGATTCCAGCATCAGCCCGCATGCGCGCGACGTGCTGGCCGGCGTCGCCCATGCCCAGCCGGGCCACGCGGCGGCACACATCATTGTGGACGGCGCGGCGGACAGCCTGCAGGGTGCAACCTACACCGCGCTGCTCAGCCGGAGGCGCGTGAACAGCATCGTTGCCGAACTCCAGCGCGACGGCGTGCCCGCCGATCGTATCACCGCCAAACCGGGCACGCGGGAGGTGATCTTTGATGCGCCGGTGCAGTTGGCGGGGAAGTGACGCCAGGGACTCGCCCCTGACACTTCAGGCAAGCGGTTCTTTTTTGAAAAAGCCAAAAGACTTTTGCTCTCCGCAACACACGCTGACGGCAACGCCGCGATAGCAGAGACAAAAGTTTTTTGTTGCTTTTTTCAAAAAAGCAGGCCTTGCTTTCTGACGACAGGCACGCAGAGTTCGACGCCTAACCGAGCGCCGGCTCGAGGTTGACCGAGACTTCCAGACCCTGCCGGATCGGCACCAGGTTCGTGACGAACCGCTCCGCGCACGCCCGCCAGGAGAACGTCTCGGCAAACGCCCGGCACGCGATCCGGTCGCTGTTCTCCAGCGCTCGCATCACCGCAGCGTGCAGGTCGGTGTCCACCGCGCCGATGGCGTCGCCGCCGCCGACCAGCACGTCCTTCGGCCCGGTCACCGGAAAGGCGGCCACCGGCGTGCCGCAGGCGAGGCTCTCCAGCATCACCAGCCCGAACGTGTCGGTCAGCGACGGGAACACCATCACGTCCGCCCCGGCATAGGCGCGCGACAACGCCTCGCCGTGCTTCACGCCGGCAAAATGCACGTCCGGGTAGCGGGCCTTGAGCGACGCCAGCTGCGGACCTTCCCCCACCACCACTTTCGAACCCGGCAGGTCCAGGTCCAGGAAGGCCGCGATGTTCTTCTCGACGGCCACGCGTCCCACGTACAGGCAGACCGGGCGCGCCAGGCCCGCCCAGGCTTCCCTCGGCTCGGGCTGGAACAGCGAGAGGTCCACACCGCGCGACCAGGCGCGCAGATCCTGGAAGCCGCGGGCGGCCAGCTCCTGCCGCAGGCTCTCGGTGGCCACCATCAGGCCGTGGCCGGCAGCGTGGAAGCGTCGCAGCCAGGCGTAGGACAGGCGTGTGGGCACCCGGGTGCGGGCGCGCAGGTACTCGGGGAAGCGGGTGTGGAACGCAGTGGTGAAGGTCCAGCCGCGTGCGCGGGCCAGACGCCGCGCCGCCAGCCCCAGCGGCCCCTCGGTGGCGATATGCAGCGCGTCCGGCGCAAACGCCTCGATCAGCCGCGACAGCTTGCGCCGCGGCAGCACGGAAAGCCGGATGTCCGGATAGGTGGGGCAGGGCAGGGTGCGGAAGCGGTCCGGCCCGATCACCTCGGCCACGATGCCGAGCGACTCCAACTCGGCCACCAGGGTGGCCAGCGTGCGCACCACGCCGTTGACCTGCGGCCGCCAGGCGTCGGACACGATCAGCACGCGGGAGTTGGGGTGGAGGTCGGCCACGCTCTGCAGCCCGGACAGGGGGCTTGCCGTGTCGGGCGGTTCGCCGGACGGTTCAGGCAGGTTCGGACACTGACACGCGCCTGGGCGCGAAGAAGGAGAGCCGGTTGAGCGCCACCCAGTCGATCAGCTCCAGCCGCCCGTCGTGATGTTCTACCAGGGCGGTGCAGCTTTCCACCCAGTCGCCGCAGTTCAGGTACAGCATGCCGTCGACGCGGCGGATCTCGGCGTGGTGGATGTGGCCGCAGACCACCCCGTCCATGTGGCGGCGGCGCGCCTCCCCGGTCAGCGCGTCCTCGAACCGATCGATCGCCTTGACCGCTTCCTTGACCTGCCGCTTGGCCCATTGCGACAGCGACCAGTACGGATAGCCCAGCAATCGGCGCACGGCATTGAACCAACGATTGACGTTCAGCGCGCTCCTGTACGCCCAGTCACCCAGAAACGCGAGCGTCTTGGCGTAACGCACCACGCTGTCGAACTGGTCGCCGTGGATGATCAGCAGCCGCTTGCCGTCGGCGGTCACGTGCTCGGCCTCGCCAACCAGCTTCACGCCGCCGATCTCCAGGCCCAGCGGCAGCCAGGCGCGGAGCTGCTCGTCGTGGTTGCCGGGGATGTAGAGCACGCGGGCGCCCTGACTGGCCTGGCGCAGGATCAGTTTCACCACCTCGTCGTGCATCTCGTCCCAGTACCAGGACTTCCGCAGCCGCCAGCCGTCGACGATGTCGCCCACCAGGAACAGGTTCTGGCAGCTGAACGACCCGAGGAAGTGGGCCAGGAAGTCGCTGCGGCAGCCGCGGGTGCCGAGGTGGGTGTCGGAGATGAACACCGAGCGATAGGTGGTCTGGCCGCCGCTGGCCGCGACAGGGGAGGCCGGCAGCGCTTGCGTCTGGAAACTGGCAGAGAAGGCGTTCATCGGCCTCACCGTCACGAGCATGCGTCCGACCCGACAAGGCCAGGACTTGCGCGCAGCAGATAGTGCAGGCGCCGCGTCGGCACAGTGAAGTTTGCGTGACGCTGCAATATCGATCCCACCGAGAACTTCACACGACTGACTTCAACCTGCAACCGAATTGCAACATCGCGGCTGGATACTTGTCGTTTTGCCGCTCGGACTGGTCCAGCATTGCCGTGATCGTCATCTACAACCCCGTCGCCGGCCACCGGCGCGCGCATACCCTGTGGCGCGTGCTGGACATATTGTCGGCAAATGGCGTCCGGGTGCAACTGCTCGAGACCAGCCACGCCGGCCACGCCAGCGAGCTGGCCCGGCAGGCCGGGAGTGCACCGGGCAGCCTGCTGGTGGCCGCCGGTGGGGACGGCACCATCGCCGAGGTGGCCAGCGGGCTGGCCGGCTTGCCCTCGGCGCGGCGCGCCCGCCTCGGCATCATCCCGTTGGGCACCGCCAACGTGCTGGCGCGCGAGCTGGGCCTGTCCACCGCGCCGCGGCCGGTCGCCGCCGCCCTGGCTTTCGGCCGCACCCGCGCGCTGTGGCCGGGCATCGCCAGCGGCACCGCGCCCGACCGGCTGTTCGTGCAGATGCTCGGCGTAGGGCTGGACGCGCAGGTGGTTCACCGCATGCCGGGGCCGCTCAAGCGCGCGTTGGGGCGCGGCGCCTACGTGGTGCAGACGATGCGCGAGCTGGTCCGCTACGACCACGCGCCGATCCGCCTGCGCATTGACGGCGTGCCGGCCGAAGCCGCAAGCGTGGTGGTCAGCAAGGGTCGCCTCTACGCCGGGCAATACCTGCTGGCGCCGAACGCGCGGCCGCACGAGCCCGGCTTCACGGTGGCGCTGTTTGGCCGTAGCGGGCCGTGGTCCGCGCTGATGTACGGCGCCGCCCTGCCGCTGAACCTGCTGCCGTGCGCGCCGGGGATGCGGCTGGTGCGGGCGTCGCGGGTGGAGATCCTGGCGGGTGAGGCGCCGGCGCAGGCGGATGGCGATCCGGCGGGGAGCGTGCCGGTGAGCGTGCGGGATGCTGAGGCGCCGATCGAAGTGGTGACGGGGTAAGGCAAGCAAGCGGTTTTGTTTTTGAAAAAAACCAAACAACATTTGTCACTGCTGTCGCGGACCTTTCCACACCGCGCGCCTGGGAAGTGAAAGTTTTTTGGTTCTTTTTTCAAAAAACAACCGCTTGCTTGCTTACTTCACGACCTTCAGCACCACAGACCTGCACAGGCCGGCATACCTTCTGTCCGACACGTCCGCGGACCACCCCACACGGCTAGCCTTTCCGTTTTAGTAACGATATTAATCTTGACCTTGCCAGGACTGTCCTTCATCGAAACGACATGCGGTTTGTCCTCCTCGCCTGCCTGGTTGCCGCCCCGGCGCAGGCTCTCACGACCAACGCCCCCGCCGACGATTCGGGCCACTCGGCCACCCGCCAGCTCTGGCTCCCGACCATCCAGCACGAAGCGGCGCTGCGCGGCCTGCCCGCGGCGTTGGCCGACGCCGTCGCCATGGTCGAGACCGGCTACAACCCCGCCGCTGTCGGCACCTCCGGCGAGATCGGCATGATGCAGGTGATGCCCGCCACCGCCCGCCAGCTCGGCTTCACCGGCAGCACGGGCGACCTGTTCGAACCGGCAACCAACATCCGCCTCGGCGTGGCCTACCTCGCGCGCGCCTGGTCGCTGGCCGGCGGCAACGTCTGCCGTGCGCTGACGAAGTATCGCGCCGGCCTGGGCGAACAGGTGAGCAGCCCGCTCTCCATCACCTACTGCGCCCGTGCGATGAGCTGGCTGGACGCGACCGGCAGCCCGCTCGCCCAAGGAGGTGCGGATACCGGCACCGAAGCAGCCCCCGCACCGCCAGCGCCCGACCCGCACGTGGTTGCCATGTTTCCGCCATTGCCGGAGCAGGCCGGGCTGATCGGGCAGCCGCATCTGCCAGCCGTCATCACCCCGGCTGCCTACTTCGCAGCCCCTCTTCAGACAGCCGTGACCACCCGCAGCGTGGCCAGCCGGGCGCGCGCCAGCCACGCCCGGCGCAGCGCGTCGGTGGACAAAACCGCTTCGGCGGTGGAAGCAGCGCTTTCGGAAAACTAGGACCCCTTCATGCCGACACCCCGTCCGGTGATGCTTCTGATCCTCGACGGGTTCGGCTGGCGCGAGGAGTCGGCCGACAACGCCGTGGCCCAGGCAAGCACCCCCAATTTCGACCGCCTTTGGGCCGGCAGCCCGCACGCCTTTCTACGCACCAGCGGCGACGACGTGGGCCTGCCCGGCGGGCAGATGGGCAACTCCGAGGTGGGCCACCTCAACATCGGCGCCGGCCGCGTCGTCCGTCAGGAACTCGCCCGCGTCGGCGCCGCCATCGCCGACGGCAGCCTAGCCCGGGCGCCGGCGCTGCAGACCCTCATCGACGCGGCCAGGAACACCGGGGGCACCTGCCACCTGATGGGCCTGGTCTCGGACGGCGGCGTGCACGGCCACCAGGACCACGCCGCCGCCCTGGCCCGCATCCTCGCCGAGGCCGGGATCCCGACGGCGGTGCACGTCTTCACCGACGGCCGCGACACCGGCCCGCGCACCGCCGCCGCACTGGTTGCCGGCTTCGAAGCGAGCCTTCCGGAGGGCGCCCGCATCGCCACAGTCTCCGGCCGCTACTACGCCCTGGACCGCGACCGTCGCTGGGACCGCGTGGCACGCGCATGGCGCGCCATGGCTCTGGCCGAGGCAGATGCCCGCTTCGCCACTGCCGACGAGGCCATTGCGGCCGGCTACGCGCAGGACGTCACCGACGAGTTCCTCGACCCAGCGGTGATCGGCCCCTACCAGGGCATGCGCGACGGCGACGTGCTGCTCAGCTTCAACTTCCGCGCCGACCGCACCCGCGAGATCCTTGCCGCCCTGCTCGACGAACAGTTCGACGGCTTTCCGCGCGCCCCCCGCATCACCTTCGCCGCGGCCGCCGGCATGACCCAGTACAGCGACGACCTTTCGCATCGCATGGGCGCGCTGTTCGCCCCCGTGGCACTCGACAACATCCTCGGCCACGTCGTCTCGGCGGCCGGCCGGCGCCAGCTTCGCATGGCGGAGACTGAGAAGTACCCGCACGTCACCTACTTCCTCAACGGCGGCCTGGAAACGCCCTACCCCGGCGAGGACCGCATCATGGTCCCCTCGCCGAAGGTCGCCACCTACGACCTGCAGCCGGAGATGAGCGCGCCCGAGCTTACCGACCGCGCGGTGGCCGCCATCGCCACGGGCACCTACGACCTGATCGTGATGAACTACGCCAACCCGGACATGGTGGGCCACACCGGAAGCCTGCCTGCCGCCATCCGCGCGGTGGAGACGGTGGATGCCGGCCTCGGCCGCATCGCTGCCGCCGTCGCGCAGGCCGGCGGCGCCTTGCTGGTCACCGCCGACCACGGCAATTGCGAGCTGATGCGCGACCCGCAGACCGGGGGACCGCACACTGCCCACACTACCAATCCGGTGCCGGTGTTCCTGGCCGGCGGCCCGGCCAGGGCGCTGCATGACGGTCGCCTGGCCGATTTAGCGCCGACGCTGCTGGCGCTGATGGAGCTGCCGCAGCCGCAAGAGATGACGGGCAAGCCGCTTTTGGGCTAAGCCGTTTCATCGCCGGGCATGGTGTCCGGCGCCAAGCATGGAGTTCGCCGTGGGTCCTCTGGTGATGTTCGTTGCATACTCGGTAATTCTGGTTCTGGCTGGCTATAACTGGCGCAAATGGGAAGGTGAGCTTGCCAACCATGATCGCCCGGCGACGCGGGTATCCATGCTCAGCAAGCTCTAGGGTCCGTTTGAATCGGACTGGCGGTCGTCTGGCGCGCTCCTCCGCTCCGGTGCTCGAGAAACCACGCCAGCTAGCTCATCATGCCGACCTTCGAAAAGGACACTCCGGCAAGCGCTTCTTTTTTGGAAAAAAGAAGCGAAAAACTATTGCTTCCGCTGCCGCGCGCAGCTCAAACGTCGCGCCCCCGAGGACAGAAGTTTTTTGGTTCTTTTTTTCAAAGAAGAACCGCTTGCTTTCTGCTCTTTTTGGCGCACCCGTGCTTCGCCTCTCCCCGCACCGAAGCCGCCGCCCGCCTGGCCCGCGCCCAGCAGGAACACGCCGCCGACGCCCAGGCCCAGACCAACGCCCGCCGCGACCTGTATCACGCCGAAGCCAAGGCCGACCGCGTTGCCAACGCGTTGGCCGCGCAGGCTGCCGGGGTGCATCGGCTGGACGCCGAGGTGGCCGAGGCCGAGGCCCAGCTTTCCCGCGCCAGGCAGGACCAGCAGGCGGCGGACGCGGCGCTTGCCCGCGCGCAGGCCGGGTTTTCCGCCCTGCTGCCGGCGATGCTGCGCCTGTCCGACGCACCTTCAGACGCCATGCTGGCAGTCTCGCCCGAACCCGCGCAGTCCGTGCAAGGCCTGCTGATCACGCGCGGCCTGGCTGCCGGCTTCGCGGCCCAGGCCGCCGCCCTGCACACCGAGCAGGACCGTGCCACCGCCGCCGGCGTGCAGGCGCAGCGCCTGGCGGCCAGCCTGGCCGCCGCACGCGCGGTGCAAACCGTGCGCGCTGCAGAGCTGGACCGGGCGGTGGCGCAGGCCGGCGATCAGGTGAGCGAGGCCGAGCAGGCCGGACGCGACGCTGCAGCCGCGGTGGCGCGCACCGCCGGCCAGGCGGCCACCCTGCGCGAGGCGATTGCCGCGATGGACGCTGCCGCGGCAGAGGCCCGACTCCGCGCCGCGCGGGAGGCGGCAGACGCCGCCAGGCTGCATCAGGCCGGGCAGGCCGGCGCCGCCCGTGCCCGCGCGGCCGCGCTCACCCGCCCTGGCGGGGCTACCCTGTCGCGATCGGCCGGAATGCTGCAGGCGCCCGTTGCCGGCCCGGTATTACGCGCCTTTGGAGCGCCGGCGGCAGACGGGCCCGCCACCGGCCTCACCTTTGCCGCGGCCGCTGGCGCCGTGGTGGCCAGCCCGTGCGCCGGCCGGGTGGCTTTCGCCGCACCCTTCCGCAGCTACGGCCAGCTTGTCATCCTGGAGTGCGGCGGCGGCTACGATCTGGTGCTGGCCGGGCTGGGCTCGATCGGTGCCGTGCCCGGCCAGCACCTGCGGCCCGGCCAGCCGCTCGGCCGCATGGGCGGGGCAGGGCGCAGCGGACTTTACGTGGAGTTAAGGACAAACGGACGCCCGGTGGACCCGGCACCCTTCCTCAAACCTCAACTCTAGTCCCTCATCAATCTGTAATTCATGTGTTGAACTGTGACAGACAAGCCAGCGGTGTTCTGGAAAAAGAACCGAAACTTCTGTTCCCTTGCGCGCGCGCTGCAGAACCTCCGCGACAACAGGGACAAAAGTTTTTTGCTGCTTTTTTTCAAAAAAGCAGGCCTTGCTTTCCGCCCCAGCCGTCGGGACTGTCCATCCAGGCCGCCCCGGCAGGCATCTGACTCGATTATTTTGTGCTTTGGTGCTTGGCAAACCTCGCCACGCCGGCTTTTCCAACGGACACTCGTCACCCGGGCCATACCGACAAGCGGCCAGCGCACCATGTAGCTTCAACGATTTCTTAAGCACGACCCGCCACAAGGATCACGGCATGAAACTCCGCACCGGCCTTCTGCTCGGCACCGCCTTCGTGGTGGGCCTATCCGCCGGCCCCGCCCTGCGCGGCATCGCACCCGCCCTGCACACGGCCGGCCTGATCGGCGCGGCGCATGCCGACGACGCCGCCGAGGGGCCGCAGGACACCTACCACCTGCTCACCCTGTTCGGCGAAGTGTTCGAAAAGGTGCGCGCCGACTACGTGGCCCCGGTGAAGGACCGCGAACTGATCGACAACGCGCTGAACGGCATGGTCAGCTCGCTGGATCCGCACAGCTCCTACCTCGACGCCAAGCAGTACCGCGACATGCAGGTGACCACCCGTGGCGCCTTTGGCGGGCTGGGGCTGGAAGTCACCTCGGATAGCGGCCTGGTAAAGGTGATCACGCCGATGGACGACACGCCGGCCGCGCGCGCCGGCATGAAGACCGGCGACCTGATCCTCTCGCTGAACGGCAAGTCGGTCGAAGGCCTGTCGCTGAACGACGCGGTGGACATGATGCGCGGCCCGCCCGGCAGCACCATCACGCTGTCCGTCAAGCGCGAGCACATAGACAAGCCGATCGACGTGACGATGACGCGCGAGTCGATCCACATTCAGGTGGTGAAGACCGCGCTGTACGGCGACGTCGGCTACCTGCGCCTGTCCGGCTTCAACGAGGAAAGCGACACCAAGCTGCGCGAGGGCATCGCCAAGCTGAAGGACGAGAGCCACGGCAAGCTGCGCGGCCTGGTGTTCGACCTGCGCAACAACCCCGGCGGCCTGCTCGACCAGGCGGTGGACATCAGCGAGGACTTCATCCCGGACGGCGAGATCGTCAGCACCCGGGCGCGCCACCCCGAGGACAGCCAGCGCTGGGACGCCAAAGGGTCCGACCTCATCGCCGGCCTGCCGATGGTCGTGCTGATCAACGGCGGCTCCGCCTCGGCCAGCGAGATCGTTGCCGGCGCCCTGCAGGACCACCGCCGTGCCATCGTGGTCGGCGAGCGCAGCTTCGGCAAGGGCTCCGTGCAGACGCTGATCCCTATGGGCAACGACGGCGCTATCCGCCTGACCACGGCGCGCTACTACACGCCGTCCGGCCGCTCCATCCAGGGGCTTGGCATCGCACCAGACGTGCCGGTGGCCGAGACCCGCGAGGAGGAGGTGCATTACCTGCCGGACCGCGAGTCCGACCTCAACCACGCGCTGAAGAACGAGGGCGGTTCCGCACCCACCAAGCCGCCGGCGCCGCGTGACGACATCCCGCCGCAGGCCAAGCAGATCCAGCAGAAGCCGCCGGCGAACTGGCCAAAATTCGACCTCGCCAACCCGCTGTCGGACTACCAACTGCAGGAGGGTATCGACGTGGTGCGCGACATGACCCAGAAGCAGGCGCAGCGCGGCGATGACTACCACGTTCGCTGACGTCGCCGGCTGTCTTCCTAGCGATGCGGCCCGTATCTGCGGGCCGCACTGCCACCGCTGTTGGGTCGGCGCGTGACCCAGCCAGGTGCGTTCCGAGCCGACTGGCAGGAACGCCAGGTCGCTCGCCCGCTCGCGTTCGGGTGGAGCGCCTCCGGAGCAAGCGGCGTTCCGCACGATACGCATGGGCAGGGTGGCGGCCTGGCAGGCGGCCGCGAGTTGCACCGATCCACCCTGGACCCGCATGGTCCCGGCGGGCACGCGTAGCGAAGGCTGACAGGCCGCATGTCCGGCTTCCGGCCGCTTCTGCTGTTCTGGGCCTGCATCCTCGGGGGGCTCCTCGCCGGCGCCGCGGTCGTGCAGCTCATGGGTCCGCCCGGGGCGCGGCCGGCCCGCCAGGCTCGCACGCCAACCCTGCCGCCAGCCGCGCCAGCCCCTTCCCACGCTGCCGCTTCGCTGCCCGCCCGCCTGCCGGCCTCGACACCGAACCCTGCGCCGGAGGCCAGGCTCGCCTCGTCCGCCATTCCCGACCCGGACCCGGCGCTGCAGGAGCCGGCGCCTGACCTGCCCGGCCGCATGCTGCCGCGCAGCAACGGCGCCCGCCAGCCCTCGGTGCTGTACGCTGCCGCGTTCGACCCTGCCGAACGCCATCCGCGGGTGGCGCTGGTGATCAGCGGCGCCGGGCTGGACCGCTCGTTGACTACCCAGGCCGACCACGTGCTGCCGGCCGCCGTGGATTTCGCCTTCTCCGCCTACACGCCGCTGAAGGACGGGCTGCGCCTGGCCGCCCAGGCGCGCAGGGCAGGGCGGGAGTGCCTGGTCTCCATCCCGATGGAGCCGAACGGCTTTCCCGCCAACGAGGAAGGCAACCGCGCGCTGCTGACCGGCGCGTCGCCGGAGCTGCTGCGGACAAACCTGGAGTGGTCGCTGTCCGGGGTGTCCGGCTGTGTCGGCGCCACGGACGCGTCCGACGGGCTCTACGGCGAGCGGTTCGCCGAGAGCCGCACGATGTTTGCCGACATGCAGCGCGAGGTGGCGCAGCGCGGCCTGCTGTATTTCGACGCGCGGCCCCGGCCAGATGCCGGCCTCGATGCGAGCCCGGACGCCAGTTCCGCGCCCGCCGCGCCCGCTGTTTCGGAGGGGACCGACGCGCCGCCCGGCTATCGGGCCGACATCGTGGTGGACCGCGAGGCAACCCCCGAGCAGCCGGCCGACGCCTCAACTATAGACGCCACCCTGGCGCGCCTCGACGAGATTGCCGCCAGGCGTGGCGCGGCGATCGGCGTGGCCGGGCCGCTGAGCCCCGTGCTGCTGGACAGGGTGTCGGTGTGGGCGCACGGGCTGGCCGCGCGCGGGCTGGTGCTGGCACCGCTCTCCGCCATGCCGCGCGCCGCCGGCGCCAAGCCGGCCCTGCAGGCGCAGACCAGGTGAGCGGAGACTTGCCAGAAGACGCGACGCTGTCGGCCTATCGCCCGAACGTGGGCGCCGCGCTGTTCAACCGGCAGGGTAGGGTGTGGGTCGGCCGCCGCGCCGACCAGCCCGCTGCCGTCGCGGCCTGGCAGATGCCGCAGGGTGGCATAGACGCGGGCGAGGACCCGGCCACCGCCGTGCTGCGCGAGCTGGAGGAGGAGATCGGCACCGCCCGCGCGAGCATCCTCGCCGAACATCCCGACTGGCTGACCTACGACCTGCCGCCCGAGCTCGCCGCGCAGAAGCTCGGCGGCCGCTACCGCGGGCAGCGACAGAAATGGTTCGCCCTGCGGTTCGAAGGCGTGGATTCCGACATCGTGCTCGACCGCGACGCGCATCCCGAGTTCTCAGCCTGGCGCTGGGCGGATATCGCTGAGTTGCCGGCGCTGGCGGTGAGCTTCAAGCGTGTGGTGTACGAGTCGGTCGTGCGGGAGTTTGCGCGTTTTGCGAGGCCGGAACGCTGAAAGAAAGCAAGCCTACTTTTCGAGAAAAAGAAGCAAAAAGCTTTTGCTCCCGCTATCGCGGACGGCTGAAACGATACGTCACAACCCACGGAGACAAAGGTTTTTTGGTTGTTTTCTTTGGAAAAGAACTGCTTGCGTTGCCTTCCGGGAACCTTGCCCGCTAACCGGGCATGAGTGCGAATGTTCATCCGGTACATTCTAGGCGGCGCCTGCAGCGCCGTGGCGCTCTGGCTGGCAGGGGCTGCCGTCCCGGCCGTGGGCGCCAGCGTGCTGCACTACACCGCGCGGTTGCGCGGCATCGCGTTTTTCGACGTCACCTACTGCCTGGCGATGGATCCGGCTGGCTACCAGGCGGTGATCAACGCCCGCACGCTCGGGCTGGCCGAAATCCTGGTGCACGGCCGCGTCGCCGGCCGCGCCGTCGGCAGCATCGAGGGCAGCACCGTCAAGCCGCACGGCTACGAGGAGTACGGCCGCATCTCCGGCCAGAGTTACGCCCTGTCGCTCGACTACGTATCGGGCGACCCGGTGGTGCGTTCGGTCAGCCCGCCGCCGGACACCTACCGCCAGCCGGTGCCAGCCGCTGCCCTGGCCGGCGCCATCGACGGCATGAGCGCCATCGCGCTGGAAACCCTCGTGGTGACCCGCACCGGGGCGTGTCAGGGCGCTGCCCTGGTGTTCGACGGCCGCCAGCTGCGCCGGCTGACGACGCAGACCGGCGGACACGACACCCTGCAGCGCAGCGCCCGGTTGGATTTCGCCGGGTCTGCACTCCGGTGCGATACCGCGTCCGTCGTGCTGGCCGGGTTTCTCAAGGACAAAGCCGTCCCGCCCCAGGTGCGCCCTCGCTTCAGCAAGGCGTGGCTGGCCCCGGTGCTGCCGGGTGGTCCGGCGCTGCCTGTCCGTTTCGCGTTCGACGCGGACCTGCTGGGTGACATCATCGTCGACCTGGACCACACGGCGGTAGATCAGGGTGCTGCCTGTGCCTGGACGCCCGCGCCGGCGAAGTAAGGCTCTGGCGCTCAAAAGTTTTCCGCAGCGCCCGGACCTCTCGACCAAAAGCAAGGCCTGCTTTTTAAAAAAAACAGCAAAAAACTCCGGGTCATGCTGTCGCGGAAATTCCCTGCAGCGCGCGCCCAAGGGAACAAAAGTTTTTTGTTTTTTTCAAAAAAGAACCGCTTGCCTTGCTTGCCCAAGTCTAGATAGCGCATGCCTTGTAAGACCAAATGCAACGGTCCGACCCCGCAAGTAAATTACCGCCGCTTGCGAAACATACCACATCGAACCACAATACTGTCGACGCGTCTCTAAAAATGGATGCAATGCGAGTATTCGAAAGTTGCAGGGAACATCGTTAAGGTAGTCATCGTCACAGTTTTGTTGTCGGATTTATTTGTGTAGGGAGACTGCCGCGGGCTAAACCCGGCTCTGCCCGAGGACGAACACGCTGCGTCCCGGCCATTGAGGGGATATCATGACATGCGTTACTCCTGGAAACCGCGACGGCCTCCTTTAGCGGCCGCGCTGCTCGCCTGCGTGCTTGTCCCGGTCATGGCTGCGGCGCAGACGCCGCCCGCGCTCAGCCCTGCCAGCTCGGCGCAGATACAGGCGCTGCTGGCCGTGCCGGACACCAAAACGCCGTCACACTACGACGACGCGCTGCCGCGCACCGCGTCGACCACGTTCGACCGCCTGTTCCTGTGGAACGAGGTCGCACTCGACACCACTGCCATCGACCACACGCCGCCGCTGCCCACCCGCCGCCGTCCCTACACCTTCGGCCAGCAGTTCGGACCCCATCGCACCAGCCGTGCCATGGCGATCGTCCACATCGCGATGTTCGAGGCGGTCAACGCGGTGACCAACCAGTACCAGAGCTACGTGGGCCTGGCGCCGGTGTCCGGCGACGTCTCAATCGATTGCGCCATCGCACAGGCCGCGCACGACACGCTGGTGTGGCTGTACTCCTCGCAACAGGACCGGCTCGACGCGCTGTTCCGACAGGATCTGCAACGCATCCAGGGCACGCCTGAATCGTTGGTCGCCGGCCGGGCGCTTGGCAAGCAGGCCGCGGCCGCCATCATCGCGCTGCGCACCAACGACGGCTCGCAGATCCCCGAACCCACCGTCGGCGGCCCGTTCACCCCGATCGGCGGCGTCGGCCACTGGTCGATCGACCCGGTCGCGCCGAACAACATCTACCTCGGCGCGTACTGGAACCAGGTGAAGCCGTTCGTGATGACCAGCGCCAGCCAGTTCCGTGCGCCGCCGCCACCGGCGCTGACCAGCAACGAATGGACCGTGGCCTTCAACAAGACGAAGAACATCGGCGGCGATCCAACCCGCGGCACGCCCACCATCCGCACGAAAAACCAGACCGTGGAAGGCATCTTCTGGACCTACGACGGCGTGCCCGAACTCTGCGCCCCGCCGCGCCTCTACAACGAGGTGATCCGCGCGGTGGCGTTCCAGCACGGCCTGAAGACGCTGCCGCAGGCGGCGCAGTACCTCGCCGTGCTCAACACCGCCATGGCCGACGCCGCCATCTCCGCCTGGGACAGCAAGTGGTACTACCAGTTCTGGCGTCCGGTCACCGCCATCCGGTCGAAGGACCAGGGCGGCAACAAGGAGGTGCTGCCGGATCCGGAGTGGTACCCGCTCGGCGGCCAGGCGACCAACACCAAGGGCCCGAACTTCACGCCGCCGTTCCCGGCCTACGTCTCCGGCCACGCGACGTTCGGCGGCGCCATCTTTCAGATCATGCGCCACTATTTCGGCGAAGATGCTGCGTTCACCTTCGTGTCCGACGAGTACAACGGCAAGAACCGCAACGACCTCGGGCAGCTGCAGCCATACCTGCCGCTATACTATCCGAACCTGACTGCGGCGGAGAAGCAGAACGGCGAGAGTCGTATCTGGATCGGCGTGCACTGGCAGTTCGACGACGACATGGGCGTGGCCGAAGGACACGAAGTTGGTGACTGGGTGTACGGGCATGCTTTCCTGCCGAAGCAGGGAACGTAAGCAAGCAGTTCTTTTTTGAAAAAAAGAACCAAAAAACTTTTGCTTCTCCAGGCGCGCGCTGCAGGAAGTTCCGCGACAGCCGGACCAAAAGTTTTTTGCTTCTTTTTTTCAAAAAAGAAGGCTTCGCCTGCTTACTTGGGCGGCGTCGTCCCCGCCCATTTCCCCCGCACAGCATCGTAATGCATCGCCGGATCGTAAACCTCCCCGCCCAGATGCAGATGCGCAGCGTCCAGTTCGCCCACGGCTGCCGCCAGTTGCAGCCTGGCTACCAGCGCGTCGTGTTCCGCGGCCACTTCGGCCACCTCGCTCGCCAGCAGGTCCTGCTGGACCACCAGCACGTCGAGCAGCGTGCGCTCACCCGCGCGCTGCTGTTGCGCGTAGCCGCGCGCCGCCACCTGGTTGCCGGCCACCGCATCCTGTTCGGCGGCCACCCGGCGGCGCGCGGCCTGCAGGTCGTCCCACGCGCTGGCGGAGAACTGGCGTGCCTGGCGGCGCGCCTCGTCGAGCAAGTTGTCCAGCCGGTAAGTCGCCTCCTTGGCCTGGCGGATGCGCGAGTACTCCGCACCGCCCTGGTATAGCGGCACGGAGACGTCGAGCGTCACCTGCGCCGCGTTGACACCCTGGTTCAGCTCCTGGATTTCGGTGTCGCGCAGCCGGCCGAACAGTCCGTTCAGCGAGAACTGCGGCAGCAGGCCGGCACGTTCCACGTCCACGCCGCGCCGGCTCGCGTCCAGCGCCGCGACGGATGCGGCCACGTCCGGGTTCTGCGCCAGCGCCAGTGCGACGGCGCGGTCGCGTGCCGGCGGCAGGGTCACTAGCGGGGTAGCCACCAGCCGTGCCGTCGTGGTCAGCTCGCCTGGCGGCTGGCCCACCTGGTGCTCGAACGACGCTTCCGAGGTGGCCAGCGTTGCCTCGGCGCTCGCAAGCTGCGCTTGGGCGGTGCCAAGCCGCGCGCGCGCCTGGCCCAAATCGGCCGGCGCCAGGCCGCCGGCGGCCAATTCCACGCCGCTCGCCTGCACGGTGTCCTGCTGCACGCGCACCTGGTTGCGGTTCAGCGTCACGATCTGGCGGTCGCGCACCACGTCGAGGTAGGCGCTGCCGGCCGCCAGCAGCACCTCGGCTTCCGTGCTGCGCAGGTTGGCGCGGCCGGCGCTCACCTGCGCTTCTGCCTGCTGGGTCTGCGCGCGTATGCGGCCGCTGGTGTAGATGTTCTGGTGCAGCTTCAGCTCGTAATCCTGCGGCAGGCGGCGCTCCGGGTCGTGCTGCGGGTCGATGTTGTTCTGGTACAGCGCGGGGCCGATGCTGCCGGTGACCGTCACTTGCGGGCGCCAGCCGGACAGGGCCTGCGGCACGCCTTCGTCGGTCTGGTCGAGCTGCCGGCGTTGGGCGAGCAGGCGGGGGTTGGTGTGGTAGGCCAGGCTGAGCGCGTCGGTGAAGGAGAGCGGGGCGGGGTCGGCTTGGGCTGGGGTCGCAAGAAGAAAGCAGAAGAAAGCGGTTCTTTTTTGAAAAAAAGAACCAAAAAACTTTTGTTCTCGGGTGTACGTCGTGTTGAAAGGTCCGCGACAGCCGAACAAAAGTTTTTTTGCTTCTTTTTTTTCAAAAAAAGAAGGCCTTGCCTTCACCCACATACTCTCGAACCCTCTCGACCGCCGCCTCGTTAACTGACATCGCCCGCGGTTAAAGGTTGCGACGCAATCAGGCGTCCCTCTGCGCAAGGGCGGCCGAGGTAGCATGGCCAGCCGCGCCGTACAGGGTTTCCGCGTCTTTGTGATTTTTCTCTTCGGTGCTGCCTGCATCGGCGCGGCAGTGCTCTGGCTGGTCGGCTGGGACGACCCGCTCGCCGCGCGCACCAACCCGGAAACCGAGGACGCCTATGCAGACGGTGAATACACCCCGCTCGCCGCCCGCGAGGAAGGCTACCTCAAGCGCCTGGATGTGGACGACAACCAGCCGGTGCGCGCCGGCCAGCTGGTCGCCGAGCTGGAGGACGACGACTACAAGGCCGCCGTCGCCCAGGCCGAGGGCCAACTGAAGGCAACGCAGGCCGCCTTGCGCCAGCTGCAGGACCAGCAACGCGTCCTGCTCCTGCAGGTGCAGCAGGCCGGCGCACAGGCGCAGGGCGCCCACGCAGAACAGATCCGCGCCGCCGAGGAGGCCTCCCGCCAGGCAGCCCTGCTGCCCACCGCGCTGGGCCTGCGCCGGCAATACGATAACGCAGTGGCCGAGGACCGCCGCCTGGCCGCCGAGAACCGCGCCGACGACGCCACTACCCAGGAACGCCGCCGCCAGCTCGACGTGCTGGCCGCCCAGCAGGTCCGCGCCGCCGCCGATATCGAGCAACAGCAGGCCCGGCTGGACCTGGCCCGCATCCGGCTCGGCTACACCACCCTGCGCGCGCCGGCCGACGGGGTGGTGGGCGCCCGCCAGGTCCGTGTCGGCACGCTGCTGGAGCCTGGCACAGTGGTGGTGCCGATGACGCCGCTGAACCGCGTCTGGGTAGTGGCGGACTTCACCGAGCGCCAGCTCACCGACATCCGTCCCGGCCTGCCCGCTTGGGTCCGCCTGGACGCCTACCCGGACGTCATGCTGCACGGCCATGTGGCCGGCATCTCGCCGCTCACCGGCGGCCAGCTCGCTGCCGTGCCGGCCGACAACAGCACCGGCAACTACACCAAGGTGGTCCAGCGCGTGCCGGTGAAGATCGTGCTCGACGCGGACAACCCGCTCGCCGGGCAGATCCGCCCTGGCATGTCCGCCCTGGCCCGGGTGAACACCTCCGGCGACCCCGATGTGAGGGTAGCGCGGTGAAGTACGCCTTCGACAAGCAGCCGGACGACAAGAGCGGCAGCAAGGACGCGGCGGCCCAGGGGGACATGCACGGGGCCAGGGCCAAGGACGACGGCGGCGAGGAGGCCAGGCAGAAGGAGGGCAAAGGCAAAAAGCAAGCGGGCGACGACAAGGGTGACAAGAACCAGGACAGCGACGAGAAGCAGGACCCGGAAGCCGAAGCCGGCGAGCGTGCCGAGAAGGAGCGTTCGCAAAGACGCGGCATTCTGATCCGGGCTGTGGTGGCCACGATCGGCGCGACGCTCGTGGCCGTGCTGCTGATCGACTGGAACGCCATCCGCTTCGAAGGCAGCCGCGCCGGCACCATCGACGCGGAGCTGCGCGGCAACCCGGTGCAGATCGAGTCCCGCGTCGCCGGCTACGTGACCCGCATCGGCACCGACGACGACCAGCCGGTCCGCCGCGGGCAGCTGCTCTACGAGATCGAGCAGGACACCTATCGCGCCCAGGTCGAGCAGACCCAGGCGGCCCTGCACCAGGCGCAGGCGGAGGTGGCCGAGCTCGACGCCAGGATGCGCGCGCAGCAGGCCACCATCGCCACCCAGTCGGCGAACGCACAGGGGACGCAGGCCAACGCCATCGATGCGCACCAGGAGTTCGCCCGGCAGAACGTGCTGCGCGGCACCGAGGGCGAGGTCCTGCGCGATTGGCAGCGCGCCGCCGCGAACGACCGCAACTCCCGCGAGGCGATGCTGGCGCGGCAGGACCAGGTGCGCGTCGCCCAGGCCCAGCTCGCCATATTGCAGGCGCAGCAGGCGCAGGCACGAGCGCAACTGGCGGCCCAGCAGGCGCAACTGAACCTGGCGCAGATCACGCTGGGCTACACGCGGGTGACCGCGCCGGAGGACGGCTTCGTCACAGCGCGCCTCGCCTTTCCCGGCGGCTACGTGACGCCGGGCGAGCCGCTGCTCACCTTCGTGCCGCGCGGCGTATGGGCAGTGGCCAACTACCGCGAGGAACAGCTGGCTGGCATGGCGGTGGGCCAGACCGCAGAGCTGCACGTGGACGCGTTTCCGCGCGTGACGCTGCACGGCCACGTGCAGAGCATCGGCCCCACCAGCCAATCCCGGCAAAGCCCGCTGCCGCCGGACCGTGCCACCGGCAACTTCACCAAGGTGGTGCAGCGTGTGCCGGTGAAGATCACCATCGACCCGGGGCAGCCGATCGCGGAGCGGCTGTTGCCGGGGCTCTCGGTGGAGACGCGGGTGTTTACGACAGGAAGCACGAATGGTGTTTTTTGAAAGGATCAACCGGACCCGGGTACCCGTCTGCAGAATGGTCCGCGGCGGCCGCAGCAAAAGTTTTTTGCTTCTTTCTTTCAAAAAAGAAGAGTCTTGCCTTTGTCCCTAACAAGAAGCACCGCCCCCCTGGGCCTGCTGTCCCCACGTGTCGAGCCGGAGAAAAAACCCGGAGGCCTGGCGTTCAGCCTGATGCTGGGCATCGCCGGCGTGGTGCTCGCTGCGATGCTCGCCTCGCTGGACCAGCGTTTGTCCACCGCAGCCATCGCCGACCTGCTCGGTGGGCTGGGCCTCGGCCAGGACGAGGGCTCGTGGGTGTCCACCGCCTACGCGGTCGGCAACATCGCCGTGGTGCCGCTGACGCCCTGGCTGGGACAGCTGATCTCGCCCCGGCGCCTGGCTGCAGCCGAGATCGTGCTGTTCATCGCCGCGGGCACCGCAGTTCCGGTGGCGGCCAACTACCACGCGCTGATCGCACTGCGTTTCCTGCAAGGTTTCGGCGAGGGCGGGCTGGTGCCGCTGATGTTGCTGACCCTGCTGCGCTTCACGCCGCCACGGCACCGCCCGGAGGGGTTCGCGGTGTATGCCGTGGTCAGCACGCTGGTGCCGCTGGTGGCCGACGCTGCGGCAGGGGTCGCCACCGACCTGTTCACCTGGCAGGCGCTGTTCTGGTTCAGCTCCGTGCTCGGCCCGGTGGCGCTGCTGCTGGTGCTGGCGTTCCTGCCGGTGGAGAAGCCGAAGTGGGAGAAGTTCCTCGAAACCGATTACTTCGGCCTAGGCTGTCTGGTCGTTTTCTGCTGCATGCTGGTCAGCGCTCTCAGCCAGGGTCAGCGGCTGGACTGGTTCGACGACAGGCTGATTGTGGCGTTGTTCGCCGGTGCCGGCATGGCACTGCTAGGCTTCCTGGTCAGCGAGTGGACCACGCCGAGCCCGCTGCTCGACCTTTCATTGTTCCGGCGCGGCAACTTCACCGTCGGGCTGCTGCTGGTGGTGGTGTTCAACATCGGCCTGCTGGGTGCCACCTACGTGGAGCCGCAGACGCAGATGCTGCTCCGCGCGCTCAAGCCGTTGCAGATCGGGCAGTTTCTGCTGCTGCTGGCCGGCCCGCAACTGGTGATGGCACCGGCGGCGGCCGTGCTGATGCGGTTCGTGGACGCGCGGTTGCTGGTGGCGACCGGTCTGGGGATGGGCGCGCTGGGGGCCTATTTGTGCACCTACATCACCTCGGCCTGGGCGAGCGAGGACTTCCTGATGCCGCTGCTGCTGCAGGCCTGCGGCTGGCCGCTGGCGTTCACCCCGCTGGTGTTCCTGACCACGGCTGTGCTGACGCCGGAGGACGCGCTGACCGGGGGGACGATCTTCAACATCGTACGCACCCTGGCGATTTCTGCCGGGCCCGCCATCGTCAACGCGGTCATTACGGTGCGCGAGCGGGTGCATTCGGACTACCTGGTGTCGCACCTGGTGGTGGGCACGCCGGCGGTGGATGCGCGGCTGACGGCGTTCGGGACGGGTGCGCTGGTGGCAGCCACGCGGGCGCAGGCCTACGTGCTGTCGTTTGCCGATGCGTTCGGGTGGATCTCGGTGCTGCTGTGCGTGGGAGTGGGGCTGGTGCTGTTCCAGAGCGAGGCGCCGGTGACGCGGAAGCTTGGCTGAGGTGCAGGCTTTTTTCGAAGAAAAAACCTTGGACTTAGGATTTGGAGCGCACATCCCGACCGAGGCGGAGGCTACTTTCGGCGCGCGATGATCGTCCGGCCTGTTCAAGGCCAAGCCGCTTAGGCTGTGGCTCACGCGAGCCTTGAGTATTCCGGACGGCCGAACGAAGGGTGACATCGGAGAAATCCGGAGAGGGCTGGAATGCTTTGAGCGCCGAAGGTGTTTGCTGCGAGACTTGAGTCCGCCGAACGAAAGCTGTCGGCTCCGTCGGGTGCACCGTGGGAGGAGACGTATCGTTTCAGCTGTCCGCGACCGCCCCGACAAAAGCTTTTTGCTTCTTTTTTTCGAAAAAGAAGATTCTAGCTTCGCCAAGGCAAGTGTTCGTTCCGATCGCTACGACTTGACAACAACACCCGTCAACTTTCAATATCGTAACGTAAACTCAAGCGTGTCATGTCGATGCAGGCCGACGCCGTCCGACCAGCTTATCTCGCAGCCGAGACGGCACTCTCCGGCTCCGGCAGCTTGGGTCGCGCAGCGGCGCTCCCGCTTTCGGCTTGCGCAGACCTCGGAAGGGGTGACTGCCCGGGCCCGCGGCGGTTGACGATACTGGTGGGAGCCAGCGTCTGCCCAGCAGCACGCTCGGGCGGACCATGACCGCCGTGTGCCGTGGGCCCGACACGCAATGGCCGGCCCTCGGCACGGCCGCCCGCCGTCCTGTCACGTTCGCCGACCGTGAGGGCCCGGTTGTGCTGCCCACGCGAGGCGACATCCGCACCATCGGGTCCTTGCGCGCGTTCGCCTGCCTCCTCGTGGTCGCCTACCACGCAGTGGACGGACGCTGGGCCAACGGGTCTGCCGGCGTGGACCTGTTTTTCGTGGTCAGCGGCCTTGTCATGGGACTGTCCTCCTCCAGCCTCGCCTCCCGGGCGGACGGGTGGCGGGTGTTCGCCGCCCGCCGCCTGCGTCGCCTGGTGCCGTTGTATTGGACGATGACCACGCTCAAGCTGGCAATCGGGCTGGCGCTGCCCGCAACGCTGGCCGCCACCCGCCCGGGCGTCTGGAACGTGGTCGCTTCGTATCTTTTCATCCCGGCGCGTGACGGCGCGGGGGCTGTCCGGCCGCTGCTCGGCGTGGGCTGGACGCTGCAGTTCGAGATGCTGTTCTACGGGCTGTTCGCGTGCGCTCTGGCGTGGCGCAGACCGCCTTTGGCCGTCGTTCTGCCGGTGCTGGCACCTCTGGCGGCGCTCGGCTTTCTGCGCCAGGTCGACTGGGCTGCGCCGGCGGTGCTGGCCAACGGCCTGGTGCTGGAGTTCTGCGCCGGGCTGTTGCTGGCGGCGCTCGCGTTGCACCTCGTGCGTCTGCCGGCGGCGTTCGCCTGCGTGCTGGGTGCTATCGGGTCAGGCGCCCTGCTCGCCCTGCCTTCATGCGGACCCTGGCGCTTTGCCGTCTGGGGTAGCGGCGCCAGCCTGGTCGTTGCCGCTTGCCTGGCGCTTGAGCAGACGATCGGTGCGCGCCTGCCGCGATGGCTGCTGGCACTGGGCGAGGCAAGCTTCGCCACCTACCTGGTTCATCCGTTCCTGGTGCCCTGGGTGGTTCGGGCAGCGCACGCGGTCGCCGGCGGTTCCGTGGGTGCGGTTGCGGTGTCAGCCGCTATCACCCCGAGCCTGGCGGTCTCCAGTCTGGCAGGCCTGGCGCTGCATCGCTGGGTGGACAGGCCTATGCAGGCCTGGTTGCGACGTCCTGCCGAGCGGTCGGCAGGCTCACCTGCGGCGCCTGGCCTGTCCGCGGCCGAGTTCGTCCAACCCTAGCTGTTCGCGGCGGAGCGCGTGCTTGCGGGACGCCTGCGCCCGCTCCGCCTGCAGCGTCTCGACGGCTTCGAGCGCTGCCTTGCGGGTTGCCGCCTCGTGCCCTGCCGACTGCCGAGCAGCGGCTGCTCGCCTGGTGTCCTCCGTCCGATGGGCGATGGCTGCGGATGCAGCCGGCAGCCAGCGGGCAAACCCGACCACCAGTGGGTGAGCGGCGTCGGCCGGTATCGCCGCCGCCTCGGTTAACGGGGCACGCCGCGCGTCGTTCAGGGCTGCTTCGGCCGCGCGCTCGGCACGCAGTGCGTGGGCCAGGTCGCGTTTGGCCAGCTCGGCCTCGAGGTGACGCAGGCGGGCCAGAATGGCGAGCTTGTCCGGCATCAGGCAGCGAAGACTCTGCGGTTTTGAGAGTCCGTTTGAAAGGTTGCCCTGGTGGCCACAGCGTGTTCCTTGCACGTCACGCGAAAGAGCGTGCTTCGCACGGCTCTACGGTGCTCATGGACACAAGAGGATCGCCTCGGCGGCTCGGACCGATGGCACCGCCGAAGCGATCCGCTCCGGTGTTCGAAAACCACGCCAGTTGATCAACCATGCAAACTTTTGAAACGGACCGTGGAAAAAGAAGCGTTAGACGTTTGGTAATGCTGTCGCTGAGTCTCCGGAGACGAATGCCAGGAAACAAAAGTTTTTTGGTTCTTCTTTTCAAAAAAGAACTGCTTTCTTCCTTACCCAACGTTCGCCACCGCTCCCATAGCCGCCCTAAGCGCCGCAAAACTCCCCCCAATGCTGGTAGCCTCGTCCCGCCCCTGCGCCAGCATCGCCTCGATCTTCGGCACCGTGGCGAGTGCGGCGTCCAGCACCGGGTCCGTTCCCGGCCGCGCCGCGCCGAGCCGCACCATGTCGGCCATCTCGGCGTGCAGCGACAGCATCGCCCGCGCCCGCCGCAGCAAATCCTTCTGTTCGGCATCCAGCACGCCGGACGCCGCGCGGGACAGTGAGCGCAGTACGTTCACCGCCGGGTAGCGGCCGCCTTCGCCGATCCGCCGTTCCAGCACCACGTGGCCGTCCAGGATGCCGCGCACTGCGTCGGCGACCGGTTCGTCATGATCGTCGCCTTCCACCAGCACTGTGAACAGGGCGGTGATCTGCCCGGCGGTGCCGTCCGGCCGCATCGGCCCGGGGCCTGCGCGCTCAAGCAGCCGTGGCAGCTCGGCGAAGACGCTGGGCGGGTAGCCGCGGGTGGCGGGCGGTTCGCCGGCGGCCAAGCCGATCTCGCGCAGTGCGAGGCAGAAGCGGGTGACGCTGTCCATCAGCAGTAGCACGGACTTGCCCTGGTCGCGGAAGTGCTCGGCAATCGTCATCGCCGCGTAGGCCGCCTCGCGCCGGACCAGCGGCGGCGAGTCCGAGGTCGCCACCACCACGACAGAGCGCGCCAGCCCGTCCGAGCCCAGATCGTCCTCGATGAACTCGCGTACTTCGCGGCCGCGTTCGCCCACCAGGGCGAGCACCGCCACGTCGCAATCGGTGTGGCGCGCCAGCATGGAGAGCAGCGTGGACTTGCCCACGCCTGACCCGGCGAACAGCCCTAGCCGCTGCCCGGTCCGGCAGGTGGCGAAGCAGTTCAGCACCCGCACGCCCAGGTCGATTGGGGGCCCGAGCCGGGCCCGGCTGACTGCCGGCGGCGGGCCGGCACGCACCGGCCGTGTCTGGCTGCCGGATTCGAGGTTGCCCAAGCCGTCCATCGGTTGGCCCAGCGGATCGATCACCCGTCCGAGCCAGCCGTTACAAGGCGAGAGCGTCGCCTGCTGCATGCCCGCGCCGGGCAGTGCGGCGGCTGTGACGTCGGACCCGGCGCCAAGGCCGAGCGTGCTGCCGAAGGGGGACGCGACGAGCACGTCTCCACCGGCAGAGACGATCTCTGCCAGGATGGTGCTGCCGTCGCGTCCGCTCAACCACAGCCTTCCGCCTACGGCCATGTGGCGCGATAGGCCTGCGACCTCGACACCGAGCGGGCCCACCGCACGTGCTGTGCCGTGAAGCTGAAACGGCTGAATCGTTTCAATACCGGTCAGAACATGAGAGAAGCCCAATTTATAAGATTTCAGCACAATGAATGAGACAGAAACCATTAATAATCACGTTTGACCCCATTTTCCTAGCCAGCGCTGCCTGATGACGCAGTGTTTCTCAATTTTATTCCCGTTTTGGTGAAAAATTGGTAGCGAAACACACGGCATGGTGGTAATGTTTACGTATCGAAACACGGGAGATGGCAGTGCGGGTTCTACTGGTTGAAGATGACGCAACGGCTTCACGCGCAGTCGCGATGATGCTCCGCAATCATGGATCAATCGTTGACCAGACGGACACCGGTGAGGAAGCGCTCGAGCTCGTGCGTCATTATGATTACGACATCGTCGTGCTCGACCTGATCCTGCCTGACATGGAGGGTTACGAGGTGGTCCGCCGCATGCGCGCCAGCCGCGTGGAGACGCCGGTGCTGATCCTCTCCGGCCTTAACCGCGCCGGCGCCAAGGTGCGCGGCTTCGGCATGGGTGCCGACGACTACATCAGCAAGCCGTTCGACAAGGACGAGCTGATCGCCCGTATCCAAGCGGTGATCCGCCGCAGCAAAGGCTACAGCCAGCCGATCCTGCGCATCGGCAACCTGCAGCTCAACCTCGACAGCCGGGAAGTGCAGGCGGACGGCCAGCAGGTTCACCTCACCGGCAAGGAATACGCCATCCTCGAGCTACTGGTCCTGCGCCGCGGCATGGTGCTGACCAAGGAGGCCTTCCTCAACCACCTTTACGGCGGCATCGACGAGCCGGAGATGAAGATCATCGACGTGTTCATCTGCAAGCTGCGCAAGAAGCTCGCCCAGGCCGGCGCCGGCAACCTGATCGGCACCGTGTGGGGCAGGGGTTACATGATGCGCGACCCCAACAGCCCGGCGGCGATGTCGACCGCCGCCCTGCACACTGAAGACCTGGCTGCCGCCTGAACCGTCCACCTGTGATCGCTGGATGGCCGCCTGGCGTTCGGTGGCCATCCAGCGTGCTCAGAAAGCGGAGGCAAGTGAAGCACGCGTTGCAGAAACCTCCGCGACAGCCGTACCAGAAGTCTTTTGCTTTTTTCTTCAGAAAAGAAGGCGTTGCTTAGCTTGCGGAACGTCGAAACCTCGGGATTCGGGGTTCCGGGCAGCTAGCCTAGCTAAATTCGACCCGCCAACCTCGTCAGCGACGCCGCGCCGTTTCTCAGTCGCAATGCCCACCGGCTGACCCGATCATGTCCGCTCCCGTTGCCGCTTGGCCGCCGATCGTCTGGTAGGACGACCCGCAGTAGGAGGGCGCATCCAACCGTGGCTCCGGGCTCGCCGCCTCCGAATGTGCGGGCTGGTAGTCGTGCGTCTCCTGCGCGTGCGGGTCGCGCTGGATCGGCCGGCGCTGGGCGTGCACCACGATGTCGCTTTGCCCGTCCAGCTCGTGGATTTCGGTGTGGTTGGTGGTGTCGACGCTGGACTTGGCCTGCGGCGGTGGGACGAACCATTGCGGAGACGGATCGGGCGGGGCGGCGGCGGCCAGGGCCAGAAGCAAAAAAGCGGATCTTTTTTGAGAAAAAGAACCAAAAAACTCCTGTTCTCCCAGGCGCGCGTTGCGGGAGACACCGTGACAGCATGACCGAAAGTTTTTTCTCCTTTTTTCTTTCAAAAAAAGAAGCGCTTGCTTCCACTTCATGCGGTAAACTGTTCAGCCACGATCCGCTCCGACAATCCCTGCTCGGGATCGAACAATATTGTCGCTTTGACGCTGCGATCCTCGCTTACCGCCACACTCGCCACGTCGCGCACCTCGCTGAAATCCGCCACCGCCGAGACCGGCCGCTTGTCTGCCTCCAGCACCTCGAACACCACGTCCGCCGTACTCGGCAGCAGCGCCCCGCGCCACCGCCGCGGCCTGAACGCGCTGATCGGCGTCAGCGGCAGTAAATTCGCCGACAGCGGCACGATCGGCCCATGCGCGGACAGGTTGTACGCCGTGGACCCTGCCGGCGTCGCCACCAGCACCCCGTCGCACACCAGCTCCTCCAGCCGTACCCGTCCGTCGATGGTGATGCGTATCTTCGCCGTCTGCCGAAGCTGCCGCAGCAACGAAACCTCGTTGAGCGCCAGCGCCTCCTCCACCACGCCGGACCGTGTCACCGCATGCATCCGCAACGGGTGCAGCACCACCTCCTGCGAGCGTGCGAGCCGCGCCGTCAGGTCGTCCTCCAGGAACGGGTTCATCAGGAAGCCAACAGAGCCGCAGTTCATCCCGTACACCGGCACGTCGCAGGTCAGCGTCCGGTGCAGCGTCTCCAGCATGAACCCGTCTCCGCCGAGGCAGACCACTACGTCCGCGCGGCCGAACGGCGCGTCGCCGTAGCGCGCCACCAGCCGCGCTCGGCTTTCCTGCGCCAGCTCGGTAGGCGAGGCCAGTACGCAAATGCTGCGCACCGCCCGCTCGGGCGCGCTAGCGTCCATGCCGATACCTGCCCCGCTCCGGCTGTAAACTGCCTCGATCAGCGACCGGAAGATGCAACCTACTCATACCAACGTGCAGAACTCATTGGTTTCGATAAGCGAGGCAAGCAGTTCTTTTTTGAAAAGCGAACCAAAAAACTTTCGCTCCCTTGACGACACGCTGAGGTGAACTCCGCGACAGCCGTACCAAAAGTCTTTTGCTTCTTTTCTTCAGAAAAGAAGGCCCTGCTTTCCTTGCCGAACCTCGGGCTCCAAAACCTAAGACCAGCAATCTCAGGCCTACCGCGGCCGCCACCGGCAGTCTTGCGTTACAACGCGGGGCAGGACAGACGACACTGGCCACGGACGGTCCTCGGACGGAGAGGGAGCATCGGCTTGCCCGCTGCCCACACAGACCCGTCCCACAACCCTGTCACGCAAGCCGGCGATGCGCCAGCACCGGCATCGCAATCCGCACTCGAGCCACTTGCGCCAGGTCGATCTCGGCCGCTGCCCAGCCCGGGGCGTCGCCGGCATCCGCCCGCACCTCGCCCCACGGGTCGCAGATCAGGCTGTGCCCCCAGGTCGCCCGTGCCCGCCCGGCGCCGTCCAGGTGGGTGCCCGTCGTGGCCGCTGCCACCACCCAGCACTGCGTCTCGATCGCGCGCGCCCGCAGCAGCACCTCCCAATGCGCCCGGCCGGTCTCCGCCGTGAACGCGGACGGCACGAGGATCACCTCGGCACCGGCGCCACGCAACGCCGCGTACATCTCGGCAAACCGCAGGTCGTAGCAGATCGACAACCCTAGCACCGGTCCTGCCGCTCCGCCGGCGCGGCACGTCACCACACGCTCGCCGGCGCCGAACAGGCTGCTCTCGCGATAGTCCTGTCCGCTGGGCGTCACCACGTCGAACAGGTGGATCTTGCGATATCGGGCCAGCTCGGCGCCGTCTGGCCCGAACACCAGGGTCGTGTTGAACAGCGTCTCGCCGACACGCTCGCCGATCGAGCCGCCGTGCAGCGTCACACCCAGGCGCCGCGCCGTTTCGCTCAGGAAGCAGTAGGCGCTGCCCGCCTTTGGCAGCCCACCAGGTGCGGGCAACACCTCGCTCTGCGACAGCTTGCGTTCCCGACCGGCGCCCAGGCAGGTCCACATCTCGGGCAGGCTGACCAGCGCCGGGCGCGCGGACGCCGCCGCGGCGCCGATCAACCTGTCCACCATCGTCATGTTGTCGGCCTTGCACGCGCCGGGCGCGCACTGGATCACTACGGCTCGCATCCACCGGCTCCTCGCTGGCTGTTCGCATCGGCAGGGCACCGTCCGGCCCTCCACCTATGAGGTTTCACGTCCGCTGTCGCGCAATTCCCTCGCGCCCGCGGACGCGGGAAAGTTGCGCACGATGCGTGTGTCGGCGGACGCGAGGGGCAGGCACTCCGGCGTGGTGACGGACCGGACCGGCCTGCGCAGGCGCAAGTCATAGCGCCCTGCAGCACGTCAAGGCGCTGCGCCAAACATCCCGTAAGCATCGTACACGTGGCGTCGTGGTCCGCCGGATACGCTGGCCCGTCGCAGACGCTTCAGTTCCGCCGGCCGACCCTGTCGCGTGCGTCCGCTGCGGCCGCGACTGTCGCATGCAGCGCGCCGGTTGTGCTGGGTGAATGTCGCCCGCGCCGGCTTTCGCTGAACGGATACTCGGCGACGGTACGCACCGCACAGTCGCCGCGCACGTTTCGGAGCAGCGCGCAGTCTGTATGCAGCTATTGCTTGGTAGAACCGTATACATGCCGGCACCATCAGGTTCGGAACACCTGCGTCGGCAAGCACGTAAAAATAATTTCGCAACAAGCATTTCCGCTTGTGACTCGGGAGTCCGCCAGCTAGCGTTCCGGCGTTGCGCTGCAAAGTTTGCTGATGACGAACAAGTGTTTCCGCGTCGTCTCGACGGTCGGGGCAGTTGCAAACGTTTGTCGCGTGAGCCTGCAGCTCTCAAAAGTCGTCGTCCGCACAAGGGAGAAGTCCAACAGTGTATAGCAATAAAAGCGTGCTGCTTTGCGCAACCGTCCTCTGCAGCCTTGCGATCTCGGCATCTGCGGCGCCCATGGTGACCACGAACGTCGACGATGCCGTCACCGTGCAGGTCAAGGGCGAGAAGTCGCCGTTGCTCGCGCGGGCCAAGGACCTGGGGGAAGTTGCGGCAGCGCAGACGTTCCCGCACGCCATGCTCGTGCTGAAGCGTTCGCCGCAGCAGCAGGCCGCGTTCGACTCGCTGGTGCATGACCAGCAGGTCAGGACGTCTCCCTCCTATCACCAGTGGCTCACGCCCGCGGATCTGCGCAAATACGGGCCCGACGAAGCCGACGTCGCCAAGGTGGTGAGCTGGTTGCAGTCACGCGGGCTGGTGGTGAACGAGGTCTCCCCGAGTGCGATGTCCATCGACATCGGCGGCAGTGCAAAGGCGCTCGCCGGCGCGTTCGGCACCTCGCTGCACACGGTGGTGCTGCCGAACGGCGAATCGCACGTCGCCAACGTCACCGACCTCACGGTTCCCGCGGCGTTGTCGCCGGTGGTGAGCGGCATCACGCTGTCCAACTTCTTTCCCAAGCCGAACGTCGTCAAGGCGGTCAAGCCGGCCACCCGCAAGGCGTCGGCGACCAGCGGCATCTCGCCCGAGGACGACATCGGCGGCTACGAAGCGGTCACGCCGCAGGACTTCAACATCATCTACAACGTCAACCCGTTGCTCAAAGGCACCGCGCCGAGCGGACAGCTTACGGGCTCCGGCGTGACCGTCGCGGTGATCGAGCAGACCGACATCCTGGCTGCCGACTGGCATACGTTCCGCAACGCGTTCGGCCTCAACCCTTATAAGGGCAAGCTGGAGTTCCAGCATCCTGGCTGCACGGATCCGGGCTATACCGGCGACGAGGGCGAGGCGGCTCTCGACGCGGAGTGGATCGGCGTGGCCGCACCCGGCGCGACCGTCATCGAAGCCTCCTGTGCTGGCTCGGCGCTGACCTTCGGCGTCGAGACCTCCATGAAGGGTCTCATCGAGCACGGCACACCGGCGACGGTGTTTTCGGTCAGCTACGGCGGTCCCGAGCAGCAGAGCAGCACGGCGTTCCTTGCCGGATGGTCGAACCTGATGGAGGAAGCTTCCAGCGAGGGCATCTCGATTTTCGTGTCCAGCGGCGACAGCGGCGTCTCCTACGACCGTAACGCCATCGCGACGGACGGGCTCGCGGTCAACGGCCTGTCGACCAACCCCTACAACACGACCGTGGGCGGAACCGACTTCCTCGACACTTATCAGGGCAAGAACAGCCTGTACTGGCGCTCGAGCAACGTGAGCCGTTTCAGCTCGGCGAAGTTCTACGTTCCCGAGACACCCTGGGACAATTCCTGCGCCGGCGGGCTGATCACCAACTACGGCGGCTACGCAACGTCCATCGACAGCTGCAACGACCCGAACAACCCGTTCAACTTCCAGAACGGCGTCGGCGGCTCGGGCGGCGAGAGCATGGTCTATACGAAGCCGGATTTCCAGAACAACGGCGTGCCGGGCATGCCGGCCGACGGCATGCGCGACCAGCCGGACGTCTCGCTGTTCGCGTCGAACGGGTTCTGGGACCACTTCCTGGTGCTGTGCATGTCTGACCCGAACGAGGGCGGCACAACCTGCGACTACACGAGCGTGGACGACACGTTCGGCAATGCGGCCGGCGGCACGTCCTTCGCCGCGCCGGCTTTCGCCGGGATCGCGGCCCTGATCGTCGAGAAAAATGGTGGCGGCGTCGGCAACACCGCGCCTCGCCTGTACGACCTCGCGAAGACGCAGTTCACGACTGCGCCCTTGGCGACGCAGTGCCTCTCCAGCTACGGACACGCGACGTCCGCGTCGTGCGTCTTCTACCCCGTCAACTACGGCAACATCGCCGAGCCTTGCTACGCGACCGACGGCGACTGCTTCAGCACCCGCTTCGCGACCGAAGGCATCGGCGTGCTGCGCAACGATGCGCTTCCCGGCAAGGACGCGTATCCTGCGGGGAAAGGCTACAGCCTGGCCACCGGTCTGGGTTCGGTGAACGTGACGAACCTGCTGTCGGCCTACTGAGACCACGCCGGAGCCGTGCCTGAACAAAAGGAAAGGCGGCCGCAACGGCCGCCTTTTCTTTTTCTCCGGCCGTGCAGCTTAAGTCGGGCAGGCTGGCGCGGGGCAGGCGGCCGCGATCGTTCGCTTGCGTACACGCTTGCGCAGGCACATCGGCGGCAGCACCGGACGTGTTCTGCCGATGTCCCGGCAGGGCCGGCCTTGCTTGCCTGCTCCGGCAGCGACGTGCGCGCTACCGCCTTCCTTCCCCGCCCGACACCCCCTACAACCGGCCCCCGAACCTGAGATGGATTCGAGAATGACAAGCCGGACCGCCCTCGCAACCGCACAAGCCACCCTGGTGCTCGGGTTCACCGCGCCGGCCGCACTGGCCCAGACGCCGCCGCTGGACCAGTCCAGCATCTACACCATCCAGGTCGAGAACGATGCCGTCTCCACCCTGAAAGGCACCTCGGACCAGTACTACACCAGCGGCCTGCGCCTCGCCTGGACCTCCGGCCAGGACGCCATCGGCCCGGTCGCTACGCTCGGCCACAGCATATGGGGGGACGGCTCCACCCGCCTCGCCATCGAGGTCAGCCAGAGCATCTTCACCCCGCGCTACACCCAGGTCAGCCCGCCGCTGCTCGACGACCGCCCCTATGCCGGCGAGCTCGTCGCCACCTTCGGCCTGGTGCATGACGGCGCCAACACCCGCGACCTGGTCAGCGCCACGTTTGGCGTCGTCGGCCCGTCCGCCCAGGGCGAGGAGGTGCAGAACGGCTTCCACAGCATTATCGGCGACACTCAGAATCGCGGCTGGGACTACCAGGTCCCCAACCAGCCCGCCTTCGAGTTCCTCGCTCAGCGCACCTACCGGTTTCCCATCGCCCAGCTCGGCCCGCTGGAGACCGACGCGCTGCCGTCCGGCACCGTGGCCATCGGCGACATCCGCGACTACGTCCAGCTCGGCGGCGTCGTCCGCATCGGCCAGGGCCTGGCCAGCGACTACGGCACTGCCCGCATCGAGCCCGGCCTGAACGGCTCGGACGCCTACACCAACGTGCGCCCGTTCGCCTGGTATGCCTTCGCCGGCGTAGACGGCCAGGCGGTCGGCTACGACGTCACGCTGGACGGACCCACCTTCAACAAGACGTACCAGCGCGACGTGCACCGCCTCTGGGACGTGGGCGAGTTCGAGGGCGGCCTGGCGCTGCTCTACCACGGGGTGCGTCTGACCTACACGCAAACTTGGCAGACGCAGGAGTTCAAGACGGCAAAGAGCGGGTTGTTTAACTTCGGGTCGCTGGCGCTGTCGGCAAAGTTTTAAAACGGCAGCCCGAAACACTGACTCGTGCGCGATGGCGAGCGGCGAGAAAGGCCTTCCTTTCGAGAAGAAGAAGCAAAGCTTTTGTCACGGCTGTCGCGGACTTTCCCGCAGCGTACACCCAGACGGATGCGAAACAGGCAAGCAGTTCTTTTTTGAAAACACCAGAAAACTTTTGGTTCCGGTAGGTGCGCGTCGGTGAAACGTATCGATTCAGCCGTCCGCGACAGCCGAGACAAAAGTTTTTTGCTGCTTTTTTTCAAAAAAGCAGGACTTGCTTTCTTCTCTGGCGTCGAGAGTCAAACCTAGGGTTGCTGGTGTCACCTGCTGAGTGTCATAGCCGCCTCCACCGCAAAATACGTCAGCACCCCCGCCGCCCCCGCTCGCTTGAACCCGAGCAGGCTCTCCATCACGCCGCGTTCCCGCTCCATCCAGCCGCGCTCGACGGAGGCGACGATCATCGAGTACTCGCCGCTGACCTGGTAGGCGAAAGTTGGCACTTCGAAGCGCTCCGACACGCGCCGCACGATGTCGAGGTAGGGCATACCCGGCTTGACCATCACCATGTCCGCACCTTCGGCAAGATCGGTTTCCACCTCGCGCATCGCCTCGTGCGTGTTGGCCGGGTCCATCTGGTAGGTCTTCTTGTCGCCATGCAGGGACTTGGCCGAGCCGAGTGCATCGCGGAACGGGCCGTAAAAGGCGCTCGCGTATTTGGCGGCGTAGCTCATGATGCTGGTGTGGATCAGGCCGGCCTCGTCGAGTGCGGCGCGGATGGCGCCGACGCGGCCGTCCATCATGTCGGAGGGGGCGATCACGTCGATGCCGGCCTGCGCCTGGTTGACCGACTGGCGGGTGAGCACGGCCAGCGTCTCGTCGTTGGCCACGTAGCCGTCGCGGATGACGCCGTCGTGGCCGTGGTCGGTGTAGGGGTCGAGTGCGACGTCGCCGATCAGGCCCATCTGCGGGTAGGCGCGCTTGAGCAGGCGGGCGGCGCTGCACATCAGGTTGTCCGGGTTCAGCGCCTCGGTGCCTTCGGGGCCTTTCTTCTCCGCCGGCGTGGCGGGGAACAGGGCCAGCGCCGGGATGCCGAGCCGCGCTGCTTCGGCCACGTGGCCTTCCAGCCGGTCCAGGCTGACGCGGTCCACGCCCGGCATGGCGGCGACCGGCACCGTCAGGCCGGTGCCCTCGATGATGAAGATCGGCCAGATCAGGTCGGAGACGTCCAGCCGGTGTTCGGCCACCAGCCGGCGCGTCCACGCCTCGCGGCGCAGGCGGCGCGGGCGGCCGGCCGGGTAGGGTGCCAACCGCACGGGGTCAGCGCCTACCGGTAGCCGCGCAGCTTGCTGTGGTGGCGGCTGTAGGTGAAGAACACGCCCAGCCCGAGCACCAGCCAGACGAACGCCAGCACCCAGGTCTGCAGCGGCAGCGACGCCATCAGCGCGCCGCACACCAGGATGCCGGCAACCGGCACGTAGGGGGAGTACGGGGTGCGGAAGGCACGCTTGCGGCCGGGGTCGGCGCGGCGCAGCACCAGCACGCCGATGCAGACGATGATGAAGGCGAGCAGCGTGCCGAAGGAGGACATGTGGCCCAGCTCGCTGATCGGGGTGAAGGCGCCGGCCAGGCCGGTGACGACCATGAACAGCAGGTTGGAGAGGTAGGGCGTGCGGAAGCGCGGATGCACCGAGCTGAACGCCGCCGGCAGCAGCCCGTCCTTTGACATCGAGTAGAACACCCGGCTCTGGCCGAGCAGCATCACCAGGATGACGCTGGTCAGCCCGGCGATGGCGCCCACGTCGACCGCCACCTTCAGGAACGGCAGCGGCGTTTGGCCGATGGCGACGGACACCGGTGCGGAGACGTGCAGCTTGGTGTAGCTGACCAGGCCGGTCAGCACGAGGCAGACGAGCACGTACAGCACGGTGCAGATCGCCAGCGAGCCGAGGATGCCGATCGGCATGTCGCGTCCCGGGTTCTTGGCCTCTTGCGCCGCGGTGCTGACGGCGTCGAAGCCGATGTAGGCGAAGAACACGGTGGCCGCGCCGCGGAAGATGCCTGAGACGCCGAAATGGCCGAACGTGCCGGCGTTGGGCGGGATGAACGGGTGCCAGTTAGCGGGCTTGACGTAGAACGCGCCGAAGATGATCACCGCGGCCACCACCGCCAGCTTCACGCACACGATAACGGCGTTTGCCTTCGCCGATTCGCTGATGCCGCGGATCAGGATGAGCGAGACCAGCACCACGATGATCATCGCCGGCAGGTTGACCAGGCCGGGGTCGGGGTGGCCCATCGCGTCGGTGTCGAACGGCGAGGCGGTGAGCGCGTGCGGCAGGCCCAGGCCGAACTTGCCGAGGAAGCTCACCACGTAGCCGGACCAGGAGACCGAGACGGTGGCGGCACCCACCGCGTATTCCAAGGTGAGCGCCCAGCCTATGACCCAGGCCACCAGCTCGCCCAGGGAGGCATAGGCGTAGGAGTACGCAGACCCCGCGGCAGGGATCATGCCGGCCAGCTCGCTGTAGCAGAACCCGGCCAGGCCGCAGCCAAGCGCTGCGAGCAGGAAGCTCAGCACCACCGCAGGGCCCGCGTTGTCGGCCGCCGCGATGCCGGTCAGCGAGAAGATGCCGGCACCGATGATGGCGCCGATGCCCAGCGCCACCAGGCTGAGCGGGCCCAGCGTGCGCTTGAACTCGTGCTCCCCGCCGTGGTCGGCCTCCAGCGCTTCGATCGGCTTGCGGGTGAACAGCTTGCTCTCGACGGTGGTGCTCATAGGTGTCCTTGGACGCAGGGGCCGTCACGCATGCGGCCAGGGTTTCCCCCACGCACGCGTGAATGTTAAGGCTGCCCTCTCGGCGCGTCGGACGCAATCGCCCTTGCGGCACGAACTGCCGACGCGACTGCGAGAACGGCGGCTGAGGTGTCGGAGCTGTTCGCGTCTGACGGCAAGCAAGAAAGGCCTTCTTTTTTGAAAAAAAGGAGCGAAAAACTTTTGGTCTGCTTGTCGCGGACCGTTCTGCAGCACGCGCCCAAGGGAGCAAAAGTTCTTTGGTTCTTTTTTTCAAAAAAGAACTGCTTCCTTGCTTTCTTCCTAAGTGCGCCGTTCGCCCAAGCCGCCACCATCGACCTCTCCGCGCGCGTCGCCCAGCGCGGCGCTTTTGCCGGCGTGCGCAACACGCTGTTCACACGCTGGCTGCCGGCCGGCGAGGCAATGTCCGCCCTGTCCGGCGCCGTCACGCTCAGCGCCAACCAGCCGGGTTTCGACGAGGCGCTGGTGGTGCTCGGCACCTCGGCGGCCGACCGGCAGGACTGCGCCCGGGCCAACGCCACCGTGGTGTCCGACTTGCCGGACCTGGACCGGCTATGGGCCGGCATCCTCAAATCCAACGATCCGGCCGCGGTCAGCATTCCTGTCGCGGTGACGCTGAGCACGCCGATCGTACTACGGGGCGGCGGGGGCGCGTGCCTGGTCAGCGTGGTCAGCGCCGGCTTTCCCATCCTGCGTCGTGATATGCCGCTCTACGCCACCACGGACGTGCGGCTGCTGCTGCAGACCGCGCCCGCGCCGCCTGGCCCGGCGGTCCGCACCTTCGGCATCGGCGGGGAGTTCAGGTTCCGCACTGGTGGGGGAGGCGAAGTCGCCAACTACGTCGGGCTTCGGGCGTCGCGGACCCTGGTGGTCGACGGCGTGGCGCTCTCGGTCAGCGTGGCACCGGTGGGTGGCGCACCGGCGCAGGCCGGCTGGGGGCCGGAGCTGAGCGGGACGTGGCTCCTGTCCACCGACTTCGTCCGATTGCCGCGCGACGCCTGCGATGCGGCCGCGCTGTCCGGCCACGATTCCAACGAGAACTTCTCAGTCCTGCGCCTGGGCAAGCCTGCCGAGATGGCATTGCCGCGTGGCGCTGAGACGCTGTTGCGGGTGCCGCTGATGAGCAGAGACATGGTCGCTGCGCAGGTGTCGGGTTTCCACGCTTTCTCCCCGAAGCTGCGTCTGCAGGCAGGGGATTGCCTGATTGCGTTTGCGCACACGCGCGGCGAGGGAGCATCGGGCAAGCTGGACGTGGAGAACCAGTCCACGTTGTACTTCCGTCCGGGCACGTAACACTGCTGTTTGGCGGCGCCGGGCAGGTGCATCGAAGTGGTGCGCGTGTGTTTGCGCTGGCCGCAGGGTCGGCCGACTGAGGCGGCGCTCCGATTGACGCGGCCCAGCAGGTCGTCGCCAAGACTTGCAACGTTGGTTTGTGACAAGTGCACACGCCCGACGCAGCCATGCAAAACGTTTTGCAATCAGCACAAATAAAGAGCGTTGCACTCTTCTGATTAGGTTAGTTGAGGCCGAGGGCGAACACACGAATGAGAGTAGAGCCACGTCGCCGGGATTGCGCAGTCTAGTATGAAATAAAAGCGCAGGTTGTATCCGCGTCGTATTTGATCGGTAAGACAATATTTGTCGTCGGTTGTATTCACGACAACGTTTGCACGTGTCGATGCGTATTCGTTTTGTGAACATAAAACGTTATCAATACCATTCCGCTATCTGCTCTAAAACGGTTGTCTCGCTCAATTACAAAAGGCAACACGCGATGGCTTCCAACACGAAGATTGCTGCAGTGCTCGGCACGTTGCTGCTGTGCGCCGGAACCGCTCAGGCGGGCACCTATAACGTTTCGGTCAGCGAAGGCGTGACCAACGGCAACAGCTTTGACACGGCGACGTTCACTGGTTTCAGCGGCACCAACACTGCGAGCGCGTCGTTTACCTATACGGGCGCGCTGGATTTCGATAACACCGCGGCACAGAATGGTCCCGGCGCGGGCGGCGACCTGAACAGCGCGTTCGGCTTCAGCAAGACCAACGTGTCGAACTACTTCGGCGCCGGCATCGTCGCTTACGACGGCAGCACTGTTGCGAATTACGGCGGGGCATACGGGCTTCTCACCGTCAATTCGGCCAACTTCCTGGCGTCGAGCGGCAGCGCCGGCGGTTTTGCTTACGGATCCTTCTACACGATTGACCTGGGCAAGCTCGCTGCCGGCACCGTGCTGACGATTACGCATGACGACGGCATCGCGCTCTTTCAGGGTGCCACGCGAATCGGCAACACGGTCTCCGGTGCAACCTCCGCGGTGACCGACGTCGTCGACGTGACCAAGGCCGGCGACACGGTCCTGCGCTACGCGCGCGAGAACGGCACGCCGTCCATCCTGGAAGTGTCCGAGGCGCCGGTGCCGGAACCGGTGAGCTGGGGCGTGCTGGCGATCGGGCTGGCCGGGCTGTACGCGCTGCGTCGTCCGAAGCGCATTGCAGCCTGAGGCAAGCAGGCGAGGCCTTCTTTTCTGAAGAAAAGAAGCAAAAGACTTTTGTCCCTGCGGTCGCGGAGGTTTCTGCAGCGAGTACCCCAGGGAGCAAAAGTTTTTTGTTCTTTTTTCAAAAAAGAACTGCTTGCTTTCTTAACGCCCCGCCAGCCGCGGGGCGTTTTGCCTTCCGGCGCCCGCGCGCTATCTGGTGCCCATGCGCTGTCCCTTTTGCGGCCACGACGACACCCAGGTGAAGGACAGCCGCCCGGCCGAGGAAGGCGGCGCCATCCGACGCCGCCGCTTCTGCCCCAGTTGCGGCCAGCGCTTCACCACCGTGGAGCGGGTGCAGTTGCGCGACCTGTTCGTGGTGAAGTCCGACGGCCGCCGCGTGCCGTTCGACCGCGAGAAGCTCGGCCGCTCCATCCGCATCGCGCTGCGCAAGCGGCCGGTGGAGGACGAGCGCATCGAGCGAATAGTCAGCTCCATCGTGCGCGGGCTGGAGGCGTCCGGCGAGACCGACATCCCCAGCGCGCAGATCGGCGAACAGGTGATGGACACGTTGAAGGCGGTGGACGAGGTGGCCTACGTCCGCTTCGCCAGCGTCTACCGCGACTTCCGCGAGGCAAAGGATTTCGAGGCCTTTCTCGGCTCGCTCGAAGACCCGACATAGGCGCCCATGACCGACGAGACACACATGCGCGCCGCACTCGCGCTGGCTGCGCGCGGCCTGGGGGCCACCTGGCCCAACCCGTCGGTGGGCTGCGTCGTCGTGGCGCCGGACGGGCGCGTGGTGGGTCGTGGCCGCACCGGCCTGCGCGGCCGGCCGCATGCCGAGACGCAGGCCCTGGCGGCGGCGGGCGACGCTGCACGGGGGGCGACCGCCTACGTGACGCTGGAGCCGTGCAGCCACCACGGCCAGACGCCGCCCTGTGCGGACGCGCTGGTGGCCGCCGGCATCGCCCGCGTGGTGGTGGCGTGCGGGGACCCGGACCCGCGGGTGAACGGTGGCGGGCTGGCGCGGCTGCGGGCGGCCGGCGTGGCCGTGCAGGACGGGTTCCTGGAGGCTGAGGCGCAGGACACGCTGGCCGGCTTCTTCAGCCGGGTCCGCCATGGCCGCCCGCTGGTCACGCTGAAGCTGGCCACCACGCTGGACGGCCGCATCGCCACCCACAGCGGGGAGAGCCGCTGGATCACCGGGCCCGCCGCGCGCCAGGCGGTGCACGCGCTGCGCGGCCAACACGACGCGGTGATGGTGGGTGCCGACACGCTGGCCGCCGACGACCCGGACCTGACCTGCCGCCTGCCCGGCTACGCGCACCGGCCCACCGTGCGGATCGTGGCCGACAGCCGGCTGCGCACGAACCTGTCCGCGCGCATCGTGGCCACCGCGCACCAGGCGCCGGCCTGGGTGCTCTACCACACCGACAGCATCCCGGAGGAGACTAACCTGGCCGACTTTCAGCCAGGCGAGGTGGTGCCCTCGCGGGCGCAGCGCCTGGCGGAGGCCGGCGCGCGCTGCGTTTTGGTGCCAGCCGGCGGTCAGGGGATCGACCTGGCCCAGGCGATGCGCGCGCTGAGCACCCGCGGGCTGACCCGCGTGCTGGTGGAGGGGGGCGCGCGCCTTGCGTCCTCGCTGCTACAGGCCGATCTGGTGGACCGGGTCGTGTGGGTTCATGCGCCCGGCGTCATCGGCGGGGATGGGGCGGCGGCACTCACCCCGCTCGGCGTGGACGTGCTGGCGGCCATGCCGCGGTTCGCCAGGGTGGGCAGCCCGCGCGCGCTGGGAGAAGACGTGATGACCGTGTTGACGAGGGCAAGCTGATGTTCACCGGCATCATCACTGGGTTGGGCGAGGTCCGCAGCGTGAGCCACGGCGGCGACAGCCGGGACATGCGCGCGGTGGTCTCCGCGCCTGAGGGCTTCCTGGCGGCGCAGGGCGGCACCGCGCTGGGCGCGTCGATCGCCTGCTCGGGGTGCTGCCTGACGGCGACCGAGCTGGGGGCCGACTGGTTTGCGGTGGACGTCTCTGCAGAGAGCGTGGCGTGCACCACGCTGGGTGCCTGGCAGCCGGGCACGCGGGTGAACCTGGAGCGGGCGATGCGGCTGGGCGACGAGCTGGGCGGCCACATGGTCAGCGGCCACGTGGACGGGGTGGGCGAGGTGGTGGGCATCGCACCGGAGGCCGGCTCGCTGCGCATCGAGGTGAGCGTGCCGGAGCCGCTGCACCGCTACGTTGCGGCGAAAGGCTCGGTGGCGATCGATGGCGTGTCGCTGACGGTGAACGCGGTGTCGGGCGCGCGATTCGGGGTGAACGTGATCCCGCATACGGCGGAGCACACGACGTTGGGGCTGCGTAGGCCCGGGGACAAAGTGCACATCGAGATCGACATGCTGGCGCGTTACGTGGCGCGGCTGGCGGAGACTGCGTGATGCAAAGCAAGCAGTTCTTTTTTGAAAAAAAGAACCAAACAACTTTCGGTTGCTTGGGCGCGCCGTGTTGGAGAGTCCGCGACAGCCGTGACAAAAGTCTTTTTGCTTCTTTTTCTTCAGAAAAAGAAGGCCTTGCTTCGTGAGCGTGGAAACCCTGAGCAGTCACAGTCTGCACGAAGCGATCTCGTCGACCGAGGAGCTGCTCGAGGAAGCCCGCGCCGGCAGGATGTTCATCCTGGTCGACGACGAGGACCGCGAGAACGAGGGCGACCTGATCATCCCCGCGCAGTTCGCCACTCCGCAGGCGCTGGCATTCATGATGCGCAACGCGCGTGGCCTCATCTGCCTGGCGTTGACCACTGCGCAGGTGGAGAAGCTGGAACTGCCGATGATGGCGGTGGCCAACCAGCAGCGCCACCAGACGGCGTTCACCGTCAGCATAGAGGCGCGGGACGGCATCACCACCGGCGTGTCCGCGCGCGACCGCGCGCACACGATCGCGGTGGCGATTGATCCGGAGAGCACGCCGCGTGACCTGGTCTCGCCCGGGCACGTGTTTCCGTTAGCGGCGCGGGCTGGCGGCACGCTGGTGCGGGCGGGCCACACGGAAGCGGCGGTCGATATCGCGCGCATGGCGGGGCTGATTCCGGCCGGTGTGATCTGCGAGATCATGAACGCGGACGGCACCATGGCGCGGCTGCCGGACCTGGTCGGGTTCGCACAGTTCCACGGGCTGAAGCTAGGCACGATCGCGGACTTGATCGGGCGCCGGCGCGCGTCCGAGCGGCTGGTCGTGCGCGAGCACGAGACGCACACCAACGCGCTCGATACCGGCCCGTGGCGGGTGATTATCTACACCAGCACGCTGAACCAGGCGGAGCACGTGGTGATGGTAAAGGGCGAGATAGACCCGACGCGCCCTACGCTGGTGCGCATGCAGGCGATCGACCCGATACAGATCCTGCCAGGCGGGCGCACCAACAAGCTGATGCACCAGGCGATGCGCATGATCGAGGCGGAAGGCTCCGGCGTGATGGTCATGCTGCATGACGGCCGCTCCGGCAGCATACTGGAGATGGTGACCGGACGGCGTACCCGCGCCGCCGCGCAGGAGAGCATTCTGCGCGATTACGGTATCGGCGCGCAGATCCTGGCCGATCTCGGCGTGCGGCAGATGGAGCTGATCTCCAACACGGACCGCACGATCGCCGGCCTGGAAGGCTACGGCCTGCGCATGGTCGGCCGCCGCGCGATCGAGCTGCCGGCATGAGCACCGCAGACGCGCCGCTTCCCGCGGCAACCCGCGTGGAGGGCCCGCCGCCAACCCTGCTGGTGATACGCGCGCCGTATTACCGCGCTGTGATCGACGGCATGACGCAGGGTGCGGCGCGCATACTCGCCGAAGCCGGCGCTCGGCATGAAATGCTGGACGTGGCCGGCGCCTTCGAACTGCCGCAGGCGATACGCATCGCGCTGCGCGGCCCGCGCCAGTGGGACGGTTTCGTGGCGCTGGGCTGCATCGTGCGCGGCGGCACCGACCATTACGACTACATCTGCCGCGAGACGATGGCGGGGTTGATGGGTGTGGCGCTGCAGTTCGGCATCGCATTGGGGTCGGGCGTGCTGACGGTGCACTCGATCGAGCAGGCGGTGGCGCGCAGCGGCGCGGACGGACACAACAAGGGTGCGGAGGCGGCGGTGGCGGCGTTGTTGCAGGTGGCGGCTGCCAGGAAGTTAGGGGCGCAGTGATGGGCAAGGAACCGGTGCAGACACGGCCGCGCACGGCGGCGCGGGTTGGCGCCGTGCAGGCGCTGTTCCAGGCCGAGCAGGGCGGTGAGAACCCGGAGACGGTGATCGACCAGTTCGTGCGCCACCGCCTGGGCGAGCTGCCCGGCACCGGCGGCTACGAGGAAGGCCGCGTGCCGGACGCGCATGTGAAGCTGTTCGGCAGGATCGTGCGCCAGGCGGTGGAAAAGCAGAACCAGATCGACCTGCTGCTGGTGGACGCGCTGCCGGCGGAGTGGCCGCTGGGGCGGCTGGACCCGGTGTTGCGCGCGCTGCTGCGGGCGGCTGGTGCGGAGCTGGTGATGCGCGACGGGCCGCCGGTGGCGGTGGTGATCAACGAGTACATGGACGTGGCGCACGGGTTCTTTCATGGCGAGGAGCCGAAGATGGCGAACGGGCTGATGGATCGCATGGCGCAGACTTTGCGGCCGCGGGAGTTCGAGACGCGGCAGTAAGGAAGAAAGGAAGCAGTTCTTTTTTGAAAAAAAGAACCAAAAAACTTTTGTCTCTTGGGTACCCGTTTGCGGATGGGTCCGCGACAGCCGTGATAAAAGCTTTTTGCTTCTTTTTCTCGAAAAAGAAGCGCTTGCCTTGACCCTGCCTGCCGAGTTCACGCGGATTGCCCAATTCCGCGCGCTCGCTGCACCCGAAGCGCTCGGCCTACAAGACGACGCCGCGGTGTTCGCGCCACCGCCGGGCCGAGAGCTGGTGGTCTCCGCCGACGCCATCGTGGAGGGCGTGCATTTTCTGCCTGACGACCCGCCCGACATGGTGGCGCGTAAGCTGCTGCGGGTGAACCTGTCGGACCTGGCGGCGATGGGCGCGGTGCCGTTGCACTATCTGCTGACAGTGGCTGTGCCGCGCAGTACGCCGGACGACTGGTTTGCGGCGTTCGCGGCGGGGCTGGCGGAGGATCAGGCGGCGTTCGGGGTGTCGTTGCTGGGCGGCGACACGACCAGCATCGCGGGGCTCGTGTGCCTGTCGGCGACGGTTATCGGCCACGTGGCGCCGGGCAGCGCGCTGCGCAGGGCGGGCGCGCGGAACGGCGACGGGCTTTGGGTGACCGGCAGCATCGGCGACGGCGCGCTGGGGCTGCGGGCGTTGCGCGGCGAGGTGGCCGACCCTGATGGATTTTTGGCGGAGAGGTACCGCCTGCCGCGGCCGCGGCTGGGGCTGGCGCTGGCCGGCATCGTGTCGGCGGCGATGGACGTCTCCGACGGGCTGGTGCAGGACGCGGGACACTTGGCGCGGGCGGCCGGGCTGGGGGTGGAGATCGAGGCGGCGTGCGTGCCGTTGTCCGACGCGGCGCGGGCGGCGGGGCGGTTGGAGCTGTGCCTGACCGGCGGGGATGACTACGAGCTGCTGCTGGCCGTGCCGGCCGGCCGCGAGGCTGCGCTGACGCAAGAGGCAGGCAGGGCGGGTCTGCCGGTGACGCGGATCGGGCGTTTCGTCGCCGGCGCGGCCGGGGTGCGCGTGCTGGACGCGGCAGGACGCGACTGGGCGTTGACCGCGGCCGGCTGGAGCCATTTCTGAGCCGCTGCTCCGCCTTATGTTACGCGACATCAACTTTCGATTCCGCCTAGTGCTTTTCTGCGGTGTAACCGTCACCGCTTAGACGACGAGGTCTCTACAGGCGAAACAAAACAGGGAGGCGTGCATGGCCAAAGCAATCAACACGAGGCACCCGTTCGAATGGGCTTACGATTCGGCCGGTGCGGCGATGATGCGGTCCGATCCGGCTGCGATGGACAAGTCGCCGGTGGTGATCCAGCGAATTGGCGTGCAGGATCTGGTGGCCTCCCTGCGCGAAGGTGTGGCGGACTTCCTGGCCGGGCGCACGGACGCGATTTTTCTGTGCCTGATGTACCCGCTGGCCGGCCTGGTGCTGAGCCGTCTGGTGATCGGCGGCGGGCTGCTGCCGCTGGTCTTTCCGCTGGTGGCCGGCTTCGCGTTGATGGGGCCGCTTTTGGCGACCGGGATCTATCAGATGAGCAGGGTGCGACAGCGGACCGGGCAGGCGACCTGGGCGGACGCGTTCTCCGCCTTCGGGTCGCCGGCGATCGGCTCGATCATGACGTTGGGCGTGTGGCTGCTGGTGGTCTACCTGCTGTGGCTAGGGGCGGCCGGAATGATCTACCGCGCCACGCTCGGGCCGATCCCCCCCAAGACCTACGCGGACTTTCTGCACATGGTGTTCCTGACTTCGTCCGGGTGGGCGCTGATCGTGGTGGGCGTCGGCGTGGGCGCGGTGTTCGCGGCTGCGGTGCTGACGGTGGGCGTGGTCTCGTTTCCGCTGCTCCTGGACCGCAACACTGGTGTCGGCCGCGCAGTGGAGGCGTCGATCCGCGCGGTGCGGATGAACCCCGGGCCGATCACGCTGTGGGGGGCGATGGTGGCGGGATTGCTGGTGCTGGGCTCGTTGCCGTTCCTGATCGGGCTGGCATTTGTTGTGCCGGTGCTGGGGCATGCGACTTGGCATTTGTATCGTCGGTTGGTGGCGGCGGTCTGAAGGAAGGAAGCAAGCGCTTCTTCGAGAAAAAGAAGCAGAAAGCTTTTGCGAGCGCTGTCGCGGACGGCTGAAACGCGGTGTTTCAACCTGGCGCGCCGAACGGACCAAAAGTTTTTTGGTTCTTTTTTTCAAAAAAGAACTGCTTGCTTTGTTTCTGCCATTCGCGCCCATGTTCACGCTCATTACACTTGACGTGGCGGTCAGGAACAGTGTGACATAGTATGGTGTCCTCCGATGTGCACCGTTTCTCCCAACAGCAACGCAACCGTAGTCGTGCGGGCGTTGTGCGCGTGGTTGTAGCTGGGGGACGCAAGACGGCATAAAGCCGCTCCCACGACAAACCAGACACAGACGAGCCCGCCCTCACCGGTGGGCTTTTTTGTTGGCCTGCCGCATGTCCCGAAAGGAGCACGCCGTGCAGCATTCCCGAATTTTCGAACGTGACGAGAACCTCGCCGTGATCGGCGAAGGGCTGCTGGATCGGACTCTGCCGAAGCCAGCGTGGACGCACGCAGGCCACTTCGCGGCGACGCTGTGGATGCTAAAATGCCGCCCTGATCTGGTGCCAGCACGCGACATGCCGGAGTTCATCCGTGCGTACAACCTGGCCACGGGAGTGCAGAACACCGACACGGCCGGCTACCATGAAACGATCACGCAGGCTTCCATTCGGGCGGCGCGGTTGTTCCTCGCGGCGAACGGGCACGGCCGGCTATGCGACGTCTGCAACGCGCTGCTTGCCTCGCCGCTTGGCGATCCGGATTGGCTGCTGACTTATTGGACGCATGAGCGGCTGTTCTCGGTGGAAGCGCGTCGGCGGTGGTGTGAGCCGGATGTGATGACGCTGCCGTTTTAGAAAGTAAGCGCTTCTTTTTCGAGGAAAAGAAGCAAAAAGCTTTTGCGCGCGCTGTCGCGGGTCAGCTGAAACGCGGCTTTTCAACCTGTCGGGCCGAAGAGAGCAAAAGTTTTTTGGTTCTTTTTTTCAAAAAAGAACTGCTTGCTTTCTTCGATCGCGTTCAGGTCACCGTCGTTTCTGGTCAACGCCGTCTCGGCTTTTTCCAAGTCCATGTCTGCTACAAGCAGGATAGCCAGTTTCGTGCGCCCGCCTGCGCGGGCCAGCGCATCGCGTGCCACGTCCTGCGTGCAGCCGGTGAGCGTGCACACCATGCGCAGTGCGCGGCGGCGCAGTTTCTCGTTGCGGGCGACCATGTCCACCATCTGGCCGCGCCAGACGCGGTTCAGGCGCAGCATGATGGCGGTGGAGAGCAGGTTCAGCACCACTTTCTGTGCGGTGCCGGCCTTCAGGCGGGTGGAGCCGGCGACCGGCTCGGCGCCGGTGTGCACCAGGATCGGATGGTCGGCGGCGTGCAGCAGGGGAGCGCCCGGGCTGTTGGCGACGGCGATGGTGAGCGCGCCGGCTGCGCGCGCGTGGGACAGGCAGGCGAGAGCGTAGGGCGTGGCGCCGCTGGCGGCGAGGGCCACCACCACGTCTGCACCGGTCACGTGTTGGGCTTCCATGTCGGCGGCGGCGAGGTCGATGCGGTCTTCAGCGTTTTCCACGGCGCGGGTGAGCGCGTCCTGGCCGCCGGCGATTAGCAGGCCGAGGCGGTCCTCCGGCCAGTCGAAGGTGGGGGGGAGCTCGGCGCCGTCCTGCACGCCGATGCGGCCCGAGGTGCCGGCGCCGCAGTAGATCAGCCGGCCGGTGGTGCGCAGGCGGGTGGCGGCGGCATCGGCCGCGGCGGCGATGGCGGGCAAAGCAGGGCGCACGGCGGCAACGGCGGCGAGCTGTGCTTCGAGCAGGCTGTCCAGCGCGGTAGCGGTTGGCCAGGTGTCAAGGCCGATGTAGCGGGGGTCGGCGGCTTCGGTGGTCGGCAGGGGTGAAGCCTGCGGGACCGGCGCGTGCAGGGCTCGCGCGGAAGTGGACTGTGGGGGGCCGGCCGGTTCCGTCGCGGCATCGAACCGGACCGCCAGAGCCGGATCGGGCGACTCTTCAGACATCCACCTCCTCCACGCTTCTGGCGTTCTCCTGGATGAAGGCAAAGCGCAGTTCGGGTTTGCGGCCCATCAGCGACTCGACAAGGTTGGAGGTGAGCGCACGATCTTCCGGCGCGATCACCACTTTCAGCAGGCTGCGTTTGGCGGGGTCCATCGTGGTCTCGCGCAGGGCGGCGACCGGCATTTCGCCCAGCCCCTTGAAGCGGCTGATCTCCACTTTCGCGCCGGCCTTGAAGGCGGAGCGCACCTTGCGGTCGCGGTCGCGGTCGTCCATCGCGTAGACGGATTTTGCACCCTGGGTCAGCTTGAACAGGGGCGGCTGGGCGAGGAAGACGCGACCCTGGCGGATCAGCTCGGGCAGCTCGCGGTAGAAAAAGGTCATCAGCAGCGAGGCGATGTGGGCGCCGTCCACGTCGGCGTCGGTCATGATGATGACCTTGCCGTAGCGGAGGCGGGCGGCGTCGAAGCGTTCGCCGGCGCCGCAGCCTAGCGCTTCGACCAGGTCGCGCAGCTCCTGGTTTTGCCGCAGTTTCTCCACGCTCGCGCTTGCCACGTTGAGGATCTTGCCTTTCAGCGGCAGGATCGCTTGCGTCTCGCGCGCGCGGGCGGATTTGGCCGAGCCGCCGGCGCTGTCGCCTTCCACCAGGAACAGCTCGGTCTCCGCGATGCCCTCCTTGGTGCAGTCGGTGAGCTTGCCGGGCAGACGCAGGCGGCGCGTGGCGGATTTGCGCGGCGTGTCCTTCTGCTCGCGGCGGCGCAGGCGTTCCTCGGCGCGCTCGATGACGAAGGCGAGAAGGTTGTCGGCATGGCCAGGGTCGCCGGCGAGGAAGTGGTCGAAGCGGTCGCGCAGGGCGGTCTCCACCAGGCGGGTGGCTTCCGGGCTGGTGAGCTTTTCCTTGGTCTGGCCCTGGAATTGCGGGTCGCGCAGGAAGACGGAGAGCTTGGCGGCAAGCGTGGAGGTGACGTCCTCGGCGGTGACCTGGGCGGCACGCTTGTTGGCGCGCTGCTCGCCCCAGCCGCGGAGGGATTTCAGCAGCGCGTTGCGCAGGCCGGTCTCGTGAGTGCCGCCCGCGGGCGTGGGGACGGTGTTGGTGTAGGAGTTGAGGAACGCCTCGCCGTGCTCCAGCCAGGTGGCGGCCCATTCGACACGGCCGGAGGGGCGGCCGTCAGGCGCGTCGGGCAGGTTGGCCTCGCCGGCCCAGATCTGCGGGGTGGCTACTGTGTCCTCGGCGATGTCGGCCTGCAGGCTGTCGCGCAAGCCGCCGGGGAAGTGCAGCGTGGCGTCAGGCGGAGTCTGGTCGCGGGCGGGGATCAGCGCGGGCTCGCAGGACCAGCGGATTTCCACGCCGCGGAACAGGTAGGCCTTCGAGCGGCAAAGCTTGTAGAGGCGCGCGGGGCTGAAGATGAGCGGGCCGAAGATCTGCTGGTCCGGCTTGAAGCGGATGGTCGTGCCGCGGCGGTTCTGGATGGCGCCGGCGTTGATCAGCTTCGACGTGGGCACGCCGCGGGCGTAGCTCTGGCGGTATAGCGTGCGGTCGCGGGCGACCTCGACCTCCAGCGTTTCGGACAGCGCGTTGACCACCGAAGAGCCCACGCCGTGCAGGCCGCCGGAGGTCTCGTAGGCGCGGCCGGCAAACTTGCCGCCGGAGTGCAGCGTGGTGAGGATGACCTCAAGCGCGCTTTTCTTGGGGAATTTGGGGTGCGGGTCAGTGGGAATGCCGCGGCCGTTGTCGCGCACCAGCAGGGTGTTGGGCGCGGAGAGCGCCACCTCGATGAAGGTGGCATGGCCGGCGACCGCCTCGTCCATGGCGTTGTCGATGATCTCGGAGGCCAGGTGGTGCAGCGCGGTCTCGTCGGTGCCGCCGATATACATGCCGGGGCGGCGGCGGACTGGCTCTAGGCCCTCAAGGACCTCAATGTCGCGGGCAGTGTAGTCCTGGCTGGCGCGCTTGTCGGCGGCGGAGCCGAACAGGTCGTCGTTCATGCTGTGTTCCGAGTTTGCGGGTCAAGCTAGGCGACGCTGTGTGGCGGATGCAAGCGGTAAGCAAGCAGTTCTTTTTTGAAAAAAGAACCAAAAGACTTTTGTTCTCTTGGGCGTCGTTGGTGAGGCGGGGTATTTCAGCCGCCCGCTACGCCACGGCCACGATGTTCTCTCGCAGCTTGCCAATTGGCAGTTTGCGACTTCGTAGGCGCGTGACGGCGGCTGAAGCCAAGCCGCACGATGTCCAATCCGATGCGAAGTATCGGCGCGTTGCGAAGCTGGACGGCCTAGCTGGGAATGTGAAGCTCAGGCTCGCAATTGCCGCAGAGGGGCTTGGCCGCCTCACAGTCCGACATGATGCCGGAACCACCCACCAGACACCTTTAGCTTGGTTGCGGCAACGGTCTAGGCGCACGTGTATTTACCACGGCCGGTTGAGACCGTTTACGGCATCGACGTAGCGAGAACCACGATCGCTTGAGAGGTTCAGAGTCCGCGGGGCTGGACTGACCGGCCGATCCGTCACCGGCGAGTCTGCACGTTCGGTACTTTGAAGACGCTGAGTTCGACGTGGTCGCTGATGGTACACTGTTTGATCAGCGCTGTAGAAGAGTTTGCCTGAGCAACGTGCACCGGTGACTGCGTTCCGCTGGCATTTCCATGTGGGCAGCGCGTGCGCGGTCGATGACCGGTTGCGCCGTGACGTCGAACATCAGGTTGCCGCCAAGGAAAACCTCCTTGATCGGATCGAGGAGGTTTCCGTGAGCGGTTCTTATCGTTGGAAGAAAAGTCGCGAAAACGGTTGATCGGACTACTTGACTGCAGGCCGCCTTACATACTGGCACGTTACGCAAACGAACCAGGTCCCGCATTCAGTGCAAGCAGCCAAGTGCTTCAGCGACAGCGGAGACAACGGGCTTTGCTCCATTTTTCAAAAAAGGAGCGCCTGCCTTGACTTACTTCCCGTCCCCATCCCGCATCTGCCCCGTCGGCTCCTGCACGTGCGCCTCGAGGAACCAGAGCTGCTTGTCGATCCCGCGCGACACCTCGGTAAAGATGTCCGCCGCATCAGCGTCGCCGGCTTCGTCCGCCTGGTCGATGCTGTCGTGCAAGGCGTTGGCGTAGGTGCCGAACCGGTCGATCAGGGCTGCCAGATGGTCGGCAACGGCGTAGGTGTCGGTCGGGTAGGGTGCCAGCTTGGTCATCGCACCCACAGTCTGCGTGGTGCCGAGTGCCGTGCCGCCGAGCTGGACAGCGCGTTCGGCCATCGTGTCGTTCCACTCGTCCTGCTCGGTGCGAAAGCCGTCCAGCATCAGGTGGATGCCGATGAACTGCGGGCCCTTGAGGTTCCAATGGGCCTGCTTGGTGGCCAGAGCCAGATCGATGCCGTCGGCCAGTCGGGCGTTCAGCAGGTCGATCGACACGCTTTTCGCGTTTGACGGCAGCGCGTTGCGCGTGCGGTGCATGCGGTGGGTTTGGGCGTGGTTGTCCATGGCGGGTGCTCCAGTTGCTCTGGCCGGGCAAACGCCGGCGCGGGCTCGATGTTGCACTGCTTCAGTGTGCCATCAGGCTGGCCAGCCCGTCAGGCAGGGACACGGCAAAGGTGATCCGGATGGTGCGGCCGAGCAGCCCCGGCAGGCCGGTCACGCCGTATTCCTGGCGGCGGAGCGTGCCTTGTGCGGTCACGGTGTCACCCTGGCGGGTGGCGGTCAGCTCCAGCTTCCTGGTCACCCCGTGCATCGTCAGCATGCCTGACGCGTGGCCGCCGGCACAGCTCCCTTGATAAGTGAGGTGAGGGTACGTGGCCGCATCCAGCAGCGACGGGCTGAGCGCGTCCCTGGTGCGGCCCGGGTCGGCCATCTGCAGACTGGCGACGCTGATGTCGAGCGTGACGGCGCAGGTGTTCGGGTTGTTGGGGTCCACGTGCAGCTCACCGGTGAAATTGTTGAAGTGGCCGGCCAGCGGGAACAGTCCCATGGCGTAGGTGGTGAACTGGACCGAGGTGCCGGGCGGGGTCAGGGCAACCTGGCGGAGCGTCGCGCCAAGCGAGTTGGTCGTTTGCGGGGGCGTGCCGAGGCTGGGGGCGGGCGGGGCGGCGATGCTGGCAGCGGCGGCGCTCGGCGCGGCGGGGCTGGGGGTGGCGGCGCGGGTGTCTGCGGCGGACAGGCAGGCGGCGAAGCTGGCCAGAAGGCAGCCCAGAAGGCGGCCCATAAGGCAGCAGCGTGTCTGACAGCGCATTCCTGCCTCGCAACTGTGCCCGCGGCCGGCACACGGCGATGCCGGGCGCGAAGAACGGGCGGTTTGTGGGAACCTGCGGTTCACGATAGGGGTGATCGGCACGGATGCGAAGCGGCGGCTTTGGCGCGGAGGCGAGGCAGCGGGATGAGCCTGAACGGCAAGGTGGCGGTAGTGACCGGGTCGACCAGCGGCATCGGGTTGGGGGTGGCCCGTGCGCTGGCCGCCGAAGGTGCCGACATCATGCTGAACGGCTTCGGCGAGCCCGACGCGATAGAGGCGTTGCGTGCGGAACTGGCCGGCGCAAACGGTGTGCAGGTGCGCCATAGTGCGGCGGACATGACGCGGCCGGACGAGGTGGCGGGTCTGGTGCGCCAGGCGCAGTCCGAGCTGGGCGGGGTGGCGGTGCTGGTCAACAACGCCGGCATCCAGCATACCGCCGAGATCGCCGTCTTCCCGCCAGAGAAGTGGGAGCAGGTGATCGGCATCAACCTCTCCGCCCCGTTCTACGCCATGCAGGCGGCGATCCCGCTGATGCGGGCGGCCGGTTGGGGGCGGATCATCAACATCGCGTCGGCGCACGGGCTGGTGGGCAGTGCGCAAAAATCCGCCTACGTGGCGGCCAAGCATGGGCTGGTGGGGCTGACCAAGGTGGCCGCCATCGAGCTCGCGCCCGACGGCATCACCTGCACGGCCATCTGCCCCGGCTGGGTGCTGACGCCGCTGGTGCAGGCGCAGATCGACGCACGGGCAGAGTCGAGCGGCCAACCCGAGGAGGAGGTGCGGCGGGCGCTGCTGGCGGAGAAGCAGCCGATGCTGCGCTTCACCACGCCGGAGCAGATCGGCGCCTTGTGCGTGTTCCTCTGTTCGGAGGCGGCGGCCACGATTACCGGCGTGCCGCTGTCGATCGACGGCGGCTGGACGGCGGGTTGAACCGGCGATGAGCATCCTGGTGACCGGTGCTGCCGGCTTCATCGGCTATCACGCGGCCGCCGCCTTGCTGGCGCGCGGCGAGCAGGTGGTGGGCGTCGACAACGTCAACGGTTACTACGACGTGCGGTTGAAACGGGCGCGGCTGGCGCGGCTGGCCGGGGTAGGGTTCCGCTTCGTGCAGGCCGACGTGAGCGACCGGGCGGCGATGCTGGGGTTGGCGTCGGGCGAGATCACCCATGTGCTGCACCTGGCGGCGCAGGCCGGGGTGCGGTTCTCGATGATCGACCCTTACGCCTATGTCAGCGCCAACGTGATGGGCCAGGTGGTGATGCTGGAGCTGTGCCGGGCGCTGCCGCGCCTGGCGCATTTCACCTACGCGAGCTCGTCGTCGGTGTACGGGCTGAACCGCGAGCTGCCGTTTGCCGAGACGGCGCGGGTGGACACGCCGTCGTCGCTTTACGCGGCGACCAAGCGGTCCGGCGAGCTGATCAGCCACGCCTACGGGCATTTGTATGGCCTGCCGCAGACCGGGCTGCGGTTTTTCACCGTGTATGGGCCCTGGGGGCGGCCGGACATGGCGTATTACGGCTTTGCCGAGGCGATCATGGCCGGGCGGCCGATCACCGTCTACGACGGCGGCCGCCTGAAGCGCGATTTCACCTATATCGACGACATCATCGCCGGTGTGGTGGGCGCGCTGGACCGGCCGCCTGGTGCGGGCGAGATGCCGCGCGTGCTCAACATCGGCAACCATCGCAGCGAGACGGTGAACCGGCTGGTGGCGTTACTGGAGGAGTCGCTGGGGCGCCGCGCGGTGATCGAGGACGTCGCAAAGCCTGCCGCGGATGTTGAGGAGACGTGGGCGTCGGTGGACGCGATCGGCACGTTGACGGGCTACGCGCCGACGACGCCGCTGGAAGTGGGGATTCCGCTTTTTGCCCGGTGGTACCTGCAATATCGTGCTGATGCGGAACGAGTTATGACTCTGAGTTGACATGTGTCTGTGTGCGGCTTAGATACCGCTTCACCGGC
>CAXSZX010000021.1:0-83109 GCA_964242115.1 uncultured Acetobacteraceae bacterium | reverse complement strand
GGGCGGAAGCGCCGCGGTCTGCGCCCGCACCACGCGCCGAGGCACCGCGCCCTGCCCCGCCGCGCGCCGAGCCGCCCCGGCCGGCACCAGCGCCCCGGCCGGCAGCGCCCGCCCGCCCGGAGAAGAAGCCGGAACAGCACTGACGCACACGCCGTGCTCGCCGGGAATTCAGGTCCTGGCGAGCATGGCGCGGGCGGCCGCGCAGATCTCCGACGGCAAGTATGGCTTGCCGATCACCAGCTCGCGCGCCGGGTCCACCGGACCTACCCGGTCCGGCCGGCCAGTCATGTAGATGATCGGCAGGATCAGGTTCTCCGCCCGTACCGCCTCGGCCAAAGCCCGGCCGTCCAGGCTGCCGGAGAGCTGCATGTCGGTCAGCAACAGACTGATCGTAGGGTCGGCGCGGAGCTGCACCAACGCAGCCTCCCCGCTGTCAGCCTCGATGACGACGAACCCCTCGCTCTCCAGCGACTCGGTCAGCGTCATCCGGATCAGGAAATCGTCCTCGACCACCAGGATGCGTTGGCCGCTCATCTCGGCAGACGGGTCCGCTGCGCGTTGCACTCCATCGGACCCAGATGCCGGGACAGCGTCCGGAACACAATAGTCCTGCCCGGGCCGGCAACATGTGGCGGCACGCAAGGCGAGCGGTTGTTTTTTGAAAACCAAAAAACTTTTATTCCCTGGAGTGCACGATGAGGGACACGCCGCGCCAGCAGGACCAAAAGCCTTCTGCTTTTTTTCTTCAGATAAGAAGGCCTTGCTTTTCTTTCTCGCTCGCGCGGCTAGGTGCTACAAGCGCCTCACGATGCTCGATCCCTTCGCCTCTGCCGCCGGCTGGCTTTCCGAGACCACAGTGGTGCCGCTGCTCTACCGGTTCGACATGATGCAGTGGGAGGACGTTGCCTACGGCTGGGTGCTGTTCGCCCTCTACGGCGTGGCCCAGGTCGGGCTGATGTTGGCGATCTGCTGGCCGATGGAGCGCTTCGCTCGGTTGGAGCGCTGGCCGGACCAGAAAGCGGTCACGGTGGACATCTTCTACACCCTGCTCTCGCGCATCGGCGTGATGCCGCTGGTCACCTTCGTGGCGTTCTACCAGGCGCAGGTCTGGCTGTCCGGCTCGCTGACCGACCGTGGCTACGTGCCGCCGACGCTGGAGGGCGTATGCCCCATCCTGCTCGGCCACCAGTGGATCACCTTTGTCATCTACGTGCTGGTGCTGGACTGCGCCGACTACTGGCGCCACCGCCTCAGCCACAATTTCCGTTGGTGGTACGCCATCCACTCGGTGCACCATGCGCAGCGCCAGATGACCTTCTGGTCGGACGACCGCAACCACGTGCTCGACGACGTCATCGCGTTCGTCTGGTTCATGGTGCTGGGCCTGCTCATCGGCATCCCGCCGATGCAGTTTCCGCTGATCATCCTGCTGCTGCGCCTGCTGGAAAGCATGAGCCACGCCAACGCGCGCGTCAGCTTCGGCCGGCTGGGCGACAGGCTGCTGATCTCGCCGCGCTTCCACCGCGCCCATCACGGCGTGCGCGCGGCGGGGCAACGTAGCTGCAATTACGGCGCGATTTTCCCGTTCTGGGACATGATGTTCGGCTCGGCCGATTTTGCGCGGGAGTATGCACGCACGGGGGACCCCTCGGCGGAGGAGGCAATGGCGACGGGTAGCTGGTGGCAGCAGCAGGCCGCCGGGTTCCGGCGGATGCTGCGCAGAGGCGGGCGGAGGGCGCTGGCGCAGTAAGCAAGCAAGCGCTTCTTTTTCGAGAAAAAGAAGCAAAAAGCTTTTGTCTCCGCTGTCGCGGTTCTTTTTGGCGAGCGCGCGACAGCGGAAGCAAAAGTTTTTTGGTTCTTTTTTTCAAAAAAGAACCGCTTGCTTGCTTTGTGAAGTTTCCGCGTAGAGATTGTTTCCCGAATTGACCTGTTAACGTCGCCCAGCGCACCTGCGCCGTGTGAACACCTACGCTTCCGTCCTGCTCCTGTCCTGCGCTGCCGGGGCCGCCGCGGCCCAGCCTGTCGAGCAGATCACCGTCACCGCGCCCGCCGCGTCCACGCAGCCCGTCGGCACCACCGTGCTCAGCGCCGGCGACATCGCCCGCAGCGGCGTCTCCAGCCTGGGCGCGCTGCTGGACCAGGTGCCCGCCTTCGGCTCGCAGGGCATCAACAACGCGCAGAACGACGGCGGCTTCGGCGAGTACTTCATCGACCTGCGTAACCTCAACTTCGACCGCACCCTGGTGCTGGTGGACGGCAAGCGCTTCGTGCTCAGCGGCATCCAGACCGACGAGGCGGTGGACCTCAACGACATCCCGCTCGGCATCATCGACCACGTGGAGGTTTTGCGCGACGGCGCGCAGCCGCAATACGCCGCCGACGCGGTGGCCGGCGTGGTCAACGTGGTGCTGAAGGACCACGTCGACGGGCTGCATTTGGACAGCTACGGCGCGGCGGCCGGCGCCGGCGGCGACGGCACCGCCGACATCAGCCTGACCGGCGGGCGCAGCTTTGGCGGCGGCCACGTGGCGTTCGGCCTGGACTACTTCCAGCGCGGCGCGGTGGCGCAGGATAGCCGCTCGTGGTCCGCCGACCCGATCGCGCAGGCCGGCCCGGGCTCCACCCTGTTCGGCAGCCCGGCGGCGCCAGGCGGCCACGCGGTGGCCGACGGCATCGACGCGCTGGCGCTCGGTGGCCGGACTACCCGCGCCTACGACCCGCTCACCGACGGCTACGACTTCGCGCACGACCGCACCCTGCAGGGCGGGCTGCAGCGCGAAACGGCCTACTTCGACGCCGACACCCCGCTCACCGACGACGTCTCAGCCGACGTCGAGCTGCTCTACACCCAGCGTAGGGCGACCAACGAGCAGCCGCCGCAGACGCTCGGCCTGACCGGCACGTCGAAGAACCCGGACGGCTTCGTCGTTCCTGCCGCCGACCCGTTCAACCCGTTCGGCGTGCCGGTGACGCTGGAGCGCGTGGCCAGCGAGGCCGGCGCGCAGACCACCACCACTAGCGGTCCGGTGTGGCGCGTGCTGGCCGGGCTGGAGGGCGAGCAGGAGGGATGGGACTGGTCGCTGTCGTTCGACCACGGGCAGAGCCTGAACACCTACGTCACCGGCAACGAAGTGAACCTCACGCGCGCGCTGCAGACCGTGGGCGTGGGCGACTGCGCCGCTGCGTCCGGCTGCGTAGCGGCGGACTGGTTCGGCCTTGGCTCGCTGTCAGCACGGGCGCTGGCCTATTTGCGCTACACCGCGCGCTCGCAGTCGGACTACGCCGAGACGGTGGGCCAGGCGCGCGTGGCAGGCCCGCTGTTCACGGCGCCGGGCGGCCCGGTCCGGCTGGTGCTGGGCGGCGAGCTGCGCCGCGAGCACGGTGCCACCACGGTGGACGCGGTGACCGCGCGCGGCGACCAGGCGGGCAACGACGCGGCTCCCACCTCCGGCGGCTACGACACGGCGGAGGCCTACGCCACGCTCACCGCCTCGCTGCTGCGCGACCTGGCCGCGATCCACCGGCTGGACCTCTCGCTCGCGGTGCGGGAGACGGCGACCAGCCGCTACGGCACCTTTCCCAGCCTGCGCGCAATCGTGGACTACGCGCCGGTGGCCGGCCTGTCGCTGCGCGCGCTGACCGGGCTGGCACGCCGGCCGCCCGCCATCTCCGAGGCGTTCGGCGGCATCACCGCCAGCCAGCAGCAGATAACCGACCCGTGCGACGCGCGCTCCGGCCTGCACGCCAACCCGGTGGTGGACGCCAACTGCCGTGCGCAGGGCCTCGGCCCGGGCTTCACCCAGGCCTCTTCGCTGATCGACGTGGAGAGCGGCGGCAACCCGCGTCTGCGCCCCGAGCAGTCCGAAAACGAGGAGTTGGGCGTCACCTTAAACCCGCCAGCCTGGCCGGGGCTGACACTGGACGCCGACTACTACCACTACCGGATACGCGACGCGATCGACTCGCTGGCCGACACCGACCCGAACCTGATCCCGGATGCCTGCACCGCGAGCCCGCACCTCTCCAGCAAGCTGTGCAGCCTGGTCACCCGCATCGCCGGAGGCGGCAACGCCGGGCAGATCAGCAACATCCTCGGCCTCGACGAGAACGTCGGCACCATCAAGACCGACGGCGTGGAGTTCGGCGCAACGCTGCGCACACACGCCGCCCCGCTGGGCACGCTGAAGCTGGACTGGCAGACGAACTGGCTGCTGGCCTACCGGCTGCACGATGCCGGCGAGGCCGGCTTCACCCAGTATGCCGGCACGTTCCCCGGCCTCTCGGCGGTGGGCAGCTACGCGCGGGTGCGGTCGCGGGCGACGGCGTCTCTGGACCGTGGCGCCTGGTCGTTCAGCTGGACGGGGCGGCTAATCTCCGGGGCGCGCGTGCTGGGTGCGCCGCCCGGGTCGCTCGATACCAAGGCGCCGGATGTCGTGTACCAGGACGTGGAGGTGTCGCGGCGGCTGTCGTCCGTGACGCTGATGACGGGGATCGACAATTTGGCGGGTACGCGGCCGCCGACGCTGGTGGACGGCGAGACGAATACGGATACGTCGACTTACGACGTGTTGGGGCGTGTTCTGTGGGCGCGCGTGGGGTTCAGGTTTTAGGCAAGCGCTTCCTTTTTGAAAAAAAGAAGCAAAAAACTTTTGCTTCCGCTGTCGCGCGCTCGCCGGACAGAACCGCGACAGCCGCGATAAAAGCTTTTTGCTTCTTTTTCTCGAAAAGGAAGGCCTTCCTTCCTTTGCCGCTTAATAACACAGGTCGCCGCCTTCTCTTTCACGCGCGCAACGACCAAAGCGAAGATCCGCCCCAGCCCTCATAGTGCCCGCTTGCCCCACTAGCCACGCCGAACGCCCCGCTTCAGGGTGGCTTCATGCTCACCATCGCCCAAGCCGCCGAGGCCCTGTCCGCCGGCCGCACCACCAGCCGTCACCTTGTAGAAGCGTGCCTGGACCGCATCGCCGCCCCGGATGGCGAGGGCGCGCGCACCTTCCTTCGTGTCTATCATGACCAGGCGCGCGCCTCGGCCGACGCGATGGACGCCCTGCGCCGAGTTGGCCGAGCTCCCGGCCCGCTCGCCGGCATCCCCATCAGCCTGAAGGACCTGCTGGACGTGGCGGGCGAGCCCACGGCGGCCGGCTCGGTAGTGCTGGCCGCCGCACCACCCGCCGCGGCCCACGCGACCGTCGTCGCCCGCCTGCTCGCCGCCGGGCTGATCCCCGTCGGCCGTACCAACATGACCGAGTTCGCCTTCAGCGGCGTCGGCATCAACCCGCATTTCGGCACGCCACGTGCGCCTTATGGCCGCCTGCCGGACGGCACGGGACGCATACCGGGCGGCAGCTCGTCGGGTGCTGCCGTCTCCGTCTCGGACGGGTTCGCGTTGGCAGGGATCGGCACGGACACCGGCGGATCCTGCCGCATCCCGGCGGCGTTCTGCGGCGTCGTCGGCTACAAGCCCACAGCACGCCGCGTGCCGCTGACCGGCGTGCTGCCGCTCGCCCCGACGCTGGATTCCGTGGGCCCGCTCGCGCGCACCGTGGCGTGTTGCGCCACCATCGATGCGATCCTGGCCGGCGGCCGTCCTGCTGCGCCGGCCGCGAAGCCACCCGACAGCCTGCGCCTGCTGTTCCCCACCAACATCGTCACCGAAGACATGGACGCATCCACGGAACGCGCGATCGACCGCGCCGTGCAGCGTCTGGACCGCGCCGGTGTCGGCATCGTCCACAAGCGGGTCGCCTGCCTCGACCGCATCATGCAGGCGCACGCGCATGGCGGCTTCGCCGTCGCCGAGGCCTATGCCTGGCACCGCGGACTTTTGCAGACTGACGCCGCGCGATACGACCCTCGCGTTGCCAGCCGCATCCTGCCCGGCGCGAACATGCCTGCCGCAGACTACATCGTTCTGATGCAAGCGCGCGCCGCCATTATCACGGAGTTCCGGGAGGAGCTGGCGCCCTACGACGCAATGGTGATGCCGACCGTGGTGATGGCACCACCGGTTACTACCGCTTTTGTCGCAGAAGACGACTACAAGCGGCTGAACAACCTGATCCTGCGCAATACGGCACAGGTGAATTTCCTGGACGGCTGCGCGATCAGCCTGCCGTGCCATGAGCCAGACGCGCCACCGGCGGGGCTGATGTTAACGTGTCCTCCGCTGGAAGATGCGCGATTGTTTTCGGTTGCAGGGTCGGTGGAAACGCTTCTTTTTTAAAGATAAAAAGCAAAAAACTTTTGTCACCGCTGTCGAGGACTCTCTCTCGCACGGGGCGCCTAAGGCGACAAAAGTTTCTTGATTCTACCTTTGAAGAAAAAGCTGCTTGCCTCAGCCTTTTACGTTCTGCGCCATCGTGATGTGCTTCTGGATTACCGGCACGGTGCTGTCCGCAAACGCCTTCAGGTCCGCATCCTTGCCGTTGGTCGACTCGCGCTCGAACAGCTTCAGCATCGCCTCGTGCGCACGCACCTGGCCGCTGATGTAGGTCTTGTCGAACTTGTCGCCGCTCAAACCCTGCAACTTGGCCAGCATCTTCTGCTGCGCGGCGCTCGGGTCGGTAGGCGCCGTCATCCCCTTCGAAGTAGCGATCTGCGCCAGCTTCTCGTTGGCCGGCGTGTGGTCGCTGATCATCGCCTGGGCGAAGGTCTTCACCCCGTCGTCGCCCTTCTGCTGCGCGAGCTGGGCCATCTGCACTTCTGCCAGGCCGCCTTGGGCTGCCTTGGTGACGAACTCCTTGTCCACCTTCGACAGCTTCGCCGATCCTTCAGGAGCCATGGGCGAGCTGGCCGAGGGCGCCATCATCGCAGAGTTCGGGGCAGCGTTCGGCGGCGCGGCGGGCGTAGGCGCCTGTGCGAGCGCGCCAGTCGCTAACACCAGCGGCAGGATCAGGGCGGTGGAACGTGCGAGCATCGTTTTCATCTGAAAAACTCCGTGTTTCGGCACACGCACGTGGCGGCGCCGTTCGAGCGTGCAACGTCGGGCCGTGCAGAAAGGTCCGCGACGGCACTCACAAAAGTTTTTGCTTCTTCCCGCCCCCAAACAAGACTTGCCTAGAGCGTCTTCCGACCCCGTTGAAGCGGTAACAGGCCGTAAAATGCGCTAGCTATTTGTTGTAGCGAGCATCTGTATCCGGTTTGGTCGGATGATCCTCTAGACGCGGTGCCGGAAGCGTTCCACTGCCGCCACCAGCGCCCGCCGCACCCCGGGCTCCAGCGCCGAGTGCCCGGCATCGGGGATGATCGTCAGCCGCGCCGCCGGCCAGTGCGCCGCCAGGTCGAAGGCGGTGACCGCGGGGCAGACCATGTCGTAGCGCCCCTGCACGATCTCGCCCGGCAGGTGGCCGATCGCTTCCATCCGCCCCAGCAGCCCACATGCCGGCAGGAACAGGTTATGGGCGAAGTAGTGCGCCTCGATGCGCGCCAGCCCGAGCGCGGTGCGGTCGCCGGCGAACGAGCTCACGGTATCCGGGCTGGGCAGCAACGTGCTGCAGGACCCCTCGTAGATGGACCACGCGCGGGCGGCGGCCATGTGCACGGCCGGGTCGGCGTCTGTCAGACGGCGCAGGTAGCTGCCCAGCAGGTCGGCACGCTCGTGCGGCGGCAGGAAGCCGGCAAAGGCGGCGTGCGCGTCGGGAAAAACCTGCGCCAGGCCGTGCAGGAACCAGTCCACCTCGCGCTGGCGGCCGAGGAACACGCCGCGCAGCACCAGCCCCACCACTTGGGCCACGTGTGCCTGGGCATAGGCCAGCGCCAAAGTGGATCCCCACGAGCCGCCAAACAGCAGCCAGCGCTCGAGACCGAGGTAGATGCGTAGCCGCTCGATGTCACCCACCAGGTGTCCGGTAGTGTTGGCGTCCAGGCTGCCCAGCGGGCGGGACCGGCCGGCGCCGCGCTGGTCGAAGATGACGATGCGCCAGTGCGTGGGGTCGAAAAAGCGACGGTGCACGGCGCCGGCGCCCGCACCTGGGCCGCCGTGCAGGAACAGCACCGGCCGGCCGCGCGGATTGCCCACCTGCTCCCAATACATCACGTGGCCATCGGTCAGCGGCAGGTAGCCGGTCTCGAATGGCCCGATTTCGGGGAACAGGTCGCCGCGTGGCATGTGGATCGTATATTGCCTGAGCTGGACGAAGAGTAGAATGGGGAGAGGCTGGCCGTCGAGCAGATGTGCGCTGCGGCAACGCCGGCAGAGCGAGCAAGAACCTTCTTTTCGAGAAAAAGCAGCAAAAAGCTTTTGTGCATCTGTCGCGGACGGCTGAAACGACGCGTGCCATCCCGGCATACCTACAGGGACAAAAGTCTTTTGGTGCTTTTTTCAAAAAACACCTGCTTGCTTTTGGCCGTTGTTGCGTAATGCCCTTTGGCATGAGGGAACACGCATGGGCCGGATCTGGATGGCGCTCGGCGCAGTGGCCGGCGCGGGCGCAGTGGGTCTGGCTGCAGCCGCCGCGCACGCTCTGCCGCAGCGGCTGGACGCCAAGGCGCTGGACGCCGTGCGCAGCGCCATACAGATGCAGGGCTGGCACGCTTTGGCGCTGGTGCTGACGGGGCTGTGGCTGATGCGGGCGCCGCCGCTGGCGCACACGCTCGGCAACCTGGCCGGGCTGGGCTTCACGCTCGGCATGCTGCTGTTCTGCGGCGCGGTCTATGCCAACCACCTGGCTGGCGTGGGGTCGGGGCCGACGGCGCCTGTCGGCGGCGTGTTGCTGATGGTGGGCTGGCTGCTGTTGGCAGCGTCAGCGCTCGCCGCCGGCCCCACTCTCTGAAGATATTTTCCGACGCGGAGTGCACGCCTGCGCCCGCTGGTGCAGTTGCCTGACCCATCCCTTGCCGACCGGGAACGTAATCGAGATGTTCATTCCCGTCTGCTAGACCCGACATGCTTTCAAAACATGACCCAGAGCGGACCGGCCGCCCGCAAGGCAAGGCAAGCAGCTCTTTTTAAAAACGAATCAAAAATTTTGCGTCCTCGGGGTGTATGTTGCGGGAGAGTCCGCGACAGCAGAGACAGAAGTTTTTCGCTGCTTTTTTCAAAAGAGCAGGCATTGCTTCCCTTCGCCATGAGCACCAGACGCACGCCAAGACGGCCGTCCTGGCGATCTTGCCGAGCACCTTGGCCTCTTGTGGCCGCGAGCGCCGGCGCGCAGGAAACACCCCTCAACGATTGCCGGGGTGGGTTTGCAACTGGCTCGAACGCTACCTTGATCGCCGCCGCCTACCAGGCCGCCGACGGCCAGGCCGACACGCTGGCCGAGGAACTCGCCCGTCGCGGGGTCGCCGTTACTGCCTGGCACGGTCTGCTGGCTCTCTCCCCGGACCCGCCGGTCCCCGCCGCCTGGGCGCTGAACGTGTGGACTGCCCCGCGCGAGGTGCCGGCCGCTTCCATCGGCGCCGCGTCGGACGCGCTGCGCGCGATCCAGCGCAACTGGGGCTACCTGCCGTTCGACAACAATAGCCGCGCGTCGCTGATCACCGCCCGCCTGCCGAAGCTGCGGCCGAAGCCGCTGCGCTTCCCGGTGGCAGCACCCGACAGCCACCTGGGCGCCTGGACGCTGCTCGGGCGCGACCGCATGCTGGCCAGCCCCACCCAGACCAGCCCCTTCGTCAACGGCGAAGTCACCTTCGAGGAGGACCGGCTCGGGCCGCCCAGCCGCGCCTACCTGAAGCTGTGGGAGGCCTGCACCTTGTGGCGCGCCTGGCCGATGCCCGGCGAGACCTGCCTGGATTTGGGTGCGGCACCCGGCGGCTGGACCTGGGCGCTGGCGCGGCTGGGCGCCCGCGTCACCGCGGTGGACAAGGCAGCGCTGCATTCGGACGTGGCAAGCATGCCGGGTGTGACTGCGCGGCAGGACAGCGCCTTTGCCATCGACCCGGCCGCCGAGGCGCCGGTGGACTGGCTGTTCTCCGACGTGATCGCCTACCCCTCGCGGCTGCTGACGCTGGTGCGCGCGTGGATCGCCAGCGGGCGCGCCGGGCGGATCGTCTGCACGGTGAAGTTCCAGGGTGCGGCGGACCACGAGAGCGCCGAAGCGTTCGCCGCGATACCGGGCGGGCGGCTGGTGCACCTGTTTCACAACAAGCACGAGCTGACGTTCCTGTGGCGGCGGGGCGGCGACTGATTGAAGGCAAGGCAAGCAGTTCTTTTTTGAAAAAAAGAACCAAAAAACATTTGTCTCTTGGAGTATACGCTGAGGGAAACTCCGCGACAGCAGGACCAAAAGTCTTTTGCTTCTTTTCTTCAGAAAAGAAGGTGCTTGCTTACACTTTAGGCGCCCCAGCCACCTCGCCCTCATGCTCCGGCTCCAGCGCCGCCGCGATGTCGCCAGGCCGCTTCTGCGGGACGATCAGGTCCATCACCCCGATGATCGCCGGCAGCACCACGATGGCGCCCACCATGTTCATGAAAAACATGAACGTCAGCAGCAGCCCCATATCCGCCTGGAACTGCAGCGGCGAGAACGCCCAGGTCGCTACACCGATCGAGAGCGACAACCCGGTGAAGATCACCGCACTTCCCGTCTCGCGCAGGGTCTGGATGTAGGCCGCGTTCAGCGTGTAACCGTGCCGCATATAGTAGGACAGGCGGGAGAACTTGTAGATTCCGTAGTCCACGCCGATGCCGACGCCGAGTGCGGTGACCGGCAAGGTGGACAGTTTCAGCCCGATGCCGAGCACGCTCATCGCCGCGTTGGCCAGGATGGAGACGGCGGCCAGCGGCAGCACGATGCAGATTGCCGCGCGCACGGAGCGGAAGACGCCCAGGCAGATCACGATGATCATGCCGTAGACCAGCCCGAGCATCGGCAGCTGTGCGGCTTCGACCACCTGGTTGGTGGCACCGATGACGCCGGCGGTGCCCGCCGCAAGCTCCAGCCGCAGCTTGGTCTTCGTGGGCGTGGCGGCGTATGCCTCCACGGTCTTGATGACCCGGTCGATGGTGCCGGCCTTGTGGTCGGTGAGGAAGATGATCAGCGGCATCGCCGAGCAATCCTCGTTGGCCAGGCCCTGCGCCGGCTCGAAGGCGGAGCTGTCGCGGCCGAGGATACGGCTGTCATGCGGCAGGTAGTTGAACTTCGGGTTGCCCTCGTTGAACACCACGTTCACCTGGCGCATCAGGTGGCCCATGAACAGCGTGCTGCGCACGCCGGGCACGCCCTGCAGGCGGTGGTCCAGATCGTCGATCCGCTTCATCGAATCGTAGTCCAGGCAGGAATTGGCCGGCCCCTCGGCCAACACCTCCAGCACGTCCACGCCGACCGAGTAGTTGCTCTGGAAGAACGCCGCGTCCCTGTTGTTGCGGCTATCGGGGCGCAGTTCCGGCACGCCTACGTGCAGGTCGCCCACCACCGGCTGGCCCAGCAGCAGCGCGCCGCCGGCCACGCCGGCGGTGATCAGGCAGATGATCACCGCCGAGCGCGGCGCAATCAGGCTGGCGAGCAAGCGCCAGAATCCCTCGAAGCGCGCGGCCCCGCGCTGCGCCGCCTCGATGCGCTTCATCGACACGCTGGCGAAGCTGGCGATCACCGGCAGCACCATCAGGTTGGTCACCGCCAGCACGGCGATGCCGATCGCCGCCGTCAAAGCGAGCTCGCGGATGGCCGGTACCGGGATGGTGGTCACCGTCACGAAGGTCAGCACGGCCAGGCAGAGTGCGACCACGCCGGGCTCGAGCAGGTTGTGGAAGCTGCCGCGGGCGGCTTCCAGCGCGGTGCGCCCCTCGCCCACCAGCCGCACGTTGGACAGCGCGATCTGCACGCCGTGGCTGACGCCTATGGCAAGGATGAGGAACGGTATCAGCACCGAGATCGGGTCGATGCCGATGCCCAGCGCTGTGATGATGCCGAGCTGCCACATCACCGCGATGAGTGAGCAGGCGAGCGCTGCGGCCGTCAGGTAAAGCGAGCGGGAAACGATGTAGAGCAGCACTGCGGCCACCGCGAGTGCCACGCCGAAGAACACCACGATCACCTGGGCGCCGCGCTCGATGTCGCCGATCGCCTGGGCGAAACCGAGGATGTGGATCTGCGTGTCCGCGGTGTCGTATTTGGCGCGGATGATGCTGTCGAGCTCGTTGGCGAACTTGGTGTAGTCGAGGTGCGCGCCGGTGCGCGGATCGACGTCGTTGAGGTGCGCGCTGACCACTGCGCTGCGGAAGTTGTTGGCAACCAGCCGGCCGACGATACCGGACTTGATGATGTTGCTGCGGACGTTGGCGAAGCCCTTGGCGTCCGGCTGGAAGCCGGACGGGATGACCGGGCCGCCGTTAAAGCCGCCTTCGACCACCTCCGCGAAGCGCGTGTCCGGCGTGTAGAGGCTGCTGACGTGGGTGCGGTCCACGCCGGGCAGGAAGAACACGTCGTCGGTCAGCTTACGCAGCGCGTCGAAGTATTCCGGCGTGAAGATGTTGCCGTGCTTGGCCTCCAGCGAGATCAGCAGCACGTTGCCGCCACCGAACTGGCGTTCCACCTTCTTGTAGGTGTCGATGTAGGCGTTGTGCGACGGCAGCAGCTTGTCGAACGCCGCGTCCGGATGCACGCGCGCCGCGAAGAAGCCCAGGCCGACCGTGATCAGCGCAAAGGCCACCAGGATCTTGCGCCGGTTGGAGAACAGCGCACGCTCGAGGAACCCGATCATCGCACGGCCTCCGAAGCCTGGGTGGCTGCCGTGGTGGGGTCCATCACGTGCACGCCGTCGTACCCCACCAAAACCCATTTGCCGCCCGCGACCTCGACCACGCCGGACAGGCTGGCGCCGGTGGGGATGGGCAGGGTGCGGAAGGTGTTGGTCACCGGGTCGAACAGCAGCACCAGGCCGTTGGAGCCCACCAGCGCCATAAAGCCGTTGGCCAGCACCGTGCCGCCGAAGATGGAGCGCTGCTCGTTGGTCTCGATCCGGCGCCAGGCCGGTGCTGCGCCGGTGGAGACGAACATGCTCCCGCGCAGGCCGAAGCTGTACAGCCCGCCATCCGCCGTGGTCAGGCAGCCGAACTGCGAGCCCTGGTAGGGCACCGGCATCGCCGTCCAGTTGCCGTCGTGGCGGACAAAGGCGTGGCCGGCCTCCCCGGTGATCACCACGTCGGCGCCGTGGGCGATGACGCAGTTCAGGTGATAGTCCTCGTCCATGCTGGGCAGCTTCACCGGGGTCCAGGTGGCGGCGTCGGTGGTCTCCAGCGCCAGCGCGTAGGCGCCGGTGGCCATCAGGTGCGACGGGCCGAGCACGGCCACCGAGAACAGCGCCTGGTCCTTGCCGTCCGGTGCGCGCTGCAGCGTCCAGTGCTCGCCCGCGTCGGTGGTGCGCAGGATGCTGGTGTCCTGGCCCACCGCCCAGCCCTCCACCGGACTGTCGAACACCACGTCGGTCAGCAGTTCCGGCGACGGGCTCTGCGCCATCCGCCAGGTCTCGCCCTGGTCGTCGGAGAGCAGGATTGCGCCCCGGTCGCCGACGGCCACTAGGCGATTGCCGGCATGCGCGACGGCCAGCAGCGGGCCGTGCGTGGCGCGCCAGGTTGGCTGGTCGGTATCGGCAGTCGTGGCGGCGGACGCGGCGGTCAGGCTGGCCGCCAGGATCAGGGCGGCAGGTAGGGCAGCTTTCCTGCGGGTCAGGGAGGGAGACAACGGACTCTTACCTCTTATAGGTGTCGGCTTTGCCTCTGACTCCGGGGAATCGACGGAGAAGGCAAGGCAAGCAGTTCTTTTTTGAAGAAAAGAACCAAAAAACTTTTGCTCTCTTCGGGTGTGCTGTGTTGAGACGTGGTGTTTCAGCTTCCCGCGACAGCGCTCGCCCACCTCGTTTTCGGTGTGCTCGGGGCGGGGTGGCTTGCGAACTTGTCCGCCGCTTCAGGCCGAGGGTCGTGTTGCCGGCCGGGCACGCGTGTCCTGGTGCCCGACCGTTGCCCTGTCTGTTTGCTGTCGCGAAGGCTCCGGCATCGCGCACCCGAAGGGCAAAAGTTTTTTGGCTCTTTTTCTCAAAAAAGAACCGCTTGCTTGCCTGTCACCGGTCGATGTTCCAGGCGATGAACATCAGAACTCGTAGGACAGCACGGCGCTGAAGAAGTCCCGGTCGAGCAGGCCGTCGTATTTGCCGTTGCTGAAGACCGGGAAGTGGTTGGTGTACTGCACGCCCAGGCTATAGGCCTGCAGGTAGTTGAAGCTGACGCCGACGCTGGCCGCCGCGGTGTTGGCGACAAAGGTGTTCACCCCGCCCGGGCTGGTCCCCAGGAAGTCGTGCTGCAGCGAGACCAGCGGCTTCATGTCGATCGCGTAAGGCAGCACGTCCGGCATGTCGATGACGACGGCCACGGTGTAGGCGGCGGAGAACTGACTGGCGAAGCCCTTCTTGCTTAACGGATAGACGCCTGAGCTGTTCACCGTCGCGTTGGACACGTAGGCGGAGTTGGTGTCGGTGGTGTAGGGAGCGTTGAAGATGCCGCTGTTGCGCGGGAAGTTCGCGACGTAATCGGCGCCGATCTCGCCCACGATGGCGATGCTGTTGATCTTCAGGTTCGGGATCGCGTTGTAGAGCTTAGTGACCGTCGTCTGGCCTTGGATGACCGGGTAGCGCTTCCAGCCGTCGATGATCTGGTCGAAGCCGATGTTCTCGCCGCCGGCCGCCTGGACGGTCGGGTCTTCCTTGAGCTGCGCTGCGGCCAACGCCACGGCCGGGCTGAGGGACGCCGCCGACCTAATTGCCGGAGACGCAGTGGCGAAAGTGAGGTCGGACCCCGACAACTGGATCGGCTGGTTGATCCTGCTGGACAATTCGCCCTGCACGGCCAGTCCGGCAGGCCCGGTGAAGTTCCAGCTCACGCCGACGAGGTGAATGTCCTTCGGGTAGTCGGCGAAGATCGACGCCGTCGAGTCGTAGGTCTGCTTCGCGTAGTTGATGCCGGGCAGCAGCAGGGCAAGCAGCGGGTTTGGTGCGACCGCGAAGGCGCCCGGCAGGCCGGAGATGTTGGCCTTGCCGGTGCGAAACGAAGCGAACGGGATGCGGCTGTCGTAATTCTCATAGTACAGCCCGATCTCAGTGTCGCCCAGCGAGGGGAAGTTTTCGCGCAGCGCGAACCCGAATTCGTCGAGCGTTGTGGGATAGCGGCTGTTGCTGCGCGGATAGGCAGCGCCGAACAGGATGCCGTCTGCCAGGCTCGCCGCGTAGGGGGCGCGCGTGTTGTCGGGCACGTCGCTGCGCAAGTTGGCGTACTGACCGCCGTCGAGGATGGTGTCGTTGGTGCCGAAGAAGGAGCCCACCGGCTCGAGCTTGTCGCGCACGAAGGTGAACTGGTAGTACGATTCGATCGTCAGGTTGGGAACGATCTCGGTCTTGGCGTCGATCACCGGGATCGGCAAAAAAGCCTGTCGCAGCTCGGAGCCGGGCGCGCGCAGGGCGGTCACGTCGACCGGGGTGATAGTGTTGATGCCGCCGCCGATGAACGTGCTCTCGCCCCAGTTCAGCGCCTGGTTGCCGACGCGCAAATCGAACGGGTGGCCGAATATCTCAGGGCGGGCGAACACGTAGGCGTCGAGCAGGCGCAGATCGGCGCCGATGTCGCGCACCGCAGGGCGGTTCAGCGACTGGAAGTCGGTTCGTTCGCTGTCGATCACCGGGTCGTAGAAGCCGGTGGCGCGGATGAACAGGCCGTAATCGTCCTTCTTGATCTGCACTTCGGTGGTCACGCGCTGCACTGCGGCAACCGGCGAGCCGTCGCGGTAGTTCAGCGTGCCGTTGTCGTTGTTGGCGGTGGGGAACTTGCCGCCGTTCTGCACGCCGACGAAGTTCTCGTCGATCGGCGAGAGACGCAGGTCCACGCTGGAAGACAGCGTGGTGTCGATGTTGATCTGGTAGCCGCCAACCGTCGTCTCGTAAGCGTGGGCTGCGCCGGACACGGCCAGCACTGCAAGTGACGCACCTGCCAGCAGCCTGCGGCGGCGCACACCGAGCACGCCGTTTGCCCCGAATATCGATGATGTCGCCAACGTTCTATCCCCTGTACGAGCCGCCGGTTCTGCGCCCGGTCGGGCCGCGCCATCCGGCGCTCGATTGTTATATAAGTGAATCCACTTCCGCTACAGCGAAACGTTAGGGTGGGCACACTAAACGCGTCAAGCGCGTAACACTGACCTGGTGCAGACTTGCCACAGAGGGCGTGCCGCACGGCTCGGGCCATCGCAGGCAGGCCATGGCTGCAACCGCCGCCACCTGCCGCGTTGCCGGTGATGCACACCACAAGGAGGCTGGCCATGAGCGGGACCAAACAGGAGCAGACCGAGGAAGACGCCGACCGCGACGACGTGCTGGAAGACACGTTTCCGGCCAGCGACCCGCCGGCGGTGGGAGGCAGCACGGGGCCCGAAGATAAGTAAAAAGCAGTTCTTTTTTGAAAAAAAGAACCAGAAAACTTTTGTCTTGGCCGTCGCGGACCAGGTGGCCGGCGCTTACCCCAGAGATAAAAGTCTTTTGCTTCTTTTCTTCAGAAAAGAAGGCCTTGCTTACCTCTCCAGCCGCGCGCCTAACGCCCGCCCCAGGAACCCCCAGGCCAACGTAGCCGGCAACGCCGCCGGGTCCCGGCTGACCAGGGCCAGCAACGCCGTGCCAGGCAGCTCGATCAACGCGTCGCGTTCTGCCAGCAGCGCCGCCTCGGCGTGCAACAGCGGCGCGTCAGCGGGACGGTCGCGGAACACCAGAGCGCGCTGCCGCAGCAGCGCCCGAATTGCCCCGCTGGGCAGCGTGCGCCAGCGCGGGCGGATGCCCTCGCAGCACAGCGCGGCCGCGTCGATGCCGAGCAGGCCGGGCCAGGTCTCGGTCACGCACTCCGCCGGGTCGGCCGCGTGCAACAGGGCCAGCACGGCCTCCTGCACCCGCTCGGCGATGCCGCTGGCGGCGCGTCCGGCGGCTAGCACGTCGCTGGCGCGCGCCTCCATCTCGGCCGCACGCAGGCGCGCCTGGGCCAGCATGGCCTCCATGTGGTCGGCGAACACCGCACCGTGCACGCGGCGCGGCGGCGACAGGCCGGCGTAGAGCTCGGGCCGCTCCGCCAGGAAGTCTGGCTGGGCGCGCAGGAAGGCCTCCACCTGCTCCGGCGTGGGCGCGCTCGGAGCCAGGCGGATCAGCACAGGCTGGGGGTCTGCGGCCGTCATGAAGATAGGCTACACAGCTTTGCGTGGCCGAAGAACTCTTGTTTGCAACCAACAGTGACGTGTGGCCGGCAGGCACCCGTGTGCCGGTGCTGCTGCCCTATCCCTTCGCCGGCCCGTTCGACTACGCGCTGCCCGCCGGCACGCAGGCCGAGCCGGGCGACATCGTGCTGGTGCCGCTCAACCGCCGTCAGGAGGTGGGCGTGGTGTGGGACGCGCCCTCCGGCCCCGCGGTGCCGGCCGCCAAGCTGAAGCCGCTGACTGCTAAGCTGGACGCGCCGCCGCTGCCCGCGCCCCTGCGCCGCTTCGTCGACTGGGTGGCCGCCTACACGCTGGCCGCCCCCGGCGAGGTGCTGGCGATGGCGCTGCGCATCAACGCGCTGGCCCCGCCAGTCCCCACCCCCGGCTGGCAGCGCGCGGACCCGCAGCCCGAGACCAAGCTGACGCAAGCGCGCAGTCGGGTGCTGGCGGTGCTGGGCGACGGCGTGCCCCGCCCGGGACCCGAGTTGGCCAGGCTAGCCGGCGTCAGCACCGCGGTGCTGCGCGCCATGGCCCAGGCGGGCCAGCTGGTGCCCACGCCGATCCCGGCCGGCGCTGCTTTCGCCGAGCCCGACCCGGCGCATGCCCACCCTGCCCTCTCGCCGGACCAGAACCGGGTGGCGGCAGCTCTGCGCGAGGCGGTGGACGAAGCGGCGTTCAGCGCCACCCTGCTGGACGGCGTCACGGGCTCGGGCAAGACGGAGGTCTACCTGGAGGCGGTCGCCGCCTGCCTGGCGGCGGGGCGGCAATCGCTGATCCTGCTGCCGGAGATCGCCCTCTCGGCGCAGTTCCTCGACCGCTTCGCCCGCCGCTTCGGCACCGCGCCGGCGGTGTGGCACTCCGACCTCGCCTCACGCACGCGGCGGGTCACCTGGCGCGCGGTGGCGGACGGCACCGCGCGCGTGGTGGTGGGCGCCCGCTCGGCGCTGTTCCTGCCGTTCGGCGAACTGGGCCTGGTGGTGGTCGACGAGGAGCACGAGACTGCCTTCAAGCAGGAGGACGGGGTGGTCTACCACGCCCGCGACATGGCGGTGGTGCGCGCCCGCCTGTCCGACGCGCCGGCAGTCCTGGTCAGCGCCACGCCCAGTCTGGAGAGCCTGGCCAACGTGGAGGCCGGCCGCTACCGCCACCTGCAACTGCCCCATCGCCACGGCGGCGCCCGGCTGCCGGCGGTGGCCGCCATCGACTTGCGTGACGACGCGCCCGAGCGCGGCCGTTTCCTCTCCCCGCGCCTGGTTGCCGCCGTGCACGAAACACTGGCGGCCGGCGAACAGGCGATGTTCTTCCTCAACCGTCGTGGCTACGCGCCGCTGACGCTGTGCCGCGCCTGCGGCCACCGCCTGGCCTGCCCCAACTGCACCGCGTGGCTGGTGGAACACCGCGCGTTGCGCCGGCTGACCTGCCACCATTGCGGCCACGCCGAGCCGATCCCGCCGCAGTGCCCTATCTGCCACGCCGAGGGCAGCCTCGCCCCGATCGGCCCCGGCGTGGAGCGCATCACCGAGGAGGTGGCCGCCCTGTTCCCCGACGCCCGCCGCCTGGTGATGGCCAGCGACACCATGCCGGGCCCGCACGCCGCCGGCCTGGCAGCAGCGGCGATCGAGCGGCGCGAGGTGGACCTGATCATCGGCACCCAGATCGTCGCCAAGGGCTGGCACTTCCCCCACCTTACCCTGGTGGGCGTGGTGGACGCCGATTTGGGTCTCGCCGGTGGCGACCTGCGCGCGGCCGAGCGCACCGTGCAGTTGCTGCACCAGGTCGCCGGCCGTGCCGGGCGGGCGGAGGCGCCTGGCCGCGTGCTGCTGCAGACCTTCTCGCCGGAGCACCCGGTGATGCAGGCGCTGGTGGCCAACGACCTGGCCGGGTTTTTTACCCGCGAGTCCGAGGCGCGCCGGCCGGGACACTGGCCGCCTTACGGCCGGTTGGCGGCGGTGATCGTCAGCGCGGAGACGGCAGACGCCGCCGACCTCGTCGCGCGTGATTTGGGGACAGCCGCGCCGCACGGCGAGGGCGTGCTGGTGCTGGGGCCTGCACCCGCACCGCTGGCCATCCTGCGTGGCCGGCACCGGCGGCGGCTGCTGCTGAAGACGCGTCGCGACATCGCTGTCCAGCCACTGCTTCGCGTCTGGCTGGCCGCGGTAAAAGCGGTGCGCGGCGTGCGGGTGGACGTGGATGTGGATCCCGTCTCGTTCCTCTGAACGACGCCGGACATTATTCGGCAAAGGCTGAAACTGTTTCTTAATAAGTGTACGATAGTGTACTCGTATGTCCGGATAGCCCTCAGCACGAGTTGGTCGTCGCGGCCAAGGACGACCGACTACGCGACCACGCGTTCGCGCCTGCCTTCCTGCCGTTTCGTCCACCCCAGATACCAGGTGCGCCTTTGCCCTTTGCTCTTTTGCCCGCCGACGAGGAGCGCAGGCTTGCGGCACTGGCCGCCCAGTCCATCCTCGATACCGGGCCGGATGAGCGGTTCGATCGCCTGACCCGCCTGGCAGCCGACATCTTCGAGGCGCCGATCTCCTTCATCTCGCTGATCGACCGGGACCGCCAATGGTTCAAGTCATGCATCGGGATGAGCATCTTCGAGACGCCACGCAGCGCCGCGTTCTGCACCCACACCATCCTGCAGCCGGATGGCATGCTGGTGGTGGACGACGCGGCACGGGACGCCCGTTTCGCCGGCAGCCCCCTGGTTGTCGGCCAGCCATCCATCCGCTTCTACGCCGGCGCCTGCCTCACGAGCCGGACCAACGACCGTCTGGGCACCATGTGCGTGGTCGACACCGTTCCGCGGACGATCTCCGAGCGGCAGAAATTCTGGCTGACGAGCCTGGCCGGCAGCGCTTCGGCGATGATCGAGCTGCACCGCAGCACCTTGGTCCTGCAACGGACCGCCACGCGCGACGTGCTTACCGGGCTGGCCAACCGCGCGCATTTCGAATCCAGGCTCGCGGTCGCCACCGACGACGCCAGGACCGGCAGGCCGTTCGCCCTGCTGAGGGCGGATCTGGACGGCTTCAGCTCGGTCAACACGACGATCGGCGCGCCCGCAGGCGACACCCTGCTGAAGATGGTGGCGTGCCGGCTGGCCGGCCTGATGCGGCCGGGCGACATGGCGGCACGCATCGGCGGCGACGAGTTTGCCTTCCTGCTCGACGGCCGTCCCAGCGCGGCGGAAGCCGCCGAGCGTTTGCGGCAGGCCATCATCACGTGCCTGGACGTGCCGTTCGATGTGAACGGGACTCCGGTCCGGGTCTCGACGTCGATCGGCAGCGCGCTCTGCCCGGCCGACGGGTTGGACCCGCGCGGGTTGATGAGCGCCGCCGATGGCTCTCTGGTCGAGAACCGGCGGCACGCACGCCGGCCGGCCTTGCCGCCTGTCCCGCCGCAGATTCAAGGCGCAAGCGAGCCCCGCATCACCGAAGGCAGGCGCATGGAGGCGGACCTGCGGGCGGCGATGGCCGACGGCACGCTGAGCCTGCATTGGCAGCCCTGTTTCGACGCCGCCGAGGGTATCGTGCGCGGCTACGAGGCCCTGCTGCGCTGGACCCACCCCGAATGGGGCGCGATCTCGCCGGCGGTCTTCCTGCCCGTGGCCGAGGCAAGCAGCCTGATGTCCGACCTTGACGGCTGGGTGCTGCGCACCGCCTGCCAAACTGCCGCTGCCTGGCCGGACCCGGTTCCGGTGGCAGTGAACCTTTCTGCGCACTGGTTCAGCGAGGGCCTCGTCGTCGACCGCGTTCAGGAGGCGCTGTCCCGCTCGGGCCTGGCGCCGGAGCGCCTGGAGATCGAGCTGACCGAGCGCACGCTGGTCTCCAGCCGCCAGGCAGCACGCGCGCAGATCGAGTCGCTGCGGGCGATGGGCGTGAAGATCGCCATGGACGACTTCGGCACCGGCTACTCCTCGCTGGCCTACCTGCGCGAACTGCCGTTCGACAAGCTGAAGCTGGACCGCGCGTTCGTGGCGCCACTCGGCCAGGACAGCCGTGCCGACGAGTTGGCCCGCGCCATCATCCGCTTTGGCCATGCGCTGCAGATGGAAGTCTGCGCCGAAGGGATCGAGACGGCGGCGCAGATGGCGTTCCTGCGCCGTGAAGGTTGCGACCTGCTGCAAGGCTTCCTGCTCGGGCGCCCGGCGGCGCTGCCCAACGGGGCGCGCGTGCCGGTGACCGACGGCGAGGCGCCGAGCAACGTGGTGCAGATTAGGAATTAGAGGAGGGAAGGCCTTCTTGTTTGAAAAAAAGAACCGAAAAACTTTTGGTCTCTCAGGATAAAATTTGCGGAAAAATCCCGCTCAGGAAACAAAAGTTTTGCGGTTCTTTTTCTTCAAAAAAGAACTGCTTGCTTCCTAAGTCGTGCTCAGCCCACGAAGCAGGGCGCTCGCCAAACCAGACGATGCGGTAGCGTCAACTGCCAGCTGGCACAGCAGGATGCCGCCGACACCCCACAGATAGGCCGGATGGACACGCCGGTGCTGCGCCAGATCGACGCAGGGGCCGGCCAGGGCGATCACGTCGACGACGGCGTCCACCACCACGTACCAGTGTGGGCCGAGCGCGGGTATCGGCATCGCGCGTTCCAGGCCGGGCACGACGACGATGATGGAGGCGCACAGGATCAGCCGCTTGTGCCAGGCGGGGCGCCGGCGGCAGCCCACCGCGGCGGCCACCAGGGCAGCGAACAGCGCCAGCGTAAGCAGGCCGCGCATCAGGAACAGGCCGTGCGGGTAGAACGGCGGCAGCGTGTCAGCCAACAGCGCCAGCAATATCGCGTAGGCGCCAAGCGCCACCATGGCGCAGGCCAGGCCCGCGCCCAGCCACCCGAGCCGCCGGTGCAGGCGCACGGAACCGGCTATGACAAGCGCAGGCTGGGCGACGAACAGCAGCACCCAGGCCGTGAACACCGCTGCATGAAGCCATAGAAAAGCCGGAAACCCGGGAACAGCGAAGTCGCCCGGCACGGTGCGCGAGAACCCCGCCACGGCGATCCCCGCCAGCACCAGCGACATCACCAGGTAGAAGGGCTGCCAGGTGACCCGGCGGCGCGAGACGATCGATCCGGACGCGCTCATATGACTGACCTTCCGGTAGAGGAGGCGGAACGCGCTGTGCAGCTCACGGCAAGAACGCCTGTAATTTTCCAGTCTGCCGGCCCACGCATGTGCCGGCACGTGCAAAAGCGCACACCGGCGCCGCGGCGTGCCGTCGCCCACGCCCGCAAGACGAGGCCGCGACAGCGCTCGCAAAAGCTTTTTGCTTCTTTTCCCCGAAAAAGAAGGTCTTGCTTTCTCCCTTCACCGCCGCCCCGTACAGACCGGCCACCGTGTTGCCACCCCCCCACCCCCATGCTATTCGCGCCCCGCCGGTCAAAACCGGCCTTTTTCACACTGATTGGAAGCCTTCCCCGGTGGCCTCTGGCGCAACCACAATCTCCCATGGCGGTGGCCTGGCCGACCGTTACGCTGCCGCCCTCTACGACCTCGCAGACGAGCAGGGCTCGCTGGACCAGACGGTGGACCAGGCGGCAGAGCTCGGCCGGCTGATCGACAGCGACGCCGAGTTCCGCCGCCTGCTGGAAAGCCCGCTGATCGACGTCAAGCAGGCCACCGACGCGGCCCGCGCCGTGCTCGAAAGCCAGGGCTTCTCGCCGATCATCGTGCGCTTCGTGTGCGTGATCGCCGGCAACCGCCGCCTGGCACGCCTGCGCGGCATCGTCTCCGCCTTCGCCAACCTGGTGGCCAGCAAGCGCGGCGTGGTCACCGCGCACGTGGTCACCGCGCACGGGCTGAGCCTGCCGCAGCGCGAGGCGGTGCGCGCCAGGCTGATCGAGGCCGGCTACGGCAACGTCAACATCGACGAGCAGGTGGATTCGTCCATCCTGGGCGGCCTGATCGTGCGGATCGGCGCCCGCCTTTACGACAACAGCATCAAGTCGCGGCTGCAACGCCTGCAGTTCGCCATGAAGGGAGCAGCCTGATGGATATCCGCCCCGCAGAAATCTCGGAGATCCTCAAGAAGCAGATCGCCAGCTTCGACACCAAGGCCGACGTCTCCGAGACCGGCCAGGTGCTCAGTGTCGGCGACGGCATCGCCCGCGTGTTCGGCCTGCAGAACATCATGGCCGGCGAGATGGTGGAGTTCCCCGGCGTGGGCCTGCGCGGCATGGCGCTCAACCTCGAGACCGACAACGTCGGCATCGTGATCTTCGGCGACGACCGCGGCATCCGCGAGGGCGACACGGTCACCCGCACCGGCACCATCGTGGACGTGCCGATCGGCGAGGCGCTGCTCGGCCGCGTGGTCGACGGGCTCGGCGTCGCCATCGACGGCAAGGGCGAGCTGGGCACCACCGAGCGCAGCCGCGTCGAGGTCAAGGCGCCCGGCATCATCCCGCGCAAATCGGTGCACGAGCCGATGCAGACCGGGCTGAAGAGCATCGACGCGCTGATCCCGGTGGGCCGCGGCCAGCGCGAGCTGATCATCGGCGACCGCCAGACCGGCAAGACGGCGGTGATCCTCGACACCATCCTCAACCAGAAGGCCGCCAACGACGCCGCCGGGTCAGACAGCAAGAAGAAGCTGTTCTGCATCTACGTGGCGATCGGGCAGAAGCGTTCGACGGTCGCACAGATCGTGCGCACGCTCGAGGAGCGCGGCGCGCTGGACTACACCATCGTGGTGGCGGCCACCGCGTCCGACCCGGCGCCGATGCAGTTCCTCGCACCCTACACCGGCTGCACGATGGGTGAGTATTTCCGCGACCGCGGCATGCATGCTGTGATCTTCTACGACGACCTCTCCAAGCAGGCGGTGGCCTACCGCCAGATGTCCCTGCTGTTGCGCCGTCCGCCCGGCCGCGAGGCCTACCCCGGCGACGTGTTCTACCTGCACTCCCGCCTGCTGGAGCGCGCGGCCAAGATGAGCGACGCGCATGGCGCCGGCTCGCTGACCGCGCTGCCGGTGATCGAGACGCAGGCCGGCGACGTGTCCGCCTACATCCCGACCAACGTGATCTCCATCACCGACGGGCAGATCTTCCTGGAGACCGAGCTGTTCTTCCGCGGCATCCGCCCTGCGGTGAACGTGGGTCTTTCGGTGAGCCGCGTGGGCTCCTCGGCGCAGATCAAGGCGATGAAGCAGGTGGCCGGCAAGATCAAGCTGGAGCTGGCGCAGTATCGCGAGATGGCGGCGTTCGCGCAGTTCAGCTCGGACCTCGACGCCTCCACGCAGCAATTGCTGGCGCGCGGCTCGCGGCTGACGGAGCTGCTGAAGCAGCCGCAGTTCACGCCGTATCCGGTGGAAGACCAGGTGGTGGTGATCTTCGCCGGCACGCGCGGCTACCTGGATAAGATCGACCTGGGCCGTGTTGGCGCCTTCGAGAAGCAGTTGCTGTCCGAAATGAAAGCGGAAGGGCAGATCATTGGCTCGATACGCGACAGCCGCGAGATCAAGAAGGACGTGGAGCCGAAGCTGGTGGCGTTCCTCGACGACTTCACCAAGCGCTTCACACAGGCTTGAGTCGGAAGGCCTGATCGATGGCTTCTCTGAAGGACCTGCGCGGGCGGATCAACAGCGTCAAGTCGACGCGCAAGATCACCTCGGCGATGAAGATGGTCGCCGCCTCCAAGCTGCGTCGTGCCCAGGCGGCCGCCGAAGCTGCACGGCCGTATGCCGAGCGGATGGGCGACATGCTGAGTCGGCTCGCGGCCAACGTGGCCGGCACCCCCGGCGCGCCAAGGCTGCTGGTGGGCACCGGCCGCGATCAGGTTCACCTGGTGATCGCGATGACGGCGGACCGCGGGCTGGCGGGCGCGTTCAACTCCGGCGTCGGCCGGCAGGCGCGCACCCTGGTGCGGCGGCTGCTGAGCGAGGGCAAAACGGTCAAGATCCTGGCCGTCGGCCGCAAGGGGCGCGACTACCTGCGGCGCGAGTTCGCCAGCAACCTTTCGGGCGAGCTGGCGATGGGCGGCCGCAAGACGATCGAGTTTGCGGCTGCGAAGGATGTTGCCGACCGGGTGTTCGCGATGTTCGAGGCCGGCGAGTTCGACGTGGCGACCGTAGTGTACAACCGCTTCAAATCCGTGATCGCGCAGATCCCGACGGAGATGCAGATCATCCCGCTGCCGATCCCCGAGCGCACCGAGGAAGCTGGCCAGGGCGCGCGCGCGATCTACGAGTTCGAGCCGGACGAAGAGACGATCCTGCTGCGCCTGCTGCCGCAGAACCTGGCGATCCAGATCTACCGCGCGATGCTGGAGAGCAACGCGGGTTTCTACGGCGCGCAGATGACCAGCATGGACAACGCTACGCGCAACGCGGGCGACATGATCCAGCGGTTGACGCAGAACTACAACCGGACGCGTCAGGCTAATATTACGCGTGAGCTGATCGAGATTATCTCGGGTGCTGAGGCACTCTGATCGTCCTCGTCTGAGTTTAAACCATGTCTAAGCGATGCCTCGGCTTGCGAGCAGTTACTGCATAATCAAGGATGGCTTGTGTCGCCGGTACCACCTTTGAAGCTTACGAAAGTGTAACCGGAATAAGCCGCCCCATTATAGACCGAGATACTGGCTAAACCATTGGTCTGCATACGGGGACGCGAGACTTGAGGCGGGTGGAGAATAGCCAGACCCCTAATTAAACTTGCCTATAAGGTGTTTTTCGCGGATAATCTGCGAAAATCACCTTGGACTTCGGCATGCTGATTGAATTCTCCTTAGCAAACAGCCGATCCTTTGCGGCGGAACAAACCTTGAGCCTGTCTGCTTCAAAGCTTAAGGATGAACGCGTCGGCAGAGTTTTGAGGACCGACGCGCCACATACTCTCGATATTTTGAACTCAGCTATTATTCTAGGGAAGAATGGTAGCGGCAAATCGACATTCGTGGATGCAATGGCGTTCGTTCGTCGATTTGTGAGGACGTCTTCCTCTGCTTCTCAGGAAGGCGAGGAAATTGCATTTCGTCCAAACCTGCTCGACACCGATATGCGCGATAAAGACACTGAGATTCGAGTGCTTTTTTCTGTGCGCGATAGGGTGTATCAATTTCAATTTTCCTTCAACAATAAGCGTGTTACCAAAGAGGCTTTGTCTATTGCTGACCGGACAGTCCGCTTTCGAAAGATATACGAGAGAGCTTTCAATGAGGACGGCGGCAAAGAGATTTACTCGTTTTCTGACGATCTCAAAGGTGAAAAATCGGTGTGGAGAACATCCACGCGCCAGAATGCGTTGTTTTTATCTACGGCCGTTCAACTCAACGCGGAGTCGTTAAAAGAACCATTTGAATGGCTTACAAAATATTTTAGAGCGATCGATGCCACGAGCGGTTCGTACGCCAATTACACAGCCAGTCAATGTCTTAATAACGAGCATAAGACACGAATTCTTCAATTCCTACAACGTCTCGACATCGACGTTGATGATATCGTGATTGAAGACGACGACTTTGACGAGGAGGTGCTCAAAACAACGTTCACATCTGAATTTATCGAAAAAGCAATAAAAAAGGTTCGGACCAAAAGTCGCAAAGTTAAGTTCGTGCACAAAGACTCCGACGGTTCATCAGTAGGCTTTGAGTTATCTGATGAATCGAGTGGAACAAGAGCGTTGTTCAGCCTTGCCGGCCCGATATTTGACACGCTTGCCAATGGGTATTGTTTAGTAATAGATGAGATAAATACCAATCTACACCCTCTTATTCTACATACGCTTGTTGACGCGTTCTCTGATCCGAATCTTAACACTCGTCGGGCACAGTTGATTTTTACCTCTCATGATACCAGCCTTTTGCGAGATGGCTATTTTCGCCGAGACCAAGTTTGGTTTGTGCAGAATGACCGACTTAACCGGAGCGAGCTTATTCCCCTTTCGGATTACTCGCCTCGAAAAGGAGAAGCTCTCGAGAAAGGCTACCTCACTGGTCGTTATGGTGGGGTGCCGTCCGTCGCTCCGATGATCGAGGATGTCCAATCGCAAAACGTTGTCGATGCCAAACAGGCGTAATTTAGGCGATCTAAAAAGGAGGGCGCCTACTCGCAATCCGAAAATGCGCATTTTGCTTGTTTGTGAAGGCGAGAAGACAGAGCGCATATACTTCTCAATGTTCTTAGCCGAATTGCGCGCCGCTAACGTCAGCTTAGAGATTGCTAAACGAGAATGTGGGAGCGATCCTTTGGCAATCGTCCGATATGCAAAAAATTTGATGCGCAAAGATCCTGACATTGATTATTGTTACTGCGTTATAGATCGTGACTCTCATTCGAACTTTGAGTCCGCGGTTAGAGAAGGTGTGAAATTCGGCGAAGAGTTGAAGAGTAAGAGGTTATTTCGAACGATAGCATCGCACCCTTGTTTTGAAGTGTGGTTTATATTGCATTTTGCACCAGTTCGGTTTTTCTTTGCAGCGACTGGTAGAAAGTCGGCTGCGGAGTGTGTAGTCTCTAAGCTTAAAAGCTATCTCCCGTCCTATCGAAAAAGCGACCCAAGGGCGATAGCTTCTCTATTGGATAAGACAGATGGAGCAATTCGGAACGCTGAGCTTGTACACAACGAAGCTTTGTCCACAGGAGAGCCGAACCCATCAACCGAAGTTCATTTGCTAGTGACAGTGTTGAGAAAGTACGACTTCCGAGCGGCGCACCTGTAAGCCTGTCACAGGCGACATCCTTCGTACTCGCACTAAGATGATCATCTCAACCCTCCCTAGCGGAACTCGTTAATCCCCCCTAAGAACACTCGAACAAACGGGGTCTGGGGCCGACTGGCCCCAGCGGGTCCAGGGCAGCGCCCTGGCCTTGCCCAGCCGAAGGATAGCGCACCCATGGCAACCAACTCAGTAGGCCGCGTCTCCCAAGTCCTAGGCGCCGTCGTCGACGTCCAGTTCGAAGGCGACCTGCCCTACATCCAGAACGCGCTCACCAGCCGCATCGGCGAGCGCGAGCTCGTCCTCGAAGTGGCCCAGGAGCTGGGCGAGCGCACCGTGCGCTGCATCGCCATGGACAGCACCGACGGCATGGTCCGCGGCCAGGAAGTCTCCGACACCGGCGCGCCGATCTCCGTCCCGGTCGGCCCCGAGACGCTGGGCCGCATCCTCAACGTCATCGGCGAGCCGATCGACGAACGCGGCCCGGTGGGCGCCACCCGCGCCATGCCGATCCACCGCAGCGCGCCCTCCTTCGAGGACCAGGCCGCCGCGGTCGAGGTGCTGGTTACCGGCATCAAGGTGGTCGACCTGCTCGCCCCCTACCTGAAAGGCGGCAAGATCGGCCTGTTCGGCGGCGCCGGCGTCGGCAAGACCGTGCTGATCCAGGAGCTGATCAACAACATCGCCAAGGCGCATGGCGGCGTGTCGGTGTTCGCCGGCGTCGGCGAGCGCACGCGAGAGGGCAACGACCTCTACCACGAGATGATCGACGCCGGCGTGATCAAGCTGGGCGAGAACACCACCGAGGGTTCCAAGGTGGCCCTGGTGTACGGCCAGATGAACGAGCCACCGGGTGCGCGGGCACGCGTGGGCCTCACCGGCCTGACGCTCGCCGAGTACTTCCGCGACGACGAGGGCCAGGACGTGCTGTTCTTCGTCGACAACATCTTCCGCTTCACCCAGGCCGGCGCCGAAGTCTCCGCACTGCTCGGCCGCATCCCCTCCGCGGTGGGCTACCAGCCGACGCTGGCTACAGACATGGGCGCCCTGCAGGAGCGTATCACGTCCACCAAGAAGGGCTCCATCACCTCGGTGCAGGCGATCTACGTGCCCGCCGACGACCTGACCGACCCGGCACCCGCCACCTCGTTCGCCCATCTGGACGCCACCACGGTGCTGAACCGTGCGATCTCCGAGAAGGGCATCTACCCGGCCGTCGACCCGCTGGACAGCACGTCACGCTCGCTGGACCCGCGCATCGTCGGCGAGGAGCACTACCAGGTAGCACGCGACGTGCAGCGCATCCTGCAGACCTACAAGTCCCTGCAGGACATCATCGCCATCCTGGGCATGGACGAGCTGTCCGAGGAGGACAAGCTGACCGTGGCGCGCGCCCGCAAGATCGAGCGCTTCATGAGCCAGCCCTTCCACGTCGCCACCGTGTTCACCGGGCTGGAGGGCAAGTTCGTGCCCATCGCCGACACTGTCCGCTCGTTCAAGGAAATCGTCGACGGCAAGCACGACGACCTGCCGGAAGCCGCCTTCCTGATGGTCGGCACAATCGAGGAAGCGCGCGAAAAGGCCGAGAAGATGAAGGTCTCGGCGTAACGGCGATGACCATCGAGCTCGAGATCGTCAGCCCGGCCAAGCTGGTGCTCAGCCGTCAGGTGGAGATGGTGGTGATGCCCGGCTACGAGGGCGACCTCGCCGCCATGGAAAACCACGCGCCGATGATCGTGCTGCTGCGCGGCGGCGTCATCACCCTGCACGAGGGCGGCGCCCCCACCGACCGCTTCTTCGTCGGCGGTGGCTTCGCCGAGATCACGCCGGAGCGCTGCACGATCCTGGCAGACGATGCGGTTCCGGTCTCGCAGCTCTCCGCTGCCGGCGCGCAGGCCAGCCTGGCCGAGGCGGAGCGTGCCTGGAGCGAAGTGGACAAGGCAGACATCAACGCTCGCGACGCTGTGCTGGACCGGCTGCAATCTACACGCGAGGCGGTGCGCGTCGCGCAAGCCGGCTGAACCACCGCCTTTCGCCTTCACTGTTGCCGCAGGGCCACTTGAGCCAGCGTCGTGCTTTGCGCGGTGGGCAACGGATGGCAACTTGGCGCGCTTGCTGGGCGCCGGGGTTCAGCGCAGGCCGAGGCCGGCTGCGCCTGGCTGCACAGGCAAGGTAGTTTCCACCCATATGACGACGGTCAGGCAGACGCAGGTGCGGCGATGAAACATTGGCGGATCGAGGAGGTCCCTTGGGACAGCTTCGACCCAACGAAGCTCGACCCGGAGATCGTGGCCCTGGTGAAGGCAGCCGCGTTGGTCGAGCGCAACGGCATCGACTACGGCACCTACCTCAACCGCGTCTTCGTGGATGACCCGGATTTCTGCCGCGCGGCCGACCGCTGGTCCGTCGAGGAAGTGCAGCACGGCGACACGCTGGGCCGCTGGGCGATGCTGGCCGACCCGTCCTGGGACTTCGAGACCGCGTTCCACCGCTACAAGACCGGCTACCACCTGCCGCTGCTCGACGCCGACCTTTCGGTCCGCGGCTCACGCACCGGCGAACTGATCGCCCGCTGCATGGTCGAAAGCGGCACGTCGAGCTACTACTCGGCGCTGGGCGAAGCGGCGCAGGAGCCGGTGCTGTGCCACATCTGCCGGCTGATCGCGGCCGACGAGTTCCGCCACTTCAAGCTTTTCTACGACCACATGAAACGCTACCTGACGCGCGAGCGCATCGGCCTGCTGGCCCGCATGCGCATCGCCATCAGCCGCATCGGCGAGAGCGAGGATGACGAGCTGGCCTACGCCTTCTACTGCGGTAACACGTCGCTGGACGCCACCTACCGGCACGAGCAGGCGATCGCCGGCTACATGGGGCGAACGATGTCGATGTATCGGTATTGGCACTTGGAGCGCGCGGTGGGGATGATCCTCAAGGCGATCGGGCTGCCGCCGCGCGGTCGGGTGTCGCGGGCGGCGGCGCGGGGCGCCTGGTGGTTCATGTGCAAGCGGCGGGATAAGTTCCGCTTGGTGATGAACGGGCCGGATGGGGCTCTCACTGCACCAGCATGAGAAAGCAAGCGGTTCTTTTTTGAAAAAAAGAACCAAAAAACCTTTGTTCCCCGCGATACTCGCTGCAGAACTTTCAGCGACAGCAGGACCGAAAGTCTTTTGCTTCTTTTCTTCAGAAAAGAATGGCCTTGCTTTCTTCTAAGCCGCGCTCCCCATCCGAGCGCCACACATCATCCGGAACGGAATCAGGTTGGACATGACCTCGTCCTCCAGCTCCGCCTCGCCGTCCTTGAACAGCACGGCACCGAACGCCTCGCGCAGCGTGCGGAACTCGCCGACGTCGACGCCTGTCAAGCTGCACCAGGCCCGAACCGCGTTGCCGGCCCTGGCAAACCCCCAGCGCGACCACGCCTCGCCGCTTCGGTAGACGGTCAGAAACTCGCCTACGTCCGAGGCATCGCCGTTATCGCGGCCGTGCACCACCAGACGGTCGAATCCTTCCAGACGGGCCCGCTCACGCATGTCGGCGAGCTCCATGCGGTCGCGTGACGTCAGGCTGGATTGGTTGGCCTGAACCGGCGCGCGCGACAAGTAACGTGCGAAAGAGACAACGGTCTCAACAACTTCTGGTTGAACAAACGACATCGTAACACCCGCCGTGTGGTTGGTGGGCATCTTTTAACCTAAAATTACCGTGAGCGTATGTGATACGTTTCACACAGAGGGGGTTTTTACGAAAGTCTAATAACTTTTTTGTGATTTGTGCGTTTGAGCAATGGTGAGAACGCATACTATTGTAGTGCGGTCAGGAGCCGGTAGCCCACACCGGGCTCGGTCACAACCAGCGCACCCGCCTCCGCACCCAGCTTCTGGCGCAAGTGGCCGATGTAGACGCGCAGGTACTGCACGTCCGCTGTGTGGGCCGGCCCCCAGACCGAGGTCAGCAACTGGCGATGGGTGATCACCCGGTCCGCGTTGCGCACCAGCAGCGCCAACAGGTCGTACTCCCGCGGCGTCAACTGCACCTGCACGCCACCCACCCTGATCCGGCGATGCGCCAGATCCACCTCCAGCGGTCCCACGATGAAGGCGGCCTCGTCCGGCTGTCCCTGGTCCTCGCGCGGCCGGCGCAGGCTTGCGCGGATCCTGGCCAGCAGCTCGCCCATGTCGAATGGCTTTTCCACGTAATCCCGCGCGCCGGCGTCCAGCGCGCGTATTTTTTCTGCCGGGCGGTCGCGGGCGGAGAGCACGATCACCGGCGGCGCGTCGGCCGACTGCAACCGGGCCAGTACCTCGTGCCCGTCTATGTCGGGCAGGCCCAGGTCCAGCAGCACCAGCGCGGGTGCCGCCGACGCGGCCAGGCGCAGCGCCTCGGCGCCGGTGTCGGCGCGCAGCACGTCGTAGCCGGCGGCCTCCAGGGTCGGGCGCAGGAAACGGTGGATCTGCGGCTCGTCGTCGACCAGCAGCAGGCGGAGGCGGTCCTGCATCAGAACGAAAGCAAGCGGTTCTTTTTTGAAAAGAAGAGCCCAAAAACTTTTGTTCCCTTGGGCGCGCGCTGGCAGAACCATCGCGACAGCAGGGACAAAAGTCTTTTGCTTCTTTTCTTCAGAAAAGAAGGCCTTGCCTTCCTTGCCTCTTCTGCAGTGGTCAAGACCTACTGCCCCCCGGCAGACGCATCAGGATAGTCGTGCCCGGCGCCCCGCCGAGCCGCGAGGCCGTCGGGCTGATAGCCTCGATCGTGCCGCCCATCGCCTCGATCAGGCCGCGCGCGATCGCCAGGCCAAGCCCGGTGCCGGGCACCGTACGGTCCTGGCGGTGAGCGCGGTAGAAGCTGTCGAACACGTGCGGCAGGTCGGCGGGCGGGATGCCCGGTCCCTCGTCGGTGACGGAGATGGCAACCCAGCGACCGTCCCGCCGGGCGGAGAGCACCACGCCGGAGCCTGCAGGCGCGTATTTGGCGGCGTTCTCCAGCACGTTCACCAGCACCTGCTCGAGCAGCGCCGGGTCGGCGATCACCTCCGGCAACGGGTCGGGCAAGTCCAGCCGCAGCCTGCCAAGGCCGGGGATGCGGGCAGCCAGGCCCTCCACCGCGTCGGTCAGGTGCAACCTCTCCAGCGCCGGCGCGATCTCGCCGGTCTCCAGCCGTGTCATCTCGGTGATGTTGGCGAGGAAGCGGGTCATCCTCACGGTGTCCTGCTCTATGCTGGCCAGCAGGTCGGCGCGGTCGGCCACCGACAGCGTATCCCACGACGTGCGCAGCGAGCCGGCGGCGCCGCGTATGCCGGTCAGCGGCGTGCGCAGATCGTGGCTGAGGCTGTTGAGCAGGGCGGTGCGCAGTTTCTGCGTCTCCGCCTGCGCCTCGGTCCGCGCGGCGCTGGCGGCCAGGCGCACCCGCTCCAGCGCGCTGGCGGCCTGGTCGGCGAGCGCACCCAGCGCCTGCAGGTGCGGCGTGTCCAGCGCGCCTGCAGGGCGCACGCCCAGCACGCCGAACACGCCGCGGCTGGTGCGCACCGGCAGGAACCGCCAGGCGGCACTCGGCAGGGTGGCGGTGCCACGGCCGGACTGTTCCTGTCGCGCGGTGCTCCAGCGCGCCGCCGCCCAGCTGCCGTCGTCCATGGTGTCCAGGCTGGCAGGCTCGGCGGCGCGGATGTTGAGGTCCTCGCCCTCGGCGATCAGCACCAAAGCGGGGGTGACCATCTCGCCGGCCAGCTTGGCCACCTCGGCCAGCAGCTCCGGCTCGGTGGCCGGCGCGCCCAGCCGGCGCGTAAAGGCGGAGATGCGGCGCAGGCTCTCGATACGGCCCTGCGCGGCCTGCGCCTCCACCCGCACCCGGCTGGCCAGCCAGCCGGTGGACGCCGCCACGCCGAGGAACACCAGCAGCGCCACCACGTCGCGCGGCTCGGCGATGGTGAGCCTTCCAACCGGCGGGATGAAGAACAGGTTCCAGGAGACGAAGCTCAGCGCCGCGGTGGCCAGTGCGACGGCCAGGCCCCACAACGTGGCCGCGCCCACCACCACGGCGAGAAACAGCATGCCCAGCGCCTCGTGCTCCAGCCAGCCATGCAGCAGCTCGCCGGCGGCGATCACCGAGCCCACCAGCGCCGGGCTAGCCACCCAGGGAACCCAGCCCTTCGGCCAGGCACTCACCCGGCGCGGCGGCAACGCCCGTCCGCTGGCCGGCACCACGTGCAGAGAGAACTCCGAGCCCTGCAGCACCAGCATGCCGGCGAGTGTCCGGCCGGTCAGCCGCCGGCGCCAGCTCGGCCGGCCACGGCCGATCACCACGTGGGTCACGTTGCGGGCCCGGGCGACCTCCAGCGTGGTCTCCACCAGGCTGCCGCCGGCGCGGATCTCCACCTCGGCGCCCAGGCCGGTGGCCATGTCCAGCGCCGGGCGGGTAGCCTCCACACCGTCGCGGCGCTCCAAGTGCAGCGCCAGCCAGGGGGCACGCAGCGCGTCGGCCAGTCGCTTGGCCTGTCGCACCACGGCCTCGGCGCCGGCGTCGGCCCCCACCAGCGCCAGCACGCGGTCGCCGGCGGGCCAGATGCCGGCCACGCCGTGGGCGCGCATGTAGTCCCGCACGTCCTGGTCCACGTACTGCGCGGCGCGGCGCAGGCCGATCTCGCGCAGGGCGGCGAGGTTGCCCTCACGGAAGAAGCTGTCCAGCGCGCGGGCGGCCACGTCGGGGCGGTAGATCTGGCCGTCGCGCAGGCGGGTGCGCAAATCCGAGGGCGAGACGTCGACGAACTCGATCTCGTCGGCCATCTCCATCACTCGATCAGGCAGCGTCTCGGTGACGCGGATGCCGGTGATGCGCGCCACGTCGTCGTTGAGGCTTTCGAGGTGCTGTACGTTCAGCGTGGCCCACACGTCGATGCCGGCCTCCACCAGCTCGGCCACGTCCTCCCAGCGCTTGTTGTGGCGGCTGTCGGGCGCGTTGGTGTGGGCGAGCTCGTCGACCAGCAGCAGGCCGGGGCGCCTGGCGAGTGCGGCGTCCACGTCGAACTCCTCGAGCACCTGGCCGCGATAGGCGACCGCACGGCGGGGCAGAATGGGCAGCGTGCCAATCTGCCGTTCTGTGCCGGCGCGGCCGTGGGTTTCCACCACGCCGATCAGCACGTCGCGGCCCTCGGACGCCACGCGCTGGGCGCTGGCGAGCATCTCCCAGGTCTTGCCGACGCCGGGGGCGGCACCGAGGAAGACTTTCAGGTGGCCCTTATCGGCGCGGGTGACCTCGGCGAGGAGGGCGTCGGGGTCTGGGCGGGTTTCTAGCTGGCGCACGACAGGAAGAAAGGCCTTCTTTTTTGCAAAAAAGAAGCAAAAAACTTTTGTCGCGGCTGTCGCGAACCTTCCCTCAGCCGGGTGCCCAAGAGACCAAAAGTTTTTTGGTTCTTTTTTTCAAAAAAGAACCGCTTGCTTCGCCTCACCTCAACCCACGCGAATAGATCAGGTAGTAATCCAGCGTAAACGTAAAGGTATAGGTATTTCCAGGAATGTCGTCGTTCAGCGGCGGCAGCGTGTTGTCGCGGAACACCGCCACCCAGGCCGCGTCCAGCAATTGCGAGCCGGAGCCGCGCACCAGCGAGACGCTGAGCACCTTGCCGCCGCGGTCGACCGTCACGCGCACCGTGGCGTCGCCCTGCTCGCCGTTCTCCGCCGCCTCGCGCGGATAATATTTATGCGCCTCGACGAATTCGCGCAGCTCCTCGGCATAGTCGTCGTAGCCGTGGCTGCCGCGCACGTGCTGCACGGAGTCGAGCAGCCTGCCGTTGCGCACCACCGGCCCGGCCGCGAGGTCCAGGCTGTGCGACCCGGGCAGGCCGGCCGAGAGCGAGCGTGGCTGCGTCGGCGAGAGGTCGAACGGCACCACGTGGGCGAACGGGTTGCTGCTGGCTTTCGGCCGCAGTGCGGAACCGTAATGCGGGCGTTCGATGCGCGGCACCGCGTCGGCGCTCTCCGTCTGCTGCGGCGGAGGCGGGACGTCGTCGCCGCCCAGGCTTATCCGCGGCTCGGAGGGCGGTGTGGCAGAGGTCGCAGTCTGCGGCGCCCCGGCGTCGAACTGGATGGCGAAGCTGGGGGCACTGGACGCCTCGCCTGGCGGCTTGCCGTGCGGCAGCAGCCACAGGATGGCAAGCGCTGCCATGTGGGCGAGGAGGGAGGCCACCACCGCAACCCAAACCTGCGCGGCCGGCTCTGACGCGCGGTCGCGCCGCTGCACTACGGGGGCGAGCGTGAAGCCTGCCCCGGCCGGCTCGTAGACCGAACGCTTGGCCCGCATGGATCAGCGCGTCACGGCAGATAGGGGGCGGCCGGCACGGCGGCAGCTTCAAGCGGCAGTGGCGTCTCGATGCGGGCGAACTCGATCAGCAGGGTCCAGCCGACACCCAGCAGCACCGGGCCCAGGAAGATGCCCAGCGCGCCGAACGCCAGCACGCCGCCCAGCACGCCCAGCACCGTCAGCAGGAACGGTATGCGCGCACCGCGGGCGATGAAGTAGGGGCGGATCACGTGGTCCGCGCCGGAGACCACCAGCACGCCGTAGGCCAGCAGGAAGATGCCGCGCGCGCTGTGGCCGCCGGCCAGCAGCCACAGCCCGGCCGGAATCCAGACGATCGGCGCGCCCACCGGCAGCACGGCCAGGAAAGCCGCCACCGTGCCCAGCAGCACCACCCGCGGCACGCCGGCCAGGCTCAGCCCGAACGCGGTGAGGAAACCCTGGATGATCGCCGTCCCTAAAATGCCATAGACCGTGCCGCGCACCGCGCGCGTGGTGGCGGCGAGCAGATGCGGCCCGTAGCGCCCGGCGATGCGGTTGACCAGGGTCTGCACCGCAGGGCCGATCCGGTCGCCGGACAGCCAGAAGAAAAAGGCGACGAACAGGGCCACGACGAACTGAACCAAGCCGCCGGCCACGGCCAGCAAAAGCGACAGGCCGCGTTCGGCGAACACGCCCAGATAGGGGCGGAAGAACGCCGTCATGCTGGACAGGTCGGCGGCCCAGGCGTTCCAGGTATCGGTCAGCGTGCCGCCGGCCAGGGGCACGCTGTATAGCCAGTGCGGCGCCGGCGGAATCTCGGCGAGCCAGTTCTCCAGCGAGGCGCGCAGCGCCTTGGCGTCAGCCGTGCCGCCCGGGATGGCCAGCCCGAGCGGCAAAACGATGATCACCGCGGACAGGACCACCATGCCCAGCGCCACGGCGGCCCTCGGCAGCCCAAGGTTGTAGCGCAGCCAGTGCACGACAGGCCAGGTTGTATAGACGAGGATCGCCGCCCACAGCGCCGCCGAGAGGAACGGGTAGAGCACGACGCCGCAGCCGAGCGCGATGCCGCCGATCAGCATGCCCATCATCACCCGTTCGGCGATCACCGGCGGTCGACTTTCGTGAGCCTGCATGCAGGGATGTTCGTCCGCGGCGCGACGGTGGCCGCGGTGGCGCTACCCCGCCCGAACGTTCGACTGCCACCAGACACCCACTCACCCCGGTTGAAAACAAAAGCTGGATTGTGTGTAAAAATTAGAGCAGAAGCGTTGGAATTGGGATGGCGCTCGCACGGGACTAACTGCGATGGTATGTCAGACAAGGTCCGGCGGCTCAGCGAGGCGAGACTTTGCGCATTTCAGCCGATCCGGCAAGAACGCCGGCGCCTGTCGGTACGGAGTACGAGTCGCGTGATGCGTTTCACTGAGATCGGCCAGCAACTGCGGGCGTATCGGCTCGAATCGGGCATGCGGGCCGAGGAGATCGCCGCGCGGCTGGGTGTCTCGCGCGCGGCGCTTTACCGCTACGAGAAGGGCGAGGTGATCAAGCTCGACACCGTCAACCGCCTGGCCGAGTTGCTCAAGATTTCGCCGCTTTCCCTGCTCGGCATCGGCGTCGAGTACTACAACCGGCCGATCGGCTTCTTCGAGCGCCTGCGCCAGGTCGAGGAGACCGCCGATCAGATCCTGCAGGTGAGCTTCCCGCTCAACTATCTCACCTCGTCGGACGAGCTGGATTCGCTCGAGGCCGATTTGTTCGCCGAAGCCGCCGGCGAGGCTGGGGCCGACCGGGCCTCGGCACGCTCCACGGCAGAGCAGGTGCTGGGCATCCTCGCTGAGCGCAAGCGCATGTTCCGCATGCGCCGGCCGAGCATCATCGCCATGCTGTCGGTGGGCGCCATCGGCCGGCTGCTGGCGCACGGGGTGGGCCAGGGCATGGCCAAGTCCGAGGCGCTGCGCCACCGCGCGCGCGCCGTGGCACGCACCGAGCTGGAGAACATCGCCAACCTGATGGAGGCCGAGCCGATGGGCCTGCAGTTCGGCCTGCTGCCGGCGGGCGAGCCGGCCGGGCAGTTCATCATCCTGCGCTCGCGCGATCGGGCAATGCTGGCGATCAACCCGTTCCGTTCGGACAGCATCCCGCATTTGCAAGCGGGCGTGGCGATGATCACCGGGGCGGACGAGGCGATCGCGGCACACCAGCGGGTGGCCGAAGCGATGTGGCGTGATGCGGTGAAAGGCAAAGCCGGGGCTCAGCAGCTGCGGGAGCTGGTGGCGGGGCAAGGCAGGTAAGCAAGCAGTTCTTTTTTGAAAAAAAGAACCAAGAAATTTTCGTCTCCGCTGTCGCGCGCTCATCGGAAAGGTCCGCGGCAGCCGTAATAAAAGCTTTTTGCTTCTTTTTCTCGAAAAAGAAGGCCTTCCTTCACTTCATGACCCGCCCCCTCCTTACCTCCTCCGCCGACGTGCTGATCGACTCCCAGCAGCGCGTCTGGGACGGCCGCTTCGCGCTGGACGTCGTCGACTTCCGCCAGCGCCGGTTCGACGGCGACATGTCCGCACCGCGACGATGGGAGCTGCTACGGCGCGGCAAAGCGGCCGCGGTGCTGCCCTACGACCCGGTGCGCGACGTGGTGGTGGTGATCGAGCAGTTCCGCCTTCCCGCCTACGCCGCCGGCCTGCCTGGCGTGATGACCGAACTGGCCGCGGGCCTGACCGATGGCACGGAGTCCGCGGAAGCCACCATCCGCCGCGAATCGGTCGAGGAGATGGGGCTGGAGCTGCGTGAGATGGAGCGTATCGGCACGTTCCTGCTGACGCCCGGCGGCTGCGACGAGCAGTGCACGCTGTTCGCCGGGCGTGTTGACGTAAGCGGGGCAGGGCCCGATGGGCTGCTCGGGACGCGCGGCCTGGCCAGCGAGGGCGAGGACATCCGGGTGCGGGCGCTGCCGGCCGAGGTGGTGATCGCCCGGGCGGTGGCCGGAGCCTACCCAAACTCGGTGGCGACCATCGGGCTGCTGTGGTTTGCGTTGCGGCGGGATTGGCTGCGGGAGAAGTGGGCGTGACAGAAGCACAAGGACGCGCAGAGGCCGGTGTCCCCGAACGCAGACCAGCGGCCGCGCCAGACGTCGCTCTCCGAACCTCGTCATTGTCATCCCGCAACATCCAGCGACGCGCCTCCAAGAGACAAAAGTTTTTTGGTTCTTTTGTTCAAAAAAGAACTGCTTTCTTCCTATGACCCCGTTGGTGTCCACTGAGTGGCTGGCAGCCGAGCTGAACGCCCCCGACCTGCGCATCTTCGACGCCAGCTTCTACCTGCCCACCGAGCCCGCCGACGCCCAAGCCGTGTTCGCCGCAGCCCACATCCCCGGCGCGCGCTTCTTTAACCTAGACGCGGTGGCCGACCAGGAGACCAGCCTGCCGCACATGGCGCCCACCGCGGGGCGGTTCGAGCGGATGCTGTGCCAGCTCGGCGTGTCCAGCACGGACCGGGTGGTGTTCTACGACCAGAAGGGCCTGTTCTCGGCCGCCCGCGGCTGGTGGCTGATGCGGCTGTTCGGCCACCTGGACGCGGCGGTGCTGGATGGCGGGCTGCCGAAATGGCGCGCCGAGGGCCGGGCGGTGGAACAGGGGACCGTGGCCCCACCGACGCCGGGCGACTTCCGCGCAAGCCTGCACAGTGCGCGGCTGCGCGGCATCGGCGACGTTTTGCGCAACCTCGACACCCAGCGCGAGCTGGTGCTGGACGCACGCAGCGCAGGCCGCTTCGCTGGCACCGCGCCGGAACCGCGGCCGAACATGCCGGGCGGACACATTCCCGGCGCCCACAGCCTGCCGGCCAGCGACCTGCTCGCCGCCGACCAGACGATGCTGCCGCCGCAGGCGCTGCGGGCGCGGCTGGCGCAGGCCGGTGTCGCGGGCGCACGGCCGGTGGTGACGAGCTGCGGCACCGGGGTAACGGCGGCGATCCTGACGCTGGGCATGGTCGTGGCGGGACTGGATGAGGGCGCGCTCTACGACGGCTCGTGGACGGAATGGGCGCAGCGCGCGGATACGCCGAAGGTGACGTCATGACGGAGCAGCACGGCTTCGCCACCCGCCTGTCGCACGCGGGGCGCGCGGGGACCAAGGCGCACGGCTTCGTCAACCCGGCCGTCCATCGCGGCTCGACGGTGCTCTACGAGGACATGGCACAGCGCCGCGCCCACATGCGGCGGCGCCTCGACCAGGTGCTGACCTACGGCACGCAGGGCTCGGCCACGCACCACGCGCTGGAGGACGTGATCGCCGAAATTGAGGGCGGCACGCGCTGCCAGACCTTCTCCACCGGGCTGGCAGCGTGCACCACCCCGCTGCTCGGCTACCTCGGCGCGGGCGACCACTGCCTGATGCCGGATAGCGTATACGGCCCGGTGCGCACCTTCTGCGACACGATGCTGCAACGGCTCGGGGTGGCGACGACCTACTATCAGGCCGATTGCGACGCCGAAGCGCTGGCCGGCCAGTTCCGCGACAAAACAACGGTGCTGTACCTGGAAAGCCCAGGCAGCCACAGCTTCGAAGTGCAGGACGTCCCGGCACTGGCCGCACTGGCACACGCGCGCGGCGCCGCGGTGCTGATGGACAACACCTGGGGCATTCACGCCTTCCAGCCCTTCACCCATGGCGTGGACGTCTCGATCCAGGCGCTGACGAAATACGCGGCCGGGCACTCAGACGTTCTGATCGGCTCGGCCACGGTCGCGGACGACGCGCATTGGAAAGTCGTGCGCGACGCCGCCCTGGTACTCGGCCAGTACGCGTCGCCGGACGATTGCTGGCTGACGCTGCGCGGGTTGCGCACGATGGCGGTGCGGCTGGAAAGGCAGATGCGCTCCGGGCTCGAGGTGGCGTCCTGGTTCGCTGGTCGGCCGGAGGTGGCCCAGGTGCTGCACCCTGCGCTGCCAGGCGCGCCCGGCCACGCGCTGTGGAAACGCGACTTCACCGGCGCGTGCAGCCTGTTCGGCGTCCTGTTCCATCCCGAGGTGAGCGTGGAGGCGACGCACCGCTTCGTGGACGCGCTGAGCCTGTTCGGCATCGGCGCAAGCTGGGGCGGTTTCGAGAGTCTTGCGCTGCCGACGACGGGGTTCGTGACGCGGACTGCGGGAGAGCGGCTCGCCGGCGGACCTATGGTGCGGTTTCATGTGGGGCTGGAGGACGTGGCGGATTTGGTGGCGGACCTGGAGGGGGCGGTTGGGTTGCTGAGCGCGTAAGAAAGCAAGGGCTTCTTTTTTGAAAAAAAGAAGCAAAAAACTTTTGGACCTGCTGTCGCGGTTTGGGGCTGGCAGTTTGCTCGCTGCCTCTTGCACGTTGGCCGCGGGGCTGGACCATGTGTCCATCGCTGTACGTAGCCTACCGGAAGCGTCCGCCGCGTTCTGGCGGCTTGGGTTTTTGATAAAGCCTGGCCGCTTGCACGCGAACGGCATCGCCAAAAGCCACGTCGAGTTTCCCAACGGGCAGTGTATCGAACTCATCACCGCGCCGGGACCGACCAACGCGCTGGCACGCGAATAGGCGGACCGGCTGCAAGGCGGCGACGGTGCGGCGTTCTGAAGCACATACTCGCCGGACCTCGCCCGGTTTTCCGCTTGCCTCTCCGCGCTGCAATCGAACCCGTCCGACACCGGCGCTGTCGTGACGTTTCCGCAAACTCCCTCGCCGCACCGAGCGTTCTTCGCACAACGGCTAAGATCGCCCGACGAAAGCCCGGCCTGCCGAGCGCACCGAACGCCGCTTACGGCTCGGCGCAACCTGGTTGCAGGGCGGCGAAGCAGGCGCGCGGCTCCTGACCGAACTGGGGTGCACCGCCACGTCCGGACGCCGGCTGCGCCGCCTTCGACACGCGCGCCGACGGCTACGTGCTGCCGGGTGGCGGCGACGTGGTGATGATCCCCCGCGCGCTCGGGCTGCCGGCGACGCGATCCATCGTAGCCGAAAGCGTCTTCGTTAAACACATGGCCACCGCACGCGCCGTGTTGGACGCAACCATGTCGCCTACGTCACCGCCCCCGGCTGCACCGACAAATCGATCCGGATGAGCCCTGAACAGGCCAGCGAGCTCCGGCTGGAGCTGAACAGTAAAACACCACGCCTCCCCAGCCCGCGACAGCCAAAGCAAAAGTTTTTTGCTTCTTTTTTTTCAAAAAAGAAGGCCTTTCTTGCCTTCCTTTCGCCCCCGCTATAGCCCGCATCCCATGGACGACCCCGCTCCCCTCCACCCCGCCCTGCTCCCCGCCGGCTTACGCGACCTCCTGCCCCCCGACGCACAAACCGAAGCCGCGTCCGTCGAAACCCTGATGGCCGTCTTCGCCGACCACGGCTACCTCCGCGTAAAACCGCCATTGATGGAGTTTGAGGACAGCCTGCTCGCCGGCGCCGGCGCCGCGCTGTCGGACCAGGTGTTCCGCGTCATGGACCCCGACAGCCACCGCATGATGGCGCTGCGGGCGGACATGACCCCGCAGGTGGCCCGCATCGCCGCGACAAGGCTGGCCGCAGCGCCCCGCCCGCTGCGCCTGTCCTATGCCGGCCAGTGTATCCGCGTGCGCGCCCAGCGCGAGACCGACCGCCAGGTGCCGCAGGCCGGCATCGAGCTGATCGGCGCCGACAGCGCCCAGGCCGACGCCGAAGCGATGCTGGTGGCCGCCGAGGCGCTGTCCGCGCTGGGCCTGACCCGGCTAAGTTTGGACCTCACCCTGCCCACGCTGGCGCCGGCGCTGCTGGACGCTGCCGGCGTGGACGGCGCGCTCCGCCAGGCGCTGGCCCGCGCGCTGGACCGCAAGGACGCAGCCGCGGTGGCCGAGCACGGCGGCAAGCTGGCGCCGATGCTGACGGAGCTGCTGCTGGCCGCCGGCCCCGCACCCGCCGCACTCGCGGCGCTGCGCCGCGCCGAGCTGGCGCCGGCTCAGCGCATCATGGCCGAGCGGCTGGAGCAGGTGGTGGCGCTGATCGCCGCCCGCGCGGCGCACCTGCGGCTGACCGTCGACCCGCTCGAGTTCCGCGGCCTGCGCTACCACACCGGCATCGCGGTCACGGTGTTCGCCCCCGGCCGCAACGGCGAGCTAGGCCGCGGCGGGCGCTATCTGACAGGAGACGGCGAGCCGGCCACCGGCGTCACCCTGTTTGCCGACGCGGTGCTGCGCGCGGCGCCGGCGCCGGCCGCGCGGCGCAGCGTGCTGGTGGCGGCGGACACCGACCAGGCGGCAGCGCAGGCGTTGCGGGCGCAAGGCTACGCGACACTGGCGGCCCTGGAGGGCGGCGCGGACGACGCGGAGGCAAGGCGGCTGGGGTGCACGCACGTGCTGCGGGGTGGCGTGGCGGTGGAAGTGGGGTAAAGCAAGCGCTTCTTTTTCGAGAAAAAGAAGCAAAAAGCTTTTGTCACGGCTGTCGCGGACTCCCCCGCAGACGGGTCCCAGGAGACAAAAGTTTTTTGGTTCTTTTTTTCAAAAAAGAACTGCTTTCTTTCTCCTAAGGTAACCATGGCCAACGTAGCAGTAATCGGCGCCCAGTGGGGCGACGAAGGCAAGGGCAAGGTCGTCGACTGGCTGGCCAGCCGCGCCGACATCGTGGTCCGTTTCCAGGGCGGCCACAACGCCGGCCACACGCTGGTGGTCGGCAACCAGACCTACAAGCTGAGCCTGCTGCCCAGCGGCCTGGTGCGCGGCAAGCTCGGCATCATCGGCAACGGCGTGGTGGTGGACCCCTGGGCGCTGCTGGACGAGATCGCCCGCCTGCAGGCACAGGGCCTCGAGGTGACGCCGGCAAAGCTGCGCGTGGCCGACAACGCCACCCTCATCCTGCCGCTGCACGGCGCCATTGACCGCGCGCGCGAGGCCGCCCGCGGTGCGGCGAAGATCGGCACCACCGGGCGCGGCATCGGCCCCGCCTACGAGGACAAGGTGGCCCGCCGCGCCATCCGCGCCTGCGACCTGGCCGAGCCCGACACGCTGTCCGCCAAGCTCGACGAGCTGCTCTTGCACCACAACACGCTGCTGCGCGGCTTAGGCGCCGAAACGTTCGAGAAACAGGCCCTGCTGGCCTCGCTGCTGGAGATGGCGCCGAAGCTCGCCCCCTACGTCGAGCCGGTGTGGGAACGGCTGGACGCCGCGCGGCGCGACGGCCGTCGCATCCTGTTCGAGGGCGCCCAGGCGGTAATGCTGGACGTGGACCACGGCACCTACCCGTTCGTCACCAGCAGCAACACGGTCGCCGCCACCGCGGCCAGCGGGTCCGGCGTGGGACCCGGCGCGGTGGGCTTCGTGCTGGGCATCGCCAAGGCCTACACCACGCGGGTGGGCTCCGGCCCGTTCCCCTCCGAACTGGCCGACGAGACCGGCCGCATGCTGGGCGAGCGCGGCCACGAGTTCGGCACGGTGACCGGCCGGCCCCGCCGCTGCGGCTGGTTCGACGCGGCGATGGTGCGCCAGGCGGTGAAGGTGGGCGGCATCGCCGGCCTGGCACTGACCAAGCTGGACGTGCTGGACGGCATGGAGCACCTGCGCATCTGCGTGGGCTACGAGATTTCGGGCCAGCGTTTCAGCCATTTGCCGGCCGCACCTGGGGCGCAGGCGGCCGCAACGCCGGTCTACGAAACGGTGGAAGGCTGGAGCGGCTCGACTAGGGGAGCGCGGTCCTGGGCGGAGCTGCCGGCGCAGGCGGTGAAATACGTGCGGCGGATCGAGGAGCTGGTGGACGCGCCGGTGACGCTGCTTTCTACCAGTCCGGAGCGGGATGATACGATCCTCGTGAGGGATCCTTTTCAGGGATAGCAAGCAAGCGGTTCTTTTTTGAAAAAGAATCAAAAGACTTTTGTCTCCTGGGCACTCGTCTCCGGAGACTCCGCGACAGCGCTCGCAAAAGCTTTTTGCTTCTTTTTCTCGAAAAAGAAGTCTTTGCTTTGGCGTAACTTTAACACTCCCCGCCTACCCTGTCCGCATGACCGAGCAGCCCGGCATCATCGCGACCTACTTCCGGATAGACCCGTCGCAGCCAGGCCTGACGCTGCAGGGCGGCCTGCGCAGCCACGCGGTGACCGACCGCCGCGACCCCTCGCAGAAACTCATCGCGGTCGAAGCCAAGCCCGGCCTGCCGTTCCGCCCCAAGCTCACCCTCTCGCGAACCGGCCAGGCGGTGCCGCGCGCGGTGCTGCCGGTCGACTACGGCGCCGGGCGCGACCTGTCAGGCCAGCACGGCTGGTACGTAGTGGGCGAACGCCCTCCAGGTGCCGCGCTGAGCATCGGCACGCCGTGGCGCGAAAACGATCTGATCAGCTACGTCCTGGTGCCCGCAGCCTCCGCCCTCGCCGGCCTGCAGGCACGCGGCCTCACGCACCGCGCCATCAACCCGGACAATTTGTTCCGCCCTGGCCCGCGTGAGCTCGTGACGCTGGGCCCGTTCTGGGCGGCACCCCCCGCCAGCCTGCAGCCGGCGGTCTTCGAACCCCCCTACATGGCGTGCTGCCTGCCCGCCGGCCGTGGCGAGGGCGCCATCGCCGACGACGTCTACGCGCTGGGCGTGACGCTGCTGTGCCTGGCGACCGGGCGCGTGCCGCTGGCCGGCCTGGACGAGGCCGCCATCCTGCGCCGCAAGCTCGAGCTTGGCAGCTTCGCCGCACTCACCGGCGAGGCCGCGCTGCCGCCGATGATCTCCGACCTGCTGCGCGGCATGCTGGCCGAAGACCCCGACCACCGCCCCCCACCGGCGATGCTGCTGCGGCCGGAGCAGGCCCGCGCGCGGCGTGTGGCCGCACGCCCGCCGCGCCGCGCCCAGTTGCCGCTGGACGTCGCCGGGGCAAAGGCCTGGACCGCACGCGACCTGGCGCTGAGCCTGACCCTGCAGCCGGAGCGCGGCTACGTGCTGCTCAAGAGCGGCGAGGTGGAACGCTGGCTGCGCCGTTGCCTGGGTGACCCGCAGGTCGCCATGCGGGTGGAGGAGGTTGTCCGGCGACCCGACCCGGGCACGCCGGACGATGTGCGCCAGCAGAGCCTGACGGTGCTGCGCAGCGTGGCGGCGCTGGACCCGCTGACGCCGCTTGCCTGGCGCGGCGTCGCCCTGCAGCCGGACGGACTGGGTGCAGCGCTGGCCGGCGCCGTGCCGGACGTGCTGGCCGCCCTGCAGTCGTTGGTGCTGGCCGACGCGGTGCCGCAGTTCCTCTCTGCCAACCACAGGTGGGCCGGCCAGACGAACCTGAGGGACGAGCAGCGCGACTGGCGCGCCTGGCTGAACGCGCGCGGCCCGGCCGGCGGGGTCAAGCGGCTGACCTACGGGTTGAACCCGATGCTGGCCTGCGCCTCGCCGCTCCTCGCGGGCCGGCCGGTGGTGCGCGCGGCAGAACTGCTGCCGGCGCTCGACGACGCGGCAGCAAACGCCGACCGGACCAGGCCGCCGATCGACGCCCATATCGCCGCCTTCCTGGTCGCCCGCACTGACCCTGCCCTGGCCGGCGACCTGCCTACGCTCGCGAGCTTCGCCGGGCCTGCCGAACGGCTCAGCCTGCTGCGCCTGTTCGCGCGACTGCAATCCAGGCTGCACCAGGCGCCGCTGCCCGGGCTGGCCGGCTGGCTGGTGTCCTGCGGCGTGGCTGGCACCGAGGACTGGCGCAGCCGTCGCACCCGCGCGCTGCTGCAAGACAGGCTGCTGCAGGCAGCCGCCGAGGGGCAGATTGGCGCGATGGCCGAGTTGCTGGACGACGAGCACGCGCGCGAGGCCGACCAGCGCGGCGCCGAACAGGCAGCCACCCGGATCCGCTGCCTCGAGGACGTGCTGAAGGGCATCGAAACCGACACCCCCAGGCGTGCCGAGACGGCGCAGATGCTGGCCCATGAGGTCGTGACCGCGTGCGGCCTCATCGCCAGCCTTGGCGCGGCGATGGCGGTGGCGCTGCAATGACCACGCCGGCCAAGGCCGCGCAGGCGGCGGCGCCGAAAGGTTCGCTGGTCTGGGTGCAGGGAATGGTCTGCGGCGCCCTGCTAGCGTTCGCCACACCCACGGCGCTGATGCTGGGCGTGCTGCTGGCACCTGCGCTGGCGTGTTTCGCGGGAGAACGCACCCAGGCGGGAACAATGACGCGCGGCGTGGCCCTGTGCTGCGGCGCGGCCTCGATCGGGCCGGTCTGGCACCTCTGGCACGGCGGCAACCGGATGGGCACCGCGCTGGAGCTGCTGTCCGACCCGCTATGCCTGGTGCTGGCGTGGGGCGCCGGCGCCTGTGCCTGGGCGCTGTGCCAGGTGCTGCCGGTGGTGATGCGGACCACCTGGGAGATGCGGGTGGCCGCGCGCGCCAAGGCGATTGCGGCTGAGCTGGCGGCTTGCCGGGAGGAGTGGGATTTGCCGGCGGAGTGAAGGAAGCAAGCAAGCGGTTCTTTTTTGAAAAAAAGAACCAAAAAACTTTTGTTCTGTCGGCATTCGTTGTGTGAGGCGTGGCGTTTAGTCTTCCGCGACGCGTCATGTGGCGGACACAGCGCTCATTGATGCGGGGCGGCTGCCTTTTCCGGCTTTCTTCGATGTCAGCCCTTCGGACGGCCGGCCGACGATCGCGCGTCCAAGGCAGCCTCGTGCCGGTCGAAGTGTTCGCTCCGAAACGAGGGTCCGCCCTTCTTCTCCTCAAAGGTAGGCACTCGCTTCTGCTCCGCCTATCCGCCCGGCCCCCCTGGCCTCCCCCTTACGTCATGTGCGACATAGGTCTCAACGCCGCACCCAAGCGGCAGCAGGGATGAGAACATGACCCAGGTCAACGACGTGATCGACCTCACCACGCAGGACGGCGTCGCCGTGCTGACGGTGAACTCCCCGCCGGTGAACGCGCTGTCCGCCGCCGTGCGCCAGGGCATCAAGCAGGCCATCGAGACCGCCTCGGCCGACGCGTCCGTCCACGCCATCGTGCTGAGCTGCGCCGGCCGCACCTTCATCGCCGGCGCCGACATCACCGAGTTCGGCCGTCCTCCCGCGGAACCCTCGTTGCACGACGTCATCAAGACCATCGAGGCCGCCCCAAAGCCGGTGGTAGCCGCCATTCACGGCACCGCACTCGGCGGCGGGCTGGAAGTCGCACTCGGCTGCCACTACCGCGTGGCAGTCCCCTCCGCCAAGCTCGGCCTGCCGGAAGTCAAGCTCGGCCTGCTACCGGGCGCCGGCGGCACCCAGCGCCTGCCGCGCCTGGTGGGTGCTGCGATGGCGCTCGACATGGTCACCTCCGGCACCCCCATCGGCGCCGAGAAAGCGCTGCAGACCGGCCTGCTCGACGCCCTCGCCCCGGCCGACGGCCTGGCAGCGTTCGCCGCCGATTACGCGCGCAAGCTGGTCGCCGACCACGCCCCCCTGCGCCGCGTCCGCGACCTGCAGGCCCACGCCGAACCCGGCCTGTTCAACCAGTTCCGCCAGGCAAATGCCCGCAAGTTCCGCGGCTACGAGGCGCCGGAGAAGAACATCCAGTGTGTCGAAGCCGCCGTCACCCAGCCCTTCGACGAGGGCGAGCAGACCGAACGCCGGCTGTTCATGGAACTGATGGGAGGCACCCAGTCGAAGGCGCAGCGCTATTTGTTCTTCGCAGAGCGCGAGGCGCAGAAGATCCCTGACCTTCCCAAAGGCACTGCAGTACGCCCGATCAACAAGGTCGGCGTCATCGGCGCCGGCACGATGGGCGGCGGCATCTCGATGAACTTCCTCTCCGCCGGCATCGCGGTCACCATCGTCGAAGCCAGCGAGGCGGCGCTGCAGCGCGGCGTCGGCGTCATGCGCGGCAACTACGAGAACACCGCCAAGAAAGGCCGCCTGACGCAGGAGCAGGTGGAGCGCAACATGGGCCTGCTCACGCCCAGCATGCGCATGGAAGACCTCGCCGATTGCGACCTGGTGATCGAGGCCGTGTTCGAAAACATGGAGATCAAGCGCGAGATCTTCGCGACGCTCGACCATATCGTCAAACCCGGCGCCATCCTCGCCAGCAACACCAGCTACCTCGACATCGACGCCATCGCCGCGATGACGCAGCGCCCGCAGGACGTCTGCGGCATGCACTTCTTCTCGCCGGCCAACGTGATGCGGCTGCTCGAAGTGGTCAAAGGTGCGAAAACCGCGCCCGACGTGCTGGAGACGGTGATGCAGCTCTCCCGCAAGATCGGCAAGGCAGCCGTCGTCGCCGGCGTCTGCCACGGCTTCATCGGCAACCGCATGCTGGAGTTGCGCCAGCGCGAGGCCAACAAGATGATCCTCGAAGGTGCGATGCCCTGGGACGTGGACCGCGTGATCTACGATTTCGGCTTCCCGATGGGCCCGTTCCAGATGGCCGACCTCGCCGGCCTCGACATCGGCTGGTCCGCCGACACGTCGAAAGGCGTGACGTTGCGCGACCAGCTTTGCGAGCGCGACCGCCGCGGCCAGAAAACCCGCGCCGGCTTCTACGACTACAACGAAAAGCGCGAGCACACGCCGAGCCCGATCGTGGAAGAACTCGTACTCAAGCAATCCGCCGAACGCCAGGTCACCCGCCGCAAGATCACCGACGACGAGATCCTCGAACGCTGCATCTACACCATGATCAACGAGGGCGCGCACATTCTGGAGGAAGGCAAGGCTTACCGCCCGTCGGACATCGACATGGTCTGGCTCACCGGCTACGGCTTCCCCGCCTATCGCGGCGGCCCGATGTTCTACGGCGACACAGTGGGATTGCCGCACGTGGTCGAACGGCTCCGCGCCTATCAGGCGATGTCGCAGGCCGACTTCGCGCCGGCGCCGATGTTGCTGGAGCTGGCTGAGGGTAAGCGGGGGTTTACCGGGGCGGCGTAGGCAGGAAAGCAAGCGCTTCTTTTTCGAGAAAAAGAAGCAAAAAGCTTTTGCTTCCGCTGTCGCGCGCTCACCGGCGAGCGCGCGACAGCGGAGACAAAAGTCTTTTGGTTCTTTTCTTCAGAAAAGAACTGCTTGCCTTACTTAAACTTCTGCTCCACCCAAGCCAAAGCCACCCCAAACGCCGCCTCCGCGTCCAACCCGGTCGTATCCAGCACGAACGCATCCTCCGCCGGCCGCAACGGCGCCGCCGCGCGCGACGCGTCCGCCGCGTCGCGCGCCTCCATGTCGTCCTGCACCGTCTGCAGCTCGGCTTGCACGCCGCGCGCACACAACTCCAGCCAGCGCCGCTTCGCCCGCGCCTCCACGCTCGCCGTCACGAAAAGCTTCGCGCGCGCCTCGGGAAAAATGATCGTGCCGATATCGCGCCCGTCCAGCACCGCACCGTGCGCACGGCCGAACGCGCGCTGAAACGCCAGCAGCGCTGCACGCACGCCGGGGATCGAGGCGACGCTCGCGGCCGCGCGGTCCACCTCCGGCGTGCGCAGGTCGCCCCGCTCCAGGTCGGCCGGCTGCAGCGCGCGCGCCTGCGCCTCGGCCGCCACCGGGTCGGCGAAATCCTCGCCTGCGTCCAGCACGCGCCGCGCGGTGGCGCGGTACAGCAGCCCGGTGTCCAGGTAAGGCAGCCCGAGTTGGCGCGCCAGGCGCCGCGCGAGCGTTCCCTTGCCGGCCGCCGCCGGTCCGTCGATCGCGACGATACGGTTCGCCCCGCTCATGCGATGCGGCACCCAAGCCCGTTCATCACCGCCACGAACCCCGGAAAGCTGGTGTCGATAAAGCCCGCATCGTCCACCCGGACCGGGTTGGCGGCCACGCTGCCCAGAACCAGCGCGCTCATCGCCAGCCGGTGGTCCATGTGGGTCTGCACCAGCGCGCCGCCGACCGGTGGGCCGCCGCACCCGCTCACCACCAGGTCGTCGCCTTCCACCTCGACGGCCACGCCGTTGGCGGCCAGCATCGCCGCGGTGGCGGCCAGCCGGTCGCTCTCCTTCACCCGCAGCTCGGCCAAGCCGCGTAGGCGACTGGCACCGTGCGCACAGGCGCAGGCAACGGCCAGGATTGGGAACTCGTCGATCATGCCGGGTGCGAGTGCCGGGGCGGTGTCGGCGGCGCGCAGCCGCGTCGCGCGGACCGACACGTCGCCCACCGGCTCGCCGCCCTGGACCCGCTCGCCGGAGACGGCAAGCTCGGCCCCCATTGCCCGCAGCGCGGTGAACAGCCCGGTCCGCAAGCTGTTCAGCCCCACGCCGCGCAGGCTTACCGCCGAACCCTCCACCAGCAACGCCGCCACTATCGGGAACGCCGCCGACGACGGGTCGCCCGGCACGCTGACGTCGGCCGCGTGCAGCTCCGGCTGCCCGTCCAGCGTGATCACCCGGCCGGCGCCGTCCTGCTCCACACGCAGCCCGGCGCCAAAATGGGCCAGCATGCGCTCGGTGTGGTCGCGCGTTGGCACCGGCTCCTCCACGCGGGTCTGCCCGCGGGCGTTCAGGCCGGCCAGCAGCAGCGCGGACTTCACCTGCGCGCTGGCCACCGTCATGCGGTGGTCGACCGGCATCGCCTCGCCGGTGCCGGTGATGGCCAGCGGCAAGCGGCCGCCTGTGCGACTGGCAAACTGCGCGCCGGTCTGCGCCAGCGGGCCGGTCACCCGCGCCATCGGGCGGCGGCGCAGGCTGGCGTCGCCGGTCAGCACGCAGAAGATCGGGTGAGTGGCCAGGATGCCGGTCAGCAGCCGCGCCGCGGTGCCGGAGTTGCCCATGTCGAGCACGTCGGCGGGCTCGGCCAAGCCGCCGATGCCCACGCCGTCGACCCGCCAGGCGCCAGGCGCGTCGCGGGTGATGTGTGCACCGAGCGCGCGCATGGCGTCCGCGGTGCGCAGCACGTCCTCGCCCTCGAGCAAGCCGTCGATGCGCGTCTGCCCGATAGCCAGCGAAGCGAACATCAGCGCGCGGTGGGAGATGGATTTGTCGCCGGGGACGGTGATGTTGCCTTGCAGCGGGGTAGCGCTTCTGGCGGTCAGAGGGGTTGGCATTGCGGGGCGGTAGCTGGGGCAGTCACGGCAAGCAAGGCCTTCTTTTTTGAAAAAAAGCAGCAAAAAACTTGCATTTTCTTGGGCGCGCGCAAGCAGAACAAGACCGCGGCAGCGAAGACAAAGGTTTTTCGGTTCTTTTTTTCAAAAAAGAACCGCTTGCCTTCGCTATTTGATACGCGCGACAACCCATGTATATACCCTTACGTAACGTTGCGGACAGGCAACACTGGTATGGCGTCTCAGCGCGGTCACAATGAACGGTGCAGATTCAGACGAGCACATGCCGTCTGAGTCTGTCCGCTCAGCCGGCCTGCTTGCCTGGCCCTGGTCGCCTGCGCGGCCGGCGCCGATGCAGACCCGCATGGTCGATTCGATGCAGGGCCGGATTTCCGTGCTCGCCGCCGCCTCCATCCTGCCGCTGCTGTTCCTCTTCGTTGGCGTCGCCTACCTGGAGTACCGCACTGCCCGCGTGCGCGAGGGCAACCACGAACTGGACGTGGTGCACAGCATCGCCGTCACCGTCGAGCGCGAGCTGCACGACGCGACGCTGAACCTGCAGTCCCTGGCACTGTCGTCGAAGCTCGAGAACGGCGACCTGGCCGGCTTCCGGGGCCGTGCGGTGCGCTTCGTCTCAACCATGCCGAAAGGCTCGGCGGTGCTGCTGCTGGACAGGTCCGGCCAGCAGGCCCTCACCACGCTGGACGCTCCCGGCGAGGCACCGCCCGGCCTTGCCACGGAGGTGACTCGCCAGACCGTGGCGCGGGTGTTCGCAACGGGCCAGCCGGTGATCTCCAACCTAGCCCCGCAAACGCCGGGCGGCGCGCTGATGGTGACCGCGGACATGCCGGTCAGGATCGGCGGCAGGATCGCCTACGACCTCAGCCTGGTGCTGCCGGCCGTGCGCTTCTCCGAGATCCTGCAGCAGCAGAAACTCGCCCCCGGACTCGTGGCCGCGGTGCTGGACGGCAGCGGCAGGGTGGTGGCACGCGTGCCGAATCGCGGCGGCTTCGTCGGGCGCAGCGCCCACCCCAGCCTGCTGACCGCCCTGTCCGCCCGCAGGGAGGGGGTGGCGGAGACCGTCTCGCTGGACGGCACGAAGCTGATGTCGGCCTTCGTGCACACCCAGCCGTCGGGCTGGAGCGTCGCCCTCGGCGTGCCGGAGGTCGAGTTGCGCGCCAGCCTGCTGCAGTCGCTGCGGCTGGCCATCGGCGCCGGCGGGCTTGGGCTGCTGTTCAGCCTGGCCACCGCGTTCGCCATGGCGCAGCGCGTGCTGCGGCCGATGAAGGCGCTGACCCGCTACGCCACCGAGCCGACCGCGCAGGCGGCGAGCTTCGGCCTGCTCGAGCTCGACGAGGTGGCCGCAGCCCTGCGCGAGAGCGCCCGCCGGCGCCAGGAGGCCATGGACCAGTTGCAGGCGGTCAACGTGCAGCTGGAGTCGCTCAACGGGCAACTCGAAGCGCGCGTGCTGCAGGAGACGGCGAGCCGGCTGGAGGCCGAGCGCAGGCTGGCCCAGGCGCAGCGGCTCGAAGCGCTGGGCCAGTTGGCCGGCGGCATCGCGCACGACTTCAACAACGTGCTGCAGGCCATCGACGGCGGGCTCAGCCTGATCCATCGCCGCGCTGCCGACCCCGACGCGGTGCGGCGGCTGTCCAGCCTGGCGGCCGAGGCAGCCGCCCGCGGCGCCTCGGTCACCGGCCGGCTGCTGACCTTCGCGCGGCGGCGCGAGCTGGCCGGCGAGTCGATCGACCCCGGCCCGCTGCTGCGCAGCATGCGGGAGATCCTGGCCCATACGCTGGCCGCCGGCATCGAGGTGCGGGTGGACGCGCCGATGGGCCTGCCGTGCCTGCTGGCCGACAAGGCGCAGCTGGAGACGGTGCTGATCAACCTGGCGATCAACGCGCGCGACGCCATGCCGCAGGGCGGCGTGGTGATGCTGTCGGCCACCGCGGAGGCGGTGCCGCCCGCCGCGCCGCATCCGCTGGGACTGGCCGCCGGCGCCTACGTACGCCTGCGCATCGTCGACGACGGCATCGGCATGTCGCCCGACGTGCTCTCGCGCGCCAGCGAGCCGTTCTTCACCACCAAGGGACCCGGCAAGGGCACCGGCCTGGGCCTGGCGATGGCGCGCGGCTTCGCCCAGCAGTCGCGGGGCGCCTTCGCGCTGGAGAGCGCCCAGGGGATCGGCACCTCGGTGACGCTGTGGTTCCCGCAGGCCCAGTGCCCGACCGAAGACGCGCCGGCGCCGCCCGCACCCGAGCCGGCGGAGACGCCGATGCAGGTGCTGATGGTGGACGACGACGGCATGGTGCGCGAAATGCTGGCCGGCGAGCTGGAGGCGAGCGGCTTCTATGTGACCACCGCGGCCGACGGCGCCGCGGCGCTGGCGCTGATCGACGCCGGCCAGGCGGCCGACCTGCTGATCACCGACTACTCGATGCCGGGGATGAACGGGCTGGCGCTGATCGGGCAGGTGCGGCGCCGGCGGCCGGAGCTGCCGGCGCTGCTGCTGACGGGCTACGTGGAGCCGGGGGTGGAGACCGAACTGGCCACGCTGCAGGACCGGCTGACGGTGATGTTGCACAAGCCGATCGGGGCGAGCGAGCTGGCACGGCGGGCGGCGGAGTTTGGGCGGTTGGCGGAGAAGTAGGGAAGGAAGCAAGGCCTTCTTTGTCGAAAAAAAAGAGGCAAAAAGCTTTTGCTTCCGCTGTCGCGGTCCTTTCCGGCGAGCGCACGACAGCGGACGTGAAAGGTTTTTGCCTTACTGGCCGCGGCAGGGAACAGCGAGCCAGGGCGCAGCTACTCTAGAAAAGGAGAAATCCTGCAATGGCGGCGGAAGTCAGCGCAGCAAAGCGCAGGTTGACCGGGATGTGCCTATGCCGCGCCACGGTCTACGAGGTTGACGATGCGTTCCTGTACGCACTGAACTGCCATTGCTCCAACTGCCGCCGCGCAACGGGATCGGCCTTCAAGCCCTTTGCGGGTATTCAGCGGGATCGTTTGGACGTGGTCGCCGGGTATGAACACCTGATGATTTTCGGCGACGACGAGCGTGCGCACGACGTGCACTGCGGGGTATGCGGCTCGCTGCTATACTCGGTGGTGCGTGAGGCCGCCTACGTGCACGTCGCGATTGGAACGCTGGTTGATGACCCAACCATTCGAGCGTCGGCACATATCTTTGTCGGGTCGAAGGCAAACTGGCACAGGATCACGGACGAGCTGCCCCAGTTCGAGCAGCTTCCACCCCGCTGAGGCACAGCCCTGACCGTATCGGACGGTGCCGCCAGTCGGGAGTGGCCAAGCTAAGACTTATTGCCGCCGGTACTACTGAAACCCCGCCACCGCCCGCGGCTGGTAGCCAGCCTCCAGCGTGGCAACCTCGCTGGCGTCCAGCTTCATCGTCAGCCCGGCCAGCGCGTCCTCCAGATGGGCCATCTTGCTTGCCCCGACGATCGGCGCGGTCACCCCCGGCTTTGCCAGCACCCACGCGAGTGCGACCTGCGCCATGGCCACGCCCCGCGCCTTGGCCACCGCCTCCACCGCGCCGACGATCGCCCGGTCGCTTTCCTCGGCACCGCGGTAGAGTGTCTTGCCAAACTGGTCGGTCTCGGCACGCCTGGTGGGCGGCGACTCGGTCCAAGGCCGGGTCAGCTTGCCGCGCGCCAGCGGGCTCCACGGGATCACGCCCACGCCCTCTTCCATGCACAGGCCCATCATCTCGCGCTCCTCCTCGCGGTAGAGCAGGTTGAGGTGGTTCTGCATGGAGACGAAGCGCGTCCAGCCGTGCAGCTTCGCCAGGTACAACGCGCGGCAGAACTGCCACGCGTGCATCGAGGACGCGCCGACGTAGCGCGCCTTGCCGGCGCGGACCACGTCGTGCAGCGCCTCCAGCGTCTCTTCCATCGGCGTTTCGGGGTCGAAGCGGTGGATCTGGTAGAGGTCCACGTAGTCCATGCCGAGGCGGGTCAGGCTCGCGTCGATTTCGGCGAGGATCGCCTTGCGCGACAGGCCGCGGCCGTTGGCGTCGGGGCGCATCGCGCCGTGCACCTTGGTGGCGATCACCAGCTCGTCGCGCGGCACCGCGCCACGCAGGGCACGGCCGAGTATCTCCTCGCTGGAACCTGCGGAGTACACGTTGGCTGTGTCGAAGAAGGTGATGCCGGCGTCCAGCGCGCGGGCGATGAACGGCTTGGACTCGGCTTCCGGCAGCGTCCACTCGTGGGTGCCGCGGTCGGGCTCGCCGTAGGTCATGCAGCCTAGGCAAAGGCGGGAGACTTTGAGGCCGGTGCGGCCCAGGTTGACGTAGTCCACGAATGAAACACTCCACAAAAAGCAAGCGGTTCTTTTTTGAAAAAAAGAACCAAAAAACTTTTGTCTCTTGGGTATCCGTCGGCTGAACGCGCCGCGACAGCAGGACCAAAAGTTTTTTGCTTCTTTTTTTCAAAAAAGAAGGCCTTTCTTCCTTCTGGCACCACCTGAGCTAGTCCCAGATGTCCATCTCCGCCCCCTTCATCGCCCGCCCGATCGCCACCGTCCTTCTCTCGGTCGCGGTGCTGCTCGGCGGCGCGCTCGGCTATGCGGCGCTGCCGGTCAGCGCGCTGCCGCAGGTGGACTTCCCCACCATCGTGGTCACCACCGCCTACCCCGGGGCCGGGCCGGAGACGATGTCCACCCTGGTCACCGCCCCGCTGGAGCGCCAGCTCGGCCAGATCAACGGCATCACCACGATGCAGAGCTCGTCCGCGGTCGGCACCAGCGAGATCACCTTGCAGTTCGACCTCACCCGCAGCATCGACGGCGCCTCGCAGGACGTGCAGGCCGCCATCAACGCGGCGCAGGGAATCCTCCCCAGCTCCCTGCCCTACCCGCCCAGCTACAACCGGGTGAACCCGGCCGATGCGCCGATCCTCAGCCTGGCCGTCACCAGCGACACCGTGCCAGTGGACCAGGTGGCGGACGCGGCGGACACGCTGCTGCAGCCCAAGCTCAGCCAGATCGACGGCGTGGGCCGCGTGGTGGTCCAAGGCGGGCTGAAACCGGCGATCCGGGTGCAGCTCGACCCCGCACGCCTGGCCTCCTACGGCCTGTCGATGGAGGACGTGCGCACGGCGATCAACGCCGGTAACGTCAACGGGGCAAAGGGCAGCTTCAACGGCCCGCACGTCTCCTACGCGGTGGGCACCAACGACCAGCTCGTAACACCGGAAGCCTACCGCGACCTTATCCTGACCTGGCGCGCCGGTGCCGCCGTGCGCCTGTCCGACGTGGGCACGGTCACCCACGGCGTGGAGAACGACCGCGTAGCCGCCTGGTACAAGGGCCATCCGGCGGTGCTGCTGGACGTGCAGCGCCAGCCTGGTGCCAACATCGTCGAGACGGTCAACGCGGTGCGCGAGGAGCTGCCGGAGCTGACCCGCGCGTTGCCGCCAGGCCTGACGCTGGACATCGCGGCGGACCGCACGCAGACGATCCGCGCGTCCGTGGCCGACGTGCAGGGCACGCTGCTGCTGGCGATGCTGCTGGTGGTGGGTGTCATCTACCTGTTCCTGCGCAACTGGCGCGCTACGCTGATCCCTGCCGTGGCATTGCCGCTGAGCCTGATCGGCACCTTCGGGGTGATGGACTGGCTGGGCTACGGGCTCGACAACCTTTCGCTGATGGCACTCACGGTTGGCTCCGGCTTCGTGGTGGACGACGCCATCGTGATGATCGAGAACGTGGTCCGCTACATCGAGGCCGGAGAGCCGCCGCTGGAGGCCGCCTATCGCGGCGCCGGGCAGATCGGCTTCACCATCGTCTCGCTGACCATCTCGCTGATCGCGGTGTTCATCCCGCTGCTGTTCATGGGCGGCGTGGTGGGGCGGCTGTTCAAGGAGTTCTCCGTCACCCTGTCGGTGGCCGTCGCCGTCTCGGCCGTGGTGTCGCTGACGCTCACGCCGATGATGTGCGGGCGGCTGCTCAAGCCGCAACGTGTGGCGGGCGGCGCCTCGCGCTCGGACCGCTTTTTCGGCGGGCTGCTGGAGCGCTACCGGCGCAGCCTGGTGGTCAGCCTACGCCACCAACCGCTGGTTCTCGGCATCGCGGTGCTGACGCTGGTGGGGACCGTGGTGCTGTACGTGGTGGTGCCGAAAGGCTTCCTGCCGCAGCAAGACACCGGCGCTATCATCGCCACCACGGAGGCCGCGCAGAACATCTCCATCCCGGCGATGACCGGCTTGCAGCTGCGGGCGGCCGACATCGTGCAGCATGACCCGGCGGTGCAGAACGTGGCGTCCCTGATCGGCGCCGGCAGCGTGAACCCCACGCCCAACGTCGGCCGGCTGTCCATCACGCTGAAGCCGAGGCGCCAGCGCGATGCCATGCCGGTGGTGATTGCCCGCCTGCAGGCAGGGCTGTCAGGGATGACCGGCCTGTCGGTGTTCATGCAGCCGGTGCAGGACATCCAGATCGGCGCGCGGGTCAGCCGCACGCAGTATCAGTACACATTGACGGACACGGATGCGGCCGAGCTGGCCGAATGGACGCCGCGGCTGATCGACCGGCTGCGCGCCTCGCCGCAGCTCACCAACGTCACCAGCGACCAGCAGGAGGACGGCTTCGCCACCGAGATCGTGGTGGACCGCGACCGTGCCACGCGCCTGGGTGTGACCATGCAGGCGATCGAGGACGTGCTCTACGACGCGTTCGGCCAGCGCCAGGTCAGCACGATCTACCAGCAGAGCAACCAGTATCGCGTGGTGATGTCGGCCGACCCGTCCTGGGTGTCCAACCCGGCCTCGCTGGAAAAATTGCGTGTGCCCGGCACGGTGGCGAGCTTCGGCGCCAACGGCGCGGCGCAGATCGCCACGTCCACGGTGGCCACCACCAACACGGTGGCGCAGGTGCCGCTGATGTCGATCGCGCACCTGGTGCGGCGGACGGCGCCGCTGGTGATCACCCACCAGTCGCAGTTCCCGTCGGTGACGCTGAGCTTCGACGTGCGCGCCGGCGCCTCGCTGGGCGACGCGGTGGCCGCCGTGCAGCAGGCCGAAGCCGACATCGGCCTGCCGTCCACCATCATCGGCGCCTATTCGGGTGACGCGGCCGAGTTTCAGCGCTCGCTGGCCGCCGAGCCGTGGCTGATCCTGGCGGCGGTGGCGGTGATCTACATCGTGCTCGGCGTGCTCTACGAAAGCTTCATCCACCCCGTCACCATCCTGTCCACGCTGCCCTCGGCCGGCATCGGCGCGCTGCTGGCGCTGATGTTCACGGGTGCCGACCTGTCGATCGTGGCACTGGTGGGGATCGTGCTGCTGATGGGCATCGTGAAGAAGAACGGCATCCTGGTGGTGGACTTCGCGCTGGAGGCCGAACGCACGCGCGGCATCTCGCCGGAGGAGGCCGCGGTGGAAGCCTGCGTGCTGCGCTTCCGGCCGATCATGATGACGACCGCCGCGGCTCTGCTCGGCGCGCTGCCGCTGGTGCTGGACCACGGCACGGGGTCGGAACTGCGGCGGCCGCTCGGCGTGGCGATCGTGGGCGGGCTGCTGCTGAGCCAGGTTTTGACGCTTTATACGACGCCGGCGATCTACGTGGCGTTCGAGCGGGCGCGGCGGCGGGTGGGGGCGCGGCGGGAGAGTGCGTTGGTGGTGGCGGAGTGAGGCGAGCAAGCAAGGCCTTCTTTTCTGAAGAAAAGAAGCAAAAGACTTTTGTCTTCTGTCGGCGCGCGTTGGTGAAACGTGGTGTTTCAGCTTCCCACGACAGCGCGCGCAAAAGCTTTTTGCTTCTTTTTCTCGAAAAAGAAGGCCTTTCTTTCTTCGCCCACGGTGACGCATGAACTTCTCCGCCCCCTTCATCCTGCGCCCTGTCGGCACCATCCTCCTCTCCGTCGGCCTCCTGCTCGCCGGCGTGGTCGCCTACCAGTTCCTTCCCGTCGCAGCCCTCCCCAACGTCGACGTCCCTGCCATCGTCGTCTTCGCCTCGCGCCCGGGCGCCGACCCCGCCACCATGGCCAACTCCATCGCGGCCCCGCTGGAGCGGCGCATTGGCGAGATCGGCGGCGTCTCCGACCTGATCTCCACGAGCTCGACCGGCCAGACCAACGTCATCGCGCTGTTCGACCTCGACCGCAGCACGGACGACGCGGCGCGTGAGGTGCAGTCCGCGCTGAACGCCGCGCAGACCGACCTGCCGAGCGGCCTGCCCGTCCGCCCCACGTATAAGAAATTCAACCCCGCCGACCTCGCCATCATGACCATCGCGCTGTCCTCGGACCAGCTCAACGTGGGCCAGATCTACGAGGCGGCGGACACCGTGCTGCAGCAGCGCTTCAGCCAGGTGGAGGGGGTGAGCCGCGTGCAGATCGACGGCGGGCAGACGCCGGCCATCCGCATCCAGCTCGACCCGGGCGCGGTGCGTGCCGCAGGCATCTCGGCCGACGACGTGCGCCAGGCCGTGGTCGGCGCCAACGTGCTGGAGCCCACCGGCAGTTTCCAGGGCCGCAACCGCGCCGAGGAGGTCGCCATCAACGGCCAGATCCGCCACGCAGCGGAGTACGGCCGCATCGTGCTGAAGGCGTCCAACGGCGCGGTGCTGCGGCTGTCCGACGTGGCGAAAGTGACCGACAGCGTCAGCAATGTTCGGCTGGCCGCCTGGAACGGACACAAGCCGGCCATCCTGCTGCGCATCTACAAGATACCCGGCGCCAACGTCATCGACACGGTGGACCGCATCAGGGCACTGCTGCCGCAGGTGCGTGGCTGGATCTCGCCGGACATCAGCCTGACGGTGCTCGACGACCGCACCGCCACCATCCGCGCCAGCACCAACGACGTAAAGATCACGCTGCTGATCACCGGCGCGCTTGTGCTGCTCACGGTGATGATCTTCCTGCGCCGCGTGGCGGCAACCGTGGCCGCCGCGGTCACCGTGCCGCTGTCGCTGGCGGCGACGGCCGCGGGCATGTGGGCGTTCGGTTTTTCGCTGAACAACTACTCGCTGATGGCAATTACCATCTCGGTGGGCTTCGTGGTGGACGACGCCATCGTGATGATCGAGAACATCACCCGCCTGCGCGAGGCCGGCATGACGCGGCTGCAGGCGGCGATCACCGGCTCGCAGCAGATCGGCTTCACCGTCGTCTCCATCACGCTCTCGCTGGTGGCGGTGTTCATCCCGCTGCTGTTCATGGGCGGGCTGATCGGCCGCATCCTGCACGAGTTCGCCTGGACTCTGACCATCGCCATCGTGTTCTCGGCGCTGATCTCGCTGACGCTCACGCCGATGGTGTGCGGGCGGCTGGTCGACAGCGAACCCACCGGCTGGCTCGGCCGCGCGGACCGCGCCACCGAGCGTTTCTTCCAGGCGACCACACGGGCCTACATGGTCGGCTGCGACTGGAGCCTGGCCCATCGCAAGACCATGCTGTTCGTGACGTTGCTGACGGTGGTGGTCACCTTCTACCTCTACGGCGCGGTGCCGAAGAACTTCGTGGCCGAACAGGATACCGGCCTGTTGCGCGGCACCACCGAGGGTGCGGCCAGCATCTCGTTCGACGAGATGGTGCGCCAGCAGCAGCGCGTGGTCGACGTGATCCTGCAGGACCCCGCGGTGGCCGCCGTCGGCTCGACGGTGGGGGTCGCCACCGGGTTCGACACCGCCAACCAGGGCACGCTGCTGATCTCGCTGAAGCCGGAATCCGAGCGCCACATCCGCGCCAACGCGGTCATCGCCCGCCTGCGCCCGAAGCTCGACCCGATCGCGTCCTTGCACACGGTGCTGTTCGCGCCTGGCGATTTCGGCGGCGGCAACAAGACGGGCGCCGGCGGCGAGTACAACTTCTCGATCACCGGCGACAACGTCCAGGAGACCGATTTCTGGGAGGCCAAGATCGAGCAGCGGCTGCAGCACGAGCCGGGCTTCCTCGACGTCACTTCGGACGCGGACACGTCATCGCCGCAGGTGACCGTCAGCATCGACCGCGGCGCCGCCGGCCGGCTGCACGTCTCTGCCGCCGCCATCGACACGGCACTCGGCAACGCGTTCGCGCAGCGGCCGATCTCGACCATCTACAGCCAGCGCAACCAGTACAGCGTCATCCTCGAGACTCTGCCCTGGCTGCAGCGCGACCCGCACTACCTCGACCACGTCTATGTCGGCGCCGACACCGGCCTGCCGGTGCCGCTAGGTGCGGTGGCCCACCTCAGCTACGGCATCGCCGACCTCAACGTGGTGCACGAATCCCAGCGCGTCGCCGGCGAGATCGAGTTCAACCTCAAGGACGGCCTTGCCATGGGCGACGCGGTGTTGCGGGTGCGCGCCATCGTCGCCGACATGTCGCCGCCGCCCAGCGTGCGCATCGAGTTCGGCGGCAACGCCAAGCTGTTCGAACAGTCGCTGGCCTCCGAACCGGCGCTGATCCTGGCGGCATTGCTGTCGATCTACATCGTGCTCGGCGTGCTTTACGAGAGCCTGCTGCACCCGATCACCATCATGTCCACCCTGCCGTCCGCCGGCTTGGGCGCGCTGCTGGGGATACTGATCAGCGGGACGGAGTTCGGCGTGCTCAGCGTGATCGGCATCGTGCTGCTGATGGGCATCGTCAAGAAGAACGCCATCATGCTGGTGGACTTCGCGCTGGACGCGCAGCGCGAACGCGGCATGACGCCGGAGGCGGCCATCCGCGAGGCCTGCTTTGAACGTTTCCGCCCGATCATCATGACCACGTTGACCGCCTTGTGCGGGGCGCTGCCGCTGGCGTTGGCGTTCGGAACGGGGTCGGAACTACGGCGGCCGCTGGGCATCGCCATCGTCGGCGGGCTGGTGGTGAGCCAGGCGCTGACGCTCTACACCACGCCGGTGATCTACCTGCTGCTGGAACGGCGCGCGCGCGGGGTGCGGCGGCGGATCGTGCATGGGGTGGAGCCGGCGGTGGCGGAGTAAAGCCGCCGGTGTTGCGGACGAGGCGAGGCAAGCAGTTCTTTTTTGAAAAAAAAGAACCAAAAAACTTTTGTTCCTTGGGTGCGTGCTGGGTGAGAGTCCGCGACAGCCTTACCCGAAACCTATGCTTCAAAGAAAGCCTTGCTGCCTCTTGTCGATCATGCCGCCTCGCACTCCCATGAGCGTCAGCCCGTCGCGCTGATCGGATAAGAACCACAAGCCCGCTTCCGCTGTCGCGCGCTCACCGACGAGCGCGCAACAGCGGAAGCAAAAGCTTTTTGGTTCCTTTTTCCAAAAAAGAACCGCTTGCTCACCTGTAGCCGTGAAGACACGCCCGTCCAGGTTGTATCACAGACCTGTGTTCAGACGGTTAATCGTTGCCTATAACGCCGTACGCGGCGCAGCGCCGCCTCCGGACGGGTTCGGCTCATGACCACAGGCAAGGCTTTGTTTCTGCTGGACGCCGCTTCCCTCATCGTGGGCTGGCCGGTCCTGCTTCACATGGCCTGCTGGGGTGACGAGTGCACCAGCCTTACGCCGGACGCCCTGGCCGCCCTGCTCTACCCGGTCGCCAACCTGGTCTCGCTCTACGCGCTCGGCCTCTACCGGCGTGAGGCGATCATCCAGACACAGGAATCGCTCGGCCGTGTGCCGTTGGCCGTCAGCCTCGGCGCGGTCGGCACCGCTGCCCTGTTGCTCGTCCTGGGCGTCTGGATCGGCGCGCCGGTCAACCGCGTGCGGCTGTTCTCCGGCGCGGTCATCGGGTTCTGCGTGGCCGGCCTGGCCTGCCGGCTGGTGTTTTCCGGGTTGAAGCGGCAGGGCGTATTCCAGCGCCGCCTGCTGGTCATCGGCGCCGGCCGCCGCGCCTGGGACCTGCTGTGCATGCTGCGCAACGAAGGCAGCCGGCCCACCTACGAGGTGCACTTCCTGCACGCCGACGAGATGGGCGAGGTGGACCCGCAACTGGCGGCAGCCCTTGGCAGCGGCATCCTGCTGCTGCGCGACACCAGCGTGCTCGCCGCAGCCCGCAGCGTGGCCCCCGACGAGATCGTGGTGGCACCCGACGAACGCCGCGGCATGCCGCTCGACGACCTGCTCGCCTGCAAGAAGGAGGGCTTCCCGGTGGTGCAGTACCTGACCTTCCTGGAGCACGAGATCAGGCGGGTGGACATCCGACGTATCGAGGTGGGCTGGCTGCTCTACTCCAACGGCTTCTACTTCGGCACCATCGACAAGGTTTTGAAGCGCTGCCTCGACGTGCTGGTCAGCGCGGTGCTGCTGGTGGCGTTCTCGCCGTTCCTGATCGGCGCCGCCGTCGCCATCAAGTTCGACGACGGCGGCCCGATCCTCTACAGCCAGGAACGCATCACCCGCGGCAACACGCATTTCCGCATCTACAAGCTGCGCACCATGCGCACGGACGCGGAGAAGTTCGGCGCCGTGTGGGCCGCTTCACGCGACCGCCGCATCACCCGGGTGGGTAACTTCCTGCGCCAGACACGCATCGACGAGATGCCACAACTTATTAACGTGCTGCGCGGCCACATGTCGCTGGTGGGGCCGCGGCCGGAACGGCCCACCTTTATCGAACAACTGGCTGTCCAGCTGCCGCTGTATCAGGAACGCCACATGGTGAAAGCCGGGCTGACGGGTTGGGCGCAGATCAACTACCCCTACGGCGCGTCGCTGGACGATGCGCGCAGCAAGCTCAGCTACGATCTTTACTACGTGAAGAATTTCTCCGTGCTGTTCGATTTGCTGATATTGTTGCAGACTTTGCGGGTGGTGCTTTGGCCAAGCGGGGTTCGATAGGCAAGCAAGGCCTTCTTTTCTGAAGAAAGAAGCAAAAGACTTTTGTCTCTGCTGTCGCGGACTCACCCGCAGCGTGCATTCAAGGCGACAGTTTCTCTGCCTGTCGTTCACCGGTCGAAGGCACGGCAAGCAGTCAAACTGAACCGAATTCTTGTTGCCTTGCGCGTGTGCTGCAAAAACCTTCGCGACGGCCGCACCAAAGGTTTTTGCTGCTTTTTTTTAAAAAAGCAGGCCTTGCTGTCTCGTCGCCTGCTATCGGGCCATTTGAGCTGCCGGCCCCAGATAGTTACGTTTCCGATAAAAGCCTTTGCCGAGATCACGAAAAGTTTACTATAAACCAGGCATGCCCACCGCAGCCCGCACCATCCGCACCCACATCGACGACCTGCCAGGAGCGCGGCCCCGCTTATCTTCCCGCGACCTGGACCGGGAAGCACGCATCGTCGCGGCCGCCACCTCCATTTTGGCCCGCTTCGGCCGCGCCAACATCACCTTCAACGACTTCGCCGTTGGCATGCGCATGGCGCCAGCCACCATCCGGCGCCACTTCGCTGACCTGGACACGCTTTTGGCGGACATCCTCTACCGTCACCTGGCCGCCATCGCCGCTGCCTTGGGCGATGCACCTGCCGGCGACGATCCGCAGGCAGCACGGCGCGCCGCCTACGTCGCTGCCACCCGCTCGGCCTTCAACGCGCCGCTGAACGCGCATCTTCTACTGGTGCGGGAACGCTACTCGCTGCCGGCGGACCTTGCCGAACCGCTCGAGCAGCTACGCGAGCAGATCGGATTCATGCTGGCGGGCGCTCACGGCGACACGGCACTTTCGCTGCTGGACACGCCGGACCTGTTGCTGCCCCAGATCGAGACGATGCTGGCCGCACTCGTGGCACCGCCGGTCAGGTTCCAGATGGTGAGCCCGACGCCCGCGCCGGCGAGCAACGCGAACGCCGTGCTGCCGGTGCCTACGCCGCGCAGGCGGCAGGCGAAAGCGTAGGCAAGCGCTTCTTTTCGAGAGAACGAAGCAAAAAGCTTTTGCTTCCGCTGTCGCCGTCCTGTCCGGCGAGCGCGCGACAGCGGAGTCAAAAGTCTTTTGGTTCTTTTCTTCAGAAAAGAACTGCTTGCTTCGCCTCCGGCAAAGCCCGCGCCAGCAACTCGCTCCAAGCCGCCTGCCCCGCCGCGTCCCCGATCAGGTCCTGTCGTATCTCCAGCTCCACGTAGGCGAGCCCGCGCGCTTCGGCGTGCACCGGCACCGTGTAGTCGGAATCGTCACCCATCCGGTAGGGCTCGTTGTCCCCCACCAGCAGGCCGCTCGCTTCGAGCAGACGCCCAAGCGCCCGCGACAGCTCCGGCGCGCGGTTGTGCAGCACGCCGGCCTGCCAGGGGCGCGCCACCCCGCCCATCACCGGCGTGAAGCTGTGCACCGCGATGAAGACGCAGGCACGTTGCTCCTCCAGCCTGCGGTCCACCTCACCGGCAATCGCCGCGTGGTAGGGCGCGAATATCTCGTCCACCCGGGCGGATTGTTGCCACGCCGGGATGCCCACGTTTGCCGGGACAGGCGTCCCGTCGCTGATCGGCGGGATGGAGGTGGGATGGCCCGGCCGGCGGTTGCAGTCGATCACGAGGCGCGAATAGGTCTGGGCGATGCATACCGCGTCCAGCGCATCGGCCAGCATGTCGCAGAGCGGCGCGGTGCCAATGTCCCAGGCGATGTGGCGGTCCCAGTCCGCGGCCGGAACGCCCATGTCGCCGAGGCTCTGCGGCGCGCGCCGCCCGGCATGGTCGCACACCAGCAGGAAAGGCGAGCGGCCGCCGGGGTTGATCACCTGGACTGGCGGCGGCTCGCCAGGGCTAAGGAGTTTGGCGCTCATGCCGGGGATACGGAAAGCAAGGCAAGCGGTTCTTTTTTGAAAAAAAGAACCAAAAAACTTTTGTTCGCTTGGGTGCGTGCTGAAGGAGACGCCGCGACAGCCGGACCAAAAGTTACTTGCTGCTTTTTTTCAAGAAAGCAGGCCTTGCTTTCTTGCTCCTGGCGCCGTCTGCGCCTGGCAGCAAGGCATGATGGTTGCATCGCAGGTTCCCTCAGGACGTCTGGTTGGGACGCTCGGCCGCATGCTAGCAAGCGCGATGCCGTCGGACAGGCGAGCTGGCAGGTTTGGGGGTTGATGGATGCGCATACACGCCGGCTACGAGATCAGTTTCGACTGCCCGCAGACTACGCCGATGATGCTGGCCATCAGCGTGCACCCCAGCCGCACCGGCGACCTGATCACGCCCGGCCCGGTGGTGATCACCCCGTTCGCCCCGCCGAACATCTACCGCGACCAGTTCGACAACGTCTGCACCCGCATCCTCGCCCCGCCCGGCCGCACCACCATCTCCACCGCGTTCGACGTCTACGACACCGGCCTGCCTGACGAGGTGGCAACCGGCGCCGAGCAGCACAGGGTGGAGGACCTGCCGTCGGAGATGCTGACCTTCCTGCTCGGCAGCCGCTACTGCGAGACCGACCGGCTGAGCGACGTCGCATGGTCGATGTTCGGCCACACCGCGCCGGGCTGGGGCCGTGCCCAGGCGATCTGCGACTTCGTCCACGGCCACATCAAGTTCAACTACCAGGACGCCCGCTCCACCCGCACCGCGTGGGAAGCCTACCAGGAAGGCCGCGGCGTCTGCCGCGATTTTGCGCATTTGGCCGTCACCCTGTGCCGCTGCATGAACATTCCGGCGCGCTACTGCACCGGCTATCTGGGCGACATCGGCGTGCCGTTGGTGCCTGCGCCTGGCGACTTCTCCGCCTGGTTCGAGGCCTACCTCGGCGGCCGCTGGTACACCTTCGACGCGCGCCACAACATCCCGCGCATCGGCCGCATCCTGATGGCCCGCGGGCGCGACGCGACGGACGTGGCGATCTCCACCATCTTCGGGCCCAGCGTGCTGTCCGGCTTTCACGTCTTCACCGACGAGGTGCCCTGAGCCATGCCGGATGAGCACACCCCGTATGCCAAGCCGACGCCGCACCTGAACGCGGCTGCCCAGGCCGAGGCGGTGGCCCGCCGCGCCCGCGAGGCGGTGGCGTTGCGCGAGAACCTGCACCGCCGCAAGGCGCAGGTTCGTGCCCGCAAGCAGGCGAGCGGCCCGGAGGTGGCTGATATCGTCGAATCGACGTCTTGACCCCTGGCAGGCAAGGCAAGCAGTTCTTCTTCGAAAAGCCCAAACAGCTTTTGTTCTCTGGGTATACGCTGCGGGAAACTCGGCGACAGCAGGACCAAAAGTTTTGTGCTGCTTTTCTCAAAAAAGCAGGCATTGCCTTCCTCATCCAGGCTCCGAGTGTCAGGGCTGGATCAGACGACCGCCAGGCCGCAAAAGCTGGCGCGCTGGGTCAAGATGCTTCAGCAAAACAACAACCTAGGCCGTCTGCGGCTTGGCTGCCTGTTCGACAAGGCGGCAAAACGCTCTACGCTGTCTCGACGCCTGCCGGAGTCGACCAGCCTTCATGCCCGTGATGCCCGACCACTGGATACGCCGCATGGCCACCGAGCACGCCATGATCGAGCCGTTTGTGGAAAACCAGAAGCGCGAGGGGGTGATCAGCTACGGCCTCTCGAGCTACGGCTACGACGCGCGCGTGGCGCCCGACTTCCGCATCTTCACCAACGTAGACAGCGCCATCGTCGACCCCAAGGCGTTCAGCGCCGACAGCTTCGTCACCCGGCAGGCGCCAGTCTGCATCATCCCGCCCAACAGCTTCGCGCTGGCCCACACGATCGAGTATTTCCGCATTCCGCGCGACATACTGGTGATCTGCCTCGGCAAGTCGACCTATGCGCGCTGCGGGATCATCGTCAATGTGACGCCGCTGGAGCCGGAGTGGGAAGGCCAGGTGACGATCGAGATCAGCAACACCACGCCGCTGCCGGCGAAGATCCACGCCAACGAGGGTATCTGCCAGTTTTTGTTCTTGAAGGGCGATAGCGCGCCGGAAGTGAGCTATGCGGATCGGGGTGGGAAGTATATGCGGCAGCGTGGGGTGTCGTTGCCGAAGTTGTAAAGCAAGCAATTCTTTTTAAAAAAACAGAACCAAAAAACTTTTGTTTCCGCTCTCGCGCGCTCACCGGAAAAACCCGCAGTAGCCGCGCGCTTCTTTTCGCGAAAAGAAGACTCTTTCTTGGGATGTTCCATGGACCGAATACTTATCAAAGGCGGCCGCCCTCTCCACGGCGACATCCCCATCCGCGGTGCCAAAAACGCTGCCCTTCCGCTGATGACCGCCGGCCTGCTTACCGACGAGCGCTTGGTCCTTACCAACGTGCCCCTGCTCGCCGACCTCGACACGATGGGCGCGCTGCTCTCCCAGCACGGCATCGCGGTGGAGCGGCCTGGCAACGACGGTCGCCGCCTCTCGCTCGGCGGCCGCATTACCAGCACGCTGGCGCCCTACGACATCGTGCGCAAGATGCGCGCCTCCATCCTGGTGCTCGGCCCGCTGCTGGCACGCTGCCGGGAAGCGCAGGTTTCTTTGCCCGGCGGCTGTGCGATCGGCGCGCGGCCGGTGGACCTGCACCTGAAAGGCCTTGAGCAGATGGGCGCCGAGATCCGGCTCGAAGGCGGCTACGTGCACGCCGCCGTGCCGCAGGGGCTGCGCGGGGCCGACATCGTCTTCCCGTTCGTCTCCGTGGGCGCCACCGAGAACCTGCTGATGGCCGCCAGCCTGGCCGAGGGGCGCACCGTGCTGGGCAACGCGGCGCGCGAGCCGGAGATCACCGACCTGGCCGACTGCCTGGTGGCGATGGGTGCGAAGATCGAGGGCATCGGCACCGACCAGCTCGTGGTGGACGGCGTGCCCGCGCTGCACGGCGCCGAGCACATGATCGTGCCGGACCGTATCGAGACCGGAACCTACGCCTGCGCCGCGGGCATCGCCGGCGGCAGCGTGAAGCTGCTGGGCGCTCGGCTGGACCACATGGCGGCCTTGGCGGTCGCACTCGGCGAGGCCGGCGTGGAGGTGAGCGAGGCCGAGGACGGCCTGGTGGTGCGCCGCCTGAACGGCTTGCACGGTACCGACATGAAGACCGAACCTTACCCGGGCTTTCCCACCGACATGCAGGCGCAGTTCATGTCGCTGATGTGCGTGGCCGAGGGTGCGGCGATGATCACCGAGACGATCTTCGAAAACCGCTTCATGCACGCGCCGGAGCTCAACCGCATGGGCGCGCGGATCAACGTGCACGGGTCTTCGGCGATCGTGCGCGGGGTGCGGCATCTGCAGGGCGCGCCGGTGATGGCGACGGATCTGCGCGCCAGCGTGTCTCTGGTGCTGGCGGGGCTTGCGGCGCACGGCGAGACGATCGTCAACCGAGTGTATCACCTTGATCGGGGGTACGAGGCGGTAGAGCGCAAGCTGGGGGCTTGCGGGGCGGAGATCGAGCGTATCTGACCCGGCAGCGTAGAAGGTTTCTGGATAGTTGGCGAGGAAGCGAGCAGTTCTATTTTGAAAAAATGAACCAAAAAACTTTTTTTCTCTGGGAATGCGCTGCAGGGGACTCCGCGACAGCAGGATAAAAGTTTTTTGCTGCTTTTTTGAAAAAAGCAGGCCTTGCTTTCTCTATCAGGCGATCATCTGCTGACGTTCACCCCACGTTGGTGACCGGACGGAACCGCCCGACATACCAGCCGGTGTTTCGCCAACTGCCAGCGGCTGAGGCCGCCCAAGCAGGAAACCCTGCGCCCGCGGAATACCCCAAGCGCGCACGCAAGCCAGTTGCGTCTCTGTCTCGATACCCTCGGCAGTGAGCTTGATTCCGAGCTCGCGTGCCAGCTTGGCCACCAGGCGTACGATGGCGCCGGCCTTCGGATCAGACGCAGCGTTACGCATGAAGTCCGCGTCGATCTTCAGGCCGTGGAAGTCGAAACGGTGCAGCGTGGACAGCGACGAGAAGCCGGTGCCGAAATCGTCCATGACGATGTTGACGCCCAAACCTCGTATGCGGGTGATCTGCTCGTTTGTCTGAGCGTCGCCGTTCAGCCAGGCACTTTCCGTGACCTCCAGCTCCAGCCTGGAGGACTCCAGTCCGGAGGCGGCAAGCGTGGTAGCAACCCGCTCGCACAGGAGGGGATCCTTCAGTTGCAACGGTGAGAGGTTGACGGACACGCAAGCCGAACCCGTCCAGCTCGCTGCCGTGCGGCAGGCCTCGGCGAGCACGTGGTAGCCGAGTTCGATGATGAGCCCGCTTTCCTCGGCAAGCGGAATGAACACGGCGGGCGAGATCGCACCGCGCGCCGGGTGGTTCCAGCGGCACAAGGCCTCCATGGAGACGACCTGGCCGGCCGCCATGTCGATGATCGGCTGAAACACCACGCTGAGCGCGCCGTCTTGGACAGCCCGCTTGAGCTCCGAAAGCAGCACCATCCGGGTCTCGAACTCCTCGCCGAACGCCGGGTCGAACAGCCGGTGCATGCCCTTGCCCTCGCGCTTGGACCGGTAGAGCGCAAGGTCGGCGTTGCGCATCAGTTCGGTTGTCGTGCTGCCGTCTTTCGGGAACAGGGCGACGCCGATGCTGGCACCCAGAGCGAGAACGGTGTCGCCCACCCGCATCGGCTCGCTCAGCGCGCCGATGAGGGCTCTGGCCAATGCGCCGGCCTGCTCTGCACCGACGAAAGGCAACATCAGCGCGAACTCGTCGCCACCCAGCCGGGCAACCGTCTGGCCGGGAGCGTTCTCGCGCTCCAGCCGCTCGGCCACGAATTGCAGAATCTGGTCGCCCACCGCGTGTCCGTAATCGTCGTTGATCTCCTTGAACCGGTCGAGGTCGACCATCATCAGGGCGAACTGCCGATCGGCCTGGCCGGCTTTCGCACAGGCGGACGTCATGCGTTCGAGGAACACGCTTCGATTGGCGATGCCGGTCAGCGTATCGTGTGTCGCCAGATAGAGCGTTGCCTCGTCGGCGCGCCTGGCTTCGGTCACGTCCGAGCCCACGCCGCGGTAGCCTGCCGGGCGCCCCTTGGAGTCGGTCACCGGACGGCCGCTCAACAGCCACCAGCGCTCCTCGCCGTCGATGAAGGCGCGGACAGCTTGGTCCCTGAACGCGGTACGCTCCCGCATCAGCCCCACCAGGTGCGTATGGTCGCTGCTGCCGGGCGCCAGCCTGAGCGCGTCGGCGATGGGCTGGCCGTCTACCGCGCCGACGGTCGAGCCGAGGACCTGCGCGAAACGCAGCGTCACGTGGCGGGCACGCATGTCGTCGTCGGTCTCCCACAGCCAGTCGGCTGCGTTCTCCTCGTATTCCTTCAGCAGCAGGCTGACCGTCGCGTTCTGGGCGTCCAGCCGCACGCGGCCGATGGATTTCTGCAGCAGGGTGCGGTTGATGAAGACGATCCCCACCAGCGTGAACAGCTCGTAGCCGACGAAGCACTGCGCCAGATAGGGGTCGCTCGGGGTCAGCCCCCACCCGAGCGCCAGCTCGGCGCCGATGGCCACCGGAAGCCAGAACGCGACCGCCACGACGAACGGTGACGCGAGCATCGGCGTCGACACGAGCGCCATCGCTATGCCGACGATGATGTTCGACTGCCTGGCCGTCGCCACCTCGGCCGCGTGGTAGAGGAAGACGCCCCAGAGCGTGCCCTGGAAGCTGAGAAGGGCCACCGAGGCACGGACGAACCAGTCTGCTTTTGCCCCCTTGATCGCGAGCACGATCCAGATCGCGTAGGCAAGCACCATGACGCCCGCCAACACGCCGCCCTGGGTGCCCGACCGCGAACCGAAGTCGCACATGACGAACAGGAGGCCGTTCATGCCGCAGGCCGCCAGAGCCACCGCGGTGATCCGCAGGCTTCTGACCTGCTCCTCGGCGATTTCCGGCATGTCCTCCGGCGCCGTCAAGTTCAGGCCGACCCCAGTCGCCGCGATCCATCGGCGGACCGCGTGCAAGACCCGCCTGGCCCACGGCAGGACGCCAGCCGGCGACGCCTGCAGCGCGACCCGGCCCGCAGCTCGGCCTGGCAGGTCAGACGTCCCGGTGCTGGAGCCCGATGTCACGCTCGCGTCCTCACTCGGTTGCACCGCGCAGGCGCGGCAGTAGGGCCGTACGAGATTTGTAACGCTGATAGTCGGCCGCCAGGTCTGAGGAGGCGAATTTCGCCTCCTCCATCCGAGCTGCCCTGACGTAGACGGCGATCATAACGGCCGGGACCAGCCAGTGCGCCCACCCCGGCGATAGCAAGGCCGTGGCGATCCAGAACAGCACGTATGACAGGTAGAAGGGGTGCCTCACCCAAGCATACGGCCCGGACTCGTGCAGGAAGCCAGGCCGGTCCGCGCTGAATGCCAGGGTGAGGCGACGCACCCGCGTGGCACGCACCGCCCACCAGAACAGCGTGATCTCGAGGCTGAGCAGCACCAGCCCGGCCGCGTCGCGGACCGGGTGCCCGGCGTGGCCCGACGCGGCCCACGCCAGGCGTGCCCACAGGAACCAGGCAAAGCCGGCCAAGGTCAGGACGCCCAGCAGACGCATGCCCCGCGGCACACCCTCGGCGGCGACGAAATGTGCCTTCGCGCCCCAACTGAGGGAGGCGAAGTTCAGCACTGCCAGGACGGTCGCTGCCAGCCACAGGGGATCATCGAAACGCGCCATGCCCGCTACCCCCGCCGAACCAGATAGGGGTACACTGTAAGCCCGGCTTCCAACCCGTCCAGCAGGCCGGGCGGCCCCGCTTCGGGGTCCATCAGCGGGAAGCCTTCCCGCATCGTGTCCCATTCCAAGCGGGACGACTGCAACAGCACCATCGGGCAGGACAGGCCGGGATAGGTCTTGGCCGCGCCGGCCGGGGTGAAGCGCATGCGACGGTAGAACGGCAGGTGGTTGCGCCGGGCGCAGGAGACCACGACGCGAAACCCGGCGGAGATCGCCAGGCGGCCGGCAAGCCGGTAAAGCATGAAGACCAGGCCCTGGTCGTCTGCCGCTTCCGGCGCCCTCACCATCCGGTTGACTTCCAGGCCATCCCAACCCTCGCGCTCGGGTCCGGAGCCGACCAGCAGGCTCTCCACCTCCTCGGGGTAAGCGTGCCGCGCTGGAGACAGGCTTCCCGGCCCTCGCCTGAGCAGGCAGGTCCGCACCGAGCCGACGGGTGCCCCTTCTGCGTAGACAACCACAGTCCTGGTGTTTGGCGTCTCATCGAAGTGATCGGCAAACAGACCCGTGGTGTTTGCAGGTATGAAGCCTTGCGAATAGTAGCTTCGATACCGCAGGGCGTAGGCGTCCCGCTTGGTGTCTGAATCCATCGCCAGACGTGCCTCGTATCCCCGGTCAAGTATGTGTCGCCCTATGCCCCTGTGCGTTTTGGTGGGCGAACAAGTTTCGGAATGGCTTCTATACATCACAGAACCCTTATTTCGGGGTTAACGGAGGGGTTGCGGCGCGGACGTCCGGCACGACCGTTACCGATCACCGTTGGCTATGTGTCACATTATTATCGTTGAGTTAACGATTGAATGCGAGGCTTCGCATGTCGCTCAAGCGTATGTGGCTGGAAGGAAGCAGAAGTGCCTGAGTTTGCGCCCGTCACCTCCGTCGCAGCGTTCGCGGCGCTGGATGAGGCTGACGTGCTGCTCGGCTACATGGACGGCTTCGAAGGCCTGAACGCTCCCGGCTCAGGGCATTCCCGTGGCTACGCCCACGGCTGGCGGAACGGCATGATAGATGCCGGCCGCATGCAGTCCGGTGCTGCAGACCGCGTCCTGGCGGAAGCTTTCCGCCAACTCGGCAGCACGCCGAAAGCCCTACATCCGCTTAACCTACCTGATGGGCCTGACGTCCGTCGTGGTCTGGACAACCGGCCGAAGCAGGTCATGACCAACCAGAACGACACACATCACCAACGTAAACCAAAAGAATGAAAGTTTTTCGGTTCTGTTTTGAAGAAAGAACCGCTTGCTGTCCGTCAGCCCCGCACGGCCTAAGACCCCAACTCGACGAGCCTCACCTGCCCCTTGAGCACCCGCGTCCCGGTCGTCACGTCCAGCCGCTCGGCCGGCACTCCGCAGTTCTGCTGCAGATAATCGGCCACGGCCTGCGCCCGGCGGCCGGCCAGGTCACGGTTCAACGTATCCGCGTCGGCATGCCCCTCGATACGCAGCCGCTCTTGGGCCAGCGAACGTCCCAACGTATCGAGCTGGCGGGTGGCGCTCGGCGTCAGCTGTGCCGACCCGCGCGCGAAGTGGATCGCTGGCAGCGAGGCCGGCAACGCCTCGGCGTGCTCGGCGAGGGCCGGCCGGACGCTCGGCTGCTGGCGCGAACTGCCTACGAGTTCCTGCTGGGCGGATGCGGGGGCCGCTCGCGCCGTGCCGGGCAGGAGCACTGAGCCTGCCGCCAGCATCGCAACCACGACAAGCTTGCCCCTGGACGGGGTTTCATCGCTATCGGCCATCGCCAAGGTCTATCGCGCACCGGCAGGCGGGCGCAACCTTGTACTGAACCTGCGGGGCGTGGGCCCGAGAAAGGAAGCAAGGCCTGCTTTTTTCAAAAAAGCAGCAAAAACCTGGTCGGGTGTCGCGGAGGTTTCTGCAGCGCACGCGCAAGGGGACAAAAGTTTTTCGGTTCTTTCTTCCAGAAACGAACCGCTTGCCTAGGCGCGCCAGGAGCGCTCGCCTAGAACGGCAGCCCCTGCCAGACGAGGTGCCTGTTGGAAGTAGTCTGCGTCGACCTGGGCGGCACCAACGTGCGCTTCGCCATCGCCAGCGCGGAAGACGGCAAGGTGGCCAAGCTCGGCCAGGCCACCACCCTGCACACCGCCGACTACGCCGGCATCGACGGCGCCTGGGCCACCTACGCGGCCCGTGCCGGCCGTCCCCTGCCGCGCGCCGCCGCGCTCGCCGTCGCCTGCCCGATCACCGGCGAGCTGCTCAAGCTGGTCAACAGCCACTGGGTGCTGCGGCCGGCGACTCTGGCCGGCCAGCTGGGCGTGGACCACCTCACGCTGGTCAACGATTTCGGCGCGGTCGGCCACGCGGTGGCACAACTGCCGCCCGACTACCTGAGCCACCTGGCCGGGCCAGACGTGCCGCTGCCCGCCCAGGGGGTGATCGGCATCGTGGGCCCCGGCACCGGGCTAGGCGTCGCCCACGTGCTGCGCCGCGCCGAGGACTACTACGTGATGGAGGCCGAAGGCGGCCACATCGACTGGGCGCCGCTCGACACCGTGGAGGACGCCATCCTGCAACGCCTACGACAGACCTTTCTGCGCGTCTCCGCCGAGCGGATCGTCTCCGGGCCGGGGCTGGCCAACATCCACGCCTGCCTGGCGGCGATGGAGGACGAAGCCGTGCCCCCGCGAGAGACGGCCGCGTTGTGGCAGGCGGCGCTGGCCGGCACCGACCGGCTAGCTGCCGCCGCGCTAGAACGCTTCTGCCTGGCGCTGGGCAGCCTCGCCGGCGACATCGCGCTGGCTCAGGGCGCACACGGCATGGTCATCGCCGGCGGCATCGGCGCCCGGGTCGCCGGCGCGCTGCCCGGCTCCGGCTTCGCCACCCGCTTCGCCGCCAAGGGAAGGATGGAGCCGATGCTGGCCACGCTGCCGGTCAAGATCATCACCCACCCCGAGCCGGGCCTGTTCGGCGCCGCCGCCGCTTTCGCCAGGGAGCACCGTTCGTGAGGCCCGGCACACGCGCCCTGGCCCGGATGGCGCAGGCCTGCCTGTGGGCATGCCTGGCCGGCTGCGTCCCCATGCGCAACGCCGCCGACCGGGCAGACATTGCCCGCATCGAGGCCTACCTGAACGGACTGCCGCGCTTCGAGGCGCACTTCGTACAGAGCGGCTCCGACGGCGCTGCCGCCGGCCTGGTCTGGCTGGACCGTCCCGGCCACCTGCGCGTGGACTACGAGGGTCCTGCCGCACGGGTGATGGTGATCACCAACGGACGCATCAACGTGCTGGACCGCAGCAACGGCGCGCTGACCACCCAGCCGGTCTCGCGCACGCCGCTCGGGCTGCTGCTGGCGCCGACGATCCGGCTGGACGGGCCGGTGACCGTGGACAGCCTCGTCCACGCCACCGACCAGGCGGGTGCGCCGATCCTGCGGCTGACACTCAGCAAAACCGGCCTGCCTGGGCAGGGCCACCTGACGCTGGACTTCAGCGACCGACCGCTCCGCTTGCGCGCGGTGACCGTGCAGGATCCTTACAACCACGTGCTGACGTTGAACTTGTCGGGCATCGATGATCAGCCGCAGCTTACGCCGGAGCTGTTTCAGCCGCCGGTGGCGCCGGCGGCTGACTAGAGAAAGCAAGGCCTTCTTGTCGAGAAAAAGAAGCAAAACGCTTTCGCTTACGCTGTCGCGCACAGCTGAAACGGCACGCTTTGCTACGGCGCAAGCGACGAGAGCAGACGTTCTTTGGTTCCGTTTCGAAAAGAGCGCTTGCTCTACGCGCCCTGCGTCCCGCGTCGTCTGATGATGGTGCTGCTGGCGTTCGCCACAGGATGACGGCTTCTTCCGGCCCAGTTCCGCCGCGCTGCCTCGAGGATCATCGCGAGGCCGAGCGCGGTTTCGGAGTCGCCGATGTGACGGGCGTGGTCAGCAGCGCCGATCAGCGATTTCTCGAGTTCCTGCACGAGCAGGTCAGCGTGTTCGTTTGCAACCATGATGTTTGATCCGATCACTCTGCGGACGAGCAACGTCGAAGGATTGCACATTGCGTCGACCGTTCGCGTTCACATTGATGTCCGTCCACCACACCGGTCCTGGCCAGGCTGTAGTGGACGTGTCAGGCGCAACCGTTCAGCTTGTCGGCACACCACCATGTACCCTGAACAACACACGCCAACTAAGTGACAAACCTCACCGCTCGTCCACTCCGCTTACGCGAGGCCATCATGACCACGGGTGACCTCGCCGGGCAGAGAGCGTCCTGCCTGACGTTCCCGTATCTGTGCGGGCTGCCGCAGTCCCAATAAAACAGCCTGTTGCGAGTTTCTGACGCACGCGCTCTGCAATCCCACCACAAAGCCCAAAGCATCGCCGCAGCAGACATGGCCTGACACGCGACGGCCCGGCCGTGCAGCCGTGTCCGGTAGCGCGGGACTTGGCCCTTTCTGGCCAGGCGCAAGGGCCTGCGGGCAAGCGACCCGTCGAGAGAATGGCGGCCCTGGGGTTCGCCGTTTGGGCACATTTTTTTGTTTCGATATTAGCATGGTTAGTGTAGCCTCATCTCAATACGAAGATGCCGGTGTCTCAAATTCACAGCGCCAGCGTCCAGGAGTACGTTTTGTCAGAGCATGATCCTGACTTGGCTGTTCTGGAGCAGGCGCTACTCGATGCGTTGGCGTTGGCTCAGGCGCAGGGCGACTTGGACGCAAGCCGGTCGTTGACCGCGGCGCTGGAAAACCTGCGTGCGCGCAAGCAGGCCGGAACGGATATCACGCAGCACTAGACCAACTCTGCGTAGCCGCAGCATTGACGGCCTGACCAAAAAAGGCGTCTCGGCACCGCCGGAGACCGGCCAGGCTTTGCGAGCCATGCGAGACGAGCGGGCAGGTCTGCCAGCCGGGCCGCGGGAGGTCGGACGGCCGGAACCGTTACACCATGTCCTGTCGCAAGTTCCACAGCCGCCGACAGGCTTCGACCAGGCTTTCGACGTTTTTCCGTCGGTCGTTAGGCCGGTTGATGTTGCGGCGTCGATAAATCTCTTCGAGTATGTTCAAAAGATCCTGCGCCGTATCGACGTCGCCTACGTCGCAAGCTATGTTGAACGCCAACAGAACCTTGTCCGCCAGCCGGCGGTTCTGGCGCGTTCGTTCGACCCGTTGCTGGGTAGGCGGTCGTGTCAACGTGTCGATAACAGCCATGATCGACCTCAATTTAGTCGCCGAACGCATACAATACGAAACGTGCTTCGGGCGCGATCAAACAGAACGTGATGTTCGGCGTCCTGCGCAGGCAGGCAAGGCCTGCTTTTTTGAGAGAAAGCAGCAAAAAACGTCTGGTCCTGCCGACGCAGGGTCTCCTCAGCGTGAACGCCAGGGAGCGAACGTTTTTTGGTTCTTTGTTTCAAAAAAGAACCGCTTGCTTGCTCCGCTCAAGGCGGATCACCCCCAGCCCGAACATGGCTCCCAGCCCGGCGCCGCACCCGCAGCATCGGCTGTTCCACCAGCACGTAGGACCCCGCCGCCAACCCGGCCGAGGCCGGCAGCACGATCGCCAGCCAGGCCAGCCGGTGTGCGCCCGCGATCTCGTCCGCCAACGCAAACGCGCCCCAGTGCCACAAATAGAGCGAGTAGCTCAGCCGCCCCACCAGCAACGCCGGCCGGGCACACAGCAGCCGCTGCACCGGCCCAGCCCCGTTCAGCAGCGCGGGAAACACCAGCAGCAGTGCCACACCCTGCAACGTCGTGCGCACCACCTGGCGCGCGAAGTCGCCCGGCACCACGAACCCCGCCGCCAGAAGCGCCACTCCGGCCGGCCACAGCCACGCGGTTCTGCCCGCCCAACCGGGCCGGCGCTGCTCGACCATGGCCAGCAGCGCGCCCCAGCCGATCGAGTCGAGCCGCGTGTCGGTCCCTTGATACAGCCGGTTGTAGCGCCAGGCCGGGACCTGCACCCGCCCGCATACCGCCGAGGCTGCCGCACCGCAGTGCTGGAACAGCCAGGCGCGCCACAGCAGCACCGCCAGGCACAGCAGCACCAGGGCTGCCACCGCCCAGCGCCGTCGCCAAACTGCACCCAGCACCACCGGCCAGACGGCGTAGTAGTGCTCCTCGATGGCGAGCGACCACAGGATGTTGAACGGGTGGCGCACGCCGGGCAACGTGGAGCGGTAGCCCACCCATAAGTCGAACAGATTGGCGCCGTAGAACACCGCCGACAGCCAGCCCGCCGGTGAGATGCGCCCACCCAGCGCCTCGTAGGCCAGGCCGGCGACCAGCACGTAGACAAGCCCCGCCGGCATCAGCCGCAGCACCCGGCGGAGGTAGAAGTTCGCCAGCCCGATCCGGCCGCGCCTGGCAAGACCAGCGAGCAGTTGCCGGGTGATCAGGTAGCCGCTGATGAAGAAGAACAGGGTGACACCGAACGCCCCGGGCAGCACGTGGTCCAGCCCGGCATGCGAGGCCACCACCAGCAGGATCGCCACCGCGCGCAACCCGTCGAGCACCGGGATGTAGGTGCCGGCCGCCGGCAGGGCCGGACTTTCCGCTAAGGTTGACTGCGACGGCACAGAGCGTTGCATAGAAAGGCGCCCACATTCGAGCGGTTGGGACGAGGCGGCGGCTGCTCCCGCCGTCGCGCCGACATACCCGACTATCCACGATTCCCGCCGTTCCGCCCGAAGGCCTTGCCCGAGGGTCCCTGCAAGAAGCATTTTCATCCATGGCCAAGACCGAACCCACCATCCCGCAGAACCTGCAGCCGCGCGCGGCCGACTACAGCTTCGACCTGGAGTCCGCACTGCGCAGCGTCGTTGGCCTGCGCGCCGACATTCCGGCCGACGCGTTCACCGCCGGCACGTTGGGCACGGAGCGCGCCGGCAACGGCATCTGCATCCGCGGCGGCCTGGTGCTCACCATGGGCTACCTGGTGATGGAGGCAGAAAGCATCTGGCTGACCACCAACGACGGCTGGGCGGTGCCCGGCCACGCGCTGGCGGTGGATTTCGAGACCGGCTTCGGCCTGGTCCAGCCGCTCGGCAAGCTCGGCGTGCCGGAGATGGCCATCGGCGACAGCAACGCCGTGCAGGCGCAGACCCCCGCCCTGCTGGCCGCCGCCGGCGGGCGCCACCGCACCATCGAGACGCAGGTAGTCGGCCGGCAGGAGTTCGCCGGCTACTGGGAGTACCTGATCGACGACGCGATGTTCACCGCACCCGCCCACCCGTTCTGGGGCGGCGCCGGGCTGATCGGCGCCGACGGCCGGCTGCTCGGCATCGGCTCGCTGATACTGCAGCAGACCGACGAGCGCGGCCGCCGGGTGGACATGAACATGGTGGTGCCGACCGGGCTGCTGACGCCGGTGCTCGACGAGCTGGTCCAGCACGGCCACCTGCGCCGCCCGCCGCGGCCCTGGCTTGGCGTCTACGCCATGGAGAGCGACGACACCGTGGTGGTGGGCGGGGTCACGGACGGCGGCCCGTCCGACAAGGCGGGACTGCGCGCCGGCGACCGCATCGTGGCCGTGGACGGCGACGAGGTGGCGGACCTGGCAAGCCTGTGGCGGCGGGTGTGGAGTGCCGGCACCGCGGGCGCGCGCGTGCGGATGAGCGTGTCGCGTGACGACGAGCTGCTGCACATGACGGTGCACTCGGCGGCGCGGACTAGCTTTCTGCGGGCGCCGCGTTTGCACTGAGGACGTAAGCAAGCGGTTCTTTTTTGGAAAAAAAGAACCAAAAACTTTTGTCTCCGTTGGGCGCGCGTTGGTGAGGCGTGGTGTTTCAGCCGTCCGCGACAGCGAGCTTGAAAGTTTTTTGCTTCTTTTTTGCAAAAAATAAGGCCTTCCTTTCTTGATGGCCGCAACCCACGAAATCATCCTCGTCGCCGGCGTGCTCTGCCTGCTCGCCATCCTCGCCGGCCTGTTCTCCGCCCGCATCGGCACCCCGCTGCTGCTGGTGTTCATCGCGATCGGCGTGCTGGCCGGCGAGGACGGCCCCGGCGGCATCGACTTCGACAGTTTCCGCACCGCCTACCTCGTCGGCAGCATCGCCCTCGTCGCCATCCTGTTCCAGGGCGGGCTGGAGACCGAACGCGCCATGATCCAGCGCGCGCTTTGGCCGGCCATCGCCCTGGCCACGCTGGGTGTGGCCATCAGCGCCGGCGTGGTCGGCGCCGCAGCGGTCTACCTCTTCGGCGTGACCTGGCCGGAGGGGCTGCTGCTCGGCGCCGCCACCGCACCGACCGACGCGGCCGCCGTCTCCGGCCTGCTGCGCGCCTCGAAGGTCGGCGTGCCGAAGCGGGTCGTCGCCGTGCTGGAGGTGGAATCCGGCCTGAACGACCCGATGAGCGTGTTCCTCACCCTGGGCCTGGTGGAACTCCTCACCTCGCCGCACGGCGTGACGGTGGGCCACGCGGCACTGCTGTTCTGCCAGGAGATGGCCGGCGGCGCGGTGATCGGGCTGGCCGGTGGCGCCACCCTGGTCGGGCTGTTCCGCTGGCTGAAGGTGGAGCGCTCGGTGTTCCCGGTGCTGGCGGTGGGCGGTGCGCTGGCGATCTTCGGGACGGCGCAGGTGCTCGGCTGCAGCGGGTTCCTCGCCACCTACCTGGCAGGCGTGGTGGTGAGCAACCAGGAGCATCCGGCCGGCCAGCCGGTCACCCGCTTCTTCGGCGCGCTCGGCTGGCTGGCGCAGATCGCGCTGTTCCTCATGCTCGGCCTGCTGGTCACGCCGCACGAATTGCCGCCGGTCATCGTGCCCGCGCTGGCGGTCTCGGCCATCCTCATCATCGTCGCCAGGCCGGCCGGAGTCATGGCCAGCCTGCTGCCGTTCCGCTGGACGTTGCGCGAGGCCGCCTTTGTCTCCTGGGCAGGCCTGCGCGGCGCGGTGCCCATCTTTCTGACGTTCATCCCGCTTCTCGCGGGGGTGAAGACGGGACGGGTGCTGTTCAACATCGTGTTCGTGGCGGTGATCGTCTCCGTGGCGGTCCAGGGCTGGACGGCGCCGCCGGCCGCTCGGCTGCTCAGGCTGCGGGCGGACGATGAGCGCTGAGAGAGAAAGCCAGGCTTCTTTTCGAGAAAGAGAAGCAAATAGCTTTTGCTCTCGATGACGCGGACGGCTGAAACGACACGCCTTACCAACGCGCGCCTACGGAGACAAAGTTTCTTGGATCCTTTTTTCAAAAAAGAACTGCTTGCCATCATTCCAGCGTGCCCGCCGTGGCGCATCGGCGACCCGCAGGCTTGAACCTGGCTCCGGCCGGCGCAACTCCCCTTTCCACCCTACGCACTCTGCTTGCATGATGCCGCACCGCCACCCCGGAGCCGCCTTGAACCTCGGATGACCTACAAGCCGCCGCGCAGGCCACAATTCTTCTACACCACCGCGCCGCTGCCCTGCCCGTACGTTCCGGGCCGGACGGAGCGCAAGGTCGTCACCGAGATCACCGGCCCCGACGCCGACGCGTTGCACGACCGCCTCTCCCGCGCCGGCTTCCGCCGCAGCCATAACATCGCCTACGCCCCAGTCTGCCCAAACTGTTCCGCCTGCGTGCCCATCCGCATCGACACCCGCGTGTTCGAGGCGGACAAAACGCTGCGCCGCGTCGCTCGCGCCAACGCCGGCACCGAGGGGTTCGAGGTGCCGGCGCGCGCCACCGCCGAGCAGTTCGCGCTATTCCAGCGCTATCAGCAGGCCCGCCACGGCGACGGCGACATGGCCACCATGAGCTTCTACGACTACC
>CAXSZX010000020.1:0-97786 GCA_964242115.1 uncultured Acetobacteraceae bacterium | reverse complement strand
ACCCTGCGTAGCAGGACGAGGCAGGATGATGAATCGATTGGGCGTTTTTCCGCACGGCAGGGACGGGCGGAGACAGACGATGAGGACGCCGGAAGAGGTGTCGACGATGCAGCGGCTTCACGAGCTGGGCTGGGGCACGTGGCGGATTGCGGCGGAGATCGGGTGCAATCGCGAGACGGTGCAGCGGTATTTGGCTGCTGGCGCCTGGACGCCGTGCCGGGTTCCGACCCGCCCTGGCCTGCTGGCGGGACAGGCTGCTTGGCTATGTGAGCGGCTGCGGCGTCACCGGGGCAACGCGGATGTGGTGCGCCAGGAGTTGGCGTCCGAGCTGGGCATCGTGGTCAGCCTGCGCACGGTGGAGCGGTCGGTGTCGCATCTGCGGCGCGAGCTCGCGGCGGAGGCGCTGGCAACGGTGCGGTTCGAGACGCCGCCGGGCCGCCAGTTGCAGATCGACTTCGGCCAGCGCCGGATCGCGATCGAGGGCGAGGACCCGGGCCGCGTGTTCCTGTTCGTGGCGACACTAGGCTACTCGCGGCGGGTTTACGCGGCGGCGTTCCGGCACGAGCGGCAATCGGCATGGCTGGAGGGGATCGAGGGCGCGTTCCGTTACTTTGGCGGCTTGCCGGGCGAACTGCTGCTCGACAATGCACGTGCCCTGGTCAAGCACCACAACGCGGCCACGCGGGAGGTGGAGTTTACCGACCGCCTGCACGCGTTCACCCGGTACTGGGACGTGCGGCCGGTCGCTTGTGCACCCTACCGGGCGCGCACCAAGGGTAAGGACGAGCGCGGCGTCAGCTACGTCAAGCACAACGCCATCGCCGGGCGGCGCTTTGCGTCCTGGGGTGCGTTGGAGGCCCATCTGGCCTGGTGGATGCGTGAGGTGGCCGACACGCGGGTGCACGGCACGACGGGCGAGGCGCCGATCGCGCGGTTCGAGCGCGAGGAGCGGCAGGCGCTGCGCCCATTGAACGGTCGGCCGCCGTTCCGCCAGCTGCGCGAGTTGACCCGGCGTGTGCAGAACGACGCCTGCGTGGAGGTCGACACCAACCATTACAGCGTGCCGTGGAAGCTGATCGGCGCCGAGGTCAGCCTGATGATCGATGGCGGGCAGGTCCGCATTCACCATGCCGGGCTCGAGATCGCCTGCCATGACAAGCGTCTCGGCCGCCGCGAGCGCGCCGTCGATCGAGCGCACCTGCACGGCGTCGTGCCCTCTCGCCCGGATCCGACCAATGACATCGAGACAACGGCGGCCACCATGCTGCCGGGCATCGAGCTGCTGCGGTCCTTGGCCGAATACGAGCAGGTGGCGGGAGGCGGCTGGTGAACGCCGAGGTGGACGCGTTGCCGGACATGCTGGCGCGGTTGAAGCTGGTGGCGATGCGCGACCGGCTCGACGGCCTGCTGGACGATGCGGCGCGGGGCGAGTTGTCGCTGCGCGAGACGCTGGCGTTGCTGTGCCGGGCGGAGGTGTCGCACCGCGAGGAGCGACGCATCCAGATGGGCACCGGGATCGCCAAGTTCCCGCACCAGCGCACGCTCGAGGGGTTTGACTTTGCCGCCCAGCCCTCACTGGACGCCAAGCAAGTGCGCGACCTGGCAGCCTGTCGCTGGGTGGCCAACGGCGACGCGCTGCTGATCCAGGGTCCGCCGGGCGTGGGCAAGACGCACTTGGCCATCGCGCTCGGCCGTGAGGCGATCCGCCACGGCTACTCGGTGCTGTTCACCCCGGCGACGGCGCTGGTGACCACGCTGGTCAGAGGGCATGCGGAAGGGAGATTGGAGCAGCGCCTGAGCCAACTGGCCAAGCCGAAGCTGCTGATCATGGACGAGTTCGGCTACCTGCCGTTCGAGCCCGCGGCCGCTCACCTGCTGTTCCAGCTCGTCAGCCGCCGCTACGAGCGGGGTAGCATCCTGATCACCTCCAACCGCGCCGTGGGCGACTGGGGCACGGTGCTGGGCGACCAGGTCGTGGCGACCGCCATCCTGGACCGGCTGCTGCACCACAGCCACGTGCTAACCATCCGCGGCGACAGCTACCGACTGCGCGAGAAACGACGCTCCGGGCTGATCAAGGCGACACCCGCACCGGCAACAACCGGGGCATCACAGTAGCGGAGGTGGATGGGTTCTCAGTGTCGTCCCTGGATGGGTTCCCGATGTCGCTTGATATGAGCCTGCTACAGGACCGCAGCCAACCGGTCCAGGCCACGATGCGGGCGGCGCCCAGCCACGGCCGAAGGCCATGGCCAGCGCCGCGATTCCAAACGTGAGCACCAGCATCGTCGTCTCCCCGACCACCCTCCAGCAGGTCCTCGGCGACCAGCACCGCGCCGATGCAGGCTAAGCCGAGCCAGCCCAACCCGGCCGGCAGGCGTCCGCCGGTCCGAGGCGACTGGCCCACTCACAAAGCGGCCAGCACCCCGGTGGCGATCGCCGCCATGCCGGGCTGGTAGGCCTTTTCCCGCCAGTTCTCGTTGCCCGACAGGAGGACGCGCTTAGGGACAACCGCCACGAGCCCGGTCTTCTGCAAGGGTATGCGCAACCAGGTGTGGTGGATCACCACCAGCAGAATGCACAGGCCGCGCAGCGCGTCGATGCCGCGATTGCGCCCTGAGACCCCGTTGCCTGCGACCACGGTCTCTCCCGCCATTCGGCTGCCTCAACATGACACGGCACTGAGAGAGCGGGCGCTCTGCAGCAGCCGTCTCCAGGTTGCTGTCATCGGCATGGCGACGACAGGCCCTGCCATGACCTCCGGCCGGTTCGCGGCCGCTTGATAGCGATCGTTCCGCGCCCGTATTCGCCAGTCTGGCTTCGAGCGCAAGGCCGGAACCTTAGCGCCGCTGGCCGGCAGCGGACGGCATCCGCTCTGGGCTCAAGTTCGACGGACGCGCGGCAGTTTATGGCTCCAGCGGTGCTCGCCAAGCCATTCGTCGGCCGTCGGAACGGGCGCGTGCGTCGCGACGGGCGGCAGCGCGGGTCGGGCGAGTCATGCCAAACGGATTGGGCGATCAGACTTCGCAGTCCTCCTCGATCATCGCCCGGATCCGCGCGGCCAGCGCGTCCATCGCGAACGGCTTGGTCATCACTCGCATGCCCGGATCGAGGTGGCCGTGGCCGAGCACCGCATTCTCGGCGTAGCCAGTTATGAAGAGCACCTTCAAGTCCGGGCGCAGGACGCGAGCAACGTCGGCGAGCTGGCGTCCGTTCATGCCCCCGGGAAGGCCCACATCGCTCACCAGCAGGTCGACGCGCGCACCCGACCGCAGCACCCGAAGCCCGGCCGCCGCGTCCTCGGCTTCGATTGCCGCGTAGCCGAGATCCTCCAGGATTTCGGTCACCAGCATGCGGACAGTCGGCTCGTCGTCCACCACGAGCACCGAGCCGCCAAGCGTGCCTTGCACCGCGGCAGCGGCGCTCTCCGCTTCGGCGACGGGTCCGCCTGAGCCGAGGTGACGGGGCAGATAAAGGCACACCATCGCTCCCTGGCCGGGTTCGGAATAGATACGAGCCTGTCCGCCCGACTGCTTCACGAAGCCATAGATCATGGACAGGCCGAGGCCGGTTCCCATCCCGATCGGCTTTGTGGTGTAGAACGGATCGAACGCCCGGCGGATGACCTCCTGTGTCATGCCGGTACCCGTGTCCGACACGCACAGGGAAAGGTATTGGCCAGGCGGAAGCTCCCTTTCCTTTGCAGCCCTATCGTCGAGCCACTTGTTGGCGGTCTCGATCGTCAGCCGGCCTCCGGCGGGCATGGCATCGCGCGCGTTGATGCAGAGGTTCAGCAGGGCGTTCTCGAGCTGGTTGTGATCAGCCATGACCGTCCACGCCCCGGCTGCGCCGACCACTTCGACCTCTATGGAGGGACCGGCTGTCCTGCGGATCAGCTCCTCCATGCCTGCCACCAGCCGGTTCACGTCCACCACCTTGGGTTCGAGCGTTTGCTGGCGCGAGAACGCCAGCAGGCGATGCGTGAGCGCCGCAGCCCGCTTGGACGCGCCCTGGGCGGCGAGCAAGTAGCGGTCGAGATCGTTGACCCGACCCTGCGCCACGCGGGCCTGCAGCAGCTCAAGGCTGCCGGTGATGCCAGTAAGCAGGTTGTTGAAGTCATGCGCCAGCCCGCCCGTAAGCTGGCCGACAGCCTCCATCTTCTGGCTCTGCCGGAGGAGTTCTTCAGCGTGCCGGAGGGCATCGGCCTGCTCCTTCTCGGCCGTCACGTCCCGGCCATAGCCGTAGGCCACGCCATCCTCGAAAGAACTGTTCCAGGAAATCCAACGATACCCGCCATCCTTGTGGCAGTAGCGGTTTTCGAAGGCGGTGAGGTCACGGCTGGCAACCGCGTCGTCAAGCGCCACGCCTGTCGACTGGACGTCGTCGGGGTGGATGAAGTCCCGGTAGCTGCGGCCGACCACCTCGTCGGGCTGGTGGCCGAGAATGGCCGTCCAGGCTGGGCTCGCGGCGCGGAACACTCCGTCCCCGCCGACCACGACGAGCAGGTCGCGGGAGTTGCGCCACACCCTGTCGCGCTCGGCGGTGCGGCGCTCGACCTGCACCTCAAGCGACGATGCCAGATCGCGCAGGCTGGCCTCGGCCCGCGCCCGCGCGACGGCGGACCACGTGCGCTCGGCCACCTCAAGCACCAGCGTCGCTTCCTGCTCGGGCCAGGAGCGTGGTGCCTTGGCATGCGCGAACAGCATCGCGGCGAGGCGGCCGTCTTTGACGAGTGGAACCGCGAGCAGGGCGCGTATGCCGACTGCCGCGTAGTGGCGTGCGACCTCGCGCCCGGCGACCCTGAGGTCCAATCGAGTGTCCTCGACGGAAACGATGCGGCCTGCGCGGTAATCCGCTTCGAGGGCGGTACCGAAATCCGCGATCCTGAAGCGGCCTGGGACTGCCGCGTGCCGCGTGCCATCCCACTCGCCGGCGATGACGAAGTGCGCGTCGTCGGCTTCCACCTCGGCATAGCCAACGCGGGACACGTCAAGGCGCCGCCCCAGCATCTCGGCCGCCGCAGCCATGACGGAACGCGGCTCGGCCAAGTCGCGCAAGCGCTGCTCGAGCGCGAGCCGGAAAGCCCTGCGCCGACCCGCCATCACCGTGCCGGTGATCTCGCTGCAAGCACAGAACAGGCCGGCAACGTTCCCCAAGTCGGTGCGGACAGGCGTGTAGCTGAACGCGAAATGCGCCTCTTCCGGGGTGCCGTGCCGATCCACCAAGAGCGAGATTTCGTCCATGTGGATCGGCTCGCCGGAGAAGACCCGCTCGAACAACGGTGCGATGTCTCCGCGGACCTCCGGCCAAACGTCGAAAAAAGGGCGGCCTAGCGCGTTCGGATGCTTGCTGCCCAGCAATGGTACGTAGGAGTCGTTGTAGAGCAGGATCCGTTCCGGACCCCACGAAAGGAACATTGGCTGCCCAGCCGCGAGCAAGACGTCAACCAGGGTGCGCAGCGGCGCCGGCCAGGAAGAGGGTAGCCCAAGGGGCGTTGCCGCCCAATCGTGCGCGCGCACGCGGGCGCTCATGTCGCCATCTGCCGCAAGGACTAATGGGTTAGCATCAGCCTCCAAGGATGCGCTCCCCTGACAACATTGGCCTCGGGCCGAGGATGTCGTTCGACCGGCGGCGGCTGGTGGGCAGCGGTCGCCAGGTCATCTCTAGTGCTCCCATGAAGGGAAGCAGACGCGAACGTGATCTCTTGTCAATGCGCGAACGCTGCCGTGATCCGCGGAGCAGAAACGTCAAACGGCAGATTGCAAAGTTGAGGGGCGAGGTCGTGCCGGAGGTTCTCCGGGTTCATCAATCAGACGCGCGAAATATCCTTGCGTTAAGCTGATGATTTGACCGGAAGGCAGGGGAGATGGTTCCTGCCAGACAGGGAGCGATAGGCCGGTAAACAGGCCTGCAACGAACCTGCGGCTACGCTCGGTGACGTGCCTCGCCGTGGCCGCCGCTAACCCGCCGACATCCGTAGTCTTCACGGACGATTACACGCGGCCTCGAGCCACGCGGACCAAGCAGGCACTCGATAAGCGAGATTGAACACCAAAACCAAGATGTTGCTTACACGCACCGACCGCGTGTGCCCGTGGTTTGACGGTAATAGGCGATCGTGGAGCTGTCAGTAGTCAGTTTCTAAGGAGGGTCCTAGATTCAACTGAGGTCGAAGGAGTCTGATCTGGCACCTTCCTGCCTGACTCACATGTTCAGTAACGCGATCGTCCAAAACGAAGAGGAATGATAGGGAAGCAGCCTTGCTTCGGATGCAGCGTGCACAGTCTTGAGCAGCGCGGTGGAGATGGCACCTCCAGCACCGAGGCGCCCGCTTCAGTCCGTGACATCAGCTGAGGTTCCGACGGCAAAAGACTTGATTTTCCTTGAAGCCCATTTCGCGTCGAGCCGCCCGGTGCCGGCGGTCGACGCTTCCTCGGCCCACTTATGGCGCAAAGGCGCGAGCCGGATCGGCACCCCTACTTCGGCCTTGATTTCCTCAAGCGCGTCCGCGTCAGGCCATATGCCGCGATGCTTGACCACGTGGCGAAGGAGCTCGCGCAAGGTTTGGTGGAGCGAGCCCGGCGGGACGGACAGCAGGAGTGCGCGCGGCCCCTTCTCGTTGACGCCGGTTGCCACTGGACGGCGCTCTACCTCGAGCCAATAGATCATCTGGCCGCTGACCGTCACCGACACGACTAAGCACGCCCGGCGCCTTAGCTTCCGACCGAGGAAGGCCCACCGGTAACGAATGCCCGCGACCCAGCCCGGCATCGACCAAGCCACCATCCGGGCGACTTCCAGCCAAGGATAGTCAACATCAGGACGGACCACGTCCCAACCATCGATCTTGCCGTCCTTCTCATCGGCCTCTAGGAAGTCCGCAAGGGCGTCGAACGTGGTGCGCTTCGGCGACGTGCCGTCGCCGGCATGCAAGATCAGCCCGACGCCGTTGTCCCCGCGCTGTGGCGCGCCGGCAGCACCATCATCCACATCAACCCGCTCGGTCCACTTGCGGCGCCGAGGTCCGACCGGAGGCGGGCCGAGCTCGCGGCGGACGACCTCGGGGCCGCCGCTCATCTCGACATGGTGCGGAGGGATGATGTGGCCTTTAGATCCATGGGACGGCGGTTCGTTGACCACGTTCGTCGAGCCAGTCGTCGGGTCCGGGACCACCACCTGCGTCCGCGTCCTCAAAGGCGGGAGCTCGTATGGGCCGCCGGGAGAGCGGCGTTCGGTATTGTAGTTGTCAAGCCTATAGGTGATCTCGGAGGGTAGTTCCTTCAGCCCCTTCGGGAACGACACGCAGTCGATGCGAAGAAACAGGAAGCGCTTGACGGAACCCGGCTCCTCCATAGCGACGCCCACGCCGCCAATGCCAATCGCGTCGAACTCATAAGGTATCATCGCTCGGAGGGGCGAGAGACCTTCGCGCTTGCTAGGCTGGAAGTTCTGCGTGGTCTCGCAGACCCGCTTGCCGAACGTCGTGAGGGCGAACGCAGCGGCGGGCAGGACCGACCTCTCGGTCAGGCCCTTGCGGAGACCGATAAGCCAAGGCTCCGGCTCCTTGCGCGTCCAATCCTCGTTCAGCACGTCTCGTGCGACAAACTCCCAGCGGCCAGTCAGCAGGGCGTTCGCCAACGGAGATTCGGGGGCGCTGAACACCCGCAGCACTTCCGAACCGGGCAGCAGCACCTCGATCTGCCCCGTCTTCAGGCGGAGGCACATCGAGCCATCGGGGAAAGTCCTGTTCCGCACGAGGCCGTCTGGAAAAGTGGGATAGTAATGGCTGCTGGCAACGTTATTGAAGTGGCGTGTCATGCAGAGAGGAGGCCTGCTGTCGGATGGAAGACGTTCAAACGCAACGGCTGCGGAAATCAGCTCTACCTTAAGCCCCGTTTCAAGCAGCATGTCTGCTGTGTCCATGCGGAGCTGGCCGACGCGCTGGCCATCCTCGAAAATGCTGCCAAGCAGGATGTCGACCACGGATCCAGCATGCACTTGACATTCAGCAAATTGCGCCCGCTTCTCCACAACATCCTTGACCGAAGGCGGGCTCCGCCTGTCGGTGCCCTCGGGAAGCAGGGACAGCCTGACCTGCAGGCCGGCGGTCCCGGACCCGTTGACGCTCTTATCCAAGTCATCGATCCAGCAGACCCACCAGAGCCGGCCGTCCTTCGGGAACGAGGCGTAGCTTGCCGACCCGCCTACGCGCTCATCCAAAGGTCAAGCTGGGATCGTTTGGCGCAAGCGGGGACGGAGACATACTGTTTCCCTAACGTCATGCGGCTCCGCATCGAAAGCCCCGGCGAGGCAGGCGATAGTGCCCGCTACGCGTGCCATCGACCCGGCGGAGCAGCCGTCGATGCCGAACCATCCCGCGGCCTCGCTCAGGTAGTCGAAGGCGAGGCCGTGCACCGGCGACCTCATCGAACCAGCAAACCTCGCCGCGCGCCTACGCGCACCACGGACCCGGCAAGCGACCGCGGCCGTGGGTTCTCCCCGAGGCAGGCTCAACCAGCCTTTGGACGGCGCAAGAGGCAGCGACACAACTAAGTCAAACGAACGGCGAGCGAGGTCGCGAAGGTGCTGAGGAACGTCGCCGACCTCCGGCCGTAAAGCGGTCACGAAGATTGGCCGTCTGCCAACCGGCAACGAGGATGCCTGGCCTAGGATTTGACTGAACTCCGATATCGCCCGGCCGGACAGTGTCTCGACGTCATCGATTATCAAGACGCCAAAGGAGGCCATCCAAGCTTCTTGCCTCAGGGTCGAGGCCGAGTCCAGCGATCCTCTATTGAGTCCAGTTATCCGTTGGAATTAACAGCCGCCGCCGGCGATGGCGGCCTGGCTGGCGGCGTGGTGCGGCTCGCGGAACGGCGGGCGGCGCAGCAGGCGGCCGCCGTCCAGCATGCCCGCCACGCTGTGGATCATGCTGACCTCCAGCGCCTCGGCCGGCAGCAGGTCCGGCAACAGCCCGGGCAGGCGAGCGGCGAGCATGGACTTGCCGGCGCCCGGCGGGCCGATCAGCATCAGGTTGTGGGCGCCGGCTGCGGCGATCTCCAGCGCGCGGCGGGCCGTCTCCATGCCGCGGACGTGGGCCAGGTCGGGTGCGGGCGGCGGGGCGGCAATGCCGGCGGCCTCCGGCGGGTTCAGCACCTGGGTGCCGCGGAAATGGTTCAGCAGGCAGAGCAGGTTGGGGGCTGCCAGCACCTCCACGTTGCCGGCCCAGGCGGCCTCGCCGCCCTGGCTGCCGGGGCAGATCAGGCCGAGCTCCAGCTCGCCGGCGCCGATGGCCGCCGGCAGCACGCCGGCCACCGGGGTGATGGTGCCGTCCAGCGAAAGCTCGCCGATGGCGGCGTAGTGGGCGACGTCCTCACGCTGCACCACGTCCATGGCGGCGAGGATGGCCAGCGCGATCGGCAGGTCGAAGTGCGAGCCTTCCTTCAGCAGGTCGGCAGGCGCGAGGTTGATCAGCACGCGCTTGGGGGGCAGCGAGAGGCCCATCGCGGACAGGGCGGCGCGGACGCGCTCGCGCGCTTCGCCGACCGCCTTGTCCGCGAGGCCCACCACGAGGAACGCGGGCAGGCCGGAGGAGATCTGCACCTGCACGTCGACGGGGACGGCTTCGATGCCGGAGAACGCGAAGCTGCGGACGGAGGCGAGGCTCATGGTCGGATCGCTGTTGTGACGGTATCATAACAACCGCGGACGTGCGCGAACGCAAGTGGAATCCGTGATCGATGCGGTTGCGGCGGGACACGCTGCATCACCCGACCAAACGGGGCTGCCCCGGCATTGCCAGAGGAAGACCTCGAGCGTGTTCCGGCCTGGTTATCCGACCGACAGAGGTCGGAGGACGCTCTGGCCGCAGGCCATGACGTTCCAGCCTCATTCGTGAACGTTCATGGAGCTGATCGGGCGGCCATCCGTGCAGGTAGGCGAACAGTTCGGTTGCGAAGTGAACGCCGTGGCAGGTCGGTCATCGTTCAGACAGGCTCTAGGCGAGCCGCGTCTGGCGCGATGGCCTGTTCAGGTGCGGCACATGCGAGCGGCTTCGCAAGCGTGGCGGCGCAGGACCTGGACGCCCCGCTTGCGAGGATGGAGCCTCGCCTGCGTCCCGGTTACGATCCCGATGGCCAGCAGCCTTCCCTGGTGTCCAAGTAGCAGGGAGCCTGCCCCGGCGCGCAGACACCGACGAAGCCAGTGTAGCCGGCTGATCCGTAGACGTAACCGACGATCGTGCCGCCAGCGTTCACGCCCGTGATGAACGTACTGACATCCTTTTCGGTCGTTGGCACGTCGACGATCCTGAGTTCCTGGCCGTGCTGGATGAAGCCGTGGTCGAGTTTGCCGTCGCTCCAGAAGCCGACGACTTCATCTTGCGGCGTTATCCCGGTTATCGTCGTGGTTCCGGCGTAGGAACCGGGAACGTCGATGGTGGTGACGACGCCGTTTGGAAACGTGAAAGCGTGTCTCACGCCGGCAGCGTCGGCGTAGCTGCCGAACATTCTGCCGGAATTGCTTATGCCTGTCAGAGCTGTCGTCTGTGCACCAACAACGGTGAAGGTCGTATACCGAGCACCGCGACGGACATAACCTGACAGCACGCCAGCGGACAAGAAGGTGCCCACGATGACGCCCTCGTCGTTGATCCCGCCGAACATGACCCTCTGAGCGCCGGCCGGCTTGATCCGGAGTGACCGGTCAGGGGTTATCAGGAATGCATCGAAGCTGTCCTGGTTTGTGAAGACGCCGCCACCGACCAGTCCAGCCGCGTTGATCGCGAGAGCCTCGACTGTGGCGCCGCCATACTCGACGTAGGTCTGCGTCTTGCCGCTCGCGAGATCGTAGGTGAAATGCTGCGTCGACTGGCTTTGGACGAAACGAGGTAGCCTGCCACGACGCCGGCATTGTTGATCCTGAGGGGCACAGCAGACTTCGTGTCCACTCCGAGGTCGAAGGTGTTGTAAGCGCCTTTGGACCAGGTAACGCCGTCAGCTATTGCAGTGCCAACAACCGTACCGGAATCGTTCACACCGTATGCGAACTGCATCTGCGTCAACACGGTAAACGATAAATGGCCTGCGGCACATGCAGGGGCGGTCGCCCCGAGAACAAGCATCGATGCCAGACTGGTGAAAAGTGGAAACCGACCTGAAAATTTCATTGCCATTGCTGCTTTCAGTATTGATCGGTTAGACTTGCTTTTGCAGTAAGAAAGTCAACCTGCATCTTACGCAGACAGAATGTGCAGGACTGCAGGGAGAGAAGGTTAAGTAGGTAGGCTGCCTCGTAGCAAGCTCCTTTTGATCTGCAGAGCGGACAGCAGGGTGGTCGACAAGCGGTCTTCTAGGGCAAGCCGGGACGGTAGCTGAAATGTTGACCGTAGCGTCAGCTAAGCAACGGCACGACAGGCCAGCTACCGTCGTGCCTGCGTGCCTCTCGTGCGCCGAACCTGCCGGTCATCTCGGCAGCCTTAAAGCAGCGCTCACCGGCATGCAGGACCTGGAGCGAATGGGAGGTCGGCCAGAGTTGGCGGTATGCATCTCGTCTACGCCACGCAGCTGTGAGTTACGCACAGTGCTGCTCTTCTCGTCGCGACGAGGAAAGAGCAGCAAAAAACCTTGTCCACGTTGTCGCGGCCGGCTCCACAAACGAGCACCCAGGAAGCAAAAGTTTTTTGACTCTCTTTTTCAAAAAAGAACCGCTTGCCTTGCTTCGTCACCGGCCAAGACGACTCGCTTACAGCGAGACGAGACCCGCCCAACCAATATGGCCCGTCCGACGCAGTTCCCGTGCCCGCTTGATAGCCAACCCAAGCCGCGCGACGTTGGTCAAAACAGGAGCAGTCGCAAGTGCCCGCAACCCCCCTCGCCAGCCGCCGCAACCTCGACTTCACCCTCTACGACTGGCTCGGGGTGGACGCGCTGACCGAGCGGCCCGCCCACGCCGAGCACTCGCGCGAGACGTTCGACGCGTTGCTCGACCTGGCCGAGAAGATCGCCGTGGACAAGTACTTGCCCACCCTGAAGGAGGGCGACCGCCACGAGCCCTGGCAGGATGCCGAGGGCGAGGTCCACGCGCTGCCCGCCATACGCGAGGCGCTGGAGGCCTCCGCCGAGGCAGGCCTGTTCGCCTGCGGCTTCCCCGCCGAGCTCGACGGCCTGGCGGTCCCGGCTACCGTGTACTGGGCGGCGATGGGGCTGCTGAAGGCGGCCAACGTGTCGGCCGCCGGCTTCATGATGCTGACGGTGGCCAACGCGCGGCTGATCGCCGCCTTCGGCACGCCGGCGCAGGTGGACGCCTTTGCCCGCCCGCAGATCGCCGGGCGCTGGTTCGGCACCATGTGCCTGTCCGAACCGCAGGCCGGCTCCTCGCTCGCCGACATCACCACCCGTGCCGAGCCGGACGGCGCCGACTTCGCCAGCGACGCGTTGGGCCAGCGCTACCGGCTGCGCGGCAACAAGATGTGGATCTCCGCCGGCGACCACGACGCCAGCGAGAACATCGTCCACCTGGTGCTGGCCAAGGTGCCCGGCCCGGACGGCAAGCCGATCCCCGGCACTCGCGGCATCTCGCTGTTCATCGTGCCGAAGTTCCTGCCTGCGTCTGCGGCGGCGGGTGCGGATGGCGGCCCCGGCACGCGCAACGACATCGCGGTGGCCGGCCTGAACCACAAGATGGGCTTCCGCGGCACGCCGAACTGCCTGCTGAACCTGGGCGAAGGGCGCTTCACCCCCGGCGGGCGGCCCGGCGCCGTCGGCTACCGCGTGGGCGAGGTGGGCCAGGGCCTGGCACAGATGTTCCTGATGATGAACGACGCGCGCGTTGGCGTGGGCCTGGGTGCGGCGATGCTCGCGGTGCGCGGCTACCAGCTGGCGCTGACCTACGCCACCGAGCGCATGCAGGGCCGCCCGCTGGAGGCGCGCGGCCAGGCCGACCAGAAGCCGGTGGCGCTGATCCGCCATCCGGACGTCCGTCGCATGCTGCTGGCCCAGAAGGCCTACGCGGAGGGCGCGCTGGCGCTCGTGCTCTACGCCGGCCGGCTGATCGACGAGGAGCGCACCGCGCCGGACGAGGAGGCTCGCGCGCGCGCCGGCCAGCTGCTCTCCCTGCTGACGCCGGTGGCCAAGACCTGGCCGTCCGAGTGGGGTCTCGCCGCCAACGACCTCGCCATCCAGGTGCATGGCGGCTACGGCTACACGCGCGACTTCGACGTGGAACAGCTCTACCGCGACAACCGGCTCAACCCGATCCACGAGGGCACCACCGGCATCCAGGGCCTCGACCTGCTGGGCCGCAAGATCCTGCGCGAGCGGGCGGCCAGCCTGCGCCAGCTACAGACGCGGGTGGCCGCGACGGTCGAGCGCGCGCGTGGCGCACCGTTGCTGGCGGCGCACGCGGACCAGCTGCAGGCGGCCTGGGACAAGGTCGGCACGGTGGTGGACGGCCTGCTGGGGCTGAACAACGACGCGCGTGCCCTGGCGCACGCTACCGCTTTCCTCTCGGCCTTCGGGCACGCCGTAGTGGGCTGGCTGTGGCTGGACCAGGCGGTGCTGTGCACCTCGGACGACGCGTTCTGCGCCGGCAAGCGCGCGGCGTGCCGATTCTACTTTGAGACGGAGATGCCGCGTGTTGGCGTCTGGCTCGACCAGGTGGTGGCGTTGAGCGACGTGGCGAGCGAGATGCTCGTTGAGATGTTCTAGGCAAGGCCTTCTTTTTGCAAAAAAGAAGGAAAAAACTCTGGCGACCCTGGGCGCGCCGTGTGGGAGAGTCCGCGACAGCCGGACAAAAGTTTTTTGCTTCTTTTTGTCAAAAAAGAAGGCGTTGCTGGCCCGAAGTTCCGCACGCGGAGCGCTGACCCGCTTGGAATGGGAAGCCGCAGGCATCGTCATAGCCGCCACCCCCTACGGCGAGGGCGACGCGCTGGCTTCGGTGTTCACCGAGCAGCACGGAGTTTTCCGCGGCCTGGCCCGCGGCGGCCTGTCGCGCGCCCGCGCCGGCACCTGGCAGGCCGGCAACCTGGTGGAGGCGCGCTGGGTGGCGCGGCTGGCCGACCAGCTCGGCAGCTTCACGGCAGAACTGGTACACCCGGCGGCCGCCCTGGCGATGGCCGACCCGCTCGGACTTGGCGTGCTGCTGGCCGCCTGTGCCGTGGCAGAAGGCGCCATGCCGGAACGCGAGGCCCAGCCACGCATTTTCCGCGGGCTGCTGCACTTGGTGGTGCACCTCGGACAGGGCCCGGAGGCAGCCGGCAGCCTGGTCAGCTGGGAGCTCGGCGTGCTGTCCGAGCTGGGCTACGGCCTGGACCTGTCGCGCTGTGCGGTGACCGGCACGCAGGAGGCGTTGCTGTTCGTCTCGCCCAAGACCGGACGCGCGGTGAGCGAGGCGGCGGCCGGCCAGTGGCGGGAGCGGCTGCTGAAGCTGCCTGCCTTCCTGCGCGGCAGCGACGCGCGCCCGTCGGTGGCCGATCTGTGTGACGGGTTGCGCCTCACCGGCCACTTCCTGTCGCGCGACGCGTTCGGCGCGCGACATGTTGCGGTGCCGGCTGCGCGGGTGAGGCTGTATGACAGGCTGGTTGCGCTGGCTGGACAGCAGCGGGACGTTGAAAGATGAAGCAGAAAAGCAAGGCCTGCTTTTTTGAAAAAAAGCAGCAAAAAACTTTTGGTCCTGCTGTCGCGGCGTGTCCTGCAGCGTGTACTTCAGGGAACAAACGTTTTTCGGTTCTTTTTTAAAAGAGATTGCCTGCTTTTTCTGCGATCGGACAAGACTGATGTTTTTCAGTAATGGCGTTTGTTTCGAATTCGCCTTTGCTGTCGCCAAGCCGGGCCTCGGAATGTCGTCCAAGCCGACCCGGACATCCTCTGATCGAACGGACTTGGGTTTCATCGCGTCGTGGCCGCCGCGCGCTGTTCGGTTCGGGTTGATACGGTAGGTATGACACTAGTGCGTGGTCTGGCTGTCGGGGCGTTGGTGGTGGTGGTGTCGCTTGGCGTGCTTTTAGCCGCCGCCCCGGTGCGCGAGGTGCAGACCAGCGTCACGATCGCCGTGTCGCCTGCGCAGGTCTGGGCGGTGCTGGCCGACACCAAGAATTACTCGGCGTGGAACCCCGACAACCGCCTGGTGGGCCGGCTGGAGGCTGGCCAGGTCATCGAGCACGACGAGGGTGAGGGCGCCGACACGTGGGTGTTTCATCCGGTCGTATTGGCAGCCCGGCCCGGCGCGGAACTGCGCTGGTTTGGCCGCGTGTGGTTCTGGCACGTCTTCGACGCCGACCACTTCTTCCTGTTGCAGCCTAACGGCGCGGGCACCCGCCTGGTGCAAGGTGAGCGTGTGCGCGGGGTGGCGTTGTGGTTCTTCGACGTGCGCGGGCTTGCCGCGGAGTTCGATACGGTGAACGCTGCGTTGCAGCGGCGGGCTGAGGCGGGGACGCGATAGGAAGCAAGGAAAAACTTTGTTTCCATGAAATTAGCTGCGGAGATGTTTGCGACAGCCGAGACAGAAGTCTTTTGCTTCTCTCCTTCAGAAAAGAAGGCCTTGCTTGCTTGTCCCGAGCCCGCTTGACCCCGCCCCAGGCACCTGCGATTCACCTCACACGAGGTGTGCATGACTCTCTATGGCGATTACCTGCGCGACGACCACAGGCGCATCCACAAGTGGTATCAGTACTTCCCCGCCTATGAAGCGCATTTCGAGCGTTTCCGGAACCGTCACGTCACCATCTTCGAGATCGGCGTGGGTGAGGGTGGCTCGCTGGACCAGTGGCGCGCCTATTTCGGCCCGTTCGCCACCATCGTCGGCATCGACATCTATCCGCGCTGCCGGCAATTGGAGGGCGACCAGGTGCACATCCGCATCGGCAGCCAGACGGACGTGGCGTTCCTCGCCGGCATCATCGACGAGTTCGGCGCCCCGGACATCGTCATCGACGACGGCAGCCACCTGCAGCACCACATCAACGCCACGTTCGACTTCCTATACCCGCTCGTCGCCAAGAACGGCGTCTACCTGGTGGAAGACCTGCACGCGGCGTACTGGCCCAACCACGGCGGCGGCCTGCTGCGCCCAGGGTCGTTCATCGAGACGGCGAAGAGCTTCGTGGACAAGATGCACGCCGACTACATCGGCGGGGCGTCGATCCGCACGCCGGCGGGCGACCGCACCATTTCGGTGCATTTCTACGACAGCGTGGTGGTGCTCGAGGTGGGCGAGGCTCGCAAGATGGGCAACAAAATGACCGGCCAAGCCGAGCGCTTCGACGGCCAGTGGGCGCCGGAGGGCATGACGGCGGACGAATACTCGCAGGTGGTCAACGACGCGCTGAAGGACATCGAGAAGCAGGGCCCGGAGTGGGAGACCGGCCAGGTCACGGACGACCGCGAGGCTTACGTCAAGCAGCTCGAGGCGGAGGTGGCGCTGTTGCGTGGGTCGACGTCGTGGAAGATGACGGGGCCGGTCAGGGCGGTCGGTCGGTTGCTCGGGCGGCCAAAGGAAGAGTAGGCGCTTTCTTTTCGAGAAGAAGCAAAAGCTTTTGTCTCGGCTGTCGCGGGCTTCTCCGCAGGCGGGTGAGCCGCTGCCCTTCGAAGTCGGCAAGGAAAGCAAGCCCTTCTTTTCTGAAGAAAAGAAGCAAAAGACTTTTGGCCCTGCTGTCGCGATGGTTCTGCAGCGCGCACTTAGAAAGACACAGGTTTTTGCCTTCTCTGCCAACGGCGGAATTTACATCCTGTCGTTTCGCACAAACAATTTCTGTCCCTCGTCTCCCGGCTCCGCCACGTAGGTGTAATCCCGCGAAAGCGCCTCGATCACACAGGGCATGTAGTCGATCGGCGCGTAGAGGCCCCAAACTACCCAGTTGTCGAACAGGATGACGGGCGGCGGTGTCCTATCCAGCGTCGTGCACAGGTCGCGCGTCTGCCCGAGCACGGGATGCTTTGCGTAAGCCGCGTCCATCGGCAGGTAGGCGTAGAACTGATCGACCGGCAACCGGCCGGCTTCGAAGTAGCTGTCGGGGCTGTACACCAAAGCGAGTATCCGCTCGTTTGGGCGCGTCACCCGGCGAACCTCGTCGAGCAACGGGCCGCCCTGGCGCCGGGCGAGCCGGGAGGCGGGTTGGCTGAGGAACTGCGCGCGTGTCAGCCCCGTCGGCGAGTAGGTGGCGTGCCGCAGCGATGCGTCGGTGGCGACGATGGTGGCGAGGCAAGCGGCCGCTCCCCAGAGCGGTGCGGCGCCGTGCCGCGCCCGGCTCCGCGGCGGCAGTGCGCAGGCTGCCAGCGCGAACCAACCGAAGCCGCCCATCACCAGAGGACCGTTCTGGAACAAAGGGAGCCCGCGCACGTCGAGCATGATGATGCCTGCCAGCGTCGCCAGCGTGGCGGCCACGGCGGCGGCCCGGCCCCGCCCCGCGCGCAGGCAGACACCCAGGCTGGCCACGCATGCCAGCCCGCCAAACACCACGCCGGCGCCTTGCACCAGCCAACCGGGGTCTGGCGAGGGGACCAGGCTCGCGAGGAAGCTTTGCAGCGTCAGCGGGCCGAACTCCGGGTAGATCACCAGGCCGAAATAGACATGCAGCGCGAGGTAGCCGCGGACGTCTCCCCAGGTGACGAGCCAGGCGAGCAGCAGCACGCCGGAGACGGCCGCGCCTGCCAGGTGCGCGACCGCCGCGCGGGGCTGTCCGCCGCGCCAGGCGGCCAGGCATCCGCCGGCGGAAAACAGCAGCGCGGTAGGCGCCTGCTGGAACGAGGTGAACGCGAGCAGGGCGACCGCGACGCCCGCCGCCGCCGCCGTGCCGCGCGGGATGCGCGCGCGTGCGCAGGCCGGCACCACGAACCAGGCGAGCACGATGACCGCAAACGCGCCGGAGATGGGGTAGTAGCTGACCAGGTATAGCCCCTGCGTCAGCCACACGGTGGCCAGCAGGCCGAAATACAGCGCAACCGCGCACCACCTGCGCGGCCCTCGCAAGCCTGGCGAGGTGCCCACCGCCAGCCCGGCCAGGACGGCCAATCCGGCGATCACCAGCCTGGCGCCATTGGCATGCGCCCAGCCGAACAGCGCCCCGTAGGCCTGCGTCAGCATGAAGATGCCCGGGCCGTGCACGTCGACGAAGCCGCGGTAGAGCCGTTCGCCCGAATCCAGCGCCCAGCCGCCAAGCAGGTGCATGGTCTCGTCGTTGAACCCGATCGCCGTCAGCCCGAACCAAGCCCGCCGCGCGAAGAACAGCACGCAAACAACGGCAACGACCGCCGGCAGCGCGCGCGCCAACGCCGGCAGGGCCGCGCCGCCGGTCCACGTCACACCCGGCCGCATGATGGTCAGTCCGGCAGGTTGCGCAGAAAGGCGACCGGATCGGCGATGTCGCGCACGTTGACCGAGCACAGCGGCGTCTGCCCCGGACCCTCCTCGTAGGGGTGCGCCCAGAACGGCGTCACCTCGAGGGTGCCGTCCCAGGAAAGCCGGGTCTGGTAGCGGCCGGGCAGGTAGTGGCGCACGTCGGACCCCACGCGGATGCCGCGCTCGGAGTTGGTGCGGTTGGTCATCTCGATCTCCAGCGCAGGCTGCTCCACCACCACGCCCGGCGGCATGATCAGCCGCACGCGCTCCGCGGTGTAGCCGGCGAGCTGGTCGCGCAGCCACAGCCAACCGTCAGCGTCGAGGAACTCGGAATCGCGGAACGCCGCCGGCAGCCAGGGCGAGTCAAACGTGTAGCGCAGCTCGATCAGCGAGCCCAGGCGCTCCTCCAGCAGGTAGCGCACCAGCTCCGGCAACTCGCGGTAGTTGGAGCGGTACACCATGGCGATGTAGCGGAGCGCTGTGGGTTGCGGGTGCTGCCGGCACGCATCCACCAACATGTTCCAGTTTTCCTGGAAGATCCGGAAGCGGGCGCCCTTGCGCATCTTCTCGTAGATTTCCGGCACGCGGGATTCGATGGAGATGTTGACGTGGTGCAGGCCGGCGTCGGCAAGCCAGGCGTAGTAGCCGGCCGGCATGCGTTTGGCGAGGTTGGTAGTGTAGAACAGTTTGTGCCGCCATTCGCGCGGCACCTTGTCGACGAAGCGCGTCAGCTCCGGGTGCAGTGTCGGTTCATGTAGACAGGAGAACCAGAAATTTGAATCCGTGACGTAGGGCAGGAAGCGGAGCGCCGCCTCCATCGTGGCCTCGTCCATCATGTTGGTGGCGCGCACGTTGGTGTAGTCGTACAGGCAGAACGGGCAGCGCAGGTTGCAATTGTCAACGATGTCGCCGGCAACCAGCATGATCGGCTGGTAGTCGCTGCTGACGTGTGCGGCGCGCGGCAGGATGGCGCCGCTGCGCGCGTCGCTCACCTCCAGCGTGCCGAGCACGTTGTCCGGCAGCGTCTGCGTGAGCCGGAGGAAAAAGGCGTGGCCGTCGTCGCTCGCACCCCAGGCGGTCAGGTTGTGGCGGAAGTTGTCCGCGCGGCCGTGCGCCAGCACCTCGCCGGTGTCGGTGCGGCGCAGGATAAGCGCGCTGCGTTCTGCCGGGTCGGCCGGGTTCTCCGCCCAGCCGGCGACGTGGAACGGGCTGACCTGTTCCAGCGCGCCTTTCAGCTGCGCCCTGGGCGTGACCTGCGGGCTGCGGTTGCGGCCACGGAGGTCGGAAAGCAGGTCGCGGAAGGAGAGCATGGCGCGGTTATATGGCTGCACCGTGAGCAAGAGAAGCAAGGCCTTCTTTTTCGAGAAAAAGAAGCAAAAAGCTTTTGTCACGGCTATCGCGGAGTCTCCGGAGACGGGTTCCCAGGGAACAAAAGTTTTTTGGTTCTTTTTTTCAAAAAAGAACCGCTTGTTTATTTCTCCCTGTCCAGCAGCCGTCGCTTCCTTTCCAACCCCCACCGATACCCCGCCAGCCCGCCATCCCCGCCCACCACCCGATGGCACGGCACCGCCACCGCCAGCCTGTTGGCGGCACAGGCGGCAGCCACCGCCCGCGCGCCCCGCTCCATGCCGAGCGTGGCCGCCAGCTCCGCGTAGGTGCGCGTGCTGCCCGCCGGGATCGCCTGCAGCGCCTGCCACACCCGGCGCTGGAACGCCGTGCCGCTGATGTCCAGCGGCAGGCTGTGCGCCGCGTCCGGCTGCTCCACGGTGCGCACCGCCTGGCGGACCAGCGCCGCCTGCGCTTCGCCGGCCGGCGCCAGCACCGCTTTCGGGAAGCGCGCGGCCAGGTCGGCCAGCAGCGCCGCGTCGTCGTCGCCGATCAGGATGGCGCACACCCCGCGCGCGGTGACGGCCACCAGCACCCGGCCTAGCCAGCTATCCGCGCAGGCGGAGTGCAGCGTCTGTCCGGCGCCGCCGGCGCGCCAGGCAGTGGGCGTCATGCCGAGCATGGCAGGCGCCGCTTCGTAAAACCGGCCGGACGAGCCGAAGCCCGCCGCGTACAGCGTGTCGGTGACCGGCGCCCCGGCGCGCAGGCCGGCCTCCACCACGCGTTGCCGCCGCGCCGCTTCGTAGGCGGTTGGCGTCACCCCGGCGATGCGGCGAAAGGCGCGCGCGAACTGCGCGGCGCTCGTGCCGGCGTCGGCGGCGTGCCGCGCGAGGTCGAACGCGCCGGCGTCGATGGCGCGGCAGGCTTGCGTGACCATGCCGGCGTCCCGTTCGGCCCGCGGCGGCAGGTCCGGCCGGCAGCGCAGGCAGGGGCGGTAGCCGGCTTGGCTGGCGGCCTCGGCGGTGGCGAAGAAGCGCAGGTTTTCCGGCCGGGCAGGGCGGGCGGCGCAGCTTGGGTAGCAGAACACGCCGGTGGTCAGCACCGCGTAGAAGAAGCGCCCGTCCGCGGTGGCGTCGCGCGTTCTCACCGCCTGCATCATGTCCTCGTCGGCGCGCTGCATCGTCTTTCTCCCGCTATCTGCAGGCTGGGTGGCAGAGGCGGACAGGGGGCGCACTCCGGTTTCAGGTCAGCAAACAAGAAAGCAGTTCTTTTTTGAAAAAAAGAACCAAAAACTTTTGTTCCCTAGGGCGCGCGCTGCAGAAACTCCGCGACAGCAGGGATAAAAATCTTTTGCTTCTTTTCTTCAGAAAAGAAGGCCTTGCTCCCTCGCTTCCTCACACGAACCCGCCAGCCAGACGAACGCACCCCGCCCGCCCGTGTTCTTGCCTACACAAAAGGAGGCAAGCTTGGACATCACGCTCACCGTCAACGGACGCGAGCACCGCCTGGCGGTGGACGTCCGCACCACGCTGCTGGACACGCTGCGCGAACGCCTGGGGCTGACCGGCTCCAAGAAGGGCTGCGACCAGGGCCAGTGCGGCGCCTGCACGGTGCTGATGGATGGCGTCCGCGTGCTCGCCTGCTTCATCCTGGCGGTGGCCGCGCAGGGCGCCAAGATCACCACCATCGAGGGCCTGGCCGGCGAGGACGAACCGTTACACCCGATGCAGCAGGCATTCCTCGACCACGACGCCTACCAGTGCGGCTACTGCACACCCGGCCAGATCATGTCCGCCATCGCCTGCGTCACCGAAGGCCATGCCGGCACGGACGGCGAGATACGCGAGTACATGAGCGGCAACTTATGCCGCTGCGCCGCCTACCCGAAGATCGTCGCCGCGGTGTCGCAGGCTGCAGGCGAGATGAAAACCACGCAGGCAGTGTCGCAGCTGGAGCACGCCTGAGATGCAGACCTTCACGTATGACCGGGCGCGCGACGTGTCGGAGGCGGTAGCAGCCGCCTCCCAGGGCGCGCAGTTCTTCGCCGGCGGCACCACGATGCTCGATTTGATGAAGCTCGGTGCCATGGCGCCGGCACGGCTGGTCAACGTCGGCGACCTCCGCCGCACGCTGGGCGCCATCGACCACGGCGCGGACGGGCTACGGCTGGGCGCGCTGGTGCGGATGTCCGAGCTGGCGGACCACGCCGGCGTGCAGCGCGATTATCCCATATTGGCGCAGTCGCTGCAGCTTGCCGCGAGTCCGCAGTTGCGCAACATGGCAAGCCTGGCCGGCAACGTTCTGCAGCGTACCCGGTGCAACTACTACCGCGACCCGAGCTGGTCCGCCTGCAACAAGCGTGTGCCGGGTTCGGGTTGTGCAGCCATCGGCGGCTCGAACCGGCATCTGGCCGTGCTGGGCACGAGCGAGCACTGCATCGCGCACTACCCCGGCGACTTCGCCACCGCGCTGGTGGCTCTGGGTGCCACCGTGCAGCTCCACGGTCCGGACGGCGCGCGCAGCTCGCCGTTCGAGGACCTGCACCGGCTGCCGGGCGACACACCGCACATCGAAACCAATCTGCGTCCGGGCGAGCTGATCACCGGCTTCCACGTAACGCCCGGCCCTTGGACCAGGCGGTCGCTCTACGTCAAGGTGCGCGACCGCGACTCCTACGCCTTCGCGCTCGCCTCTGCCGCGGTGGCGCTGCACCTGGACGGCGGCGTGGTGCGGGAGGTGCGGATCGGCCTGGGCGGGCTGGCCGCCAAGCCATGGCGAGCGCACGAGGCCGAGGCTCTGCTGCGCGGCAAACCGCTCACCGAGGCCACCGCCCAGGCCGCCGCCGGCGCCGCCTTCCGCGACGCCGTGGTCCACACGGAAACCGCATTCAAGCCCGAGCTCGGCCGCCGCACCCTGATGCGCGCCCTGTTCGAAGCTGCCGCCCTGGAGGTCTGACAGACATGCCCGACGACGCAACCTGGCCGCTGATCGGCGCGCCCATCCCGCGCATCGAAGGCCGCGCCAAGGTCACCGGCCAGGCGCTGTTCGCATCCGACGAGCCGGTGGCAAACCCCGCCTACGCCTACCTGGTCACCAGCACCATCGCCCGGGGCCGCATCCGCAGCTTCGACCTGACCGCAGCCCAGGCGGTGGAAGGCGTGCTGGACATCCTCACGCACGAGAACGTCGGCGACCAGGCCGACCCGCCGCCGCCGCACGGCCCCGGCCGCGAGACCACCACCATGCAGACCGACCAGGTCTGGCACGGCGGCCAGATCATCGGCGTGGTTGTGGCGGAGACCTACGAGGCGGCGCGCGAGGCCGCGCTGAAGGTGCGGGTGGATTACAAGGAGGAGGCGCCCTCGGCCACCTTCGGCAGCAAAGGCGCGGTGACGAAGCAGCGCGAGCCGGGCGAACACAAGGACTTTGCCAAGGGCGATGTGGACGCGGCGTTCAAGGCAGCCGCGTTCCGCGTGGACGAGCGGTTCGGCACGCCTACCCAGCACCACAACCCGATCGAGCTGTTCACCACCACCTGCGTCTGGCACGACGGCAGCCTGACCGTCTACGAGCCGAGCCAGTTCGTCTACGGCCTGCGCGGCGCGCTGGCCAAGCAACTCCACCTCGACCCCAAGCGCATCCGCGTGGTGGCGCGCCACGTCGGCGGCGCGTTCGGCTCGAAGGGAATTCCTTCGGCGCGCACGGCATGGATCGCGATTGCGGCGCGGCGGCTGAACCGCGCGGTGAAGTTCGTCGCCACCCGCGGTCAGGGTTACACCATCGCCACCTACCGCGCGGAGACGCAGCACCACATCCGCCTCAGCGCCGATGCCTTCGGCAAAGTCACCAGCCTGTTCCACGAGGGTTGGGAACTGACCTCACGCCCGTCGGACTACAACACGTCAGGCACCGAGACGACCGCGCGCATGTACGCGTGCCCGAACCTGCAAACCCGGGTCAACGTGGTGCACGCCGACCGCAACACGCCCGGCTTCATGCGCGCGCCGCCAGACGTGCCCTACATGTTCCCGCTGGAAGTGGCCATCGACGAGCTGGCCGAACAGATGCGCATGGACCCGATCGAGCTGCGCCGCATCAACGACACGCAGACGGACCCCGCAACCGGTCTGCGCTTCTCCTCACGCGCGCTGATGGCCTGCTTCGACCAGGCTGCCGCACGTTTCGGCTGGTCCGGGCGAGACCCCACGCCGGGCAAGATGCGTGACGGCGACTGGCTGGTTGGCTGGGGCTGTGCGGCGGCCGCCTACCCCGCCAACATCGGCGCGGGTGCGGCACGCGTCACCTTCGGGGCCGACGGCATGGCGTCGGTGCAGATCGCCGCGCACGACATCGGCACCGGCTCGCACACCATCATCGCGCAGACCGCCGCCGACCGGCTCGGTCTGCGACTGGCGCAGATCACCGTGCAGATCGGCGATTCCGACCTGCCGCCGGCGGGCCTCGCCGCCGGGTCCAGCCACGCCTCCGGCATTTGCCACGCAGTGGCAAAGGCCTGTGAGGAGCTGCGGGCCCGTATCGCGCTCGCCGCCACCACCAGCAACACCGGCCCGTTCGCCGGACACAACCCGGCAACCCTCAGCCTGCACGCCGGCAAGCTGTGCGGCGAGGACGCCACCAGCGAGGACGCGCGCGACGCGATCAAGCGCGTCACCGGCGGCGCGCTGGAAGCCTACGCGGAGAACATCCCGAAGGGCCTGGAAGCGGACTCCGTCGGCAAACTCTACAGCGGTCAGATGGCGATCTCCCGCGGCACAAGCCGCAAGGACGTCACCGCCTACGCGTTTGGCGCACAGTTCGCCGAGGTGCGCGTGCACGCCCGCACGCGAGAGATACGCGTGCCGCGCGTGGTGGGCGCGTTCTCCGCCGGCCGCATCATCAACCCGCGCACCGCGCACAGCCAGCTTATGGGCGGCATGATCTGGGGCATCAGCTCGGCGCTGCACGAGAAAACCGAGATCGACCCGCAAGCGGCGCGCTACACCAACGACAACATCGCCGAATACCTGATCCCGGTGAACGCCGACATTCGCGCAGTGGAGGTGATCATCGTGCCGGAGCAGGATGCCGAGGTGAACCCGATCGGGATGAAGGGTATCGGCGAGATCGGGGTGGTGGGGATGAACGCTGCGATCAGCAACGCGGTGTATCACGCGACGGGTAAGCGGGTGCGGTCGTTGCCGATCAGGATCGATGATTTGTTGTAGGAAGCAAGCAGTTCTTTTTTGAAAAAAGAACCAAAAAACTTTTGTCTCCGCTGTCGCGCGCTCGCTGAGAAAAGCCGCGACAGCCGCACTAAAAGCTTTTTGCTTCTTTTTCTCGAAAAAGAAGCGCTTGCTTACTTGCCGATCGGCACAGCAGAAACGCTGTTATACGGGCTGCCCTGAGGCGTCAAAGCCTGCGTAGACCACACCAGATACACCAGCATGTTCTTCTGCTTGTCGTAGACCCGGCTGACGCGGATCTCCTTGAACAACCAGTTCGCACTCGCGCCGAACACCACCTCGTTGTCCGGCAACTTGTCGTGCACGGACACTGGCCCAGTCGCACGGCAGGCAATCGAGAATCGGCTCGGGTCGGTCGCCAGGCCGAGCGTGCCTTTGACCCCGCCGGTTTCCGCGCGCGACATGTAGCAGCTGACGTTGTCCACCTTGGGGTCGTCGTAGCGGTCGATGACGATGCGGTCGTTGTGGCCGAGCAGGCGGAAAGTGGTGCTGACGTTGCCGATCCGCGTGGGGTCGGTGCCGTCCGCACGCGCCGGGGCCGCCCTCCCGCAGGCGAGCAGGACGGCCAGCGCGGCGAGTGCGGCCTTCACGCCGCTTTGGCCTTCAGACGGTCGGCGAACTGCTTGCGGAACTTGCGCACCTTGGGTGCCACCACCGCCTGGCAGTAGCCGCTGCCCGGATTGCGGGCGAAGTAGTCCTCGTGCTCGTCCTCGGCCGGGTAGAAGATGGCGGCCGGTGCGATCTCGGTGACGATCTTGCGGTCGTAGACGCCCTCATGCTCGATCTCCGCCATCACCTGGCGGGCGATGCTGGCCTCCTCCTCATCGGCAACGAAGATGACGGAGCGATACTGCGTGCCAACGTCGGCACCCTGCTGGTTCAGCGTCGTCGGGTCGTGAATGGTGAAGAACACCCGCAGCAGGTCGGCGTAGCTTAGCACGGCAGGATCGTAAGCCACGCGCACCACCTCGGCGTGGCCGGTGGCGCCGCTGCAGACGTCCTTGTAGCGCGGCTGCTCCGTGTGGCCGCCGGCGTAGCCCGACTTGACCGAGTGCACGCCGGCCAGGTCAGTGAAGACGGCCTCCACGCACCAGAAACAGCCCGCACCCAGCACTGCAGTCTTCAGATTCGTCTCATCCATCGCGTCTCTCCTCCAGGTCGACCCGCTAGGTGGCGACGCCCTGGACGGAAGAAAACCCCTTAGCAGCCGCGTGAGCAGGCCTGGTGCGGCGGATTGGTTTGCATCAATGCCGGTCATGCGGGAACCTCGCGTGAGTGCTCGACCACGCATATGAGCGGCGGTGCGGCGAGAAAGAAGCAAGGCCTGCTTTTTTGATGGAAAACAGCAAAAACCTTTGGACCGGCTGTCGCGGAAGGTCTTTCAGCATGCGCCAAGAGGCAAAAGTTTCTGGTTCTTTTCATAAAAGAACCGCTTGCTTGCTTTAGGCAGGCGTGCGCCTCAGTCAGCCCGGATTGAAGCCGCTTCCGGTCCCTTCTGACCCTGGGTGATCTGTATCGTCACCCGCTGGCCCTCGGCCAATTCGGTGAGCCCAGCTCGCCGCAGGGCGGAGGCATGCACGAACACGTCCTTGCCGCCATCCTCGGGAGCGACGAAGCCGAATCCCTTGGAGACGTTGTACCACTTCACCGTGCCCTGCTGTTCGGGCCCGCTCGGCGCAGGTGAGTCGAAACCGCGGCGCGGCGCGCCGAAGCCGCCGCCGTAGCTCCCCGACGGCGCTGTGCTGTAACCGCCGCGTTCGGCCATTCTGGGCGCCCTCGGCGGCGGGGCGGCACCCGCCGTGCTCTCGTCCACCTCGGTGACCTCGGTCACCTGCGGGCCCTTCTGGCCCTGGCCGGTGCGCACCTTCAACGTGGCGCCCGGGTTGACCGCGGTGACGCCCATGCGGGTCAGCACGCTGGCGTGCAGGAACACGTCGCCGCCGCCATCGGCTATCTCGACGAAGCCGAACCCCTTTTCGGCGTTGAACCATTTCACCACCGCGGTGCTCTCCGGTCCGGTGGCGATCGGCGCTGCTGGCATCGGCCGGCGCGGGAAGGACGGCATCGGCGTCAGGGGCTCGGGCGCATACTCGTCGAACCCCTTCTCCGACCGACGACGCCGCTGCCAGTTGTCCGTCTTCGCCATGAAATCGTCCGCGTGTGGAGTTGCCGGTGCGCAGCCTACCTGCCGCTGGGTCGATCATACACCGGAAGCAGATCGAATAAAAAGCCCTCGATACGGCAGACGACTGCGAAACGGCGGGAGCGACTTCCTGATTTTCAGAATACAAGCGTGACAGGCTACTTTTTGAAAGAAGTCGTAAAAACCTGCGGTGTCACGGCAGGCCGAGTGCTTTGTGGGTCTGCACGGACAAGCGCCACTTCGGATGCGCGAGGCAGTATTCGACGGCGGCCCGGGTGTTGGCTTGCACATCCGCGCCATCCATCGGTTGCAGCAGGAAATGCCGAAAATCGAGGTGCTCGTAGTGCTCCGGCTCGGCGCCTGCTTGCGGGAATACCAGCTTGCACTCGTCGCCGCCGCGCTGCGCCAGGGTGGCGCCGGCTTTCGGACTGACGCAGACCCAATCCAGATTTGAGGGCGCCGGCAGCGTGCCGTTGGTCTCTACGGCCACTTCGAACCCCTTGTCGTGCAAAACATCGACCAGCGTGCGGTCGACCTGCAGCAGGGGCTCGCCGCCGGTCAGCACCGCCAACCGGTGCGCAGGCCCGCCGCGCCAAGCCGCCTCGATGGCCGCGGACAGGCTGTCAGCGTCGGCGAAGCGCCCGCCGCCATCGCCGTTCAGACCGACAAAATCGGTGTCGCAGAACCGGCAGATAGCACCCGCGCGGTCACGCTCCAGCCCGGACCAGAGGTTGCAGCCGGTGAAGCGGCAGAAGACTGCCGGCCGGCCGGCTTGCATGCCCTCTCCCTGCAGGGTGAGGAAGATTTCCTTGACCGCGTAGGACCGGATGCGGACTGACGCGACACCATCCATCACGTTTTCGTCAGAAAATCTTCGTGTAACTGGCCAACTCAGGGGTTGGAATGCTCCGACTTCTCGAGCAGCGTCTTGATCTCGCCCATCGCCTCGGTGAACCGATCGCTGAGCACGTGCAGCGCCTCGCCGTTGGAACGCTGGATTAGGTCGGACAGGTCGCGAATGTTGGCCACCGCGCGCTCGTAGGACTTCTTGACCAGGTCGGCCTGGCGCGCCGCCTTGGCCTGCGGGCTCTCGGAGACGGCCAGCTCGCGCACGTGCTCGGACAACTCCGTCATCGTCTGCTGCATGATCTCCATGTGCCGGCGCGCCACGGCCTGCGCGCCTTCCAGCGCCAGCCGGTTGGCGTTGGACAGCACTTCCATGTTGCGGCGGTGCGCGGCCAGCAGGGCGGAGCTGTCCGGGATCATGGTGGGGAAGCGCATCTCGGTGAAGCGGCGGGTCATCTCGGTCAGCAGGGCCGCCGGGTTGGCGTCGCCGCCTGGTGGTGCAGTCTGGTCGGCCATGGGTCTGCTCCTGCAGGCGAAGGGGGGTGCCTTAGTCTATAGCACGTCTTGTGCGAAAGGCAGCCTCAGCTCACCCCGCCACCCATCGGCGGCGGCACGTCCGCGGCGCCGCTGATAGCGGCGGCCACCGCCGCCTGTTCGGCCGCGTCGGGTTCGGGGAACGGCTTCGGTCCAGTCTCGGGCGGCTCGGGTTGCGTGTGGCCGAGCCAGCCGGCCACCCGCTGGGCCTGGGTCAGCGCCCGGTCGAGTGCCGCCATGGTGCCGGACAGGTCGGGGCTATCGTCCGTGCGCCAGGCACGCAGGGTGTACAACCAGACGGCGACCAGGCCCTGGGTGGCGCCGGCGCCGCGCCAGCCGGCCGACGACAGGCCCGCCGCCTCCAGCATCCAGCCCATGCTGCGGTTGGTGGCACCTGCCAGCAGGAGTGCGAGGCCGGGATCTGCGGGCAGGGCGTCCAGCAGCGCCAGCACGCCGGCGCGGTGGCGCTGCAACGCATCGAACCGGCGCATGATGACGTCGAACAGGCGCTCGCGGGTGGGGCCGCTGTCCATCGCGTCGGACAGCGCGTGCTCGTCGGCGCTGCGGCCGAAGCGCAGCAGGATGGCGGCGGCGTTTGGAAAGCGGGCGCGGGCGTGGTCGAGCGGAAGTTCGGCCTCGCGGGCGGCGGCGGCCGGGGTGACGGCGCGCCAGCCGGCGGTGGCGGCGAGGGTGAAGGCAGCGGTGATCAGGGCATCGTCGAAGTCCGGGTCGGTCATACGGGGGTGGTCCTTGGGTGGCCGGCACAGGAAGGAAGGAAGCAGTTCTTTTTTGAAAAAAAGAACCAAAAAACTTTTGCCTCCGCTGTCGCGCGCCCACCGGAGAGAACCGCGACAGCCGAGATAAGAGCTTCTTGCTTCTTTTCTCGAAAAGAAGCGCTTGCTACTCGTTCAGTTCCCGGGCCCTCGCCACGCCAGCCTGCACCGCCCGCGCCACGCTGTCCGGCCAGGCAGCCGGCGCCATCAACACAGCAAGCGCGCGTTCCGTGACCCCGTTCGGGCTGGTCACGTTGCGACGCAACTCGCTCGCATCCTCAGGTGACGCCTCCAGCAGGGCGCCGGCACCCGACACCGTCCTGCGAGCGATGCGGCGCGCCAACGCGGCAGGCAGGCCCTGGGCCACTGCCTGTGCCTCCAGCAGTTCGGCCAGCAGGAAGACGTAGGCCGGGCCGCACCCGGAGACGGCAGTAGCGGCATCGATCAGGGTCTCCGCCGCCACCCAGGCAAGGTCTCCGCAAACGCCCAGCAGGGTCTCGGCGAGAGCGCGCTGGGCGTCGGTGACGCCTGGGCCCGCCACAGCCACCGTCATGCCCTGGCCGATTGCGGCCGGCGTGTTTGGCATGGCACGTACGATCGGGTTGGTGGTGCCGAGCAGCCGGGAGAGGCGCCCGATCCCCGTGCCGGCGAGGACCGACAGCAGCATCGCGCCCTCCGGGATGATTGCGCCCAGTGCCGGCAGCGTGCTGGCGGCCATCTGCGGCTTGATCGCGAGGACGACGGCGCCGGGGCGAAAGCCTTGCGGCACCGCGTCCAGCGTGGCGACCAGGCGGTCCTGCGGTCGCGCAACACCGGTGGGTGCGGCTGGGTCGACCAGGACGGACGGTGGCAGGTCGCAGGCCGCCCAGCCGGCGAACATGGCTGCACCCATCCGGCCGGCGCCGAGGAGCAGAACAGGCGGGAGGGTGGCGTCAGGGCGCGCGGCCGCGGAAGGCGGCACGCCGGCGCGTGCTGGGGAGAGCGGCACGCCGGCGCGTGCTGGGGAGAGCGGCACGCCGGCGCGTGCTGGGGAGAGCGGCGCGCCGGGACGCGCGGCCGGGGAGGGCGGCGGGCCAGAATGCTCGATCGGGGGCAGCGGCGTGCCGGCGCCAGCGGAGGGCGTCACGCCTCGCCCACGCACTCCAGCATGGCAGCTTCCAGCGCCTCGGCCGGGGTCTTGCCGCCCCACAGCACGAACTGGAAGGCGGGGTAGAAGCGCTCGCACTCGGTGATCGCGATGTCGACCATGTCCTCGAGGCTCTCGGCGGAGGCACCTGGCGCGCCGCGCAGCAGCACAGAGTGACGGAACAGCGGCATGCCGTCGTCACTGTCCATGCCGAAATGGCCGATCCACAGCCGCTCGTTGGCGCGGGCCAGCAGCTCGTAAAGGGCGGCGCGGCGGGGCGCGGGCACCTTCAGGTCGAAGGTGCAGGTGAAGTGCATGGCGGAGATCTCGGCGGACCAGCTGAAATACAGCCCGTAGTCGCACCACTTGCCCGGAGCCTCGGCGGCCATCTCGGCGTCCGAGCGGCGGTCGAACACCCACTCGTTGGCGGAGACGATCTGCTCCATCACGTCGAGGGGGTTAGCGGCTGGACTGGTTTGGACGCTGAGAGACATGCTTGGTCTCCTTGACCGCAGGAGCCGGGACGCGGATGCGCCGCCGGCGGCTGCTCTCAGCAGGTTAGGGGTGGCGGTAGAGTCGCCGCAAGAGAAGTGCGGCTAAACTTGCCGGTTTGTAAGGCTTCGGGCGGCGTGGGCCAAGCACGCCCGCGCCGCCGCCCGTTTCGCCCCCGCATCATCCAAGCCTGATCGACGAGTCCGTCAGGTGGGGTACGCCGATGGCGACGACCTGGGTGCCGTCCTGCAGGTTGAGGATGCTGTCGCCGAACGCATAGGTGATCGTGGGGTCGGTGGCGCCGTAGCCGTTCAGGTCGATGACGTCCTGCCCAGGGTTGAAATTCAGCAGGTAGTCGTGGCCGCCGCCCTGGCCGTTGGTGAAGCTGAAGGTGTCGGTGCCGCCGCTGCTGGCCAGCACCGCGCTGCCGGTGCCGCCGGTGAACGTGTCAGTGCCGTGGCCGCCGAACAGCGTCTCCTGGCCGGCGCCGGCGTTGAAGACGTCGTTGCCCGAGGAGGCGCCGCCGGAGACCACCGCGCCGCTGCTGCCGTTGACCACCGCGTTGGCACCACCGACCAGGAAGACCACGCCGCCGCCGCCGGCCGCCTGCACTGTGCTGGCACCTTGGCCCACGATGAAGTCCGACCCTGCGCCGCCGGAGTACAAGCCCTCGCCGGTGCCGCCGAACACGGTGACCGGGCCGTTGCCCTGCACCTGGGTCTGTCCGCTGCCGCCGACGATGGTGGCAGCGCCACCGCCGGCCACGTAGTCCAGGTTGCTCGCACCGGCCCAGATCAGGCTGCCGTTGGCCGCACCGCCCTGCACCACAAGCTGGCCGCCGGCACCGCCCACCACGGTGGACGGCGTGTTGCCGCCGACGAAGTGCAGCGTGCCCGAGGGCGGGCCGAAGACGACGTCGCCGGCGAGGCCGGCTGCCGCGTTGACGGTGACGTTGTCGTCGCCGCCGCTGCCGCAGATGACGGTGTCCGAGCCGTTCAGCTGCACGTCGTTGCCGACGCCGCTTTCGGACTGCGCTGCGCCCAGGAACACCAGGCTGCGCCCGCCGTGGCTGGTGTACACCAGGGCCGCGTCGCTGTTGGTGGCGATGGTGTCGTTGCCGCCGCCCTGGATCGTCACGTCGTGGCCGGTGACCGCGGAGGCCACGCCGGGCTGCAGCTTGGCGTAGAAGACCGTGTTGGCACCCGTCGCGCCCACCAGCGTGTCGCCGTCGCCGAGTGCTGCGATCGCGTCGCTGCCGTAGTTGCCGGCGATCAGCGCGTGGCCGAGCCCGCCATCGGTGACGTTCACGTTCTCGCCGCCCTCGAGCAGCAGGGCGCTGTAGCCCGACTGCAGCGCCAACGTGCTGCCGGGGCCGTCGCCCGAACCGGTCTGCGACGTCAGCGGGCCCACCACCTCCACGCTCACCACGGTCGAGCTGAAGGTGAAGGCGGATCCGGCAGGCAGGCCGTCGGCGGACCACCATTCGTACACCGTGCGGTTGGCCAGCACGGTGTTCAGCTCGGACTCCGCGTAGGAGAGTGCGCCCTGCAGGTCCTGCTCGAGCATGACGGCGGTCACCAGGCTGCCGCCGCTTGAAGTCGGGTTCGTCATGAAATTTCCTCCTTGAGCGGACGTGCTGTCCGGTGCCGATGTCAGGATGGTTCCGCCGCCGGCTGATCCGGCGACGCTGAAGGCGACGCCGTCCTGGGACCCGAGCAATGTGAGCTGGGCCAGGACGTCGCTGCCGTCATCGATGGTGACCACGCCCGCATCCGGGCCGGTCTGCGCGTAACTCGCGTTGGTGGCGCCGCTCACCGCCAGGACGACCGCGTCGCCGGCGCCGAAATCGGCGAGCGCGGGAGTGCCGGCGAGGGCGGCCTGGCCGAGGCTGAGCGTGCCGCCGCCGGCGAAATCCACAGTCAGGCTGGCGGACGCCGTGCCGCCCAGTGCCAGGCTGGCGCCTACGCCCACCAGCAGCGTGCCGCTGCCGGAGACGCTGCCCACCACCAGCGTGCCCGCGCTGGCCGCGACCTCGCCCTGGTCGACCAGCAGCCCGGACAATGCCAGGCTGCCGGCACCGGCGATGAGGCCGCCGGCGTCCACGGTGACCGCACCGGCCCGGCCGCCCGCTTGACCGCCGACTTCGATGCTGCCGGTGGCGTCCGTTTCCACGTCGCTGCCGATGCCGGCCAGGGTGAGGACGCCGACTGCCGCCATTCCCGCCGCGTCCGCCAGCAGCACGCCGCCCTGGCCGCCGGACTGACCCAGTGCCAGCGTGCCACTCACGGACAGCGTGCCGCCGGCGAGTGCCACGCCGCCCGTCACCTGGCCGCACGCGGCTGCGACGTCGCCAGCGGCACCGAGCGCCAACAGGCCGGGTTGCTGCGGGCTGCCCACCGCCAGGGTGCCGGCGGCGTAGATGCCGGCCAGCGACACCGTGCCGGTCAGGCCGAGCCAGGCCGCGTCGCCCATGCCGGTGACGAGGACGGGTAACAGGCTGCCACCGGCAATGCTGACCAGGTCGTCCTGGCCAGGCGCCAGGGCGGCTTGCGTCTGGCCGGTGCTGGTGTCGGACCAGTTGGCGGCGTTGGACCAGTTGGTGCCCTGCGTGCCGGTCCAAACGTAGGTGTCCGGCGTGGCGGTGCCTGCAGGCGGGCCGGAGATGCTGACCGGCGAGAGGACGACCTCGCTGCCGCCGCCAGCGTCGGGCTGCAGCGAGAAGGCCTGGCCGGCGAAGCTGCCGGCGAGCAGGAGCTGGCCCACGGTCTGCCCCGCCTCGATCAAGTTGAGCGTGCCGACCCCCGAGCTGCCCTGCGCCGAGCTGCCGGGCTGCCAGGACAGGCTGTCGACCGGGGTGCCGGCAACGTCGATTGCGTCGCCTGCGGCAAAGCCGGAGACCACCAGGCCAGCCTGCAGCGCCGCCTGTTCCAGCAGCAGCGTGGCCCCGCCGCCGGCAAACGCGATCGGGCAGGCTTCCGTGCCGGCCAGCGCCAGCGTGGCCTCTGTGCCGATCGACAGCGCGCCGCTGCCGCCGACGGCACCGAGCCACAGCGTGCCGCCGGAAGCGGTGATGCCGCCGTTGTCCATCACCAGCCCGTAGAGGCCGATGCTGCCGGCGCCGCTTGCCTCGCTACCGGCGTCGATGGTGACGGCGCCGAGCGCCGCGCCGCCGAGCGTGCCCACTTCAACCGAGGACGTGCTGTCCGCGCTCACCACGCCGCCGGCGAGCGAGAGCGCGCCGCACTGAATGGTGCTGTGGCCCTGTGCGCCCAGAACGGCCGCGGCGCCGGACAGTGCCAGCGTGCCCTGGTCGGTCAGGCCGTTGCCGGCGCCGCTGGTCAGCAGCTCGCCGGCCGAGACCTGCGCCCCGGTGGCGCTCACCGCCGACTGCAGCACCAGCGTGCCCGCGGTGGCGACGGCGAGCGCGCCGGTGCCGAGTGTGCCCGACAGCACCACGTTGCCGGATGCAGAGAGGCTGGCGCAGGTGCCGTTGGAGGTGACGTCGATAAAGGCGGTCCCACCAGGGCCGGTGATCTGCACCGGTGTCTGCGCGCCCGGCGGCAGGCTGGCCTTGGCGCCGATGGTGGTGTCCGTCCAGTTGCGTGCGGTGCCCCAGGCGCCGCTGACCGGCGCGGCCCAGGTGAGCTGGTCGGTGCCGGCCTGCATGTTGCCGCCGCCGCCGCCGGTCCCGGCCACCACTGAGATCAGCGTGCCGCCGCCGCCGTCCGGGGTCATCACGAAGCGCTCGCTGGCGAAGCTGCCCGACAGCGCCAGGCGGGCGACCACGGTGGTGCCGTAGCTCAGCACCAGCGTGTCGGTGGCCGGCTGCAGCGTCACCGCGGTGAGCGGGCTGCCCTCAAGGTCGATCGCGTCGCCGGGGACGAAGCCGGTGATGGTGCCCGACGGTGCGGATTGCGCGCCGGCAAAGGCGAGGATGGAGCCGGAAGCGGCGCTGCCGTCCAGCGTGATCGGGGCGGCGGTGGCGGCCAGCAGCTCCAGCGTGGCGCCGGCATCGACCACGAGGGACCCGCCGCCGGAAACCGCGCCCAGGCTCAGCGTGCCGCCGGTGGCGAACACGGTGCCGTTGTCGATGATGGTGCCGTAGGGGTTCACGGCACCGTTGCCGGCCAGCGTGGCACCAGCATCGATGGTGACCGCACCTGCCTGCGCGCCGCCGGTGGTGCCGACCTCGACGCTGCCGATAGGGTCGGTGGTGATCGAGGCACCGGAGCCGCCGCCGAGCACCAGGCTGGCAGCCTGCACCGCAGCGCCGGCGTTGGCGGAGAGCGAGGCGGTGGGCAGGCCGACCCCGGACGGGCCGCCGCCGAGGGTGAGCGTGCCGGCAACGCTGAGCGAGACGCCGGCGCCGGAGACCGCCACCGTGCCATCGGCGATGACGGCCTGCGAGGCCGCGAGCCCGCCTGCGGTGAGGTCCAGCGCGCCGGGAGTACCGGAAGCCTGGCCGATGGTCAGCGTGCCGACAGCGAAGCTGCCCAATAGCGCCACCTCGCCGGTGACGCTCAGCGCGGCCGCGTTGCCCGGTCCGGCGATGACGGTAAAGGCGGTAGCCAGCCCGGCGATGCTGACGAGGTCGTTCGCCCCGGGTGCCAAGGCGGCCGGGATTTGGTTGAGGCTGGCGTCCGACCACAGGGCGGCCGAACCCCAGCTGCCCGAGGCCGCCCCGGACCAGGCGTAGACATCCGGCGTGGAGGTGCCCGGGGGCGGGCCGCCGCTGCCGCCGTTGCTGGCGGCCGCCACGGTGACGAGCGTGCCGCCGTCGCCGTCACCGGTGGCCAGGAACACGCAGCCTGCGTAGTTGCCGGCCAGACGCAGGCTCAGCGCGGTCTGGGTGCCGTAGAGCAGGCTCAGCACGCCGGCGCCGGGGCCGGTCTGCAGGTAGCTGGCCGCCGAGATCTGGCTGCCGGCCACGTCGATCGCGTCGCCTGCGGCAAAGCCGGTGAGCGTGCCGGCAGGCGCGTCGTACTCGGCCTCCAGCGTCAGCGTGGCGCCGCTGCCGGCGAAGCTCACCGCCTGGCCGGCGCCGCACGCTCCGTTCAGCGCCAGCGTAGCGCCGGTGCCGATCAGCAGGGTGCCGCTGCCGGACACTGCGCCCAACAGCAGCGTGCCGCCCTGGGCGGAGATGGTTCCGTTGTTGGCGAGCTGGCCGTAGGCGTCGGCGTTGCCCTGGCCGGAAAGCGTCGCGCCGGCATCGACGGTCAGCTGTCCGGCGCTGCCGAGGCCGGCGCCGCCCACCTCGAGCACCGAGGCAGGATCGACGTAGATGCTCGACCCTGCTTCGCCGAGGAACAGCGAGGCCACTGCCGCGTGGCCGCCACCGGTCATGTTGAAGGTGGCGCTGCCGTCGCCAGACCCGCCGAGGCTAAAAGATCCCGATGCGGACAGGCTGGCGCCCGCGCCCACCAGCAGGCTGCCGGCGACCACGCTTGCGGTGCCGGTGGCCAGCGCGGTGTTTCCCGCCAGTTCCAGCAGGCCGCCGGCGCCGGCCTGGCCGAGCGTCAGCGCGCCGATGTCGAAGCTGCCGGACAGCAGCGTGTTGCCGAGCAACAGCGCGGACGCGGCGAGGCCGGGGCTGGACGCACCCGCGGTGATCGTCTGCACAGACGCGGTGCTGGGTCCGGCCACGGTCACGCTATCCGCGGCCGCTGGGGCGAACGCGGAGGGGTTGGACCCGTCCGTCTCGTCTGCCCAGTTGGTCCTCAGGTTCCACGCACCACCTCCGATTGAAAGCCACACGAAGTTGCGTGCCATGGTGCCGTCCTCTCGCCGAACGCGGGAGAAAACGTTTTGACACTGCAACTCTTAATTGCGGGTAAACGTTACGCTTGCAAGAAGAATTTATCTCGCGCGGCTTTTTTCGTGTTCTGGCGAGGAGTCGTTGAGAAAAGGTGAAAGCGAGTTGCCTGTGGCCGCCGCCACCCAACATCAGTCGCCCCGGCTGCAGGCAGGTCGTATGCAATCCGTCCCGCGGCCCCGCCGCTCGCCGGCAGGAGGCGAAATGACAACTTTGCAGGCAAGCACTCGAGCCAACACGCACACGCGGGAAAGACTGGCGGCGGCCTACCGCAGCATCCGCGCCTACACCGAGGCGCTCGCCGCGAGCCTCTCCGGCGAAGACCAGTGCGTGCAATCCATGCCGGACGCGAGCCCCGCCAAATGGCACCGCGCGCACACCACCTGGTTCTTCGAGACGTTCGTGGCCGCGCGTTTCATCCCCGGCTACCGCGCGGTTGACGATCGTTTCGGCTTTCTGTTCAACTCGTACTACGAGGCGATGGGCGAACGGCACCCGCGCCCGTTCCGCGGTCTGGTGACCCGGCCGAGCGCCGAGGAGGTCACCGCCTACCGCCGCGCGGTGGACGCCGTGATCACCGCCTGGATCGGCACTGCGCCGGAGGAAGGCGCGCGGCTGCTCGAGCTCGGCCTGCACCACGAGCAGCAGCACCAGGAGCTGTTGCAGACAGACATCCTGCACGCCTTCGCGCAGAGCCCGCTGATGCCGCCCAGCCAGCCGGGCTGGCAGGAGCCGGCCTATACGCCCGGCCCGACACGCAAGGTGAGCCTGCCCGGCGGCATCGCCGCGATCGGCCACCGCGACCCGGAGAGCTCGTTCTGCTTCGACAGCGAGACACCCTGGCACCGCGTCTGGATGACGCCCTGCCAGCTCGCCACCCGGCTGGTGCGCAACGCCGAGTTCGCCGCCTTCATGGAGGACGGCGGCTACCGCCAGGCCACGCTTTGGATGGCCGACGGCTGGGACCAGGCGCGCAGCGAGGGCTGGGAGGCGCCGCTGTATTGGCGCCGGGCCGGCAAGGACGGCGCCTGGCAGCAGATGACGCCTGGCGGCTTGCAAGACCTCGACCCGGACGCGCCGGTGCGCCACGTGAGCTGGTACGAGGCGGACGCCTACGCGCGCTGGGCCGGCGCCCGGCTGCCCACCGAGGCGGAGCTCGAGGTGGCCCACGCGGTCGGCGGCGCGGACGCGGTGTCGGAACTCACCGGGCACGTCTGGCAGTGGACCAACAGCGCCTACCTGCCTTACCCGGGCTTCCGCGCGGCGCCCGGCGCCGTCGGCGAGTACAACGGCAAGTTCATGATCAATCAGATGGTGCTGCGCGGCGGCTCGATGGCCACGCCGGATGGCCATACGCGGGCGAGCTACCGTAACTTCTTCCATCCTTCGAAGCGGTGGCAGTTTACGGGTGTTCGGCTTGCCTACGATGAATGAGGGCAAGGCAAGCGGTTCTTTTTTGAAAAACCAGAAAACTTGCTCTCGTCGGGTGGGGCAGGACGAGGCGTGTCGTTTCAGCTGTCCGCGACAGCGCTCGCAAAAGCTTTTTGCTTCTTTTTCTCGAAAAAGAAGATGCTTGCTTCTGCCGCGCCGTATCAGGCGCGTGACTCGACGCATCTTCATCCTGCGTTCGCGCGTTGCAACCGCCGGAGGTGCAGCATGAGACGTTACCGAGCCGGCGTGCGGAGCGAGTCAGTCGACTTGCGGGCGTGGAAGATGTTCGCGCTGGTGCTGCTCGTAGCGGCGGCCTTTGCTGGGTCTGCCTTCGGGTCGCCTGGAACCACCAGCGCTGCGAAAACACCGGCAAACCCGCCGGCGCAAGTCGACCCGAAAATGCGGGTCACGCCGAAGCCGCATGCGGCGCTGCCGACGCCGGTGATCAAGCCGCCGGCGACGAACGACAAATCGGTGATCGTTCCGAAGTGACCGAAAGCCCGCTTACTCTGATATAAGCAGGTGGGTTCGAGTGTCGGAACGAAGAACCTCGTTCGACGCACCGTCGTCGTTAATCCCGTTCAAGGCCGAGCCACCTGAGGCTGTGGGTCACGCTTACCTCGAAGGTTCCGAACGGCCCGAGAGGTGACTGACACCTAAGATACTCGGACAATTCACCCACCTAGTGATAGTGCCTCGAGTGCTGAAAATGTTCGTTACGAAGCTCGTGTCCGCCGACGCGAAATGTCTGGTCCGTTAGAGTGGCAGCCAGCTCAGGCTGAGTGTGCGCTTCTACCAGTGGAGGCGAATGCCTCGGGGCCAAACGTGCCGCTGATCTCCAGGCTGGTCGCACCAAGGCGGTCGGCCAGCGCTTGGCAGTAGGCGGCGGGGGCGACTTCGCCGTCATCGTCCAGAATGTCCGTCCAGGCGGCTACGTCGTAGGACGTCAGGTGACGCACGAGGTCGAGCGCGATGTCGGCGCTCGCGCGGTGTTCGCGTCCGCGGTAGGCGATCATCGCGGGCATGACGTGGCCCGGCGATTTGAGGCTGGAGATGCCGGCGTCGGGCGCACCGGCCGCGCGGAGGGTCAGCGCGCGGTCTGCTGCGGAGATGCCGGTGCCGTCGCACTCGGCCGCCTCGACCGAGCGCAGCAGGATCGGGCCGCGGTAGCCCTCGCGATACTCGCCGGCGAGCACCAGGCCCAGGGCCATCGCGCGTTCCGCGGTGACGCTGAAGCAGGTCAGCCCGCGCCCCCAGGTGACCGTGGTGTTGACCGTCTCTGCGGTTGCGAGTGCGGCGACCCCGAGCAGGAACCCGTGGCCGGCGGTTGTCCCCGCTACCGCGTCCATCACCACCACCAGCTCGCCGGATTCCAGCGCCTTGGCCGTGCGTGCCACCTGCTCGCGTTGAGGCGCCGTAAGATGGCTCAGCCAGTCCAGCCGCTCCGAGAGGGTCAGTTTGGCCGCGGATGCAGTCAGGTCAGCAGGAAACAGCATCGCGCCGATATATGCCCGCACACCCTCCCCAACCAGTGCAAGCCGGTCGTAGATGCCTCCGGTGCACGAACCCCAGGGAACAGAAATTTCTGCTTTGTTTTCCAATGTCCGTTCGAAAAGTCGGCCTGGGGAGCCAGCTCGCGAGGTTTTCGAGCACCGGAGCGGAGCGGCTTGCCAGTCCGTGAAGGCCGGAGCGGAGGAAAACGCGGCAGATGTCCGCCAGGGCGACTTCGCACACGGACACTGAAAAAGAACTGCTTGCTTCCTTGCTTCCCCCGACCGCTGTAAGTTCAGCCGCTCTAAAGGAGATTAGTCCGTTGGACATAAGCGTGCGCAGCGAGGCCGCCGCCTTGCACATCCGCCTGACGCGCCCTGCCAAGCGCAACGCGCTGACCGCCGCGATGTACGCCGCCATGGCCGACGCGATGGCGCAGGCCGAGGCGGACCCGGCCGTGCGCGCGGTCGTGTTCTCCGGTGAGGGTCAGGCCTTCTGCGCCGGCAACGACCTGGCCGACTTCGTCGCCAACCGCCCGAGCGGCGATGACGCCCCGGTGCAGCGCTTCATCCGCGCCCTGGCCGCGGCGGAGAAGGTGCTGGTGGCGGCCGTGCACGGCCAGGCGATCGGCATCGGCACCACGATGCTGCTGCATTGCGACTTCGTCCTCGCCGAGCCGGATTGCCGCCTGCAGATGCCGTTTGTCGACCTGGCCCTGGTGCCGGAGGCCGGCAGTTCGCTGCTGCTGCCCAACCTGGTGGGCCAGCGCCGGGCGGCCGAGTTGCTGCTGCTGGGCGAGCCGGTGGACGCGGCAAGGGCGGAGCAGTTGGGGCTGGTCAACCGGGTGGTGCCGGCCGGCACCGCGCTGGCAGAAGCCGACGCGCTAGTGGCCAGGCTCGCCGCCAAGCCCGCCGGCGCGCTGCTGGCGACCAAGGCGTTGATGAAGTCGGCCACGCGCGACCTGCCGGGCCGCATCGCCGAGGAGAACGCGGCGTTCGGCGCGCAACTGCAGACCGACGAGCTGCGGCGGACGGTCGCCGCGTTCTTCGACAAGCGCGCCAAGGCCGCAGCATGAGCCTGCCCCCGTTCCTGGCGCACAAGCTGCGCCTGCCGGTGATCGCCGCACCGCTGTTCATCATTTCCAACCCTGACCTGGTGATCGCGCAATGCCAGGCCGGCGTGGTGGGGTCGTTCCCGGCGCTGAACGCAAGGCCGAAGGAGGCGCTGGACGAGTGGCTGGCGCGGATCACCGAGACGCTGGCCGACTACGACGCGGCGCATCCGGACGCGCCGTCAGCCCCCTTCGCGGTGAACCAGATCGTGCACCGGTCCAACGACCGGCTGGAGCACGACCTGGAGATGTGCGTGAAGTACAAGGTGCCGATCGTCATCACCTCGCTGGGAGCACGCACCGACGTGTTCGACGCGGTGCATTCCTACGGCGGCATCGTGCTGCACGACGTCATCACCGTGGCCTTCGCGCGTAAGGCGATCGAGAAGGGGGCTGACGGGCTGATCGCGGTGGCCGCCGGCGCCGGCGGGCATGCCGGCACCATCTCGCCGTTCGCGCTGCTTTCGGAAATACGCGCTTGGTTCGACGGGCCGCTGGCGCTGTCGGGTGCGATCTCCAGCGGCGGCGCCATCCTGGCCGCTCAGGCGGCGGGCGCGGACGTGGCGTATATCGGCTCGGCGTTCATCGCGACCGACGAGGCCAACGCGGCGGACAGCTACAAGCAGGCGGTGGTGGCGGGCTCGGCGGCCGACATCGTCTACACCAATTTGTTCACCGGCGTGCACGGCAACTACCTGAAAAGCTCGATCGTGGCCGCTGGCCTGAACCCGGACGCGCTGCCGGAATCCGACCCCTCGGCGATGAACTTCTCCAGCGGCTCGGCCAAGGCATGGCGCGACATCTGGGGCGCCGGCCAGGGCGTGGGCCGGGTGAGCAGCGTGGTGCCGGCCGCCGAGCGGGTGCGGCAGTGGCAGGCGGAGTACCAGGACGCGCGGGCGCGGCTGCTGCGGCTCAGCTGAACGGGCCGTGGGCGATCCGCTCCAGCGTGTGGGCGAGCACCAGGATCAGGAACAGCGCGGCGGAGCTGCGGATGCGGCCCCGCAGCAGGCGCACCACGCCGAGCAGGAACATGACGACCACGAAGATGAAGATGGCCGTCTGCAGGTCGGACGAGAGGCCGACATCCTTCAGCAGGGCACGCAGGCCGTCCTCGGCGCCGTCCAGCACGTCGAGCACAATACGGGCGAAGGCGCCGAGCACGCTGACGAGGCCGTGGGCGAAAGTGTCGATGATGCTCATGTCCGGCACGTTACAAGCTCAGATGGGAGTTGTCACGTAAACCGTAACGAGTAGTCGGGCGTTGGGGTAGACGAAAGGTCTTTTTCGAGGAAGGGCAGCTCCGGTTGTCGCGGCCCGTTGCTGGCGGGTCACTAACGATCGCGGCTTCGTTTCTTGGCCGTTAGACGTTTGCGACGGCGGGGGGATTTGGACGTTGCAGACAAGGTAAGAAAGCGAGCACTTCTTTTTCGAGAAAAAGAAGCAAAAAGCTTTTATCTCGGCTGTCGCGGCTTATTCCGGCGAGCGCGCGACAGCAAAGTCAGAAGTTTTCTGGTTCTTTTTCTCAAAAAAGAACTGCTTGCTTACTTCATCGCCGCCTGCAGGTTCGTATCGATGCGCGCGAGAAAGTCCTGCGTGTTCATCCAGGCCTGCTCCGGCCCGATGAGTATCGCCAAATCCTTCGTCATCGCCCCGCTCTCCACCGTCTCGATGCACACCCGCTCCAGCGTCTCGGCGAACGCGGTCACGTCCGGCGTGGCATCGAAGCGCCCGCGGTAGATCAGCCCGCGGGTCCAGGCGAAGATCGAGGCGATCGGGTTGGTGCTGGTCTCGCGGCCGCGCTGGTGTTCGCGGAAGTGCCGCGTGACGGTGCCGTGGGCTGCCTCGCTCTCGATGGTCTGGCCGTCCGGGCTCATCAGCACGCTGGTCATCAGGCCGAGGCTGCCGAAGCCCTGGGCTACGATGTCGCTCTGCACGTCGCCGTCGTAGTTCTTGCAGGCCCACAGGTAGCCGCCGGACCATTTCAGCGCGCTGGCCACCATGTCGTCGATCAGCCGGTGCTCGTAGGTGAGGTGGTGGGCGTCGTAGCGTTCGCGGAACTCCGCCTCGAACACCTCCTCGAAGACGTCTTTGAACATGCCGTCATAGGCTTTGAGGATGGTGTTCTTGGTGGACAGGTAGACCGGGTAGTCGCGCAGCAGGCCGTAGTTGAAGCTGGCGCGGGCAAAGCCTTCGATCGACGCGCGGGTGTTGTGGATGCCGAGTGCGACGCCGGGTCCCTTGAAGTCGTGCACCTCGTAGATCTGGTGCTCGCTGCCGTCGGCCGGCTCGTAGACCAGGGTGACGCGGCCGGGGCCGGGAATTCTGGTCTCGGCGGCGCGGTAGATGTCGCCGTAGGCGTGGCGGCCGATGACGATTGGCTTGGTCCAGTGCGGCACCAGGCGGGGCACGTTGGCGCAGACGATCGGCTCGCGGAAGATCGTGCCGTCGAGGATGTTGCGGATGGTGCCGTTCGGGCTGCGCCACATGCGCTTGAGGTTGAACTCGCGCACCCGGGATTCGTCGGGGGTGATGGTGGCGCATTTGACGCCGACGCCGTAGCGCTTGATGGCCAGCGCCGAGTCGACCGTCACCTGGTCGTCGGTCTGGTCGCGATACTCGATGCCAAGGTCGTAATATTTCAGCTCGATGTCGAGGTACGGCAGGATCAGCTTGTCCTTGATGAAGCCCCAGATGATGCGGGTCATCTCGTCGCCGTCGAGTTCGACTACCGGCGTCTTCACCTTGATCTTCGCCATCGATCGTCCCTGCTGCATCGGGCTTGGTGTGCCTGTCCCGCCACGCAGGAGCAAGGTTTTGGGCGTGCCCTGGGCGCATGACGGCAACGCGGCTATGCCAGAGGCGTGCTGAGGCGCTCAAAGAAAAGAAAGGCCTTCTTTTTTGAAAAAAAGAAGCAAAAAACTTTTTCTCCCTTGCCGCATATAGAGCCCGCCCGGTTCTGCCGCCGCGCGCGCTGGCAGAACGAGGCGCGACGTAGTGCAAGCAGGAAGCAAAAGTTTTTTGCTTCTTTTTTTCAAAAAAGAAGGCCTTTCTTCCTTCCTTCGGAGACTCCCCCGTGGACGAAAGCGTAGCGCTCGGAGTCCTATGCGTGGGCGTCGGCGGCCTGACGGCGCAGTGGCTGGCCTGGCGGTTCCGCCTGCCGGCGATCGTGCTGCTGTTCGCCGTCGGCCTGGCTGTCGGCCCCGGCTTCGGCCTGCTTCATCCCACCGCCAGCCTAGGCCGCTTTCTGCAGCCGGCCGTAGGCCTCGCGGTGGCCATCGTGGTGTTCGAGGGCGGGCTCGGCCTGGAGTTCTCCGAACTGCGCGCTGCCGGCGAGGGCGTGCTGCGGCTGACCGCGGTGGCCTTGCCGATCAACTGGCTGCTCGGCTCGGCCGCGGCGCACTGGATCGGCGGCTTAGGCTGGGGTGCCTCGACGCTGTTCGGCGCCATCACTGTGGTGACCGGGCCCACGGTGGTGCTGCCGCTGTTGCGCCACACCCGCCTGCAGCGCCGCACCGCGAGCTTCCTGAAATGGGAGGCGATCGTGAACGACCCGGTGGGCGCCGTGCTGGCGACCCTGGTGCTGCAGGCGTTGCTGGCCGGGCGCGGCCACGTGGCGGTGTTCGCCGGCGACCTCGCGCTGCGGATTACGCTGGCGCTGGCGCTGTCCGCGGCGCTCGGCATCGGCACTGCCTTCGGCATCCGCTTCGCCTTCTTGCACGACCACGTGCCGGAGCGGCTGAAGACGCCGATGCTGCTGGTGGCCGCGGCCGCTGTCTACGCGGTTGCCAACCTGGTGCTGGAGGGTGCGGGCCTGGCGGCCTCCACCGTGCTCGGCATCGCGCTGACAAACCTGCGCGTGCCCGGGCTGGCGGAGCTGCGGCGGTTCAAGGAATCGCTCGTTGTGCTGATCGTGTCCGGGCTGTTCATCCTGCTCACCGCCGACCTCAGCCGTGCGACCCTGGTCTCGCTGTCCTGGCCGGTGGGCGCGCTCACGCTGGCGGTGCTGTTCCTGGTGCGGCCGGCGGCAATCTGGATCGCGACCTGGCGCAGCGCGCTCACCTTTTCCGAGCGCGCGCTGGCCGCCTGGGTGGCGCCGCGCGGCATCGTGGCCGCGGCGGTGGCCGGGGTTGCCGGCCTGAAGCTGCAGGGGGCCGGCTACCGGGGGTCCGAGTTGATCGTGCCCTGCGTGTTCTCGGTCATCGCGGCGACGATGGTGCTGCACGGTTTCTCGCTGCGGCCGCTGGCCAGGCGGCTGAAGCTGACGCTCAGCGACCAGCCCGGCTTGGCGGTGCTCGGTGCGGCCGACTGGACGACGGACCTCTGCGCGTGCCTGCACGAGGCCGGCCTGCCGGTGCTGCTGATCGACACCGCGCCCGCCAAGCTGACCGCGGCGCGCGAGGCCGGCGTGCCGATCCTGCGGGCGGAGATGCTGTCCAACAGCGGCATGGAAGCGCTGGACCTGCGCCCGGTGGACTACCTGATCGCGACCACCACGGACCCGGTCTATAACGGCCTGGTCTGCACGCGGCTGGCGCCAGAACTGGGCCGCGAGCGGGTGTTCCAGGTCAGCCCCGGCTCCCGCCGCCTGGACGAGCGGCGCGGCATGTCACGCGAGTCGCGCGGCAAGGTGCTGGGCGAGGTGTCGTGGGACGACTCGCTGTTCACCGAACTCTACGCAGAGGGGTTCCGCTTCCGGCTGACCACGGGCGATACAGGCATCGACGACATGCGGGTGCTGAGCGTGGGCGAGGAGGGGGAGCTGACGATCTTTTCCGCGGAGTCCGACGCCGAGGCGGGAGAGGGTGATCGGGTGCTGGTGTTTGCTGCGTCTGGCAGTGCGGACCGCAACGTTGTTTCTGAGGCAGTTGCGATGGCGTAAGAAAGCAAGCGTTTGTTTTTGAAAATCGAACCAAAAGACTGTTGTTTGTTGGGCACCCGCGTCGGGGAGACGCCTGTCTCGCTCCTGGTGTCGCGGCGCGTCCGTCAGTGACCAACCCAGGAAGCTAAAGTTTTTGGTTCTTTTTTTCAAAAAAGAACTTCTTCCTTCCTTCGTCGAACCTCCAACCCCTGCCAAACAAGCAAGATAGGCACCCCCAAAGCCAAGTCCCGCGCCCGCCGCAGCAGAGAGACCGCCAGCGCCAGCTCGGCAGACTGTCCAAACAGCGGCGCCACGCCCGCGTAGGCCGCTTCCTGCACGCCGGCGTAGCCGGGCACCAGCACAGCCAGCGCCAGCACCGCGTGCAGCAGCGCCTCGATTCCCAGCGCGCTCGGGAAATCGATGTCGGCGCCCAGCAGCCGGAACGCGATCCAGCTCGCGACCCCGGTGCCGAGCCACGCGCACAAATGTAGCGCGAAGCCGGCTGCCACCCGCCCCGGCCGCGTGTAGATGCTGCCGAGTGCCGACTGCACTGCCGCCACGTGGTCGTCCAGCGACGGCATCGAGCTGCCCAGCACCCGGCGGCTCAGTGTCAGCAGCGGTGCGGTGCCGCGTCGCTGCAACCAGACCAGCGCCGTGCCACAGGCCGCCGCCGCGAGGAGCCCGAGCAGCAGCGGCACCACCAGCCTGGCATGCGGCGCACGCGCGGTGAGCAATACCAAGCCGATCAACATCAGGGCGATCTGGGCGAGGAACTCCGTCGTCAGGTCCACCACCGTGGTGGCGGTGGCCAGCGGCCAGGCGACACCCTGCACGGCGACGGCCCGGGCGCCGAGCACCAGGCCGCCCACCACGGAGAACGGCAGCAGCCCGCCCGCCGCGTCGCGCACCATGCGGCCCCAGACGGCCACCCCTGGCCGCCACGCGCCGCTTGCCGGCACCAGCACGAACCAGCCCAGGCCAAGCAGCGCGAACAGCACCGTCTGCCAGGCGCACACCGCCAGGAAGCCCGCGCCACCCACGGAGGCGACCGCGCGGAGCACGCGGCCGAAGCCGAACCAGCCGACCAGGGCAGTGGCCAGCGCCACGCCGGCCAGGCCGAGCGTGATGGAGAGCGCGTTAATGCGGCTGCGGCTGATCGTCTCGCTCCGGAAGCTGGGGTCAGGGGTTGCGGGTGATCACCGCAAACGCCGCCGGACGCTCAGGTTGCCGCCGCGGCCTTGGCGGACAGCTCGGCCGCCCGTACGCGGGTCAGTGCCGCACGCGACATCGCCCTGCCGTCCGCCCGCAGCGTGTGCCCACGCCAGACCACCACGTTGAGGCAGAAGCTCACGGCGATCTGCAGCACGGACAGCAGGTCGCGCAGCGGCAGCAGCAAGGCCCGCGCGGGCACCGCAGGGCGCGCTCGGCGCGGGCTCAGCAGGCGGTCGATCGTGTCGGCGACGGCGGCGCGCAACGCCCAGGCGCCGAGCAGCCAGGCCACGTCCAGCCAGGCGAATCCGGAGGCAACCAGCGCCAGCACCGCCCAGAGGACTGGAAACATCAGCACCGAAAAACCATGCGAGAACGGGGCGGACGAGCGCACCGTGCAGGCCCAGCGCAACTCGTGCATCCACAGCGCGCGCAACGAGCGCTCCTGCACGGTCACCACCGGCATGCAGGGCGCCAGCCGAACGGCGAGCCCCATGCCGCGCACCAGCCGGCCCAGCAGGTTGTCGTCGGCCAGATGCGGCACCAGGGCTGCCAGGCCGCCCACCGCTGCCAGGGTCTCGCGGCGGATCGCCATCGTGTTGCCCAGGCAGTCCTGCCGCCCAAGCGCCGCGCCGAGCAGCGCGCCGGGTAGGAAGGAGTGCGAGATGTGCATCGCCCCCAGCCCGGCCGCGATGCCGGGGGCGGCCGCCTCGCCGCCGCACACGGTGGTGACCAGGCCGGCGCCCGGCTGCAGCAGGGTGGTCACCACGTGGCGGAGGTAGTCAGGACGGACGTGCAAGTCGCTGTCGGCGAACACCAGCACGTCGTGCCGGGCGGCCGGCAGCATGTTCATCAGGTTGCTGATCTTGCGGTTGGCGCCGTGCACGGCCGGGTTCACCACGATGCGCAGGGCACGATGCGGGAACTCCGCCTGCAGCCGGCGCGCCACCGCCAAGGCGGGGTCGCCGGCATCCTGCGCGCCGATGACGATCTGGAAGTCCGGGTAGTCCTGCGCGAAGAACGACCGCAGCGCGTCTTCCAGCCAGAGCTCGTCGCCGCAGACCGGCTTGAGCACGGTGACGCTCGGCAGGACACCGGGGGCCACAGCGGGTTTGCGGCAGAAGCGCCACACCGCGAGCAGCCCGGCCAGTGCCTGCAGCACGCCAAACCCCGACATCCAGATGAGTGTTGTGGCGATCACGCGCTGCGACCGGCGTTCGCGATGCCGTGCTTATGATGCGTCGTCAAACGTGCTCCCGTGCGCGTGTTAACATCTGCCGAACACTAAACGCGGGCAAGAGCGTTTCGGATGGATCAACAAAACCCTAGCGAACTGAACGACTTGGCTGTGCCGCCCGCGTGGCGGAGCCGGCAGGCAAGCCTGTCTTCCGGCCTCGCACCTGGTTCGGCGGGAGTCGGGCGCCGCGTGCATCCATCTGGACGCGCTGCCGCGTTTGAGGTGAGTTTACAAACACCTGGCGAGATCCGGACCACCTGACCGATGTCTGAAACCACACAACGCGAAGCTGCCGCCGGGCCGGCCGCCAAGCTGGGCGCCGAACTGCGCGCCCGGCGCCAGAGCCTGGGCTGGGAGCTGCCCGACCTGGCGCAGAGCCTGCGCATCCGCCAGACCTACCTCGAGGCGATTGAGGCCGGGCGGATGTCCGAGCTGCCGGGCACTACCTATGCGCTGGGTTTCGTGCGTGCCTATGCCTCGGCGCTGGGCCTGCCCGGAGAGCAGGTGGCCAGCCGGTTTCGCGCCGAGTCGGGCGACGCCAACGTCAAGCCAGCGCTGAGCTTCCCGGCGCCGGTGCCGCAGCGCGGTGTGCCGGCCGGCGCGCTGATGCTGCTGGGCCTGGTCATTCTGGCCGGTGCCTATGGCGGCTGGTACTACGCCTCCGAACACCAGCGCACGCCGGCCGAGACGGTGCCACCGATCCCGGACCGCCTGGTGCCTCAGGCCGAGAAGCCGGCGCCTTCGCCGCAGGTCGCCTCCATTTTGCCGAGCGCGTCCGCCCCGGCACCTGTGGCCCCCGCCCCGGCACTCCCCCAGGCGGCTAGCCCCGCCACGTCGTCAGCCGCCCTGCCCACGCTAGCCCGCACGGGCGGCACTGCCCCGGCCACGACCGCTCCTGCTACCGCCCACCCGGTGACCCCCGCCGTCGGTCCCCTGCCGATCGTGCCATCCTCTACTGCAGGCAACGCCGTAGCCACGCCGCCCGCGCCGCAGCAGGCCGCTCCTGCACCCGCCGGCCAGTCCGCCTCCGGCCAGCCTGCCGCGAGCCCGGCCGTGGCCGCCACGCCCGCTGCGCCGCCGCCGCCGGGCACGCCCGCCGGCACGCGCATCATCCTGCGCACCACCGCCAACGCCTGGGTGACGGTGAAGCAGCCCTCCGGTCCGCCGCTGCTGAACCGCCTGATGCACGCCGGCGAGACCTGGCCGGTACCCGCCGGCAAGCCCGGCCTGCTGATGACTACCGGAAATGCGGGCGGCACCGAACTCGACGTGGACGGCACCAGCATTCCGACGCTTGGCGGCAGCGGCGGCGTCCGGCGGGACCTCAAGCTGGACGCCGACGCTTTGAAGGCCGGGCCGTTGCCGCCCTTGCCGCGGGCTCGGGCGAAAGCTGTGGCGGTGCCGCAGGATGACGGGTCGGCCGGGTAGAGAGGCTAGGCAAGCGGTTCTTTTTTGAACCGAAAAACTTTTGTTTCCTCGAATACGAGCTGACGGAAGCTCCGCGACAGGCGGAGAGAATGTTTCTTGCTGCTTTTTTTCAAAAAAGCGGTTCTTGCTTTGGCTTCCAATTTTAGAGCGCCGAAACGCCGGTCTCCGGACGGACGAGCTGCAACTTGCAGCCGGAAATCTTGTTCTGCGTCCATCTGCAAAGGAGCGCAGCACATGAACGAAGATCGCGTAGAAGGCACCGTCAAGGAATTCACCGGCAAGGCCCAGGGCGCCGCCGGCGACCTCCTCGGCGACAGCAAGACGTCCGCCGATGGCCGTATCCGTGAGGCCGCCGGCCAGGCGCAGGAATACTACGGCGCCGCCGCCGACCAGATCCGCGGCTTGTCCGAGGAACTGACCGACCGCATTCACGAGACCCCGCTTCTCGCGGTGCTCGGCGCTGTCGGCCTCGGCTACCTCATCGGCCGCCTCGCCTCGCGCTGAGCCTATGCCGGGCGGGCCGCTCAGTGCGGCCCGCCCGGCGACTCTGTTCACGGTCGGCTACGAGGGCAGAGTCCAGCCTGCGCTGATCAACCTGCTCACCAGCGTTGGCGTCACACTGCTTCTCGACGTTCGCGCCGTCCCGCTTTCCCGCAAGGCGGGATTCTCGAAGACCACGCTCGGTAGTTCGCTTCGCAACACAGGCATCGGCTACCTCCACGACCGCAGGCTCGGCACGCCCAAGGAAGGCAGGCAAGCCGCCCAGCGCGGCCGCATCGCCGAGATGACTGATATTTTCAATGCTCATATGGCCACGGAGCTGGCTCAGGACGCTCTGGCAGACGCCATCGCTCTGGCCAACTCCCAGCGTGTTTGCCTGCTGTGTTTCGAGCGCGAGCCGCATGCGTGCCATCGAAGCATCTTGGCAGACATGATGGGCGCGAAAGTTTGCCACTTGTAGAAAGCAAGCCTTCTGTACTGAAAATAGAAGCTACTTCTGTTCCTATCCGCGATAGCCGTGGCACAAGCTTTCTACTTCTTTTCTCAAAAAAGAAGGCCTTACTTCGTCTCCGGCATCAACCACGCCAGCAGAACCCCCAACGCTCCAGCCCCGGCAAGCGCCACGAACGCCAGCGGCAGCGAGTCGTCCGCCACCCGCCCGCCCACAACCGTGCTCGCCGCGGCAGCAGCCCCGATCGCTAGCCCCAGCACGCCCATGCACAGGTTGAACCGACCCCCGGCGCGCGCGATGTCGGCGGCCACCAGCGGCAGCAGCACGCCGAACGCGGCACCGCTCAGTCCGTCCAGCAATTGCACGGCGATCAGCTGCCAGCCGGGGATAGCCGGGTCCAGCGCGATCAGCGCGAGTGTCAACCCGCGGGCCGGCAGGGCCAGCATGCCGGCGGCCAGCACCGGGCGGCGGCCCCATCGCTCGGCTGCGCGCCCCACCGCCGGTGAGAGGGCGGCGACCACCAGCTGTGGTCCTACGATGCAGGCGCCGATCACCAGGGACGCGCCGTTGCCCATCGACTTGGTCGCGGCGCCCGCAGCCAGCGGCAGCATGGCGGCGTTGGAGAGGTGAAAGCAGGCGCAGCACGCGCCGAACCACAGTAGCCGCTGGTCGGCCAGCAACTGCACCAGGCCGCGCAGGGGTTCGCGTCCTTGCTCGGGTGACGGACTGGTGACGGGCGCGATCATCCGCAGGGCAAGCAGCCCCGGCAGGGCGATGAGAGCGCCCAGCAGGAAGACGGCGCGCGGCCCGAACTGGTAGCCTACCGCGGCCATCATCGCAGCCGCCATGCCGTTGCCCACCGAGGCGAAGCGAGCGTTGCGGCCCAGCCGCTCGCCTGCGGCGATGGCCATGCGGCCGGCCAGGCCCAGGCTGATGGCGGCGATGGCCGGCCCGAGCATGCAGCTGGCAAAGGCGTGGCTGATTTCGGCGGCCAACACCGGCAGCAGGGTGGGGAAGAAGGCAAAGGTGAGCGCGCCGGCGACGATGGCCAGGATGGCGGCCCCGGCTGCCTGTCCCTTGCGCGCCATTGCGTCCACCAGCGCGCCGGCTGGTACCTGGGCGGCCATGTTGGCGGCGTATCCCACGCCGAGTGCCAGGCCGATGTCGCCTTGCGTCCAGGCGCGCTGGGTGAGGTAGACGGCGACGAACGGCCCGAATGCTGTCTGCAAGGTGGCGGCGAAGAAGTTCAGCCAGTCCAGGCCCGCGGCGCTGCGGCGGTCCTGCGCTGGGGTGCCGGCTTCGTCCGGGGCGTGAAGCTGGGAGACGACCAAGCTAGTGGCCGCTGGCCGGGTCCGGTTTGGCCAGCGGGCTCTTGGCCGGCGGCGGCTCGACCACGCTCGCGGGCTTGGTCTGGTCAGTGTAGGACGGCGCCGCCTTGATCTGGTCGGCGGTCAGGTCGAGCTTGATGTCGGCATCCGTGCCGGCCTGGGTGACGGGCGGGAAGCTGAGGTCGGACCAGTTCACCGCCACCTGGCGTGAGCCGACCCCCATGAACCCGCCGAAGTCGATCACCGCGGCGCGCGGGTTGCTGGCGGCGTCGACCAGCACGTCCACCACCCGGCCGATCACGTGGCCGTCCGGCCCCACCACGTTGCGGCCGAGTATGCCGCCCGCGGCCACCTTGGCCGTTGGCGCTTCGGCGGCTTGGGGCGTGGCCGGGGCGGGCGGCGGCACTGCGAGCGCACCGGACGATCCCAGGCAGAGGAGGGCAAGTACGGGTCCGGTTCGGCGAGCGGTCATGCAACGATAGCTCGGTAGGAAGGAAGCAGTTCTTTTTTGAAAAAAAGAACCAAAAAACTTTTGTCTCCGCTGTCGCGCGCTCGCCGGTGAGGGCGCGACAGCAGAGTCAAAAAGTCTTTTGCTTCTTTTCTCCAGAAAAGAAGGCCTTCCTTAAGCTAGCGGATACGGCAGCTTGAAGATGACGTCCTCTTGGGTGACCTGCCGCTCCTCGATCTCCAACTCGTAACGCTTGGCCAGCTCGGCCAGCACCTCCTGCACCAGGCTCTCCGGCGCCGAGGCGCCAGCGGTGATGCCTACCGTCCGTGCGCCGTCCAGCGTCGAGAAATCCATCTCCGCCACCTTCGGCACCAGTATGGCGCGCCCCGCGCCCGCACGCTCTGCCACTTCGCGCAGGCGCTGGCTGTTGCTGCTGTTGGGGCTGCCGATCACGATCAGCAGGTCGCACCCCTGGGCGATCGCCTTAACCGCCGCCTGGCGGTTGGTGGTGGCGTAGCAGATGTCCTCGCGCTTGGGTCCCTCGATATCGGGGAAGCGGCGGCGCAGAATCTCAACGATCTCGGCGGTGTCGTCCACGCTCAGCGTGGTCTGGGTGATGAAGGCGAGGTTGCGCGTGTCGGCGGGTGCCACCACCGCGGCCTCGGCGGCGTTCTGCACAAGGGTGACGGCGCCTGGCGGCAACTGGCCCATGGTGCCAACCACCTCAGGGTGGCCGGCGTGACCGATCATCAGGATGTGCCGCGCGTCGGAGAAATGGCGCTCGGCTTCGCGGTGCACCTTGCTGACCAGCGGGCAGGTGGCGTCCAGGTAGGCAAGGTTGCGGCGCTGCGCCTCGTCCGGCACGGACTTGGGCACGCCGTGGGCAGAGAACACCACGTGTGCGTTCTCCGGCACCTCGTCGAGCTCCTCGACGAAGATGGCGCCCTGCGCCTCCAGCGCCTCGACCACCGTGCGGTTGTGGACGATTTCGTGGCGGACGTAGACCGGCCGGCCGTAGCGGCGCAGCGCCTCCTCCACCACGCGTATCGCGCGGTCCACGCCGGCGCAGAACCCCCTGGGGCCGGCCAGCACCACGTGCAGCTTCTGCAGGGGTGCCGCAGTCTGCAGGCCGACGGCCTGGAGCGTACGGGAGATCAGGTCGGTCGGGCTGTCTGGCATAGTTGGATTCCCGGGTTCGCGCGGTGGTGTCCGTCCGAAATGCCGCCCTGGCGGCCAACGAGCGCGCTTTTCTCCGCTCCGGTGCCCATGGCTACAACAGGCCAACTCGCTCCGATGCTCGAAAAACCACGCCGGCTGACTCACCAGGCCGACTTTCAAACGGACACTTACCAGCGGTAAGCACGTGCTGACTATTGGTATGCGGCGGTTCTGGTGCAAACCCGCGCTTGTGTGGCAAAGCAGGCCACTCGACGCCCTGCCGCCCGGCAGCGTGCCTGACGGAGTCACTATGCGCGCGCATTTCATGACGGCAGCCCTGGCCCTTCTGGCGCTGGCCGGCTGCCACGACGATCCCAACGAGGAGGCCGCACAGTGCCCGCGCGCGCACCTGCTGCAAGATTACACCCGCCAGGTTCGCTACGACGGCCGCGGCAACGACCTCTCGGACCTGGTGCTGAGTGTGCGCCTGGCCGACGTGGAAGGCGCCTGCTCCGGCAAGCTCGGCACCAGGCTGGAGGGCGCGCACGCACACGTGGTGATGGTGGTAACCCGCGGCCCGGCCGCCACCAGCGCGGACGCCGACGTGGCCTACCGGGTGGGCGTGGTGCGGGCCAAGCAGATACTCGACGCCAAGACTTACACCCAGCACGTGAAGTTTCCGCCCAACGTGACCACGCTGCAAGTGATCGGCCGGGAGATTCCGATGGAGCTGCCGACCGCGAAGGGCGTGACCGGGCAGAACTACGATCTGTATTTTGGGCTGCAGTTGACGCCGCAGGAAGTCGAGGCGAATCGGCGTAATCCGGCCGGCTAGGCAAGCGGTTGTTTTTTGAAAAAAGGGCCAAAGAACTTTTGTCTCCTGGCGACCCGTCTGTCGGAGACTCCGCGACAGCCGAGACAAAAGTTTTTGCTTCTTTTTTCAAAAAGAAGTCTTTCTTCCTTGTGCCTCTCCCCATCCACCTGGCCCTGGCCTACCGGCGAAGCCGCTACAGCGTCGCCGGCCTAGACCTGTCCGTCGGCCGGCGCTCCCGCGCGCTGGACGGCCTGCTCGCCGGCATGGGCGTGCGTGAGGCCGCGCTACTGACCGCCTGGAACCCCGCCAGCCGTCGCATGCCACGGCGCTGGAACGAGAAGATGATGGCGGCACTGCGTGCGCGCCTAGGCAGCACGCCCGCGCTGCCGGCCAGCGGCGCCGACCGGGCCTGGGCGGAGGATTGCCTGCTGGTCGCAGGTGACACGCGGCGCCTGGCGGTGCTGGCACGACGCTTCCGCCAGGCTGCGATCGTCGGCTGCAGGCGCGGCCAGGACGTGCGGTTGCTGTCGCTCGTCTAGCAAGCAAGGAAGGCCTTCTTTTTTGAAAAAAAGAAGCAAGGAATTTTTGTCCCTTTGCCCTTCCACACGCCGCCTTTTATCCGGCGACGCGCGGGCGCTGCCGACGCCAACAGATGAAAGTTTTTCGGTTTTTTTAATCAAAAAAGAACCGCTTGCTCTCTTTTACGGCAAGACATGCGCGCCTGTGTGACGGTGGCGGCGCTGAACGCCGCCCTGCTGGCCTCCGACAGTGCCACCGATGTGCTCGAACGTCTGTGCGGCGGCGCAGTGACGGTCCGGCATCTAACGCCGGACACACCGGCCGCGGTGCCTACCGTGCTGCAGGCGGCAACGCCCATCCTGCATCGGCACGTGGCGCTGTGCTGCGGCGGCCTCGTGCTGTCGCATGCGGATTTATGGTTCGTGCCGGCGCGTCTTCCGGAGATTATAGTGCGCACCCTGGCGGAGACCGACCTGCCGTTCGGCCACGTGGTGCGCGGCCTGGGCCTGCGGCGCCGCACGCTGCAGGCGCGCGAGCTGCCGCCGGGCGGCCCGGTGGCGCTGGAGCATCGCGCGGAGCTGACCGAGCCCTCGGGCCAGCCCGTGGCCGAAGTGTGGGAGCGCTATTGCTGGGGGCTGGTGGCGCCCGGCTGAAATCCGCGCGTTTCTGCAAGGCGTTCGGTCACCCGGTCGACAGTGCGGATCATCACCTCGCCGGCGCGGCGGACGGCAGCGTCCTCGCTGGCCAGCAGCCGGTCGGATACGAGCAGGGCGGGTGAGAGCATGCCGCGCAGGTCGTGGCGCAGGGTGGAGAGCTGGCGGCGCAGTTCGGCCAGCTCAGTGGCGTCGCTGCCTGCTGTGGCAGGCTGGGCGGGCAGGCGGGCCGACCGGGCCCGCTCGGCGCGCAGGACCACAGCCATCGCCAGCGCGCCGAAGGCCGCTCCGGCCAGTGCCGCCACCGCGAGCTGCATCATCCGTCCATCTACCGTCCGTTCCCGCGTTACAACGCACGCTGGCGGGATTTGACGCAGGCTGTGCGGAGAACCTATAAGCCGCCGCTCAGCACGGGACGCAGCGAGCGCCCCGCGCAAGTTGTTGGAGTGTTCCCGCCGTGAAGCGCACCTATCAACCATCCAAGCTGGTCCGCAAGCGCCGGCATGGCTTTCGCGCCCGCATGGAAACGGTAGGTGGCCGCAAGGTGATCGCCAACCGCCGTGCGAAGGGCAGGAAGAAGCTCTCGGCTTAGTGCCGGAAGCTCAGCAAGCAGTTCTTTTTTGAAAAAAAGAACCAAAGAACTTTTGTCTCTGTCGAGTGCGCCGTGTTGAAGCGTGGTGTTTCAGCCGTCCGCGACAGCGCTCGCAAAAGCTTTTTGCTTCTTCTTCTCGAAAAAGAGGGCCTTGCTGTCTTGCTTCCCTGGTCATGAACCCCCGCCTGAAACGCCGCGCCGAGTTCCTCCGCGTGGCTTCGAAGGGACGCAAGTCACCCTCGCCAGGCTTGGTGCTGCAGGCCATGCTGCGCGCCGACGACGCGCCCGTTCGTCTAGGCTTCACCGTCACCAAGAAGGTCGGCAACGCCGTGGTGCGCAACCGCACCCGCCGGCGGCTGCGCGAGGCCGTGAGACTTCTCCTGCGTGACAGCCCGGCGGTCGGCGCTGATTTGGTGCTGGTCGGGCGCGACACGACGCGTGCCCGGCCCTTTTCAGTCCTGATCGAGGATCTGCGCCGCGGCCTCGCCAAGCTGGGCGTACGCACCACCGGAACAGCGCGAGGCGTCGCAGGCGTCAGCCTCTCGCCTGCGGATGCGGCCTCACCGGTGGCAGGTCAGGTTACCGGCGCGGCGGCACGAGGGGCGCGGCCGTGAGGCCGGTTGCCGTGGTCCTTGCTGGCGTGGTTCGCGCCTACCAATTGGTGCTGCGGCCGCTGCTGCCGCCCGCCTGCCGTTTCGAGCCGAGCTGCAGCGCCTACGCCATCGAGGCGCTGCGAACGCATGGCGCGGTGCGCGGCCTGGGTCTTGCGGCCTGGCGCGTGGGGCGTTGCAACCCATGGGGCGGAAGCGGCTACGACCCGGTTCCCCGTTGCGGGCACGACCGCCCGCACGATCTCAAGGCCAGCTGATGGACCAGAAACGCCTGCCGTTGTTCATCGCCCTCTCGGTCGCGATCCTGCTGCTGTTCCAATACCTCTCGCCGCCGAAGCCCCGCCTGCACCAGGCGGTGGCCACCCAGAACACACCGTCCGGCCAGACGCCGGCGCCCTCGTTCAACCCGGCGCCGCCCGGCCACGAGCCCGAGCACGTGGCACCGCCGGCCACCGTGGATCCCAGCAAGATACCGCGCATCCAGATCGACGGCCCGCGGGTGACCGGGACCGTCAGCCTGCTCGGCGCACGGCTGGATGACCTGCGGCTGCGCGACTACCATGAGACGGTGTCGAAGACCTCGCCGCTGGTGCGGGTGCTGGAGCCGGCGTTCGACCCGCAGCCGAGCTACGTGCAGTTCGGCTGGACGGGCGGCGACGGCATCAAGACGCCGGACAGCGACACGGTGTGGACCTCCGGCGACGGGGCTGTCTCGGCCGGCCACCCTGTCGCGCTGACCTGGGACAACGGCGCCGGGCTGACGTTCCGCATCGAGGTGGGCATCGACGCCGCCTACATGTTCACCGTGCGGCAGAGCGTGCACAACGCAGGCAGCACCGCGGTGCAGTTGTGGCCCTGGCAGCGCATCCACCGCGACTACCTGCCGCCGTCTGCCGGGCTGAACGTGTTCGAGGGCGTGCTGGGCGTGTCCGACGCCCAGCTGCACGACATGAGCTACAGCGCGGTGAAGTCCGCCGCCGCCAAGAACGACGACGTCGGCTACGACCATACCGGCGCCGGCGGCTGGGCCGGCTTCACCGACAAGTACTGGCTGACAGCGCTGGTGCCCGACCAGTCCGCACCCGCCAAGACCACCTGGAATCACGTGCTGGACAACGGGTCCGACCGCTTCCAGGTCAGCTACATTCCGACCGACGCCGAACACGTCGCCGCCGGCGGCGACGCCGCCTACACCAGCCGGGTGTTCGCCGGGGCGAAGGAAGTGCACCTGCTGGACCGCTACGAGCTGGACGGCCACATCTCGCGCTTCAACTATGCGGTGGACTGGGGCTGGTTCTACTTCCTGACCAAGCCATTCTTCTACGCCATCGACTTCATCTACCACTATGTCGGCAATTTCGGCGTGGCCATCCTGATCTTTACGCTGGGGGTGAAGGGGCTGTTCTATCCGATCGCCGCACGCTCCTACCGCTCGATGGGCAAGATGCGGCTGCTGGGCCCGAAGATCACCGAGGTGCGCGAGCGCTTCAAGGACGACCCGGCCAAGCTGCAGTCCGAGATGATGGCGGTGTACAAGACCGAGAACGTGAGCCCGGTCAGCGGCTGCGCGCCGATGCTGCTGCAGATCCCGGTGTTCTTCTCGCTCTACAAGGTGATCCTGATCTCCATCGAGATGCGGCACGCGCCGTTCTTCGGCTGGATCCAGGACCTCTCGTCAATCGATCCCACCAACATCTTCAACCTGTTCGGGCTGCTCCCGTTCGACCCCAGCCTGATCTCGCCGTTTCTGCACCTGGGCATCTGGCCGCTGATCATGGGTGCGACGATGTACTTCCAGCAGAAGCTGAACCCGCCGCCGCCCGACCCGGCGCAGGCGAAGATGCTGCAGTTCATGCCGTTAATCTTCATGTTCACCATGGGACGCTTTCCGGCGGGATTGGTGATCTACTGGTCTTGGAACAACACGCTGACGATGGCACAGCAGTGGTATATCCAGCGCCAGGCCAAGCTCGAACCGCGCGGGCGTGTTGTTCGGACGTGATTGCGTTGGGCAAGGCCAGCGGCTCTGCCCCTGGCCCCCGCAAGGGCGAGGCGCCCTGGATCGCCTTATTGGAAGGCAGGGACAGGGGCGTCGCATCGCGTGTGACAGTCACCCGACGGGTCTGCCCTCTCCTTGCCTGCCAATAAGATTGGGTCTGGGGCCGGCTGGCCCAGTCGTGCGAAGCACGCTAGCGTGTGACGGAGCCCGGGGGCAGAGCCCTTGGCCTTGCCTGCCTTGACCACACCCGAAGAACAAGCCGCGAGACTCGAAGCCGGTCGGCTGCTGTTCGCGGCCGAGTGCCGGTTCTTCTACGCGGCGCAACGGATCGACCAGCTGCCGGACGCGCGTTTGCCCGAGGTGGCGTTTGCCGGCCGTTCCAACGTGGGCAAGTCCTCCCTGGTGAACGCACTGACGGGGCACAAGGCCCTGGCACGCGCCTCCAGCGAGCCCGGGCGGACCAAGCAGTTGAACTTCTTCAACCTGGGCGGCCGGCTCGTTCTGGTGGACATGCCGGGCTACGGCTACGCGCAGGCGGCCAAGGCGGTGAAGGAGGACTGGCAGGGGCTGATGTTCGACTTCCTGCGCGGCCGTGTGGTGCTGCGGCGTGTGGTGCTGCTGCTGGACGCGCGGATCGAGCTCAAGGCGTCCGACCACGCCGTGATGGATCTGTTCGACAGGGCCGCGGTGGCGTTCCAGCTGGTGCTGACGAAGACCGACGGCGTAAAGCCCGCCCCGCTGGCGCGCAAGCTGGCGGAAGTGGAGGCGGCGGCCAAGGCGCATGCGGCCGCGTTTCCGGAGGTGCTGGCCACCAGCGCGCGCACCGGGGAGGGAGTAGAGGCGCTACGGGCCGAGCTGGCGAGCCTGGCCGCGCAGACGGGCGGCTGACCCAGAGCGGTCCGGGTCGTTTGCCTTGCCCACGGGTTGACCGCATCATGCGCCCGGAACGTTCCGATGGGAGGCGACATGCGCGTGCTTCATCGTGCAGGTGCTTTGGCAGGCGCGCTGCTTCTGGGTGGCTGCCCGGGTATGCCGCCCGCGCCGCCGCCGGTCTATCCGTCGTTGCGCGACACGTTGGGGCCTTCGTGGACTCTGGTGCCGTTGCCGAGCGGGGCGCTGCTGCCCGGCGCGATCGTACGGATCCAGAACGAACCTGCCGCCGCTGCCCAGGGTAGCGTCGTGCTGCAGTGGATTGCGCCGCTGAGCAAGTGCGGCGTGCCGGACAGTGCCTTGGTTGTCAGCGCCCCGGCTCTGGCCGCCATTTCGGCAGGCGCCACCTTCGGCGCCGACGCCTCGGTGGCCGCGCAGTTGGCAAATGTGTCCGGCGAGCTGGGCGGCAACGCAAGCTCGACCGCCAACCTCACCATCAACAGCTCGACGGATAGTTCGCTGGACTACGTGAGCTTCCAGCGTTGGGCGACCGACCCCGCCAACGCCCAGGCGCTCTCGCAGGCTTGCGGGTCGATCCTGGCACAGCCTGGCATGGCGGTGGTGCAGGAAGCGTTCGTCATCTCCAGCGGCAGCTACACGTTCCAGACGAACAAGGGTGCCAAAATCAAGCTCTCGCCGCCGGCGAAGCTGCCCGTGCAGGCCGGCGTGAGCGTTACGTCTGGCACGCAAGGCACGGTGACGATCAGCCAGCCGTTGGTGTTTGCCCTGCGGCTGCTGCAGCCGCTGCCGCAGGGCGGTTTTGCGCTCGAACCGCTGGTCGCGAGCAATGCGCGGCGAGCGAGCCGCCATGCGGTTCGCGTGCCGCCGCCGCCGCCGCTCTCGCCGGCGATCCAGCTTGGCGGCACGACGGTAACCAACATCGAGGGCCTGCCGTCACGCTAGGGTCTGGGAAGCAGTTCTGTCTTGAGAGAAAGAACTTGAAAAACTCTGCTTCTCGTCAGTTCGCCTCGCTGAGACATGTCATCTCAGCGGTCCGCGACAGCGCTCGCAAAGGCTTTTTGCTTCTTTCTCTCGAAAAAGAAGGACTTCCTTTGTTTCTGGATCCGTGACCCGGCCATGCTTGCCTATGATGAATGCCCTGTGGCTTGAAGTCCGGGAAGGAAGGCAAGGCCTTCTTTTCTGAAGAAAAGAAGCGAAAGATTTTTATACCTGCTGTCACGAAGGTTCTGCAGCACGCGCCTATGGGGATAAACGTTTTTTGGTTTTTCAAAAAAGACCGCTTGCCTTGCTTGTCACCGGTCGAGACAGGTAGCGAGATCTCGGATCTAGCTCATCGCAACAGTATGTCAGGCTTTGACGATTCAGGCGTTCAGCCTTGCGCTTGACTTGCTTGACCGGGCGGGGCGGCTGCCTCTACCCCGGTCCGCATGACCACCAGCCCAGAGACCCTGCGCCGCGCCACCGAGCAGGCTGCCATCCTCGCGCAGGCTCTGCCGTTCCTGCGCCGCTACGCCGGCGCCACCATCGTGGTGAAGTATGGCGGCCACGCGATGGGCGACGCGACGCTGGCTACCGAGTTCGGCCGCGACATAGCCCTGCTCAAGCAGGTGGGCGTGAACCCCGTGGTTGTGCATGGCGGCGGCCCGCAAATCAACGCCATGCTGCAGCGCCTGGCGATCAAGAGCGAGTTCGTCGACGGCCTGCGGGTGACCGACGCCGCGATGGTCGAAGTGGTGGAGATGGTGCTCGCCGGCACCGTTAACAAACACGTCACCGAGCTGATCAACCGGGCCGGCGCGCTGGCCGTGGGCATCTCCGGAAAAGACGGCGGTCTGATCCGCGCGCGCAAGATCACGCGCACAGTCATCGACCCGGACAGCCACATCGAACACGTGCTGGATTTGGGTTTCGTGGGCGAGCCGGAACACGTGGACGTACGCGTGATCCACGCGCTGACCGGCTCGGGGCTTATACCGGTGGTGGCACCGGTAGGGCTGGGGATCGACGGCCAGACCTACAACATCAATGCCGACGACGCAGCCGGCGCCATTGCCGGCGCGTTGCACGCGACGCGGCTGCTGATGCTGACGGACGTGCCGGGCGTTCTGGACCGCAACAAGAACCTGATCGCCGAGATGTCGGTGACCGAAGCGCGCGGGCTGATTGCCGACGGCACGATTTCCGGCGGCATGATCCCGAAGGTGGAGAACTGTCTGGAAGCGTTGGGACTAGGCGCGAAAGGCTGCGTCATCCTCGATGGACGGATACCGCATGCTGTGTTGCTGGAATTGTTCACCGAGGCAGGGCCAGGAACCCTGATCCACAGGTAAGAAAGCGATTTTTTTTGAAAAAAGTATCAGAAAACTTTTGTTCTCTAGGACGCGTCGGCGGGAAGGTCCGCGACAGCCGTGATAAAAGTTTGCTTCCTCTTTTCAAACCGGAAAGCGCTTACCTGGACTGTTTATAGAGCTTGCTCGCGATCTCGAACATCTCCTCCGGTGGGTAATCCGGTGTGAACGCGCCGTAATTGCCGTTCAGGTCGGAGATCTTGCCCCCTTCAGGATGGCCTCCATGACTTCGAGTTCGCCCGGCGGGTCGCCCGGCAGCGCCATCTCGCCGTTGCACCAGCTCCCTTTCATCTCGGAGTAGTCGTCCGGTCTGAAGCGATACAGCCGGCGATGACTGCCTTTGTCGAGATAGTATCTTGAGGCTTCTACTAGGACGGCATGCTGTGGCATGCGGGATGTATCAACGAGACTTCGCGAGTGACCGTCCCGTCAGGATTTCGGACGTGTGGCGAAGAGACCTGTGGCCACCATCGTCATGACCGGCTCGTCGTGCTGGTTCCGGAACGTGTAGCGGCGTTTGGCCGAGCCCATCTCCGGCTTGCTGCGCGAGGTGCGCACCTCCAGCGTCTCGGCCTCGAGCGTGAGTGCGTCTCCGGGGTAGACCGGCTTGATCCATCGTATGTCGTCGATGCCGGGCGAGCCGAGTGACTGGCTGCCGCGAGCGATCATGTCGTCCACCATCAGGCGCATGGCGTAGGCGCAGGTCTGCCAGCCGCTGATGGCAAGCTTCTTGAAGAACGGATGTGCAGCCGCGGCAGCGTCGTCGAGATGGAAGGGCTGCGGGTCGTACTTTCTGGCGAAGTCGAGCGCGTCCTCGCGGATGACCTGGATGGTTCCAAGAGCGACGCGGTCGCCCTCATGCATGTCGTCGAGATAAAGCATGGCGTCAGCCTGCCGTGCGCGCGGCCGTGTGGCAAGTTGGGCGGTTCAGGAACACAAATGCCGACTCGCCGCGTTCGCAACTACTGCAAATAGGTAAGTCACCTCCGATCCTGAGTTTTACCCTCGGCGCTTGGTAAGCAAGCAAGGCCTGCTTTTTTGAAAAGCAGCAAAAAACTTTCGTTCCGCTGTCGCGGAGTTTTCTGCAACCCGCGCCCTCGAGACCGAGAGCTTCCTGGTTCCTCTACTCGAGAAATGACTGCTGGGCTTACCTGTTGAGAGGCCGACACTTCGGACTGCTGGTAACCCACCAACGGTGCCAAGCACTGGACCGGCATAAAGAACAACAAGCCGGCCTCAAAGAAAAGAACCAAAAAAACTTCTGTTTCCAGGCAAGCGCGCTGCAGAAGTCTCCGCGAGAGCAGGACCAAAAGTTTCTTGCTGCTTTTTTTGCAACAAAGCACGCCTTGCTTTTTCGCCTCTCTAAAAACGCGACATCGCGAGAAGCTGATATAGCATACAACGCGCACTTTTGATTGCGCAGTCTCTGTTCAACGCGCGTAAGTATCGCCGGCCCTTGTAAGTGTGTGGCTAGTCCGCCCGAGAATGTCCACATACAGGCCGCAGCAAACGTGCGGCAGCGTCAGTACCCAGGGTCATGCCGAAACAGCGTGCTGCAGCCGGCAACACGTCAGCGGGGGCGCCATCGGCGACGATGTGCCCCTCGTTCAGCAAGACCATACGCGTCGCATATGCGACGGCGAGCTCCACCGCATGCAGCACCGCCACTACACAGCGTCCCTGCTGCGCGAGACTTGCGAGCAGGCTCATCACCTCGTGCGCGGCACGCGGATCCAGGTCGGCCACCGGTTCGTCCAGCAGCAGCACCGGCGCGTCGGTGGCCAGAGCACGCGCCAGCATGGCGCGGCGTGCCTGGCCGCCGGAGAGCTGGTCCACCCGGCGGTGCGCCAGCGCTGTCACGCCACACAGGCGCAATGCTCTGCTGACCGCGCCGCTGTCCGCATCGTGCCACGGAATGCGGCCGAGCGCGGCCAACTCGAGAACGGTCAACCCCCATACGCTGCGCGCGCCTTGCTCCATGTAGGCGATGCGGCACGGCTCTGTTCGGCCGCCCGGCAACAAGCCGGCCAAGCCGCGCAACATCGTCGTCTTGCCGGCACCGTTCGGGCCGCAGATCGCCACGAACTCGCCGACACCCGCGACAAACGTTAGGTCGTGTAGAACGCGGTGGCCGGACAGGTCAGCGGAGAAGTTGGTAAGTGCGATCATCTGCGTGGGTGACGGTGGTCGCCGGCGCCATTGCGAAGGAAGCGAAAAAGGCCTGCTTTTTTGAAAAAAAGCAGCAAAAAACTTTTGTTCCTGCTGTCGCGGAGGCTTCTGCAGCACGCGCCCTAGGAGACAAGAGTTTTTTAGTTCTTTTTCTCAAAAAGGAACTGCTTGCCTTGTCCTTGTCTCACACACTTCGCGCAATCCGCACCAGGAACGGAGCCCCCAGCAACGCGGTCAGCACGCCCAGCCTGGGCTCGCCTTGCAATGGCAGCAGCAGCGGCAGCGCGCGCGCCAGCACGTCGGCCGCCAGCAGCAGCACCGCGCCGGCGGCTAGGCTCGGCCACAGCAGCGCGCCCGGCCGGGCGCCGAACCGGGGGCGCAGCAGATGCGGCACGACGAGCCCCACGAACCCGATGCCGCCTGCCACCGCCGCGCCGCCTCCCACAGCCAGGCTGACGCCGAGCGCGGCCCAGCGCAGGGTCGCGCCCACCGGCACGCCGAGGCTGGCGGCGGTGGCTTCACCCAGGCTCAGTCCGTCCAGCCGGCGTCCCAGCCGCAGCAGCACCGCGACGCCGAGGAGGATTGGCGGCACCGCCATCGCCAAATGCAGGAGGGAGCGGTCTTCCAGCCCGCCCATCAGCCAGAAGGTGATCTCCGTCAGGGCGAACGGGTTGGGTGCGAGGGACAGCGCAAGGGCGAGAAACGCGGAGGCAAACGCCGACAGCGCCACGCCGCCCAGGATCAGCGCGGCCGCCGAGACGCCACGCCCCAGAGAGCCCAGCAGCACCGCGCAGCCCACTCCGGCGCCCAGCAGCGCGCCCAGCGGCAAAGCGGGTGCGAAGGCGGCAGAGACGCCCCAGTAGAACACCAGCACTGCACCCACTGCCGCGCACCCGCCGATGCCAAGCAGCCCAGGATCGGCCAGCGGGTTGCGCAGCGCGCCCTGCAGCACCGCACCCGAGATGCCGAGGCCGGCACCGACCAATGCCGCCAGCGCGGTGCGGGGAAGCCGTATCTGCCAGAGCACCAGCGCGTCGGGCACACCGAAGCCGGTTGCGCCCACCAGCAGCGAGGCAGCGCAGAGCAGCGCCGCCGCAATCCACAGCCATTTCACCGCGCCAGCGCTTCGACGGCCCCCGCGCTGAACGGTCCCTCGCACACCAGCAGCGGCGAGGGCACGACAGCGCGCCTGATGGCGCGCAGTGCCGGGTGCCAGGCGAGGTCGGTGGCCAGCGAGGGGAAGCGTGCGGCCTGCTCGGTGACCAGCAGGTCCGGGCGGGCGGCGAGCAGTGCCTCCAGCCCCATGCGGCCGCCGGTGCCGAGGTTGGTCAGGCCGGCCGCGCGCAGCACGGCGTCGCCGAAACTGCCGGGACCGGCGCTCCAGCCGCCGGCCTGCCAGAGCACCGCGGTGGCGTGGCGCCTCGGCACGGCGGTGAGACGCCGCCACATGTCGGCCACCATGCGCGCGCCGTCCTGCTGCTTGCCGAGCAGGGATGCCACTTGCGTCACCTGTCCGGCAACCTGGGCGAAGTCGGTCGGGTCGGCGAACTGGGCCACGCGGAGGCCGCGGGCGCGCAGCAGTGCGACGGTGGTTTGCGCGCCGTAGGTGCCGGCCAGAACGAGGTCCGGCTTGAGCGCCAGCACCGCCTCGGCGTCCGCGCGCACACGCGGCAAGCGTGCCGCCTGTGGTGCGACGAACGACAACGCCGGATCGCGCGCCAGCGGTTCCAGCCCAACGATCTGTTCAGGCGCCAGCAACACCGCCATCTGGTCAGTGCACAAATTGAGCGAAACCACCCGACGCGCGTAGCAAGGCGCGCCGAAACTCAGCCCCAGCGCCAGGAGCAAAAGTTTTTTGCTTCTTTTTTTCAAAAAAGAAGGCCTTGCTTCCTTAAAGCGCCAAAGCCCCATCGTGCTTAGCTTTGTGCTCCGGCTCCACATGGATGTTGACCACCAGGTGCTTCATGTCCTGCTGCAATGCTCCCTCGATCCGGTCGCAAATCGCGTGTGCCTCATCAACCTGCATTGCGCCCGGAACCACCAGGTGAAATTGTACGAAGGTGGCGCGGCCGGCCTGGCGGGCGCGGATGTCGTGCACCTCGATGGCGCCGGCGCCGTGGGTCACCAGCACGCGTTCGATGCGTTCGACGGTTCCGTCGTCGGGCGCCATGTCCATCAGCCCGCCCATCGACTCGCCGATCAGGTGCACGCCTGACCAGAGCACGTAGACGGCGGTGGCCGCACCGATGGCAGCGTCCAGGCGCAGGATGCCGGTGAGCAGCACCAGTCCCACGCCGGCCAGCACGCCGCAGGAGGTGACGACGTCGCCCATCAGATGGCGTGCGTCGCCGCGCAGGGCCGGCGAGCGAACCTGGCGCGCGGCGCGGAACAGCACCCCGGCCCAGCCAGCGTTCACCACGGTGGCGGCCAGGTTGAGGACCGCGCCCAGGGCTGGCGCGGTAAAAACGTGCGGGTGGCGCCAGGCGCCCCAGGCGTGCTGCAGGATGCTGACGGCGGCCACGACGATCAGCACGCCCTCGATGACGGCCGCGACGAACTCGGCCTTGTCGTGGCCGTACGGGTGGTTGTGGTCGGCCGGCATGGCGGCGAAACGGAGTGCGCCGAAGGCGATACCGGAGGCGGCAACGTTGACCACCGTCTCCAGCGCGTCCGAGTAGAAGGCGGCACTGCCCGTCACCAGCCAGGCCGCCGCCTTTAGTGCGAGCACGACGAGTCCGACGCCGATGCTGGCGCCGGCAATCCGCATCACCCTGTCCAACAGCCACGCCCCGTTTTGACGCCCCGCGGTTCTATCGGGCGGGCCGGGGCGCTAGGCAAGCAGTTTCCCGACGGAAAAGCCGGGGGTTCCTATGCCATGCGGCGGCGGGTGAGGCGATATCACTCGCCGAGGATGTGGAGGACGACCTGGCGGCGATGCGGGCTGCTCCGGTGCTCGTGGAGGTAGATGGCCTGCCAGGTGCCGAGCACCATCCTGCCGTCCAGGACGGGCACGCTGAGCTGGGTTTGCGTCAGCGCGGCGCGGATGTGTGCCGGCATGTCGTCGGGGCCCTCGGCATCGTGGACGTATAGCCCGCGGCCCTCCGGGGCGATGCGAGAGAAGAACGACTCGATGTCCCGCCGCACGTCGGGATCGGTGTTCTCCTGGACCAGCAACGAGGCCGAGGTGTGGCGGCACCACAGCGTCAGCAGCCCGGCCTGCAGGCCGGTGCGTTCGAGAAACGCTTCGGCGTGTGCGGTAATGTCCACGAGGCCGCGATGGCGGGTGTTGATGTCCAGCGTCTCGGTCGCTTGGCGCATGGGCTTGTTCTCTTGGATTTCAGGAAAGCAAGGCCTGCTTTTCTGAAGAAAAAAAGCAAAAGACTTTTCGTCCTGCTGTCGCGAACTCTCCCGCAGCGTGTACTCAAGGAAACGAAAGTTTTGTGGTTTTTTTTTCAAAAGAACCGCTTGCCCGCTTCCTTCAAGCCAAATGCAGGCGCTTCTCCAACACCTCGTCCAACGTCACGTACCCCCGACCGTGCGGATCCAGCACCGCGAAATTGCGCAGGACCACCGGCAACTGGCCCTTGGCCTGGTCCAGCGTGAGCCGTCCGTCCGGCGATGCCTGGCGGAACTTGTGTTCAAGCCAGTCGGGATCGTGCCAGTTGGGCTTGATGCGGGAGACGATGCGCCTGACCTCGCGCGCCATCGTGTCCGGCTGCAACGTGGCCGCTACCATCTCGCGCAGCATTTTGTGGCGGTGGACGTAACGCACCAGGTTGTGGCCGCAGTTCGGCACCACCACCACCTCCGCCTGACCGTGCGCCTGCGCCAGGCCGCATATGGCCTCATGCGCGCGAAAATCGCCGTCGGTGCCGTAGAGGACGCAGTAGTGCACGCCCGGCACCAGCCGGACCGGCAGCTCGTTGCGCGCCACGCCCGGCTTGCCGCGCGCGGCGTAGGCCGGCGCCACGGCGTGCGGCACCAAAGCCAGCACGGAGGTCACGTTGGTCAGCCGGGTGGCGAAGCGCAGCGCCGCGTAGCCGCCCATGCTGTTGCCGAACAGGATTTTCGGCCTGTCGGACCGCGTGTTGATCTCGCGCACCACGTCATCGAAACAGCTGATGTAGAAGTCCATCACCTTGTCGGTGACATAATACTGCGCCGACTGTCCGTCGTTGAAACCGGCGAAGATCGACGAGAACGACGCCATGTCCATGTCGCCGGGGATTGTTTCCTTGCCGGCGAAAACGATGACGTCGGGCCCGTCGCCGCCGCCCAGCCGCACGATGGTGGCAGCCTCATTCTTGAAGATAAGCCGGTCCGCGGCCGCACCGGCGGCGGGTCCCGCGCGCAGCAGCTGGTCCACCCGGTCGGCCAGCGCGCCGACGTCGGCGAAGCCGAATATTTCCGCGTCGGCGAAGCGTATGCCGAAGCACTGTTCCACGCGCAGGATCAGCGACGCGTGGGAGAGCGAATCCCACCCCTCCACGTCGTCGGCCACCGTCTCGCGCCGGACGTCCATCGCCGGGTAGCCGAACGCGTTGGCGATCACCACGGCCAGGCGTTGCAAGACGGGCAGGGCAGGGTCGTCGGCCACCGCCGCGTCCGGCACCGCGGCCGCCGCTTCGGCCAGGTACTTCGCCCGGTTGGCCTGGCGGCTGATCTTGCCGCTGGTGGTCTTCACCAGCCAGCCGGGCTCGACGATGCGGCAGGCCTTCACCTCGATGTTGGTCTGCTCGTAGACCAGGGTGCGGACGCGCCTGGCCAAGTGGCGCGCGCCCGGGGAGACCGCGCCGGGGTCGCGCTCGGCCACTACCACCAGCTCGTCCGATCCCGCAGCCGGGCTGAGGGCGCCGAAGGCCACCGCGCGGCCGGCCTTGAGCGCCGGCACTGCGGCCACGATCGCTTCGACCTCGTGGGCGTGCAGGTTGCGGCCGTTGACGATCAGCAGGTCGTCCGTGCGGCCGAGCACGTAGAGGTTGCCGTCCAGCAGGAAGCCGCGGTCGCGCGTGTCGTAGACCCCGCCGGCCAGCCGCTTTGCCGTGGTCTGCTTGTCGTTGAAGTAGCCGTAGAACAGGTAGCTGCCGCTCAGCATAATCTGGCCGGCGTGGCCGTCGGGGAGGTCACGCCCGGCCTCCTGGATCCGCACCGACATGCCGTCGAGCGGCGCACCGTTGCTCAGCAGGCGGACCGAAGCGCTGCCCGGCGCGGGCGGCACCGCACGCCCGGTGCCGTAGAGCTCGGCCGCGTCCACCTCGATCGCGACGGGTGGTGCATCCACCTCGGTCTGGGTCACCGCGAACACGGTTTCCGCCATGGCGTAGCACACCTGCAGCTGCTCGCGCCGCAGGCCATTGCCCGCGAACCGCTGGACGAACCGCTCGAACGTGTCCGCACGGCACGGCTCGGAGCAGTCGACAAACGCGCGCACGCCGGACAGGTCGGCCTTGCAGTCGTTCGGCACGCTGCGCACCAGGTGTTCGAAGGCGAAGTTCGGCAGCCAGGTGAAGTGGCCGCGGTGCTGGTCCAGCGCTTCGAGCAGGCTGGCAGGCCGGGCCACCCACTCGAAGGGGCTCAGGCAGGTGACCGTCTGGCCCAGTATCAGCGGCATCACCGTCGCCGCGATCAGGCCCATGTCGTGGTAGACCGGCAGCCAGGAGACGACGTTGTCGTCCGCGCCCATGCCGAGCCGGCGCGCGTACGAGTTCACCTGGCGCAGGATTGCGTGGTGCGACAGCGCCACGCCCTTCTTCAGCGAGGTGGTGCCGGAGCTGTGCTGCAGCAGCGCCACCGCGTCGGGGTCCGCACCTTCGGGCAGCGCGCTGTGGTCCTCGCCGACCGCGTCGATGGTCAGGATGCCGGCTCGGCCGACGATGCCGTGGTGTTGCATCTGCCCGGCATGCGCAGCGTCGGTCACCAGAAGCGCCGGCCCGATCCGCGCCATCAACGCCTTGTGCGCCGGCCAGTAGTGTGCCGCCTGCTGCTTTGCGGAGGGACACGGCATGAAGGATGGCACCACGCCGGCCAGCATGGCGCCAAAGAAAGCAGCCACGCCGGCAACCTGCTGCGGCAGGAAGATCAGCACGATCTCGCCCGGGCACAGACCCAGGGCTCGGTAGCGGTTGGCGTAGGACAGGCACGCGAGGTGAAAGGCGGCGAAGCTCGTCTCAGTTACGGTTTGGCCGGAAACTTGCCGCCAAAACACCTTGTCGGGCCGGTCTGCCGCGTGTTGCCGGACGAAGTGGTCGAGAGTCTGGCTCATACACGTTGCGGTATCACGGGGCGCCGGCAGGAAGGAAGCAAGGCCTTCTTTTTCGAGAAAAAGAAGCAAAAAGCTTTATCGCGGCTGTCGCGAACCATTCCGGCAAGCGCGCGACAGCAGAGTCAAAAGTTTTTTGGTTCGTTTTTTCAAAAAAGAACTGCTTGCTTTCTTAGGCGTGCCCCGCCGTCCCAGACAGCAGGATAGGATTCACCTTTAAAATCGCCATCGCGCGGTGCCACTTCGTCTCGTGCTCGGTGTCGAACACGATGTCCACGCTGGCCGGCGCGGACAGCCAGGCGTTCTGCATCATCTCGCGGTCGAGTTGGCCGGGTCCCCAACCTGCGTAGCCTAGCGCGAGGAAACCGCGCTGCGGGCCGCCACCGTCGGCAATCGCCTTCAGCACGTCGAGGCTGGCGGTCAGCGCAACCTGCGGGTCCACCATCAGGCTGCCGTCGCCGGTCCAGTCCGCGGTGTGCAGCACGAAGCCGCGCGCCGCATCTACCGGGCCGCCACGGTAGAGGTCGATCTGACGCACCGGCGGCACCGGTGTCACGTCAAGCTGCTCGAGCAGGTCGCCAAAACTGGGACTGGCCAGCGGCCGGTTCAGCACGATGCCCATGGCCCCGTCCGGCGTGTGGGCGCAGATGTAGATGACAGCCTGGCTGAAATGCGGCGTGTTCATCGTCGGCATGGCGATCAGCAACTGGCCGGTAAGCAGACCCTCGGAGGGCTCCTCTGCGCCAGCCGGGCCGTCCGGTTGGGGCGCAAGCCCCGCCAGCGTCTTTTCCACCCGGCCCTTGGCCGATGCTGCAGGGCCTGTCTTACGCCCAAGTCCCGTCGTCGTCTTCGCCCTGGCCATTGCTTCGTCCCGTGATCCCGCTTCGCTGCCGCCCGACCCGACACACATGGTAGCTGGCCGGGTGCGCACCATCACACAAACTGTATCACCCCGGGGCGCCAGCCAAGGTGACAGCACCGGGCCGACTGGCTAGAGGATCGGCCTTCACCAACGGGGCCGACACGCATGATCAAACAGGGTGACACGCTTCCCAGCCAGAAGCTCATGCAGGCCACGCCAGACGGGCCGCGCGAGGTCTCCACCGAGGACCTGTTCCGCGGCAAGCGCGTGGTGTTGTTCGCCACCCCGGGTGCGTTCACACCGACCTGCTCGGCCAAGCACCTGCCCGGTTTCAACGAACATCTCGATGGGTTCAAAGCAAAGGGTGTCGACAGCGTGGTTTGCATGGCGGTGAATGACGCCTTCGTGATGGGTGCTTGGGCGAAGAGCCAGGACGTCAACCCGGACATCGTCATGCTGGCCGACGGTTCGGGCCAATTTACCCGCGCGCTCGGGCTGGAGCTGGACTTGACGCAACGTGGACTTGGCGTGCGCAGCCAGCGCTTCGCCCTCGTCGCCGACGACATGCGAGTGACCCACCTGGCTGTCGAACAGCCTGGAGATTTTGACGTGAGCCGGGCCGAGACAGTGCTGGCGAGCCTGTAGCTGATTGAAGCCCGTTTTTTCCCGCTAGAGTAATTGCGCCAGAGTCAGTCACAACGTGTGATTGAATATTTTGACGTTGTTCGGCTTGCGTTCCCTTCACAGTATGTGATCGTTGACACAATGTAACCTCAGGTTGTCAGTCTGCGCGTGTTTGCACGCGAGAGCTGTCGAATGTGGAGGTTGCGGAGCCGCGCGTGGAAGAAGGCTGGGTTTACGTTCTGGTCAACTCATCCACGCCCGGCCTCGTGAAGGTAGGCCGAACGACCCGCTTTCCCGCAGAGCGCGCTGCCGAGCTGTCCGCAGTCACCGGCGTGCCCACGCCGTTCATCGTTGCGTACGACAGGCATTTCGCCGATTGCCACGCCGCCGAGCGCAGCATCCACGGCGAGCTTGACAGGCGCGGCCTGCGTGTCGCCGCAAACCGGGAATTCTTCAGCGGTGCGCCGTCGGACATCATCAGGGTGGTGTTGGAAGCTGCCGACCAGGTGGCCAGTGCTGCGTGCCAGAGTTCGGCCGGCGCGGCGGGCCGCACGGCTGCTTGCCTGCTGGACGCGGGTGACCGCGCGCTGCATGGGACCGGCGAGGCGATGCAGGACACCGGCGAGGCTGTCCGCTGCTACAAGCTCGCGGCCGCCAACGGGGCGCTCGAGGCCTGGGAGCGTCTTGGGGTCATCTACAACGACATCTATGCGGCGAGGCGCGACAACGCGAGCCGGCGGCGGGCCCTCAGCGCCTTGAAGGAGGGCGCACGCCTGGGCAATACGTACTGCTACTGCGGCATGGCCGTGCTGTTCGCCTTCGAAGGCCACCGCGCCAACTTCATCAAGGCGTGGAACATCTTCTTCGCCCAGGTGCCCGCGGTCGAGGAGCCGGCGCAGATGGCGCGGTTTGCCCGTGCCTGTGTCGGCTACGTCAGCCTGTGTCACGAGTTGCGGTTGGCGCCGGAGCACACGGCCGACCTGCGCCGCGCCGGCACCGGCTTGCTCGCGGCACTGCTTGCGGAGCTCGACCGCGTGCGCCCCGACGCGGCACAGCGGCGGCACGTGTCGGCTTGCCTGCGCTGGGCCTATGCCGGCCTGTTGCCGGAGGGAGAGCAGGTGCAGACGAGACGCACGCTGCGTCGGATCTGGCACGACTGGGTGGTGCCCGGGAGGGCTGCCCACGTTTGAGCCGACAGGCGCATGGGGCGCCGTCGCCAAATGCCTCGCAAGCCGGCCGACTCACATCAGCTTCGCACCGCTCCAGAGGCTCATGGTCTCTGGCGATGTTTCCGACCGCAAACCAGCCTCCAGGACTACGATTATGGCGTGCTGCAAGCCGCCCGCGCCACCTTGCGACTAATTTCGACGGCCGCGTTGCGCACCAATGACATCGCCTCTAGCTCACGTCTGAACGATGGTGACGCAGGGCTGCACACCCTGCCGGAAAGGGACGGCGTCCATGGATGCAGAGCGCGACGCGCGGGGTGATGCGACTCAGGTCGCAACCGAGATCCTGACCGACCCTGAGGAGCGCGAGGCAGCGGTTGGCGGCGCGCCGGCAGTCTCTCTCGACGACAGGTATGCCCGCTTCGATGGGCGTGTTTTCCTGACCGGCATCCAGGCTTTGGTGCGCCTGCCGTTACTGCAGCGCAGGCGCGACCGTGCTGCCGGCCACAACACCGCCGGCTTCATCTCCGGCTACCGCGGCAGCCCGCTGGGCGGCTACGACCTGACGCTGTGGGCGGCACGCAAGCACCTCGATGCGCACGACATCGTCTTCCAGCCCGGCATCAACGAGGACCTCGCCGCCACTGCCGTGTGGGGCTCGCAGCAGGTGGGGCTGCTGCCGGGAGCCAGGAAAGCGGGCGTGTTTGGCCTGTGGTACGGCAAAGGTCCCGGGGTGGACCGCTCCAGCGACGTGCTGAAGCACGCGAGCTATGCCGGCGTGCCGGCGCTGGGCGGTGCCATTGCACTGTGCGGCGACGATCATGGCGCGCGCTCCTCCACCCTGGCGCATCAAAGCGACCTCGCCTTGATCCATTTCGGTATGCCGGTGCTCAACCCGTCGACGGTGGAGGAGCTGGTCGCCTACGGCTTGGCCGCCTGGGCGATGAGCCGGTACAGCGGTTGCTGGGTCGGCATGAAGGCGCTGACCGACACGGTGGAGGGCGGCGCCTCCATCCCGGCCGACATGGACCGCGCGGCCTACGCCGTGCCGGACGATTTCGAGCTGCCGCCGGGCGGCCTGAACCTGCGCGCCCGCAACGGCTCCGCGCTGGAGGTCGAGGCGCGGCACTTCGAGCAGCGCCACCCCGCCGCCCAGGCCTGGGTGCGCGCCAACAAGCTGGACCGCCTGGCCTGGGGCGGCGCGCGGCGCAACCGGCTCGGCTTGGTCAGCACCGGCAAGGCGTATTTGGACGTCATCGAGGCGCTGCGCGGCCTGGGGCTCGACGAGCAGCGCTGCAGCGCGCTGGGCATCGCCGTCTACAAGGTGGCTATGGTGTGGCCGCTGGAGCCGGAACGTCTGCGCGCCTTCGCCGAGACCTGCGACGAGGTGTTCGTGGTCGAGGAGAAGCACCCGATCATCGAGGACCAGATCTCGACGATCCTCTACAACCAGCCCGCCCATCTGCGCCCGCGGCTGACCGGCAAGCTGGACGAGAACGCGCGGCCGCTGCTGCGAGAGGTTGGCGAGCTGGACCCCGACCTGCTGCTGCACGTCATCGCCGGGCGCCTGCGCGGCCGCATCGAGGACGACGCCCTGCGCGCGCGGTTCGAGACCATCAAGCCGCTGCAGACCGGCATTCCCACCATCTCCTACGGGGTGAAGGACCTGTTGCGGCCGCCGAGCTTCTGCGCCGGTTGCCCGCACAACACCTCCACCGTGGTGCCGGACGGCTCGATCGCCGGCGCCGGCATCGGCTGCCACATCATGGCCGCCGCCATGCCGGAGCGGAACACCATCGGCATCACCCACATGGGCGGCGAGGGCGCGCAGTGGATCGGCCAGGCGCCGTTCACCGACACGCCGCATATCTTCCAGAACCTCGGCGACGGCACCTACTTTCACTCCGGCCTGCTGGCCGTGCGCGCCGCCATCGCTGCCAGGGTGAACATCACCTACAAAATACTAGTCAACGGCGCGGTGGCGATGACCGGCGGCCAGACGGTGGAGGGCGAGCAGTTCGCCGGCGACATCACCGCCCCGCACGTGGCCCACCAGCTGACCGCGGAAGGCTGCCAGCGCGTGGCGCTGGTCAGCGACGACGTCGCCCGCCACGACCGGGCAGACTACCCGCCCGCCGTGAGCTTCCACCCGCGCGAGGACCTCGACGCAGTGCAGCGCGAGCTGCGGGCGTTCACAGGCGTCAGTGCCATCATCTACGAGCAGGCCTGTGCCACTGAGAGCCGCCGCATGCGCAAGCGCGGCACCCTGCCCGACCCGGCGCAGCGCCTGTTCATCCACCCGGAGGTCTGCGAGGGCTGCGGCGATTGCGGTGTGCAGTCCAACTGCATCGCCATCGAGCCGCTGGAGACGGTGCTCGGCCGAAAGCGCCGCATCAACCAGACGGTGTGCAACAAGGATTATTCCTGCGCCAAGGGCCTATGCCCCAGCTTCATCAGCGTGATGGGCGGCAAGGTCCGCGCCCGTGCCGACGCCGAGTCGGACGCGGCCGACCCGCTGGCCCCCGACTTCTTGCATGGCGAGCAGTCGCTGATCGCTGCCCTGCCGGCGCCCGAGCTGCCGCGCATCGGCGAGGTGTACAACATCCTGCTGGCCGGTATCGGCGGCCAGGGCGTGGTGACGGTGGCCGCCCTGCTCGGCATGGCCGCTCACCTGCAGGGGCTGCGGCTCACCGTGCTCGACAATTCGGGCCTGGCACAACGCAACGGCTCGGTGACCAGCCACCTGCGCCTGGGCGACGGCGCGGAACGGCACTCGCCGCGCATCCCCAACGGCGACGTGGACCTGGTGATCGGCGCCGACCCGATGGTGGTGGCTATCCCGGAGACGCTGGCCAAGCTCGGCCACGGCCGCAGCGCGGTGCTGCTGAACCGCTTCGTCTCGCCCAACGCGATGTTCGCGCGCGACGCGGACCTCGACCTCAGCTTCGATCCGCTGCTGGCCCGAGTCATGCCGCGCGCCGATCAGGAGCGGGTGACCAGCATCGACGCCACCCGCATCGCCCAGGTGATGCTGGGCAACGCTGTTGGCGCCAACCTCTTCCTGGTGGGCTACGCCTGGCAGCGCGGGCTGATCCCGCTGCGCAAGGCGCACGTCATGCGCGCCATCGAGCTGAACGGCACCGAGGTGGCGATGAACAAGCGCGCCTTCGGCCTGGGCCGCATCGCCGCGGCGCGTCCGGAGCTCGCCGCTTCCTGGCTGCGCGGCCACGAGGAGGTGCGCATTCCCGACAACCTCGGCGACCTGCTGGCCGACCGCATGCCACGGCTGCGTGCCTGGGGCGGCGACGCCTGGGCTCGCCGCTACCGCGACTTGGTGGCGCGCGTTGAAGCTGCCGAGGCCAAGCTGCCCGGCGCGGACGGACGCCTTTCGCGCGCGGTGGCGCAGGTTGCCGCCAAGCTGATGACATACAAGGACGAGTACGAGGTCGGCCGGCTGATGAGTGACCCGGCGTTTAAACAACGCCTGGCGGAAAACTTCGAGGGCGACTTCGAGGTGCACTACAATCTCGCCCCGCCCATGTTCTCCCGGCGCGACGCGCGGACCGGCCGGCCACGCAAGCGCCGCTTCGGGCCGGGCATGGCGCGCGGCTTCGCACTGCTGGCGCGGCTGCGCGGACTGCGCGGCACGAAGTTGGACGTGTTCGGCTACGGCGCGCACCGGCGCATGGAGCGGAGCCTGGTCGACGACTATGCTTCGCTGGTGGACACCGTGCTGCGCGAGTTGACACCGGCGCGGGTGGCTGAGGCGGAGGCTGTCTTGCGCGCGCACGACCAGGTGCGTGGGTTCGACGTGGTGAAGGAAGCTTCGGTGGAGCGCGTGCGGGCGGCGGTGCCGGGCTTGTTGGAGGCTTACAGGAGAAAGTAAGGCCGCCTTTTTCGAGAAAAAGACGCAAAAAGCTTTTGCTTCGGCTTTCGCGGACTATTCAGGAAGGGAGTGCGAAAGCCGGGTTTGCGGTGCGAGCGCCATGTTTCTTTCCGGGCAAAGTTATTTGGATTGCTTCACGGCTCAAACCGTCTATCGCACACCACCCACATCAACCAGATGGCCCAAAGTGAACGACTCTCGAATTTCGGATGGAGACGAAACAGCTTCCGTATTGCGATCCCCAGTCTGACCCAAACTACCGTCAACTCGTCGTAGAAGAAGGATGAGACATTGAAACCATCGAACGATGTCCTGAACTTGGTTTGGACAAGCATCAGCAGCTTCTCAGCATCGTTTCCGTCGATGAGTAGGTCTCGACTTAGATCAGCTGATAAGTTCAGCGGCTTGCGTGAACACAAGAAACCTTTGGCGATGTCCCGCACGTTTGTTTCGACGAGCTCTTGCGACGTTGGGTTATGTATCGCTCGGGTTTAAGCGAGAACTCCTTGCATCTGAACCTCCAAGTCTCCTTGGTGATCCAAACTCTTCACCACAACAATGATGTCGCACAGTTCGAAGATAGAGATTTTGTCGTCGCCTACCGTCAGGTGTGTCAATTTCATCCGTCGGTACACAACCGAAGATCGTCGTCTGAATGGCGCCACCGTCCTGCGATTTGTGGTTTGCCGCGTTCGTCAGCCTGCTAAGGTATCGACCGCTCAACTTTTGTTTTTCTTAGAAAACAATAGGCTCCGTTCTCGTCATCCCTGCCGCCCCCCATCCCTGACCAAGCAGCCCTACCTGCCGGGTCATCAACACCAACCCTTCAAAAAGCCCAACCCTGGCAGTTGCACTCACCCGCTCCACCACTCGGCTGGTCTGCCGCGCCACCGGGCCTGCCGGATCCAGCCAGGCCACGTGCGCCGGCAAGCAATCACGCAATTCCCGCAACAGCCATGCGTAATGGGTGCAACCGAGCGCCACCGCGTCCAGCTCCGCACTGCCCATCTGCGCCAGCAACGGTGCGATCTCCGCGCGAACCGCCTCGGCCGCGACCGGCTCGCCGGCAAAACGCGCCTCTGCCAACGTTGCAAGTCTCGCGGCGCCGTGGATCAGCACCCGGCAATCCGGCGCGTGCTGCTCTGCCAACGCGCGCAAATAGGGTCCACGCACGGTCGCCGGCGTGCCGAGCACGCCGATGATGCGGGTTCGGCTGACCGCGGCGGCCGCCTTCACCGGTGGCACGCAGCCGACGAACGGCACCGCGTGTCGTGCCCGCAGCGCGGCCAGGGCGAGGGTGCTTGCCGTGTTGCACGCAATCACCACCACGTCCGGCCGCACATGCGCGACGGCTGCGGCCACAACGCCGAGCACGCGCGCTAGAACATCGGCGTTCGTTCGGCCGCCATAGGGGAAGCCCGCGTTGTCCATCACGTAGGTGATGCCGGCTTCCGGCAGTTCCTGGCGAAGCTCACGCACGATGCCCACGCCGCCCACACCGGAATCGAAGACGAGCAGGCGCATGTCTTACAAAGACGCGAAGGCGTTAGCTGGGCAAGGGTCAGCAAGAGTCTTCTTTTTCGAGAAAAAGCAGCAACGAGCATTTGCCTCGGCTGTCGCGGGAAGTCGAAACACCAAGTCTCGCCACGGCACACCCACGAAAGCAGAAGTTTTTGGTTCTTTTTTTGAAAAAAGAACCGCTTCCTTCCTTTGCCCGTCCCCCGCCTGTATTCTACCAACATGCAAGACGACACGCCGCCCGACCGCCTGGCTCTCAACCCCAAGAGCCCCCACCATGACGCTGCCCTGCTCGAGCGCGGCGTCGGCATCCGCTTTAAGGGCGAGGAGAAGACCAACGTCGACGAGTACTGCGTCAGCGAGGGCTGGATACGCGTGGCTGTCGGCAAGACGCTGGACCGCCACGGCTCACCGCTCACCATCAAGCTGACCGGGCCGGTGGAGCCATATTTCCGCGACGTGGCGGACGCGGCGAAGGACTAACGGCCATATTGCCACCCTCGTTCGAGGCGCTGTCTGCCTCATCCTCGCCCGACACGTCGCCGCCGGCCTCCTCGCCGCAAGCTGCGTCCTTCGTTCGCGTCGTCGATCTGGAGACCACCGGCAACAGCTTCACGGATGGCGGCGTGGTCGAGGTGGGCTGGCAGGACGTGGCGTTGGGGCCAGACAGCGTCTGGTCGCTGCGCGGCGGCCCCGGCACCCAGCTAGTGCAGCCTGGCAACCAGATCTCCGCTGTCACCTCCGCCATCCACCACATCATCGACGAGGACGTGGCCGACGCGCCGCCCTGGCAGCTCGCCGCCCCACCGGTGCTGCAGCCCGGCGATGGCCGCGCAGCGCTGGCCGCTCATCGCGCCAGTTTCGAGCAGCGCTGGTGCACACCGGCGCTGAGCGGCAATGCACGCTGGGTCTGCACCTACAAGTGCGCGCTGCGGCTGTTTCCGGACTCCCCCACCCACTCCAACCAGGGTCTACGTTACCATCGCCGGCCGGAAGGGCTGGACCGCGCGTTGGGCCTGCCGGCACACCGCGCGGGGCCGGACGCCTACGTCACCGCGCACCACTTGCGCGACATGCTGAACCTCGCCGGACTAGCGCAACTGCTTGCCTGGTCCGCCGAGCCGGCGCTGTTGGTGCGCGTGCCGTTCGGACCCAGCCGCGGGCGCACCTGGCGTGAGCTGGACGACGAGGCGCTTGCCCGCATCATCGACGGCGAGAGTGGCGGCAACCAGGACGTGGCGTTCACCGCGCGCACTGAGCGAGCACGACGGACGGGCGCCGGGCCGGAGGAGAAGAAGCAGCCGGCTCTTCTTTGATCAAGAGTTTCGTGCCGGCTCGTGTAAAGAAAGCAAGGCCTGCTTTCCTGAAGATGCAGCAAAAAATTTTGATCCTGCTGTAGCGGAGTCTGTTGCAGCACGCACCGAGGGAACAATGGAATTTGCGTGCTTGCGTTCTCCTCACCGTTCGTAGTCGCTTCTCGCATTGTTTGCTGCCGAACGACACGCGTCACCACGGCGCACCCGACAGAGACAAAAGTTTCTTGATTCTTTTTCAAAAAAGAAGCGCTTGCCCTTGTTGCCGGAGCATCATCGCCCAGGCGTCACCGACCGGCCCATGACGTGGTCGTCGAAGGTAGAAGCTCCAACCGTAAACGAGCGCGCGCCAATAACGCGGAAACCTTGGCGTTTATAGAACGCCACCGCGCGGGTATTCGCCTTCATCACCCCCAGAACCAGGCGAGGCGCGCCGTGCGAAGCGGCTTCCGCGATCGCCAAGCGCATGAGCGCGTGCCCAAGGGCAGCGCCGTGGAAGCTGGAGAGCACGTAGATTCGCTGCACCTCGAGGTCGGCGGGCGACGCCGCAGCCAAAATGGTCGGCATCAGCACCAGGTAGCCAACCGGGGCACCGGTCGCAGATTCAGCGAGCCAGGTGGTGACGCCCGGATCGGCCAGCCAGGCTTCGTAGGTAACGACACTATGATGGTTGCTGCAGTGTGCGAGGATATCCGCGCCGGGGACCTTGTCTGCGTAGGTCTCCAGCATGGTAGCGCTGCCAAGCACGGATAAGGCGGGCCCGTCGCCCGGAACGGCCTGCCGGATCTTCACGGTCATTGGCGTCTTTTAAGGCAAGTTTTCTTACGGGTACAGCTTTCGCGTCACCCACGTGACGCCATCCCTTTCGTATATTGTCCGATCGTGCAACCGGTAAGGCATGTCCTGCCAGAACTCGAACAACTCCGGCCGGACGCGGTAGCCAGACCAATGCGGCGGCCGCGGTATGTCGTCTCCGGGGTAACGCCGCTCCAGCTCCGCCACACGCCCCTCGAGGTCGGCGCGCGCCGCCAGAGGCCGCGACTGGTCCGACGCCCAGGCGCCCAGGCGCGAGACGCGCGCGCGGCTGGCGTAGTAGACGTCCGCCTCCTCGCCGCTCACTGGTTCTGCGCGGCCCTCGATGCGAACCTGGCGGGTCAGCGTCTTCCAATGAAACAGCAGCGCCACGTAGGGATTGCCCGCCAGCTCGCCGCCCTTGCGGCTGAGCGTGTTGGTGTAGAACACGAAGCCGTCGCGGTCGGCTCCCTTCAACAGAACCATGCGCGCACTGGGCCGACCGTTCGGCGTGGCGGTGGCCAAGGCCATCGCGTTAGGGTCGTTGACCTCGCGCGTGGCCGCTTCCGCGAGCCAGGCGTCGAACTGGGCGAACGGGTCGATCGGGCTGTCGGTCTGCATGACGCGAGCTTAGCAGGCGCGGCCAAGTCGGCCATCCCGTGCAGCGCGCACCAGCTTTCCGCTGCATGGATCGACGTCCAACGGGCTGCTTCGCCCGCTCAGGAACAATGCTGAAGGCCAGGCTACGCGACAGACGGGTGTCCACATTGCCAAACGTGGCTTTCCCGTCGGACACCTAACCTTGCCTTGCACGGGCGTGCCCGCCTGTGTCACCACCCTACCCCACCCGGCCGTAAGCTTAGTCACCGAGGACGCCCATGCCCGATTCGACCCAGACCCTGCCGGTGCGCGGAACGCTCATGCAGGGCAAGCGGGGCGTAATTATGGGTGTCGCCAACGACCGCTCGTTGGCCTGGGGCATCGCGGCGGCCTGCGCCGCACAGGGTGCCGAGATCGCCTTCACCTACCAGGGAGAGGCGCTGGGCAAGCGAGTCCGCCCGCTTGCAGCAGGCATTGGCTCCAGCCACGTGCACCCGTGCGACGTGACAGACGAGGCCAGCATTGACGCCGCTTTTAACGCCGTGCGCGCCGATTGGGGCACCATCGACTTCATGGTTCACGCCATCGGTTTCGCCGACAAGCAGTTCCTCCGCGGGCGCTACGTCGACACGCCGCGCGAGGCGTTCCTGCAGGCACTCGACATTTCCTGCTTCTCCTTCACGTCCGTCTGCCGCCGCGCCGCCGCGATGATGCCGCAGGGTGGCTCGCTTTTGACGCTGACCTACCTGGGCGCCGAGCGCGTGGTGCCGCACTACAACGTGATGGGCGTGGCGAAGGCGGCGCTGGAGGCCTCCGTGCGCTACCTGGCGATGGATCTCGGCGCGTCCGGCATACGGGTCAACGCACTGAGCGCCGGTCCGGTAAAAACGCTGGCTGCCAACGGCATCGGCGACTTCCGCTACATCCTGCGCTGGAACCAGCTCAACAGCCCAATGGAACGCAATGTCGGCGTGGACGAGGTGGGCGGTGCGGGGTTGTACCTGCTATCGGATCTGTCCACCGCGGTCACCGGCGAGGTGCACCACGTGGATTGCGGCTACCACGTGATCGGGATGAAGAACCCGAACGCGCCGGACATCGCGGCGGTGAGCGAAGAGTAAGCAAGCGGTTCTTTTTTGGAAAAAGAACCAAGAAACTTTTGTCTCCGCTGTCGCGCGCTCGCCGGAAAGAACCGCGACAGCCGCAATATAAGCTTCTTGCTTCTTCTTCTCGAAAAGCAGATTTTGCTTACGCTTTCAGTATCTCCGCCCGTACGAACCCATGCGCCAAAGCATGGTATACACCTTCCCCGCACACCACGCGCGACGCTGCGTAGCCGATCAGCGATGCCAGCATCAGCGGCACAACCATCGCGTGATCGTTGGTCATCTCGGTGACGATGACGAAGGCGGTGATCGGCGCCTGAACTACGCCGGCGAAGTAGGCTACCATTCCCAGCACGATCAGCGCCTGCGCCGGCGCCCCGGGCAGCACCGCCGCCACGTCCGCGCCGATCCCCGCCCCGACCGCTAGCGACGGGGCGAAGATGCCGCCTGGGATGCCGCTGATCGAAGAGGCCACGGTGGCCAGCAGCTTCAACACGCCGAAGGACAGGTCGGGGGCGGCCGGGTTGCCTTGCACCAGGGCACGCGCCTCGCCGTAGCCGGTGCCGAAGGCGGCGCCGTGCGAGAGTATGCCGCATACTGCCACGGCCAGCCCGCAGGCGCAGGCGAAGCAGGTGGGGTAGCGCCGCAGCACGCGGCCGGCCCGTCCGGGCAGGCCCTGGCCGAAGATGATCAGCAACCGGCTGAAGACGCCACCGAGCAGTCCGCCGACCAGGCCCATCAGCGGCACCGCCAGCCACCCCTGCAGCCCATGCAGCGCCGTGTGCGCGGTGCCGAAATACGTGTAGTCGCCCTGTAGTGCCAGCGAGGTAACGCCCGCGGCGATTACCGCGGTGACGACGATGCCGCTGGTGCGTGCCTCGAAACTGCGGCTCATTTCCTCGATGCCGAAGACGATGCCGGCCAGCGGCGTGTTGAACGCGGCCGAGACGCCGGCCGCGGCGCCGGCCAGGATCAGGCCCGGCTGGCGGCGCGGCGAGAGGCGGCCGGCGGCGAACATGATGGACGCGCCGACCTGCACTGTGGGTCCCTCGCGGCCGATAGAGGCGCCACACAGCAGGCCCACAAGCAGCAGCAGCACCTTGCCGGCAGCCAGGCGCAGCGAGACCAGGCGGGCACGCGCGGAAAAGCTGGTGAGCTCGCGCGCGGCGATCGCCTGCGGGATGCCGCTGCCGCCGGAGTTGGGGAAGTAGCGGCGCGAGACGAAGCTTGCCACGCCGAAGCCGGCCGGCGTGAGGCCGAGCGTGATCCAGGGTCGCCCAGCGATCAAGGCGCGGAAACCGGCGCCGGTATGGTCGGCCGCGAACGCCAACGCGACGGCGACGGCGCCGACCACGATGCCGCCGAGCACGAAGACGGCGCGGCGTTGCCAACGGCCGGCAGCGAGGCGGAGACGACGGGTGTGCCGCAGGCTGGGACGGTAGCGCGTGATGGCCATGCGCGCGGTGTTTATACCGGATGGCGGATGGCGATAGGCTTGCAGGCAAGGCAAGCAGTTCTTTTTTGAAAAAAGAACCAAAAACTTCTGAGTCGTGAGCTACATCTCCACGGACAGGTCCGCGACAGCGGAGACGAAAGCCTTTTGATTCTTTTTCTCGAAAAAGACGGCCTTGCTTCCTCGCCTTTCTCACGACGTGCACACGCGATATATTGTGGCTGCTGCTTGTCTCCACCACTAGATGATGGTCAGATTAGCCTCGACGAGTCGTTTGTGTGCCCTGGAAGCAGCGGCTTCATACTCGATTTCAACCTCAGACGCCGACCAAACAGGACGCCGCATGGATCAGCACAGCCCCGTTACCCACTCGATGGACGAGGAGCCCGTCCGCTTCGACCTGTTGACCGAGAACCCGGTCTACAAGCCATTCCGTTACCCGTGGGCGTATGACGCCTGGCTGACACAACAGCGCGTGCATTGGCTGCCCGAAGAGGTGCCGCTGGCCGACGACGTGAAAGACTGGCACCGCAACCTCACCGACGGTGAGCGCAACCTGGTCACCCAGATCTTCCGCTTCTTCACGCAGTCCGACGTGGAGGTGAACAACTGCTACATGAAGCACTACAGCCAGGTGTTCAAACCCACCGAAGTGCTGATGATGCTGTCTGCGTTCTCCAACATCGAGACGGTGCACATCGCCGCCTACAGCCACCTGCTCGATACCATTGGCATGCCGGAAATCGAGTATCAGGCGTTTCGCAGCATCAAGGAAATGCGCGACAAGTTCGACTACATGCAGTCCTTTACGGTGGACAGCAAGCACGAGATTGCCAAGACGCTGGCCGCCTTCGGCGCGTTCACCGAAGGACTGCAGCTGTTCGCATCGTTCGCGATCCTGCTGAACTTCCCGCGCTTCAACAAGCTGAAGGGCATGGGGCAGATCGTCTCGTGGTCGGTGCGCGACGAGACGCTGCACTGCCTGTCGGTGATCAAGCTGTTCCGCACGTTCATCCAGGAAAACCCGGAGATCTGGACGGAGGAGCTGCGGCGTGAACTCTACATCTGCTGCGCAACCATAGTGGACCACGAAGACTCGTTCATCGACCTGGCTTTCGAGCTCGGCCCGGTAGACGGGCTGAACGCAGCCGAGGTGAAGAGCTACATCCGCTTCATCGCCGACCGCCGGCTGATGCAGTTGGGGCTGAACCCGCTGTTCCACGTCGAGCGTAACCCGCTGCCCTGGCTCGACGACATGCTGAACGCGCCGGAGCACGCTAACTTTTTTGAGAACCGGTCGACGGAGTACAGCAAGGCGTCGACAGGGGGAACCTGGGAAGACGTGTGGGCCAGCGTGGAGTCACTGCGTACTACCTGACGACAAAGATGTCAGTGCCTGATGTGCCTTGTTTAGTAACAACCGCCTTTGACGATCCACGCGGCACCAAAACGCGAGGGTTGGCACCGGTGTCCTTCGACGCCGATGCCGGCCATTGTAGACTAGCGGGCTCAGGGTCTGGACCGGTTAAGCAATGCAAACGGTTCTTTGCTAAAAATTGAACCAAGAAACCTTTGTTCCCTCGAGCGCGCTGTAGAGGAATGGCGAAAAAATAGGACCGTCAACGAGGCATGCTTTGCTTCCTTGCGTTCTCGACAGAGGAAGGCTCAGCGCTTGTTGCGTAGTGTTAAACTGCTTGGACATTGCCATCAGCAAGCAAGCAGTTCTTTTTTTAGGGAAAATTAAAACATTCGGACTTCGTTGTCGCGCGTGTCCAGAGGAGTCCGCGACAGCAATCCCAAAACCTTTTGCTTCTTTTTAAAAAAGGCTTTGCTTGCTTCGCAACGGTCAACCTGCAGGCTCGTTGTTGTAACGTGTCGTTTCAAGGTTCGTTCGAAAGGCCAGGCTTTCCGTTCAACCACCGATGTGGTAACAGTGCAACACTGATGCGGGTCAACTCCCGAGTGCTCAGGCAGCGACTTCGATTTCGATATGAAAACTGCTCGAACCACGCGCTGCAGCACCCTACGCGGCAGCCGAGATAAGACTTTTTTGCTGCTTGTTTTGAAAAAAGCCGGCCTTTCTTGTTTGAGTCTCGCTCCTCACGGGCCAACCTGCCGAAAGTCTAGCCGCTGGCGTAGATGTCAGGCCGGAACGGAAACGTGCGTCGCTCACGCCGTCGGGTCGAGGTCGATCCAGGAGAGATGTCCGCCTTTTCCCGCGCCGGTGTCCATGAACATTGCCGTACCACCGGCATCGCCATGCGCAATCCAGGGGCGGCCGTCGCGGCTGCGTTGGTCGTGGCCACAGTATACAGTCATCCCGGAGGGAATGTGGTTCACCCATCGCAACAGACGTTCCGGAAAGCCGTCCGGCTGTGTTCGGCCGGTGGTCTCGCCGAACAGGGCGCGGGAGAGCAAAGGATCGACCGGTCCCAACGGGTCGGAGGACGGGCTGGCCAGCATGCCGGTGTGGAAGGCGGCATGCACGAAGAAGCGGTTGTCCTGGATCAGCCAAGTGGGCGCACGTGCCACTTCCTGAAGCGCGCGTTCGCGCAGGGGCGCGTCGAGTACGGAGAGGGTGGCTTCGAGCTGCGGGCCGCCGCGCACGCGTTCGCCGCGCAGCGCCCGGCCCAGCTTGCGGTCGTGGTTGCCGACGAGGAACAAGCCACGGCCTTCGTCGATAAGACGGAACATCAGGCGGAGCGCGCCGGCGCTGTCCGGACCGCTGTCGATTAGGTCACCGAGTTGGACGACAAAGCGGTCGGTGTCGGCGGCGAAGGCGAAGGCACGCGTGTCACCGTGCACGTCACCGACGATGCGCAGGCTGCGGTTGGCGGGGATCGGGCTGGGCAGCGGCGAGGTCACGCAGTGCTTTCACGCACGGTGGCGCGGTAGGTCTCGAGCGCGCGGGTGCGGCCGGCGGCAAGATCGACGATCGGACGCGGGTAGGTATTGCCGAGCTTTACGCCCGCGTCGGACAGTTGGGCAGGCGAGGCCGTCCAGGGCGCGTGCAGGAACTTGTTGGGAAGGCGGGCGAGTTCAGGGACGAAACGGCGGACGTAGGCGCCGTCTTGGTCGAACTTCTCGCCTTGAGAGACCGGATTGAACACGCGGAAGAACGGTTGAGCGTCGATGCCGGTTCCCGCGATCCATTGCCAGGACGCAGCGTTGCTGGCGAGGTCGGCGTCCACCAGCGTGTCCCAGAACCAGGCTTCGCCTTCGCGCCAGTCGATCAGCAGGTGTTTGACCAGGAAGCTGGCGGCGATCATGCGAACGCGGTTGTGCATCCAGCCGGTCTGCCAGAGCTGGCGCATGCCGGCGTCCACGATGGGAACGCCGGTTTGGCCGCGCTGCCAGGCGTGCAGGTCCGGCTTGGATTTGCGAAAAGTCAGGCGGTTGAAGGCAGGACGGAGGGGCGCGTCGGGCAGGGTGGGGTGGTGCCAGAGAAGGTAGGCGGAGAAGTCCCGCCAAATGAGCTCGCGGCGATAGGTGTGGTGGTCTGGCGTGTCGGTTTCAGTGCGGCTGGCGTGCCAGACGGTGCGCGGGGAGAGCTCGCCGAAATGGAGGTGAGGGGAGAGCATGGAGGTGCCATCCTCGCCGGGGAGGTTGCGGCCTTTTGCGTAGGCGGAGACAGCGCCGGCGACGAAGGTTTTCAGGCGGGCAAGGGCCGCGGTTTCGCCGGGGCGCCAGAGCGCGCGCAGGCCGCCGGCCCAGTCGGGGTGGGTGGGCAGGAGGTGCCAGCCTTCCAGTTTGTCGGACTGGGTAGAAGCTGCCGGTTGGAGTTTGGTGGGGGCTGGCAATGGATGGTCGGGTTCGCCGCGGGCTTCAACGGCGCGGGCGAAAGGGGTGTACATGCCGTAGACGGTGTTGGTTTGGCTGCGGATCTGGTCTGGGTTGATGAGGGTGGAGGTGCGGTGGTGGTGGAGCTGGCGGTTGGCGGGCAGCGCGCGGGCCAGGGCGGCGTCGGCGGCGCGGAGGGCGGGTTCGTGGGCGTGGCTGGTGTGGATGGCGGCGGCTTGGAGGTCTTCGGCGAGGGCCGGGAGGATGGTGGCGGGGTTGCCGCGGCGGAGGATAAGCGGGGTGCCGAGCTTGGCCAGGGCGGCGGCTAGGGAGGATAGGCTGTGGTGGAGCCACCAGTTTGTAGCGGCACCTGGGGACCAGGATTGGGCAGTGTCATCGAGGATGTAGATGGGGAGGAGGCGGGCGTTGTGGGCGGCGGCGGCGAGGGCGGGGTTGTCGGTGAGGCGGAGGTCCTGGCGGAACCAGAGGATGTTGGTTTGTGAGGGCATTGGGGGAATCTGTGTGGTGGTGGGGGCGTGACAAGCGGGGGTGGCGGGAGGGTGGCTCTAGCCGAACCTTTGGGAGGGAGGAGCGGTGGTTGGTTGAGTGGGGGCGGGGGGTGTGAGCGGGGGGATGGGGAAGTGGAAGAGGCGGGATTGGCCGAGGAGGTAGGCGTTGGCGCCGGTGGGGAAGAGTTGGGTGAGGGCGGGGTGGGAGAGGTCTAGGCCGCCGGTGTAGGCGCCGAAGGAGGGCAGGATGATGCGGGTGGAGTCGAGCAGGAAACAGGGGCGGGCGATGGTGAGCGCGCGGGTGGGGATGCGGGCTTTGGGGTGGTAGTGGCCGCTGATTTCGGCGGTGGCGGTGGGGTGGGACTGGTGGCGGAAGGTGAGCGGCGGGGTGTGGTGGTGGGTGGTGTGGTGGCCGGGGTAGGCGTGGGGGGCGGGGTCGTGGTTGCCGCGGACCCAGATGGTTGGGGTGGTGGTAGTTAGGTGGAGGAGGAGGGAGCTGTCGGCGGGGGAGAGGCGGAGGGGGGCGCGGTCGTCGTGGAAGGTGTCGCCCAGGGTGATGAGGAGTTTGGGGGTGTGGCGGAGGAGGAGGGCGTGGAGGCGGGCGAGGGTTTGGGCGGTGTCCCAGGGGGGGACGAGTTGGCCGGCGGCGGCGGCGGCGGTGCCTTTTTCGAGGTGGAGGTCGGCTACGGCTAGGAGAGACAGGCGGGGCCAGAGGAGGGCGCCGGCGGGGTCTAGGAGGAGGGTTTCGCCGTGGAACTGGATGGTGGTGGGGGACATGGGTGGGAGCACTCGGGGGGAGCGAGTGTGTAGGGCATTGTTGGGGTTTTACAAAGCTTAGTCGGGCGGTGTTGGAGTGGAAGCTTCGGGGTTGAGGGGTGTGTGGGTTGGGGCGGCTGCCTTCGAGCCGCGATGGTCGATCTGCCGGCCGGCCTGTTCAAGGCCGGGCCGCCTGCGGCGGTCGCTTGCGCGAGCCTTGAGCAGGCCGGCCGGCAGATCGGAGGGCTGACATCGAAGAAAGCATGGGTAGGCGGCCGCTGAGCGTTGGCTCGGCGGGTGGGTGTGTTGGTGCGGGCTTGCGGGTGGGGTTTGGGGGGTGGGCGGTTCGGCGCGACGGGTGTGCGGGGAATAAAAGTTTTTTGGTACTTTTTTTCAAAAAAGAACTGCTTGCGCGGGGTCAGACGAGGGCGGGTGGGGAGGTGGCTTGGAGGAGGGGGCGGAGCCAGGGAGGGGTGGGGTCGTCTTCGTCGGTGTCGGGGATGGGGGTGGAGAAGACGAGTTCGTCGGGGAGGTGGGCGAGGTTGAAGTCGATGGCGAGGTCGTGGGCGATGATGGCGAGAAGGTCGGCGGGGGAGGCGAGGCGCTCGGGGTCGGTGAGGAGTTCGTAGTCGAGGCGTTCCTCGGCGTCTCGGCGGAGCTGGGCGCGGTCCGGGTGGTTTTGGGTGGCCTCCATCAGCGCGCGGCGGAGGATGGGGCGGCGCGGGTCTGCCGGGGGGCGGACGACGGGGGCGGCGGCACGAGTGGCGGCGGCGTGGTCCGCGGCGATGCGGGCTTCGAGCGCGATTGTCTGGCGGACGGCGCGGGAGAGGCGGGCGAAGAGGAGGCCGTAGTCCGGCGCGCGGGGTTTTGGCGCGAGGGCGGGTGTGGGTTGGGGGGTGGCGGGTTCGGGCTCGGCGGGTGCGGCGGCGGGGGCGGCCCAGTCTTGCAGGGCCTGCTCGGCGGCGGCTTCGGCGAGGTTCATGGCGATTTCGGCGAGGCGTGCGAGCATGTGGAGGTGGCGCTCGGCACGCTCGGTGGCGGCTGAGGGGGGTGTCGGTTGTGTGGTGGTCGGCGCGGTCACTGGGCTGCGTGGGGTGGGATGGGCATGAACGGCAGAAGAACACGGAAACGTGAGGCTGGGCAAGTTTGATGGTATGTGGCTAAGCACGTGAGCCATATTTGACGCATCAGTCACATCCGCGATACAAAGTGGCGAGCGTTTCTGCTCCCAAACGTGCGATCAAGGAGATCACCATGGCCGTTTCCGGCCGAGTTCAAATCCTTAATGAGGTTACGACGTACATAGAATGGAAGCTATGCTTCCAGCGAGTTCGTTATGTATTCGACGATGCTACTATTCAGGAGGGTTTTCGATTTATCTGGCGGCGCCCGGATGGGAGCCTCCAGGGAGCGCGGGGACAGGCTCGTATCCCATCCTTAAAAATCGCCCGGCTTCTCATGGCAGAAGCTGAGAAGCAGGGTTGGGGTCATTACGATGCAGACAGCAATGATGACGACCTTTTCGATAACTCCAAAGTTGCAGCCTAAAATTGAGTCGGGATGTCGATAGAGCACCGACGTCCCGGCTCGAACATATCAATCTACGTAGTGAGGCAAAGTGACGGCTGATCGCTTCTTCTGATGAAGAGACGTAGGTTTCACACAATAACCGGTGAATTAGCCCTACTTTAAGCGAACCTCAGTACGATGCTAATGTCCATCTTCGTTGGGGTAAGCAAGCCTGGCCTGCTCAGCATACTTTGCTGCGACGACGTCGCGAGCTCTCGATAAGCCATCCCTAATCTGGCGCTCGATTGGCGATAACGGAGATGATGAAAACTGTTCAAAAAAATCTAGTGCTGTTTTTCTAGATAGGGTGACTTGAGGTGCCAAATGTAGAAAGTCTGAGGGGATTGTAGTCCTGAATGGGTCTATAATTTGAAGTTTTCGAGCTTCAGCGAACTCCAACCAGGTCCGCAGGGATCCATTTACATGTGGATCAGCAAACCCATAGCCGACCGTAACTAATACATCTACTTGAAGCAGATTATCTCTAAAATGGGTCATCATGTTGAATTTTGTTTTTCTTTTTTCTTCGTTGAATTTAAAAGCTCCAGTCAAAATAGTTCGTCGAGCAAACTGAATTTCACCCCCTTGGTCGAGATACATAATTTCATTTGTTGTTCGGATATGTGGCGCATGTGGCAGTTTATGTTGGAGCAAACTGTTCGCTAGTTCGACTGTTTTCAGGACGCCCGAAATGTTATTTTCAACGGGGACTAACTTAATAATGTCATTTCCATTGTGGATCAAGAATGTGTCGAGAGAGCCATGAAGTTTGAATATGTTTATTCCTACTTTTCCTTGAATAAAAAAAGGCAAACCCTTGGTGTGGAATCTTTCGGCCGTTGAGAGTTCAGCGGCAATGCTTTTTATCCCGTGTGAATTTTCTGGAAGTGGTAATTCAATTGTGTCGAAAGAGCCGCTGTTTATAGGAATCTTCCGGTGCGCAGCAAAGCTTTCGACAATCAAATCGTGGTTTAGCGAAAAAATCCACAACGGCTGATTATGTGACACTAGACCAGCAAGCCCGTCAAGGAAACGCATGTAAGTCGGCAAAACCGTTGCAAGCCTACTATGTCTGTCCAATAGTAGAAAGTAGACCATCTCTGTAAGATCAGAATGCAATGCATGATAGTGGCGTCCGTTATGCCGCCCACTGTGCCGGCGAACCTTGATTTCCAGGTTGCCGATTATGCTCTCATAGTGAAGCTCTGGCCTCGCAATCAGCTGGATAAGCTCTTCGATAAGGAGATCGGGAAAGCCTAGATTAGCGGCTTTTGATCGAATGTTCCTCTCGCGAAGTAGCTTCGGGGTTGCGAAACAGCGGATTTGATTTGTCAACTCCCAAACCATCGGCATACCGCACTCGTAGGACGCGCCGGCTCCCAACAGTAGACCAGTTCTCATTCGCATTCTCCATGCTGGTAATTTCACTAACGAAGTGCACAAATTTACACCGATATCAAATGTCGCTCTAAATCTGTTGACGATCGGCAGAACGAGACAACACGCATGGAGAAAATATGACTTTCGATTCGACGTTGAAAATAGGGGATGTTGCAATTGTGTTCGCAACCGTGCTAGGGCCAGTGTTCGCGGTTCAGGCTCAAAAGTGGGTTGAACGCAGCCGCGAACGGAATCAACGACGCGTTAATATATTTAGAATTCTAATGACGACACGCGCATCCATTCTCTCTCCAGCACATGTTGAGGCACTTAATGTCGTTCCGATTGAGTTTTATGGTAAAAAACCAGAGTTCATTGAGGTGGTCAACGCTTGGAAAGCATACATTGAGTATCTCTACAGAGAGATAGTTGATCAGAAAGCTTGGCTGGAGAAGCGTATCGATTTGCTCAATGATATGCTTGGCAAAATGGCTTTCGCTCTTGGTTACAGGTTTAACTCGGTCGAAATTTCAAGGGAGCTTTATTATCCGAGAGGGCATGGTGCGATGCAGGAGGAGCAGGAGTTTATTCGGAGGGGTTTTGCAAAACTGCTCAAAGGAGAAATCGCGATCCCCATGGATGTGAGGTCCTTCCCTTCAGATGCCGAGTTCCTCTTGAGTCAGAAAAAGATTCAGGAGGGGATCCTCGCTTGGCTTAGCGGCAATGAGAGTGTAAACGTTACGTTAACAGAGCAAAAAAAGTGAAATACCACTGAGTCTTCTCCTGGGTAGTTTTGCAAACTCAACAACCTGGTTTGGCTCTAACGCCAGAGATAAAAACTGGAGTTCTACCTTTCACTCTTGTATAATGGGGTGCCGACTGGCCCCAACGGGTCAAGGGGAGAGCCCTTGCCTTTCTTTCTCGCCCATCTTCGCCCCGCCTGTCGCTTTCGCGATCAGCGCTTCGGTTTCTTCCAGCAGGGCGTCCTCGTCCGTCGCGGTGCGGACGCTTTCGCGGCCGATGTTCAGCAGCACGGGGACGGCCAGGGGTGAGACGCGGTCGAGGCGGCGGACGCGGATGTGGCCTGCGGCGCGCTGGAGCAGGCCGGCCAGGCGGGTGATGTCGGTGAGGCCGTGCGCGGCGCTTCGGTTGGTTGCGCGTAGCCGGGCTTCATGGCTTGTTGGAGCGATGTCCTCTGCCGTCTTCCAATCCCGGTCCATCGCCACAAGCCTTGGGCGCCTCCAGGTCAAGGTGGCAGGCGACGGACCAGCGATTGTTTTTTGGCCGAGCCTGTTGATGGACGGCGACATGTTCGCGGGCGTCGCCGGCCATTTTCAGACAGAATACCGGGTCGTCCTCGTCGACCCACCCGGCCAGGGGGGCAGCGAGCCGCTGAAACGTCGCTTTCAGCTCAGCGAGTCGGCCGAGTGCATTCCCGCGATCCTCGATGCGCTCGCCATTTCCCGGGCGCATTACGTCGGCAATAGCTGAGGTGCGATGATCGGCGGCACGTTCGCCGCGCGACACCCGGACCGCATCGGCGCGGCCATCCTGATGAACGGAACGGGCTCTCCGGCTGGGCTTCGCCAGAAGCTGGAGTATTTCGCGCTGGTTTCGCTGTTGCGTTTGAGGGGCAAGGTTCCGCGAGCGTTCTACCCGCGCGCGGTCGGCGCTTTTCTCGGACCTACGGCCGAGCGTGAGCAACCCGCGCTCGCCGATTACGTAGCGCGTGGCCTGAGTAGGCTCGATGCCGCATCCGTGGCGAACGCGATCGAGAGCGTGGTGCCTCGCCGACCGAGTCAGGCCGCCCTGTTCGCGTCCATCCGGACCCCGGTTTGCATCGTGGCCGGCGAGGAGGATCGAACCTTTCCGGTTGCCGAAACGCGGGCGATGGCTGAGGCCATTCCGGGTGCCGAGTTCGTCTGCATGCCCGGGGTCGCGCATTTTGCGGGTCTGGAGCAGCCATTGAAGGTTGGACACCTGATCAGGGAATTCGTCAGCCGTCATCCGCTCTAATCTGCGAGAAAAGGCGCAACGAAAAGGGGTCTGGGGCCGACTGGCCCCAGCGGGTCAAGGGCAGAGCCCTTGCCTTTCTTTCTCGCCCACGCGCGCGCCGCCCGTCGCCTCCGCGATCAGCGCTTCGGTTTCTTCCAGCAGCGCGTCCTCGTCGGTGGCGGTGCGGACGCTTTCGCGGCCGATGTCCAGCAGCACGGGGACGGCCAGGGGTGAGACGCGGTCGAGGCGTCGGACGCGGATGTGGCCTTCGGCGCGCTGGAGCAGGCCGGCCAGGCGGGTGATGTCGGTGAGGCCGTGGGCGGCGTCCATGCGGGTGGCGCGCAGGAGCACGTGGTCGGGTTGGTGGCGGCGGAGGACGTCGTAGATGAGGTCGGTGTTGATAGTGACCTGGCGGCGGGTGCGGCTGGCGCCGGGCTGGTTGCGGTCGATGAGGCCGGCGATGGTGGCGATGTTGCGGAAGGTGCGGCGGAGCATGGAGGATTCGGCCATCCAGGAGTCGAGGTCGTCGCCGAGCATGTCGACGGCGAAGAGGTCTTCGACGTTGGTTGGTTCGTTGGCGGACCAGGTGGCGATGACGTAGTCGGTGCCGAGGAAGCCCAGGGGGGCGGTGCCGGCGCGTTCCATGCGGCGGGTGAGGAGCATGCCGAGGGTCTGGTGGGCCTGCTGGCCCTCGAAGGTGTAGGCGACCATGAACCAGCGGCCGTCGCGGGGGAAGATTTCGACGAGGAGGTTGTCGGGGGCGGGGAGTTCGGAGCGGTCGGCTTGGAGGGCGAGCCACTCGCGGACGGGTTCGGGGTAGGCGTGCCAGGCGGCGGGGTTGTGGAGCATGGCGCGGACGCGGTCGGCGAGGTTGGTGGTCAGCGGGAGGCGGGCGCCGACGTAGGTGGGGACGGCGGGGGCGCCGGTGCCGCCGTCGGTGCATTCGAGGGTGAGCTCGTGGATGCGGGTGAAGCGGAGGAGGCGGCCGGCGAAGAGGAAGGTGTTGCCGGGGCGCAGCGTGTTGGCGAAGTACTCCTCGATTTCGCCTAGGGGGGTGCCGCGGGGGCCGCCGAGGCGGACTTTCAGGAGGGCGGCTTCGGTGATGGTGCCGACGTTCATGCGGGCCTGGCGGGCGATGCGGTCGGAGCGGATGTGGACTTGGCTGTCGGCGGTGCGGAAGAGTTTGCGGTAGCGGTCGTAGGAGGCCAGGGCGTAGCCGCCGTTTTCGACGAAGGCGAGGGTGTCGGTGAAGTCGGCGTCGGTGAGGGCGGCGTAGGGGGCGGCGCGGCGGATCTCGGCGAGCATGGTGGTGGGGTGGAAGGGGGTGGAGGCGGCGGTGAGGAGGAGGTGTTGGGCGAGGACGTCGAGGCCGCCGGGGCGGGGTGGGTCGCCGTCGAGTTCGTGGGCGGCGACGCCGGCGATGGCGGCCTGGCATTCGAGGACTTCGAAGCGGTTGGCGGGGACGAGGATGGCGCGAGAGGCTTCGTCCATGCGGTGGTTGGCGCGGCCGACGCGCTGGAGGAGGCGGGAGGTGCCTTTGGGGGCGCCGACCTGGATGACCTGGTCTACGCCGCCCCAGTCTATGCCGAGGTCCAGGGAGGAGGTGGCTACTACGGCGCGGAGGTCGCCGCGGGCCATGGCGGCTTCGACGCGGAGGCGTTGGGCTTGGTCTAGGGAGCCGTGGTGCAGCGCGATGGGGAGGGTTTGTTCGTTGAGGCGCCAGAGTTCCTGGAAGATGAGCTCGGATTGGGCGCGGGTGTTGACGAAGACGATGGTTAGGCCGGCGGCGGTGATGCGGTCGAGGATTAGGGCGGCGGAGGCCAGGCCCATGCGGCCGGCCCAGGCCAGGCGCTCGGTGGGGAGCATCATGGAGAGGGCGGGCGGGGTGGTTTCGGCGACGGTGATGGCGCGGGCGGGGGCGCCGGTGGCGGTGTAGGCGAGGATTTCGCGCGGGTGGGCGACGGTGGCGGAGAGGCCTACTCGGCGGGCTTGTGGGGAGAGGGTGGTTAGGCGGGCTAGGCAGAGGGCGAGTTGGTCGCCGCGTTTGGTGCCGGCCAGGGCGTGGATTTCGTCGATGATGATGGTGTCCAGGCCAGCGAAGAGGGTGGGGGCGGTGGGTTGGGAGAGGAGGACGGCTAGGGATTCGGGGGTGGTGAGGAGGATGTCGGGCGGGGTGTCGAGCTGGCGGCGGCGCAGCGCGGAGGAGGTGTCGCCGGTGCGGGTTTCGATGCGGATGGGCAGCGAGAGATCGGCGATGGGGGTGGTGAGGTTGCGGGCGATGTCGGCGGCTAGGGCTTTGAGGGGGGAGATGTAGATGGTGTGGAGGGTGGGCGTGGGGCGGGGGGTGGCGAGGGCGGTGAGGGTGGGGAGGAAGCCGGCTAGGGTTTTGCCGCCGCCGGTGGGGGCGATGAGGAGGACGTGCTCGCGGGCGGCGGCGGCGGCGAGGAGGTCGAGCTGGTGCGGGCGGGGGGTCCAGCCGCGGGAGGCGAACCAGGTGGCGAAGTGTTCTGGTAGTGTTCCGGGCATGCGGGGAGGATAGGGGGCGGCGGGCGGGGTGCAAGCTGGGCGGGTCTCGCGGTTTGAGCGATTGGGTGCGGGCGTGCTGCTCGGAGTGTGGGAGTGCTGCGGCGCGCTGGGCTGGCGCGGTGAAGCTGCTGGCGCGTGTGTTGGGTGGCGGGATGCGCCCGGTTGGCGGCATGGTGGCTGTTGGCGCGGTATGTTGGATGGGCTGGAGTGGGCGGGAGGTTTGGGCTGGTGGCGCTGTCGCGACGGGGTGGTTGGCCGAAGGCAACGGGGCGGCAGTTGGGTTGCCGGTGCAGGCGCGGAGGTGAGGTGGTTGGGACCGAGGGAGGTTTAAAGTTTATTGCAAAACGATAAGAGTTGTTGACGGTCCGTGATGGTTGGCCTTATTGGTAAACGATAAGGAGAGTGTCATGGGACATGGTGGTCGGCTGGTTGGGACGTCGCGGGTGGTGGTGACGGGGGCCTGGGTAGTGAATCGGGTGTTTCTGGGGGCGGTGGGGCTGGGATTCGTGCTGTCGTGGGTGATGGGCGGGGTGTTTGCCTGGTGGGTGGGGCAGATTGGGCCTGGGGGGGATGTGGCGTCGAAGATGGCGGGGGTGCGGCTGTTGTTGCTGGTGGGCGTGGTGATGGGCGGGGCGACGGAGGGGTTGTTGTCGGCACTGCGGGCGGTGGTGGAGACGGCGCGGTTGGGGGATCCGTTCGTGGCGGCCAACGCGCGGCGGTTGCAGACGATCGGGTGGTGTCTGCTGGTGTTGCAGGTGCTGGACGTGCCGGCGTGGCTGGCGGGGCGGCTGTTTCCGGCACTGGGGACGGGGGCGCCGGGGCTGGACGTGTCGGTGGGCGGCTGGGTGGCGGTGCTGATGGTGTTCGTGCTGAGCCGGGTGTTTGCCGCCGGGGCGGTGATGCGGGACGAGATTGCGGCGACGGTCTGAGCCGTGCCGATCAGGGTAAGACTGGACGAGCTGCTGGAGAGCCGGCGGATGTCGCTGACGCAGTTGGCCGAGGCGGTGGACATTACTTTGGCGAACTTGTCGATACTGAAGACGGGAAAGGCTCGGGCGATACGGTTCTCGACGCTGGAGGCGGTTTGCGCGGTGTTGGAGTGCCAGCCCGGGGAGTTGTTGTCGTTCGAGCGGGATGGGTGAGAGAAAGCAAGCTGTTCTTTTTGAGAAGAGAACAAAAACGTTTGTCTTCTGTGGGTACGCCGGGTTCAAGCGCGGTGTTTCAGCCGTCCGCGACAGCGCTCGTAAAAGCTTTTTGCTTTTTCCTCGAAGCAGGCCTTGCTTGCTTAACCACACATCAGAAGAGAGTGCGATGCAGGAAGTCTCGTTGCTGCGGCTTGGACTTTTGCGGACTGGTTACCTGTTGCTGGTGGTGGGGCTGGGGCTGACGATCTGGCCGGAGATACTCGATCCGGCGGCGCAGTGGGCGCCGATGCGCGGGGTGGTGGTGTGCATGCTGGGGGCGTTGTGCGGGCTTTCGGTGTTGGGGTTGCGGAACCCGCTGCGAATGTTGCCGGTGCTGTTCTTCGAAATGGCGTGGAAGGCGCTGTGGTTATTGCGGGTGGCGCTGCCGGCTTGGCAGGCAGGCCGGATGGACGCGGCGATGGGAGAGCTGGTGTTTGCGTGCTCGATCGCCGTGGTGTTTCCGCTGGTGATCCCTTGGGGGTACGTTTGGCGGGAGTACGTGACGCGGAAGGGTGATCCCTGGTGGCGGCGTGATGTGTCACGCGTGGCAGTTGGGTCAGCTTGAGGGCTGGTGCCGCGGGGGGGGGGGGGGGGGGGGGGGGGGGGGGGGGTTGGGGGGGGGGGGGGGAA
>CAXSZX010000019.1:0-99122 GCA_964242115.1 uncultured Acetobacteraceae bacterium | reverse complement strand
AGCAGCAGTACCAGGACGGGCTGATCACCGCCGGCGAGCGCTACAACAAGGTGGTGGATGCCTGGTCGCGCTGCACCGACGAGGTGCAGGCGGCGATGATGAAGGAGATCTCGCGCCAGGAGGTCGGCAAGCAGACCAACTCGGTGTGGATGATGAGCCATTCCGGCGCGCGTGGCTCGCCGGCCCAGATGAAGCAGCTGGCCGGCATGCGCGGGCTGATGGCCAAGCCGTCGGGCGAGATCATCGAGCAGCCGATCATCGCCAACTTCAAGGAAGGCTTGTCCGTGCTGGAGTATTTCAACTCCACCCACGGCGCGCGTAAGGGCTTGGCCGACACCGCGTTGAAGACGGCGAACTCCGGCTACCTCACCCGCCGCTTGGTGGACGTGGCGCAGGACTGCATCATCGTCGAGGTGGATTGCGGGTCCGAGCGTGGCCTGACCGTGCGTCCGGTGATGGATGGAGGCGACATTGTATCGTCGTTGTCCGAGCGTATCCTCGGGCGTACCGCGTCGGAGGACGTGCTCGATCCAGCCACCAACAAGGTGCTGGTGCCGCGCAACACGCTGATCGAGGAGACGGAGGCCGAGCAGATCGAGCGCGCCGGCGTCGAGGTGATGAAGATACGTTCAGTGCTGACTTGCGAGAGTCAGATTGGCGTCTGCGCGCGCTGCTACGGACGCGACCTCGCACGCGGCACGCCGGTCAACATCGGCGAGGCGGTCGGCGTGATTGCCGCGCAGTCGATCGGCGAGCCGGGCACGCAGTTGACGATGCGCACGTTCCACATCGGAGGCGCGGCACAGCGTGGCGCTGAGCAGTCCAGCGTCGAGGCCTCTCACGAGGGCACGGTGACGGTGCGTAACCGCAACGTGGTCACCAACAGCCAGGGCGTGCCGGTGGTGATGTCGCGTAATTGCGAGATCGTGCTGGTGGACGACAAGCAGCGTGAGCGCGCCCGTTTCCGTGTGCCTTACGGCGCGCGGTTGCTGGCCGATGATGGCATGGCCGTCACCCGTCAGCAAAAACTGGCGGAGTGGGACCCATACACGCTGCCGATCCTGACCGAACTCGCCGGCCAAGTGGAATACCTCGACCTGATCGAGGGGATCACGCTGGTCGAGCGAATGGACGAAGTCACCGGCCTGACCTCGAAAGTCGTCGTCGACTACAAGCAGACGGCGAAGGGTGTGGATCTGCGGCCGCGTCTGCAACTGAAAGGGCCCAACAACGAGGTCATCAAGCTACCGAACGGCACGGACGCTCGCTACTTCCTCTCGCCGGACTCGATCCTGTCGGTGGAGAACGGTGCGACACTACACGCCGGCGACGTGCTGGCGCGTATCCCGCGCGAGGGCAGTAAGACGCGCGATATCACCGGTGGTCTGCCGCGCGTGGCCGAGCTGTTCGAAGCGCGTCGTCCGAAAGACCACGCGATCATCGCCGAGAACGACGGCCGCGTGGAGTTCGGCAAGGACTACAAGGCAAAACGCCGCATCATCGTGAAGAACGACGAGACCTCGGAAGAGACCGAGTACCTGGTGCCGAAGGGCAAGCACGTGTCGGTGCAGGAAGGCGACTTCGTGCTGCGCGGCGACCCGCTGGTGGACGGCCCGCGCGTGCCGCACGACATCCTCAAGGTGCTCGGCGTGGAAGCGTTGTCCGATTACCTGGTCAACGAAATCCAGGACGTCTACCGGCTGCAGGGCGTGAAGATCAACGACAAGCACATCGAAGTCATCGTCCGGCAGATGCTGCAGAAGGTCGAGATCATGGAGCCTGGCGACACCACTTACCTGACCGGTGAGCAGGTGGACCGCATGGAAGTCGACGCGGAAAACGTGAAGCGGCTGAAAGCCGACGAGCGGCCGGCGACAGCGATGCCGGTGCTGCAAGGCATCACCAAGGCCAGCCTGCAGACGCACAGCTTCATCAGCGCCGCCTCCTTCCAGGAGACCACGCGCGTGCTGACCGAGGCGGCGACCGCCGGCAAGACCGACCAACTGACCGGTCTTAAGGAAAACGTGATCGTCGGGCGCTTGATCCCGGCGGGCACGGGGTCGGTGATGAACCGGCTGAAGGCAGTGGCGGCTGGTCGTGATCAGCAGCGTGCGGTGCTGAAGGACGCGCCGCCGCAGATCACGCGGGCGGCGGAGTAAGGCAAGCAAGCGGTTCTTTTTTGAAAAAAAGAACCAAAAAACTTTTGCTCCCTGTCGGGGACTCACCGGTGAGTCTTCGGCAGCGGAGCCGAAAGTGTTTCGCAGGAAGAAGGCCTTGCTCGTGTGAGCAAGGCCGGTTGTCGATTGGTATCGAGTGATCCAGCAGCGCTAAAGCGTTGCCGATTTTGCTGGACCGGATAACCAGGCCGGAAAACGCTCCAATTCTCTGATTTAGCGAGCATCTGCATTCGACGGGCTATCCCGTTAGTCGGGTCACGCTATGAGTCTTGACCGGCGAAGGTCGGCGAGGAAAGCAGGGCCTTCTTCTCCTAAGAAAAGAAACGAAAGAGTTTGGTCCTGCGGTCGCAGAGTTCCTGCAACTCGCGCTCCAGGGAGAGAAGTTGCGGTTTTTTTTCGAAGAAAGAACCAATTGCTATACCTTCGACCGGCCGATCACGGCAGGCTAAAACAAGCCGCAGGACTGGTTCCGAAACCAGAACCTTGTTTTCCTGCGCGTGGTGCAGAAACCTCCGCGACAGCAGGACCAAAAATTGTTTGCTGCTTGTTTTCAAAAAAGCAGGCCTGGCCTACCTTTCCGGATAGCAATGTCAGGGCTCACACCTGCTCGTCTCAAGCCTCATGCAGGCGACGGTAAGGTCCGCTCCGTGCAAGCAGCTCGCTGTGTGCGCCCTGCTCGGCTATCCCCGTCTTGTCCACAACCACGATCCGGTCGGCATCTCGGATAGTTGCAAGCCGGTGCGCCACCACCAGCGTCGTGCGGCCGCGCGAGAGCTCTGCCAGCGCCGACTGGATTGCCCGCTCCGTCTCGGTGTCCAGCGCGCTGGTTGCCTCGTCCAAAATCAGGATCGGCGGGTCTTTTAGGAAGATCCGCGCGATGGCCAGGCGCTGCTTCTGCCCGCCGGACAGCTTGACGCCGCGCTCACCGATGACCGTGTCCAGCCCGGCGGGCATCGCGGCAATCGTCGCCTGCATCTGCGCGCGGCGTGCGGCCTCGGCGATCTCTGCTTCCGAAGCATCCAGGCGGCCGTAGGCGATGTTCTCGCGGATGGTGCCGCCAAACAGGAACACGTCCTGCTGCACGATGCCGATCTGGCCGCGCAGTGAGGCCAGCGTCATGTCGCGAATGTCTAAGCCGTCCATGGTGATGCGACCGGCGTCGAGCTCGTAGAAGCGCGGCAGCAGCGCGCACAGCGTGGTCTTGCCGGCGCCGGACGGGCCGACAAAAGCCACCATCTCGCCGGGGCTGATGTCGAGGTCGATGCCGTGCAGCACCGGCCGCTCCGGCGTGTAGCCGAAATTGACGCCATGGTAGCTGATGGCGCCGCGCAGGCGCGGTGCGGCAACCGCACCAGGCCGGTCGACGATGTCCGGTGCGGTGTCTAGCAGTTCCAGGTAGCGGCGGAAGCCGGCGACCCCCTTGGGATAGACTTCCAACACGGCGGAGATCTTCTCGACCGGGCGGAGGAACACGCCGACCAGCAACAGGAAGGCCACGAAACCGCCCTCGGTTAAGTGGCCGTGCAGCACGAACCAGGTGCCCGCCAGCATCACCACCACCTGGGTCGACCGCATGCCGAGATAAGTCACCGACATGCTGGCGGCCATCAGCCGGTAGGCGGCGAGCTTGGTGTCGCGGTAGCTGGCGTTGTCGGCGGCGAACAGGCGACGCTCGTGCTCCTCGTTGGCAAAGGCCTGCACCACCCGCATGCCGCCCACGTTCTCCTCGATGCGCGCGTTGAACCGGCCAACTTGCGTGAACAGTTCACGGAAGTTGTGTGACAAGCGGGCGCCGTAGCGGCTGGACAGCACGGCAACCACCGGCACGATGGCCGCCGCGATCAACGCGAGACCGCGGTCCACGCTGAACATCAGCGCAAAGGCGCCGGCGAACGTCATCACCGCGATGAACAAATCCTCCGGCCCGTGATGGGCCACCTCGCCCACTTCCTCGAGGTCCTTGGTGACTCGGGCGACCAGGTGGCCGGTCTTGGTGTTGTCGTAGAAGCGGAACGAGAGCTTCTGCAGGTGGTCGAAGGCGCGCCTGCGCATCTCGGTTTCGATGTTGATGCCGAGGAGGTGGCCCCAGTAGGTCACCACCGCCATCAGCCCGGTGTTGAGCAGGTAGACGCCCAGCAGGCCGGCCGAGGCGAGCAGGATCAGCCCCCAGTCGCGGCTCGGCAGCAAGCGGTCCACGAAGGCGCCGACCGCCATAGGGAAGCCAAGCTCCAGCAGTCCGGAGAGGACGGCGCAGCCGAAATCCAGCAGGAACAGGGCCCTGTGCGGGCGGTAGTAGGCGAAGAAGCGTTTGAGCATCGGTGTCCGGCCTGGCGAACCACGGATATGGTGGCTCGGATACGTGCTGCGGAGGAAGGCAAGGCAAGCGGTTCTTTTTTGAAAAAAGAACCAAAAAACTTTTGTCTCCGCTGTCGCGCGCTCGCCGGACAGAACCGCGACAGGCGCAATAAAAGCTTTCTGCTTCCTATTCCTGTGCAGCCGCAACCGGCTCAGAAGCCCCACCGCCGAGCGTGTCTTCGCCACCAGACCCGACCTGGAGGTCGCCTCGGCCGGCCTCAGCCCGGACGCCGACGTCGCGTGCACGCCCGATCTGTTGGATTGGGCGGACATCGTCTTTGTCATGGAGCGGCGCCACCGGACCAGGCTCGCGTGCGGCTTCAGCCGGCACCTAAAGGGCAAGAAGGTCGTCTGCCTCGACATTGCGGACGACTTCGCCTTCATGGCGCCAGAACTCGTCCGCCTGCTGAAGGTGCGGGTAGGTCGCCATTTGCCGGCGCCGCGCGCCGGTGAAACAGAGGCAGGATGACCGGCATCGTCTTCGTCTACGTGACACACCCGGACCCCGATGCTGCCGCCGCACTGGGGCGCAAACTGGTTGAGGACGGCCTGGCCGCGTGCGTCAACATCCTGCCGGGAATGCGCACCGTCTATCGGTGGCAGGGCGCTATCGAGGAGGCAGGCGAGGCCGTGATGATCGTCAAGACGCGGGCCGACCTGGTGGCGGCTCTGCGGGAGCGGGTCAGGGCGGAACACCCGTACGAGTGCCCTTGCATCGCCGCCCTGCCGGTAGCCGGCGGCGACCCGGACTACCTGGCCTGGATCGCGCAGTCCTGCGGCAATCAGGCCTGGACGTGCAGGAACACGCCCTGGCGGCCTTCGGTCCCAACAACCCTGAAACCTGACCCGTTCAAGCCGGCAAGGAAGGCAAGGCCTTCTTTTCTGAAGAAAGAAGCAAAAGATTTTTAAACCTGCTGTCGCGGACGTTTCTGCAGCACGCGCCCCAGCCAGCGAGTGTTTTCGGTGTTTTAGAGGACTGCTTAGCTTGCCTGTCACCGGTCCGTGCTTCGGGCCGTTGGTGTGACGTCTTCGCCGCTGCTGCGTGCTCATCTGCCGCGGAGATCGACTTGCGTGCTTGAGCCGGTGGCGCGCGCAGCCGATCGCGGTATGCCGGGCTTCAAGCAGATGCGAACCACCCGCCGTCTGGCGGGCTTGCGCTACGGCAGCCTAAAAGCTAGGACCAGCCCGGTTTCCAGCCCCGTCGCTGCTGTAGCTCAGTGGTAGAGCACTCCCTTGGTAAGGGAGAGGTCGAGAGTTCAATCCCCTCCAGCAGCACCATCCGCCTTATGCAACCAACTGGCGCCGCGTGCGTCTGCCCTGCGGCTTCGCATTGGGGAGATGTCGCCTTGGAATTGCACGCGGTTCTCGTCACCCCGCTCGTCTCGCTGATCGCCGGCGTGCTGATCCTGCTGATCCCGCGGCTGCTGAACCTGATCGTGGCGGTCTACTTGATTGCGATTGGCGTGCTGGGTCTGGCGCCGCATCTCGTGAGGTAAAAGCAAGCAGTACTTTTAAAGAAAGAACCAAAAAATTCTTGCCTCCGCTGTCGCGCGCTCGTCAGAGAAAACCGCGACAGCCGTATAAAAAGCTTTTTGCTTCTTTTTCTCGAAAAAGAGGCGCTTGCTTCCTACGCCGCCTTCGCCTGCTCCGCCACGCGCACCAGGTGGCCCAAAACGTCGTCCGCAGTCTTCACCCGCTCGGCCACCGTCATGTCCCGCACCACCGCCAGCTTGTGGTCCGGTCGCAGTTTCACCAATCCCTTGCGCGTCCCCAGCCACGCCACTAGGCCTGCTGGATTGCGGAACGCGTTGCCGCGGAACTGCAGCACCATGCCTTTCGGCCCCGCCTCCAGCTTCTCCACCCCGGCCACCCGGCAGGCGCGTTTCAAATGCACCACCTGCAGCAGGTTCTCCACCTCTTCCGGCAGCGGCCCGAAGCGGTCCACCAACTCGGCCGCCAGCGCCTCGCTCTCGCCGTCCGACGAGAGCGCGCCGATCCGCCGGTATAGCCCCAGCCGCACCGGCAGGTCGCGCACGTAGGCGTCCGGGATCAGCACCGGCAGGCCGAGGTTGATGTTCGGCGTCCAGTCACGGTCCCCAGCCGCCACGCGCCCCTTGGCCGACCGCATCTCGGCCACCGCGTCCTCCAGCATCTGCTGGTAGAGCTCGATCCCCACCTCGCGGATGTGTCCGGACTGCTCGTCTCCCAGCAGGTTGCCGGCGCCGCGGATGTCGAGGTCGTGGCTGGCCAGGGTGAAGCCGGCGCCAAGCTGGTCCAGCGTCTGCATCACGTGCAGCCGCTTCTCCGCTGCGGCCGAGAGCTTCGTGGTCGGTGGCCAGGTGAGGTACGCGTAGCCGCGCTGCTTGCCGCGCCCCACGCGCCCGCGCAGCTGATACAGCTGGCCCAGGCCGAACATGTCCGCGCGGTGGATCACCAGCGTGTTGACCGCCGGCATGTCCAGCCCGGATTCCACGATGTTGGTGGACAGCAGGATGTCGTATTTGCCGTCGCCGAACTCGGTCATCACCCGTTCCAGCTCGGTGGGCGCCAGGCGGCCGTGCGCCTCAACGATGCGCGCTTCGGGCACGATCTCGCGCAGACGCGTCTGCATCTTCGGCATGTCTTCCAGGCGCGGCACCACGCAGAACACCTGGCCGCCGCGGAAGCGTTCGCGCTGGATCGCCTCGCGCACTACCACCTGGTCGAACGGCATGATGAAGGTTCGCACCGCCATGCGGTCCACCGGCGGGGTGGCGATCAGACTCATCTCGCGCACCCCGGTCAGAGCGAGCTGCAGGGTGCGCGGGATCGGCGTGGCGGTCAGCGTCAACACGTGCACGTCCGCCTTCAGCGCCTTCAGCTTCTCCTTGTGGCTGACGCCGAAATGCTGCTCCTCGTCGACGATCAGCAGGCCGAGGTCGGAGAACTCGATCCCCTTGGCCAGCAGCGCGTGGGTGCCGATGACGATGTTGATGTCGCCGTTGGCCAGCCCGCGTTTCACCTCCGCCTGGTCCTTGGCGGTGACCATGCGGCTGAGCTGGCCAACCTTCACCGGCAGGCCGTCAAACCGCGCGGTAAACCCGCGGAAGTGCTGCCGTGCCAGCAGCGTGGTCGGCACCACCACGGCCACCTGTGAACCCGACATCGCCACCGCGAAGGCTGCCCGTAGCGCCACCTCGGTCTTGCCAAAGCCCACGTCGCCGCAAATCAGCCGGTCCATCGGCTTGCCGGACGAGAGGTCTTCCAGCACGTCGGAGATGGCGCGCGTCTGGTCCTCGGTCTCGGCGAAGGGAAAACGGGCGCAGAACTCGTCCCAGGTGCCTTCGGGCGGGGCCACCGTCATCGCGTCGCGCACCCGGCGTTCTGCGGCGATGCGGATCAGTGCGCCGGCCATGTCGCGGATGCGCTGCTTCATGCGCGCCTTGCGGCTCTGCCAGCCGGCGCCGCCCAGCTTGTCCAGCGCCACACCCTGGCTCTCGCTGCCGAAGCGGCTGAGCAGCTCGATGTTCTCCACCGGCAGGAACAGCTTCTCCAGCCCGTCGTAGATCAGCCGCAGGCAGTCGTGCGGGGCGAGGCCGATCTTCAGCGTCTCCAGCCCGTCGTAGCGGCCGATGCCGTAATCCTGGTGCACCACTAGGTCGCCCTCGGCGATCTCCGTCGCCTCGGCGATGAACTGGTCAGCCCGCTTGCGGCGGCGGGCCGGCCGGCTGATGCGCTCGCCCAGCAGGTCCTGCTCGCCGACGATGGCGAAGTCGTCGGCCACGAAGCCGCGCTCGAGCCCCAGCGTCACCAGGGCGATCGCGTCCGGCCGCGCGCGGCGGGCAGTGCGCCAGTCCTCGGCCACTTCGGCGCGCAACTTGTGCTCGCCCAGCAGCGTGCCAAGCCGCGCGCGTGAGCCGCGGCTCCAGGCCGCTACCACGGTGCGCTTGCCCTGCGCGGCCCAGCTCGCCGCCTGCGCCGCCAACTGCTCGAACATGTTGGCGGAGATGCCGGTGCCGGCCTGGGTGAACAGCACGCCGGGCCGGCCGCCGGCGTCGAAGCCGCCGGCGCCATCCGGCATGCCGTAGGGGCTGAACACGAAGGTTGGCACGCCCACCAGCATCGCGTCCCAGCCGTCGCGGTCCAGGTAAAGGCGCTCGCTCGGCAGCGGGCGGTAGGGCACCTCGCCGTCGCGCGGCACCATGCGGCGGCTTTGGTAGTGGTCGGCGATCATCTCCAGCCGGGCGGTCAGCACCTCCTCGCCCTGTACGTCCATCGAGACGGAGGGGACAGGCAGGTAGTCCAGCAGCGTCTCCATCTCGTCGTGGAACAGCGGCACCCAGTGCTCCATGCCCGGGTAGCGGCGCCCGTCGGAGATCGCCTGGTAGATCGGGTCGATGGCGGCGGCCTGGCCGAACAGCTCGCGCCAGGCGGTGCGGAAGCGCGTCTTGCTGGCTTCATCCAGCGTCACCTCGGAGACCGGACGCAGCGAGAAGCTGGCCGCCTTCTCCGTGCTGCGCTGGGTGGAGGGGTCGAAGCGGCGGACGCTCTCCACCGTGTCGCCGAAGAAGTCCAGCCGCACCGGGTCGCCCTCGCCGCTGGGGAAGACGTCGAGGATGCCGCCGCGGACCGCGTATTCGCCGGGCTCCATCACCGTGTCGGTGCGGCCGTAGCCGTGCGCCTCCAGGTAGGCAACCAGCGTTTCCGGCTTCATCTCGCCGCCGGCGCGCACGTCCAGGCTCTCGCCCAGGAACACCAGCCGGGGCGGCACGCGTTGCACCGCGGCGTTCACCGTCGTCAGCACGATGCGGCGTCCCTGCGGCGGGTCCAGCAGGCGGGACAAGGTAGCGATGCGCTCGGAGACCACCGCCGGGTTGGGCGAGACGCGGTCGTAGGGCAGGCAGTCCCAGGCGGGGAAGCGCAGCACCTCGATGCCCGGCGCGAAGAACGCCAGCAGTTCGGACAGCCGCACCATGCGCTGCTCGTTGCGCGCGATGTGCAGCAGGGTGCCCTGGTGTTCTTCCGCCCGGCGGATCAGCAGCAGCGCGTCGAAGCCTTCCGGCGCGCCGTAGATGGTGGCGATGCTCAAGCGGTCGGCCCTTGGCCGCGTGCGTCGCGCATCGCCCGCAGCATCGGCCCGTCGTGCTCGACTGGAATAGGCGTGCGTCCGGTCAGCCAGTCGGTCAGCCAGGTGTCCGGCAGCTCGACGATCCGTTCCAGCACGTCGATTTCCTCAACGGAGAAACGCTCCAGCCGCGAGGCTACGAAACCGCCGATCAGCAGGTCGTTCTCCCGCGTGCCGCGGTGGTTGGCACGGAACAGCAGGCGGCGGCGCCGGCTTTCCAGGTGAGACGAGGTTTCTTCCATGGTGCGGCTGACATATAGCGGGCGGTGTGTCGGACGCCAGGGCGAAGCAAGCGAGCAAGGCAAGCAGTTCTTTTTTGAAAAAAAGAACCAAAAGACTTTTGCTCTCGTTGGGCGCGCGTTGTTGAGACGTGTCGTTTCAGCCGTCCGCGACAGCGCGCGCAAAAGCTTTTTGCTTCTCATTCTCGAAAAAGAAGGCGCTTGCTTCCTCTCGATCAGCAGGCTGGTCATCGCCGGCTCAGGTAGCGCTCATCCGCGCTTGCCTGCGCGATGACCGACGCCCAGCCCGACCTGCTGGCGCCGCTGCTCGAGGCGCAGACCACGCTGAAGGGCATCGGCCCGGCCGTCGCCACCATGCTGGCGCGCGTCACCGGCGGCACCCGCGTGCTCGACCTGCTGTTCCACCTGCCGGAAAGCTTCGTCGACCGCCGCCTGCGCCCCACGCTGAAAGCCGCGCTGCCGGGCCAGGTCGCAACGCTGGAGGTGGACGTCGTCCGCCACGACAAGCCCGCCACCCAGCGCCAGCCCTGGCGCGTCGTCGTCACCGACGGCACCGGCACCGCCGAGCTCGTCTTCTTCAAGCCCGCCCGTGCCCAGGCGCTCACGGTAGGCTCGAAGATCCTCGTCTCCGGCCGGCTGGACAGCTTCGGCGACCGGCTGACCATGCCGCACCCGGACCACATCGCACCCGCCAACCGGCCCGAGCTGATCCCGGCGCTCGAACCCGTCTGGCCGCTGACCGCCGGCCTCTACCCCAGCCACCTCCGCGCAGCCCTCACCCAGGCGCTCGCCCGCGTGCCCGCTTTGCCGGAGTGGCACGAGCCCACGCTGCTGCGTCGCGAACGCTGGCCCAGCTTCGCCGAGGCGCTGTGCGCCCTGCACGCCCCCCGCGAACACCCCGCCCCGGAAGCGCGCACCCGGCTCGCCTACGACGAGCTGCTCGCCCACCAGGTGGCGCTGTCCTGGATGCGCAGCCGCGAGCGCGCCCGCCCAGGCCGCGTGCTGGCCGGCGACGGCGCGCTGCGCGGCCAGGCGCTCGCCCGCTTCGGCCACGCGCTCACCCCCTCGCAGGCCGAGGCGCTGGCCGAGATCGACGCCGACCTCGCCGCCCCCAGCCGCATGCTGCGCCTGCTGCAGGGTGACGTGGGCTCCGGCAAGACGCTGGTCGCCGCGATGGCGATGCTGCGCGCGGTCGAAGCCGGCGCCCAGGCGGCGATGATGGCGCCCACAGAGACGCTCGCCCGCCAGCACCACCGCACGCTGACCAAGATCTGCCCGGTGCCGACCGCGCTGCTCACCGGTTCGGTGAAGGGGGTGGCCCGCCGCAACACCCTGCTCGGTCTGCAGAGCGGCCGCACCCCGCTGGTGGTGGGCACCCATGCGCTGTTCCAGGACGGGGTGGGCTACCGCGACCTGGCGCTGGCCGTCATCGACGAGCAGCACCGCTTCGGCGTGGACCAGCGCCTCAGCCTCGGCGGCAAGGGCGACACCACCGACGTGCTGGTGATGACCGCCACCCCCATCCCGCGCACGCTGCTGCTGACCCACTGGGGCGAGATGTCGGTCAGCCGCCTGTCCGAAAAACCCGCCGGCCGCCAGAAGATACGCACCACCTTGCACAGCCTGGCCACCATCGACGACGTGACTGACGGCATCGCCCGTGCGCTCGACCGCGGCGACCAGGTGTTCTGGGTCTGCCCCATGGTCAGCGAGAACGAGATGCTGGACGTGGCCGCGGCCGAGGCCCGCCACGAATCGCTGCGCACCCGCTTCGGCGCCGTGTTGGGCCTGGCGCACGGCCGCATGGAGACCGAGTTGCGCGAGCGCGCGCTGGCCGACTTCGCCGCCGGCCGCACCCGGCTGCTGGTGGCCACCACGGTGATCGAGGTGGGGGTGGACGTGCCCGCGGCCAGCGTGATGGTGGTGGAACACGCCGAACGCTTCGGCCTGGCGCAATTGCACCAGTTGCGCGGCCGTGTCGGGCGCGGGTCGGCGGCCAGCTACTGCCTGCTGCTGCACGACGACGGGTTGTCCGAGACCGCCCGGCGCCGCCTGGTGCTGCTGCGCGACACCGAGGACGGCTTCATCATCGCCGACGAGGACTTCCGCATCCGCGGCGGCGGCGACCTGCTGGGCAAGCGGCAGTCCGGCCAGCCGGGGTGGCGGCTGGCCGACCCGGTGGAGCACGAGGGGCTGCTGCGCATGGCGAGCCGGGACGCGGCGGTGCTGCTGGAGCGGGACCCGAAACTGGAGACGGAGCGGGGGCGGGCGGTGCGGTTGCTGCTACGGCTGTTCGAGCGGGGGGCGGCGTTGCGGACGTTGGCGTCAGGGTAAAGCAAGGCCTTCTTTTCGAGAAAAAGAAGCAAAAAGCTTTTGCCCCGGCTGTCGCGGACCGTTCAACCGGCGTGTACCCGAGAACCAAAAGTTTTTTGGTTCTTTTTTTCAAAAAAGAACCGCTTGCTTGCTTTTCCGCAAAGGCCGAGCCAGTGACCCGCCAATACCCAAGCGCCCCGCGCGTCGGCCTCGGCGTCGCCCTGTTGCGCCCCGGCGCGGTGTTGCTCGTCCGCCGCGCCAACCCGCCCGCGCAAGGCGAGTGGAGCCTTCCCGGCGGCGCCCAGCTCCTAGGCGAGACGGCCGAGCAGGGCGCGCGCCGCGAACTCGCCGAGGAAACGTCGCTCGAGGCCGGCACGCTGCATCTCGCCGGCCACGTCGACAGCATCCATCACGACGCGTACGGGCAAATGATCTTCCACTACACGATCCTGGATTTCTGCGGCTTGTGGCAAGGTGGGCAGGCGCGTGCCGGCACGGACGCAGCCGACGCCAAATGGGCCGACCTGGACCGCCTCGACGACTACAACCTCTGGTCCGAAGCCCGCCGCATCATCCAGGCGAGCCGTCTCATCCTGGGCTGCTGAGCGCGATGAACCGCGCCGCCAGCGCGATGTCCCGCCCCACGGCCCGGCGCCTTGCCACCGCCTCGCCGTCCGCACCCCATTGCTGCTCCTCGAACAGCTCGTCCAGCGCCGCCAACTCGTGCGCCTCGCCGGCACTCAGCGCGCCGTCTGCCACCGCCAGGCCCAGCACCAGGCTGCCCGTCGCCGGCACCAGGATGCCAAGCCCAGCCAGCACGAACGCCGCCTTGGCCGCGACCGCCGCCCGCAACCGCGCCAGCGCCTCGGCCGGCTGCGCCACGTACATGACGCCCTGCGTCACCAGCAGCTTCGCGCCGTGCACGTCCGCTGCCCAATCCAGCCACGGCTGCCACAGCAGCGCCTGCCGCGTCACCAACGCTTCCGGCCCATCTGCCCGGTAGCAGAGCAGGTCGCTCTCCGCGTAGCGCGCCAGCGCGTCCACTGTCGGGTTCGGGTCCGGCGCCACCCGCTCCTGCGCGGTCCCCGCAATGCGGGTCAGCGGCACGTCTTCGGCCTGCAGCGTGCCTCCTTTCTCGCCGCCGGCGAGCTGCCATTCCTCGGCGATCGCCAGGGCGAGGGGGCGGCTTTCTAGCGCAAGCACCGGGCCGCCGGGCAGGCGCATGGGGCGACCGTCGAGGCGGATGGCGTGGCGCCCGTTGTCGGCGACGACCTCGGCGCGGTCCCAGAAGCGTTTCAAGGAAGCGCTTCTTTTTTTGAAAAAAAAGAAGCAAAAAAACTTTGTCCCGGCTGTCGCGGACCGTTCAACATGGCGCACCTGAAGGAAGCAAAAGTTTTTTGGTTCTTTTTTTCAAAAAAGAACGAAGTGCGAAGCCTCTCAGTGAAATAAGCCCTTCAGCAGGTCCCGAGGCTTCCTGATGTTGAACCCCGGCACCGCGGGCGCTGCCGCCGGCATCGGCCCGCCAAGCCCGCCGCGCGCCACCGCCAGCTGCCCGGCGCACACCGACGGCCCCGCCGGCACGCCGCCGATCGAGATGCCGACCCGTCCGCCGCCGAGCACCGGGTCCAGCGTCGCCTTTAGCGCGCCGAGCTGCCCGGTCAGCGACACCGGCGCCGCCACCTCGGTCGGCCCCAGATGCAGCCGCGGGCGCAAATGCATGTCCACCGCCTGGGTCTGCAGGTTGATCGTGCCGGTGCCGTCCAGGCTCAGCTTGGAGGTATCGGCGGCCAGCGTGCGGATGGTGGCGACACCGTTGTTGAAGTTGAACCGGGCGGCCAGGCAGCGCACCTGCGAGGTGCCGCCGCCGATGCCCGGAACCTGTGCGGCGTCCAGCGCCGGGCCGATCAGGCCCTGCAGCATGTTGTCGCTCACCTCGCCGTTGACCATCGCGAGGCCAAGATGCCCGTCCAGGCTCGCCTTCAGCGCGGCCACCGTCTGGCCGGTGCCGTTCAGCTGCGCGTCCACCTGCATGGTGCCGTGGGCGCCGTCGGGGTAGCCCAGCAGCCCGGCCACCGCGCCGGCCGAGATGGCAGGCGAGCGCAGGGTGACGGCCACCGGCGGCTCGTCCGAGCTCGCGTCGAGCGAGGCGCCGCCGATGATCGCCCCCTCCGGCGAGGTCGCCCGGAACGGGTTCAGCGCCAGCTTGCCGTCCGAGAGCTGCAGGTGCGCCTGCAGGTCCTGCAGTTGCTGGCCGCCGAAGGTGAGGTTGCCGATTTGCAGGCTGACATCGGCGTCGGTGTTGCGCAGCGCGGCCAGCGGCAGGGCGTCGGGCGCCGGCATGGTGGCCGGGCCGGGCGAGGCGCCCTGTGGCGCCGCAGCCGGCGCGTCGGTTGCCGGCGCCGGCATCGCCTGCACCTGCCCGGCGTCGCTGTCGGTGGCAGGCGGCCATATCGCCGGCAGCAGCCCGCCTTCCGGCGCGCTGATCGCGTCCAGGTTCAGCGTGCGTGAGGTAAGCGTGCCGGTGATCGCGGCGCGCGGCTGCCACTGCACGGTCACGTCGCCGGACAGGTCGCCCAGCGAGGAGCCGACCACCAGCTCGTGCACTGCGATGCCGCGCAACCGCACGCCGGCGTCGGCCACCTGGGCCGCGAGCGAGACGTCGTGCGCGTCCGGCAGCTTGCGGCCGACCAGCGGGGAGAGCGAGGACAGGTCGGGCGCCCGCATCTCCACCCGCAGGTCCAGCCCCGGCGCGCCCAGCCCCGTGGGCATGGTGCCGTGCGCGGAGAGGCTGGCCCCGGCGGCCTGGCCGCTCAGCGTGATCGGCAACGGCGCGCCGCCGCCCACCAGGTCGGGTTGCGTGGTGGCTGCGGCCAGGCGCATCGGCTGGTTCTGGTAGGTGCCGTCCACGTTCAGCTGCGCCAGCTGGCCAGGACCTGGTGCGGAGAGTTGCGCCTGCTTGACTGCCAGGCCGGGCGCCCAGGCGCCGAGGTCCGAGGCGCCGGCGTGGCCGGAGACCTGCGAGGTGCGCAGTTCGCCTTGGTCGCCGTCCGCCAGCACCGCGGTGAGGTTCACGTCGCGCAGCGGCGGCAGGACGGGGCGGGAGAACAGCGGGTTCAGCTCGTCCAGCGACTGCGCGTTGGCGGTGACGCGGAACTGGTAGCTGCGGCCCTGCTCGGGGTGGTTGATGCCGCCCAGCACGTGCAGCGTTGCGTCGAGCACGCTGAGGTCCACCGTCAGCGGCCAGGCGCCGGCCAGCGCGCTGACCGGGCCGCCCTGCAGCCGCTGCAGCGAGCCCGAGCTGGCCGTCAGGTGCACCGGCGTGCTGCCCTTGGTGCCGTCGAAGGTCAGACTCATCGGCGAGTCGATGCTGTCCGCCGTCCACACCAGCGAGGTGATCCCCACCGAGAGCGCCGGGCCGCCGCCGTGCCAGGCGAGCTGGCCGCCATCGACGCGCACCCGCCTGATCTCCACCCGGTGGCTGCCGCCGCTCGTGCTGGAGGAGCCACCCGACCGCGCGCGCCGCTCCGGCGTGAACCGCCAGTTGGGCGTGCCGTCCGCGGTGCGTTCCAGCAGGATGTCGGGGTCCTGCAGGGCAAGCGACGAGACCACCGCGTCGCCCGCCAGCAGCGGCAGCAGCGCCACCTGCGCGGAGAGGCTTTTCGCCGTCAGCATCTGCGGGCGCGAGCCGCCCGGCAGGTTGGACAGTGCCACGTCGTCCACCTCGAAACGTGGCGAGAGGCCGAGCCGCAGGTGCACGCCGCCGGAGATGGTCAGGTCGCGCCCGGTGGACCGGTGCACCGCGTCCTGCAGCTCGGCGCTGAGGCGCTGCGGGTCCAGCGCGGCCGAGGCCACCACGACGGCGGCCACGCCCACGACGGCGATTGCTGCGACGCCCAGGATCAGCGGGCGGAAAGGGCTGCGGCGGGGGCGGATGGGGGGCATCCGCGGCTTCTAGCGGAAATCGGCTTGCGGCGGGAAGGCGCGGAAAAAGGCAGGCAAGGCCTTTGGGTCCGCTGCCGCAGCCGGCTGAGGCGACGCGACCGACCTTGCCGGTTAAGGTTTAGGCTGAGCTGGCGTTAAGCAGGCAAGGCAAGCAATTCTTTTTTGAAAAAAGACCAAAAACCTTTTGCTCCCTGTCGGCGACCTTTCCGGCGAGCGCCGCGACAGCGAAGACAAAAGTTTTTTGCTGCTTTTCAAGAAAGAAGCGCTTGCCTTACTTGTTCGCCACCCGCAACTCCTTGGGATCCAGAGGATAAGTCGGCTCCCACCCGCCCCCCAGTGCCTTGTATAACTGCACCAGGTTCGAAGACATGGTCGCCGAGCTGTCCGCCAGCTGCAGCTGCGCGTTCAGCAGAGTCCGTTCCGCGTCCAGCACGTTGAGGAAATCCGCCACTCCCTGCGTGTAGCGCTCGCGTGCCAGCCGCAGCGCCAGCCGGTTCTGCGCTTCGGCTTGCACCAGCGCGTCGTGGCGGCGCTGTTCCGCGGCGTAGGCGACCAGCGCGTTGTCCACGTCGTGCCAGGCCTGCAGCACGGTCTGCTGGTAGTTCAGCGCGGCTTCCTGCTGCTCCACTTTGCGCAGGGCGAGGGTTGCGCGCAGCTTGCCGCCCTCGAAGATCGGGATGCTGATGGTGGGCCCCAGCCCGTATTGCCGCGCACCCCAGTTGCCCAGGTCCTTGGCCTTGAGCGCCTGCAGGCCGATGCTGCCGTCCAGCGTCACCTTCGGGTAGAAGTCGGCCACCGCCACGCCGATGTCGGCCGTCGCCGCGTGCAGTTGCGCCTCTGCCTGGCGGATGTCAGGGCGGCGGCGCGCCAGTTCGGAGGGCACCCCGATCGGCACCCGCGGCGGGATCGGCGGCACTGCAGCGGGCGTGATCAGCTCGGCCTGCAGCGCGCGCGGCGCTTCGCCCAGCAGGAAGCTCAGCGCGTTGATCTGGCTGGCCTGCTGCTGTTCGAGCTGCGGGACCTGCGCCGTGGTGGTCTCCAGCTGGGCCGCCGCGTTTGCCACGTCGAGCTGGGTGGTCAGTCCGCCGCGGTAGCGGTCCTGCGAGAGCTGCAGCGACTCCCGGTCGGTGCCGATGTTCTCCCTGGTGATGGCGAGCTGTGTCTGCACGTCGCGCAGCTGCACGTAGTCGCGCGCAACCTCGGCGACCACCGAGAGCAGCGAGTTGCGCCGTGCGTCGCCGGAGGCTTCCAGAGACGCGTCGGCGGATTCCACCTCGCGCCGCACCCGGCCCCACAGATCGAGCTCCCACGAGGCGTCGAAGCCGTATTGCCACAGGTTGAACGGCGGCACCTTCAGCGAGCTGCCGGTGATGCTGCTGGGGATGGCGCCCGACGTGCCTGTGGTGCCGCTGGCGGCGCTGCCGTTGCTGCCGAACGAGGTGCCGCTGGAGCCGCCGCTGCCGATGATGCCGATCACGCCCTTGCCGCTGATCCGCTCGCGCGTGTAGGAGCCGTCGCCCTGCAGCGTGGGAAACTGGTCCGCGCCGGTGATCTGCCGCTGCGAGCGGCTTTCCGCCAGCCGTATTGTGGACAGGCGCACGTTGAGGTTGGCCGCCGCCACGCGGGACTCCAGCGAGGTCAGTTCGGGGTCGTGGAACACGTTCCACCAGTTTGGGTCGATCGGCTCGGAGACCGGCTCGCTGATCGGCGCCGCCTTTGCAGACGGGGTGGCACGGGAGGCGGCGAACCAGGAGGATGGCGACCAGATCGCCTGCCGTTTCCAGTCGGGGCCGACGTTGCAGCCGGCCAGCAGGCAGGCGAGGGCCGGCAAGGCTCCCAGCTGCGTCAGCTTGCGGGCGGAGACGGTGCTGAGCACGGGATGACGGCTCCTGAGATGGTCGCGGCGGCGTGTGGCACGACGGGTGCGCGACGCCTAGGCGGGTGCATGAGGGTCCAGCGGCGCTGACCGACCGGTTCGGTCATTGACAAGCTACCGCCTTTGACTTGATCGTCAATGCCGCAGCTGACAGAGCCATCCATGGTTGCCGACGCCGACTACGCCTCTTCGACTCTCGAGAAGCTGGACGGCTGCCCAGCCGATTGCGCCGGTGCCGCGTCCCACAAAGAGGCGCAGATCATCGACGGCGCCGCCCGCGTCTTTGCCCTCGACGGCTACGAGGGTGCCAGCATGTCGCGCATCGCGGCAGAAGCCGGCGTCTCGAAGGGCACGCTGTACAATTACTTCAGCAGCAAGGCGCATCTGTTCACCGCCTACATGCGGCGCGAGTGCACACGCTGGATCGCGCTGGTTTTCGACCAGCTGGACCCGGCGACGCCGCCGGTGGACGTGCTGCGCGAGGTCGGCCAGCGGATGATGGCGATGCTGCTCTCGCAGCCCGGGCTGGTGATGTACCGCATGGTGGTGGCCGAAGCCGAGAAGTTTCCCGAGCTGGCGCGCGCCTTCTACGCCGAGGGGCCGGCGCGGGCCACCGCCCACGTGTCCGCCTACCTTAGCCGGATGCACGGCGAGGGCCGGCTGCATGTGGAGCACCCGGACTTCGCCGCCGAGCAGTTCTTCGCCCTGGTGCAGACTCAGCTCTGCATGAAGCGCCGGCTCGGGCTGATCGACATGCCGTCCGAACAGCAGATCAACCACGTGGTGAATTGCGCGGTGGATTTGTTCATGCGGGGTCACGGGGTTTAAGGCCAAAGCAAGCGGTTCTTTCCTGAAAGAAAACCAGAAAACATCTGTCTTCTGGCCAATGTCGTCTCTGTGCGTCTCAGGTTGATTCGAGGCGGGTGGAACAGCGCAAGGGACAAAAGTTTTTGCTTCTTTTTTCAAAAAAGAAGGCCTTGCTTGCTTGGCGGACGCGGGCCCGAAAAAAGCTGCACTTTGCCGCCCGTCACGCTAAACCGCACTTCTCCGGGCCACGCCGGCCCGCGTTCTGGATGACCTGATGAGCGAAGTCGGTTTTGTCGGCGAGATCCGTATCGCCCAGTTCTGGCGCAAGCGCCTCGGTGAGTACGAGTACGTCAACCATAACGCGGACGACCTGCGGCGATGGTACATCGCCATGGAGCTGCGCGGGCCGGTGGAGATGCGCGACTACCTCAACGAGCGCGCCAGCCGCTACCCGACGGCCCGGGTGACCGGCATCGTCGCCACCGCGCCGCATCCGCCGCGCGAGATCGTGCAGACCTGGCTTGAGTCGCACAACAAGGTTCATACCCGGCCTTATGTGGCCGCAGGCGCCGCACTGCTGGTGTTCGTCTGGTTGTTTGGCACGAAGCTGGCCAGCTTCGAGCGGCTGAAGCCGATCAACCAGCTGCAGATGCATCCGCCGCAGGTCGGCGCGCTGCCGGTAAACGGCCCTTCATCCGTGCCCGGGGCGCCCTTGTCCAACGCCACGATGCCGCAGACCCTGCCGGCGCCTGCCAACACCGCGTCGCCGCCGACGGGGCAGCAGAACCAGGCGGCGCACTGAAGCAAAGGCAAGCGCGTCTTTTTCGAGAGAAAGAAGCAAGAAGTTTTTGTTACGGCTGTCGCGGAGTCCCCCAACACGGGTGCCCGAGGGAACAAGGGTTTTTGGTTCCTTTTAAAAAAGAACCGCTTGCCTTGCCTTCACGTCGTCCGCGATCGCCAGGCACGATGTCAGCCCGGGGCTTTCGATCCCGAACAGGTTCACAAGCCCGCGCAGCCCGTGCACGCTCGCGTCCTGGATGACGAAATCCTGCGTCTCGGTCGGATGGACAATCTTCGGCCTTATGCCGGCATAGGCGGGCTGCAGCCGCTCTGCCGGCACGCCTGGCCAGTAGCGACGGATGGCAGCCGCGAAGACCGCGGCGCGCGCCGGGTCCACGTCGTAGTCGATGCTGTTCACCGGTTCCACGTCAGGTCCGAAGCGTGCCTGGCCTGCGAGGTCCAAGGTGAGGTGGATGCCGGCGCCGCCGGGGATCGGCACCGGGTAGACCAGGTGGGTGAACGGGCAGGCGCCGGCGAGGGTGAAGTAGCTGCCCTTGGCCAGGCTAGGCGTGGGCACGTGGTGAGCAGCCAAGCCTTCGATGCGGCTGGCCAACGCGCAGGCGCCCAGGCCAGCGGCGTTGACCAGCGTGCGGCAGGTGAGCGTGGCCGGTTCGGCGCCACCTACAAGCAGGCGGAACCCGCCGGGCACGGGCTCGGCCGAGAGCAACGGCGCGCGCAGGGCCAGCGCGCCGCCATGGTCCTCCAGCTCGCCCAGCAACGAGAGCATCAGCGCGTGGCTGTCGACGATTCCGGTGACCGGCGAGTGCAGCGCGCCCGTGCAGGCGAGCGCAGGCTCCATGGCGCGGGTCTCTGCCGCGTCGAGGCGTCGCAGGTCCTCGACGCCGGCGTCTGCGCCGCGTTGGGCGATGCCGTCCAGGGTGGCGAGTTCGGCTTCGTCGGTGGCGACGATCAGCTTGCCGCAGGCGCGTGCGGCGACCCCGTGCGCGGCGCAGTAGGCGTATAGCGCGCGGCGGCCGGGGGCGCAGAGACGGGCGCGCAGGGAGCCTGGCGCGTAGTAGAGGCCGGCATGGATCACCTCGCTGTTGCGCGAGGACGTGCCGGTGCCGATGGCGGCTTCGCTTTCCAGCACCAGCACGTTTTGGCCGGATTGGGCCAGGGCGCGGGCGGTGGCCAGGCCAACCACGCCGGCGCCGGCGATGACGCAGTCGAAGTCAGGCAAGCAAGCAGTTCTTTTTTGAAAAAAGGAACCAAAAAGCTTTTGCGTCCGCTGTCACGCGCTCGCCGGAGAGAACCGCGACAGCGGACGCAAAAGCTTTTTGCTTCTTTTTCTCGAAAAAGAAGGCCTTGCTTAACTTCGCGTACACTCGGTCTCCGGCCCCAAAGTCTTGCATCGCAACGGCGTAAAGCTGGTATCGGCCGGCGGAAACGAAGACAACACCCCACGCGGAGTCTGGCGCGGCAGGCCCGCGCCGTCCCGTGTGACGCGGGCGCGTGCCTCCGCATCGTGCACGGCGCAGCCGGCCAGTGCGAGGCAAGAGAGTGCGATACCGAACGTAAAAAATTGTATTCGCATCGGAGCGTCCTGGGACTTTCGTTCAGCGCTCTGTCAGATAGGTCCGGTCACACGGGCTTACACCGACGCCCCGGCCCAGGTTGCAGCCGCCAGCCGGGCTTGGCAGACATCTCACCGGCGAGCGCACCAGCGCGGCCGGCATGACGGACATACGCAGCCATGGACGATTTGCGCCTGCCAACGCCCACCCACGCGGCTCCGGCCGTGGCTCGGCGGCGGCGCAGCGTTGTGCCGTGGCTGGTGCTGCTGGCTGTGATGGGGGTTGCCGGGCTGCTTATCCTGCGGCTGGGCGCTACCCAGCACGCTGCCCGCAGCCAGTTCGTGCCGCCACAGGCCGTCGGTGTGGCGTCGGCCTCGGCGGCCGACATGCAGGTGGTCGACAACGGCCTGGGCACCGTCACCTCGCTGGCCAGCGTGATCGTGCAAAGCCAGATCAGCGGGGTGTTGCAGACGGTGGGTTTCCACGAGGGCCAGATCGTCCACCGCGGCGACTTCCTCGCCCAGATCGACCCGCGTCCCTACCAGGCGCTGCTGGACACCGCGCGCGGCAACCTCGCCCACGACCAGGGCCTGCTTCACCAAGCGCAGGTTGACGCCCGCCGCTACGCGCTGCTGCAGAAGCAGGACAGTATCGGCCGCCAGCAGGCCGAGGACCAGCAGTTCGTGGTGGAGCAATACATCGGCTCGGTGGCCGCCGACCAGGGCACCATCCAGACGCAGATGGTGAACCTGGCATTCTGCCGGATCACCGCGCCGGTGGACGGCCGGGTGGGCCTGCGCCAGGTGGACGCCGGCAACTACGTGACCCCGGCGCTGGCCAACGGCATCGTGGTGGTAACCCAGCTCGACCCGATCAGCGTGATCTTCACCCTGCCGGAAGACGACGTGCCGGCGATCCAGGAGCAGCTTGCCGCCGGCGCCAAGCTTCAGGTGGTCGCCTACGACCGCGCCAACACGCACGAGCTGGGCACCGGCACGCTGGAGACGCTGGACAACCAGATCGACGTCACCACCGGCACGGTGAAATTGCGCGCGCTGTTCGCCAACCCGAAATTCGCGCTGTTTCCCAACCAGTTCGTCAACGTGCGGCTTATCGTCAGCACGGTGCACGGCGCGGTGACGGTGCCCAACGCGGCGCTGCAGACCGGGGCGCCGGGCAGCTTCGTCTACGCCGTGCAGCCGGACAGCACGGTTTCAGTGCGCGCGGTGAAGCTGGGCGTGGCGGACGCCGACAAGACGCAGGTTACAGACGGGCTGGCGATCGGCGACCGCGTGGTGGTGGACGGCGCTGACCGGCTGCGCGACGGCGCCCACGTGATGCTGCCCGGCGCACACCCGGCCGGCGGCTGGGGCGGCGGGCAGGGCGGGGCGCACCACCACCGCCATGCGGCGGAGCAGTCCCAGTAGCCATGCCGGCGAACATTGGCCTGCGCTCGCATCGGGGCTCGAACCCGTACGCTGGGCCCGGGGCACGTCCGCGGACGGGCTTGGCATGAGCGGGCAAGAGGGCGCCGGCTCGATGCATGGCTCGGGGCCTTATACCGGACAGGGCACGGGCCAAGGCGGCGGCCCGTCCGCCGCGTTCATCCTGCGGCCGGTGGCGACCACGCTGCTGATGCTGGCACTGCTGCTGGTGGGCATCATCGCCTACCAATACCTGCCGCTCTCCGCCCTGCCGGAAGTGGACTACCCCACCATCCAGGTGCAGACCTTCTACCCCGGCGCCAGCCCCGAGGTGATGACCAGCTCGGTCACCGCACCGCTGGAACGTCAGTTCGGCGAGATGCCGGGACTGAACCAGATGAGCTCACAGAGCTCCGCCGGCGCCTCGGTCATCACCCTGCAGTTCAGCCTCGACCTCTCGCTGGACGTGGCCGAGCAGGAGGTGCAGGCGGCGATCAACGCGGCGGGCAACCTGTTGCCGTCGGACCTGCCGGCGCCGCCGATCTACGCCAAGGTGAACCCGGCCGACGCGCCGGTCGTCACCCTGGCGCTGACCAGCCGCACCATGGCGCTGACCCAGATCGAGGACCTCGCAGAGACACGGCTGGCGCAGAAGATCAGCCAGATCGACGGCGTGGGTCTTGTCTCCATCTCCGGCGGCCACCGGCCAGCGGTGCGCGTGCAGGCCAACATCCGCGCGCTGGCGGCACTCGGGCTGAACATCGACGACCTGCGCACCACCATCGGCAACCTCAACGTCAACACGCCGAAGGGCAATTTCGACGGGCCGGCGCAGGCCACCACCATCAACGCCAACGACCAGTTGCCGGACGCGGCCGCCTTTGCCAGCGCCATCATCGCCTACCGCAACGGCGCGCCGGTGCGGCTGACCGATGTCGCGACGCTTGTACAGGGCTCGGAGAACACCAAGCTGGCCGCCTGGATGGACCGCACGCAGGCGGTGATCCTGAACGTGCAGCGCCAGCCGGGTGCGAACGTGATCGCCGTGGTGGACCGCATCACCGCGCTGCTGCCCAAGCTGCAGGCGAGCCTGCCGGCGGCACTGCAGGTGACCAAGCTGACCGACCGCACGAACACCATCCGCGCCTCGGTCGCCGACGTGGAGTTCGAGCTGGGCCTGGCCATCGCGCTGGTGGTGCTGGTGATCTTCGTGTTCCTGCGGCGCGCGGCAGCGACGCTGATCCCCAGCCTGTCGGTGCCGCTCTCGCTGGTGGGCACGCTGGCGGCGATGTACCTGTGGGGGTTCTCGCTGGACAACCTCTCGCTGATGGCGCTGACCATTGCCACCGGCTTCGTGGTGGACGACGCCATCGTGATGATCGAGAACATCGACCGCTACGTGGAAATGGGCGAGGCGCCGCTGCAGGCCGCCCTGATCGGCAGCAAGCAGATCGGCTTCACCATCATCTCGCTGACCGTGTCGCTGCTGGCGGTGCTGATCCCGCTGCTGTTCATGGGCGACGTGGTAGGCCGCCTGTTCCACGAGTTCGCCATCACGCTGGCCGTCACCATCGTGATCTCGGCGGTGGTGTCGCTGACCCTGGTGCCGATGCTGTGCGCGCGGCTGCTGCGCCACCGCCCGGCAGACCAGATGGGGCGCGCCTCGTTGTGGGCCGAACGGATGACGGAGCGGATAATCGGCGCTTACGGCCGCACGCTGGACTGGGTGCTGGACCGCCAGGCGATGACGTTGCTGGTGGCAACCGTCACAGTGCTGCTCACGGCATTTCTCTACGTGGTGATCCCGAAAGGCTTCTTCCCGGTGCAGGATACCGGGCTGATCCAGGGCATCAGCCAGGCCGCATCCACCGCGTCCTACGCGGCGATGTCGCGCGGCCAGCAGGCGCTGGCCGACGCGGTGCTGCGCGACCCGGACGTGGTCAGCCTGTCCAGCTTCATCGGCGTGGACGGTGCCAACACCACGCTGAACGCCGGCCGTTTCCTGATCAATTTGCGCCCGCGCGACCAGCGCACCGACAGCGTCAGCGCCATCATCCGCAGGCTGACGCAGGAAGTCTCGGACGTGCCCGGCATCGCGCTGTTCATGCAGCCGGTGCAGGACCTCAGCATCGACACCGCGGTCAGCGCCACGCAGTACCAGTTCGTGCTGGAGAACGCCGACCTGTCCGCGTTCACCACCTGGGTGCCGCGCCTGATGGACCGCCTGCGCGCGATCCCGTCGATCACCGACGTGGCCAGCGACGCGCAAACCAACGGCCTGGCCGCCGACATCACCATCGACCGCGCCACCGCCGCGCGCTTCGGCATCACGCCGGCCACCGTCGACAACGCGCTGTACGACGCGTTCGGCCAACGCATCGTGTCCACCATCTTCACCCAGTCCAACCAGTACCGCATCATCCTCGAAGCCGACCCGGCCGTGCAGCACGCGCTGACCAGCCTGGACTCGATCTACCTGCCGTCCTCCACCGCGGCGAGCGGACAGGTGCCGCTGTCCGCCTTCGTGCACGTCACCCAGCGCGCCGCCCCGTTGGTGGTCAGCCACCTCGGCCAGTTCCCCTCCACCACAATCAGCTTCAACCTGGCACAGGGCGCATCCCTCGGCGCCGCGGTGGACGCCATCAAGCAGGCGGAGAGCGACCTGCACCTGCCTGACAGCTTCCTCACCGCCTTCCAGGGTGCCGCGGCCGCGTTCCAGAACGCCCTCGGCAACGAGCTGTACCTGGTGCTCGCCGCGATCGCCGCGATGTACATCGTGCTCGGCGTGCTCTACGAAAGCTTCGTCCACCCGATCACCATCCTCTCCACCCTGCCGTCCGCCGGCATCGGCGCGCTGCTCGCACTGATGATCGTGGGATCCGACCTCGACATCATCGGCATCATCGGTATCGTGCTGCTGATCGGCATCGTGAAGAAGAACGCGATCATGATGATCGACTTCGCACTCGTCGCCGAACGCGAGGAAGGCTACGCACCGCGCGCCGCCATCCACCGCGCCAGCATGCTGCGCCTGCGGCCGATCCTGATGACGACCTTCGCCGCTTTATTCTCCGCGCTGCCGCTGATGCTGGGGACCGGCACCGGGTCGGAACTGCGCCGTCCGCTGGGGCTTGCGATCTTCGGCGGGCTGATCGTCAGTCAGGTGCTGACGCTCTACACCACGCCGGTGATCTACCTGCTGTTCGATCGTGTGGCGCAGGGGTTTCGACCGCAGCAGGCGGTGGCGGCGGAGTGAAGCAAGCAAGCAGTTCTTTTTTGAAAAAAAGAACCAAAAAACTTTTGCTCCTTGGGTGCTCGCTGGTTGGACGGCCCGTGATGGCCGGGACGTTCGCGGCGTTTGCAAGATTTGGCCTGGTGATGCCAGTCGGTCTCGTGCTTGGCGCGCGCAACGCAAGCATTTCTTTTTTGAAAAGAAGAACCAAAGAACTTTTGCCTGTTGCGCACCCGTCGGTTGAATGGTTCGCGACAGCGAAGATAAGAGTTTTTTGTCTAGAGGCGTTCGCAAACCTCGGCCAGAAGCGTCTTCCGACCTTGTTGGAACGGGTAAGCAGGTCGGAAAACGCTCAAGCTCTTCGTTTTGGCGAGCATCTCCATTCAGCTGACGAATCCGTTTGGTCGGATGATGCTTTAGAGACGCCAATTAGTCTTGAGGAGGCTGGCTCATGCAAAGCAAGCAGTTCGTTTTCGAAAAAAAGAACCAGCAGGAGTCATCTTTTTGGCTCAAGTCAAAGCCATACGTCGCAGGATAAATGGAGGCACTTACACCAGCGAGGGAGCAAAAGTTTTTTGCTCCTTTTTTTCAAAAAAGAAGGCCTTCCTTGCTTTCCCTTGCGTGACGCGCGCGCATGAACATCAGTGCACCGTTCATCGCGAGGCCGATCGCGACCACGCTGCTGACCATCGGCATCGCGCTGGCGGGCTTGTTCGCCTACGCCAAGCTGCCGGTGGCACCGCTGCCGCAGGTGGACTTTCCCACCATTTCCGTGCAGGCCAGCCTGCCCGGCGCTAGCCCGGACACGGTGGCTACGTCCGTTGCCGGCCCGCTGGAGCGCCACCTCGGGCAGATTGCCGACGTGACCGAGATGACGTCGCAGAGCTCGGTGGGCAAAACGCGCGTCACCTTGCAGTTCGGCCTGAACCGCAACATCGACGGTGCGGCGCGCGACGTGGAGGCCGCCATCAACGCGGCGCGTGCGGACCTGCCGACGGCGTTGCGGTCGAACCCCACCTACAACAAGGTGAACCCGGCCGACGCGCCGGTGATGATCCTGGCGCTGACGTCGAAGACGCTGACGCAGGGCCAGCTCTACGATTCCGCGGCCACGGTGCTGCAGCAGAAGCTCAGCCAGTTGTCCGGCGTGGGCGAGGTGGACGTCAACGGCTCCGCGTTGCCCGCCGTGCGGGTGGAGCTGAACCCCGGCGCGCTGTTCCACTACGGCATCGGGCTGGAGGACGTGCGTGCGGCGTTGGCCTCGGCCAACGCCAACGCGCCGAAGGGCGCCATCGAGGAGGGTGAGCGCCACTTCCAGATATACACCAACGACCAGGCCAAGCACGCGAGCGACTACCGTGACCTGGTTGTCGCCTACCGCAACGGCGCCGCGGTGCGGTTGAGCGACGTGGCCGAAGTGGACGACAGCGTGGAGGACTTGCGCAACTCCGGCCTGTACAACGGCAAGACCACGGTCATCCTGCTGATCTTCCGCACGCCGGGCGCCAACATCATCAACACGGTGGACGGCATCCGCGCGGCACTGCCGCAACTGCAGGCGAGCCTGCCCGGCGGCACCGACGTCTCCGTCGCCATCGACCGCACGCCCACCGTCCGCGCGTCGCTGGAGGACACCCAGCGCACGCTCATCGTCGCCATCCTGCTGGTGATCGGCGTGGTCTACGTCTTTCTCGGCAACGCGCGCGCCACGCTGATCCCGGCAGTCGCTGTGCCGGTCTCCATCATCGGCACGTTCGCCGCGATGTGGCTGCTCGGCTACAGCCTCGACAACCTCTCGCTGATGGCGCTGACCATCTCCACCGGCTTCGTGGTGGACGACGCCATCGTGGTGCTGGAGAACATCGCGCGGCACATGGAGGCCGGCATGCCGCGCCTGCAGGCCGCACTGCTCGGCGCGCGCGAGGTAGGCTTCACCGTGCTCTCCATCAGCATCTCGCTGGTGGCCGTGTTCCTGCCGATATTGCTGATGGGCGGCATCGTCGGCCGGCTGTTCCGCGAGTTTGCGATCACGCTCTCGCTGGCGATCATCGTCAGCTTGGTCATTTCGTTGACCGCGACCCCGATGATGTGCGCGCTGTTCCTGCGCGTCGAGCACGCACCTCGCCGGCGCTCCTGGTTCCTGCGCGGCACGGAAGCCGGGTTCGCGCACATGCAGCGTTTCTACGAACGCACGCTGGCCTGGTCGCTGGACCGATCGCTGATGGTCATGGTCGTGCTGGCGGCAACCGTGGTGCTGAACGTGTACCTCTACGTCGTCATCCCGAAAGGCTTCTTTCCGCAGCAGGACACCGGCTCGCTGCAGGGCATGGTGCAGGCCGACCAGTCTACCAGCTTCCAGACCATGCGCACCAAGTTGCGGCTGATCCAGTCCATCGTGCAGCGCGACCCGGCGGTGGCCAGCGTGGTTGGCTTCACCGGCGGCCGGCAGACCAACTCGGCCAACATCTACGTGGCGCTGAAGCCGCTCGGCCAGCGAGACGCCAGCGCCGACCAGGTGATCATGCGCCTGCGCCCGCGGCTGCTGCGCGTGGCCGGCGCGCGGCTGTACCTGCAGGCCGTGCAGGATTTGCGCGTCGGCGGCCGGCAATCCAACGCGCAGTATCAATACACGCTGCAGGCCGACGACTCGCGTGAACTCTACGAATGGTCGCCGAAGCTGACGGAAGCTTTGCAGAAAGACCCGAACCTCGCCGACGTGAACTCGGACCAGCAGCAGAGCGGCCTGCAGACCAACCTGGTGATCGACCGCAACACCGCCGCCCGCCTGAACCTCACGCCGGCCACTATCGACAACACGCTGTACGACGCGTTCGGCCAACGCCAGGTCAGCACGATCTACAACCCGCTCAATCAGTATCACGTGATCATGGAGCTGGCGCCGCGCTACTGGCAGAGCCCGCAGACGTTGCGCGAAGTGTGGGTCAGCACGTCGGCCGCCAACGCGCCGGGCACCAGCAGCTCGGGCTTTCCCGCCGGCACGGTCGCGTCCTCGAAAGTGGTGCCGACGGCGTCCGGCGTGGCGCTCGACTCCGCGCGCAACGCGGCCTCCAACGCGTTGGCCACCGCGGGCAAGGGTGGCGCGTCGAACGGCGCCTCGGTCAGCACCGCGCAGGAGACGATGGTGCCGCTGGCCGCGTTCACGCATTTCGAATCCGGACACACGCCGCTCGGCGTCAACCACCAGGGGCCGTTCGTGGCGGCCACCATCTCGTTCAACCTGCCGCCCGGCCGCTCGCTGGGCGACGCCACCGCGGCCATTGAACGCGCCCGCATCGCCATCCACATGCCGCAAGACGTGGTCGGCGTGTTTGCAGGCACTGCCGCCACCTTCAAGCAATCCACCAACAGCGAGCCGATGCTGATCCTGGCAGCGCTCGTCGCCGTCTACATCGTGCTCGGCATCCTCTACGAGAGTGCCGTGCACCCGATCACCATACTGTCCACCCTGCCGTCCGCCGGCGTGGGCGCGGTGCTGGCGCTGATGCTGACGGGCACCGAGTTCAGCATCATCGCACTCATCGGCGTCATCCTGCTGATCGGCATCGTCAAGAAGAACGCCATCATGATGATCGACTTCGCGCTCTCCGCTGAACGCGAGGGCGGACTTTCCACGCGTGACGCCATCTTCCAGGCCTGCCAGCTGCGCTTCCGGCCGATCATGATGACGACGTTCGCTGCTTTGCTCGGCGCGCTGCCGCTGATGTTCGACACCGGCGAGGGCGCCGAGCTGCGCCGGCCGCTGGGTATCGCCATTGTCGGCGGGCTGATCGTCAGCCAGGTGCTGACGCTGTATACGACGCCGGTGGTCTATCTTTACCTGGACCGGTTCAGGCTTTGGTCACAGCGTGGGTGGATAAGAGCATTTCCAAAGACGCATGTTTCGGGGTCGCCGGCGGAATGAAGGAAGCAAGCGGTTCTTTTTTGAAAAAAAGAACCAAAAAACTTTTGTCTCTTGGGCTCGCCGTGACGACAGGCGGGTGCATGGTGGGACCCGACTACCACAAGCCGCCGGCGCCGCTGACCGCCTCCTTCAAGGAGCTGCCGGGCTGGAAGCTCGCCAGCCCCGCCGACACCATGGAGAAGGGGCGCTGGTGGGAGGTCTACCACGACCCCCTGCTGAACCGGCTTGAAGCCCAGGTCGACGCCGGCAACCAGACCATCCGCGAACAGGTCGCCGCCTACGACAATGCCCAGGCGCTGGTCGACGAAGCACGTGCAGCCCTGTTCCCGGTGCTCTCCGTCAACGCCGGCGACACCCGCAGCAGCGAGGGCGGCGGCAGCATCGCCAGCGGTGCCAGCGGCATCAGCAGCGCGGCGGCCACCACCACCACCGGCACCACCAGCACGTCCACCGGCACCAGCACCACCACGGGCACCACCTCCACCGGCACCGGCACGACGGGTGCCAGAAGCACCACGGTGCAGAGCGGCGTCTCGAACTCCCGCAGCTTTACCCGCACCACCTACACTCTGGAAGGCAGCGCCAGCTGGGACCTCGACGTTTGGGGCAAGATACGCCGTCAGGTGGAAAGCAACGTCGCCGCCGCCCAGGCCAGCGAGGCCCTGCTCGCCAACGCGCGCCTGTCCGCACAAGGCTCGCTTGCCACCGACTACCTGGATTTGCGGGTGACCGACGCGCTGCAACGCGTGCTCGACGACACGGTGAAGAACGACACCAAGTCGCTGCAGATCACCCAGAACCAGTACGACGCCGGCGTAGCCGCCCGCTCGGACGTGCTGACAGCGCAAACCCAGCTCGAAGCCGCGCAATCCGCCGCCATCAACGTGGGCGTTGCACGCGCGCAGTACGAACACGCCATCGCCGTGCTGATCGGGGTGCCGCCGGCCGCCTTCAGCCTGGCCGTGGTGAACAGCGTGCCGCCGGTGCCGGACACGCCCGGCATCGTGCCCTCGCTGCTGCTGGAACGCCGGCCGGACATCGCCGACGCCGAACGCACCATGAAGTCGGAAAACGCGCTGATCGGGGTCGCCGTCGGCGCCTACTACCCGGACATCACGCTGTCCGGCCTGTTCGGCTACGCCGGCGACCCGGTGAACACGCTGTTCTCCAGCGCCACCCGGGTCTGGTCGCTCGGCGTCTCGGCCAGCGACGCGCTGTTCGAGGGCGGCTCGCGCAGTGCCGCCGTGCGCGCCGCCCGCGCCACCTACGACGAAAGCGTCGCCACCTACCGACAGACCGTGCTGACCGCGTTCCAGCAGGTCGAGGACGCGCTGTCCGGACTGCGCATCCTGCAGCGCCAGGACGTGGTCGAACGCCAGACGGTGGTCGACGCCGGCCACTCCGCGCAGATCGCGCTGAACGAATACCGCGCCGGCACCCAGCCCTTCACTACCGTCATCACCGCGCAGAACACGCTGCTGACCGCGCAGCAGACGGAGATCTCGATCGAGATGAGCATCCTGACGGACTCGGTAGCGCTGATACAGGCGCTGGGCGGCGGGTGGCGGACGGCGGACCTGCCGGATCGGAACTGGCTGCAGCGGCGGGATCCGTTGCTGCCGTAGGGAAGAAAGCAAGGCCTTCTTATCTGAAGAAAATATGCAAAAGACTTTTGGTCCGGCTGTCGCGAAGGCCCCCTCAGCGTGTGCTCCAGGAGACCAAGGTTTTTTAGTTCTTTTTTGCAAAAAACAACCGCCCGCCTTGTGCTTACGCAGTTTTGGACAAACCGGACCGGGCTCCCATCTACCGGCAACGCCTGACCCCACCGGCCGATGGACACCACCCTGACCCAGTCGCTCTCCCAGGCTTTCGCCGCCGCCTCGCCGCGCCGGTCCCCGCCGCCCACCCCGGCCGCCAGCATCGCCATCCACGGCTTCGTCGCCCTGCTCTGGGTGGTGCTGTTCCTGCGCGCCTTTGGCGGCGGCGGAGTGTTCGCCTGGTCCACCGGCATCGTCTATGTCGGCTACGACACCGTGCTGCTGGTCTTCGTCTTCGTGCAGACCCTGCACCTGATGCGTCCGCCGCCGGCGCCGGCGGCGCAAGCCCAGCACGCAAGCCTGGGCGTCATCGTCGCCGCACACAACGAGGCGGGCATCCTGCCCCGCACGCTGGACGCGCTGTTTGCGCAAACCGACCCGCCGGAGCAGATCGTCATCGCCGACGACGGCTCCATCGACGGCACGCAGGCCTTGCTGGCCGGCTACGGGCTGGTCCCGTCCGCCCTGGGCCAGATCGGCGCAGCCTCGCCGACACACCCCTCGCTGCGCTGGCTGCGCCTGCCGCATGCCGGCAAGGCGCGCGCGCTGAACCAGGCGATCGGCCTGGTTGAGACCGAAATCCTCCTGACGGTAGACGCCGACACCTTGCTGCATCCCGGCGCCATTGCGGCGATGCGCCAGGCCTTCGTCGCCGAGCCCGGCCTGGTTGCCGCCACCGGCGTGTTGACGCCGCTGTGCGGTCCGGGTGCCTCGGGCCGGTTCTTCGAGTGGTTCCAGACCTACGAATACGTCCGCAACTTCCTCTCTCGCCACGCCTGGAGCCGGCTGGGCGCACTGCTGCTGATCTCCGGTGCGTTTGCCGGTTTCCGGCGTGCGGCCGTAATAGAGGTCGGCGGCTTCGACCCGGACTGCCTGGTGGAGGATTACGAGCTGATTCACCGGCTGCTGCGCTTCTCCGCCCTGCATGGGCGCGGCTGGCGCAGCACCGTGGTCGGCCGCGCCCGCGGGGTCACCGACGCGCCGGGCACCGCCGGTGCGTTCCTGCGCCAGCGCCGGCGCTGGTTCGGCGGCTTCCTGCAGACGCAATTCTGGTATCGCGACATGGTGGGCAACCGCCGCTACGGCTACCTCGGCACCGCGCTGCTGCCGGTAAAGGCGGCCGACACGCTGCAGCCGATCTACGGCCTGACCGCGATCGGGCTGATGTTCTGGTTCCTGTTCACCGGCCAGTTCGCCGCTTTCCTGCCCGCAGTGGGGATCATGGGCGGCAAGATCTGCATCGACCTCGGGTTTCACACCTGGTCGGTGGTGGTCTACCGGCACTGGACCGGCGACGACCGCAGCGCCACGCTTGGCCAGGCCTTCTTGGCGGCGATCGCCGAGCCGTTCACCTTCCAGTTGTTCCGCCATACCGGCGCCGCGCTCGGCTGGGTGGTGCTGCTGACCGGCCAGCGCGGTTGGGGCACCCAGAGCCGGTTCGCTCATGCGGACGGCGTGGCCGCGCCGCTTCCTAAAATTTCTGCGGGCTGACGGCGCTACAGCAAGGCCTTCTTTTCTGAAGAAAAGAAGCAAAAGACTTTTAGTCCTGCTGTCGCGGAGTTTCCCTCGGCGTGTACTTCAGGGAACAAAAGTTTTTTGGTTCTTTTTTTCAAAAAAGAACTGCTTGCTTGCTTAATTCGGCGCCGACACCTGCGGCTGCCCGCCAGCCTGCGCGCGCCGGCTCTGCCACAATCCCACGAAGTCGATGGGCTGCAGCAGCACCGGCGGAAAGCCGCCCTCGCGCGTCACGTCGGAGAGCACCGAGCGTGCGAACGGGAACAGCAGGCGCGGGCATTCGATCAGCAGCAGCGGCTCGACGGCCTCGGGCGGCACGCCGTTCAGCGTGAACACGCCGGCATATTGCAGCTCAGCGATGAACACCGGGCGGCCTTCCGCAGGCTGGGCGGTGCCGTTGGTGGCGCCGGGTGCGGTGCCCTCGCGCGCTTCGGCTTTGACGGCGAGCACCACCTCGTAGACGTTCTGGCCGTCCTGCAACGCGCGCGCCTGGACGTCGAGGTTGATCTGCACGTTCGGCTGGCTGCGCAGCGTCGCGTAGATCTCCGGCGCGTTCGGCACTTCGAACGACAGGTCCTTGATGTATTGCACGTTGACCACCAGCGGCGGCATTTGCTGCTGTTGCGGCGCGGTGGGATCGACGGTCTGCGACATAGTTCACTCCTGGCTCGTGGCGGGCGGTAGCATGGGCGGGAAGCGTCGGAAAGCTGCAGGCAAGCAGTTGTTTTCCGAAAATGAGCCGTCCGCGGCGCAGCATAGCGAAGCGCGATGCGTCAGCCGTCCGCGACAGCCGAGACAAAAGCTTTTTGTATCTTTCTCTCGAAAAAGAAGCGTTTCGCTTTCCTTCAGGCCGGCACCGCCAGCGTAGGATCGAACCGCAGCCACTCGCCGTTCTGCAGCGTCTGCCCGGTGAGCGCCAGCAGGAACGCCCAGTGGCTGACCACAAGCGTGTGCGCCCACAGCGGATCCGCAGCCATCTCCGCCCGGAACGCGGCCGCGCGGGCATCGACGCTCGCCTCGCTCTCCGTTGCACTCGGCCACCAGACCTCTGCCAGCCCGGTGAAGTCGTGGCCCGGCCAGGCGCTGGCCAGCAGCGCGGGCGAGGAGCCGACGTCGCACGCGAAGTGGTAGCGTTCGCGCACGCCGGCGTGGACGCGCACCGGCAGGCCGAGCAAGCGGGCGGTGGGTGCGGCCGTCTGCAGCGCGCGGGTGTAGGGGGAGGCGACGATCTGGCGAATGCCGGCGCCACGCAGGGCGGACGCGGCGGCTTCGGCCTGCTCGTGGCCGAGGCTGGTCAGGCGTGGGTCCTCGATGCCGGGGTCGCGTTTGGTGGCGGTAAAGTGGAGGTTGAACTCGCTCTGGCCGTGGCGCATCAGGATCATGCGCGGGTGCTAGCGGTGATCCGGGGGCAGGGCAATTGTGCAGCCTGATGGCAGGAGAGCTGGCGTCGGTGCCAGGGTCGCGTTGCCGCGACGGGCGCGCGCCCCCATGTGCCGGACGACTGACAGGAGAACGACGTGCAATCGACGGGCAGCTTCCCGATCGACCTGGTTTTGTTCGCGATGATCGCGGCTTTCCTGGTCCTTCGTCTGCGCAGCATCCTGGGCAAGCGGACCGGCTTTGAGGGTGCGCCCGCGGCGCCGCGGGCGGCCGCTCCGCGCCAGGCCCCGACGGTGGACGGCCACGCCGAACCGGTCCAGCCGTCGCGCAAGCTGCCGGACGAGGCAGGGCCTGTCGGCCGCACCCTGGTGGCCATGCACGAGGCGGACCGCCGCTTCGACCCGGCGATGTTCCTGGCCGGCGCCGAGCACGCGTTCCGGCTGATCGTCACCGCGTTTGCCGCCGGCGAGCGCGACCGCCTGCGCCCGTTGCTGACTGCCGACACGTTCACGGCGTTCGAAGGCGTCATTGCCGCGCGCGAGGCGGCGGGCCACACGCAACGCACCGATTTGCGCAGCATCGACGAGGTGACGATCACCGATGCGGCGCTGGCCGGCAGCGTCGCCACCATTGCCGTGCGGTTCGTCTCGTCGCAGGTCAACCTGACCTCGGACCGCGAGGGCCAGCCGGTCACGGGCACCGACGCGATGACCGAGTTGCAGGATCTGTGGAGCTTTTCCCGCGACCTGCGGCAGCCTGATCTTACCTGGCGGTTGGCGGCCGCGCGTAGCGCCTGAAACGATGCAAGCAAGGCCTGCTTTTTTGAAAAAAAGCAGCAAGAAACTTTTGGTCCGGCTGTCGCGGACTCTCCTGCAGCGAGCACCCAAGGAGACAAAAGTTTTTCGGTCCTTTTTTTCAAAAAAGAACCGCTTGCTTCTGGCTTCCTGCTGCACCCTGACCGGTTGCGTACCCGCCGCGCCGCAGAACGGCGGTCTGGTCCCGGTCAGCTTCGACCAGGTTCCCGGCTGGCAAGCCGACCACGTGGAACAGGCATGGCCGGCGTTGGTGGCGGAGTGCCGCCGCCTGGCGCTGTTGCCGGTGGACACGGTGCTTGGCGGGCAGGGCCTGACGCAGACCTATGGCGGCCGCGCCGGCGCGTGGGCCGCGGTGTGCCACTCGGCGCGCGCGGTCGACAGCGGCGACGCAGGTGCCATCCGCCGGTTCTTCGAAGCCAGCTTCCAGCCGTATCGTGTGGACCAGCCCGGCTTGTTCACCGGCTACTACGAGCCCGAGGTGCGCGGCGCGCTGGTGCAGGGCGGCGCCTACCAGACGCCGGTTCTCGCCCGCCCTGCCGACCTGGTTCAGCAGCCGTTACCTGGAGACGCGCACGGCGCGCCGCTGGTGGGGCGTGTCGAAGGCGGCGCGCTGGTGCCGTACTGGACCCGGGCGGAGATCGTGGCGGGTCGCGCGGTGGCGGCGCGGCCGCTGCTGTGGCTGGCCGACCCGGTGGATTTGCTCTTCCTGCAGGTGCAGGGCTCCGGGCGGGTGCGCCTGCCCGACGGTGGCGTGGTGCGGCTGGGCTACGACGGCAAGAACGGCAGGCCCTACACGCCGATTGGTCGCGTGCTGGTCCAGCAGCAGGCGCTGGCGCCGGACGCGGTGACGATGCAGTCCGTGCGGGCGTGGCTGACGGCACATCCCGGCCAGGCCGGCGCGGTGATGGACCGCAACGAAGACTACGTCTTCTTCCGCGTGTTGAACGGCGCCGACGACACGCTGGGGCCACCTGGTGCGCTGGGCGTGGCGTTGCTGCCCGGCCGGACGGCTGCGGTGGATCGTGGCGCGGTGCCGCTGGGCACGCCGATCTTCGTCGACACCACGGATCCGGTAACCGGGCAGGCATGGCGGCGGTTGTTGCTGGCGCAGGACGTGGGCTCGGACGTGGTGGGCGCGTCTCGGGCGGATGTTTTTCTGGGGGCCGGCGCGGCGGCGGAGCGGCAGGCTGGCGAGATGCACCAGGCAGGGGTGGAGTACGTGTTGGTGCCGAGGCCTAGCACGTAACAAGCGCTTCTTTTTCGAAAAAAAGCAAAAAGCTTTTGTCAGCGCTGTCGTGAAGCTTTCGGAGACGAGCACCCAGGAGACAAAAGTTTTTTGGTTCTTTTTTTCGAAAAGAACCGCTTGCTTACTTCGCCACCGGCGACTCCATCTCATGCCCCGGCGCCGCCCCCCTCAGGATGCAGGTGCTGAACGAGCCCCCCCCGGTCCGCCGTATGTCGTAACGCTTGGACTTGGCCGGCCCCGCCAGGTGCAGCGCCCCGATCGATGCGTAGGGCGCCAACGGCTCGCAGAACGCCCCGGCCGTGTCGTTCCACATCGGCACCCCGCGGTCGCAGATCCAGTTGCAGCTCGGCGGCAGCAGGCAGACCGGCAGGCGTCCGCCGTCCCCCGGCAGGGGATAGAGCGCGTGGTTCAGCGCGAACTGGTCGTGCGGCACCAGGTCGCCGGTGCGCGCTATGGCGGCGGCGTAGCGGCGCGCCCAGGCGTCCCAGTGCGGCGCGGTGGCGCTGATGGCGAAGAAGCCGGCGTTGACGTGGCGCCGGGTCAGCAGCCAGGCGGTGGCAAGCGCGCCGTAGCCGCGCAGGAAGTGCTTGCCGGTCCACAGCAGCAGGAAACGCTGGAAGCGGTAGGCCGGCGTGCGTTCGTGGGCGATGGCCATGCCGGAGGCCAGCGCGCCGGCGACGTAGGCGTCGAACACTCCGACGTCCTGCAGCCAGACGTCGGAGTCGATCCACAGATACACGTCGAAGCCGGGGAAGTACTCCGGCAGGAACGGGCGGGCGAGGAAGGAGAGCAGGGCTGGGCGCACACCCTCCGCGTTAACCCCGAGATGCGCGCGCGCGCTGGCCACCTGTATGCCGCTGGCGGCCAGCTCGTCGCGGTCGGCGCCGGACAGGCCGATGTCGAAGCAGGCCGCGGAGACGTACGGTTCGGCGAGCCGCGGGGCGATGGAGGCGAGCATGCCGCGCAGGAAGGGCATGAAGCGGGAGTCGCTGGCGCTGACCACCAGCACGCGCGGTTTGCCTGGGGCGGTGCCGTGCATCAGCGTTGTGCCGGCCCGAGCGGTGTCGTGGTTGGCGTGGTAGCTGGGCCGGCCGTCCGGCCGGCAGCGCGGCGCAGGCGGCCGGTGACGCGGCGGGCCAGCAGCGTCCAGGTCGAGGGGTGTTTGAGCAGGGTCAGCAGCGCGGCGGCACGGCGTCCTTCCGCTGCGCTGCGTTGGGCGTCGATGTAGTGCACCATCACCGCGTATTGGGCGCCGCGGCGCTGCAGCATGGCGACCACCGCGTGCTGGCCGCGCGCTTGCATCAGGCCGATGTAGTGGGCGTTGGCGCGCAGCGCGCCGCGGTAATCGTAGCGCCAGGCGCCGGCCCCGGTCTGCGTCCACTGGCGAGAGAGGGTGCCGAAGGGCATCGTCCAGTCGTATAGCGGGGTGCTGCACAGCACACAGCTTCCGCCGGCGACCATGTAGTCCAGCAGGTAGGTGAAATCCTCCGCCAGCCGGCTGTCCTCGTGGTAGGCAAGCCCGTGCGCCTCGACAAAGCTGCGACGGACCACAGGCTTGAGGATGCCATAATCGAACTCGGCGTAGCTGTCTGCCGCGGCGACGAGGTCGAGCAGCGCGATGACCCGGTCCGGCTCGCTCGCGTCGAAGGCAGTGCGCAGCACGGCGCCGAAACCGGACGTGTCGGCCGGCAGGCCGGCATCGACGTAGCGCAAATTGTCGGCCGCCATGTCCACGCCGTGGGCCTCGGCGGCGGCGATCAGGCGGGCGAGGCGGTCCGGGGCGTAGGCATCATCGGCGTCGAGCACGGCGACCCAGTCGCCGCGCGCCTGGGCCATCATCAGGTTCATCGCGTGCGGCTTGCCGGCGTTTTGCGGCAGGCGGATCACCCGCATGCGGGGGTCGGTGGCCGCCACCGCCTCGGCCACGGCAGCGCTTTCGTCGGTGCTGGCGTCGTCGGCGACGATGATCTCGACCTCCCGCAGCGTCTGCGCGGCGGCCGAGGTGAGGCAGCGGCGCAGGGTGGACGCGCTGTTGTAGACCGGCACCAGGATGCTGGCCTTCGGGACGTCGATGCGGCTCACCGGCAGGTTCGGCACTGGATGCCCGGAGCTTGCCCAGATGCTGACTCACAGAAAGCAAGCAGTCCTTTTTTGAAAAAAAGGACCAAAAAACTTTTGACTCCGCTGTCGCGCGCCTCCGGACGAGTCCGCGACAGCGGAGACAAAAGTTTTTTGCTTCTTTTTTTCAAAAAAGAAGGCCTTGCTTGCTTCGGAACGGCCGGCCTCCGACACGTTGGTGTAACAGCTTGCATGCCTAAGGTTGGCACACAAGAAGCCCGCACGCCCACATCTGCCACGCTCAGAACTCCAGCACGCGTTCGGGGTCGAGGCGGCCGCGCGCCAGGTCGACGAAGCCCAGCAGGTTGCCGAGCAGCCGGCCGCGGCGGTCCACCCAGGGCTCGGACCACAGCGCGCGCGCGGTGTTGGCGGCGAGGTTGCGGCCGACGCTGCCCAGCGCGCGCCGCCAGGTGTAGCTGCCCTTGGCGCGCAGATAGAGCGGGTTGGCGACTTGCGAGTAGCCCAGCCGGCGCCCCGACGACCGGCCGGACTTCGCACCGAGGTGCACCCCGCGAGCGCCGTGCAGCTTTACGATGCGGCCGAAGCGGCCGATCCGGTGGGTGAAATCCATGTCCTCCGACCAGCCGTAGAGCGGCAGGCGCTCGTCGAAGCGAAGGCCGTGGGCGCGCGCGGTGGCCAGTCGGATGGCCATGTTGCAGCCGTAGGCGTGCGGCGCCGGCTCGAAGGCGGTGGACGGCGCTTCGGCGGCGGCGATCATCGCCAGCGCATCGGCGGAAGCGATGCCGGGTCCGCGGGCGCCGTCGGCGAACGGCAGGCCGGTTGCGGCCACCACGTCCGGATACGCCGCCATGACGCGCGCCACCTCTGCGAGGTAGGTAGGGGCGGCGAAGAAATCGTCGTCGAAGAACACCAGCACGTCGCACGCGCCTGCCGCGTCGAGGATGACGTTGCGCTGGCGCGGCAGGCCGGCCTCGCTATGCAGGCAGACCACCCGGCCGTCCGATAACGTTCCCGTGATGTCATCCGGCTTCGTGTAACACACGTATACGAAGTCTGGCGGCCAAGTCTGCTGCAGGGCCAGCCGGATTGCCGTCAGCAGCGTGTCAGGCCGCCCGCACGTCGCAAAACCTACTGACAGGCGCATGCGAGTCTCCAGGTTACTCGATCTTCATCCGAAAACATGTCGGTCACGTTGTTAATCCGATTGTAACGGAAGCTTCCGTCGTTAAGAACGTTGAAACAAACGTGACTGCTGCACCGCACAAAACCTTTGGAAACTTGTTGGTTGTGACCCCGTCAATAGCGTATCCAAGCAGCGGTTCTGGACAGATTGGCGCGCGGCGCCTGGTGGCCGGAGCCGGTGCAGATGCCGGCCTGGGTGTCTGCGCCGCGTGCGGCCTTGGCCGTCGGCGTCGCGCGGTTTCGTCTTAGGTGCGTCATCGGAGTTCGTCGATGCCTGTAGTCCAACGCATCCAGCGTCTCTACCCCAGTTTTCCTGATCAGGTCGGCGGCTGGGCTGGCCGGCAGGCCAAGGCCGCTCGGCAGAACTGGACGCAGACCGCCTGCGCCGCCGGCCTGCTGACCGCCGACACGCTCGCGTTCCTGCTGGCAGCCCTGGTCATGGACCTGGCCATCGCCCGGCGTGGCGAGGACGTGCTGGCCGGATCGGGGATGACCCTGGCCGCTGCGGTGCTCTCCGGCATGGTCGGCTACTTCTCCTCGCACGACCACTACGAACACCGGGTGCCATTCTGGACGGAATGCCGCGACGTGGTGCGCGCCACCTTCGCCGCCTTCGCCTTTGCCGCGGCCGCCGCCTACCTGCTGGACCTGCAGCTCTCGCGCCTGGCGGTGATCGGCACGGCGCTGCTCTACCCGCCGACCGTGCTGGGCCTGCGCGGCGTGGCCAGGCTAGTGCTGGGCAGAGCGGGCCTGTGGCGCATGCCGGTCTTGATCGTCGGCGACGGCGACTGGGCGACGCAGGTGGAGGCCGCGCTGCGGCGCAACAAGCGGCTGGGCTACGAGGTGGTCGGCCGCACAGGCGAGCCGGCTCCTGGCCGCTGCTGGTCCGACCTGCTGACCCAGCATCGTGCGCAGTTGCTGGTGCTGGCGCATGAGAGCGAGCGGCGCCTTTCGCACGACCTGGTATCCGGCCTGGTTCGCGAGCGGGTGCCATATGCCTTCCTGCCCAGCATGGACGGGCTGCCGCTGGTCGGCCGCCGTCATGCCTACCTGGACCAGGACACTATTCTGGTGAGTTACCGCAACAACCTGCGCAAGCCGGTGGCGCGCGCCGCCAAGATCACCTTCGACGTGGCTGCAGCGTCCGCGGCGCTGCTGGTGTTGGCGCCGGCAATGCTGCTGGTCGCCGCCCTGGTCGGCCTGGATGGCGGCCCGATCTTCTACGCGCACACCCGGATCGGGGCGCGCGGACGGGTATTCAAGTGCCTGAAGTTCCGCTCCATGGTGGTCGATAGCGACGCCGCCCTGCAGCGGCTGTTCCAGCGCGATCCGGCCTCCGAAGAAGAGTGGACGCGCACCCATAAGCTGCGGGCCGACCCGCGGGTGACCTGGATCGGCAAGTTCCTCCGCAAGACCAGCCTCGACGAGCTGCCGCAACTGTTCAACGTGCTGCGGCTGGAGATGAGCCTTGTCGGCCCACGCCCGATCGTCAGCCTGGAAATCCCAAAATATGCCGAGGACATCGTCTACTACTACGAGACGCGTCCGGGGATCACCGGCCTGTGGCAGGTGAGCGGCCGCAGCGACACGACTTACGCGCAGCGCGTCCGGCTCGACAGCTGGTACGTCAAGAACTGGACCATCTGGCAGGATTTTTCGATCATCGCCCGCACTATCCCGGCGGTAGTCAGCGGCCGTGGAGCGGGCTAGCGCGCACATGGCAATGCTCCTCACTCTGTGGGACAGGCTGAGATCGGTCTTCCGGCCGGTTGCACCTCGTGCTGTCGGACAGCAGCCGGCCCGCACGGCGGGGCCGTCGCCCAGACAGGAGCCACGCGTCTCCGCCTCCCCGAACGAGGTGTTCACCCCCACCCGGCCGCGGGCCGGGCGCAAGACGCTGGTCGGTCGCCAGGTGGAGCTGGCGCGCATCCTCGACGGGCTGCTCGACGACCAGGCGCACGTGGTCCTCTACTCCGAGCGCGGGCGCGGCAAGACCTCGCTCTCAAACCTCACGATGGAGCAACTACGCCGCCGCGGCGTGATCGTGGCGCGCTGCGCCTGCGAGGCGGAAACCGCGTTCGACACCATGATCCGCGCGTTGGCGCGCGACCTGCCGGCCTCGCTGCTGCTGTCCGGCCCGGCCGACGAGACTGCGGAGGGCTGCGAGGGGCTGCTGCCGCACCGCGCCATCCGGCCGGCCGACGTGGCCGCCTTGCCCGAAAGCCTGGCCTCCGAACGCACCGTGTTCGTGGTAGACGAGTTCGACCGCGTGCTGGATCTGGAGACGCGCACGCGGCTGGCGGATACGATCAAGCTGCTGTCGGACCGCGGCAGCAGGCTGTCCTTCCTGGTGGTGGGCGTCTCTGACACGTTGGAGCAGATCATCGGCCAGCATCCCTCCATTCAGCGCAACATCGTGGGCGTCCACCTGCCGCTGCTCGCCCCTGACGAGATCGAGACCATGCTGGTGCGCGGCGGCCAGCAGGCGGGCATCGCGTTCACACCACTGGCGGTGCGGATCGTGCGCGGCGTGGCGCGCGGCATGCCCTACATGGCGCAGCTGCTGGGCCTGCGCATCGCCCAAGCGGCGTTGCGGCGGGCCGAGCTGGGCGATGGCCCGGTACCGGTGGAGCCTTCCGACATCAAGGCAGCGGTGGATCGGCTGGTCGACGAGGCGAGCTCCGGCGTGGTGGCCACCCACAACGCGCTGGTCGCCGGTTCCGCCGAGCCGCGGGTGGCTCAGGTGCTGACCCGGCTCGCCGCCGCCGAGCAGGACAAATGGGGCCGCATGACGGTGGTGCGTGCCGGGTTGCAGGTCATCGTCGGCAACTGCCGGCTGTCTGCTGCGCAATGGCAACGTTTGGTTGAGATGGGCGTTCTGGTCCAGCCAAACGACGATGCCTCCGTCGCTCAGTTCCGCGATCGGGCGCTGATCTACCACGTGCTGCTGCTGGCGGCGCAGAAGGAGCTGGCGGGCGGGCCTGCGGAGACCGGCGGCGGCTGGTCCGACCAGGTCAGCGAAGGCGCCGAGCTGGCGCGCGTATCGTCAGGGTCCTGATCTGGCTCGGACGGGGGATTTTACGCTGGCAGAGGCAAGGGAGGCACGTCGTGGATAGTCTGGTGGAGAAGCCGCCGATCGCCGACGCGTCGGCGGCACCTCTCGCCACGCCCGCGGCGCTGGCGGGCCAGTTGCGCCGTGCCGCGTTGCCGATCGGCGTCTGCGCGCTGCTGGGCGCCGCCGGCGCCTACGTCTACACCACGACGCTGCCCAAGGTTTACACGGCCGACGGCCTGCTCGCGGTGGAAGGCGACCGCATGGCCATCCCGGAGCTGCAGGGCGCGCTGCGCAACGACAACACGCCGGACCCGCTGCCGCAGGTGCATACCGAGGTGCAGGCGCTCTCCGCCCGCCAGCTGGTTCAACAGGTCACGATGCAGCTTCACTTGGACCGCGACCCGGAGTTCAACGCCGCGCTGCGGCCGCCGACCGTGATCGGCAACGTCAAAAACTTCTTCAAGCGCCTGCTGCCGGCCGGCGCCCCCGACAAGCACACCGACAGCGCCCAGGCGGCGCAGGACGCGCTGGTGGGCGCGGTGCAACATAGCCTGTCGATCACCCAGGACAACCGCAGCCTGGTGATCGGGCTCGGCTTCAGCGCCCGCGACCCGGGGCTGGCCGCCAACTTCGTCAACACGCTGATCGCCGACTACATCGCCGAGCGGGCCAGCCGGCGGGTCAACGCCAACCAGGGTGCCAGCACCGTCATCTCCCAGCGCATCGACCAGGTGCGCACCGAGATCGCCGGCATCGAGCAGCAGATGCGTGACCTGCGCAGCAAGTCCGGCGTGGTGGGCACCCGCGCCGGCAGCGTCGGGCAGCAGCAGGTGGAGTCGCTGGCCAACGCCGCCTCGCAGGCCACGCTGGACCGCAGCCAGATCGAGGCGAACTACGACCGCGCAGCGGCGCTGGCCGCCGGTGGCTCGTCGGACGCGCTGGCCAGCGTGCTGGGCTCGGAGACCATCTCCCGCCTGCGCGGCCAGGAATCCGAGGCGGCGTCGAAGGTCGCCGACCTCGACCAGCGTTACGGCCCGGCCTACCCGGCGCTGCGCAGCGCGCGCGCCGACCTGGCCGCCGCCCGCGCCGAGATCGCCGGCGAGGCGCGGCGCATCGTCGCCTCGCTGGCCACCCAGCTGAAGGTGGCCCGCGCCCACGAGGCCGACGTGTTGGGCCAGCTCGCCGCCGCCCGCAAGGAGGGCATCTCGGCGCAGAACACCCAGGCCGAGCTGGACCAGTTGCAGCAGGACGCCACCACCCGCCGCGACCTCTACCGCAACCTGCTGGAGCGCGCGCAGCAGACCTCGTCCCAGCCGACGGGCACCGAGACGCCGGACGTGCGGGTGCTGAGCCGCGCCACAGCGCCCGGCCTGCCCAGCGGCCCGAGCACCAAGCTGGCCGCCGCGTTCGGCGGCATGAGCGGCGCCCTGCTCGCCGCGATGGCGGCTCTGGCGTTCACCCGGCGGACCAGCTTGCCGGTGGACGCCGCCGCCTTTGCCCGCGGCGCCGGTCTGCACGTGCTGGCCGGCCTGCGTGGCCGCGCCGCGGCGCGCGGCCTGGCCGAGCGGGTGCTCGCCGACCCCAACGGTGCCGATGCGGTCGCGCTGCGCACGGCGCGGACCCGGGCGGGCCAGGTCTCGCGCACCCCGGCGCGGGTGGTAGGCTTCGTCGGCGGCCAACCGGGGGTGGCGGCCAGCAACGTGGCCTGCGCGTTTGCCCGGGTCGCCGCACATGACGGCCAGCGGGTGCTGCTGATCGACCAGGACCCCGCCGGCGGCGCCATGCTGCGCGTGCTGGGCGATCCCGGTGGCCGGGTGGCAGAGGTGATGAGCGGCGAGGCCGCCTGGCGCGACTGCGTCGTCGCCGACAAGGCGGCGGGGCTCGACACACTGCTGGGCGCGGCGAAGTCCGCCCCGGTGCCGCAGCGCGGCATCGTCTGGCTGGAGAACCTGCTTGCCGAGGCGCGCGAGGAGTACGACCAGATCGTGCTGGGCGCCCCGTTCGCCGCCGAGTCCGAGGCGACGCGGGTGGTGCGCAGCAGCGACATGGCGGTGGTGGTGCTCGACGAGGTGTCGATGCGTGAAGCGGCTGCCAGCGAGGCCTGCACCCGGCTGCGCGGGCTCTCGCGCTCTCCGCTGGCGGCCATCCTGATTTCGCGGGGTTAGTGCTGATGGCCCTGCTGTGCGCGATGCTGTCGGCGGCATGCCTGCTGGCCGCGCTCCACCCGTTTGTCACCTACCCGCTCAGCCTGCGTCTGCTTGCCCGCCTGGCACCGCGGACGCTGCGCCCCGGACGGCCGCCGCAAAGCGTGGCGGTGTGCGTATGCGCCTACAACGAGGAGCGGGTGATCGGCGCCCGGGTTGAGAACCTGCTGGGCTTGCGTGCGCGCCACCCCGGCCTCGACATCCTGGTCTACGTGGATGCGGCCTCCGACCGCACGGCCGACGTTCTGGCCGGCTTCGGCGACCGCATCCGCACGGTGGTCTCGCCGGTGCGGCTGGGCAAGACGGCCGGCATGAACACGCTGGTGTCGATGACCGACGCCGACGTGGTGGTGTTCAGCGACGCCAACGTCAGTTTCGAGGACGACGCGCTGGAGCGGCTGGTCGCCCCCTTCGCCGACCCGTCCGTAGGCTGCGCCTGCGGCCACCTGGTCTACGTCGACACCGACGATGCCGGCACCAGCACGGCGGCTACCGGGTCGCTCTACTGGCGGCTGGAGGAGCACATCAAGTCCCTGGAGAGTGCCACCGGCTCGGTGATGGGTGCCGACGGCTCCATCTTCGCCGTCCGCCGGTCCATGCACCGCGCGCCGCCGCCGCATCTGATCGACGACATGTTCGTCTCGCTGTCCGTGTTGTGCGAGGGCGGGCGTGTGGTGCGAGTGGCCGACGCGGTGGCGACCGAAGCCTCGGTGTCGCGGCCGGCGGAGGAGTACCGCCGCAAGGTGCGCATCGCCTGCCAGGCGTTCAACGTGAACCGGGCGCTGTGGGGCAGCCTGATGCGCCTGCCGGCGCTGGACTGTTACAAATACGTCTCCCACAAGCTGCTGCGCTGGGTTTGCGCTTACTTCCTGGCTGCCTCGGCGGTGTTCGGCGTGCTGGCGGTGGCTGTCGGTCTGGGCGCGGCCGCAGGCTTCGGCGCCCTGGTGTTGCTGGCCGGTGGCGGGCTGCTGGTCGCACGGTCCGCAAGCGGTCCGCTCGGCAAGTTGCATGAGGTGCTGGCGGCGTTCGTGGCCACCGGAACGGGGGTGTTCCGCTCCCTGCGTGGCGACACTTTTCAGACCTGGAACCCGCCCGCCTCTGCCCGCGCGGCGGCACCGGCTCTGCGCCGGGCCACGGTGGACGCCTGATGCGGGCAGCCCTGGTCGACCCGTCGCTGTTCACCCTGCCTTACGACGTGGCTCTCGTGGGTGGCCTGCGCGCCGCCGACGTGCAGGTGAGTTTCTACGGCCGCGCGCTGACCCGCGAGGACGGCGACGCGGCTGGGCTGGCGGTGGAGCCGTGCTTCTACCGTGTGGCCGGGCACCCTTCACTGCGCCCCTTGCCGGCCAAGCTGCGCTTGGCAGTCAAGGGCGTGGACCACCTGGCCTCCATGCGCCGCCTGCTGTCGGTGCTGCGCCGGACGCGTCCGGACGTGATCCACTTCCAGTGGCTGCCGCTGCCGCTGTTCGACGCAAGGCTGTTGCCGGCGTTCCGCCGTGTGGCACCGGTGGTCCTGACAGTGCACGACACCGACCCGTTCAACGGTGCGCCGACCGCACGGCTGCAGAGCGCTGGGTTTGCCGCCTCGCTGGCCGGCTGCGACCGGCTGATCGTGCACACCGCGCAGGGTGCCGGCCGGCTGGCGGCCCTTGGCGTGGACCCGGCCAAGGTGACGCTGATGCCGCACGGGCCGCTCGCCGCGGTGGGCACCGGCGGGCCAGACAGCATGCAGGGCGAACTCACTTTCGTGCTGTTCGGCAAGATCAAGCCCTATAAGGGCGCCGATTTGCTGGTCGAGGCGTTCGCAGCGTTGCCGGAAGCAGCGCGGCGGCAGGCGCGGCTGCGCATCGTCGGCCAGCCCTATATGGAGCTGGACGGATTACGCGCTCTGGCGGCCGCACGCGGGGTCGCCGACCTCATGGTGCTGGAGCCGCGCTTCGTCGAGGATTGCGAAGTGGCCTCGGTGTTCGCGCCTGGCAGCGTGGCGGTGTTCCCGTATCGCGAGATCGAGGCGAGCGGGGTGCTCTCCCTGGCACTGGCGCATGGCCGGCCGGTGATCGCCTCACGCCTGGGCAACTTCGCCGAGACGCTGCACGACGGCGTGGACGGGCGGCTGGTGGCCCCTGGCGACGTGGCGTCCCTGTGCCAGGCCATGCTCGAGCTGATCAACGACCGGGCGCTGGCCGCGGAGCGCGGACGCCAGGCACGTGCGCTGGCGAGCGCGCTGCCCGGCTGGCCTGAGATCGGGCGGCGCACGCGCGTGCTGTACGAAGAGCTGTGCGGCCAAGCGGCGCTTGCGACGGTAGCCGGCGCCCAGCGTGTGCCGGCGCTGGCCGGATGACTTCGTCGCCGCGCACCGCCGTGCTGTTCCGCACCCATTTCTGGGACGACTTCGCCCGCCGTCAGTTCGACCGCCTGCTGGCCCACGCCGAGGGCACCGACGTGTTCGTCCTGGTGGACGAGACCAACGGGCCGGTCGCCGGCATCGAGCACGACCGCGTGCTGCGGGTGACCGAAGCCGGGCTGCTGCAAATGGGGTTTGCCCGCGCAGGCGAGGGCAGCCTGCTGTGGTTCAACGGCGACTACCCGCTCTACCGCTTTCTGCAGCTGTACCCCGACTACGACTACGTCCTGCAGCTGGAATATGACGTGCAGGTCGGCCGGCCGCTCATCGAGCTGGTGCAGCGCGCCAGCGCCGAACGGGTGGACTATGTCGGGCTGACCAAGGGCGAACCGGTGCCCGAGTGGTTCTGGCTCGACAGCATGGTGCAGGCCTACGCGGCGTCCGACGTGCGCCACCAGCTGATCTGTCTGTCGCTGTTCTCTGCCGCGGCACTGCACCACCTCTGGCAGGTTCGGCTGGAGCACGCCGCCGCCTGGCGCGCCGGCACGCTGACCGCCTGGCCGTTCTGCGAGGGTTTCATCCCCACCCAGCTCGCCGCCGGCGGCTTCGCCTGCCGCGAGCTCAGCGATTTCGGCAGCACGAATGCCTACGACCACTGGCCGCCCTTCCTGGAGGGCGACAAGGACAGCGTGGCCGGCGAGGATTTCGTCCACCCGGTGCTCGACGAAAAGCGCTTCGTCGCCAGCATGCACAAGTATCACGTGGGCCTCGGCGGCTTCCTCAACCCCGCCAGCCAGTTCCACCGCAAGCTGCGGCGACTGCCGCCGCGCCGCTACGCGTCCGTCCTGCTCTCGAGCTTCGTCCAAAAGGCGCGGCGCACCCTGTCCGATGCCGCCCGTGCCGTCCGGCCCGGCGCACGGCAAGCCTTCACAGCCGGAAAGGGCTGAACCTCCGATGATATCAGCCCACGAGTTCCGTTACGTCATCGCCGGCAGCGGCTTCTTCGGCGCGGTGATGGCCGAACGCATCGCCACCGTGCTGGGCGAGCCCGTGCTGGTGCTGGAGAAGCGCGACCATTTCGGTGGCAATTCCTTCTCCGAGCGCGATCCTGCCACCGGCATCGAGTACCACCGCTACGGCACGCATTTGTTCCACACCTCGCAGGGCGACGTGTGGGCGTGGATCAACCGCTTCACCGCGTTCAACAACTACCGCCACCGCGTGCTGACCCGCCACGCCGGCCGCATGTACACCATGCCGATCAACCTGATGACGCTGAACAGCTTCTTCGGCACCGACCTCAAGCCGTCCGAGGCGGAGGCGTTCATCGCATTGAAGGCGGGGGAGGAAGGCTTCACCAACCCGCAGAACTTCGAGGAAAAGGCCGTCAGCCTGATCGGCCGCGACCTCTACGACGCGTTCATCCGCCACTACACCGCCAAGCAGTGGGAGACCGACCCCAAGCTGCTGCCGGCGGCCACAATCAGCCGCCTGCCGGTGCGGTTCAACTACAACGACTTCTACTTCAACGACATCTACGAAGGGCTGCCGCTGGACGGCTACCACGCGATCTTCGAGCGCGTGTTCGCCGACCCGCGCATCCAGGTGGTCTGCAACACCGACTTTTTCGACGTGCGCCCCAACCTGCACCCCGAGGCGCGGATCATCTACACCGGCCCCGTGGATCGCTACTTCGACGACCGGCTGGGCAAGCTCGGCTGGCGCACGCTGGACTTCGAGATCGAGCGGCCGGCGATGGAGGACTACCAGGGCGCCTCGGTGGTGAACTACCCCGACGCCGACGTGCGCTTCACCCGCATCCACGAGTTCCGCCACTTGCACCCCGAGCGCCGCTACACGCCGGACGCGACCCTGATCATGCGCGAGTACTCGCGCTTCGCTCAGGCGAACGACGAGCCGTACTATCCGATCAACACCCCGGCCGACCGCGACCTCTACGACGGATACGCGGCGCTCGCGGCCGCCGAGACAGGGGTGATCTTCGGCGGCCGGCTGGGCACCTACCGCTACCTCGACATGCACCAGGCGATCGGCGCGGCACTCAAATCGTTCGAGCGCGAGCTGCTGCCCATGGTGCAGGGTGGCGTTGCGGCCGCAGCGGCGGCGTAGCCCGGGCTCTCGTCATGAGAGCGGCGGCATAGAAGCCAGGCGTCACGTATCTGCGCATTGCGGAACGTTCTGCTACAACCGCACCTTAGCATTTCAATAAACGCATGATAAACCCTGCGCCGAATGCTGGGGTAGGAACGTGGACGCAATGCCTGGGCTGGCGCCGGTGGGGGCGCGGGACTCAATCAGCTCCGCCGCGTCGGGCGCAATGCTGCCGCTGTTCATCCCGACGGCGCCGACCATCTTCCACCAGCGCTGGTGGCTGGACACCGTCACCGGCGGCGACTACCGCGAGGCGGTCGTCAACTCGGGCGGGGCGCGGGTCGGCTGGTTCCCCTACGTGCTGCAGAAGGTGGCTATCGGCCACGCGCTCTGCGGCATGCCGGTGCTGACGCACTTCCTGGGCCCGGGCATCGACGACGGACGAGGGGCTGCCTGCAACCGCATCCTGCGGCGGGCGGAGATCACCCGCGAGCTGCTGTCGCAACTGCCGCCCACCAGCGGCTTCTGGCAGGTGATGCACCGCGGCACGTCGGACACGCTGGCCTACCAGGAGATGGGTTTCACCACTGCGGTGCGCTTCACCTTCGACGTGATGCCGGCCGCGGCCCCGGCGATGTGGCGCAACATGCGCGACAAAACACGCAACGTGATCCGCCGGGCGCAGGAGCAGTTGCGCGTGGTGGAATGGCGGGACGCCGGCGCGTTCGCCGCCCACTACACCGACAACCGCGAGCGCGCCGGCGTCCACAGCCACTATTCCCGAGCGCTGATCGAGCGAGTAAGCCAGGCAGCGATCTCGCGCGGGCAAGGGCGTATCCTGGCGGCAGAGGCTGCCGACGGCACGCCGATGGCGGCCATCCTATACGTCTGGGACTCGCAGGCGGCCTACTACCTGATGACCACGCGACGGCCGGACGCCCATAACGGTGCCGTCAGCCTGCTGCTGTGGGATGCAATGCAGGACGTGGCAGGGCGCGGGCTGGTGTTCGATTTCGAGGGCGTGGTGACGTCGGGGAGTTCGCTGTTTTTCACCGGGTTCGGCGGCGTCGTCTCGCCGCGCTACGTGGTGAGCCGGTTCAGCTTCGGGCATCGGCTAGCAGGGCGGGTGGCCAATCCGTTTCGGCGGCGGGCGAAGGATGGGTACGTTTAACAAGCAAGAAAAGCGGTTCTATTTAGAAACAGAAACCAAAAAACGATTTGTCCAGACGGTGTGCCTGGGTCAGGTGGCTCGTAGAAGAGCAAGGAGTTCTGCGGGTATTGGTTCGTAGAAGGTGGGGTCGTATCGCTGGGTCAGGTCGTGGCGGATCCATGCTTCGAATCCGGCTGTTGTGTCCTGATCACGCACGGGCGTCTCGCTCCATTGTCTGTCGTCACTGCCGTTCATAAGACACCAATGCGGCGTAACACCTCCGGTTGCATCGGCTGAGGCAGAACCTGAAACATTCGCCAAAACGCAACCCCCGAACGTGAAAGTTTTTGGTTTTTTTTCCAAAAGGGGACCGGCCTACTCAATGTCCCGAGCAAAAGCCGCTTCCGCCAGGGCTGTACTCCCAGGTTCTCTTCGGTGTCAGCAACTTGGCCAGATGGCCTGCTCAGGGCGCGCGAAGCGACCGCCGGAGGCGGCTTGGTGTTGAACAGGTCATCTGGACAGACGACCACCGTGCGTCGAGGGCGAGCCAGTCACCCGGCGGCTTGGCAAGCGTTCGTTCCGCAACGCGTTCCCGCCGCCTGCTCGCTCAACAGTCACCCGCCGGCTACGGGGGCTGCTCCGAACTCACCGCCGGCGCCACCCGGGCCCGCCCCTTCGCCCGGCTCTTGTTGGCATACCAGGCGGCCACCGCGCCCACCGCCCACAGCAGCACCGCGCCGGCCACGTTGACCAGCACCTGCATCACCGCCCCGCTGTTGGCCTCCATCGCCAGCCGGCCGAGAAAGGCGAGGAAGATGCCGGCGCAGAACACCGGCAGCGAGTGCTGGCCCGCCAGCACGAAGGGCGCGGCCGCCCAGGAGCCGATCCAAGCCGCATCCGCCCGGACCAGCCGCGTGGCCAGCCAAGTCAGCGCCAGGATGGAAAGCAGGCGAAACGGGTGCAGCCCGGCCTTGTCCACGTTCATCAGCGCGTGGACGGCAGGGCCGGGCAGCCATGCGACGCTGCCGGGGTGCACCCAGACCACGAACTGCATCAGTAGGCCGAACACCACCACCAGCACCGCGCCCACGTCGAACAGCCTGGCGCGGCCGTGCGGCACCTCGCCGGGGGCAAACGAGAGGATGGCGCCCATCATGAACAGCAACTGCCAGCAGAACGGGTTGAAGAACCAGCCGCCCCCGGTCCAGCTCGGCAGGTTCAGCGAGAACACCCGTGCCGCGAGGTAGAGCGTCAGCGACAGGCCGGCCAGCAGGCCGGGCCGGCGCAGCAGCGGCAAGGCAAGGGCGAACATCAGCAGCAGGGCCACGTAGAGCGGCAGGATGTTGAGGTAGGCCGGCTGGAAGTGCAGCGTCAGCGCCTCGAACAGGGCGCGGTAGGGTGCCTCGCCCAGCACGTTGAGGTGGATCTCGTCGAGGTAGTCGGCGCGGTCCAGCTTGGTGGCCGACATGCCCACCTGGGCTGCGAAGACGACGAACAGGAAGATGTGGGCGATGTAGAGCGTCCAGGCGCGGCGCACCACGTCGGCGGCGGCAGACAGCCAGCCCTGGCTGCGCAGCGTGCCGCCATAGGCGATGCCGCCCGCGTAGCCGGCCAGCAGCACAAATATTTCCGTGGCGTCGCACAGCGCGAAGTTGCGGATCGAGAACACGCCCAGCCAGTCCGCCGGCACGTGGTCGGTGAAGATCCACCACAGCGAGAGGCCGCGAAAGAAGTCGATCCGCAGGTCCCTGTTGGTGCGGATCAGACCCTGCTGCGCCGCGGCGGCGCTGCGGGCGGGAGTGGCCGGCCTGACCATGTCAGGGTCGAGGCTGGTCGAGGAGAGGGCAGGGCCGGGCACAGCGCAGTAGAGGGGGTGGCGCAAGCTGCGGGTCAAGCCGGCAAAAGCGACACAATGTTGCAGCCGGCGCCGCGGGCCTGCCCGCCCGGGCCGGCGCTGGCCAGGGAGGCAAGTGGCGCGCTTGGATGCCGATGCATCGACAACGCACGTGCCGGCCCAAATTCAAGGCAATGAGTTCTCCTCCCGCGCCCTTGTGCAACCGGACCGGTCGGCTGCGTTGGCATGAAGTGATTAACGTACTGTATCTCTTGCCGGGATGTGCGCCGTCGGACGCTGTGCGGGACGGGCCCGCCCCGCATGTCTGAGGCCGCCACGACGATCGTTGGGATTGGCGCCTCCGCCGGCGGCCTGGATGCGTTTCGCGGCTTTTTCTCCAACATGCCGGCCGATAGCGGCATGGCGTTCGTCGTCGTTCTGCACTTGCCTGCGCACCGCAAAAGCATGCTGCCGGACATCCTGCAGCGCTGGACGGAAATGCCGGTGCGGGCGGTGGAAGACGGCGACCTGCTCGAGGCCAACACCATCTACGTGCCGCCGCCGCATGTGGGTTTGATGTTGCGCGAGGGCCGCCTGCGGCTGGAACAGGAGCCGACGAACGTGCCGCCGGATTTCCGCCCGATCGACGGCTTCTTTGACACGCTGGCCGCCGGCTACCGCGACCGGGCAGTGGGGATCGTGCTGTCGGGCACCGGCACCGACGGCGCGCTCGGCTTGAAGGCAATCCGCGCCTGCGGCGGGCTGACCATCGCGCAACGCTTCGACAAGACGGACGGCGAGGAGGTCCGGCACTACGGCGACATGCCGGCTGGCGCGATTGCCACCGGTGCGGTGGACCTGGTCCTGCCAGTGCAGGAGATGGCGGGCCACCTGATGCGCCTGCGCGGCGCCGAACTGGAGGCGCCGGTGAGCGGTCCGGACGCCGAGGCCATCGACGCGCTGCGCCTGCGCATCTGCGCCACGCTGCGCGCCCGGGTGGGACACGACTTTTCCAACTACAAGGAGAAGACGTTCCTGCGGCGGGTGGGACGCCGCATGCAGGTGCTGGGCATCGGCTCGATGGCGGACTATGCCGGCCACCTGGAAGGCGATACCAACGAACCGCTGATGCTGTTCCGCGACCTGCTGATCCGGGTGACCAGCTTCTTCCGCGACACCGAGGCGTTCGACATGATCGAGCGCGTGGTGATCCCGCGCCTGTTCGAGGGCAAGCAGGCCGACGACACGGTGCGCGTGTGGGTGCCCGGCTGCAGCACCGGCGAGGAGGCCTACTCGCTGGCCATCCTGATGCGCGAGCACATGGACACCATGCGCGGGCCACCGCGGGTGCAGATCTTCGCCACCGACATCGACGAGCCGGCGATCGGCACCGCGCGGATGGGCCGCTATCCAAAAATGCTGCTCGAGGACATGGCGGAGAAGCGGAAGAACCGCTTCTTCACCCAGTCCGAGTCGGGCTACGTCATCGCCAAGGAGATACGCGACGTCTGCACCTTTTCGGCCCACAGCCTGGTGCGCGACCCGCCGTTCTCCCGCGTCCACCTCGTCTCCTGCCGCAACCTGCTGATCTACCTCGACAGCGAGCTGCAGGCGAAGGTCGTCCCGATGTTCCACTACGCGCTGCTGCCGCACGGCCTGCTCATCCTCGGCATCTCCGAAAGCACGTCGCGTCACGAGGACCTCTTCGAGCCGCTCGACAAGACCGCACGCATCTTCGCGCGGCGCAACGTGCGCACGCCGAAGATCGAGCTGACCAACCGGGATGTGCGCCGCTTGGCGCACCCGGAACGCTCTGCCCAGGTTGGAAGCGCGCCGCCGCCGGCCGGCCAGCGGCGCAGGTTCGAGCCGAGCGACGGCGGGGCGGACCGGCCGACGGTCAGCCTGCGCGGGCTGGCGCACCGGGCGGAATCGGTGCTGTCCGGTCTGCTGGGCGTGGGGATGTCCGGCGGCGCGGCTGGCTTGGCCCGGGAGCTTTCGGCCACGCGCGAAGAGCTGCAGTCGACCCGCGAGGAGCAGGAGACGGCCGTCGAGGAGCTGCGCAGCGCCAACGAGGAGCTGCACTCCGTCAACGAGGAGCTGCAATCGACCAACGAGGAGCTGGAGACCTCCAAGGAGGAGATCCAGTCGGTCAACGAGGAGCTGCACACCGTCAACGCCCAGCTGCAGGACAAGGTGGACGAGCTGGACCGGGTGGCCAGCGACCTGCGCAACCTGTTCGACAGCACGCAGATCGCCACCGTGTTCCTCGACCGCTACCTGATCGTGCGCAGCTTCACCCCGGCCATCGCGCCGCTGTACAACCTGATCCCGTCCGACGTGGGCCGGCCGCTCACCGACATCGCCGGGCAGTTGCGCTACGACCAGCTGCGCGAGGACACCGCGCACGTGCTCCACACGCTGGCGCCGTTCGAGCGGCAGGTGACCACGCTGGACAGGGCCAACCACTACATCCTGCGCATCCTGCCGTATCGCGGGTCGGACAGCACGGTCAGCGGCACGCTGGTGACGTTCGTGGACGTCAGCACCGTGGTGCGCGCCGAGAAGCACCAGCGGCTTCTGGTCGACGAGCTGAACCACCGGGTGAAGAACATGCTCACCGTGGTGATCTCGCTGGCGACGCAGACGCTGCGCCGGTCCTCCGCCATGCAGAGCTTCAGCGAATCGTTCCTTGGCCGGGTGCATGCGCTCTCGGCCAGCTACACGCTGCTCAGCCGTGAGAACTGGGTCAGCATCGGGCTGGGCGACGTGATCGTCGAGGAGGTCCGCCCCTTCGTGGAAATCGAGAGCGACCGCATCAGCCTGTCCGGGGAGGACGTGCAGCTAGTGCCGGCGGCAGCGCTCGCTTTCGGCATGGCGATCCACGAGCTGGCGACCAACGCGGTGAAATACGGCAGCCTGTCCAACGAGGGCGGCAGCGTGTCGATCACCTGGCGCGTGGAGCCGGGGGACGCCGGGCAGGCGAGCTGGCTGGCGCTGGACTGGGTGGAGCAGGGCGGCCCGCCGGTGAGCCCGCCGCGGCAGACCGGTTTCGGCACCATGCTGATCCAGCGCAGCCTGTCGCACGAGCTCGGTGGCGACGCCACGCTGGAGTATCGCGTGGAAGGCCTGCAGGCCCATCTGCACGGGGCGATGGACCGTGTCTCCTACACCCACGCCCCGCAGCCCGCTCGTGTCTAGACAGGCGAACATGCCCGGTTTCGACAGCCTCGCCGGCGCCAAGGTGCTGGTGGTGGAGGACGAGCTGCTGGTGGCGATGCTGATCGAGGAGACGCTGGTCGACCACGGCTGCAAGGTAATCGGGCCGTTCACCACGCTCGGCACCGCCCTGGCCGCAGCGCGGGATGCGCAGGCGGATCTGGCGTTGCTGGACGTGAACCTGCGTGGCGAGCGGGTCTATCCGGTGGCGGAGCTGCTGGAGGGCAGGCGGATACCGTTCCTGTTGCTGTCCGGCTACGGACACGAGGCGGTGCCGGCGGAGCACCCGCTTTGGGTCTCGTGCAGCAAGCCGTTCCTGCCGACGGAGCTGCTGCGGGCAATGTCGGCGTTGCTGGCGCGGGAGTCTCCGGACAGCAAGGAAGCGGTTGTTTTTTGAAGAGTTACCGTGGAGTCTAGTTTCGGAGAGAACACCCCGATCGAGACGGCGGCGACCTTCGGCGCGCGATGATCGTCCGGCCGTCCGGCCTGTTCAAGGCCGAGCCGCCTGCGGCGATCGCTTAGGCGAGCGTTGAGCAGCCGAACGAAGGGCTGACATCGAAGAAAGCCGCAGAGGGTAACCGCCTCGGTAAATTGCTTTTGAGCGCCGAAGGTGTTCGCCGCGGAACCGTAAGGCCGACATTCCCCGCCGTCGCGCGATCCCGGACAAACCGCGACAGCCGCAGTAAAAGCTTTTTGCTTCCTTTTCTCAAAAAGGAGCGCTTGCTTTAGAGCAGTTGGCCGGCGATCCCCAGCACATCCTGCGCCGCCGGACAGTTCGGATGCCGCGTCAGCAGCGGCACCTGCCGGCGGATCGCATCGCGCACCCTTTCGTCCCTTCGGATCACCCCCGCCAGCGTCGGGTGCGTGCCGAGGAAGCTGGCGCAGGCGCGCGCCAGCGTGGCGAAGGTGCGCTGGCCCGACGCGGCGGTGGCCGCCTGGTTGACGACGATGCGGGCGTCCGGCCTGCAGCCGTCCACCGCCACGTCGGCCGCGTGCAGCTTCAACACCGCGTAGGCGTCGGTGAGCGAGGTCGGCTCGTCCGTGGCAACGACCAGCAGCGTGTCAGCCCAGCTGGCCAGGCGGCGGGTGGCGGCGTCCAGCCCGGCGCCAAGGTCCAGCAGCAGCGTTCCGTGCGGCTGGCAGGCGAGTTCGTTCAGCAACCACTCCAGCCGCAGCGGCGCCAAGGTGGCCAGGCTGCCGGAGCCGGAGCGGCCGGGCAGGACGTCGAACCCGGCAGGGTCCACGCGGGTGGCGGCGGCAGCGAGCGGCACACGGCCGGAGAGCACGGCGCCGAGGTCGTAATCGGGGCAGAGGCCCAACTGGATGTCGATGTTGGCGAGGCCGAGGTCGCCGTCGAACAGCAACACGCTCTGGCCGGACTGCGCCAGAGCGTGCGCCAGGGTGATGGCGAACCAGGTCTTGCCGACGCCGCCTTTGCCCGAGGCGATGGCGATCCGGCGCGGCCGCGAGGCGGCCAGGGCAGCATGGTCGAAGCGCGGCAGGCTATCCATAGTGCATGTCCCATGACTCTGCCGCGCGGGCGCGGGCGCGGGGGAAGACGGGGGTGCGCAGCGTGTGCGATGGCGGTTCGGGTGGCGGCGTGGACAGCGCCCGCCTGTCCAGCGCCAGCGTGTCCTGCTCCTGAGCATCGAGCCCTCGCGTGTCCAGACCTGTGCTCTCCAGTGCGCCAGCGCGCGGGCGGGGCGGCGTGGCGAGCAGGCGAGCGGCGAGGAACTCGGGCGTGAGGCGGACCAGCCCGTCCGTGGCGCCGGTGCCGATGCCGGCTTCCGTCAGCGTCAGGCCGGGGGAAGCAGCGGCGGCGAGCACGCAGCCCAGGCGCCGGGCGACGTCCAGCCTGGTGGGCAGAAGGTGGCTCACGCCGAGGGATGCGAAGGCGTGCGCGTGCTCGGCAGCTTCCTCGGGGTGGGCACCGGCGGCCATGACCAGGATGGGGGTGGCACCGGAGTCCTGCACCAGGCTAGCCAGGGCGTCGGTCTCGGCGGCGTCGAACGGGTTAGTGCCGGCGGTATCGATCAGGATGGGCACGCCGGGTGGTGCCTGGGTAAGCGCGCGGCGCAACGTGGCAGGCGTGCTGGCGGCCAGCAAAGTAAGGCCGAGCAGGCGGGTGTAGGCCGCCAGTTCCTCGGCGCCACCGGCGCGGCGGCCGTCCGCGGTGATCACCAACGGCCGCGTGCCGGCCAGGACCAGCCTGGTGGCAAGGCGCGCTGTGGTCAGCGTTTTGCCGGCGCCAGGCATGCCGGCGAGCATCAGCGGCGCGGAAGGGCCGGGCGAGGACTGCAGTGGGAGCGGGCCGAAGCGCAGCGTGGTGCGCAGGCTGGCGGCGAGGTCCGGGCCGGCGAGACGGGACGCGAGATGGTGGGGCACGGCGTGGTAGGCGGCGTCCAGCAGGACGGATGCGCGCGCCAAGGTGGGCGGTTCGGCCGGCCGGGCTGGGACCGGTGGGGCGGCCTCGTCCTCGTCGAGGGCTGCGGTCAGCTCCACGCCCTCGCCGACGCGGCGGGTGGAAAGAATCAGCGCGTCGGGTCCCAACTCCCGCCGGAGCTGGGCCATCGCATCGGCCACGCTGGCCGCCCGATAGAGTTTGAGGCGCATGGTGGTGTTTTAGGCGGTGTGTCTTGCTAAGACGTTACTGGACGGGAACGTAAGCAAGGCCTTCTTTTCGAAAAAAAGCAGCAGAAAACTTTGTCTCCGCCGTCGCGCGCTCGCCGAAAACTCCCTGGAAGAGAGCGAAAGTTTTTTGGTTCTTTTTTTCAAAAAAGAACCGCTTGCTTGCTTACCCGATCAGCCGCCCCGCCACCGCGTCCAGCTTCGCCATCAACGCCGGCTCACGCGCTGCGTCAGGTGTTATGATGGCGTGGTCCAGCGCGTGGTCGCAGCGCAGCGCGCAGCCAGGCGCCGCGCCAGCCAGCATGGGGATCGCGCGCTGCACCAGGTCGCGCGCGGCCTGCGCGTTGGCAGTCATCACCGCCACCACGGCGTCCACCGTGACGTGAGCGTGCGTCTCGTGCCAGCAATCGTAGTCGGTCACCATGGCGACGGTCGCGTAGTGCATCTCCGCCTCGCGGGCGAGCTTGGCCTCCGGCATGTTGGTCATGCCGATGACGTGGCAGCCCCAGCCCCGATACAGCTCGCTTTCCGCCTTCGTAGAGAATTGCGGGCCTTCCATGACCAGGTAGGTGCCGCCGCGTGTGACCGGCAGCGAGAGGTCGCGAGCCGCGCGCTCCAGCGTGTCGCCGAGCAGCGGGCAGACCGGATGCGCCATGCTGACATGGGCGACGCAGCCCTCGCCGAAGAAGCTCTTCTCGCGAGCGAAGCTGCGGTCGACGAACTGGTCCACGATCACGAAGTGGCCGGGCGGCAGGTTTTCCTGCAGGCTGCCGACGGCGGACAACGAAATGACGTGGGTGCAGCCGGCCCGCTTCAGCGCGTCGATGTTGGCGCGGTAGTTGAGGTGGCTGGGCGAGAGACGGTGGCCGCGGCCGTGGCGCGGCAGGAACACGCAGGGCACGCCGCCGAGCACGCCGTGGAGGAGCTCGTCGGACGGGTCGCCCCAGGGAGTTTGGACGCGACGCCACTCGCGCTGTTCGAGGCCTGCGATGTCGTAAAGGCCGGAGCCGCCGATGACGCCGATGGTGTTCATGGTGCGGGTTCGTCCGGGACGAGAAAGAAAGCAAGGCCTTCTTTTTTGAAAAAAAGAAGCAAAAAACTTTTGTCTCTGCGCTCTCTCAGGCGCCTGGTTTTTTCCTGAGAGATGCAGGCCGTTGCCGCAGCGAGGGAGACAAAAGTTTTTTGGTTCTTTTTTTCAAAAAAGAACCGCTTGCTTGCTGTCAGTGCGCCTCGTCCGAGCTGCTCTTATGCACATCCGACCAGACGTGTTTCTTCACCGCGTAGGTCAGCCCGCACATCAGCGCGAAGAAGCCGACCATGCGCACACCGAGGTGCTTGCGCTCCTCCATGTGCGGGTTGGACGCGAAGTAGAGGAACGTGGAGACGTCCTTGGCTTCCTGCTCCAGCGTCGCCTTGGTGCCGTCGGCGTAGGTGACGGAGTCGGCCTGCAGCGGCGGCGGCATGTGGATCTGATGGCCGGGGAACCACTTGTTGTAATACAGCCCGTCCGGCACCTTCACGCCGGCCGGCGGCTCGACGTAGCCGAGCATCAGCGCATTGATGTAGCTGGACCCACCCTCGCGCGCGTTGACGATCAGCGAGTGGTCCGGCGGCAGGGCGCCGTTGTTGGCGGCCCGCGCCGCCTTGTCGTTAGGATAGGGCGAGGCAAAGGCGTCAGATGGCAGGCCGGGCCGAGTAGTGGGCTCGCCCTGGTCGTTCAAGTCGCCGGGCACGGTCTTGCTGGCAGCGATGGCGCGGATCTGCGCCGGTGTGATGCCGATGCCGGTCAGGTTGCGGTAGCTCATCAGCTTCATCGAGTGGCAGGCCGAGCAGACCTCGTTCCAAACCTGGAAGCCGCGCTGGGCGGACGCTTTGTCGAACACGCCAGTAGGGCCGGCAAAGCTCCAGGTTACCTTCGGAAAAGGCGGCAGGCGCTCCTCCTGTGCCTGGGCCGCGCTCAGCCCGGCCAGGAATGCGGCCCCGGCCAGGGCTGCGAGACGGACGCGCATCAGATCTTCTCCATCGGCTTTGCTGCGGCACCGGAGGGCAGGCGGCCGCCACCGGGGAAGGTCTGACGCAGCACCGGCTTGCTGATGCTTTCCGGCAGCGGCAGCGGACGCTCGATGAAGCCGAACAGCGGCACCAGCACCAGGAAGTGCAGGAAGTAGTAGATCGTCGCCAGGCGGCCAATCGAGACGTAGGGCTCGACAGGGTGATGCGCGCCGACCACGCCGAGTGCCAGCATGGAGACCACCATCAACCGCAGCGACCAGCGGTATAGCGGGCGGAAGCGGGCGCTGCGCACCGGCGAGGTGTCCAGCCACGGCAGCACGAACCACACCAGGATGGAGCCGAACATGCAGATCACGCCGGCCAGCTTGTTCGGCACCGAGCGGAGGATTGCGTAGAACGGCAGGAAGTACCACTCCGGCACGATGGCGTTGGGCGTCTGCAGCGGGTTGGCGGGGATGTAGTTGTCTGCCTCGCCGAACAGGTTCGGGATGAAGAACACGATCACCGCGAACAGCAGGAAGTAGACGGCCATGCCGACGCTGTCCTTGGCCGTGTAGTACGGGTGGAAGGGCAGCGTGTCCTGCTCCGACTTCGGGTCGATGCCGAGCGGGTTGTTCGAGCCGGTGATGTGCAGGGCGACCACGTGCAGGAACACCACGCCGGTGATCACGAACGGCAGCAGGTAGTGCAGGCTGAAGAAGCGGTTCAGCGTCGGGTTGGACACCGAGAAGCCGCCCCAGAGGAGGGTGACGATCCAGTTTCCCACCACCGGGATGGCGCTGAACAGGTTGGTGATGACGGTGGCACCCCAGTAGCTCATCTGGCCCCAGGGCAGCACGTAGCCCATGAAGGCGGTGGCCATGAGCAGAAGAAAGAGCGTGACGCCGGTCATCCACAGCAGCTCGCGCGGCGCCTTGTAGCTGCCGTAGTACATGCCGCGGAAGATGTGGATGTAGATGATGATGAAGAACATCGACGCGCCGTTCATGTGAACGTAGCGGAGCAGCCAGCCGTAGTTCACGTCGCGCATGATGCGCTCGACGCTGTCGAAGGCGCCGGCCGTGCTGGCATTGTAGTTCATCGACAGGAAGATGCCGGTGGCGATCATGACGAACAGGTTGATCACCGCGAGCGCGCCGAAATTCCAGAAGTAGTTGAAGTTCTTCGGCGTTGGGAAGCTGCCGTATTCCTTCGTCATCAGCGTCAGGATCGGCAGGCGGGTGTCCACCCAGTTGAGCACCGGGTTCTGGAACTCGCTCTTGTGCAGGCCGGCCATGGTGTTGCGTCCCTATCGAGCCATCGTGGGCCACCGGGCCTACGGTTGTACGGGAACAGGCCTCCCGTCGCGTCTCGCACCTAATAAGGGTGAGTTTCTCCGGCTGCAATCGGTGCGGGTGCAAGTTCCACCAGCCTGGTGAGATTCTGGCCTTGGGTAAGAAAGCAAGCGGTTCTTTTATGAAAGAAAGAACCAAAAAACTCTTATTTCCGCTGTCGCGCGCTCGCCGGAGAGGGCCGCGACAGCCGCAATAAAAGCTTTTTGCTTCTTTTTCTCGAAAAAGAAGGCCTTGCTTCCTTGCCGCCCGCTACTCGGCAAGCCCAACGAGCAAGCCTAGATAACCGCCATGGACACCCACACCGCCGACGCCCCGCCCCACGCCGCGCTGAAGCCGGACGCCCGCGCCTGGTTCGAATCCCTGCGCGACCGCATCTGCGCCGCCTTCGAGGCGATCGAGGCCGAGCACGAGGGACCGCTGTCCGACCAGTCGCCGGGCCGGTTCGAGCGGCGCCCGTGGGAGCGCCCCACCGAGGACGGCAGCCACGGCGGCGGCGGGGTGATCAGCCTTATGCGCGGCCGCGTGTTCGAGAAAGTCGGCGTGAACGTTTCCACCGTCTCCGGCGAGTTCAGCCCGGAGTTCCGCGCCAACATACCCGGCGCCGCAGAGGACCCGCGCTTCTTCGCCACCGGCATCAGCCTGGTGGCCCACCTGCAGAACCCGCACGTGCCGGCGGTGCACATGAACACCCGTATGCTGGTCACCACGAAGGGATGGTTCGGCGGCGGGGGCGACCTGACCCCGATGTTCTTCGACACGCAGGAGACGGCCGAGGACAGCGCCACATTCCACGCTGCCTTCCAGCGCGCCTGCGACGCCCACGACCCGGAATACTACCCGAAGTTCAAGGCCTGGTGCGACCGCTACTTCTTCCTGCCGCACCGGGGCGAGCCGCGCGGCGTGGGCGGCATCTTCTACGACCACCTCGACACCGGCGACGCGCAAGCCGACTTCGCGTTCACCCGCGATGTGGGCCAGGCGTTTCTCGACTCCTATCCCGCCATCGTGCGCCGCCGTGCCGGCCGCGCCTGGACGGATGCCGACCGCGCACACCAGCTGCTGCGGCGCGGCCGCTACGTGGAGTTCAACCTGCTGCACGACCGCGGCACCACGTTCGGGCTGAAGACCGGCGGCAACGTGGACGCTATCCTGATGAGCCTGCCGCCCGAGGTGCGCTGGGCCTGACCTGGCAATACCGGAACTGGCGCCGCCAAGAATCGGGGAAGTGCAACACGCGTAAGTAGAAATCTGACGGAGTATCTCGCCTATTAGTTGGAATATCCGTTCTGGAAAAGGTGGGCTGTCTGGAGTAGTCTGGCGCTGATTACTTGGGAGCGAGGGACAGCGACTGGGTCCTTTGCGGCACGAAAGGGCGCGGGCGCGACGCCTGCCATGGATGCACGAATGATGGATGGACCATGTCGCATTCCGGCGATGCTGGGGCCTGTACGGTCCGTGCAGTCCGGCGACGAGTCCAAGACCGAGCGGCTGGCGGCCCTGCGCGACCTCGGCATCCTGGACACGCCGCCGGAGGTCGCCTTTGCCGATACCGTGGACATTGCCGCCGAGATTTGCGGCACGGCAATGGCGCTGATCAGCTTCGTGGACGAGGACCGGCAGTGGTTTGCCGCGGAGACTGGGCTGGGGTTGCGGGAGACGCCGATCGAGCAGTCGGTGTGCGCCCATGCCATGCATGCGCGCGGCATCTTCACCGTCGAAGACCTCTCGCAAGACGTGCGTTTCCGCGACAACCCCCTGGTGACCGGCGCGCCGGACCTGCGGTTCTACGCCGGGGCGCCGTTACTGACCGAAGATGGCGTGCCGCTCGGCACCATCTGCGTGCTCGACAGGCAGAGCCGGCCGGGTGGGCTGACCCCCAAGCAGGAACGCGCGCTGGCGGCACTCGGGCGGCAGGTAATGGCGCAGTTGAAGCTGCGCCGGCTAGGGCGGCAGCAGCGCGAGCTGCTGGCGAGCAAGGACCGCCTGCAGGCGGAGACGGCCAGCCACCTGGCCGCCAAGAAAGCGGCACTGGCCGAGCGCGACCTGCTGATGCAGGAGGTGAACCACCGGGTGAAGAACAGCCTGACCATGGTGCAGTCGCTGCTCAACCTGCAGGCCAGGGCGGCCAGCGACCAGGACGCAGCCGAGCTCCTGCGCAACAGTGCAGCGCGGGTGTGTACCTTCGGCGCGATGCACGAGCAGCTCTATCAAATGGGCGCCGAGACGCATGTCGACCTGTCCGTCTACGTCGAGACGGTGCTGCAAAACCAGCGCGCGACGCAGGCGGGCACCGGGCTGGAGCGCCCCATCGTGCTGCACGCGCAACGCGACCAGTGGCCGGCGGCCGACGCGGCCAATCTCGGGCTGATCCTCGTCGAACTGGTGACCAACTCGCTGAAATACGGCGCGGGCACGATCGACGTGAGCCTGGAGAGGGTGGGCCAGGACGTGCTGCGGCTGATTGTGGAGGACGAGGGAACGGGCTTGCCGGCGAGCTTCAACCCGGAGGCGTCGCGTGGCTTCGGCATGCGGCTGGTGACCGGGTTGCTGAGGAGCCAGCAGCGCGGGTGGCTGGAGGTGGACCGCACGCGGGGGCACACGTGCTTCGTCGTTATGTTTCGGGCTGGGGCGTAAGGAAGAAGCAGTTCTCTGAAAAATCAACCGAAAAACTTCTACGTCCTTGAGCTGGTCCTTGCAGGACAGGTCCGCGACGGCGGAGGCAAAAGTTTTTGGTGCTTTCTTTCAAAAAAGAACCGCTTGCCTACTCTCCCTGACCGGGCGCCTTGGCCAACGCCGCACTCCAAGCCGCATAGAACTTCGCCGACGCCGCGTTGCCCTGCTCGGCGAACCGCGCACTGGCCGCCGCGGCACCTTCCGACGCCGTCTTGAAGCCGTCGGCGACCTGCTCCGGCGTGGTAGCCGGCAGCGGCCGGGCACCGTCGAAGCTCCAGGCCGGGCCGTAGTCGCCGGTGCTGTCGGCGCCGCGGTCGATCAGCCCGCGCACCGGCCGGCCCTCATGCATCAGGCCGGCGAACATGCGCACTGCGCGGCCGCCGGTGTTCAGGCGCAGCACGCCCGAGCCTTCCGCCAGGCCGCCCGGGCAGGCGCCGAGCCAGGTGGCACCCGCTCCGGTGCCGGCAGCCATCTCGCTGGGAATGAGGAAGCGGCAGGCGCCGGACGGGTCGGCAGAGAGGGCGGGCGCCGCGTGTGCAGGGCAGAGCCCGATCACGGCGAGCACTGCGGCACGCCGGCCCGAAGCGCCTCTCACGCGGTCACGGCGAAGCTGTTCACCAGCGTCTGGCTGCACTCGAAGTGCATGCAGTCCTTGCGGTGGGTGTAGCCGCCGCCCCAAAACCAGCCGTGCTCGTTGAAGATCGGCGCGATCAATGACAGGCCGAGATAGGGCGTGCCGGGGCCCATAGGCTCGACCTGGCCGTCGATGGCGATGTCCACCGCGGTGCCCCAGGAATGATTGGAGATGGCGGTGACCGAGCCGCGGATGTTGCGGCAGCACAGCATGCCGGCGCTGCCGAGGTGCGGGTAGAGGTCAGGCAGGCGCTGGGCGATCTCGGCCATCACGTCCTGCAGGCTGTCGAGCGCCGGGCGCAGGCCGAGGTAGTTGTGCGCGCCGATACGCCGCATCTCGACCAGCGGCAGCAGTCGCGGGTTGGTCATGTCCTGGCACTGGTCGGTGAAGTCTGAGCGCGGGCGGCCGAGGCGGCCTTCCATCCAGGCGCTGCCCGGGCAGGTGAGCCCGACGTTGATGGTGTCGGCCGGCGGCATCGGCACTGCGCGCCGGTACGAGGCGTCGGCGGCGGAGATGCTTGCAGGTGCTGCGGGGCTGGCGGGCGTTGGCCTGGCGCCGTTGGCAGAGGCGCCGGCCGGCTGGGGCTGGGAAGGGATGGCAGCACGGCCCGAGCTTGCCGCGTGTTGCGTGCCGGGTAAGGCGGCTGCACGCCCGGCGAGGTTGCGCCAGGTCGGGCCGCCCACGTCCACACGCCCGTCCGGCTCGGCAATCACCCCTTTCTGCACGGCGAAGATGGCGGCCACCGTGTGGCGTCCGCAGCGCCCGTCGATGGGGCCGCAGGTGTAGCCTTTCCGGGTCAGCACCGTCTGCACGAGTGCCACGTCGTGCTGCCGGTTACGCCCGAACGTTCCGACCGAGGCAGACAAACCAACCATGCCCACTCCCTACGTGCGTAAAAACGAGTAGCCCAGCTTCGAGCACCAAACGGAACAAAAGTTTTTTGGTTCTTTTTTTCAAAAAAGAACTGCTTCCTTGCCCCTGCCTGACGCCCGCCCTACGCCACACCATGACCACCGCCCTGCTAATCGCCGTGATCGTGCTGTTAGTTCTGCTGAACGGCGTGTTCGCCATGGGCGAGATGGCGCTGGTCTCTGCCCGCCGCGCCAGGCTTGCGGTGCTGGAAGCGCGCGGCGTGCGCGGTGCAGCCCGCGCGCGCGAGCTGGCCGAGGATCCGCAACGATTCCTGCCCACGGTGCAGGTGGGTGTGACGCTAGTGGGCATCCTGTCCGGCACGTTCGGCGGTGCCAGGATCGCCGGCGCACTGCAGCCGCTGGTGGCGCGCATCCCCTATGTGGGCCAGGCCGCCACCGGCGTCTCGCTGGCCGTGGTGGTGATGGGCATCACATATCTTACGCTGGTGTTGGGCGAGCTGGTGCCCAAGCAGTTGGCCCTGCGCCGGCCGGAGCGCATCGCCAGCGTGCTGGCCCCGGCGGTGGCGTGGCTGGCGCGGGTGACCGGGCCGGTGGTGTGGCTGCTGGGCCGGTCGTCCGACCTGGTGCTACGCGCGATCGGCGACACGCAAAGCGCGCGCGAGGACGTGACGGAAGACGAGTTGCACGCGTTGCTGGCGGAGGGCACCCAGGCCGGCGTGCTGGAGACCGGCGAGCGCGACATGATCGAGCGCGTATTGCGCCTGGCAGACAAGCCGGTGCGCGCCATCATGACGCCGCGCAACGAGCTGGTGTGGATCGACCGCACCGACCCCAGCCGGGAGATTGCCGACACGCTGAAGAACGCGCGGCACAACCGCTACGTGGTCTGCGACGGGCGCGTGGACAACGTGGTGGGGGTGGTGCAGGCCAAGGACATCCTCAACAGGATATTGGAGGGCAAGGACCTCTCCATCGCCGCCGCGTTGCGCCAGCCGATGGTGGTGCCCGACACCATCACCGCATTGGACGCGCTGGAGCGGTTGAAGAGCGATTCACTGGGCCTGGCGCTGGTGATGGACGAATACGGCAGTTTCGAGGGCGTGGTGACCGCGGCCGACGTGCTCGAGGCCATCATCGGCGATCTGGCAGAGCCGGGCTACGGCACGCCGAGCCAGGCGGCCGAGCAGGTGGGCGGCGAGATGATGATGGACGGCATGACGCCGGTGGACGAGCTGAAAGCGCGGCTGCTGCTGCCGGACCTGCCGGCAGAGGGCAGCTATCACACGCTGGCGGGCCTGGTGCTGGCGCTGCTGCGGCGGGTGCCGCAGGCCGGCGACCGAATCGTGTTCGGCGGCTGGCTGTTCGAGGTGCTGGAGATGGACGGGCGCCGCGTGGTGAAGGTGCGCGCCAGCCGGGAGAAACTCGCGGAAGCGTGATCGAACGCGGCGTCGGCGATGCCGCGCAGCTTGGGCGCCCTGTTTCGTTACTTGGCTGGCTGAGGGCTGCCGAAATACTCGCCGATGGCGTAACCGCTTTGCACGTTCGTTGGGCAGATTGCGTCTGCGCACTGGAAAAACCCTGATCACAGCGTAAGTTTTCGTTGGACAGTGCGCGCGTGCGATCTGCATCTTCCGCCGGCGAAAAGGCTGGCGCGGGGGTGTGGCGATGCAACAACATAAGCAGAGAAAGCAGTTCTTTTTTAAAAGAAGGAACGAAAAAACTTTTGTCTCCTGTACGAGCGTGCTGTCGGAGCGCATCGTTTCAGCCGTTCGCAACAGCGAGCGGAAATGTTTTTTGCTTCTTTTTTTCAAAAAAGAAGGCCTTGCCTTGGCTTTCTGCGCGCTCGCCGGTGCCGCACATGCGCAAGCAGTCACGCGAACACCGCTGGTCGACAGCAACTTTCCGATCTCCGCCGCAGTCAGCGTGAAAGCCGGCACCGACCTAGTGTTCCTGAGCGGCGCGATGGGGCCGGTGATCGACAAGGCGGCGCCGGCAGGCAGCATGGAAGCGCGCGGAGACACGGCGACGCAGGCCACTGGTGCGCTGACTGCGCTGCAGGCGACGCTCACGCGCCTCGGCCTTGGCATGGGCGACGTGGTGAAGATGAACGTCTTCCTGGTGGCCGACCCGAAGCTGGGCAAGATGGATTTTCCTGGCCTGATGGCCGGCTACACGAAGTTCTTCGGCACCAAGGACCAGCCCAATAAGCCAGCGCGCAGCGCGGTGCAGGTGGCTGGCCTGGCTGCACCCGGCGCGCTGGTGGAAATCGAGGTGATCGCCGCGCGCGGCAAGTAAAGTGTGGGTTACGGCCCAGTATCGATCGAGCTGTTTTCGTTTGTGTTGAATAAGGTTTGGCATCCATGAGGTTCTCCCTCCTGACCACGGCGGCGCTGTCCGCTCTCCTGCCGGCGGCGGCGCTGGCGCAGTTGGCACCCACGCCCGGCGTGACCGCGCTGGGTGCTACGGCACAGCCTAGCGAGCCCAACGCGCCGAACCTGGGCGCGCCGGAAGACATCATCGTGACCGGCACGCGCCAGACCGGCCGCACCAAGCAGGACAGCACCGCGCCGGTGGACGTGATCAGTGCCGCCGAGCTGCAGCGCACCGGCCAGCAGAACGTGTTCGACGCGTTGAACACGCTGCTGCCGTCCTTCGACCTGCCGCCGGTGGGCTTCGACACCGCGGGGCTGGTGCGTTCGGCGCGCCTGCGCGGGTTGAGCCCGGACGACACGCTGGTGCTGATCGACGGCAAGCGGCGCCACATCTCGGCCAACATCAACGCCGACATCGGGCCGGTTGGCGGGTCGGACCCGGTCGACCTCGACATGATTCCGATCAGCCTGATCGACCACATAGAGGTGCTGCGCGACGGTGCCGCCGCGCAGTATGGATCCGACGCGATCGCCGGCGTGATCAACATCATCCTCAAGCACGCCGACCACGGCGGCAGTGCCTACGCACAGGAGGGTGCCACCTACGTACAGGACGGCTTCACCAACAACATCGGTGCCAATAACGGTTTCGCGCTGGGCGACAAAGGCTACTTCGATGTCGCCGGAGACTATCGCTACCACGACCACACGAACCGCGACGGCGTGTTCCCGACCACCGCGCAGACCGGGTCCGACCTCGCGACTCCGTTCAACGTGCCGAACCGCAACAACGTGAGCCAGATCGAGGGCGATCCACGCTACAACCTCGTCAACCTCGGCTACAACATGTCCTACGAGTTCGTGCCGGAAGCGACCTTCTACTCCTTTGCCACATACGGCTACCGCCATGCCGAGGCGTTCGAGAACTATCGCGACCCGAACACGAGCGGCACCTACACGCCGACCGCGATCACGCCGACCACGCCGTTCGGCAATCTGACGGCAGCCGGATTGTACCCAAACGGTTTCGAGCCGGTCGAAGCGATCAACGAGGACGACTACGCGGGCACCATCGGCCTGAAGGGCGACGTGTTCGGTGGCTGGCACTACGATCTAAGCGAGACCTATGGCGGCGACGTCGCCAACCTATCCAACATCGCGTCGATCAACACCGACTACCTGCACGCGTTCGGCTACTCGCCCACGCACTTCCACACCGGCGAGTACAACAGCTCCGAATCCACCACGAACCTCGACTTCAACAAGCCGTTCGACGTGCCGCTGCTGGCAGCACCGCTGAGCGTCGCCTTCGGTGGCGAGTTCCGCCACGATTCCTACCAACTCAACCAAGGCGACGCCGCCTCGCAATACGGCGGCGGCTCGCAGGCGTATCCCGGGTTCACCGCAATCGACCAGGGTTACTATCACCGGACGAACGAATCCGGCTACATCGACGTGGCAACCTCGCTGCTGCCGCACTGGCAGGTGGACCTCGCCGGCCGGTTTGAACACTACAGCGACTTTGGCGACACTGAGACGGGCAAGTTCACCACCCGCTACGATTTCACCTCGTGGTTTGCGCTACGCGGCACCATCAGCAACGGCTTCCGCGCGCCCACGCTGGCGCAAGAGGGCTTCGCCGCCGTCAACGTGGGGCCGGTCACCGCCGGCGGCCAGTTCCCGGTCAACTCTGCCGCCGCCCGCGCGCTCGGTTCGGTGCCGCTGAAGCCGGAGCGCTCGCAGAACTACGAGGTCGGCATCGTGACGACGCCGATCGACCGGCTGCACATCGCCTTCGACCTCTACCAGATTGACATCCGCGACCAGATCGTCGACTCCGGCCTGATCGGCGGCGCCGACGCTTTTACCGCGTTTCAGCTGAGCGGCGCGCTGCCGCCGGCATGTGGGCCGAACAGCGGCTGTAACCTGTACGCGCAGTACTACACCAACGGCGTCAACACCAAGACGCGCGGTGCCGACGTGACGATCGACTACGTCACCGATTTCGGCGGCTACGGCAAGGTCAACTGGCTGGCGGCCGCGAACTTCAACGACGTGGAACTCACGCGCATCGAAAAGGCAGCACAATTTACGCCCGACGTGCTGTCAGAAATCACGCGAGACACGCCGAAAAACAAGATCGTCCTGCAGAGCCAATATGCGGTTGGTCCGTGGAGCGCGCTGGCACGCGTCACCCGTTACGGAGAGGTGGTGGAAGTCCTCGCCAACGGCAACACCGGCAGCTACCCGTTCACTGCCAACCGCAACGCGCCGGCGTGGATCGGCGACCTGGAGTTCGGCTACAAGATCACGCCGGACATCCAACTGATCCTCGGCGCCAACAATTTCACCGACAAATACGCGTATCATACGACGGCGGCATCACGCTACCACGGTGCTGTGGAGTACATTGCCTCGTCACCCTACGGCATCGACGGTGGGTTCTACTACGCAAGGGTGAACTTTAGCTGGGGCCACAAGCAGCCGCCGATGCCCGAGCTGCCGCCGACCGTCGCCAGCCCGGCGCCGGTGCCGCCGTCCGCCGCTCGCACCTACCTGGTGTTCTTCGATTGGGACCGCGCCGACCTCACCGCACGGGCGCGCCAGATCGTGCTGGCCGCAGCGCAGGCCTCCACCCAGGTGCAGAGCACGAAGATCCAGGTGAACGGCTACACGGACCTCTCCGGTACCGCTGCCTACAACAAGAAGCTTTCGATCAGGCGGGCCGAAACGGTGGAGACCGAACTGGTGCGCGACGGTGTCGCCCGCGGCGAGATCTTCATCCACGGCTACGGCGAGAGCAGCCCGCTGGTGCCGACAGCAGCCGGCGTGCGCGAGCCGCAGAACCGGCGGGTGGAGATCGTGCTGATGTGAGGCCGGTTTGCTGCGGCAGCAGAGGCGAAGCAAGGCCTTCTTTTTCGAGAAGAACCAAAAAGCTTTCGTCTCGGCTGTCGCGGACGGCTGATGCGTCGTGCTTCGTAGCTCATACCAGCGGTCGCAGATCTTGACCGGTGACAGGCGAAGCAAGCGGTTCTTTTTTGAAAAAAAGAACCAAAAAACTTTTGTTCCCTGGAGCACACGCTGAGGGAAACTCCGCGACAGCAGGACCAAAAATTTTCTGCTTCTTTTTTTCAAAAAAGAAGGCCTTTCTTCCTGCGTGCTGACCTCCCGCCTAGCCTCCCCCGCCGACATCGACGCCCTGCGCACCTTGATGGCCGCCTCGATCTCCGTCCTGCAGCAAGGCTTCCTCACCCCGGCGCAGATCGAGACGAGCCGCAGCGTGATGGGCCTCGACACGCAACTCATCGACGACGGCACGTATTTCATCGTGCAGCACGACGGCGCGTTGGCAGGATGCGGCGGCTGGAGCCGTCGCGCCACGCTGTTCGGCGGCGATCACACGGCGGGACGCGACGCTGCGATTCTAGACCCGTCGCGCGACGCAGCGCGGGTGCGCGCCATGTACACGGCGCCGGAGTTTGCGCGCCGCGGCGTAGGACGGCTGGTTCTATCGTTGTGCGAGGCGGCGGCTGCTGCTGAAGGGTTCAGCCGTGCGGAGTTAGCCGCGACGCTTGCAGGTGTGCCGCTTTACACAGCGTGCGGGTACCAGGTGGTGGCGGCTATCGAGGCGGCAGTGCCGCTGGTGAGGATGAGAAAAAAGCTAAAGTAAGGCCTTCTTTTCGAGAAAAAGAAGCAAAAAGCTTTTGTCACGGCTGTCGCGGAGTCTCTGGAGACGAGTACCCAGTGAACAAAAGTTTTTTGCTTCTTTTTTCAAAAAAGAAGCGCTTGCCTAGCCTTTCTCCAAGGTAGGCGGCTTCCCATGCATCGCCTTCACCTCCGCCTCCGACACCGTGTCGGTGTACGTATTGCCGAAATGCGAGCGCACGTAGTTCACCACCATCGCCACCTGTGCGTCAGTCAGCACGCCGTTGAACCATGGCATGCCGCCGTTGCCGTGCAGCACCATCACCACCGGGTAGCGTGCGGCGGCCAGGTGCTTGTCACCGGCGAGCGCGGGTATGCGCGCGGCGCCCACTGCGCCGCCGGCATTGGCCATGTGGCAGCCCTGGCAGACGTGCTGGTAGACCGCCTCGCCGGTAGTGGCGGAGACGCCGCCGCGGATGACGGAGGCCGCGTCGGCCAGGGCTGCGCCTGGCGCCAGCAGCAGGAGCCCTGCGAGGGCGGATGCAGCGCGCATCAGCCGGCCCCTACCACGCGCTGGTGCAATTGGGTGATGGCGGAGACTGCGGACAGCAGCGCGCCCTCCTGCCAGCAGCCGACGTGGCTGGCGTGCTCGCCGGCCAGCACCACGCGGCCTTCCATGGTGGTCAGCGTCTTGTAGTGGGCGCGGCGGGTCTCCTCGCTCCAGGTGGAGCAGCAGCCGAGCGTCCAGGGCATCCGGCTCCACGCGACGCCCACGCCGTTGGAGAACTCGTCGGGATACTGCTTGTGGATCTTGGCACCCTGCAGCACCGCCTGGCGCACCCGCTCCTCCGGCGTCATGCCGGCGAAGTCGTAGGCAGGCGGTCCGAACATGTAGGCGCCGAGCATCACCGCCGGGCCGCCGGAAAAGTAGCCGTGGCTGGGGTAGGACATCACGCTCACCGGCATGTCGGTGAAGGTGATGCCGCCGTAGATCTGTTCGTCCTCTTCCCAGAAGCGACGCTTGAACTCCAGGCCGACCTTCACCGAGGACGCGTAGGGCACCGCGGCGATGGCGTCCTGCATCTGCTGGCTCACCTGCACTTCGAGCTGGTTGAGCACCGGCAGCGGGATGGTGCAGACGCAGTAATCGGCGTGCACTTGCGTCACCGCGCCGCCCTGGCTGCGGTCCTCGTAGCTGACGGTGACGCCGGACTGGTCCTGCTGGATGGCGCGCACGCGCACGTTGTGGGTGACGAGGTCGTTGACCTGGCGGGCGAAGGCGCGGCCGATCATGTCCATGCCGCCCACCGGTTGGAACATGGTGGTCTGGAAGTCGTTAAGCATGTGGAAGGACATGTGCTGGGCGAAGCCGGACTTCATGATCTCCGCGCGCGGCAACGGGTCCGACGGGATGGAGGCGCCGTCCGGTCCGCCGCGCGGGTCGCGCGCGAAGCCGCGGCGCAGCGAGGCCATCGGCGGCATGTAGGCGCCATCGTGGTCCAGCAGGCCCCACATCTGCATCGACGCGAGGATGTCGGCGCGCTCGCCGGGGCCCACCTCCTGGTCCAGCTTGCCCTGGTTGATCGCCTTCGACAGCAGCTCGGCGGTCTGGCCGGTGAAGTCGCCGGCGATGTGCCGGTAACGCTGGGGCGCGCCGCCGAAGGCGTTCGTGTTGTGCAGGTAGGCGTTGTAGTTGAGCTCGATGAAGGGTTCGAGTGCGACGCCGAATGCCTTGCAATAATGCAGGATGGCCTGGTGGTGATACGGAATGCGCCACGGGCCCGGGTTGATGTAGTTGCCGGGTGCGAAACCGACCTTCTGGGTGGCGCCGCCCATCTCGGTCAGCGTGTCGCCGCCGCGCAGCGTGTAGTTGCGGCCGCCGGAGCGGTCCTGGAACTCCAGCACGCGCACGCTGTAGCCGGCGCGGCGCAGCTCGTAGGCGGCCAGCATGCCGGACAGGCCGGCGCCGAGCACCACAACGCTGGTGCCGGGCGGGGCGCCGGAGAGGTTCGGCGGTTCCTTGAAGTCGGTGCCGGTGGCGTGGCCCATGCGGGTCATCGCCTGATACATCGCCACGCTGCCGGCGGCGACGCCGATGCGCGTGAGAAGTTGACGCCGTGTCGGACGCTCAGCCAATGCCTGCTCCTGCTTGCCTGGGATACGCCAGACTTAGCATGAAGCGTGCCGGGGCATGAAAGGAAGGCAAGCGGTTCTTTTTCGAAAAAGAACCATAAAACTTTTGCTCTCGTCGGGTGTGCCGGGTTGAGGCGTGTCGTTCAGCGTTCCGCGACAGCGCTCGCAAAAGCTTTTTGCTTCTTTTTCCCGAAAAAGAAGGCCTTGCTTCCTACTCCGCCATCACTGGCGAACGCTCCTCCCTCGGCCGGCATAGATCCGCCACCTTCGCCAGCACCGCCCCCGTCAGCATCAGCGCCGCCATCGGCCGTGCCGTGCCATCCGACAGCCAGCCGACCAGGAATCCGCTGCTGGCACCGATGAAGAACAGCATGGTGCCCAGCAGGGCCGACGCGCTGCCGGCGTGTTCGCCGTGGTGGCGCAGCGCACCCACCGTGGCAGTGGGGTTGAGAAAGCCGGTCAGGCCCTGGGTCAGCGCCAGGAACACGCCGAGCCACAGGGGAGCGGCGTTGTACTCCGCGGCCAGCATCACGCACGCAGCCAGCACCAGATAGAGCGTGCTCGCGCGGGTCAGCGTGCCGTTCAGGTCGAAACGTCGGATCACCAGGGTGTTGGCCTGCGAGGCGGCGATGAAGGTGGCGGCCACCGCGCCGAACACCACGGCGTAGCGGCCGGGCGAGAAGCCGTAATGGCCTTCGAAGACGTCCGGTGAGCCGCCGAGATAGGCGAACAGCGCGAAGGCGTAGAACGACATCATCAGCGCGTGGGTGAGGAAGGCCTGCTCGCGCACGATACGGCCGTAGCGCGCGAGCATGCGGCCAGGGTGGATCGGCACCCTGGCGGCGGACGCCAGCGTGTCCGGCAGCCATGCCCACGCCGCCAGCAGCGCCACCAGCCCGTAGGCGACGTTGATCCAGAAGATGCCACGCCAGGACGCCCATTGCAGCACCAGGCCGCCGAGCGAGGGTGCCAGGATAGGGGCGGCGCCAAGCACCAGGATAAGGCGCGACATCAGCCGCGCCGCCGCGTGGCCTTCGGAGACATCGCGCACGATGGCGCGCGGCACCACCATGCTGGCCGAGGCGCCGAAGGCAGCGACGAACCGCCAGGCCGACATCACGGCGATGCTCGGCGAGAGCGCGCAGCCGACGGTACCGGCGATGTAGACAAGGGTTCCGGCCAGCAGCGGCGCGCGGCGGCCGAAGCGGTCGGCCAGCGCGCCCTGGACGAGCTGGCCCAGCGAGAGACCGAGGATCCAACTGCCAAGGGTGAGCTGGGCGCTGCCGGAGGGGGCGTGCAGGCTCGCCTCGATGGCCGGAAAGGCGGGCAGGTTCATGTCGGTGGAGATCGGGCCCACCGCCTGCAGGAAGCCGAGCAGGATGGGCAGCCAGGTCGGGATGTGGCCGCGGCCGATGCGCACACGCTCGGCGCGGCGAAAGTCCGTGCGGGCAGTCACGGCTGGCGCGCGATCGGCGGCACAAACAGGGGCGCGGTATCCCAGGGGAACAGGATCCAGGTGTCCTGAGAAAATTCGGTGACGAAGCTGTCGGTGGCCGGCAGGCCAGCGGGCTTGGCGTAGAGGCAGGCGAAGTGCGCGCGCGGCAGCAGGGCGCGAACCAGGCGTGCGGTGAGCCCGGTGTCCACCAGGTCGTCCACGATCAGGAAGCCCTCGCCGTCACCGGCAGCCGCCGGCGGTTTCAGCACCACCGGCTCGCCCTGGGTGCCGGCCTCGCCGGCGTAGGCGGCCACACAGACGGTTTCGACCAGCCGGCATTCCAGCTCCCGCGCGATGATGGCGGCAGGAATGAGACCGCCGCGGCTGATGGCAACTATGCCACGAAAAGGTGGGTGCGACATCAACCTTGACGCGAGGGCACGTGCATCGCGGTGGAGCTGGTCCCAGGTGACCGTGGCGTAGGTCAAGGAAGTCTTCTTTTTCGGGAAAAAGAAGCAGAAAGCTTTTGCAAGCGCTGTCGCGGCGTCTCCCGCAGCATGCACGCAGGTGAGAAAAGTTTTTTGGTTCTTTCTTTCAAAAAAGAACTGCCTTCTTGCCTAGAACAGCCGCCCGCCATCCGGCAGTTTGAAGTCCGGCTTGATCAGCACGACTTCGCCGTTCTCGTCCGGCAGGCCGAGCGTCAGCACCTGGCTCACCACCGGCCCGATCTGGCGCGGCGGCAGGTTGACCACGGCGACCACCTGCCGGCCGATCAGCTGGTCCGGCTTGTAGTGCACCGTGATCTGCGCGCTGGATTGCAGCACGCCCAGCTCCGGCCCGAAGTCAATCCATAGGCGGAACGCTGGCTTGCGGGCTTCCGGGAAGGGCTGGGCGTCGGCGATGGTGCCGACGCGGATGTCGAGTTTATCGAAGTCGGCGATGTCGGCCATGTGGCGTGTCTAGGCGTTTGCGGCGCGGGAAGGAAGGCCAGGGGCGTCGTGCGTAGCACGCTCTCGCGTGACGCCCCTGGACCCGTCACGCGCGAGCGTGCTTCGCACGACGGGGCCAGTCGGCCCCAGACCCGGTTCTGTGGAAAGCCGGTCCAGGGCGGCCTCGCCCCGGTGGGGTTCGGGGGCGTCACGCGACAGCGTGCTACGCACGACGCCCCTGACCGTCCTTGACGCATCGCAAGCCTTGCCGCCGTTGTGCGCGCCATGAGCTCCATCCTGATCGCCGAAATCCTGCGTAACGGACACGTCGAATCCTGCCACACCGGCGCGTTCGCCGTAGCCGACGCCTCGGGCAGGCTCGTGCTTTCCGGCGGGGACCCCGAGCGAGCGATCTTCCCGCGTTCGGCCATCAAGGCGCTGCAGGCGATTCCGCTGCTCGTCAGCGGCGCGGCCGACCGGTTCGGGCTCGACGAAGCAGCGCTGGCGCTGTCCTGCGCTTCGCACATGGGCGCGCCGGTGCATGCTGATACGGCACAGGCCATGCTGCGGGCGGCGGGGCGCGGCCAGGAGTGCCTGGAATGCGGGGTGCACTGGCCTAGCAGCGAGTCTGCCGCCCGCGCGCTGGCGACTGCCGGCGGCCGGCCGAGCGCCTTGCACAACAACTGCTCCGGCAAGCATGCCGGCTTCGTCTGCACCGCTGTGGCCACCGGGCGCGATCCGGCCGGCTACGTCGCCCCGGACCACCCGACGATGCGCGACGTGACCGAAGCGGTCGCGGAAGTCACCGGCGAGAGGCTCGACGCGCAGAGCCCGGCGGTGGATGGCTGCTCCATCCCGGCTTACCGGATCAGGCTGGCGAGCCTGGCCGCTGGTTTCGCGCGGTTCGGCGCCGGGCTGGGCTTGCCCGCCGGGTTCGCGCAGGCGGCAGCGCGGCTGCGTCGCGCGGTGGCGGCCAACCCGGTGATGGTGGCCGGCGCGGGGCGTTTCGACACCGTGGTGGCCGAGGCGCTCGGCGAGGCGGCGTTCGTGAAGGTGGGTGCAGAGGGCGTGTACTGCGGCGCGATGCCGGCGCTGGGGTTGGGGTTCGCGCTGAAATGCGATGACGGCGCCTCGCGTGCGGCGGAAGCGGCCGCGGCGGCGCTGCTGCGACGGTTCCTCGGCGCCGGGCCGGTGCTGGACGAACTGGCGGCGCCCACGCTCGTCAACTGGCGTGGATCGGAGGTCGGCGCTGTCCGGGCTAGCATTCTGTGACTGCGAGTTGCGTGACAGCAACGCCCGATCTGTCGCATGCTGGAGGTGGCGTGTTCCGCACCGGCTCCCCTTGCCCGGAGAGAGCGGCGGAACACATTGGTCAGAACAGGTCAGTCAGTGACCCGCGGACATTGATGAGAGGCTGCCCCTTTGAAACGGCCATCCCGGGTCCGCCCACCTGCCGGCAGTGAGCTGGCACTCGTTCCGCGCGTTTTCGCCGTGTCGGCCGCGGTGCTGCTGGTGGGCTCCGTGGCGCTGGCCTCGATCCTGCCGCCGGACATGAGCCTGCGGCAGGCGATCGCAGCGATGGACCCGGGCGCCATGACTACCCTGCAGCATCTGGTGACCGGCGTGCTCGGCCACGGCTTCTGGGACGTCCTGTGCACGCCGTTGCTGGTGCGGCCGGTGTGGCTGGTGCCGGTGTGCCTGGGCGTGGTGTGCGTGGGCGGGGCGTTGACGGCGATGTCGCATGCGGCACCGCGGACGAAGCAGAAGAGAAGCTAGGCAGGGCCTTCATTTCGATAAACCAAAGCAGAAAGCTTTGCATCCGCTGTCGCGATCCCTTCCGGCAGGCGCGCGACAGCGGATGCAAAAATTTATTGGTTTTTTTTCAAAAAAGAACTGCTTGCTTGCTCTACGCCGGCGTGAGCACTCCCCGCCGGATCTGATCTTCCTCGATCGACTCGAACAGGGCGCGGAAATTCCCCTCCCCGAATCCATCGTTGCCCTTGCGCTGGATGAACTCGAAGAACACCGGCCCGATCAGGTTTGCCGAGAAGATCTGCAGCAACGTGCCGATGCCGTCGCGTCCCACCACCTGCTCACCGTCAATCAGGATGCCGAGCGCGCGTAGTTTAGCCACGTCCTCGCCGTGGCCAGGCAGGCGTTTGTCCACCATCTCGTAGTAGGTGGCGGGCGGCGCGGGCATGAACGCCAGGCCATCATGGCGCAGGCCGCCGACGCTGGCGAAGATGTCGTGCGAGCCCATGGCGATGTGCTGGATGCCCTCGCCCTTGTAGGCGTGCAGGTACTCCTCGATCTGGCTGTGTTCGTCGGCGGATTCGTTGAGCGGGATGCGGATGCGGTTGTCCGGGCTGGTGAGCGCGCGGCTGGTCAGGCCCGTATGGCGGCCTTCGATGTCGAAGAAGCGGATCTGCCGGAAGTTGAAGATGCGCGCGTAGAAGTCGAACCATACGTCCATGCGGCCGCGATTCACGTTGTGGGTCAGGTGGTCGATGTAGAACATCTGCCGGCCGGTGGGGGCAGGGTCGCGCTCGCCCAGCCACTCGAACTCGGCGTCGTAGCAGGAGCCGGTCTCGCCGTAGCAGTCGATGAAGTAGATCAGGCTGCCGCCGATGCCTTCGATGGCGGGCACGTCGAGCGTCAGGCTGCCGTGCTCGGCGCCCACCGGGACGGCGCCGAGGGAGACGGCGTGGCGGTGGGCGTGCGCGGCGTCGGCGACGCGAAAGGCCATGCTGGGCACGGATGGGCCATGAGCGGCGGCGAAGCGGGCCGCGTGGCTGTCCGGCTCGGCGCTGACCAGGAAGTTGATGGTGCCCTGGCGGTAGAGCGTGGTGTCGCGGTGGCGGTGCTTGGCAACCGCGGTGAAGCCCATCTGGCGGAACTGCGCGTGCAGTGCGGCAGGGTCGGGGTGGGTGAACTCGACGAACTCGAAGCCGTCGGTGCCGGCCGGGTTGTCCTGGCTGACGGTGGCGCGCGGCGCGTCGTGCGAGTAGGGACCCATGGGTGCGTTGCCTTTCCTGATCTGCACGAGAGAACACGGTGTCAGGCGGAAAAGGGTTGCATAATGACGGTCTTGGCCGCTGATTATGCGTGTTTCGTGAGTTCTGCTGCCACATCGTGCAAAATATACGCATGGACGACTTCGACCTGCGGCTGCTGCGTGCGCTGCAGTCCAACGGGCGGCTTGGCAACCAGGAGCTCGCCGATCGGGTGGGCCTGTCCGCGTCGCAGTGTTCGCGCCGGCGGGCGGCTCTGGAGGCGTCCGGCATCATCCGCGCTTACCGTGCGGAGCTGGATGCCGACGCGCTCGGGTTGTCGTTGCTGGTGTTCATCCACGTCACGCTGAACACCCACAGCCGGGACAACGCGGGCGGCTTTCGCGACCTGGTGGCCGGCGTGGCAGCAATCCAGGAATGTTTCGCGCTCACCGGCGACGCGGATTACCTGTTGCGGGTGCGGCTGCCGGGGCTTGCCGCGCTGGCGTCGCTGCTGAACGACACGCTGCTGCCGCATCGGAGCGTGGCGCAGCTTCGCTCGTCGATCGTGTTCGAGACGATCAAGTCTGGAAGCGAGCTGCCGCTGACAGGAAGAAGGGAAGGCCTGCTGTCTTGAGGGTTCGCTGGGAAGTCGCCTAGAGGTCAACTCACGCGTTTCTGCCATGCGACAGGGTGCTACTTGCACGTCGGCAGGACAGCGTGCTCCGAACGGCACCGCAGAGCGTGCTTCGCACGAAGCTCCGTGCTCATCGGCCACAAGAGGATCGACTTACCCGCTCGGCCGATGACGCAGGCAAGCCGACATGCCAGGTGATTCACCAAGCAAACTTTGAGACGGACGCTGAAAGCAGCGAAAATTTCTGGTCTGGCTGTCCAGAGTCTCCTCAGACGGATGCCCAAAAGAACAGACGTTTTTTGGTTCTTTTTTTCAAAAAAGAACCACTTGCTTACCTACGCTCGCAAGGCACGTAGCTCCACCCAGTGCCGCAAGTGGGCTGCGCCGGCCGCCCTGCGTGCAGGCCGAGCGCCGCGTTCAGCCCGATGGCCATGACGCTCATGATCTGCGGCCTGCCTGCGCCTTGCTGGGTGCTTGCCTCCTTCGGCTCCGCCGGCAGCTCGCGTTCCGCGCTGACGATGCGCTGGCGGAAGGCGAGCACCTTCTGCTGCCGCGCCTCGTTGGCCGCGCCCCAGGTGAGATGGCGTTGCACCAGCGCCAGCGTGCTCTGGTCGGCTTCTGCGAAGCCGTGGGCGTAGAGGTCGGCAATGCGCGGGTCAACGGCTTGCAACCGGTCGATCAAGGCGGTGCGGCACTGTGCCAGCGCCTCCTGGTGCTGTTCGAGCAGGCTTACATCCTCGGGCAGCGGGTAGGTCTGGTCGGCAAGCTGCGCCAGGCTGGGCGAAGCGGCGCTGATAGGCAGGTGGACGAACAGCGGCGCCCATTTCTGGTCGGCGTTTACCTGGCTGGCGCAGCGGTTCATCTCGGCCGTGGCTGCCCGGTAAGGCCCGCCCGGGGCGCCCAAGGTAGTCTGGGTGCCGGCGCGTGTGCCCGACTGACCGCCGAACAGCGTGCTGGCCTGGCCGCTGAGAAAGCCGCCGCTCTGGGCGTGGGCGGTGCCAGCGCAGGCTAGCACCAGCGCGACTGAAATACCTTTGATGTTGACTGCCATTTGGCACGCTCCCGTATCGAAAGCAGCTAACACCATGCGGAAATACGTTGCAACATCAAATCGTGATGCGTGGTCGCGTTTTGGGTCGGCGGGCTCCCGACACCTGGTAAGGCAAGGCCTTCTTATCTGAAGAAAAAAAGCAAAAGACTTTTGGTCCTGCTGTCGCGGAGAGGTCTGCAGCACGCGCTCAAGGAGACAAGAATTTGGTTTTAAACAAAGGACCGCTTGGCTTGCTTGTCAGATGCCAGGAGGTCGAGTCTTCAATGTTAGCGGGCCCGCTCGTCTGTGACGTGGCGGTTCGCGTCAGGATGTGGCGAAACATGCCGGCCGGCCATACTGCCTGATGGTAAAATACTTTGTAACATCAATGGTTTGGTCGTTGGCACGCTCTCTGCAAAATCAGATACAAGCCACAACTCAGGGGTCGCGCCGTGCTGCATCGTTCTGTCGTTCTCACCGTCTGGCTCGTCGCTGCTGCCCTGCAACAGCAGGCGCAGGCGGCCACGCTGCAAACCGCGCTGACGGGTGCCAGCCTGTCGCTCGACGGCAGCTGCATGCGCCGTGTGGACATCCAGCCGGACGCGGCGCTGCACGGCCGGGCGGTGGTGCAGGCCAGCGCGGAAAACCAGCAGGAGCTGGACCGGCTGGTCCTGGAAAGCCGCCGGGCTGCCACCATCCGCAACCGACCGGGTACTTGCTGGCAGCCGACGCCCTACTTCCAGCCGACGCTGGACGTCTCAGTGCGCGTGCCCGCCGGCTTCCCGCTCGACATCGACGCCTCGGGCGCCACCCGTTACGTCATCGGGCCCGTCGCCGGGCCGTTAAAAATAGACCTGTCCGGCGCCGCGGACGTCGAAGCAGCCGAAGCGAGCATGCTTTCGGTGCAGCTGTCGGGGTCCGGCGCCATCTCGGTGCAGCAGGCCAGCGGTTCGGCGCGGCTCGACCTGTCCGGCCATGGCCGCATCGAGGTGGGACGCGCGGACATGCCCAGCCTAGCGGTGAGCCTCTCCGGCGCCGGCGAGATCCGCGTGGACGCCGGCCAGGTCGGCAGCCTCACGCTGGACCAGAGCGGCGCCGGGCACGCGCAGTTCGGTGCCACGGTCGGCGACGCGAAGGTGGACCTGTCCGGCGTGGGGGCGGTGCATTTTGCCCGGGTGACCGGGCGGCTGGACAAGGACGTGAGCGGGGTGGGGGTGGTTACCGTGGGGGACTGAAGAAAGGAAGCAAGGCGTTCTTTTTCGAGAAGAAGCAAAAGCTTTTTGCGCTCGCTGTCGCGGAATGCTGAACGACACGCGTCAACCCGGCACGCCCGACGGGAACAAAAGTTTTCTGGTTATTTCAAAAAAGAACCGCTCGCTTGGAGCGTTGCCCTCCTTGCCCAGCGCACCTACGCTCCGCCCGCACGTGGCGGAGAGCAAAACGGGTGAAGGTCTTCCGGCTCGGCGCGGTCTGTGCAGCGTTCCTGGTGGCCGCGACCGCGCAGGCCGGGGCCGAGACGGCCCGCTCCACCCTGCTGCGCCCGGCTGCGGTTTGGACGGCGGGTGAACCCGTCCACCAGGGCTGGGTGGTGCTGGTCACCGGCGCCAACATCGCGGCCGTGGGCCCGGCGGCCGCGGTCGCCGCCCCGCCAGGTGCAGGGACGATCGACCTGCCAAACCAGACGCTGATCCCCGGGCTGATGGACATCCACTCCCACCTGCTGCTGCACCCCTACGACGAGGCGCTGTGGGACGACCAGGTGCTGCGCGAGCCGGTGCCGTACCGCACGTTGCGCGCCGGGCGGCAGGCCACCGCCACGCTGATGGCCGGCTTCACCACGCTGCGCGACCTCGGCACCGAGGGCGCGGGCTACGCCGACGTGTCGGTCAAGCGCGCGATCGAGGAGGGGATCATTCCTGGCCCGCGGCTGTTCGTGGCCACCCGCGCTATCGTGGCGGAGGGCGCCTACGGGCCGGCGGTGGGAAGCTGGCGGCCGGACGTGGACCTGCCGCAGGGCGCGCAGGAGGTGAGCGGCACGGACAGCATCGTGCGTGCCGTGCGCGAGCAGGCGGCCCGCGGTGCAGACTGGATCAAGCTCTACGCCGACTACCGCGCCGGCCCCGGCGGCGAGGCGGTGGCCACGCTCTCCACCGAGGAGATGCGCGCCGCCGTGCAGGCCGCGCACGGGCTGGACCGCCCCGTGGCCGTGCACGCCACCACCGCGGAAGGTATGCGCCGCGCAATCGACGCTGGGGTCAACACCATCGAGCACGGCTACGGCGGCAACGCGGCGCTGTTCCACGCAATGGCGGAGAAGGGCATCGCCTATCTGCCGACGCTGACCGCGGTGGAAGCCACCAGTGAGTACTTCCAGCACTACGTTCCGGGCAAGGGACCGCCAACGCACGCGATGCAGGTAGCGGCGGCCGCGTTTCGTGCGGCGCTGGCGAGCGGCGTCACTATCGGCCTGGGCAGCGACGTGGGCGTGTTCACCCACGGCACGAATTGGCGCGAGCTGGAGTGGCTGGTGCGTGACGGCATGACGCCGGTGCAGGCGCTGACGGCGGCGACGGCTACGGACGCGAAGATACTCGGCCACGACGGCGATCTTGGGCGGGTCAGGGCGGGGTACCAGGCCGATCTGGTGGCGGTGCCGGGAGATCCTACGCAGGATGTGGGCGTGGTAGAGCGGGTGGGGTTCGTGATGAAGGCTGGGCAGGTTTTTAAGCGCTAGGAAGGCTTTCTTTTTTGAAAAAAAAGAACAAAAAACTTTTATCCCCTCAGGTGTCGCGGGCTGAAACGAGTCGTTTCGACCTGCGCCAGGAAGCAAAAGTTTTTTGCTTCTTTTTTTCAAAAAAGAAGGCCTTGCTTCTTCTTGCTTTGACGGCTGCCTCGCCCGTGCAGGTCGTCATTACCCGAGACAACTGGGGCATCGCCCACGTACACGGCCACACGGACGCGCAGGCCGTTTTCGGCATGGTCTACGCGCAGGCCGAGGACGACTTCAACCGCATCGAGACTAACTACCTGGTGGCCCTTGGCCGCCTCAGCGAGGCGGAGGGCGAGCGCGCTTTGGCCGAGGATTTGCGTGCGCGCCTCTACGTGGATTCCTTCGACTTGCAGGCGCGCTACGGCCGGAGTCCGGATTGGCTGCGTGCGCTGATGGACGCATGGGCGGACGGGCTGAACGTTTTCCTCGCCACTCATCCTGACGTGAAGCCGCGCGTGCTGAAGCATTTCGAGCCCTGGATGGCGCTGGCGTTTTCCGAAGGCAGCATCGGCGGCGACATCGAGCGGATCAAGTTGCCGGAGCTCGCCAGCTTCTACGGGCTGCCGACCTACGCGGCGTTGGACGACCGCTACGCGCCCACCGGCGAGCCCACCGGGTCCAACGGCATCGCCATCGCACCTGGCAAGACGCGCGACCACCACGCGCTGCTGCTGATCAACCCGCACACGTCGTTCTACTTCCGCGCCGAGCTGCAGGTGACCAGCGACGAGGGGCTGAACGCCTACGGCGCGGCGACCTGGGGGCAGTTCTTCGTTTATCAGGGTTTCAACGAGCGTGTCGGCTGGATGCACACCTCCAGCACGGCCGACGCGGTGGACTCGTTCCTCGAGGACGTCACGCACAAGGACGGCCGCCTGGTGTACCGCTATGGCAGCGAGATGCGGCCGGTGCGGGCGTCGCAGGTGTCACTGTCCTACAAGTTGCCGAGCGGCGGTCTCGGATCGAAAACCTTCACGATTTACAAGACGCATCACGGGCCGATCGTCGGCAAGACCGCGGACGGGCGCTGGGTTGCCGAGGCGATGATGTTCCGTCCCGTCGAGGCGCTGGAGGAGTCTTACCTGCTGACGAAAGCGCACGACTATGACGGATACATGAAGGTGATGCAGCTGCAGGCCAACACGTCGAACAACACGGTGTATGCCGACGCGGACGGGACCATCGCTTACCTGCACCCGCAATTCGCGCCGAACCGCGACGACCGGTTCGACTACACGCAGCCGGTGGACGGCGCCGATCCGCAAACCGACTGGCACGGCCTCACCGACCTCGCCAAGTTGCCGCACGTGCACAACCCAGCGTCTGGCTGGATACAGAACACTAACGACTGGCCGTACAGCGCCGCCGGTCCGGACAGTCCGCGGCGCGCCGACTATCCGCGCACGATGGACACGGTCGGCGAGAACATGCGCGGCCTGCACGCGCAGATGCTGCTTGCAGGACACACGGGTTTTACACTGGAAGCTCTGGTCGCCGCTGCGTTCGACCCGCGCCAGCCCGGCTTCGACCTGCTGATTCCGCGCCTGCTCGCCGCCTACGACAAGGCCGCGCCCGGCGATCCACAGAAAGCCAGGCTTGCGGAGCAAATCACCCTCATTCGGCAGTGGGACCGTCTCTGGTCGGCGGACTCGGTGCCCACCACGCTGGCCGTGCTGTGGGGCGAGGCGCTGTGGCGCGGCGCCGGCGTGCCCGCACATGGTGGCAGCTTCGCCGACTACCACGCGGTGCTTGCACACGCGACACCGGCGCAGATGCTCGAGGCGCTCGCCACCGCATCCGACCAGCTTACGCAGAAGTGGGGCACCTGGCGCGTGCGCTGGGGCGACATCAACCGCTTTCAGCGCCGCACCGACGACATCGTGCAGACCTACGACGACGCGGCGCCGAGCCTGCCGGTGGGGTTCACGTCCGGGCAATGGGGTTCGCTCGCGTCGATCGCCGGCCGGCCGCACCCGGAGCTGAAGAAACGCTACGGCGAGAGCGGCAACAGCTTCGTCGCCGCGGTGGAGTTCGGCGAGCATGTGCGCGCTGTGGCGGTGACCGCGGGCGGTGAGAGCGGCGATCCGGCGTCGGCGCATTTCGGCGACCAGGCGGGGCGATATGCGTCGGGGCAGTTGCGGGAGGTTTACTTCTACCCCTCGCAGCTCAACGGACATGTCGAGCGGCGTTACGATGTTGGGAGTAGCAACACCAGCGTGCCTAAGCCTTGACCCGTGACAGGCAAGACAAGCAATTCTTTTTTGAAAAACGGGACCAAAAAAGCTTTTGTCCTCTCGGGTGTGACATCACTGGGGCGAAACACTGACCCGTGCGATGCGGCGAGAGAGCAAGGCCTTCTTTTTCGAGAAAAAGAAGCAGAGCTTTTGTCTCTGTTGTCGCGCACTCTCCTGCAGCGTACAGCTTATGAAAGAAACTTTGGTTCTGCCTCTCGAAAAAACTGTTTTCCCTACGTGCACCGGTCGTTGTCCCGGGCGGATGTGTTTCTGGTTGGCGAAGAGAAAGCAAGGCCTGCTTTTTTCGAAAAGCAACAAGATACTTTTGATTCTGCTGTCGCGGTCTCTCCCGCGCCCTACACCCAAAGGAACCGAAGTCTCCTGTGTTCGCCCATAGGAACAGCCAGTCTTGCGTTCTACAGTCAGTGCTTAGGGCGACTGGTTCAACATAAGGGAAACGCCGCGACAGCAATTCATGGAAGTTGATCGCAGGCAAACGGTCTTGCTCTCTGATGTTCGGTGACCGTTTCTGAGAGTCTGACACGAGTTCAATGGTTCGAGGAAAAGCGCATCGTTTCAGCCGTCCGCGACAGCCGCACCAAAAGCTTTTTGCTTCTTTTTCTCGAAAAAGAAGGCCTTGCTTGCCTCACGCCAACAGCGATGCTCGTGGCCATGAGCGCAGACAAACCGTGTTCGGTGGCCGCAGGGCGATGTTTCAAGCGGACACGGCCTTACATCCCCAGCCACCCCCGCCACCAGCTCACCCGTTTCGTCTCCAGCATCCCATGTATCTCGCTCGCCGACGCAAGCCGTGCGTCCGGCGCCGGCGCCAGCAGCCGTGCCAGCAGACCGCGCATCGGCTCCTCCACCCCGCTCAGCGACGGCACCGTGCGCCGTGCCGCGCGTGCGCTTTCCAGGTCGTTGCCCATTTCCAGCCGGTAGCCGCGCGTGGCCGCGGCCAGGATCAGCCCCAGGCTGTAGAGGTCGGAGCGTGCGTCCACCGCGGCCGGCCGGCCAGAGAGCTGCTCGGGCGAGGACCACGAGTATTTGCCGGCAAAGTCCAGGTTGCGGTGGGTGTCCCGCCCGGCGCCGATCACCCGTGCCAGGCCGAAATCGATGATGGTGGCCGTGGCGCAGCTGTCCTCTGCCAGGATGATGTTGTCCGGAGAGATGTCCTGGTGGACGATGCCGGTGGCGTGGATGGCGGACAGGCCCTCGGCCAGCCTGCGTGTCAGCGCCAGCACTTCGGGCGCGGAGAGCTGGCTTTCGCGCAGGCGGCTGGCGAGCGTGCGGCCGCGTATGTAGTCCATCACCAGCATCGGCCGGCCGTCGGCGTCGCGCAGCAGGTCCTGCGCGCGCACCACTGCCTCGTGCTGCACGCGGCGCAGCAGCCGCGCCTCGTCCAGCATCAGCGTCTGCATGGTGGCGTCGAGCGCGTAGTGCGGCAGCAGTATCTTGATGGCGTGCTCGGTCTTCAGGTCGCGGTGGCGGACGCGGTAGATCTCGCCGATGCCGCCACGCGCGATCAGCGAGCGCACCGTGTAGGTGTTGGCCAGCAGCTGGTCGGGCTGCAGCACGGTGTCGGTGGCCCAGCCCTCGCCGCTGCGCACGGTCTGCATGGCCACCCGGGTGATGGTGTCGCGTGCGGCGGCGGCCAGGGCGTGGCGCTCCTCGTGTGGGCGCGGGCGACCGGCCTCGTCCTGCCGCAGCGCGGTCATGAACTGCGAGAACGCGACGTCGAACCAGTGCCGGTCCGGGTCCGACGCGACCGTCCCTGGCGGGCGCGGTACCTGGATCACCTCGGTGACGGGCTCTTCGGCGTGCGCGGCCGGGGAGGCGGCGCTGGCCGCGCCGGCCTCCGGGTAGGCGGCGTCGGCATCGGTCCGGCTGGCGGAGGGCTGGCCGGGCGTGTGGCGGTTTGCCGCGCCAAACGCCGGGCCAAGCGCCGCCGGCTCCGTCTGCACCACTGTGGTGCGCTCGTCCGGCTCGGCGGCTGCGATGACGGTTGTCACGTCGTCCTCGCTGCTTGCCGGCTCGTCGGCAGGCCCGGTGGCGACTCTGGCCGGCGGAGAGCTTGCCGGTTCGCCCGTGCGGGGTCCGGCAGCGCCGACCATCACGGTGGTCACCTCGTCTGAGTCGTAGGGTGCCGGCGTCCGGTTCTGAGGGCCGGCTGGGTCCTCCACCGGTGACACCAGCACGGTGGTGACCTCGTCCCCGTCGTAAGGGTGCGCGCACGCCGGGCCGTCCGGCTCCTCGGCGGCGCCAGACGAGGCCGCCACCGATACGGTGTTCACTTCATCCGCGTCGTGGACCGGCGTGTGCACCTGGTCGTCCCGCTCAGCCGCAGCAGGAGTGAAGGCGGCGACCAGGACGGTGGTGACCTCGTCCTCATCGTAAGGGCGCAGGTGCGCCGGGCTGTCCGGCCCCTCTGCGGCCGGAGACGAGGCGGCGACGAGGACAGTGGTCACCTCGTCTTCGTCGTAGGGGCGCGGGTGCGCCGGGTCGTCCGGCCCCCCTGCGGCCGGAGACGAGGCGGTAACCAGGACGGTGGTGACCTCGTCTTCGTCGTAGGGGCGCGCGTGCGACGGGCCGTCCGGTGCCTCTGCGGCCGGAGACGAGGCGGCGACCAGGACAGTGGTGACCTCGTCCTCATCGTAGGGGGGCGCGTGCGCCGGGCCGTCCGGCGCCGCCGCAGCCGGAGCTGGGGCGGCGACCAGCGCATCGGTAACTTCGTCCTCGTCGTATGGCGACGGCGGGGCGGGACTGTCGGCCTCAGTCGCATGCGGCAGACCGGCGACGGGCATGATCGTGACCGCGTCCTCGCTGGACGGCGACAGAGAGGCCTGGCTGCCTGGCACGGCCGCAGCCCGCGGCGCGGGGCGCAGCGCTGTTGTTGGCACCTCGTCCTCTTTGTCGGCCGCCGGCGCAGGACCATCCGCCTCGGCCGCGTCCAGGCGCTTGCCAGCGGCCGTGAGGTTGGTGACCTCGTCGTTTCCCTCGGGCGGAGATGACGGCGGGCCGTGCGACCCCACGGTACCCGGGCAAGAGGTGGCCACGCGCGTGGGCGCCGTCTCGTGCTTGCCGTCCGGCGAGGCACACGCTGGGCCGTGTTGCTCCGCCAGGTCCTGCGGACCGGCGGCCGTGCGCGCAGTCGCAACCTCGTCCGCGTTGCGGGGCAGGGTTGGCGCCGAGAACTGTGCCTCCGCCCGGTCCCGCGCCGAGACGGCTGCTTGCGAGGCTGCGGCGGCATCATCCGGGTTGCAGGTAAGTGCAGACACCCGGCCGTGTGACTCCGCCGGGTTCTGCAGGGGGACAGCGGCGCGCAGGGTTGCAGCCTCGTCCATATCGTAGAGCGAGGTCGGCGCAGCGCCGGAAGACGGAGCGCGGTCCCGCGCCGAGGCAGCCGTTCGCCAGGGCACAGCTTGGTCCGAGTCGTAGGTTTGAGTGGGCGCCTTGCCGGGCGACTCCGCCAGGCCGTGCACAGGCACCGCCCGCGATGCTACAGCCTCGCCCTCTTCGCAGGACGGTGAGACCGCGCCGCCCGGCTCGGCCGCTTCAAGCCCGGACGCGCGCCCGGCGGGATCGCTCGTCCGCACCCCGTCGGCCTCCTGGGAAGCGTTCGCCTCACCCGAGCCGGTCGCGCCGTGCTCGCCTTGCACCAGGCTATCGTTGCGAGCCTGCTCCGGACCATCGCCCTCGGCCTGCGTGGTGTGCGGCGCGCCCGGCCGGTCCTGCCCGGCCTCGTGCCCGTGCATCTCGTTCTCGCTCATCTCCGGCCGGGTGCGGCCGGGTTGAGCACGGCCACCACCGAGACGTTGTCCTTCGCCCCGCTCACCAGCGCGTTCTGCAGCAGCGTGTCGGCCATGTGGTCCACCTCCGCACCCGCGAGCCCTGCGGCGATCTCGTCGTCGTCCAGCGCCTTGATCAGCCCGTCGCTGCACAGCACGAAGCGGTCGCCCGGCTCCAGCTCGCCGTGCACCTGCTCGACGAACAGCACCTCCTCGGCGCCCACGGCATGGGTGACCGCGCCGCCCTTGGACTGCGCGTGGTCGGTGGTCAGGCACTCCAGCACGCCGCCGCGCATGCGGTAGCCGCGGCTGTCGCCGGACCACAGCAGGCAGTAGTGCCCGCCATAGGTCAGCAGCACCACGATGGTGGACGCCATCACCGCGCCGCTGGCGATGCCGGCCGCGCGCGCCCGCAGCGTGGCGTTGGCCACGTCCAGCAGCTCGCGCAGCTCGTCCACCGCGCCGCCGAAGCTCAGCGGCGAGAGGAAGCCGTCGAGGTGTTCGACGACAGTGCGGCTGGCCTCCTCGGCGCGCTCGTGGCCGCCCACGCCGTCTGCCACCGCCCAAAGGCCGATGTCGCCGCGCAGCAGGATGGCGTCCTCGTTGATCTTGCGGCGGGTGCCGGGATGGGTGCGGCCGGCCGAGGGCAACGAGGTCGCCGGCTTGAGCATCAGCACCGGCAGGTCGTTCAGCGTCGCTGCCCCGCCCGGCCGCTCCCAGCCCCACTCGTCCCACTGGCCGTCGAGGAAGGCGGCGAAGTTGGCCGGCGTGGGCAGCCCGTTGCTCAGCAGCACCGAGGGGCTGACCCGGTCCGAGCCCAGCGTCCACCACAGGCTGAACGCCACGCCTGCACCCATCACCACCTGGTCGAGGATCTGCGCGTAGGTGGGCGAGAGGTCGGCGCCCTCACGCAAATCCAGCCGCAAGGTTCCGCTACGATGGTCCTCGCCGGCGCGGGCGTAGGCCGGCACCCCGATGGCGGCCACGTCCACGTCGAAATGGTCGAAATCGAAATCGTCGTCCAGCGAGCGGAGGATCACCTCCTCGGCCTCGTCGAACCAGGAGCGCGCGGTCTGGAACAGGCTGCCCGGCGAGAGGCACCCCGGCAGCTGGGCGGCGATCACCAGCGGGAAGTAGCGGCCGACGCGGTCCACGCTGGGCATCAGCACGCCCAGCGTGGGTGCCGGCCCGCACAGGCCGGGGCCCAGCACGAAGCGCCAGCATGGCGTGTTCAGGTAGGCCGGCAGCCAGGCCGCACCGAGCTGGCGCTTGCTGGTGGCAACGGATTTCTGCAGCCACTCGTCGAAACAGGTGCGGAACGCCTGGTCCAGCCGCCGGCCGACGAAGTCGCCGCGCGCCGGCAGCTTGCCGAAGAAACCCGGCACCGGCGTTGCGTCGTCGCGGGCCTGTGCCGCGCTCATCCGCACGCTTGGAGGCGCACGGCGGCTGCCGGTCCCCACCCATCCGCGCAGACGTTCGGACAGCATGGGGTCCGCTCCATCACAGTGTGCCCGGGCAGCGAAACGCGCGAATATCCCGCAAGGTGAAGGGATTGAGCACCGCATCCGACTTGACAACAAACGACATCGTGTACGGACCGATGGAGAAATAGGTCTTGAAGCTGTCGCGGCCCTCCGGCTCGGTGCTGCCGGCATCCATCAGCCGGAACGGTGCCCATACGCCGGGCTCGGTGATGGCCCCGCCCTGCGACGGTTCCACGCTCAGCCGTGCGCCGCCGTCGCCGGACGCGGGCCAGGTGAGCGTGGTCGAGCGCTGCGGCCCGTGCGCGTAGTCGATCACCTGGCCGCCGATCGACAGGCTCATGGTGTTGGCCTTCGCATCGAGCCGGTCGGGCGTCACCTCGTAGTGGAAGCCCGGTCCCTGGCCGCTGAAGAACGCCTGGCGGATCGCCTCGGCGTGCTCGAATTGCTGCAGGAAAGCCGAGCTCACGCCCTGTGCGCTGTTGTACTGCCAGCGCCAGGGGTGGCGGGTGGTGTTGACGAATTGGCGCAGGTTCTGGGTGAAGAAGGAATCCATCACCCCGCCCGGGCCGAACAGCTTGGTGAAGTCGTCCACCGAGATGTCGGTGCGGGCAGTGTGCGCGAACGGATAGCGCCCGCGCGTGGCGGACGTGCAGAAGCGCTGGCCGGACGCGTTCCAGCTCTCCGAGATTGCGCTGCGGGCGGTGCCGCTGCTGACGCTCGCCACGCTGGCGGACAGGTCGGACAGCCAGACGTCCACCGGCGGCGGCACCAGCCGGCTCTGGCTGATCAGCTTGTCGTTGGCCTCGTTCAGCCCGCCTTCCGTCTCGGTGACGCTGGCCGCGCCGCCGGCCTCGCTGCCGGCGCGGCTCACCTGCTCGTAGAGCGTGTTGATCGTGCGCATCAGGTCGCCGATCTGGCTGGGGCCGCCGTTCTGGCTCTGCATCGCCGCCCGCAGCGCGGTGAAGGGCTGCTCGTCGCCGCCGGTAGTTTGCGACGCGGGCGCGATCATGCCGCGCAGCTTCTGCGCCTCGGCATCCTTCGGGTCGGCCACCGGCGGCGAGAGGTCAGTGTCGTGCACGATCGCCTCGAGCAGCTTCATCATCACCGAGTCCGGCCCGGCCAGCGCGGTCAGCACCAGCACCGATTGCTGCAGGTTGGACAGTTTCTGGATGCGCAGATCGGTCAGCAGCGCCGTCCAGCGCGCCACGAAGTCGCCGCGGTACAGTTCGGTGGCCTGGGCAGCGATGGCGTCCTCGCTCTGCCCTGCACCCGGCGAGTCGCCGTAGGCCCATTGCTCGCGCGAGACCGACGAGACGGCGCCGTGCAGCCCGGGCAGGAACACGGTGAGGTAGCCGTCTCGGGTGTAGAAGCCGGGAATGCCGGCGGTGAGCGGCTGGCCGGAGACCCGGGTGAACGCGCGGTCCACCGCGGCACCCGCCTTGTCCTCCACCGTCCAGGCCCCCAGGGCGGCCGCCTGCGTGCCGTCGCGCAGCAGGGCGTAGGCGCGCGCGGCCAGCGGGGTCTTCTGCACCTGGCGCCGCACGTTGCCGATCAGCGCCGCGTCGAGCGCGATCGGCTGGATCGGCTGGGCGAGCAGGGCGGCCAAATGGGTGTCCAGGTCGTGGCGCAGCGGCGCCCGGGCAGCACCCGGGTAGAGCAGCGCCCACTCGGCGGCCATCCAGCTGCGGGTGAAGTCGCGGTCCAGCGCGCCCTGTCCGCCCAGGCCGAGGTACACCTTCAGGGCAGACACCTTGTAGTCGAAATCGTCCTCGCGCCCGTTGCGCATCTGGCGCTGCAGCAGCACAAGCATCCGCGGCAGCAGCAGGTTCTGCAGCGCACGTGCGTAAACGCTAGCGTATTGCGACTGCAGCTTGGCACTCTGGTCCAGCCCGGCATGCACGGTGATGGAGTGGGCATGCGCGCGCAGCTCCGCCGGCCCGTCGCGCAGCATGTTCAGCGGCGGCACGATGGCGGCGAAGTCGGTGTCGCTGACGCCCTGCGTCGGGATCGTGGCGACCTGCTTGCGGTAGGCGGCGATGTGCTTGTCGGTGGCGGCCACCAGCGCGTTGTTCTGCGTGTAGGCCAGCGCCCAGGTGCCCAGCAGGCCGAACACCAGCACGGCGGCCACAGCACCGGCGATCCAGCGGGTGCGCGCCATGCGGCGGCGCAGTTGCGGGTCGGCGGCGACGACGTTGGCCTCGGCGAACACCACCGAGTCCAAAAGGCGGGTGAGGAAGTAGCTCTTCTCCTGGCCGACGAACGCGGCCTGGCGCGGCATTTCCATGCCGAACGAGCTGGCCATTGCGTGCATCAGCCGGTCGATCGGCGCGCCGGCCTGGGTGCCGGAGGCGAAGTAGACGCCGCGCAGCAGCGGCCGCTGGTCGAACTTCGAGGTGGTGAAGATCTCCTCGAGGATCTCGTGCAGCGGCTCCTTCAGGGTGGCCACCTGCAGCGGGAAGCCGAAGATCAGGCCGCGGCGGGCGATGTCGGTCTCCTGCTGCAGGCGCTCCAGAACGATGGCGTTCATCCGCGTCAGCAGCTGGTCGAACTCGGCGTCGAAGGTGGAGGCCGCCGGCGCGGTGCCGGCCTTGCCGTCGTCGAGCGGGAAGGTCATCCCCCACACCTGCTCGCGGTCGGTCCTGTTGTAGGCGTCGAAGAACTGCACGAAGCCGGCGACTAGGTCGGCCTTGGTCAGCAGGATGTAGATCGGGAAGCGGCTGCCGAACGCGCGGGTCAGTTCGCCCAGGCGCTGGCGGATGGCCTGCGCGTTGGCCAGCCGCTCGGCCGGGTCGCGGGTGGCGACGTCCTCGAGGCTGAGCGCCACGATGACGCCGTTGATCGGCTGCAGCGGCCGGTAGGTTTTCAGCAGGTTGAGGAAGCCGGCCCAGCCCTGGCGGTCGAGCTCGGGGTCGCTGTCCTGGGTGGTGTAGCGGCCTGCGGTGTCGAGCAGGATCGCGTCCTCGGTAAACCACCAGTCGCAGTTGCGCGTGCCGCCCACGCCGTGCAGCGGCTCGCGGCCCAGCGTGTCGGCGAGCGGGAACTTCAGGCCGGAGTTAAGCAGCGCCGTGGTCTTACCCGAGCCCGGCGGCCCGATCATGATGTACCAGGGCAGCTGGTAGACGTAGCCGCGCCGTCCGCCGACCGACTTGCGGAGTTGCGACATCGCCTCCTGCAGCCGCCCGCGCATCTGCTCGAGCTCCTGGGCGGAGAGGTCGCTGCGGCTGGGCACCTCGCCGGCGGTCAGCGCCGAGATCATCGAGTTGTTCGCCTGGCGGTCGCGCACCGCCATGACCACGTTGTAGATCGCCCAGCCCGCCAGGATGGCGACGCAGGCGTAGATGCGTGCGGTGTCGCTGTCGAAAGGCTGCCAATGGCGCAGGCGCAGGGCGTCGCCGTAGAAGAAGATGACCAGGCAGGCGGCGACCGACCAGATCAGCGTACGTAGCCAGCGGCGGCGGACGAGGCGAGTGAGCGGCGCTGCGTAGCTGCTCGCCATCGAGACGAAGGTGGTTAGGAAGTTCATCGGGGCGGCCTAGAGAAGCAAGAAAGCAAGGCCTGCTTTTTTGAAAAAAAGCAGCAAAAAACTTTTATTCCTGCTGTCGCGGAATCCCGCGCAGCGAATACACAAGGACCAAAAGTTTTTTGGTTCTTTTTTCCAAAAAAGAACTGCTTGCCTTGCCTTCCTGCGGTCATGGCCGCGGCACCATCGGCGCCGGCAAAGTCGGCACCGCGACCGTGGGCAGCGGCGCCGGCGGCGCAGCCTCCTCGGGCAGCGTGGCCGCAGTGGGCACGTTGCTGACTACCAGTTCGGTACGCCGGTTGGCGTCGCGGCCCGCCTGGGTGTCGTTGCTGGCGATCGGGTTGCTCTCCGCGTGGCCGGTCACCGTCAGCCGTTCGTGCGGGATGCCGCTGCCCAGCAGGTCGGCCACCGCCTGGGCGCGTGCGGTCGACAGCTCCCAGTTCGACGGGAAGCGCAGCGAATGGATCGGCTGCGCATCGGTGTAGCCGTCTACCTGAACGCGGCCATGCTCGGCGGCGACCGCGCCGCCGACGCGGGCGATCACCGGCTTGAAGCGGTCCTCCACGGTGGCGCTGCCGCTGGCGAACATGCCGGCGTTGTGGATGCGCACCACCAGCGTGGTGCCGCGCTCTATCACGTCGAGCTGGCGCGCGGCGATCTCCGGCGCCAGCGCGCGGCGCAGCGAGTCCGCGGCCGCGGGGGCCACCACGGGCAGAGGTGCCGCGGTGGCGACCGCGAGCGAGGCGCCTCCGTTCGGCGGCGCCTCTGCCAGCGCGCGCAGCGTGGTGTCCGAGCCCTGGTTCAGCAGGTAGGAGAACAGAAAGTAGCCGAGCAGCAGCGCCACGATGGCGGCCGAGGCGATGGTCCACAGCGCCACGGTGGAGCGCAGCGGGCGGTGCCGCGCCTCCACCCCGCGCCAGTGCGGCGAGAGTTCGCGCTCGAAGTCGCCGTACACCGAACGTAACGTCCGATACAGGCTCTCGCGGATACGGGAGAGCTCCAGCGCGCCCTGGTCCATCACCCGCAGCCGTCCCTCGAAGCCGATCGAGAGGCACAGGTACATCAGTGCAAGGACGTCACGGTTGGTGCCGGGGTCCTTGTGCAGGTGGGTGAGCAGGTCGAAGAAGCGCTCGCCGCCGGTGACGTCGGTGTGGAAGGTGCTGACCAGCGAGTTGCTGGCCCACGCGCTGTAGCCGCCCCAGGGCGTGTTGAGCACGATGTCGTCCAGCGTGGCGCACAGCGCGTAGTGCGCGGCGCGCGCCTGTTCCGGCTGCACGCCGGCTGCCATGATGACGCGCTCGAAGTTGCGGATTTCTTCCACCGCGCGGGCGCGCAATGCCGGCACGTCGCGGTTGGTCAGGCTGCCGCGCAGGCGGCGGCCGAGGTTGAGCAGCTGTGCCGCCGCACCGACGATCGGGTTGAAACTGCTGTGGGCGAGCTGCGCGAAATCGAAGTTGACCAGGTTCGCCGGCGGTGCGAGCGGCTTGGTGGACGGGCGCGACGCGAAGTTGCCCGGCCGCGGACGGCCGCCGGGGGTCGGCTTGACGATCGTGCGTTCGTCGTCGACCGGATCATAGGCCATTGTTCAATCCTTGATCGCCCAGAGTTCCATCTCGATCTGCGGGAAACTGCCGGCGAGGTGCAGCGCGATCGCGCCCGAGGTCGATAGCTGCTTCCAGATAGGCCCGCCGCGCTCCAGCTCGAAGTAAATTGATCCGGAGCGGTAAGGAAGTTGCCGGGGTGCGACCGGCAGCGGCCGCAGCGGAATGCCGGGCAGTGCGACGTTGACGAGCTGCGCGATCTGCTCGACCGGGCCGATCTTCATCTGGTTGGGGAACATCCGGCGCAGCTGCTCGGCCGGCACGTCGGCGTGCACGCTGAGCACGAAGGTGGCGCCGAGCAGCAGCGAGCGGTCGGCGATCATGCCGACGCGCACGCCGTGCCTGCGGTCCTGCAGCGCGATCAGCACCGCGGTCTGTTCGAGAACGCTGCTGAGCGCGGCACGCAAATCTGCGAATACCGGCGCGAACGTGGCGAACAAATTGTCGTGCCGGTAGGGCGGGAAGACGGTCGCGCGCTTGCTCTGCGCGGTGTAGGTGGCGAGCTCGCCGGCCAGCACGATGCAGTGGCGATAAAAGGCCTCAGGGTGCAGCGTGGCGGCCCCTGCGAGCAAATGGCGCAGCAGTGGCTCCGCGCGGTTCATGCTTTGCAGCAGCATGAAGTCGGCGACTTCCGCTGTGCCGCGCACCGAGGGGTCGGCCATGCGCGCGGCGATCGCCTCGGCCCGGTGGGTGATCAGGCCTTGCAGTTCGGCGAGGAAGCCGGCGAGGGCGGATTGTGCCGCGCAGTTCAGGCAAGGGGCGACGAACTTGTCGTCGAGCATCACCGAGAGGTCGGGGCGCACCTCGGTGATGACGGCGACCGGCAGCAGCGCGTAGCCGGCGGTGGGCGCGCCGGACAGCAGGTAGGCGAAGCGCGGGCGCCCCACCTCGAGCGACGCGGTGGCGAAACTGCCGCTGTTGGCGTCCGGCGCGTCGTAGACGGCGCGGCGGTAGCGGGTGGCGGCGTCCTCGCGCCGGTCGCCGCCGGTCTCGAACGCGCCTTGCTGGCGCAGCGGCATTGCCAGGTAGACGGTCGCACCACGTTCGCTGCCGGTGAGTTCGAGCGGCGCCGGCGGATCGGTGTCGTCTGGGATGGAGAACGGAGTGCCGTCCGGCATCGTGCCGCGGGCAGAGGACAGCGCGAACTTGCCGATGTGCAGCATGTCGCGGTCGAGCGAGACCTCGGCGACACCCCAGCGGTGCGGCTCGATGTCGCGCACGGCGTCGGCGACGAGCGCTTCGGTCCAGCGGTCGGCCTGCTGGAAGTGCTGGACGCGGAGGAACATGCCCTCCGTCCAGACCACGCGGTTGGAAGCAAGCATCAAGCGGTTCTTTTTTGAAAAAAAGAACCAAAGAACTTTTGTTCCCTACGGCGCGCGCTGCGGAGAGATCCGCGACAGCCGGGATAAAGTTTTTTTGCTTCTTCTTTTTCAAAAAAAGAAGGCCTTGCTTCTGCCCTCACTTCGCGACCGTCACCTTCACCGTCTGCTCGCCCAAATCCGCGGTGATGTTACCCTTGAGCACCGAAACCGCCCGCCAGGTCCCCTGGTCGATGTTGCGGAACGACACTGCGATGCCCACCGACTTCGTTCCCGCCGGCACCGGCAGCTTCAACACGCGCTGTTCGCCCGGGTGCATCGTCTCCGTGGTCTCGCCCAGCAAATCGGCGCCGAGTACCGCCCGCTCCTTGTCGGCAAGCTGGAAGTAGTCGGTATTGGTGAACGTTTCCTGCTCACGCAGCATGTAGACGTGGGTTTGCACCGGGTTGGGCACGCCGGCCACGTCGGGGTTCAGCCCTGCGGCCGCCTGCAGCGTCAGGTGCAGGGTCGTCGGCGGCCCGGACTGGCAGGCGGCGAGCAGCAGCGTGGCGGCCAGGCACAGCGAGGCGGTCAGGCGCGACGTGCCGTTTGAAGATGCGGCGTTCCAAGACGGGACGTTGCGAGACATGGCGGTCCTCGGGCTCACGATGCGGGATCGCATCATCTGCCACGGCGTAGCTGGCGAGCATACGCTTCTGCAAGCGGCGCGAGCAGGGACCCGCCGGTGTTGGCGGCTCCGCTCTCCTGCAGCTTGGCGTAGGTCTCGGTGTAGATCGCCCAGCATTTTGCGTCGCGCGCGTAGGGCAGCTTGTCGGCCAGGCCGGCATCCTGGCGGGCGCGGCGGCTGATCGTCTCGGGGTCAAGCTGGGTGCCCATGTCGGCGAAAACGCTGTTGAGCGCTGCCACCAGCGCCAGCTCATGCAGCTTGATGTCGTCCATGCTCTGCTGCATCGCCGTCGGTCCGGGCAGAAAGCCGGGCGGCGCCTCGCCCACCATGGCAGCGAGGCAACGCTGCGTGTCGGGGGCGAACTTCACCGGGTTGTTGTCCGAGCGCCGCAGCACCGTCTGGTCCACGCGGAACTCGCTTTTGACCAGGGCGCGGGTGCTCATGATCTCGCGCACGCCCTCGACGGCGGCGCGCACCAGCTGACCGAGCTCGCGGAAAGCCGCTTCCGGCTCGCGCGCGGCAAAGCTGTCGGCCGGCAGCCCGGCGCCGTCCAGGAAGGCGGCAACCAGGTGCGACGTGGTCGTGGCGCCCGGGGCGCCTGCCGCGGTTGGCGGCGCGTCGTGCAGCGGCGGCGTGGTCGGCGAGGCGGTCTGCACAGGCGCGGACTGGGCGGCGGCGGCCACGACGCGGGGCGCTTCCTGCCCGGCGTCCGGCCGGGGC
>CAXSZX010000018.1:0-109007 GCA_964242115.1 uncultured Acetobacteraceae bacterium | reverse complement strand
GCCGGTGAAGCGGTATCTAAGCCGCACACAGACACATGTCAACTCAGAGTCATAAAGTTTGCGGCCTATACCCGCGTGTGGCCCGGCGACGTCCGAAACCCTCATCCTCAAAACCGCCCCCACGTTGACGACACTCGTCTACGTCCGCAGATAACGCAGTATGTCACTCCCTTTTATGAATCCGAGCGAAGACACCGCCCAGCGCGCGATTACGGAAATCCGCGAAGAGCTCGACGTGTTCGACGATTGGATGGATCGCTACCAGTTTATTATCGAACTCGGACGCAAGTTGCCTGCCTTTCCCCAGGCATGGATGGACGACGCCCACCGCGTGCCGGGTTGCCAAAGCCAAGTCTGGATGCAGAGCAGGTTGGAGAATGGCCGACTCTATCTAGCTGGCGCCTCTGACGCTGCCATCGTCTCCGGTCTTGTTGCGCTGCTTCTACGTGTCTATTCTGGACGCCCGCCGGCAGAGATCGCCGCAACCGACCCGGCCTTTCTCACAAAACTGGGCCTCATCGCAGCGCTCTCGACAAACCGAGGAAACGGCGTCGCGAGCATGGCACAGGCGATTCAAGCGGCTGCCAGAGCTGCCCAGTCAGCGTAGTTAAGGCAAGCGGTTCTTTTTTGAAGAAAAAGAACCAAAAACTTTTGTCTACTGGAACGCGCCGTGTGGGAGAGTTCGCGCCAGCCAAGATAAAAGTCTCTGCTGCTTTTTTCAAAAAAGCAGGCCTTGCTTGCGTTCTGCTCAGTTCAACCGCGCGGACCCACGACCTTCTTCCCCGCTTACCGGTAGCACCGGCAGCGTCGTCCTGATCGACGGCACCTCAACCGGAACCTTCGGCGACGTGCCGCTGGCGCGTAGCAACGCAGATAGGAAGTTGCGTCCCCAGGCGGCCGGAGTCGCCGTCTCGATCGCCTGCCAGGCCGCCTGCCAACGCTCCTGGCGCTCTGCCAGGGGCATGGTCAGCGCAAGGTCCATAGCGTCGGCCAGTTCGTCGGGATCATGCGGGTTCACCAGCAAGGCAGAGCTGAGTTGCCGGGCCGCGCCAGCAAATCGACTCAGTACCAGCACGCCAGGATCCTGCGGGTCCTGCGCTGCGACGAACTCCTTGGCCACCAGGTTCATGCCATCGCGCAGCGGCGTCACCAGCCCTACGCTTGCCTCACGCATGTAACCGGCACCGGTGTTGCGTGGGCCGCCGCGCGCGATGACGCGAGCCGGCGTCCACTCCGGCTCGCCCCATTCGCTGTTGATAGCTCCGGCCTCCATGTCCAGCGCCTGGCGAAGATCCTGGTAGGCGCCGACCTCTTTTCGCGACTCTGCGGCAATCTGCAGCAGCGTCACCGAGCGTCGCCAATCCGGCCGGGTCTCCAACAGACGTCGATAGCCGCCTAGCCGTTGTATCAGGCCTTTGGTCGGGTCCAACCGGTCAACGCCAAGGATTAGTTTTTGCCCTTGCAGGCTACGGCGCAGCCGCTCGGTTGCACCCGACCGCCAGGCCGCCTCTGCCTGCCCGGCGAACTCGCGCGCGTCGATCTCCACCGGGAATGCGCCGAGCCGAACCCTTCGGCCGCCAAGCTGCAGGCCCCCGGTGGACAGGCGCGTGGCCCCGGCAAGACGGTTGGCCGCGGCAGCGAAGTTCTCCATGTCGTTGACCGTCTGAAAGCCGATCAGGTCCGCCGAGAGCAAATCGCGTATCAGGCTGCCGGCTTCAGGCACGCTGGCCAGCATGTCCGGCGACGGAAACGGCACGTGCAGAAAAAAACCGATCGGCGACTCAACACCTCGTCCGCGCAACATAGAGGGCATGCACATCAGATGATAATCATGCACCCAGATGATGTCGGTCGGCCGCAGCAGTGGCACCAGCGCGTCCGTCATCCTCGCGTTGGTCTGGCGATAAACCTGCGCGCTACGACGGTCGAACGACATGTGTTCCGGCATCGAATGCAGCAGCGGCCACAGCGTCGCGTTGGAGAAGTCGTTGTAATAGCGGTCGTGTTCCTCACGCGACAGGTCGATGGTGGCGAACTGCATCGGTCCCAAGGTCTTGGTCGCAACCGTTCGCCTTGTGTCGTCACTGACCTCGCCGGACCAGCCGAACCACAATCCGCCTCGCTGTGTCATCAGCCCATCGAGTGCCACCGCGAGGCCACCGGCCTTGGCAGCTCCCTCGGTAGGCACCTGCACTCGGTTGGAGACGACAACGATGCGGTTCATCAAACCCCCAGGAGCGCTACCGGCAAAGCTGACAAACAGTCGCGAAGGTCGATTCGGCCATCCCGCTTCGCCTCGATCTTGTTGCCGTCACCGCGTAGAACGTCGGAAAATGCTTTGCCGTGAAGCTGACGGGGCAAAATGACACAGGTCGCTTGCCAGTCCTCGGCACCAATCAATGGAACCTTACATAAGTTCAATGTGGCAGCCAGGCGAGACACAATAGTGATCACAGTTTTGTCACTTTCCTGTCGCGCAAACGCCAGAACATGGTTTTCCGCCGGACCCTCCACGCGAAGGGCGGTGTAGCTGCCGCTGGCGAAAACGCCCGGTTGGCTCGCCCGCAAAGCCAGCGCGCGATGCAGGATGGCCTGCTTCACCCGCCCGTCCCGCCACGACTCCAGTAGCGTTTCCGGCAGGGCGCCCGCCCGCAACGCTGCCTGCCGCGCAGCGTAGTCGACCGGACGCCGGTTGTCCGGATCGACCAGGGAGAAATCCCAGAACTCGGTACCCTGGTAGAGGTCCGGCACGCCCGGCGCGGTCAGCCGCAAAAGCAACTGGGACAGGCTGTTCAACGCTCCGGGCAGCGCCAGCCGTTGCGCAAACCCGGCTATCTCGGCAACGACATGTGCTGGCCGCTCAGGATCCAGCACCCCGGTCAGAAAATCCTGCGCTGCCTTTTCGTAGGCCTCGTTCGGCACTGCCCAGCCGGAATGCCGCTTGGCCTCGCGCAACGCCTTTTGCTGCCAGGCGGCCACACGCTCACACAGGGCCGCGACACCCTCGCGGTCACCCGCATCAAGGTCCAGTGGCCAGGCACCAAGCAGAGTCTCGTACAGGATCACCTCGTCGGTGGCGTCTGGCGCCGGCCCGCCGAGGTCGCGCTTCAGCGGAGCGTTCAAGCGCATCCAGCGCTGCAGCACGGCGTCCCATTCTGTCGGCACCTCGCTCAAGACAGCCAGACGCGCGCGTGTGTCCTCACCGCGCTTGTGGTCGTGCGTCGCGGTGGTTAGCAACGCCCGCGGCAGCCGCTGCGCGCGCAGCTTGGCCGCGGCGTGCCAGGCTTGTGGCGCAAGAGCAAACTGCGAAGGTTCGCTGCCGACTTCGTTTCGGCTGATCAGGCGTCCGTAGCGATAGAACGAGGTGTCCTCTACGGATTTTGCGGCCGTGGGCGAGGATAATTGCTGAAACCGCACCATCGCGCGCAGCCGCTCCTGTCTGCGGCTCCCCGCCGGCAGGTGCCGAAGATCAGCGCCCGACAGCCAACCGGCAACGAGCTCCAGCAGCCCGCGGTCGGTCGCACGCACTGTACGGCGCGCGCCCGCCAGCGCCCAATCCATTGCGTGGGTGTCGGCCTCTCCCATTCCACCCGGGCCGGCATAGATGCGATAGACCCGGAAGTGAGCGAGCAACTCCGTGAGCGTGCGGCCGATTGCGGTAAGGGTGTAATCGCGCGTGACCAGGTCACGGCGGGCGATGCGATGCAACGCCACCGAGGTCGCGTAAAGTTCGCTGGACAGGCTTTCGCGTAGGATCTGCCGGCGAGCCGGGATCACCTCCTCCTCGAACACGCCGGTGCGGCCGGTTGCCTCCGTCCAGATGCGTGTGATCTCCGTCTCGCCAGCTTGATCGTGCAGCACGCCGGCAACATCGTTCATGAAGTCGTAGCCGGTGGTGCCGTCGATCAGCCAGTCGGTCGCCAACCGCTCATGCGTGGCCAGGATCTTCTCTACCCAGATCACCGGCGGCCCGTCCGGCAATCCGGCTGGACGTTGCGCGCCCAGCCCCTCCATGCGCCGGCGCAGCTTGCGGCAGTAGCCGCGCGGGTCAGCAAGCCCGTCCACGTGGTCGATGCGCAAGCCGTCGATCAAGCCTTCAGCGTAAAGCGCGAAGATCGTCGCATGCGTGGCATCGAACACCGCCGGGTTCTCTACCCGCAGGCCGGCGAGGCTATTGACGTCGAAGAAGCGCCGCCAGTTGATCTCGTCGGATGCGGCCCGCCACCAGGCGAGCCGGAAATTCTGCCTTTCCAGCAGACGATGCAGGTGGTCGCGGCCAAGTTCCGTCGAGCCATCATACGCACGCAACGCCTCGGCGATCGCCTGCGCGTAATCCGGCCGCCGCAGCTCTTCGCGCCCAGCTTCCGCAGCCTGCCGCATTGCGTCGCGTTCGGTCGGCAAGTCGGCGAACGCGCGGGCCACGTTTTCCAGCGGCCCGCCTTCGGTCAACAGGATGGCGGGATAGTCACGCGGGTTGATAGGAAAGCGGTTGCCGAAATAGTCGACGAACAGGCGCCCGTCTGCGGGATCGAAGCTGAGACGGAGCTGGTTCTCCTCGAGCACCCGGCCGTAGGCTTCGCCCAGGAACGGCGCCAGCATCCGGCCGCGCAAAGTCGAATCCGGCGGATCCCAGTCGATGTCGAAGAACTCTGCGTAAGGGCTGGCGCGCCCCCATTCCAGCACGTCTAGCCACCAGGCGTTGTCCGCGCCGCCCACACCCATGTGATTCGGCACGATGTCCAGGATCAGGCCCATGCCATGCGCGCGCAAGGCCGCCACCAACCGCTGCAGCGCCTCCATGCCGCCAAGTTCCGGGTTGATCTCCGTGTGGCTTACGATGTCGTAGCCGTGGGTTGATCCCGCCCGTGCCTCGAAGACAGGCGAGGCGTAGAGATGACTGATGCCGAGGTCGGACAAGTAGGGCACGAGCGCCGCACCGTCGTCCAGGGTGTAGCCCTTGTGAAACTGTAGTCGGGCCGTGGCGGTCAAGGGCTTGGGATTCACGTGTCGGCTCTCCGTTGGCTAGTGTGCAACGCGCCGGCGGGTGTGAACGAAGAAAACGAAGCATTCTTTTTTGAAAAAAGAGCCGGAAGCCTCCGTCTCTGGGCGGTGCGGGCGAGGCCGGATCAAGGTGCCGTCTGCCATCAGTGTCGTCTGGCACTGTCCAAGGCGGCCAGACGGCGTTGGGTGACATCGCTTTCGAGCACCTCGTCTACCGCGGCAGGCAGGCGACGCTGCCAGTTTGGGTGCTCATGCAACGTGCCCGGCAGGTTCGGCTGCTCGGGCAGGCCGAGCGCATCCTCGATCGGCAGCATGACCAGTTCGCACGCGCTACGGCCAACATGCACGCACGCCGCATCGACAAAGCGCGACGATTCATCTACTGCAGGACACACACCCTCTGCCGCGCCGGACTCCTGCAGGCTGGTCCAGAGCGCCCTGCGGTCCGCGTCGCGCTCGGCCGTGGCCGCGTCGCCGTCAGCCACCAAAAGCAGGTCTTCGCGCCACCTGATGTCACGTCCGGACCACCATCCGGCCAGAGTCGCCAAGTCATGCGTGCTGGTCATGGCAACCGCCTGCGGCGTCCACTGCAACGGTGCGACGAAACGTTGCGCGGCGTCGCGCTCGAACCAAAGCACCCGCATGCCGTCTATGCCGGCCTCACGTAGTCTGTCTTGAAAACCTTCCGGCACAGTCCCGAGATCTTCCGCCAGCACGATGGCACGGTGACGGTGGGATTCGAGCTTTATCAACCGCAACAAATCGGTTTCGGGAAACGAGAGGTATGCGCCTTCTGCACCTGACGCGCCGTCGGGAATGACCCAGAGCCGGTTGAGACCCATCGCATGGTCGATGCGCATCCCGCCCGCATGCGCCATCGCCGTCTGCAGCATCTCGCGAAACGTGAGATAACCACTAGCTCGCAGCCCAGTGGGTGAAAACGCGGTGAGCCCCCAATTCTGGCCGTTACGCTGCAACAGGTCGGGCGGCGCTCCTACGCTCAGTCCGAGCAAGGTATCGCTCTGACGGCTCCAGCACTGGCTGCCGCCGGAATCAGTGCCGACTGCAAGATCACTTACCAGCCCGATCGCCATGCCAGCGTCGCGGCATGCCCGTTGCGCCTGTTGCAGCCCACGATCCGCCTGGAACTGCATCCATGCGTGAAAGCTGACCTCCTCCGCATTGGCGTCGGCAAACTCTGAAACAACCTTGGAGTTGGCGTCACGGAAAGCGGCCGGCCAATTCCGCCAGTGCCAATCCGCCGGTGACTGCGCAAAGAAATGCGCGTGCAATGCTTCGAAAACGGCGTGCGCACGCAGCCGTTGACCATGCCGGGCGCTGAACGATGCAAAGGCGGCCGACTCTGTAGCATCGTCACGCAAGGCGGAGAACATGCGCCGCAGTTCTGCAAGGCGAAAGCGCGAGACCTCCGGCCAGTCGACAAGGTCGCGTCGAGCAAGGGTCGGGTTCGGCCGCTCGACTTGAGCGTGCAGAACGTTCAACGCCGTTCGGCTGGAAGGGGCATACGGACTAAACCTGTCCGGGTCAGCACTGAACTGCGCATGCACCGGCGAGAGTCCGATCGCGTCCGCACCCGACCGTGCTGCCGGTCCGGCAAAATCCGCCAGCGCGGCAAAGTCACCCACCCCGGCGTCGGCCTTGCCACGCAACCCGTAAAGTTGCACGGCGAGGCCCCAGCCTTTTGCGTTGTGCATCGCGTCGCCGGCGGTGAAACACCGACGCGGCGCTACCGCGAGAAGCGTCTCACCCGCATCGGTCAACAGCCGATGGTATCCGGCTTCCAGGATCGCAGGCAACTTGGCGCAGCCGTCTTGCTTTTTGAATTCGCCTTCGAAAACCCGTCCATCTTCCAACTCGAGACGGTAAGACGGCCCTGTACTTGCAAGTGCGATCGCCTCGCCTACCTCGGCGGTCAGCAGTGGAGATATTGCAGCCTTCGAGCTGCGTAGCTCAAACAGGCTCGTCGCCACGTCCGCCTGACTGCCGGCCGGATAACCCAGCGCCGACAACACCGCGCGTATCGTATCGGCGGTAACGTCATGTGTGACGCCGAACACGTCCTTCCAGGATGCTGCGACACCGGCCGCCGAAGCGAGCTCGCGCAGCTCAACCTCGCTCATTGGGTATCAGCCAGCATCATCAAGGCGCTGCGCGACGCGAGTTTACCGGCTTCTTGCCGTTTTGTGGTAAACACCTGCTGACCCGGCGTGGTCGGAATGGCCACGTCGGCCGCTCCGAAATTGGCAGCTAGCGTCAGCGTCTTGCCGGAACCGAGCGCCCACTGCCCGTATACCGCCGACTCGCTGATCGCCTGCGCACCCAGGCTTCTGCACCCGACGATTCCGGGCACGACGTGATCTCTGCGGATCGTCAGCAGCTCGCGGTAAAGTTTCACCACCTCCTGGTGTGCGCCCGACCCACCGGCGTTGAAATCGGGCACAGAGGCCTCGAAGGTAGAGGCGTCGTTAGGATCGGGGATTGCTGCCCGGCGCACTTCGTCCTGAAAGGCAGCGAAGTGCGCGAACTCGCGCCTGCGTCCCTCTCTTACAAGTTCAGCCAATTGCTTATTATGATCAGTAAAGAACAGGAACGGTGTGCGTGATCCCCACTCGTCTCCCATGAACAAAAGGGGTATGGATGGCGAGAGCAGGAGAAGAGCCGTCGCGGCCGCGAGTGCGTCTGGTTCAGCCAAGACGCTAAGTCGCTCCCCCATCGCGCGGTTGCCGATCTGATCGTGGTTCTGCAGGCACACAACGAAGGCTGTTGGTGGCAAGTCCGCAGACGGCTCGCCCCGAGGCGTTCCATGATGTGGGGAGACCTCGCCCTGAAACACGAAACCCTCTTGCATCGCGCGTGCAAGCTGCCGCGCGGGAGTCTGGAAGCTTTCGTAGTATCCCTCACGCTCGCCGGTGAGCAAGACGTGCAGGCAGTGGTGCCAATCGTCCGCCCACTGCGCATCAAACAATCCAGCCCGTGGCCCGAGTAGCAGAGAGGACCGATTACCCTCATGCTCCAGCACAAGGTGCACGTCACGGTCCGACCCGTCGCGTATGGCGCGAGCAAGTTTGGGCAGGAAATCTGCTGGCGAAATTGCGTGCACCGCGTCGAACCGCAGCCCGTCGAAATGATACTCATTGACCCACATGAGCGCGTTTTGGATGAAGAACGCGCCCACCTCCGGCCGTTTGAAGTCGATTGCCGCGCCCCAGGGGGTATGGACGCCCTCGTCGAAAAACTCTTTTGCGTAGGCGTGCAAGTAGGCGCCATCTGGCCCGAAATGGTTGTAGACCACGTCGAGAAAAACCATCAGCCCCTTGCCGTGGGCAGCATCGACCAGAGCCTTGAGATCGTCAGGGGTCCCGTAGGCGCGATCCGGCGCATAAGGCAGCACCCCGTCGTAACCCCAATTGTGACGACCCGGAAAGTCAGCGATGGGCATCAGTTCAATCGCTGTAACGCCAAGGTCCGCGAGCCTATCGAGCTGTTTGACGATACCCGCAAAGCCGCCGAACGCGCCGGGATGCAACTCGTATATTGCTGCTTCGTGCCAAGGCCGGTTCGACCATGACGTGTTCCGCCACTCGTAGGAAGAAGGCTCAACGAGCAGGCTTTCACCGTGAACATCGTCAAGTTGGGCGCGCGACGCCGGGTCGGGAACACGCATGCCATCCGGCAACTCAAATTGATAGGCCGCCCCCGGTTGCGCGCTCGTGGTGAGGCTGAACCACCCACCATCCTGCGACCGCATCGGCTCCGGATTGCCGCGATCGACGACCAACGCGATCGAGGGGGCAGACGGCGCCCATATCCGGAACTCCGTTTGTCCGCCCTTGACCTTACATGGACCGAAACGAAATGCCGATGTCGTAGCACCGGCAGGCGACGGGTGATTCATCGACATGTTCCCTAAGTCCGACATGCGCGCAAGATGATCGTCGCCAGGGGCGGCAAAGTTAACGAAACACAGGCCGGCAAGCCATGACAGGTCACATCATCGGCGCGCACGCGTCCGGCATTGCCCATGTTGGAGCCGCCGTAAGCCTGGGCGTCAGTGTTCACGACTTCCTCCCACGCGCCGCCGAACGGCACGCCGACGCGGTAGCCATGGCGGGGTAGCGGCGTGAAGTTGCAAATGACAAGCGTCGGCGCGTCGCCCTCGTCTCCCATACGAAGATAGGCGAAAACACTTTGATCGGCATCATCCATGACCACCCAACGGAACCCGCTCGGGTCATTGTCTCGCGCGTGCAACGCAGGGGTGTTCCGGTAAGCCGCATTCAGGTCTGCCAACAGGCTTTGCATGCCACGGTGTTCCGGCTTGTCGAGCAGGAACCAGTCGAGGCCCGCATCGTGGTTCCACTCCCGCAGCTGCGCGAATTCGCTGCCCATAAAAATGAGTTTCTTGCCCGGGTGCGTCCACATGAAACCGAGATAAGCGCGTAGGTTGGCAAATCTCTGCCAATCGTCTCCAGGCATCTTGCCAATGAGTGACCCTTTGCCATAGACGACCTCGTCATGTGAGATCGGCAGGACGAAGTTCTCCGAGAAAGCATAGACCAGGCCGAACGTGATCTCTCCGTGGTGCCATCGTCGGTAGACAGGCTGCTCTGCAATGTAGTGGAGTGTGTCGTGCATCCACCCCATGTTCCATTTGTAGTTGAAGCCCAATCCGCCCTCTTCGACCGGGCGCGAGACCATCGGGAAGGACGTAGACTCTTCGGCGATCAGCACGGCACCGGGAACGCGGTCCAGCAAGGCATGCGAAAGCTCGTGAAAGAAGCCGATGGCCTCGAGGTTTTCGCGTCCGCCATGTTGGTTGGGCACCCACTCACCTTCCGGCCGGCTGTAGTCGCGATACAACATGGACGCGACTGCATCGACACGCAGCCCGTCGACGTGGAAGCGCTCCAGCCAGAACAACGCGCTGCCGATCAGGAACGAACGCACCTCGTTTCGGCCATGGTTGTAGATGTAAGTGTTCCAGTCGCGATGAAAGCCTTCCCGTGGATCCTGATGCTCGTACAACGCAGTCCCGTCGAACCGTGCGAGGCCGTGCGCATCCGTCGGAAAATGCGCGGGAACCCAGTCGAGGAGCACACCGATCTCGGCCGCGTGGCAGCGATCGACAAACCGTGCAAACCCGTCCGGCGCGCCCAGCCTCGCCGTCGGCGCAAACTGCCCAAGCGGCTGGTAACCCCAGGAGCCACCGAACGGATGCTCCATGATCGGCATCAGTTCGACATGAGTGAACGCCATGCGCTGGAGGTAGGGGATCAGCCGATCGGCCAAGTCGTCCCAGGTGAAATCGGCATGGCCAGACTCCGGCAACCACGACATCGCGTGCATTTCATAGACGGACATCGGCGCGTCCGGACGCTGGCGCGCCGCCCGGGATGCCATCCAGGCAGCATCGTTCCAGTCGTGTTCCCATGGTTCAGGCACCACCGAGCCCGTGGCTGGCGGACGTTCAGTCGCCTGGGCAACCGGGTCGGCCTTCAACGGTTGCACCGTTCCATCGGCTCCGGTGATCTCGTATTTGTAAATCGTACCGGGCATCAGACGCGGAATGAACAACTCCCACACGCCCGGCCCGTGACGCATGCGCATCGGGTGCCGGCGGCCATCCCAAAGGTTGAAGCTGCCGACAACGGAAACTCTACTTGCGTTCGGCGCCCATACGGCGAAACGCACGCCGCTCACGCCGTCTACACGTGCAGCATGAGCGCCAAGGACCTGTGCGAAGTCACGGTGGCGTCCTTCCGCCAGAAGATAGATGTCCATCTCGCCGAGTAGAGGTGCGAAGCTGTAAGGGTCCTCCGTTTCGATCACCGCCTCGCCGAACACCTCCCGCAGCCGGTAGGGTACGTCCTGCCGCATCGTACCGCTCCAGAACCCCGCACGATCAATCAGTTCGAGTTGTGCCAACACCTGGCCGGACTCACGCGCCAGCACGTCGACACTGTCGGCGCCGGGCACGAAGGTGCGAACGGCAACGCCACCTTCAACCTTGTGCGGACCTAGCACGGCAAAAGGATCACCGTGCCGGGCCTGTATGATAGCGTCGATCGCGGCCTGGTCTGGCGCGCCCGCATCCTGCATCACATCAGACATGCTCGGGGCTCTCCGCAAGTAGGCGTGACGTGACCCTGGCCAGACCTGCCAATGGGATACCGATCCAGCTCGGACGGTTGGCAGCCTCGTAGCGCACTTCGTAGGCAGCTTTCTCCAATAGGAACAACTCGAGCAGCGTTTGTTCGGCCTGCGGTTGAACCCACGGCGTTGGCGTCGCGTGCAACACGCTTCTGTAACACTCGATGAACGTGCGGCTGGCCGAACTGCGGAACAGCGCCACAAGGTTTTGTTGCCGTTCTGCCACCTGTCCGGACCCGGGCACGCGTACGGCCAGCGCACTGGCGGCTGCGTAGTCGAACGAACGGAGCAAGCCCGCCACGTCGCGCAACGGCGAGGACTTCGCCCGTCGCTGCTCCATCGTCTTCGCAGGTTCACCCTCGAAATCGATCAGCGTCGCATCGCCAGGCGTCACCAGAATCTGCCCGAGATGGAAGTCACCATGCACACGCGTCTGCAACGCAAATCCTGCCGCCGCGCCGGACAGGCGCCACGCCGCTGCGCGCAACTCGTCGGCGCGTGCGGCAAACTCCGCAGCCTGCGCCTTGGCGGTGTCGTCCGGCCAGTCGGTCACACGGGCACATGCCTGCACGGCCAGGTCTATCTGCTCGACCACGCCTTCCGCCCAGGCATTCACCGCGGCAGCATCGGCCGGCTCCGGCTTGAACGCCTCCTGGTCCGTGTCGCTTGAGAGCACAGCGTGCATTTCGGCAAGCCTGCGGCCGATCGCGCTGGCCAGAGACAGATACCCACTCAGCGCATCCTCGAACGTGCTTTCGTCCTCAGCCGACGCGATTTCGGACGAAACGCGCTTGAGGTAGTCGAGAGTCCAAGCCCAGGCATCGCCCTGGTTGCGTACGAAACCCTGCGCCAGCATCACGGTATGCGGCACACCCTGGTCGTCGACGCGAACAACCTCGCCCATCAGCGGTGCGATGTTGGCGAAGCCGCGCTCGGTCAGGTAGCCGGTCATCTCCGCTTCCGGATGACGTCCCGCCAAAACCTTGCGGACGACCTTTACGACCACCTGATCGTCCACGATCAACGAACTGTTGGACTGTTCGGCAGACAGACGCTGTATCGGTGCGTCGTCGGCCAGAACCACCTCGTCCAGCAGCCCGCCTTTGCGGAACACGAGCTTGCCGCCACCGAAACTCAGCGTGCGCTCGGACCGCAATGCGTCGATGATGTTGCGGGTGAACGAGTCTAGCGCGAACGCATCCGTCAGGTAACCGACATTGGCAGAGCGCCGCACGCGTGTAAGTGCAAGTTGCTGCGCCAGCGCGCTTGCCTGGTCGTCACGAACAAGCCCCAGCGGCAACGCGTAGCTTTCGACGCGGTCGCCGACGCTGGCTTCCACCTCGCACAGCAGCGTTGCCTGCAAGCCGTCACCGAGTTTGACCGCGTAACCCAGACGCACGCTATCCAGCCGCTCGCCCTTGGAGGCGAACCACCGGCGTTTCTGCAAATAGGCAGGCAGCGCCTCGCGTTCCAGGATCGCGCGCCCTGTTGGCTGCAGCACTTCCTCCACCTCGCGGCGCAACACGATCGTGGCGTATTCCGGCAGAGGTGCCGGGGCCTGTGCGTTCTCCGACATGGCCGCCTCCGTCGCCAGCATGAACCAGTAGAACGCGTAGGGCGGCAAAGTCAGCAGGTAGTTGAGCTGCCCGATGCGCGGGAAGCTGGCACCGCCGACGATGTCGATCGGCGTGCGCCCGGTGAACGCGGAGAGGTCAAGCTCGACTGCCTGCGCCGTGCGCGACAGATTGCTCACGCACAGCAAAGTCTCGGTTGAGTCGCCGTCCTCATACTCGCGCAAATACGCGAGTATCCGCCGGTTCGCCGGGTAGAGGAAGCGCTGCGTGCCGCGGCCAAAGGCGCGGTGCTGGCCACGCACCGCCAGCATCGTGCGCGTCCAGTTCAGCAGCGAGTGCTGGTCGCGCGACTGGCTCTCCACGTTCACCGCGGCGTAGCCGTAGATCGGGTCCATGATCGGCGGCAGCACGAGGGCCGCCGGGTCGGCACGCGAGAAGCCGCCGTTGCGGTCCACGGACCACTGCATCGGCGTGCGCACGCCGTCACGGTCACCGAGGTGGATGTTGTCGCCCATGCCGATCTCGTCGCCGTAGTAGATCACCGGCGTGCCGGGCATCGACAGCAGCAGCCCGTTCATCAGCTCCACGCGCCGACGGTCACGCTCGAGCAGCGGCGCCAGCCGGCGGCGGATGCCGAGGTTGATGCGCGCGCGGCGGTCGCTGGCGTAGGTCTCCCACAGGTAGTCGCGCTCGGAGCTGGTGACCATCTCCAGCGTCAGCTCGTCGTGGTTGCGCAGGAACACCGCCCACTGGCAGTTCGGCGGGATCGCCGGCGTCTGCCGCATGATGTCTGTGATCGGAAAACGGTCTTCGCGTGCAATCGCCATGTACATGCGCGGCATCAGCGGAAAGTGGAACGACATGTGGCACTCGTCGCCATCGCCGAAATACTGCTGCGCGTCCTCCGGCCACTGATTGGCCTCGGCCAGCAGCATGCGTCCGGGCGCGTGGCGGTCCAGCTCCGCGCGTATCTGCTTGAGGATGTCGTGCGTCTCGGAGAGGTTTTCGTTGTTGGTGCCCTCGCGCTCGACAAGGTACGGCACCGCGTCCAGCCGCAGCCCGTCGATGCCCATGTCCACCCAGAAGCGCATCACCGAGAGCACTTCTTCCAGCACCGCAGGGTTGTCGAAGTTCAGATCCGGCTGGTGCGAGTAGAAGCGGTGCCAGAAATACGCTTTCGCCTCCTCGTCCCAGGTCCAGTTAGACTTCTCTGTGTCAAGGAAGATCACCCGCGTGCCGGCGTATTTGTCGTCGTCGTCGGACCACACGTAGAAGTCGCGCTCCGGAGATCCCGGCGGCGCGCTGCGGGCGCGCTGGAACCAGGGATGCTGGTCGCTGGTGTGGTTGATCACCAGCTCGGCGATCACCTTGATGTGGCGTTCGTGCGCCGCCTCGATGAAGCGCCGCACGTCGGCCAGCGAGCCGTAATCCGGGTGCACGCCGCGGTAGTCGGCGATGTCGTAACCGTCGTCGCGCCGGGGCGAGGGGTAGAACGGCAACATCCAGATCGCGGTGACGCCCAGCTCGGCGATGTAGTCCAGCTTGTCGATCAGCCCCTTGAAGTCACCGATGCCGTCGTTGTTCGCGTCGAAGAAGGACTTCAAATGCAGCTGGTAGATAACCGCGTCCTTATACCAGAGCGGGTCGTCGGCTGGCGTCGGTGAGGCTTGAGCGTTCATCAGGTTCCCGTATGCGAAATGGGCAAAGAATACAAAGCTGGCCGGTCACGCGCCTACAGGGCGGGGCGCGCCCGCCAGATCGCATAGGGCTGCTCCGGCGTGAGCCGCACGCGATGCCGGCTGCCCTGCCACACCGTCGTGCCGCCTGCCAGCAGGTCGGCCATCTCCAGCGAAGCCCCCTCCGGCAGGCGCCAGCGCCACAGCGGCAACTCTATGTCGGCCTCCTGCGCCGCGCGCGGGTCCAGGCTGACGGCCACCAGCACCACGTTGGACCGGTCCGGCGTCGCCTTTTCGTAGAACATCACGAGGTCGTTGCCGGCCGGCAGGAACGTCACCCCGAGATGCGTCTGCAGTGCGGGGTTGCGCCGCCGCATGCGGTTCAGCGCGGTGATCTCGGCGGTGATGTTGCCGGGCCGGTTCCAGTCCCAGGCGCGGAGCTGATACTTCTCGCTGTCGAGGTACTCCTCCTTGCCGGGCACCGCTGCCGCCTCGCACAGCTCGAAGCCGTTATAGACGCCGAACAGCCCCGACAGCGTCGCCGCCAGCGCCGCCCGTATCAGGAAGCCCGGCCGCCCGGACCCCTGCAGGAACACCGGGTTGATGTCGGGCGTATTGACGAAGAAATGCGGCCGGAAAAAGTAGCTGACTGGCGCCTGGTTCAGCTCGGTGAGGTACTCCTCCAGCTCAGCTTTCTCATTGCGCCAAGTGAAATACGTGTAGGACTGCGAGAAGCCGATCTTCGCCAGCCAGTACATCACCTTCGGACGGGTGAACGCCTCTGCCAGGAACATCGCATCCGGGTAGCGCCGCCGCACCGCGCCGATCATCCACTCCCAAAACGGGAACGGCTTGGTGTGCGGATTGTCGACGCGGAAGATCCGCACCCCCTGCTCGCACCAGAACAGCACCACGTCGCACAGCGCTGTCCACAGGCCGGGCACAGCGTCTGCTGCGTAGAAATCGACGTTGACGATGTCCTCGTATTTCTTGGGCGGGTTCTCCGCGTACCTGATTGAGCCGTCCGGCCGCCAGTCGAACCAGCCGCGGTGCTGCTTCAGCCAAGGGTGGTCCGGCGAGCATTGGATGGCGAAGTCGATCGCCAGCTCCAGCCCATGCGCGGCCGCCGTCTCCCGGAGATGGCGAAAATCCTCCAAGCTGCCGAGTTCCGGATGCAACGCGTCGTGGCCGCCATCGGTGGACCCAACCGCGTAGGGGCTGCCCGGGTCGTCAGCCGCCGGCGTCAACGTGTTGTTGCGGCCTTTGCGGTTCACCCGGCCGATCGGGCTGATTGGCGGAAAGTACAGCACGTCGAACCCCATGTCGCGGATGCGCGGCAGGTGCCGCTCCACGTCGGCGAACGTGCCGTGGCGGTTCTCGTCGTCGCTCATGCTGCGCGGAAACACCTCGTACCAGCTGGCAAAGCGCACCAGCTCGCGCTCGGCATCCACCGGCATCGGCGCCGTCTCAACCTTGAACGGACGCGAATCGGCAGACGCCATGCGTGCAGCCAGACCCGGCTCCAGCAACAGCCGCACCCGCTCGGCCTCCGGCTTGCCGGCCATCGCGGCCAGCGCGCTGCCAAGGCTGGCGTCACGCGCGGCGGCCTCCTTCACCAGCGCCTCGCCTTCGGCCAGCTCCAGCGTCACCTTCAACCCGGCGCGGCTCTTCTTCTGCAGTTCGTCGCGGTAGGTCTCGAACCGGTCGCGCCAGGCCAGCACAACGTATTCGTGCCGGCCCAGCGCCGAAAGCGGCATCTCCGCCGTCCAACGGTCGTTACCGAGCGGCCGCATCGCCACCTCGCGCCACACGCCATCGCGCCCCTCGTGCTCGCGCGGGCCGCGCCAGCGCAGGGCGACGGCGATCTTGTCGTGGCCGTCGAACACCACGTCCGCCTCCACCGCCACCAGCTCGCCGGCCACGGCCTTGACCGGGAAACGCCCACCATCCACGCACGGGCTCGGCGCCTCGATCGCAAGCCGCGGCGCGCCAGCCGCCTGCCGCCCGGCCTCCGCCACCGCGCGCGGTGCCACGGCCCGTGCCGGAAGGGCGCCCGCGGTGAACAACCGTGCCTGCCCCGGCGCCAGCTCCACCACGCTCGCCGGCCCGAACACCTCGCCGGACGCGTCCTGAAACGGTCCGAACGCGCCACCGGCGGCGGCCAACATTGCGCTGCCGTGCACCGGCAAGCTCCGCACCGCGTCCGTGTTGACCAGGCCCAGCACCGCGCGGCCGCCGGAAGCTGCCGTCCGCCGCAGCAAACCCAGCACCGGCCCGGCATCCCCGTGCGGCAGACGCGGCGCAAGCCGTGCCGCCATCGCCGGCTCCGCGCACAGCGCCGCGTTCAGCATTCGCAGGTCCGCGGCGGCAGCGTCCCGCGTCGGCACGTGCAGCCAGCCCTGACCCAGCATCGCTGCCAACCCCGGCGCCACCGGCCGTGCGCCAACCTGGCCAGGTCCGGCCGGCACCCCGTCCAGCCCCAGCACCGGGGCGACCTGCAGCAGCGCCTCGCACTCGTCCCACAACCAGTCCGCGCGGCCATCCCACCACGGCAGCGAGGCGAACACGCCGTCTGCGCCACGCCCGCGCAGTCCAAGCACTGCCGGCCGCGTCAGGCCGGGCGTCCAGGGCAACAGAACGGCGTCCGGCACCGCCTGCCGCAGCGCCGCAAAGAAGCTCGGCAACACGCTCTCCGGCACGCTGGCCAGACCCAGCAGCCGGAAACCGGCAACGCCAGCCGCATGCCACTCGCCCAGCCGGCTCGCCCACCAGGCCGCCAAGGCCGCCGCGTCTTCCGGGCCGTCCAGCCGCGCCAGGGCAGCGCCGCCGACCAGCTTGCGCCGCGGGTCGAGCAGCCCTGCCGCGTCCGGCACGACGAACGGAGTGTCTGCCTCGGCCGCGAGCCCATTTGCAGCGGAGACCCGGTCCAGCACCACGTCCATCAGCAATCCGAGGCCCGCCTTGGTCGCGCCCGCGGCCAGGCCGGTCAACATTCCTTTGGCGGCACCGAAATCGCTGGCCAGCGCGCCGCCTGTCCAGGGCGGCGGGATAAGCAGGTGGCTGAACCCCAGCTCCGCCGCGCGGTTGGCCGTGCTGGCCGGGCCGGCCATGATGCGCAGCACACCACCGGCGGCGTCCTTGCTTCGCTTGCTCGTCTGTTGTTCGCGCACGACGGAAATTGCCGTCATCGGATCATCCTCACCGCTTCGGGAGGCTCAAGAGTGAAAAGGCTGCCGGGTTGCCGAAGCAAGGAAGCAGTTCTTTTTTGAAAATGAGCCAAAAACTTTTGCTCCCAGTCGGGGACTTATCCGGTGAGCGCGCGACAGCGGAGACAAAAGCTTTTTGCTTCTTTCTCTCGAAGAAGCGCTTGCCTAAATGCTGTCCAACTGCACCCCGCCTGTCACCGCCTGATACGTGGCAATCGCCAACGTCAGCGGCTCGAACGGCTTGGTAATCACAAAAGCCGGCTCCACCGCGTCGCCGGTCAGCAGCCGCTCCGGATACGCTGTCACGAAGATCACCGGCGCGTAGTGGCTCGCCAGGATGGCGCTGACCGCGTTCGTGCCGTCCCCGCCGGCGCCCAGGTTGATGTCTGCCAGGATCAGCCCGGGGCGCGCGCGCTTGGCGATGGCGATCGCCTCGGCCTCGCTGGCGGCCACGCCCACCACGCGATGGCCACAGCTTTGTACCAGCTCCTCCAGGTCCATCGCGATGATCGGTTCGTCCTCGATGATCAGCACGTCCGTAGCCGCCGAGGCGCGCAGCCGGTGCCGCGCGTCGGCCAGCAGGCGATCGGCTTCCTCCGGCGGCACGCCCAGGATCGGCGCGGCGCGTTCGCTGCTCACGTCCTCCAGCGAGGTCAGCAGCAGCAACTGGCGCTGTGCCACCGAAAGTCCGTCGGCCGCCTCGGGGGGACGGGCGCTGGCGTCGAACCGCCGCGTCACGCCACGATACAGCGCGTGTCGCGCATCCGTGATTTCCCCGCCGTCCTCGCCTGCCTCCAATGAGGCAGCATCCCGCAGACACTCCGCCACCAGGGCGTCGCCGGCGGGTTGGCTGCCAGTCAGCGCCCGGGCATACCGGCGGGCATACGGGAGCGCGCGGATCAGGTCGTCACGGCGATGAGCAGTCATTGGGCCCTCAGATGTGGAAGGTAGCGTTCGTCTTGCCGAGCCAGTTGCCGTACAAACCAGACCGGGACGCTCGGCGCCAGCCGCCCCATGGATAATTCTTCCCCGCGCCAGGCGCTGGCGGCCTATCAGGCGGCCGACGGCCAGCCGGGTGACCGGCAGGCTGACCACGCCGCCTCGACCCGTCGCGACTTGGCGTTGCTGCTGCCTGAGTTGAGGGCCTACGCGCGTTTTCTGGTCCGTGACCGCTCGAAATCGGACGATCTGGTGCAGGACGCCGTCCTTCGTGCGCTGGCCTCCCTCTCCCAGTTTGCGCCCGGCACCAGCCTGAAGGCGTGGGTGTTCACAATCCTGCGAAACGCCTTCTTCGAGCAGGCACGCCGCCGCAAACGCGAAGAGGCCGCGCTGGCGCGGCACAACGCTGGTGGCGGCGAGGCGCTGCAGCAGCACCACGGCGAGATTGCCGACATGTCGCGCATGCTGTGGACGCTGCCCCCACTGCTTCGCGAGGCGCTGGTGCTGGTGGGCGCGCAGGAACTCACCCACGAGGAGGCGGCCGTCGTGTGCAGTGTTCCGGTCGGAACCATGCGCGCCCGGGTCTCCCGCGCCCGCGCGCGCTTGTCCGAAGCGTTCGGAGACGGCCAGCGGCCCTGGGAAGCCTAACCAGGAGACTTGTTCGCAAAGCAGCCGGCGCGGCTGCAACAAGCACGCAGTTCTTTCCGAGAAAAAGAACTGACGACTTTTGTCTCCTTGGCCCCGTGCTGCTGAAAGAAACGCCGCGACAGCAGGTGAAAAATCCTGTGCTTCTTCTCTTCAGAAAAGAAGACTTTGCTTCCTTAACTGCGCCTAAGGGTTCCCTGACGCTCACGCTTTCGTGAACTGACGCGATGCAGCGCTTTAACCCGGGTCGTCATTGGTTGGAGTAGGAAGACGGAGAGACCCATGACTGCCGAAGCCGCCATTTCCACCGCGCTGCCCACGTTTCACGACCAGGTCATCGCTATCCTGCCGAAGCTGCGCATCCAGGCGCTGGCCCTCACCCGCAACCGTGCGGCCGCTGAAGACCTCGTGCAGGACGCAGTGTGCAACGCGCTGTCCGCCCAGCAAAGTTTCATCCCCGGCACGAATTTCCCCGCATGGATGCACCGGATCCTGCGCAACCGCTTCATCAGCAACCTGCGCAAACGCCGCGACACCACCGACATCGACGACGTGCCGAGCTCGGTATTCGCCAGCGAGGCACCCCATGAGGACCGCCTGGCCCTGAAGGAGCTGGCACAGGCGATGACCCGCCTGCCGGCCGACCAGCGCGAGGCTCTGGTGATGGTCGTCGTTCACGGCATGAGCTACGAGGCGCTCGCCGAATCGACCGGCTGCGCAGTCGGCACCGCGAAAAGCCGAGTGTTCCGCGCCCGCCGCCAGCTCGAATCCTGGCTGCTGGGCGAGGCCAAGGAATCGTCCAAGACCGGACGCAACGCCGCAGCGTTGCTGGCGCGCCGCATGGCCGAAGGTGAACGCGACAACCTGCGTTCCTGAGACAACTCCACGCCGGGACCGGCGTTCTGAACGTATGAGGCTCCCATGCGCAGGTCGTTGCACCCCTGAAAGGGCAACTTCCTGCACGTGTGGAACATTCGGTCAGAGCTCAGGATCACGAATTTTCTACAATGCCAAACGCCAAGGGTCCGACGGTTAAGCCAACGACGGCCAAGGATGCGGGCAGGGCCTCGGCAAAGCCCCATGGTGCTAAGCCCGATGAGGCCTTCGACAAGTGGCTGAAAAAGGGCCTTCACCAACTCTACGACACGGTCACACGTGAGCCTGTTCCTGACGATTTGCTCCGTCTGATCGAGGAGGATCGTAACAGGTGAAGTTGCCGCCCACGATGGCGGCAGGTACGGTTTCCTCGTGGTCTGGCCGGCCTTCCAATCGTCCCTTTTTGGGTGAGCACGTGCACGCACTATGCGGCCCGATGCGCGTGCGTTTGGCTTTGATCGTGCTGATCGCAGCCGTGCCGTTGCTCATGCTCTCCGCGACGATCACGGTGCAGAACTACCACCTCGCTCTGGACGTCACGGCACAGACGGCGTCCCGCCTCCGCGAGTCCGCGAGCGCCCGTCACGTCGCGGCCATCGCCGGCGCGCAGCAGATCATGCAGGCACTCTCGCAGATGGCCGAACTGACCGGCAACGATGAGAATGCCTGCCACGACCGCCTGGCCAACATCCTCGCCCTGCAGTCGGCACGCTACTCCAACATTGCGGCCTTCGCGGTCGACGGGACGCTTCGCTGCTCTGCCCGCCCTATCCCGCCCGAAACGCTGCAGCCGTCCAGGGCCGAGAATGCCGGCCTGTTCGCCACGGCGCGCGCCAGGCGCGACCTGGCACTCGGCCCGATTCACATCAGCCCGCTGACCGGGCACGACGTGATCCAGGCGGCCTACCCCGTCCTGCACGGCGCGGACGTCACGGGTTTCGTCTACGCGGGCCTGCGGATCGACTGGTTTTTCAATCGGACCGAGGCGCAGAGCCCGAACCTCCAGGCCCTCTGGATCGTCGACAACCTTCACCACCTCGTGCAGGTCTCGAAAACCGGCGCCGCCGGCCTGCCCTTGGCAGACACCCTGACCCGGCTGGAATCCGCGCCGGAGTTGATCGACGCCCTGTCGGCCGCCGGCGCCCATTACGCCTACGCTTCGGCCAAACTCGGCGATGGCTACAGCCTTGTCGTCGCCTACCCAGCCAATACCGACCGCGCAGCGGCCCGCGACCTGCTGATCCGCCGGCTTGGCCAACTCGGCCTGCTGCTGCTGCTGGGGCTGGCTGCCGTGGCCGTCGGTACGCACCTCGCACTGGTAGAGCCGATGAGCCGGCTCAGCCATGCCGTCTCCGGCTGGCGGGAAGGCAGCACGTTCGACCCGGACCTCACCCCCGACCCGCCCACCGAAGTGCGCGACCTCGCCACCTCCTTCGCGCAGGCGACCGCGTCGCTGACCGAGCACGCAGCGCGCCACCAAGCCGCGGTCGAGCAGCAGAACCTGGCGATGCGCGAGATCCACCACCGGGTGAAGAACAACCTCCAAATCGTAGCCTCGCTGCTAAACCTGCAATCCTCCCGCATCCGCCTGCCCGAAGCCCGCGCGGAGTTCGCCAGCGCGCGCGACAGGGTGCGCGCGCTGGCGACCTTGCACCGTCACCTCTATCTGCAGGGCGAGGTCCACACGATCGACATGCCGGCCTTCCTCAAGGAGCTCTGCGGCCAGCTCTTCCAGGCGATGGGCGAGACCGCCGGGCGCCGCATCAAGCTGATCATCGAGGCGAGCCCCCTGCAGATGAACAGCGACCAGGCGGTGCCGCTCTCGCTGATCGTTACCGAAGCAGTCAGCAATGCGGTAAAATACGCGTTTCCGAACGGGCGCACCGGCACTGTGCGCGTCTGCCTCAGCGCCGGCGGCGACAGCGCCAACCTGGTGATAGAGGATGACGGCGTCGGCATCCCCGCCGGCAAGACGGAAACCGAGACCGGTACGCGCGACGGCATCGGCATCACGCTGATCCGCGGCTTCGCCCGACAGCTTCAGGCGACGCTGACGGTGGATGAAGACCAGGGCACGCGGTATGCGGTGCACTTCCCGTTGAACCAGGTGACCGAAGTTGCGGACGCCTAAGGCAAGGCAAGCAGTTCTTTTTTGAAAAAAACCAAAGAACCTTTGCCTCTTGAGCACTTGCGGCTGAAGTGCTCAGCCCGTGCTTGCACGAGGTCACGGAACAAGCACGCTGCAGACCCTCAGCGACAGCAAAGACAAACGTTTTTTGCTGCTCTTTTTTCAAAAAAGCAGGCCTTGCTTTCCTTCCTCGAACCCGAAAACTCACGCCTGAAAACCGCCTCCAGAACGCTCTCGACTTCCGGCCTTGAGAGACAAGCTCACCAAAGCTAAGTCTTACCAATGCAGGATAGCAGACAAGCCGCGCGCACCTGGACGCGGCAGCAGACGCGGCTCGGCCGCCGCCGTGCCTTACCGGTCGTCCTGTTCTCCCTGGCCGCCCTTCTTGCCGCGGCACTGCAGGCCGGCTGTGCCGCCTGGGTGCTCGCCGTCGCACTGGCACCGCACGGCGTCTCCGCGCTTCCCGGCCTGGCCGGCTTCGCCTGTCTGATCGCGGTCCGCGCGGCCCTGCTGCACGCCGCCGAGACTGCCGCCGCCCGCGTCGGCGCGCAGGGCCGTGCGAGGCTGCGCACCCTGACCTTTGCCCGCCTGCTCGAAGCCGGCCCGGCGCTGCTGCGCCGCGTCCACTCGGCCGACCTCGCCGCCTCGGTGGTCGACCGAATCGAGGCGTTGGACGGGCTGTTCGCCCGCTGGGTGCCAGCCGCGCTGCTCGCCGTGCTCGGCCCGGCGCTGATATGCGCGGTGACGCTCGCCGTAAACCCGTTCGCGGCCATGGTTCTGCTGCTCACCGGCCTGCTCGTCCCCGTCGGCCAGGCGGTCGCCGGCATCGGCGCGGCCACAGCCTCGCGCAACCAGTTCCTCGCGATGGCACGCCTGCAGACCCGCTTCCTCGATCGCGTGCGCGGCATCGCCACCATCGTGCTGGCCGGCCGCACGGACGACGAAGCCCGCGCGCTGGCTCACGCTGCCGACGACCTCCGCTGCCGCACCATGCGCGTGCTCCGCATCGCCTTTCTCTCCTCCGCAGCGCTGGATTGTGCGATGGCCGCGGCCCTCGTCGTTATCGCCCTGCATGACCGCGCCGCATTGACCGGCGGCCACGGCGCCCCGTTCCGCGCCCTGTTCTCCCTGCTTCTGGTCCCCGAGTTCTTCGCCCCGCTGCGCGCGTTCGCCGCCGCCTATCAGGACCGCACCCACGCCACCAGCGCCGCCGAGGCGCTGGCCGGTCTGCCCGACCTGCCCGCCCGGCAACCACCCGTCACCCCGGTCCGTACCGTGGAGGCCCGCGGCGTCGCCCTCAGCTTCGATCGTGTGAAGCTGGTCTGGGACGCCTCGCGCGGGCCCGCCTTGGACGACGTCAGCTTCTTCGTGGCGCCCGGCGAAATCCTGGTGCTGACCGGCCCGTCCGGCGCCGGCAAATCCAGCGTGCTGGAGCTGCTGCTCGGCTTCGTCCGCCCGGACGAGGGCCGCATCCTGGTCAACGGCCACGACGCCGCCGACATCGTGCCCGCCGCCCTCGCCCGCCTGACCGCCTGGATTGGCCAGAAGCCGATGCTGTTCGCCGGCACCATCCGCGAGAACATCGCCTTCGCTCGCCCTGACGCGACCGCGGCCGAGATCGAAGACGCCGCCCGCCTGGCACACATCGAAGTCTTCGCTGACGCTCTCCCGCTCGGCCTAGACACCCCCATCGGCGAGGGCGGCCACGGCCTCTCCGGCGGCCAGGCGCAGCGCGTCGCCATCGCCCGCGCCTTTCTGAAGAACGCCCCGCTGCTGCTGCTTGACGAACCCACCGCGCACTTGGACCCGGCGACCGAACGCGACGTGCTGGACAGCCTCAAGCGCCTGGCACTGGGGCGCACCGTGGTGATGGCCAGCCACTCGGCTCAGGCACAGGCGTTTGGCGGCCGCCGGCTGGAGTTGCGGGCCGGCCGGCTGGCGGCGTCGCGGGGTGCGGCGTGAACCAGCAAGCAAGGCCTTCTTTTCTGAAGAAAAGAAGCAAAAGACTTTTGCGAGCGCTGTCGCAGGCTCTCCCACACGGCGCGACAGCGAGACAAAAAGTTTTTTGGTTCATCTCTTCAGAAAAGAACTGCTTGCTTTCTTCTTATGAACACCCGGGGTCCTGCCCGTCGTCGATGTGGCTGGTTGCAGCACGATCTGCCTTACGTCCACTCGGACGGCTGACCTCCCAGCCAGCACCCCTTTCGTTTCGGCGCGCAGCATGAGTCCGATACTTCGCGTCCTGGCCCTCTGGCGCCCGCGTATCGCGATACTCGGTGCCGGAGTGCTGCTTAGCCTCGCCGCCCTGGCCTGTGCGGTCGCCCTGATGGCCGTGTCCGGCAGCACCGTCGCCGCCGTCCTGACTGGCGCCGCCCTGGCCGCCGGGCTCTGGCTGCGCATCCTCGGCCCTGGCCGTGTGGTGCTGCGCTACGCCGAGCGCCTGGTCACCCACAATGCCACCTTCCGCGCGCTTGCCGACCTGCGCGTCTGGTTCTTCCGAGGCCTGGCGAACGGCGCTGCCGGCGGCCTCGGGTTTCGCCGCGCCGGCGACGTGCTCTCCCGCCTAGTCAACGATGTCGAGGCGCTGGACGGCCTCTACCTGCGCATCCTGCTGCCGCTGTGCGGCGCGGCCATCCTGGTGCCCGCCGCCGCCTTGCTGGCAGGGCGGGTGAACGTGGGCGCCGGCATCGCCGTGGGCTTCCTGCTGGCCGGCGCCGCCTTCCTGATGCCTGTGCTGGCGGCGCGCGCTGCGGCCGGCTCCGGCGGCGACCTTTCGTCGTCGATGTCCGGCCTGCGTGTCGCGGCGCTGGATGGGCTGACCGGCCTGCGCGAGGTCCGGGCGTTCGGCGCCGAGCCGGCAGTCACCGCTCGCCTCGAGTCTGCAGGCGCCCGGTTGCAGCAAGCCCAACTCGCATTGTCCCGCCGCGTGGCACACGCCAACGCCGGCGCCCTGGTCTGCGGTCAGCTCGCGGTGCTGGCCGTTCTGCTGTTCGCCGGCAGCGCCCCGGCCGTAGCTGTCGGGTGCGTCTTCCTCGTGGTCGCCGCCTTCGAGCCGATCTCCGGCCTGCCGCGCGCCGGCGTTGCCGCTGCCACCGCGTCGGCCGCTGCCGCCCGCGTGCTGGCGGTAGCCGACGCCCCCCCCACTGTCGCCGAGCCCGCTGTGCCGGTAGCGATCCCCGCCAAGCCTGGCCTGCGCTTCGCCGGTGTCCGCTTCGCCTGGGCCGCGGATCAGGCGCCGGTGTTCGACAGCCTCACGTTGGACGTGCCGGCGGGCTGCCGCGTGGCCGTCCTCGGCCCATCCGGCGCCGGCAAGTCCACGCTCGCAGCCTTGGCGCTCAGGGTGGCAGCGCCGCAATCGGGCCAGGTGTTCCTCGGCGGGGTGGATCTGGCTCAGCTTGCCGCTTCCGACATCCACCGTAGCGTTGCCTGGCTGGGCCAGACCACACACCTGTTCGACGACACCATCCGTGCCAACCTGCTGCTCGGCCGCTCCGCCGCGGCCGAACGCGAGATGTGGGACGCGCTGGACCGCGCCTCCATCGGCGAGTTCGTCCGCGCCCTGCCCGACAAGCTCGACACCTGGCTCGGCGAGGGTGGCGCTCGCCTCTCCGGCGGCCAGGGCCGCCGCATCGCCCTCGCCCGCACGCTGCTGACCGCGGCACCGGTGCTGATCCTGGATGAGCCCTGCGCCGGGCTGGATGCCGAGACCGAGCGCGCCTTCCTGACCACGCTGTTTGCCGAGACTGCGGGGCAGACCGTCATCCTGATCGCGCATCGGCTGACTGGGGCGGAGCGGCTGGACCGGATTTGGCGGCTGTCCAGCGGGCATGCTGTTGCGGCGGCTGCGTAAACAAGCAAGCGGTTCTTTTTTAAAAAAGAACCAAAAAACTCTTGCTCTTCGCGGGTGTGGCAGGGTGAAACGTGTCGTTTCAGCCGTCGGCCACAGCGTACGCAAAAGCTTTTTGCTTCTTTTTCTCGAAAAGGAAGGCCTTGCTTCCTTTCCTCCGTCCACCCACACATCCCTTCCGCATGTCTGACGCCGAAGCAACCCTCCATCGAGTCTTCGGCTTCCCCGCCTTCCGCGGCCTGCAGAAACAAGCAGTGGACGCTATCGTCGCCGGCCAGGACGCACTCGTCCTGATGCCTACCGGCGGCGGCAAAAGCGTCTGCTACCAGGTCCCAGCCCTCGTTCGCGAAGGCACTGCGCTGGTCATCTCCCCGCTGATCGCCCTGATGGACGACCAGATCGCCGCGCTGCGCCAGCTCGGCGTCTCCGCCGGCGCGTTGCACTCCGAGCTTGAACCGAGCGAGACCTCCCGCGTCGCCAACCTTCTCGACTCCGGCAGGCTCGATCTCCTCTACGTCTCCCCCGAACGCCTGCTCTCGCCCGGCACGCTCGACCGCCTGCGCCGCCGCCAACTGGCGCTGATCGCCATCGATGAAGCCCACTGCGTCAGCGCCTGGGGCCACGAGTTCCGCCCCGAGTACCGCGACCTCAAGCGCCTGGCGCAGATCTTCCCCGGCGTGCCGCGCGTCGCACTCACCGCCACCGCAGACCCGCGCACCCGCGACGACATTCTCGCAGCGCTGGACATGCAGGACGCGCACGTCTTTGCCGCCAGCTTTCACCGGCCTAATCTGCATATCGCCGCCAAACCCAAGCTCAGCGAGACCACGCAGCTGCTGGATTTCCTCAAGTCCCACGAGGGCGAAGCCGGCATCGTCTATTGCGGCAGCCGTGCGAAAACCGAACGCACCACCGCCAAGCTGCGCGAGAAGAAGCTCCCCGCCGTTGCCTTCCATGCCGGCCTCAGCCCGATCGAGAAACGCGCCGGCCTGGCGCGCTTCCGCAGCGGCGAGCCGATCATCATCGTCGCCACCATCGCTTTCGGCATGGGCATCGACCGGCCGGACGTGCGTTTCGTCGTCCACCTCGACATGCCGGACAGCCCGGAAGGCTACTACCAGCAGATCGGCCGCGCCGGCCGCGACGGCGACCGCGCCGACCTGCTGCTGCTCTACGGTGCCGAGGACATGGCCCGCGCCCGCCACTGGCTCGGGCAGTCCACCGCGCCAGACGCACAAAAAGCGGTGATGCGGTCGCGCCTGGAATCGATGATCGGCCTGGCAGAAGCCACGTCCTGCCGCACGCGCACCCTGCTCGCCTGCTTCGGCGAGGACCTGCACGCCGATTGCGGCCATTGCGACGCCTGCCGCACGCCGTTCGCGATGTTCGACGGTACCAAGGCCGCCCAGCAGGCGCTCTCCGCCGTCTACCGCACCGGCCAGATCTTTGGCGCGCAGTACCTCATCGACGTGCTGCGCGGCGAACGCAACGACCGCGTCGAGCGCAACGCTCACACCAAGCTCGCCCTGTTCGGCATCGGCCGTGAGCGCAGCGACAATTTCTGGCGCGGCGTGCTGCGCCAGCTCGTCGCCCGCGGCGCGCTGCGCACCGGCGACGGCGAGTTCCCCGGCCTGATGCTCGTCGAGGACCAGGCCCGCCCCATCCTGCGCGGCGAAACCCAGGTCATGCTGCGCGAAGACGGCCCGACCGTGCGCGCGCCACGCTCCGCCACGCGCACGCCGGCCCCAGCCGCCACACCGGCGCAGAACACGCTGTTCGAGAAACTTCGTGCCTGGCGTGCGGAAACTGCAAAAACACAGGCGGTGCCGCCCTACGTCATTTTCCACGACGTGGTGCTGCGCGACGTGGCCGCGGTGCAGCCCACGACGCTGGGCGAGCTCGGCGCCATCAAGGGGGTGGGGGCCTCGAAGCTGGAACGGTATGGGGACGCGCTTCTGAAAATCCTGCAGTAAAGCAATCGCTTTTTCTTCAAGAAAAGAAGCAAAAAGTTGTTGTCTCTGCTGTCGCGGAGTTTCCCTCAGCGTGTACTCCGAGGAAACACGAGCTTCTGGAAGATTTCAGAAAAGAACCGCTTGGCTTGCCTGTAAAAGACAACACGCGACAGCTCGCTCATGTTATCCCGAAAAGTCCAACGACTGCCTGACTTTTTCAGGAAAAAGTTTGTTCATGCTGTCGCGGACCCGCCCGGCGGGCGCGCGACAGCGGAAAACAAGTTTTACGGTTCTATCTTCGATAAAGCATCGCTTTCTACCGCGGTCCAGCCACTAGTGACGTTCAAGGCTCGCCGATATCACCGGTCGAGGTTCAGGTATTGCACAGGAAGCCTTTTGCGCTATCGCCGACCAGAACACCGGCCTTCCGCCAGACCGTCAACCGTGCTCAATATTAAGGACGTATACGCGACTGTAAGCGTACAGCGTCGCCGGCCGAGCCCGGACCGTGATGGTCCGCGCAAGCAAGGACCTTTCAGTAGAGGAACAAAACGACTTTCATTCCCCAGCGCGTTCTCTGAGGACACCCCGCGACAGCCGAGACAAAAGCTTTTTGCTTCTTTTTCTCGAAAAAGAAGACTCTTGCCTCCTCCTTGCCTATAGCCCCGCCATGCCCCGCACCGCCGCCCTCACCCGCACCACATCTGAAACCACCATCGCCCTCGAGCTGAACCTGGACGGCACCGGCGCCTCCCAAATCACCACCGGCGTGGGCTTCTTCGACCACATGCTCACCGCCTTCGCCCGCCACGCCCTCTTCGACCTTACCGTCGAGGCCACCGGCGACCTGCACATCGACAGCCACCACACCGTCGAGGACATGGGCATCGTGCTCGGCCAGGCCATCCGCCAGGCGCTGGGCGACAAGGCCGGCATTACCCGTTTCGGCCACGCCCTCATACCGATGGACGAGGCGCTGGCCGAAGCCGCCATCGACATCTCCGGCCGCGCCTGCCTTGCCTGGACCGTAAGCTTCGAACGCCCCATGTTGGGCGCCATGGACACTCAGCTGGTCGAAGAGTTCTTCCGCGCCCTGGTGGGCAACGCCCTGCTCACCCTGCACGTGACGCAGCGCGCCGGCCACAACGCCCACCACGTCGCCGAGGCCTGTTTCAAGGCCGCCGCACGCGCGCTGCGCGTGGCCGTGAGCCTGGACCCCCGCCTGGATGGGGCCATCCCGTCCACCAAGGGCGCGTTGTGAAGCTGTTCACCAGCCACGTCCGCGCCGGCGAGCCGCCTGTCCTGGTGCGTGAGGGCTTTTCCGGCGCCGGATTTTGGTTTGGCGCCTGGTACTTGGCGGCCATGCGCGCCTGGGTGCCGGCGGCACTCACCTTGGCCGCTGCCCTGCTCACCCTGACCCTCGTCCGGCTGACCGGCACCGCGGCGCCGCTACTCGGCCTGGCGGTGCTGCAAGGCCTGCTATGCCCCGACCTGCGCCGCTGGAGCCTGGCCAGGCGGGGCTACGCGAGCGGGCCCGTGGTCGCCGCCGCCGACCGCGACGCTGCCCTCGCCCGGCTGCTCGACGCCCGCCCCGACCTGCTGCCCACCGGGCTTCCCGCCTGATGCAGGTCCGCGTATCTGCATTCGGCCGCCTGCCGGATGCTCGCCCCGACCTGCCGCCCTTGCGGCTTGCCGCCTGATGCGCGTCAGCGTGGTCGATTGCGGCAGCGGCAACCTCGCCTCTGCCGCCCGCGCGCTCGCCCGTGCGGCAGAGATCGCCGGGGTGTACGCCGAAATCGCCATCACCGCAAACCCGCACATGCTCTCCCGCGCAGACCGCATCGTGCTGCCGGGCCAGGGCGCGTTCGCCACGTGCGCGCGCGGACTGGACGCGGTGCCCGGCCTGCGCCCTGCGCTCCTCGGCCGCGCAGCAGACGGCGCTCCGTTCCTCGGCATCTGCGTCGGCATGCAACTGATGGCCGAGCGCGGCCTGGAACACCAGGAAACGCCCGGCTTCGGCTGGATCTCCGGCGAGGTCGCTCCGCTCGACGCGCCAGACTTGCGGCTGCCGCACATGGGCTGGAACGCGCTGGATTTCGCCGCTGACGCGCATCCGCTGCTCGACGGGGTAGTACCAGGCGATCACGTCTATTTTGTTCACAGCTACGCCCTGCGCGGCTACTCTGCGGCTCAGCTGGTCGCCACAACCGATTACGGCGGCGCAGTGCCTGCTCTCGTTGCTGCCGGGAATCTTGCCGGTACCCAGTTCCACGTCGAGAAGAGCCAGGAGGTGGGTTTGCGCATCCTCGCCAATTTTCTCCGCTGGACCCCCGGACCGTCCACATGAACTTCGCGGCGCCGGAGACCGAGAGCTTCCAGATGCCCGCGCTGGCCGTCGAGCGGGCCAGCGAGCTGCACGACGACGACATGAGCGCGCTGTGCGAGGCCACCAACGCCGCCATCCTGGACGGCGGCGGGTTCGGCTGGGTGAGCCCGCCCGGCCAGCAGGCGCTGGAACGCTATTTCCGCGGCGTCATGCTGGTGCCGGAGCGCGAGCTGTTCGTCGCCCGCGCCGACGGGGTGATCACCGGCTCGGCCCAGCTGGTCCGCCAGCCGCGCAACAACGAGGCGCAAGCGTTCGCCGCCTCCGTTATGCACGCCTTTGTCGCCCCCTTTGCTCGCGGGCAGGGCCTGGCGCGGCTGATGATGATCCGCATCGAGGACCGTGCGCGCACGCTCGGCTACCGCGTGCTGAACCTGGACGTACGGGAGACCCAGACGGCGGCCATCGCGCTCTACACGTCTCTTGGCTACGAATGCTGGGGCGTGCACCCGGAATACGCACGCGTCAGGGGGCAAATCCTGCGGGGCTTTTTCTACACCAAGGCGCTGAAGAAAGCGGCCGAGGCCGAGGCCCAGTGAAGGCAAAAAAGGCCTTCTTTTCTGAAGAAAAGAAGCAAAAGACTTTTGTCACGGCTGTCGCGGACTCTCCCGCACGGCGCGCTCAAGGGAACAAAAGTTTTTTGGTTCCATTTTTCAAAAAAGGACTGCTTGCCTTCCGTTCTCACAAGCCGCTGTGATCCTCTATCCCGCAATAGACCTGAAGGACGGCGCCTGTGTGCGCCTGCGCCGCGGCGAGATGGAGGACGCCACCGTCTACGCCACCGACCCGCCCGCCCAGGCGCGGGCCTTCCAGGACGCCGGCTGCGCCTGGCTGCACGTGGTGGACCTCGACGGCGCCTTTGCCGGCCGCTCCGTCAACCACGACGCGGTGGCCGGCATCCTCGCCGCCGCCAGCGTCCCGGTGCAGCTCGGCGGCGGGATACGCGACCTCGCGGCAGTCGAGCGCTGGCTCGCCGCCGGCGTCACCCGGGTGATACTTGGCTCCGCCGCGGTGAAGAACCCCATCCTGGTCCACCAGGCCTGCCGCAGCTTCCCTGGCCGTATTGCGGTCGGCATCGACGCCCGTGGCGGCTACGTCGCCACCGAAGGCTGGGCCGACACCTCCACCCTGCGCGCCGCCGAGCTCGCCGCCCGCTTCGAGGACGCCGGCGTCGCCGCCATCGTTTTCACCGACATCGAGCGCGACGGCATGCTGGGCGGCGTCAACCTCGCCCAGACGCTGGCGCTGGCGCGCGCGGTGCGCACGCCGGTCATCGCCAGCGGCGGGGTGGGCGGCGCGGACGACCTGCGCGCGCTGCGAGAGGCAGTCGGCATTGCCGGGGTGATCGTCGGGCGGGCGTTCTACGACGGGCGGATCAGGATAGAGGAGGCGTTGGCGATCCTGGACGGTTAGGTACCGATGGGCCGAGACCTCGCAGCGGGCAGCCAAGGCAAGCGGTTGTTTTTTGAAATCAAGAACCAAAAAACTTTTGTTCCATTCGGCGCGCGCTGAAGGACACCCCGCGACAGCCGGACCAAAAGTCGTTTGCTTCTTTCCTTCAGAAGGCCTTGCCTTCGTTGCCTAGCTCGACGGACGACACCTACTTATGCGCACGCCGTCTGACACCCACAGGGCAATTCGAACGGACACTCACAAAACCGCTTTCTTGCTCCTGATCGCCGCCCTCAACCGCGACAGCGCCTCGCCCAGCTCGCCGGCTTCCAATCCCTCCACCGGCTCCGGCGCCACCACAAGCCGCACCACCGATACCGGCCGCGGTGTCAAATGGTCCTGAACGAAGCGCAGCCGCTCCACCAGCCGCCGCCCCGCATGCGTGTTGATACGCTCGATCACCACGCCGGAGACGTGCTGCAACTCCATCGCCACCGGCCCGGAGCAGGCGATGGTCAGTTGCGTGCCGGATAGCCGGCGCGGCTCGGTTTCGCCGGCAAGGCGCGGCCCGACGATGGACGCCCACTCCGACATCAGCAGCGCGCCCGCCGGCGAGCGCTTCTTGTAGGCCGCCCGCGTCAGACCCGGCACCAGCTCGGCCAACCCGCGCGCCGCGTAGGCCCGCCGCTCCCACGCATTGTCAGGCGCGCCCTCTTTCGCCATGCACCCTCCTGACATGCCGCAACCCGACCCGCGCGCCCTGCTGGACTGGTACGACCGCCACCGCCGCACCATGCCCTGGCGCGCGCTGCCTGGCGAGGTGCCCGATCCCTACCGCGTCTGGCTCAGCGAGATCATGCTGCAGCAAACCACGGTGGCCGCTGTCATTCCCTACTTCAACCGCTTCACCCAGCGCTTCCCCACCGTGCACGCGCTGGGTGAAGCCGATTCGGAAGCGGTGATGCACGCCTGGGCCGGCCTCGGCTACTACGCCCGCGCGCGCAACCTGCATGCCTGCGCAAAGGCCGTCTCCGCAGCGGGCGGCCACTTCCCCGCCAGCCTGGAGAGCCTGCTTCTACTGCCCGGCATCGGCCCGTACACCGCCCGTGCGGTCGCCGCCATCGCCTTCGGGGAGCCTGTGGTGCCGGTCGACGGCAACGTGGAACGCGTCGCCTCCCGCCTCTACGCCATTGAGACGCCAATGCCGGCCGCCAAGCCGGCGCTCGCCGCCGCAGCCGCCCGCTTCGGCGACCATGCGGCCGCGCACGCTCGCGCCTCGGACTTCGCGCAATCCCTCTTCGACCTGGGTGCCACCATCTGCACCACCCAGCGTCCCGCCTGCGTCATCTGCCCGCTCGCCCCTGGCTGTGCCGCGCGCGCCGCCGGCATCGCCGAGACCTTGCCGCGCCGGGCCGCCAAACCCGTTCGCCCGCACCGCCACGGCGCGCTGTTCTGGCTGACTGACGCGCAAGGCCAGGTCCTGCTGCGCCGCCGCCCGGAGCGCGGCCTGCTCGGCGGCATGACCGAACTGCCCGGCACCGACTGGACGCCGGACCCCTGGCCGCACGCGCAATCGCTGACCGCAAGCCCGATGCAGGCCGCGTGGCGCCACGCCGGGCAGGTCCGCCACGTCTTCACCCATTTCGAGCTGCACCTGGACGTGTTTGCCGCATCCGTCCCGACGATCGAGGCTCGGGGGTTTCTCCGGCCGGCGACGGCGCTCGCAGCGGAGGCGCTGCCGACGGTGATGCGCAAAGGTGTAGCCGTAGCAAGCAAGAAAGCAGTTCTTTTTTGAATAAAAGAACCAAAAAACTTTTGTCTCCTCGGGCGCGCGCTGCGGGAGAGTCCGCAACAGCCGCAGCAGAAGTTTTTTGCTGCCTTTTTGCAAAAAAGCAGGCTTTGCGCGCGCAGCAACCGATGGAGCGCACGGCATGATCGCCTACCTCTACGTGGCCCTCGGCAGCGCAGCCGGCGGCGTCGCGCGCTACGGGCTAGGGCTGATGGCAGGCCGGCTATGGGGAGAAAGCTTCCCCTGGGGCACCATCGCCATCAACGTCCTCGGCAGCTTCGTCATCGGCTTCTTCGGCGCGCTGACCATGCCGGAAGGCGCCATGCCGGCCAGCCAGAACCTGCGCATCTTCGTCATGGTCGGCATCTGCGGCGGCTTCACCACCTTCTCGTCGTTCAGCCTGCAGACGTTCAGCCTGGCGCGTGACGGCAGCTGGTTCGCCGCAATGGGCAACGTCCTGCTCTCCGTCACCGCGTGCCTGCTGGCGGTGACGCTGGGGCACTACGCCGCCGAGCGGATCGGCACCGCACGGGAGGCGTCCATCATGTCCACCAGAATACTCGCCGTCCTCGACCGGCCGCAGACTGCCCAGCCGGTGCTGGCGGCGGCGTCCCTCGTGGCCGCCCGGATGGGAGGCGCACGCATCGACGCGCTGCACCTGCGCCACCAGGCCCTGGAGGGCTTCATGCCGACCGAGGACGTGATGACCGAACGCCGCGGGCAGGAGATCGAGGGCGCCGCCGCCCGGAAATCCGCCGCACTCCGCGCCATCTTCGACGCCTGGCAGCGCCACGGCGGATCAGGCTTGTGGCGGGAGGTGGTCGGGGAGGCGTCCAAGATCGTCGTGGCCGAAGCAGCCGGCGCCGGCCTCGTTGTCATCGGCCGCGGCAGCGGACAGCCCTCCGGCGACTCCAGGCAGGCAATCCACGCTGCCCTGTTCGGCGCCAGGCTGGCCACCCTCATCGTCCCCCAAGCAGTGCCCGCCTCAATCGGGCGCCACGTGGCGATCGCCTGGAAGCCGAGCGAAGCAGCGGAGCGGGCAGCCGAGGCCGCGATGACGCTGCTTCGGGCAGAGCAGGTCACCATCCTGGCAGGAACCGAGGATGGCGACCACGCGACGGAGCCCGCCACCTCCCCGCCGCTTCTGGAGCAGGCCGGCATCCCGGTGACGACGCACCGGTTCCAAGCCCGAGGCCGCCAGGTCGGGGATGCGTTGCTGGAGGAAGCGCGAACAGTGGGCGCCGACGTGCTGGTGATGGGAGCCTACACCCATAACCGGCTGGCGGAACTCATCCTCGGCGGGGCTACGCGCGAGGTCCTTGCCGCATCCGACCTGCCGGTGCTCATGCACCATTGAGGCGGTAACTTGCAGGGTTGCCCGAACGTGAAGGAAGCATGCAAGGCCGTCTTTCTTGGAAAAAAGCAAAAAACTTTTGTTCCCTTGGGTGGACGCCGTGGCAGTGTCCGCGACAGCAGGGGCGAAAGCTTTTTGCTTCTTTTTCTCGAAAAAGAAGGCCTTGCTTTCTCACCGGCAGCCAAAGCGCGAGCCCGAGCGCAGTGCCATCTTGTGGCCGTGAGCACCTGAGCGCAGAAAAGCCGCGTCAAACGACCGCCAGGGCGACGTTTAGAACGGACATTTAGGGAGGTCGCGGTTGGACCATACTGTTCCGCAGGACTGGCACACCTACTCCGCCGAGGAGCACGAGGTTTGGCGCAAGCTTTACACGCGCCAGACGGAAATCCTGCCTGACCTCGCCTGCACGCAGTTCCTCGACGGGCTGCACAAGCTCGACATCTCGTCCGGCATCCCCGAGTTCGGCGCGCTGTCCGAACGCCTGCACGCACTCACCGGGTGGCGTGTCGTTGCAGTTCCGGGGCTGGTGCCGGACGACGTGTTCTACAGCCACCTGGCAAACCGCCGCTTCCCAGCCGGCCGCTTCATCCGCGGCGCCCATCAGCTCGACTACCTGCAGGAACCCGACATCTTCCACGACGTGTTCGGCCACGTCCCGATGCTCACCGACCCGATCTTTGCCGACTACATGCAAGCCTACGGCGAAGGCGGCCTGCGCGCGCACGGCCTGGGCCGGCTGCACAACCTCGCACGGCTCTACTGGTACACGGTGGAGTTCGGCCTGCTGCAGACCGGGCAGGGACTGCGCATCTACGGCGCCGGCATCGTTTCTTCTGCAACCGAATCGGTCTACGCGCTGCAAGACCCGGCGCCGAAACGTCTGCCGTTCGACCTCGCCCGCGTCATGCGCACGCCCTACAAGATCGACGACGTGCAGGCGAACTACTTCGTCATCCCGTCACTGCAATCGCTGCTCGACGTTACCGTCCGGACTGACTTCGGGCCGCTTTACGCGGATCTGGCCGAGGCAGACGACATTCCGATTGGCGCGGTGTTGCAGGAAGAAAAGCAAGCAGTTCTTTTTTGAAAAAAAGAACCAAAAAACTTTTGACTCCGCTGTCGCGCGCTCACCGGAAGGAACCGCGACAGCCGTAGTAAAAGTTTTTTGGTTCTTTTTTTCAAAAAAGAACCGCTTCCTTCTCTTCCACCCGCGACAACTCGACCGCCCTCGACTTAGCCACCTCCCACCCAGACCCGTTCCATATCCGCCCCTCGATCACCGCCGCCCCGTCCCGCCCCACCGCGATCCGGTTGTACGCATTCGGCTCGCCGCCGCGCAGCCGGATCGACGTCGCCGACCCGCCTTGCAGGATCAGCGGTGAGAGCCCCTCCGGCGAGGTCAGGCGCGAATAGGCCCGGTGCAGATGCCCGGACAGCACCAGCCGCACGCCGTGCCGTGCGAACTCCTCCAGCGCGCGCCGTGCACCGCCGGCGATCTGCGGCGTGGTCTCGCCCGGCGGCGGCAGCAGCGGATGGTGTGCGACCACGATGCGCGTGAGGTGCGGCGGCACCGCGTCCAGCCGCGCGATCAGCCGGCGCAGGCGCACCCGCGTCACCCGCCCGCGCGACCAGTCCAAATGCGGGCCCATCCGCCGCGCGGTGTTCAGGCCCAGAACGGCCACGCGCTCGTCCTGCCAGGTGGGCTCGGTGTCCGGTGCGATCTCCTGCTCCCAGCGGGCGTAGGGGGCGAGGAAGCGTTCGACCATCTTGTAGGGGGTGATGTCGTGGTTGCCGGGCACCGACAGGCAGGGCGCCGGCAGCCGCTCGATGAAGGCGCGGGCGGCGCGGAACTCCCAGCGCCGCGCGCCCATCGTCAGGTCGCCGCTGATCACCGCCAGGTCCGGCGGGTCTGCCTGCAGGTCGGCGACCAGGCCTTCGACCACGAGCGGGTCGGTGGCGCCGAAATGCACGTCCGTCAGGTGGGCGATACGGGTGACCTCGCCGCTCATGGCGCGGTGGCGGCCAGACCGTCCGACGGTGCGGCCAGCACGTCCGCGTCCGATGGCGTGTCCGGCGCTGCCTGATGGGGCTCGGCGGGAGCTATGACGCGCACCACGCGCGGGCGGATCGTGTAGCGCAGCGGCGGGGCCAGCAGCCGCAACTCGCCGTCCACCAGCACGTGCATCGCGCGGTGCCTGGAGTGGATCTCCAGCTCGGTCGCCTCGATCACCTCCACCTCAGGGGTGCGCAGCGACCCGGTGACCACGGTGCGCAGCAGCAGCCACGCCTGCCGTAGCGCGGAGGCACGGCGGACCACGTAGAGCACCAGTTTACCACCATCGAGCTGGCTGCGGCCGAACATCCGGCCGGAGGTGTCGTCCAGCGGGTTGACGGTGATGGTCAGAGACGGGGTGCGCCGCCGCAGTTCCTGGCCGCCTACGAGCAGAGTCAAATGCAGGCTGCGGTTGCGCCACAGGGCCAACCCGGCAGCGCGGCCGAAGCTGGCCCAGGCGAGCAGCCCGCCGCCGCGCTTGCGCCCGGCCTCGCGGTGGCGGCTGAGGCGCGCCGGCGTTCCCAGCATGGAGGCACAGAGGAACAGGTGGCCCTTGCCGTCCGTGCCGGCGACGCAGCCGGCATCGATGCTGCGCACCTGGCCGTCCGCGAGCGTGCGCAGGCACGCCTCCTTGTCGTCCGGATCGAGGCCTAGGTCGCGCGCGAGCAGGTTCATGGTGCCGGACGGGATCAGGCCAAGCGCCGTCTCAGTCCCCGCCAGCACGGAGGCGGCGCACGCGATGCTGCCGTCGCCGCCGGCCACCACCACGCAGTCCGCCCCGGTACGCACCGCCTGCTCCATGCGGTCCGGCAGGCTGCCGCTCTTCTCCGCGATCACCTCGAGCGAAGCCGCCTCGCCGCGGAGCTTGTCCTCCAGCGAGCCGGCGGAGCCGCCCTGCCGCATCAGCGCGCCGGCGCGCCCGTTGGCCACCAGCGCCATACGGCGTCGGGCGGTGGTGCCAGTGGGCGGCGGATCAGGTTGCAAGGTGACTGCCATTCGCGTGCCGCATCCCTCAGTTCGTGGACAAAACGCGCTGGCTCCGGGATGGTGCCGCCCACCTCGCCGGCCCCGTGCAGCGCATGCCCAGGACGGTGACCGCCACCAACAACACCCGGGCAAACCGGGCGGCGTGCAACAACCGGGACAGCCTCACATGGACATCTACACCGGCCCGTTCTTCGAACAGGCGCGCGAGAACTTCGCCGTTATCGCCGACTACCTGGAGATCCCCGCCCAGAACCGCGACCGCCTGCTGCTGCCCAAGCGCGCGATCATCGTCGCCTGCCCGATCCACCGCGACGACGGCAGCGAGGCGGTGTTCGCCGGCTTCCGCGTGCAGCACCACCTGACCATGGGCCCCACCAAGGGCGGCACCCGCTACGCCAGCAACCTCCACCTCGGCGAGGTGGCGGCGCTGGCGATCGCCATGAGCTGGAAATGCGCGCTGGCCGGCCTGCCCTACGGCGGCGCCAAGGGCGGCGTGGCGGTGGACCCGTACGGGCTGTCGCGCCGCGAGCTGGAAGCGGTGAGCCGGCGCTACATGCAGGAGATGATCCCGTTCGTCGGGCCCAAGACGGACGTGATGGCGCCGGATATGGGCACCAATGAGCAGGTGATGGCCTGGTACATGGACACCTACTCGATGTATCAGGGCCAGACGGTTACCGAGATCGTCACCGGCAAGCCGGTGGACGCCGGCGGCACCGTGGGCCGGCGCGAGGCCACTGGCCGCGGCGTGGTCCACCTGGTCAGCCGGGCGATGGAACGCCTGTGCATCGAGGCCAACGGTGCCACCGCCATCATCCAGGGGTTCGGCAACGTGGGCAGCGTGACGGCGGCCACGCTGGTGCAGCAGGGCGTGCGCGTGCTGGGTGTTTCGGACCACACCGCCTGCTACTACGACCCGCGCGGCCTGGACGTGGCCTCGCTGATCCGCTGGACCGAGGCGCACGGCACGCTGGCCGGCTGGTCCAACGAGGCCGCCTTCGACCCGCACGCGCTGCTCGAGCAGAAATGCGACATCCTGGTGCCCGCAGCGATGGAACAGGTGATCACCGGCGACGTGGCGGCCCGCCTGCAGTGCCGCATCCTTGCCGAGGGCGCCAACGGGCCGACCACGCCGGACGCCGATCGCGTGCTGGCCGAACGACGCTCGGAGATATTCGTCATCCCCGACATACTGTGCAACGCCGGCGGCGTGGTGGTGAGCTACTTCGAATGGGTGCAGGACCTGCAACAGCTTTTCTGGACGGAACCGGAAGTGCGCGACAGGCTGAACCGGGTGCTGGAACGCGCCTTTCAGGCGGTGATGGCGCGGGTGGATCGCGACAAGGTGACGCATAGGACGGCGGCGATCGCGATCGGGGTGGAGCGGGTGCAGAAGGCTAAGCTCACGCGGGGGTTGTTTCCGTGAAGTAAGCAAGCAAGCAGTTCTTTTTTGAAAAAAAGAACCAAAAAACTTTTGTTCCTTGGGTATCCGTCTCCGGAGCCTCCGCGACAGCGCTAACAAAAGCTTTTTGCTTCTTTTTCTCGAAAAAGAAGATTCTTTCTTTTTGGAGTTTACCACGTGCCCTTCGATCGCCGGACTTTCCTGATGACCACGCTGATGACCGGCTTCACCGCCGCAGTCGCGCGTGCCGACACCGCGCCGATCCATACGGACAGCGCCGGGCTGGATGCCGGCGAAGCGCAAATCCCCGTCGCCGACGGCCACTTGCCCGCGTACTACGCGCGGCCGCAAGGCGCCGGTCCGTTCCCGATCATCGTGGTGATCGAGGAGATCTTCGGCGTCCACGAATACATCAAGGACGTCTGCCGCCGTTTGGCCAAGCTGGGCTACCTGGCCGTCGCACCCGAGCTCTACGCGCGCATCGCCGACCTTTCCAAGATGACCGACCCGCACGAGATCGTGGCTAAGGTGATCTCCAAGGCGCCGGATGCCACGATGTTGTCAGACCTGGACAGCACCACGGTGTGGGCCGGGGCCAACCACGGCGACCTGAACCGCTTGGGAGTGACCGGCTTCTGCCGCGGCGGACGGGACACCTGGCTGTTTGCCGAGCACAACCCGCATCTGAAGGCGGCAGTGGCGTGGTACGGGCCGGTGAAGGGTGCCGTCTCCACCATCCAGCCGCACACGGCGACGGATTTGGCTGCGTCCTTGCACTGCCCGCTGCTGGGGCTGTATGGCGGCCAGGACCCGAGCATCAAGCCGGCCGACGTGCAGACTGCCGCACAGGTGGCGCGCGATGCCGGGCATGCAATAGAGATCAAGGTGTTCCCGGACGCAGGGCACGGGTTCCACGCCGACTACCGTGCCACCTACAACCAGGCCGCCGCACAGGCGGGTTGGTCGGAGGCGCTGGCATGGTTCAAGTCGCACGGGGTTTGAAACCGGCAGCCCGCAATCTTGGTTGATAATAGGCGAGCCATGCAAGCTGTTTGACGAAGACCATTAAATTTCTGGTCTTGTTGGTGCAGGCTGCGGACATCTCCGCGACATCATACAGAAGAGTTTTCGCTGCTTTGAACGGAACAGGCCACGCTTTCGATGATAGAACTCGAACCGTCAAAACGTCGGCGGCTCATGTCAACCGTCTCAGATTTACCAGTGACAGGTGAAGCAAGCAGCTCTTTTTTGAAGTAAAGAACCTAAAACTTTCATTTTCTTGAGTGCTGCTATGTGAACTTGACAATATAAAAACTAAGATTTCTGCTGCGTTTGAAAAGCAAACCTGTCTTCGTTACCGGCTGCCGGGGGTCATGGTCCACGGCCGCTGGCACGAGGCAGAGAGTCCTGTTTGCAAACGAGATTAAAAGCTGATCGCCCGCGAGTCGCGGGCCGTTCTGCAGCAGACACTATAGGACAAAAGTTTTTTGGTTCTTTTTTTCAAAAAAGAACCGCTTACTTTCTTTCGTTCTAGCAAAGATCACGCGCGCATCTCCGCCAAGCCTTCCGCCATGCTGACGTGCGACGTGTAGCCCAGTTCGCGCCGCGCCTTGTCGTCGCGCACCGTCACCTCCGAGAAGAACAGCGCCAGCGCAGTGCGCGTGATCGGCGGCCGGCCGGCCAGCTTCAGCGTGCCCCACAACGCCTCGCCGGCAGCGGCCATCGCGCGCGCCACCCACAACGGCGCTGAACGCCGTGGTGCCGCCACGCCCTGGGTCGCTGCCATTTCGGTGAGGAAGAGGCGGAGGTCCACCGGCGGCCCGTCGGTCAGAAAATACGCCTGCCCGCCGGTGCCGTGTTCGATGGCGAGCAGCGCGCCCTCGGCCACGTTGCGCACGTGGCACGTGGAACTGAGGTGGTGGCCGCCGCCGAACCAGGCGAACTGGCCGGCACGCATGGCACTCAGCAACAGCGGCAGCAGCGAGGTGTCGCCGCGCCCCCACACGAAGCGCGGCCGCACGGAAACGGTGCCGAGCGAGAAGTCGTTTGCCGCCAGCACTGCCTGTTCGGCCAGGCTCTTCGACCACGGATACAGCCCGGCCGGCTTGCCCGGGTATAGCCAGGTCTCGTCGGCACCCACAATCGGCGCCCCGCCCGCCAGCACGGCTTCGGTGCCGATGTGGACGAGGCGCGAGACGCCCGCCATACGCGCGGCCTCGATCACCCGCTCTGTGCCGCGCACGGTGGTCTCCAGGAAGTCCTCGCGCCGGCCCCAGTCGCGGGTGTCGGCGGCGGCGTGGATGGTGGCCGCGCAGCCGGTCATCCCGGCGGCAAGCACGTTGAGGCTGGAGAGGTCGCCGCGTACTGGCTCGGCACCCCAGGCGGCGACGGTGTCTGCGGCCAGGCCAGAGCGGGCGAGTGCGGTGACCGGGCAACCGCGCGCGTGCAGGGCAGCGATCAGTTCGCGGCCGACGAAGCCGGAGCCGCCGGTGACGAAGACCCGCGTGGCGGGAGTTAGCTCCATGGTTTTCCTTGGACAAGGCAACCGAAACAAAGCCTTCTTTTTTGGAAAAGAAGAAGCAAAAAACTTTTATCAGCGCTGTCGCGGAGTCGCCCGCAGACGCTTACCCAAGAGACAAAAGTTTTCTGGTCCTTTCTCTCAGAAAGAACCGCTCGCTTGCTTACTTGAGCGGACCAACTCGATCCAAGTACTCAATAAGCCCCGCACGCACGCTGGCAAACCGTGCCGCCAGAACCTCATAGACAGCGATGTCGAGCGCGTTGCGCGACCGTATACGCGCCTCGGTTTCCGGCGAGAGCGCCACCTGTGTCTCCGCGGTGGGCGTGTTGATCCGCTTGCGCACCGTGGGCCGCCGTGGCGCGCCGGCAAGCGTGCTGACCAGGCGCAGGGTCAGCGCGTAATCCTCCTGGATGCCGATCAGGTCGTAACGCGCGGTCAGGTAGTTCACGCAGGCGGTGGTGTCGCCTTCATGGCGCAACTCGCCCGGTAGCAGGTGGCCGGACGCCTTGTTCCACTCGCCCGGCAGCTCGAGGTAGGACTCGATCGCCGGGTGCGCGCGCCTGAACGCCTCGTGACCCGGGTGCATGGGCGAGCACTGGTAGCGGTAGTCTGAAACGAAGCGGGCAACCGGATCGCGCAACAACGTCATCGGACGCACGTCAGGCACGCTTCGGGCGATGCGGCTCACATGGTCGGCGGTGATGTGCCCGGTGCAGTAGGCGTAACGTTGCGTGCCGGCCAAGTTGATGAATTGCGAGACCGACTCGTCGAGCATTTCGTGAAACGGGCGCTGATCGAGGGCCTTGTAATCCACGAAGATGTGGTGACTGGGCGAGAGGATCGGCACGAGCTCACCGTTAAGCGAGCTTCCTGCGGTCTTGGGAACATGCACGAACAGCCAGAGCGGTTTGCGTTTCAGAACGTCGTCGAAATATCTCGGGAAATCACCGGCAAAGAAGCTTTCCAGAACCATCCGACCATCACGTCCTGACTGCCGCCGAGAAATTCGGCAGGCGACCGGCCTCTCAACTCGGCAGAGCCAGACGGGAAGTTAGCGCAAGGCAGGCTGCGTCAACCTTTTTCGTTGTGAAAAAAGACACATACCATGATGCAGGCTCGTTTTTGTGACAGTCGGTTACATACTGGCCAGTGCTGGCGCGACAAGGCCGAGCACACCCAGTGCCGCACCCGCAAGGCCGAGCAGCAAGCCGCCCCAGACCAGCATGAGCGAGCCGGTGATGACGGACGCGGTGGTCAGCACGATGCCGAGCTGAAGAGCGGCCGCGGCGTTGTCGAACGCCTCCAGCCGCTCGTGGGCAGCATCGCGTGCGCGCTCCATGCCTTGCGCACGCGTCGCCAGCGCCTGCTTGCCGGAGGCGGGATCGGTCTCGAAGCGGGCGATGTCGGCTGCGAAGCGTGCCTGGACGGCGGCCGGGTCGTGGCCAGGGTCGGCTGGCAGCAGGGCGGCGAGCTGGGCCAACTCGCGGACCTCGTTGGCGCGGGTGGATTTGGCCTGATACTCGGCCCAGACGTCGGCAGCCGAGATGGCGCTGTCCGACATCCTGGTCTGCGCGTGCTGGGCGCCCTGCTCGGTGAACGCCAGACCGGCAGCGAGCACGGCGATTAGCAGGGCGGTGTGGCGGCGGCCGCCATGTGCGGCCTCTTCGGCGTGTTCGTGGGTCTCGAGGGTTTCGCCCATGGTTGGTCCTCCGGCACGGGAGCAAAGACTCCCCTGTTGCAAGAAAAACAAGCAAGAAGCTTTGTCTTTACCGTTGCCCGCGCGCCGGCCAGCGCCCGTCAGGGAACGCCACCTTCTTGATCTGATTCCGGCCTCGACGCCAACACCTTCGGGCCGAATGTCCGCCTGTCAGCCGGGTGCCCCGGACCACCGTGTCAGGCGTAGGCGTAAGCGCCGCCGCGTTGCAGGGCTGCCTGGTAGGCAGGGCGGGCGTGGATGCGCGCGAGCCACGCCTTCAGCTTGGGCGCTTCTCCCAGGCCACCGCGCGTGGCGGCCGCTTCTACCGGGAAGCTCATCATCACGTCGGCCGCGGTGAACGCCGCGCCGGCGAACCAGCCGCCGTTTGCGAGCTCAGATTCCATCAGAGTCAGCTGGGCCTCGATGTTGGGGCGCAGAAAATTCTTCTGCACGGTCTCGCTGATCAGCTTGGCGACCGGGCGGATAAAGAACGGCACGCGGGCTGGGATGGCACCGAACACCAGCGTCATCACTAGTGGCGGCATGGCCGACCCCTCGGCGAAGTGCAGCCAGTAGACGTAGCGCAAACGCTCCGGCGTGCCGGCGGCGGGCGCGAGGCGGCCCTCGCCGTAGGTGTCGAGCAGGTACTCGACGATGGCGCCGGTCTCGGCGATAGTCTTGTCGCCGTCGGTGATCACCGGCGACTTGCCAAGGGGGTGGACGGCGTGCAGCTCCGGCGGGGCGAGCATCGTCTTGGCGTCGCGCTCGTAGCGTTTCACCTCGTATGGCACGCCGAGTTCCTCGAGCAGCCAGAGGATGCGCTGCGAGCGGGAGTTGTTGAGGTGGTGGACGGTGATCATGTGAGGACCTGACGCTGCACGCGCGATGCCTGGCACGATGGCGCTGTGTTCGCAACTGCCCGGATACGGCAGGAGAGCAAGGCAAGCGGTTCTTTTTTGAAAAGAGAACCAAAAAACTTTTGCTCCCTTGGTCGTGCCGTGCGGGTGAGTCCGCGACAGCCGTGACAAAAGCTTTTTGCTTCTTTTTCTCGAAAAGAAGCGCTTGCTTTCACCTTTGGCTCTGCAACGAGCGTCGGCCCTTGCTAGCGGGACAGCTCCCGAGTCATGTCGTCCAAGCCACTCAGCGTCAGCGGAAACATGCGCTGCTGCATCAGCTCGCGCAGCAGCACGGTCGAGTGCGTGTAGGCCCAGTAGTCCTGCTTGGCCGGATTCAGCCAGGCGGCGCTGCGGAAATGTCCAGTCAGGCGCTCGATCCAGACGCGGCCGGCTTCCTCGTTCCAGTGCTCCACGCTGCCGCCTGGCTGGACCACCTCATAGGGACTCATCGTCGCGTCGCCGACGAAGATCAGCTTGTAGTCGGCGCCGTAGGTGCGCATCAGGTCCCAGGTCGAGATGGAGGTGTGGTCGCGCCGTCGGTTCTCGCGCCAGACGCGTTCGTAGACGCAGTTGTGGAAGTAGAAATGCTCCATGTGCTTGAACTCGGAGCGCACGGCGGAGAACAGCTCCTGCGAGGTGCGGACGAAATCGTCCATCGAGCCGCCGACGTCGAGCAGCAGCAGGATCTTCACCGCGTTGTGCCGCTCGGGAACCATCTTGAGGTCCAGGCTGCCGGCGTTGCTGGCGGTGGCGTGGATGGTGCCGGGCAGGTCGAGCTCGGTAGCGGCACCCTGGCGTGCGAAACGACGCAGGCGGCGCAAGGCGACTTTCATGTTGCGGGTGCCGAGCTCGGTGTCGCCGTCGAGGTCGCGGAAATCGCGCTTGTCCCACACCTTCACGGCGCGTCGGTGGCGCGATTCCGCCTGGCCGATGCGGATGCCTTCGGGGTTGTAGCCGTAAGCGCCGAACGGCGAGGTGCCGCCGGTGCCGATCCACTTGCTGCCGCCCTGGTGGCGTTCCTTCTGTTCTTCCAGACGTTGCCTGAGAGTTTCCATCAGCTTCTCGAAACCGCCCATCGCCTCAATGGCGGCCATCTCCTCCGGCGAGAGATTCTTCTCGGCGATCTTGCGCAGCCACTCGTCGGGAATGTCGGTGGCGGGGTCGCCTGGCGGGTGTTCAAGGCCCTGGAACACGGTTGCGAACACGCGGTCGAACCGGTCGAGGTGGCGTTCGTCCTTCACCAGCGTGGCGCGGGCGAGAAAGTAGAAATCGTCGATGTCGTAGGCGGCGACGTTGGCCTTCATGGCACCCATCAGTGCCAGGTACTCGGTGATCGAGACCGGCAGGCCGGCGGTGCGAAGCTGCTGGACGAAGGTTGCGAACATCAGTGCGTGGCTCCCGGAGCGAATACTTCGGCCGAAACACGCTTCACCTGATTTTGCATCTTGTCGAATTGGTCTGACAGACCGCGACCTTTTTCCAGCCAATTGCGCGCAACACGCTCGCTTCGCGTGGCGGCACCGTAGTTTAGCGTCGGATGATCGGCGGCTGCACGTTTGTCACCTGGACCCTTCGTCCGGGAGGTGGCTTCGGTTCTGACGAGTAGGCGGGTCGGGCTACGGACATCCAAACTCCGCTGGTCTCCACCTACATCAGCGTTCGCTGCACGCACGTTGTCACTGGCCTCGAACACAGAAGTTGGCGGATCCGTGTTTTCTCTCACGCTCTCGACCGTTGACGAGGTTGTTCCGCCCACTTTCAGGATTGCTCTCCAGACACTGGCTTCCTCGGTCACCTGCGAAGCTCTCCAACTCATACGTAGACGGCGCCATGTGTTGACCGGTTGAAAGCAAGCAAGCGGTTCTTTTTTGAAAAAAAGAACCAAAAAACTTTTGTTCCCTGGAATACTTGCTGCAGACACCTCCGCGACAGCCGGATCAAAAGCCTTTTGCTTGTTTTCTTCAGAAAAGAAGGCCTTGCTTTCTTTCCTGCGCGCTTCACTCGCGCCGCGCCATGAACGCAAGCCGCTCGAACAGGTGCACGTCCTGCTCGTTCTTCAGCAGCGCGCCGTGCAGCGGCGGGATCACCACCGTCTTCTCGCGCGTCCGCAGCGCCTCGGCCGGCATGTCCTCGATCATCAGCAGCTTCAGCCAGTCCAGCAGCTCGCTGGTTGCCGGCTTCTTTTTCAGCCCGGGCAGCTCGCGCACGCGGAAGAACATCGTCAGCGCCTCGCGTGCGAGGTCCTGGCGGATGCCTGGGTAGTGCGACTGCACGATGCGCTCCATCGTCTCGCGGTCGGGGAAGCGGATGTAGTGGAAAAAGCAGCGGCGCAGGAAGGCGTCCGGCAGCTCCTTTTCGTTGTTCGACGTGATGATCACCACCGGGCGCTGGCGTGCGGTCACCGTCTGCCGCGTCTCGTAGACGAAGAACTGCATGCGATCGAGCTCGAGCAGCAAATCGTTGGGAAACTCGATGTCGGCCTTGTCGATCTCGTCGATCAGCACGACGGATTGCGCGTCCGCCGCGAACGCATCCCACAGCTTGCCGCGTACGATGTAGTTGGCGATGTCGTGCACGCGCGCGTCGCCCAGCTGGCCGTCGCGGAGGCGCGAAACCGCGTCGTATTCATACAGGCCCTGCTGCGCCCGGGTGGTGCTCTTCACGTGCCATTCGATGAGCGGCATGCCGAGCGCTGCAGCCACCTCGTGCGCCAGCACCGTCTTGCCGGTGCCCGGTTCGCCCTTCACCAGCAGCGGCCGCTGCAGGGTCACCGCGGCGTTGACCGCCACCTCGAGGTCGCGGGAGGCGATGTAGCTGTCTGTGCTTTTGAATGCGGTCACCCAGTTACTCCTCGGCTCGCTGGCGGTCAGCACCGCGCAGCATTTTGTTCGTGGCGTGGCATACGCCTGCCGGCGCGGCCGGCGGCATGCCTGTCAGCCGTCCGACGGCTCAGGCGAGGAGCAAGCGGCATGCCTGACACACGACCGGCCAGCCGGTAAAGTCGGTATCCGGCGATGGCCGACGGGCACCGTCCTCCTGCCAAGGCGGCGGCGGCCAGCGGGCGGGGTGGGTTTGGCACGGGCGTATCACGGGTAAGATAAAGCAAGCGGTTCTTTTTTGAAAAAAGCACCAAAAAACTTTTGACTCCGCTGTCGCGCGCTGAGCCGAGAGACCCGCGACAGCGGAAGCAAAAGCTTTTGGCGATGTTATACTTGCCAAACCCAGGCCGGCCTGTGGTATAGGGTGGTGCGGAGGACCGGATGGCCAGACTACCAACAAATGAAGATGCAGGACGAGAACTTCTAAGGCTGATGGTTGCAGTGCATAACCTTGGTCCAGGTGAGAGCATGAGGTGCCAACGGTTAAACGTCGCCTTTGCCGCGCCTCCCTGGCGTCCAGGGGATTACGAGGCCGGCCTCGCCTTCGCGATGGAGGCAGGATGGATTGAACATCGCCCTGGTAGCACTTCAGCAAAGCTGACTCAGTCCGGTTCTGAGGCTGCCTGACTAGGCTTCTTAGGCGGCCTTTTTCTCGAAATTTCCTTCAACTTGCTGTCAAAAGCAGCCTCGTCCTCGTCACAACCTAACTTGTGGGCGGCCTCCTTGAAACGGTCTAACTGCGTCTTGTCATCCATGACGACTCCCATAAACTCAGTGGTCGTAACGAACCCGAGTTTACAGGAACGTCACCATCAATGCCGTCAGCTCCGAAGCCTATCGACGCGGTGCAAGTAAGCCGCATCTTCTTACACCTGGCAAACTACCGGCATGAGCCAGTTGAGGCGGAGGCGCAAGCCATTGCCTATCTTTGTGAGAAGGAATTTGTCTACCCACTTGCTCGGGATATCAAAGATCATGGCATCAATCCCCTAGAACGTTTTGCATTAATTTCAGCAGAGAAGCGCAAGGCCAACCAGCCACCGCACAACTACTATGTTGTTGAGGGAAATAGGCGGATTTGCGCGATAAAGCTTCTGAATGATCCAGAGTTGGCGCCTCCAAACCTGCGCAAAGCATTTGAGAAGCTCTGGGAAGCCTGGAAACCAATCAAAACAGTGCCCGGTACCCTCTTTGATGGCGTCGAACACGCGAAGATTTGGCTGGATCGTTTGCATCAAGGCGAACAGGGCGGGGTCGGCCGAAGGAGTTGGAACGCAGACCAGAAAGCAAGGGCTGACGGCGGTAGTAAAAACAAGGCCGCGTTGGCGCTCTTAGACTATGCCCAACAAGAGGGCATGATCACTCCTGAGGAGCGTATGGGTAAATTAACAACGGTCGCAAGATTCGTGTTAAATGATTTTTTTCGAGAACAGCTCGGTTACGATCAGAGTGTTCCAGGTCAGGTCGGCATAACTCGTCCAAAAGAGCAGTTCGACATTATCTTGCGTCGTTTCATGCGGGACCTTGTTGGGAAAAAGACAGTCAACTCCCGGATGAACAAAGACCCGATCATAAAGTATGCTCGACCTCTCAACTCGCTTCCAGGAGTGACAAACGATCGTATCGAGACAGAGTCCATTACGGCTGGTAGCGCTGCATTGAAAGTTAGACCTGCAAAGCGACAGACAGGTAGTAAGCCAAGGGACGCGCAGCACGTGCTTTTTGAGAAGGCTATTTACGACGCTCTAAAGGCTTACGGGAATGACAAGCTGGAGCGGTTATATTGGTCTATTTGTAAGGTGGACCTAGACCCTCACGTACCCCTTATCTCAGTTGGCGTTTGGTCGTTCGTCGAGACATTGACGGCCTGCGCTGGGCGAATTGCTCCGACTGACTTTGAATCATTTTTGAGCAAGCAGCGCCTTAGCGGGTGGGGCTTCGCTGGGGACACGACATCTGTACGTCAGGCCATTGCGAGACTTAGGGAGTTTGGAAACTCTACAAAACACCATCCGACAGCGGGAGCCTTCAATGGCAACCAGCTCAATAACGATATGATCACGTTAAAAGACGTGTTTCTAAAGTGCATTTCGACAGCCAGCGGGGTGCCTTAAAAAAAGCTGGCCGAGCGCTGTGCGCCTTGATAGAATATCCTGCAATCTCAGCAGATAGGCTTAGCGTTAGCATGGCACGGCCAACCTCACCTTTGCGCTATCCGGGAGGAAAGTCGAGCCTGCTCAATCTTGCCGCTTACCTCTTGCGTCTGAACGGATTGGAACATGGTCATTACGCAGAGCCTTATGCGGGTGGATGTGGTTTGGCTCTGGCTCTATTGTACGGGGGGCATGTCGCGGACATACATGTAAACGACATCGATCCGTCAGTTTGGGCGTTCTGGCACTGCGTTCTAAACGAGACAAAAGCTCTTCTTTCAAAGATTGAAAGAACTCCGGTCAATATTGAGACTTGGTTAGAGCAACGTGAAATCCATCGTCGTCAGGATGGCCGGGACACCCTCGCTCTCGGCTTTTCAACATTCTTTCTCAATCGCACAAATCGCTCGGGGATAATAAAAGGCGCGGGAGTAATAGGCGGACTTAACCAAGCTGGAAACTACAAGATCGGCTGTCGCTACAATCACGAGGAACTCTTGCGAAGGATCGCGCGCGTAGAAAAGTATCGAGAGCGAATACACCTCACGAATCTCGATGCGCTAAAATTTTTATCTCGTTGCAGCCGAAATCTGCCAAGAGATACAATGCTCTTTATAGACCCGCCCTACTTCAATAAAGGAGCCGATCTCTACACGAGCTTCTATCAAGCAGAGGATCACGCCGATCTTGCTGAGAGAATAATAGACTTAGATCGCTCTTGGATAGTCACCTATGACGACGTTCCGGAAATCAGAATGTTGTATCGAAGTCGGAGGCAGTACAGCTTTGACATAAACTACTCGATCCAGGAAAAGCGCATCGGGACTGAACTGCTCATTGCCGGCAAAGGCGTTAGGATGCCATCTGCCTTAAAACTAAGGCAAGTCTCTAAGCCGCAATACCGCGCGGCTTAAGGCATTTATCTAAACTTCCTGACAAGGTATTTTATAGGTCAAACGCTTACCCACGATGCCCTTGAGGGCGGTGTCTGTGCGCTGCACGTCGTTGATGCCTAAACGAACCCGGTTGTTGTAACGGAAGTCAAACTCGGTGACGTAGCGATGTAGGTGCTTTTCTCCACAGTGCTGATACACCCCTTTCATGCCGCGCTTGAACACGGAATAGAAACCTTCGACGGTGTTGCTATGAACGATGCCGCGGACATATTCGCCCGCCCCGTGGCGAGTGAAATCATGACCAGAAAAGTAGCGGGACAAGCGCGCATACTGGCCAGCCTCATCGGTCATGACATGTGTGCCAGGAGCGATATTCGCCAAGATGATCGGCATCAGGTGCGCCGGGCTCGTTCCATCGACATGGAACGAGCGAGCGGAACCGCCCCGCTGCACGAGCGTGAAAATTGTGTGCTTGTGCCGATACCCACGGGCAACCGTAGCGCCGTTCTTTGTTCCAATGAAGGTCTCGTCAATCTCGACGATCTCGCCTTCGCCACCCAAAGGAGGAAGGCTACCGTCTTCCATTGCCAGACGAAGGCGATGGGACATAAACCACGCGCTTTTCACGGTAAGACCGAGCACCCTGGCAAGCTGGTTGGAGCTGATGCCCTTTTTGCTGGAACACATAAGGTAAGCAGCTTGAAGCCACATGTGCAGAGGAATATGGCTGCTCTCGAAAACGGTTCCGACTGTAACCCGACTTTGTTTGCGGCAAGCGTAGCATTTGTGAAGCCCAGGACGGGTAGCTTTGCCGCCCATCAACTTCATTCGGTCGGCGCTGCCGCAATGCGGACATACAGGACCGTTCGGCCAAACGAGGCTTTCCAATTTAGCGTAAGCAGCGGTTTCATTCTGAAAGTGCGGGGCATCGAGAACGCTAGCCATCGGTCTATCCTCTCGATGGCATCACCCTACCCTTTGTTGGTGGGTTTGGCAAGTATAACATCGCCAAAGCTTTTTGCTTCTGTTCCTCGAAGAAGGCCTGCCTTCAATGCCCCGTATAGGTCAGCATCGTCCCTCCATGCGTATCGCTTGCCAGGTGGAACCCGCTGGCGCTGAACGTCCCGGTCAGGCTGACCGTCGCGGTGTGGCTCCCGTCGCTGAGCACGAGCGTGTCCAGCCCGCCGGTCTGCGTGGCGACCAGCTTCGCATGCGCCGGCGCCAGGTCGGTGATGTCCAGGCTGTCGGCCGCACTCCAGTTGGCGATGCGAGCGCCGGCCAGGTCCGCGGACGGGCCCTCGAACACGTCGCCGGCGGGTGACGCCCAGAACAGCATGCCCGGCTGACTGACCGGGACCAGCAGCACCGTGCTGCCGGTGCCCACTTTCTGCGGTGTGTAGCTGACGGTGGCACCGCCATGGACGTCATGCCCCGCCGAGATCTCGCCGCCCAGCAGCGTGGTGCCCACAAAGCGGAAATTCTGCGTCGCCGTGCTGACCACCAGCGTGCCGTTGCTGCTGGCCACGCCAACGAGCGACTGGCCCGGCAGGTCGAGTATGTCGCCGGCGCCGAAGCCGCTCAGCGTGCCGGCAAAGCTGGAGGGCGCGAGCACCGCCAGTTCCGAGTTGCTGGCGAAGTCCACCGTCTGGCCGGGCGACACGCTGGCTTCCAGCTCCAGCGTGCTGCCGGCATCGATCTGCAGGGTGCCGGCGCCCAGCACTGCCTGGTTCACCGCCAGCAATCCGCCGCGCGCCTCGATTGTGCCGTCGTTGCTCACCTGGGCGTAGACGCTGCCGGCGCCGACCACGTCGCCGCCCGGCAGGTTGAGCAGCGGCACCGCCGGGAACAGCCCGCCGCCGGTGAGTTCCTGCACCACGCCGCCTTGCAACAGCACGGTGCCGGCGTTGCTGAACGCCGTCGCACCGGCGTTCGGCGCGGCGTAATAATCGAGCAGGTTCAGCAGCACGGACGAGCCCGTACCCACCGACAGCGTGCCGGTGTTGAAGAACCCCACGTCGCCGATGGTGACCACCCCGCCGCCGCTGACCGACACGGTGCCCGCGTTGGTGAAGAAGCTGCTGGCGATGCCCAGCACGCCGCCCGCGACGGCGTCCGACACGCTCCCCTGGTTGACGATGCTGTCGGACCAGCCGGAAGCGGCGCTGCCCAGCGTGCCAGCCGTCCCGGCCAATGCCAGCTTCGACGCGGCCCCGAGCGTGAGCTGCACGCCCGACGCCGCCTGCAGCACCGGGGCGGCGAGCCTCTGCCCGGCGTAGGATTGCGCCACGCTGCCCAGCACGATCTGGGTGGCCAGCGTCTCCGAGCTCAACGCGGTGAGCGATGATTGCGCGCCGGTCAGCAGGATCTCGCCGGTTTGGCCGGCCGACTGCCCCTGCACTGTCAGGCCGTGCGCCACCGACAACTGGGAGAACGGCCGGCTCAGGTCGAGCACGCCCTCGTAGGTGACGCCGCTCAGCGTGCCGCCAGCTGAGGCCAGCCCGCCGCCCGCGTCCAGGATGATGCCGCCGGCGATCGTGCCGGTCAGCTGCACCCGCCCGAAGGCGCTGCCTTGGCCGACGGACAGGCTGCCGCCGGCCAGGTTCAGCGTGCCGCCGACGGAAACCGTGCCGCCGGACAGCACCACCTGGCCGAGCTGTGCGAGGCTCAGGGAGCCGGCCAGGGAGAGCAGGCCGCCTACCAAGACTACGCCGGTGTTGCTGAAATTGCCGGCGGCGATGGCCAGCGTGTCGCCCTGGCCCACCGTGATGGTGCCCTGGTTGATGAAGCCCGCCCCGCCGAGCGTCAGCGTGCCGCCGGCGACGCCAGCGTTGATCTGTCCCTGACTGACGATCAGGTCGCCGAGCCCGCCGGTGCCCTGACCGATCGCCGCGACCGCGCCGGACTGGGAGATGGAAAGGTTGGGCCCGAGCGTGAGCGTGCTGCCGCCTGCCTGCCCCGGGTTGTCGGCCAGCGCGATCGCGTCGCCCGCGGCGGAACCGATCAGCACCTGCGCCTGGTCGAAGACCTGGCTGCCCTGGAAATCGAGCGTGGCGCCGGCACCGATGATGTCGGCAGCACCACTCAGCTTCAGGCCGTCGCGCACCCGCAGGAACGCGGACGCGCCGCCTAGCAGCAGCGTGCCGCTGTAGGACACGCCGTCCAGCAGCGCACCGGTGCCACCGCCGACGGAGAGCGCACCGGCGCTGTCGGCCACGGTGCCGCCCGCGATGGTGCCCGTCAGGCTCAGGCTCGGCAGCGACAGCCCGCCACCCGACCCGGAGACCGCCAGCGTGGCGCCGGCGTTGCTCAGCGTGCCGGCCAGCACGACAGTGCCGGACGTCTCGGTAATCGCGCCCAATTGCGCCGTGCTCAGCGCGCCGCCCAGCACCAGCGTGCCGCCGGCGACCAGGATGGACCCGCTGTTGGACCAGGCGGGTGCAGCGGCAAACGCGTTTGCCGGCTGGCCCAGCAGCACGGTGCCGCCGGGCCCCGCGACCAGCGTGCCGGTGTTGGCGAACTGCGCCACGGTCACCCCCAACGTGTCGCCATTGGAGACGCTGACCGCGCCCTGGTTGATGATGGTGCCGTAGCCGCCGAAGCTCAGCATTCCGCCGGCGACCGCGCCGGTGATGCTTCCCTGGTTGACCAGCGTGTCGGCCGGGCCGAAGCCGGCAACGCCGCTCCAGCCCAGCGCCAGCAGCGCCGCGTTCTGGCCGGCCTGCACCACGTTAACGCCGCTGCCCAGCGTGGCGGTGGCAGCAGAGCTGGCCAGCCACGTGTCGCTGGTGGAGATCGCCGACGCGGTGGACCCACTGCCGAGCTGTATCTGCACCCCGTTCAGCGTCTCCGCGCCGCGCAGCAGCAGCGCGCTGCCGGCGCCGGTGTCGAGGATGCTGCCAGTGGCCCCAGCGGCGCTGGTGACGCCGGCGCCGTCCGCGAGCGTCGCCGCGGCGCCGCTGGCGGACAGGTTCAGTACGCCCTGGTAGGTCGCCGCATCCAGCACGCCGGTGCCTGACGCGAAGCTCAGCCCGCCGCCGCTGTCGACCACCGTGCCGCCGGCGATGGTGCCGGCCAGCGACAGCGCGCCCAGCGTGGCGGTCACCGAAGCGCCGTTGCCCAGGGTGAGTGTGGAGCCGGCGTTCTGCACGGTGCCGGCGAGCTGCACCTGCCCGTTGCTGAGCGTGATGGCACCAAGTCCGGAGAGCAGCGAGGTGGCAAAGGTGCCGCCCAGCGCCAAGGTCGCACTGCTGACCAGGATGGTGCCGGTGTTGCTGAACCCGGCCGTGGCCAGCTCCAGCGTGGCGCCGTTGCTGATGCCGATGGTGCCCTGGTTGGCGAAGCTGCCGTTGCCGACGACGGCCAGCATCTCGCCTGCAACCCCGGCGGTTATCGTGCCGGCGTTGACCAGGCTGGCGGGCAGACCCGGGCCCTGCAGCGGGCTGACGCTGCCCACCACGACCTCGCCCTGTCCGGCCACGCCGCGCAGCCACAACCCGGACCCCAGCGTCAGCGTGGCACCGGCGGTGGCCCCGCCTGCCTGCGTGATACCCAGCGTGGCAGCCCCTGCACCGCCAGGCTGGGATCCGCTGGCACCGATGGTGATGGTCGCGTTGTCGAACGTCTGGCTGCCCACCGCCTGCAGCGTGGCGTAGCCGCCGGTCAGCGCAATGCTGCCCGCGCCGACGCCGCCCGCACCGGACAGCGACAACCCGCCCGTCACCACCAGGCTGGATTGCTGCTGCGACAGGTTCAGCGTGCCCTGCACGGCCACGCCGGACAGCGTACCGCCGGTGGAGAGGAACTGCCCGCCAGCCAGCGCCAGCGTCCCGCCGTTAATGGCGCCGTAGGCGAGCGCCAGCGTGCCCGCCTGCAGGGCGAGCATGCCGCCGAGCGCCAGCGTGCCCGCCTCGTAGAACTCGGCGCCGGCGGCCGACAGGTTCAGCGCGCCGACGCTCTCGGCTTCGTAGAGCGTGACGACGAAGCTGCCCGGCCCGCCGATCGTCGCCGTGGTGGACGCGGACGGCACGCCGCCGCTCCAGTCCGCGGTGGTGATCCAGTCTGCGGAGGTACCCGCCTGCCAGGTGTCAGTGCTCATGCAACATCCGCGCGGTTGGCGCCGCACCAGCGCGTTTTCGCGCGGACGCAGGCCGGTTGGCCTCGGCGTCCCCAGTCTTTGGGAGGCGCCACGCTCCGGCGAACAAGGCCGTTACGCGTTCGTGCAGTTTACCAATCAGTAAGCTACCATCTGGTTAACGTCGCGCGCCTGGCGTCTTGCGGCGGAAGCAAGGAAGCAGTTCTTTTTGAAAGAAGCCCCAAGAATTTCTGCTCTCGTTCGATCCGCGTTGGTGAAACGTGTTTTTCAGCTTACCGCGACAGCGCGCGCAAAAAGCTTTCTGCGTCTTTTCTCGAAAAAGAAGGCGCTTGCTCCTGCTCGAAGGCTCCGGCCGAATTACAATCGCGAAGGCTTCTGCCATCGGTGGCCGACGATGTTGCGCCCCGCCGAGCGCTCGGCCATGTCTGACGTACCGCCACGCCTAGCCAAGGATCCAGCCCCATGCAGCCGACACGCCGATCGATCCTCGCCGCCACCGGCGCGCTGTTCGCCGCCCGCGCCGCCTACGCCCAGGGCCCCGCCGACCCCGCCACCGCCACGCCGCCCGCCGACCCCCGCATGGCGGACCGCTTCGTCGGCGCGCCGGACGCCAAGATTGTGGCGCAGGAGTGGTTCTCCTTCACCTGCCCGCATTGCGCGCGCTTCCAGGCCGACGTGTTCCCCGAAATCAAGACCAAGCTGATCGACACCGGCAAGCTGCGCTTCGTCTTCCGCGAGTACCCGCGCGACCAGACCGACCTGCTCGCCGCGATGATCGCCCGCTCGCTGCCGCCCAGCCGCTACGAGGCGTTCAAGGACACCCTGTTCGCCGCACAGCCGCGCTGGGCGTTCGACCGCAGCGTGGACCCGAAGGACGAGCTGGCGAAGATGGCGGCACTGGCCGGCATGCCGCGCGAGATGTTCGACAAGGTGGCCGCCGACGACACGCTGAAGAACGAGATCCTGGCCCAGCAGGCGCTGGCCGAAAAAGACTATAACATCGACTCGACGCCGACCTTCATCATCAACGGAAAGGCGCATTCGGGCGAGGTCACTTACGAGACCTTCGCGCAGTGGGTCGGAGCGTAAACAGCAAGAAAGCAGTTCTTTTTTGAAAAAAAGAACCAAAAAACTTTCGTCACCTAGGTACGCGCCGGCCACGAGGTCCGCGACAGCCGAGACAAAAGTCTTTTGCTTCTTTTCTTCAGAAAAGAAGGCCTCGCCTTGACTGCTTTTCTAAGCCGCCTCCGCATCGCCGGCTTCAAAAGCTTCGCCGAGCCGGTCAGCCTGGACATCCTCCCGGGCCTGACCGGCATCGTCGGCCCCAACGGCTGCGGCAAGTCCAACGTGGTCGAGGCGCTGCGCTGGGCAATGGGCGAGACCAGCGCCCGCAGCTTGCGCGGCGGCGAAATGGACGACGTGATCTTCGCCGGCACCACCGCGCGCGCCAGCCGCAACCTAGCCGAGGTCACCATCACCCTGGACGGCGCGCTGCCCGCGCCGTTCGAGGCCGAACCCGAGCTGCAGGTCACGCGCCGCATCGAGCGCGGCGCCGGCTCCACGTTCCGCATCAACGGCCGCGAGCACCGCGCCCGCGACGTGCAGACGCTCTACGCGGACCTCGCCAGCGGCGCGCGCTCCAGCGGCATGGTCAGCCAGGGCCGCGTCTCCACCCTGGTGAACGCGCGGCCGGAGGAGCGCCGCCAGGTGCTCGAGGAGGCCGCCGGCATCACCGGCCTGCACGCCCGCCGCCACGAGGCCGAGCTGAAGCTGCGCGCCGCCGAGGCCAACCTGGCGCGCACCGAGGATTTGCGCACGCAGCTCGACGCTGCCCAGGAGGCGATGCGCAAGCAGGCCCGCCAGGCAGCGCGTTACCGCGACATCTCCGGCCTGATCCGGAGCGCGGAGGCGGAGCACCTGGCCGTCCGGCTGGCCGCCGCGCGCGCGCAGGAAGCAGCGGCGGAGGCAGGCTGTGTCCAGGCCGCGCAGGCCGCCGCCGATGCGGCCGAAGAAGCCGCCACGTCCGCCGCCGCGCTGGCCGAAGCCGAAGCCGCACTGCCCATCCCGCGGGAGGCGGCTACCCAGGCCGCACGCAGCCTGGAGCGCCGCCGCATCGAGGCCGAACGCCTGGCCGAGGAAGCCGACCGTGCCGCTCGGGAGGAAGCTGCCGCCGAAGTCCGGCTGCTGGAACTTCAGACGGACCTGGACGCGGCGGTTCGCGCGCAGGCGGACTCGGCGGCCTCCGTCGAGCGGCTGACCGAGGAGTCCGCCCGTCTGGCGGAGGTTCTGGCGGCACTGCCCGGCACGATCGAGGCTGCGCACGGCGCCTGCTCCGGACACGCCACCGTGGCGGATGCCGCGCAGAAAACTCTCCACGACGCCACACAGGCGGCGCAGGCCGCGTCCCTGGCCAGCGCCAGGGCGCAATCTGCGTATGCCCAGGCGCTTAGCCGGGCCGATGCGCTGCGTGACCAGCACGCGGCGGCAGAGCTGGACCACGCCGAAGGCCAGCGTCACCTCGTGAGCCCGGACCGCCTGGCGGAGGCTGCCCACGCCACGACACGCGCAGAAGCGGGCCTGACGGACGCACGCGCGATGCTGGAGCAGGCTGAAGCGTCACGTGCCGCGTCCGCCGCGCGGCATGCGGAGACGCGTGCGCAGGCCGAGCGTGCGGCGATGCTGCGGCGTGACGCCGAACAGGCGTGGCGCGAGGCCGCCGCGAGGGTCAGGCGGCTCGAGCTGTCCAGAACGTCTTCCAGGAGCGCCCTGGACGCCTTGCTGGAGCAGCGCCCCACAGAAAACCAGCTGGCGCGGCTGCGCGAAAGCGCGGCGAATGCTGCCGTTTCCCTGGAGGTGTGTGAGAGCGCGCTGCAGGAGAGTGAACGCGCGAGAGCCGCTGTCCAGGAGCAGGAGGCCGAAGCTACCAGGCAAGAGGTTGACCTGCGTGCCGCCCATGCCCGTGCGCTGGCCGCACTGGCCCAGACCAGTGCGCGCGTCGAACGGCTGCAGTCCGAACACGCCGCCGCGCACGCTGCCTTTGCCGAAGCCGAGCGGACGATCCCTGCCGCCGACGTGCTGAACCAAGCCGAGCAAGGCCTACAGCGCGCCGCCGAGGTGCAGGCCGCGTGTGAAGCTGCGTTGGCGGCCCATCAGGCCAGCAGCCAACGCGCTGGGGAAAGCCTTGCCAAGCACGACCGCGCCTCCGCCCAGGCAAGCGCCGAGGCGGCACGGCTGCGCGCCGAGCTGGCCGGCCTTACCGATGCTCTCGGCCCGGCACCGATCGCCCGGTCGTGTGAGATCGACACCGCCAGGATAGGCTCACCGGATCCGTCTGCTGCCGGCACGGCGACTGCCGCGGATGCGGCCGGCGCCGCGGCGACAATCACGCCAGCGGACACCGCGGGGCTGCTGGATGCGCTGCACGTGCCGGACGGGCTGGACGCCGCGGTCGGCGTCGCCATCGGTGACTCGGCAGGCGCGACCCTCGACCCGGCGGAGTACCGCTTCTGGCGCGACCTGCCCGTGCTGCCTGCGCCCGAGCTGCCGTCAGGCTGCGTGGCGCTCGCCACGATGGTGGAAGCGCCGCCCGCTTTGGCACGGCTGCTCGCCTACGTGGCACTGCTGCCGGACGGGGCGGACGGTGACCCCATCCAGCCGGCCTTGGCGCCAGGCATGTTGGCCGTAAGCCGGGAGGGCGGAAGCTGGCGTTGGGACGGCCACGTCACACGGCCGGGCGCACCGAACGCGGCAACATCGCGCCTGCGGCAGCAACGCCGCCTGGGCGAAGCCAGACTGGCCCTGGCCGAGGCTGCGCAGGCTGCTCGCGACCAGGAAGCCGGCCGGAACGCTGCCTGCACCGAAGCCGATGAGGCGGCAGCCCTTCTGTCGGCCGCCCGGGAGGCACGCGCCTCCGCCGAGGCAGCGCTCAGGCATGCGCAGGCCACGCAGGACGACCTTCGGCGCGCGGCGGCCCAGGCCGAAGCGCAGTGCGTGGCGTTACGGGCCATCGTCCTGCGCCTGCGTAACGAGCTGGCTGAAGCTGAGCGCGAATCCGGCCTCGCCGACGCAGCTTTCCGAGGCCTTGACGACCCCGCACAGGCCCAGGCGACCAGGGACGAGCTCACTGCGCGGGCCGTTGCGTCCCTGGCAGCCGTGCGGTGTGCCCGCGACGACCGCGAGGCGGCGCGCGGCGCCCTGACTGCCGCCCAGGCCGCCTTGCAGCGTGCCGCCATCGACGCAGCCGATGCGGAAGCCCGCATCGCCGCTGCCGCGCCCGCCCTGGCCGACCTGGATGCCGAGTACGATGCCGCTGCCGCGCGCACGGCGGAGGCTGCCACCCACCTCGACAGCCTGCCGGACTCTGTCGCACTGGCCGAGATGTCGCGCGTGGCTGAGCTGCAGGAGTCGGCGGATCGCGACGGCGAAACCCAGGCGCGCACCCGGCGCCAGGACCGCGAGTCCGCCCTGGACGCAGCCCGCGCTGCACAGACCCACCTGCGCACGGCGGAGCGGGATGCGGCCGGCCGGCTCTCCACGCTGGCCACCCTGCTGGCGCGCACCGAGGCCGAGCTTGGCCACGCCGAAGCCGACCTGGCCGGCGCCCAGGCGGCGCTGGCCGACCTGCCCGACGAGGCAGCACTCGTGCAGGCCGCCCAATCGGCACGGCAACGTGCCGAAGCGGCGGTCGATACCTTGCGCCATCAACAGAATCACTTGGCGGGATTGCAGGCGAGCCGGGAACGCACAGGCGTAGCCGCGGAGACCGCCGCCGCCGAACTCGCCGCCTGGACAGCGCGGCACCACGACGCCACCGGCCGCGCGACGGCTCTGGCAGAGCGATGCACCGCGGCACGCCAGGCCTGGCGTGCAGCGTCCGGCAGCCCCGGCGACCTCGCCGCGCGCGCTGAGCTTTCCGCTGCCACCCTTGCTGCCGCCGAAGCGGCGAACCGGACCGCCGACGCCGCGCTGCACACCGCCGAGCAGCGTTTGCGCGCCCTGGCAGTGGCCCAACGCGATGCCGACCAGCGCCTTTCGGCCTGCCGCGAAAGTCTTGTCCGCGGCGAGGCAGCCAACGATGCGGCGCGCGCGGGTGTCCAGGCCGTGCTGGCCCGTGCCGCGGAGCGCCTGGGCGACGGCTGGAGCCTGCCGGACGCCCCGGACACCAGCGACGCTGCCGAAGAGCGCGCCCGCCGCCGCTTCGAGCGACTGACCCGCGAGCGCGACGAGATGGGCCCGGTGAACCTGCGCGCCGAGCTCGAGCTCGCCGAGCTGGACGAGCGCCTGACCACGCTGGACCGCGACCGCGACGAGCTGGGCACCGCGATCGCCAAGCTGCGCGGCGCCATCGGCCACCTCAACCGCGAAGGGCGCGAGCGGCTGCAGGCCGTTTTTACCCAGGTGGACGCGCATTTCCGCACCCTGTTCACCCGCATGATGGGCGGCGGCCGCGCGCATTTGGCGCTGACCGGCTCGGACGACCCGCTGCTCGCCGGACTGGAGATCTACGCCGAGCCGCCGGGCAAGAAGCTGTCCTCGCTGGCGCTGCTGTCGGGCGGCGAGCAGGCGCTGACCGCGCTCAGCCTGATCTTCGCGGTGTTCCGCTGCACGCCGGCGCCGATCTCGGTGCTCGACGAAGTGGACGCGCCGTTGGACGACGTCAACGTGGAGCGCTTCTGCACCCTGCTCGACGACGTGGTGCGCGACACCGGCACCCGCTTCCTGGTGGTCACCCACCACCAGCTGACGATGAGCCGGATGGATCGGCTGTTCGGGGTGACGATGCAGGAGCGCGGGGTGTCGCGGCTGCTGTCGGTGGATTTGCGGCGCGCGGTGGCGATGGTGGAGCCGGCGCTGCAGGCGGCAGAGTAAGGCAAGCAAGGCCTTCTTTTCTGAAGAAAAGAAGTAAAAGACTTTTGTCCTTGCTGTCGCGGAGTCTCCGGAGACGGGTCCCCAGGGAACAAAGTTTTTTGGTTCTTTCTTTCAAAAAAGAACCGCTTGCTTCCTTGTTAAAACACCTGCGCCGCAATCACCAGGAACGTACCAAGCGCCAAAAGGACGAAGGCGATCATGCCCGCCTTTACCTTCCAGGTCGGCTTTCGTCTGGCGAGCACCGCCGGCTTGCAATCGAAGCACACGCCGTCGAACACCTTGATCGTCTGATACCACGTGGGCGAGGCTTTCCAGCCGGCAGCCTGCCATTGTTTGGGCGTCATCATCGGCCGCTTGGCCAGGCTTTCCTCGTGGCGAGCCCAGGCGCCATCGGCGACCTTGATGGGCTTGCCGCAGCGCCTGCACTGATCCACGCCGTAAACCATGCCAGCCTCCCGCCCCGCGTGGGCGTATCCGCTGCATAGGAAGCGAGTGAAATCGGCGTCAACCCGCAGGCCGCATACAACGCTGGATAGCCGCGCAACGAATCTTCGCCAGCGCCGTTCCATCGTGATTGTAGCCACGCCATGATCCTCCGGAGCTTTGCATGACCATTCGTTCGACCCGTTGGGCCGGAGCAGCCGTGGGCGCGCTCTTCGCCGCAAGCCTGGCCCTGCCAGCCGCCGCCGATCCTTCGCCCACCCCCGGCCAGGCCGCGACACCGGCCGTGCAGGCTCGCAAGCCGGCGCACCACCACACCACTCACAAGGCGCACCAGGGCCAGCAACTCGCTTTGACACCGCGGCCGGCCACCCTGCCCACGTCGCCGGCGCCGCCTCGCGTGGGCCCCGCACCCACGCCGAACGACGGGGTGACAGCTCCGGTGGAGAACGCCGACCCCAAGACCGACCTGCAGCCCAGCGTGTTCTCGCTGCATTACCCGCCGCAGGGCGACGGCTACACGACGGGATCCAGCCCACAGGCAATGGACGACCGTAACGCGGCGCGCGCGACTGGCGTGCAGTTGACCGTGCCGCTGAAATAAGCCCGGAAGAGAGCAAGCAAGCGGTTCTGTTCGAAAAAAAGGACCAGAAAACTTTCGTCATCCGGAGTGCACGCTGAGGGCAGGTCCGCGACAGCCGTCGCAAAAGTTTTTTTCCTGTTCTTCTCAAAAAAGCAGGCCTTGCTTGCGTCCTACCCGTCTGTCCGGTCGCCTTGACACCCCCGCCCACCGCATCTAGCAAGCGCGGGCTTTCCAGCGCTGGGGCGTTCCGCCCTTGGAGCCGCGATGAGCGAGGATGACAGCGGCGCCGGCGGTTCGTTTGAAGCCCGCCTGCGGGCCGCACGAAGCCGGCAGGGGATGGATGCCCCGCCAGCGGCTGACGCGCCTTCAGCAGTGAAGGAAACGTCTGCCCTTGGTGTCGGCTTACGCGTGGGTGTGGAGCTGGTCTCTGCCCTGGCGGTGGCGATTGCCATCGGCTGGGGACTGGACCGTTGGCTACACACGTTGCCGCTGTTCCTCGTGATCTTCCTGGTGCTGGGCGGTGCGGCTGGTGTGGCGAACGTTTGGCGGCTGGTAGGGCCGCCGCGGCGCTGACCCGGCGGCTCGGTTTGACTGGCCATTCCTGGCCGAACGGGGACGCGTAGCTTGGCAGTCGACGCAGCGAGCGGAGAGCCCACGATCGACGCGCTGAGCCAGTTCAAGCTGGCTCCGGTCGGCTTCATGGGCTCGGCGGTGAATTTCACCCAGGCCAACCTGCTGATGGTGATCGGCGCTGCCCTGGTGCTGGCGCTGCTGTATTATGGGTCCAGGCCACGCGCCGTGGTGCCCGGCCGGCTGCAAGCTGCCGCCGAACTGTCCTACGACTTCGTCTACAACATGGCCGTCGACCAGATCGGGCCGGAAGGAAAACGCTTCTTCCCGTTCGTGTTCACGCTGTTCTTCTTCGTGCTGATGGGCAACCTGCTTGGCCTGGTCCCTTTCTCGTTCACCTACACCAGCCACATCGCGGTGACCGCGGCGCTCGCGCTTCTGGTGATCGTGATCGTGACCGTGGTGGCGCTGGCCGAGCACGGCTGGAAGTTCTTCACCTACTTCTTCCCGTCCGGCGCGCCGGTGTTCCTCGCACCGTTGATCGTGCCGATCGAGATCATCTCCTACCTCTCGCGCCCGGTCAGCCTGTCTATCCGTCTGTTCGCCAACATGGTGGCAGGACACGTGATGTTCGCCGTGTTCGCCACCTTCGTGGTGATGCTGGGCGGACACTCGCTGGTCGGCAGCATCGCGGCGATCGGGCCGGTGGCCATCAACGTGGTGCTGATGGGCTTCGAATTGCTGGTGGCGGCATTGCAGGCCTACGTGTTTGCGATCCTGACCTGCATATACCTGCACGACGCGGTGCATCTGCACTAAAGGCGTGCTGGCGCCTTCGGGCGGATAACTTCGTGACAAGCTTGAAAAAAGGACTGGTTACATGGACGTGGCAGCGGCAACGAAACTGGGCGCAGGCATCGCCGTCATCGCGCTCGCCGGCGTGGGTATCGGCATCGGCAACATCTTCTCGGCGCTGGTGACCAGCATCGCCCGCAACCCGTCGGCCCGTGACCAGGTGTTCGGCCTGGGCATTCTTGGATTCGCGCTGACGGAAGCCGTCGCACTGTTCGCACTGCTGATCGCGTTCCTGATCCTGTTCACCTGAGGCAACGTGAAGCAAGAAAGGCCTTCTTTTTTGAAAAAAAGAAGCAAAAAACTTTTGTCTCCGCTGTCGCGCGCTTGCGGGAGAGTCCCCGACAGGGAGCAAAAGTTTTTTGGTTCTTTTTTTCAAAGAAGAACCGCTTTCTTGCTTGCTTTGCTCAGCGCTAGTCCAGCCCACGCGGAAACGATGCCGCAGCTGAACTTCGCCAACAAGCTGCTCACCGCCCAGGTCGTCTGGGGTGCGATGATCTTCGCGGTGTTCTATCTTCTCGTCTCCCGCTGGGGATTGCCAAAGGTGGGCGCCATCCTGGAGATGCGCGCGGGCACCATCGCCGCCGACCTCGAGCGCGCGCACGCTTCCAAGCAGGACGCAGACGCAGCTGTATCTGAACTGACCGAAGCGCGCCGCCGGGCTTACGCGCAAAGCCAGGCGGCGATCGCGGACGCCACGGCCAAGGCCAAGGCTGCGTCCACCGCCCGCATGGCCGAGCAGGACGCCCGGCTCGACGCGCAACTCTCGCAAAGCGAGACGCAGATTGCCGAAGCCCGCAACGCTGCTATGGGCGCGCTGCGGCAGGTCGCGACGGACACCGCCAGCGCCATCGTGGCACGGCTGACTCAGTCCGAACCGGACGAGCAACGCGTCGCCGGCGCAGTAGGCGAGCTGCTGCACGAACGCGGCCTGCCGGCCTGACCAGGAGAGCCGACCGATGCACGCCTTTCGCGACCCGGAAACCTGGGTCCTCGTCAGCTTCCTGATCTTCTTCGCGCTGTTCGGCCGCCGGCTCTGGGCGGCGGTCACCGGCATGCTGGACGGCCGTGCCAACCAGATACGCGCCGAGCTGGGCGAGGCGCAGCGGCTGCGACAGGAGGCAGAGGCAATGCTCGCCGAAGCGCAACGCGCACGCACCGAAGCGCTGGCGGAAGCCCAGCAAGTGCTGGCCCGCAGCCACACCGAAGCCGAGCAACTAGCACAGTCCGCGATGGCCGAAGCCGAAGCCTCCGCCAAGCGGCGCGAATGCCTGGCACTCGACCGCATCTCCGCGGCGGAGAAGGCGGCGATCAACGACGTGCGACAAACCGCGGCAGACATCGCCTCGGACGCTGCACGGCGGGTAATCGCTCAGGGGCTGGGCGAGGAACGCGAGGCGGCTATTCTTGACGCCGCCATCGCCGATCTGCCGCGGGCGTTGCGGGCTGCGTAGTTCAGGCAAACTGGCTACGATTTGAGGGCTTGTTCTTCGAGACTACCGAAGAGTTTTACCTATTTGAGCATCGTTCGTTGTGGCGTGTCCGCTTCAGCCACCTGTAAGCTTGGGCAGACTTCGATTACGGCATAGCAGAGACAGCCCACAATCCTGCTGATCTATGTCGCCGTGATAAATACTAATCTCCCGGAGCCGAGAAAAGGAGGCCAGACTTGCGTTTCTGAAGACGCTGCAGAAACCACGGCCTTCCGTTACGGAGGTTTTGGCTGCGCCTGCCCAAGGACACGGAAATCTCTGGTTTTAGGCCTGCCCTGTCTTTCAGAGCTCAGGACTTTTGAGGTTCGTATGAAATGGTGATCGCAGGAAACCGCGATGCGCCTATTTAGCGACGTCGTTAGGCAAGATCTTTCGCTTGAACGGCTTGCCATTATACGATGGCGACGTTACGGTTACATAAATCTGACTGTGATCTTGATGAACCTGAGCGTGCTCCTGCGGCATACGTTCTGGATTGGCGGATTGCTCTCACTCGCCCAAGCCTCGATATGTTTTGCGGGTCAGTCGAGCACACCGATTCAGCACGTGATCGTCATCATGCAAGAGAATCGATCGTTCGACAGCTACTTCGGTACCTTCCCTGGAGCTGACGGACCACCGAGCGGGGCTTGCATCCCGTTAGACATAACTAAACCTGCCTCCGGCTGCGTAGCGCCATTTCACGATCCTCATGACACATCGATCGGCGGACCTCACCTTGCCGCGGACGCTCAATACGACCTTGACGACGGCATCACCAAAACATTGCAGAACGGGTTCGTAGAAGAGCAAGCACACACAATTGCAAAAGGTTGTTCCGGCAGCTCACCTGCATACTATTGTGATGATGCAGCTGAGCTGGCCCGGCATGACGTCATGGGCTACCACACCGACGCTGAAATCCCGAATTACTGGGCGTACGCGAAAGCATTCGTCCTTCAAGACAGGATGTTCGAGGGCGTACGAGACTGGTCGCAATCTTCGCATCTCGATTTGGTGAGTGAATGGTCTGCCACCTGCTCCGATTACACTAAAACCAGCACTTGCGTTACCGGAGGCGTCTACCCGATTCCGCCTACCAACCCGAGTTTTCCTTGGGTGAGCCTGTTCCAATTGCTAGATGCCAACAGCGTTTCCTGGAAATACTACATCGCCACGGGAAGCGAGCCCGATTGCGACGACGGCGAACTGACCTGCTACCCGGTGCAGCAGGGTGCAAAAATCCTGTCGATCTGGAACCCGGTGGGCGGCTTTGCCTGGGTAAAAAGTCAGGGGACTGCCTACGTAGCAGCTCACAACCCGCCCATCGAGCAGTTCCTCGCTGACCTGAAGGGCGGCACCTTGCCGCAAGTCTCCTGGTTGATACCAGATCTTGCTCATAGCGAGCATCCAGGCAACAGCGGCGTCACCGCCGGCATGGTCTATGTCACTTCGCTGGTCAACGCGGTCATGCAGTCGCCGTATTGGAACAGCACCGCAATATTCGTGACCTGGGACGATTGGGGCGGCTTCTACGACCACGTCGTGCCTCCTCTCGTTGACCGGAACAGCACGAAGAACAGCGGACAGGGTTTCGGTCTTCGCGTGCCCGGGCTGACGGTCAGCGCCTATGCGAAACCCGGGATGATCGATCACCAAGTGCTGAGTTTCGACAGCTATGCCACGTTTGTAGAGGACCTGTTCGCCAACGGCGCTCGTCTTGATCCAACCAGTTTTGGCAATCCCGACAGTCGGCCGGACATTCGCGATGCCTTACAGAGCGTGTCGTTCCCGGGCGGTAACACCGAACCGGTCGGCAACTTGATGGCGGAGTTCGATTTCACACAAACGCCGCTGGCGCCGATGATCCTGTCCACCCACATTCCTATCAACATGCGCGCCAGTTGTCGCAACAAGGCCGGCGAAACGGTCGAGACGTGCCAGTTGCCTCAAGTCAAGCTCACCTGGGACTTGTTCTCGAACGTGGATCCTACTGACAAGCTGACGTTCCACGTCATCCGAGATGGTGTTGATCTCCCTGCCTGTGTAACGAGCAGGGCAAGTTGTACTGACACGCCAGGCTCCGGCGCACATCTTTATCGTGCCTACACGGTGGATGCGAGAGGTGTGACTAGTCCGCAATCGGCCGCCGTGGAGGCTGACGAGCCGTAAACAAGGCAACCGCGTAGAGAGTTGGCAGGAAAACGAGGCGAGTTCCTGGATATTGTTCAGTCCTCCCGCCAACAGCGCAACCTGAAAAGCCCTGCTTTTTCTCAGAAGATCAGGCCTTTCACCTTCAACCAGAAAGCGCCGAGGCAAGCTCCTCCCACTCGCGTTTCGACAGGCCGCTCGTCGCCTGCTCCACAGCCTCGCCGGCCAACCTGCGACGCACCACAGCCAGCATCTGCGCAGACAACGTCATCGCGCCCAGCCGATAGTCACAAAACGCCGCGTAGGCCGCCGGCACCCAGGCACGCACCATCTCCAGAATGGCGTCTGCATAGACCCGGATCTCGTATTGCGCGTGCGGGTCGGCGCGCAGGGCACAGAAGTTGAGCAGGTTGTGCAGGTCTGTCTTCCAATACCACTGGGTATAGGTGTTCAGCGTCAGGTTCATCCGCGCCAGTTCGCGCGCCAGACCCTGGCGCCCCTCGTCAACCACGGTGCCGTCCGCGGTTTCGTTCAGCATCTGCGCGTAGTGGTCATAGTTGCGCCCGGCGTCGTCGCGTAACAGCGCCAAAACCTCGCCGGCTTCCTCGCCGTGCAGCACCGCGCCCCTGCCCTGACGGTTGGCGTCCGACTGCGCAGCCAGGTGCTCGGGTGCGGGTATGTAGAACTCACGGTCCATCACAGAGTAGCGCGCGGAATACTCGTTCACGTTGGCCATGCGATGACGTATCCACTGGCGCGCCACGAAAATCGGCAGCTTCACATGCAGCTTGATCTCGCACATCTCGAACGGCGTGCTGTGCCGGTGCCGCATCAGGTAGCGGATCAGCCCGGCATCCTCCGACACTCGCCTTGTGCCACGCCCGTAGCTGACGCGCGCCGCCTGCACGATGGCGCCGTCGTCGCCCATGTAGTCCACCACGCGCAGGAAGCCGTGGTCCAGCAACGGCACCGCGGTAAACAGCAGCGCTTCCAACTCCGGCACGGTGGCACGCCGCGTGGTGTGGCTGGCCTGGCGCTGCGCGGTGATTTCAGCGAGTTGCGACTCGGTCAGGGGCATGCGCCATCTTACGGTGCGACGCGCGGCTTTGCCACAAACTGCGGGCGGTGGCAGCGCGGGAGAAGCAAGGCCTTCTTTTTCGAGAAAAAGAAGCAAAAAGCTTTTGCTCTCGCTGTCGCGGACGGCTGAAACACCACGCTTCACCACGGATCATTCGACGACAGCAAAAGTTTTTGGTTCTTTTTTTTAAAAAAGAACCGCTTGCCTTTCTTCCTGGCCGACCGCAAGCAAAGTCAACGTGGATACACCCCACCGTCGTAGTCGGCCCTGAAATCCGCCATCCAAGTCCGAAGACTGTAAGTCTGCGCTGTTCCCAACGGCATGTACGGTATGGCGGGACGTCCCCGATTCGCCTTCGGCAAGGTCGCTAGCCGAAGCGGCAGCCGGAAAGCGCGTAGGGCTCAAGCCATTTGTATCGAGATAGGCGCGATAGTCGTGGGTTGAAGGCGGCGGACGACTCTCAGGTCAGCGCCCAGAGAACCAGGACTATACCGACCACGCCACCGAGAAAGGCCAGCGTACGCGCGACCGGAATGCCTGTTGCGTAAAGCGGCACGTAGACCAGTCGCGACCAGAAATACAGGGCGGCTCCGGTTGTTGTCAGCCCGCTATGCCGGCCGACCGCATGGGCCACCAGGATGGCGGCAGCGAAGAATGGAAAAGTCTGCATGTAGTTGACAAAGGCCCGCTCGACCCGGGCGCCTATACCCTCGAGCGGCTTTTTCTCGTCGCGGGGACTGAGACCATAGGCGAGGCCTTTCTGCGCAGTGGTGAACTGTCCGGTGGCGATCGCGTGCACCAACCCCAGAACGACGGACCATGCGAGATAGGTGAGTTCGGTTGTCAAAGTCGGTGATCCTCTCGGGTGCTCGCGGGCGCGCTCAGGTGCGACGAGTGGCTGTTGGGCGCGCTGCGTCGTAGTCGAGACGGATATCAGCCGGCATGCACTTGGGTTTCAGCAAGATTGGTCGTGTCAGCAAAAGGAAGGCCTGCTTTTTTGAAAAAGAAGCAAAAAAATTTTGGTCCTGCTGCCGCGAAGGTTCTGCAGCATGCACTCAAGGGAACAAAAGTTTTTTGGTTCTTTTTTTCAAAAAAGAACAGCTTGCTTTCTCCTGCCTTGCTCCGCCGCCATGCGCTCAAAACCAAGCGCATGGCGGTTCTGAAGCTTCACGACAGGCTGAAGACCACCTTGACGCAGCCGTCCTTCTTGTCGCGAAAGGTCTTGTAGAGGTCGGGACCTTCCTTCAGGTCGTGGCTTCGGTGGGTAATCAGGAACGTAGGGTCGATGGTGCCGTCCTGGATCAGCTTGGTGAGTTTGTCGAGGTAGCGCTTCACGTGCGTCTGCCCCGTCTTGATGGTGATGCCCTTCTGTATGATGGCAGCCATGTTCACCGGCACCGGCCCAGAGTAGACGCCCGGCACCGAGATGTTGCCTGACGGGCGCACGGCCATCACCATCTGCTCCAGCGCGTAAGGGCGCTGCATGCTGGTCAGCTTCTCCTGCACCGCACTCAGCATGCCCATCACACCGTGGCCACCGTCGGACTCCATGCCGACGCAGTCGATCACCGCGTCCGCACCCTCGCCCTTGGTGATCTCGTTGATCCGCTCGAGCACGTCTTCGGTGTTGTAGTCGATGATGTCGGTGGCACCCGCCTTCTTGGCGAGCGCGATGCGCTCCGGCACCGTCTCGATGGCGATGACGCGTTCGGCGCCCATGACGATCGCAGACTTGATGGCGAACAGGCCGACTGGCCCCGCCCCCCACACGGCGATGGTCTCGCCGCCGGTGATGTCGCAGTGCTCGGCGCCCTGCCAGCCGGTGGGCAGGATGTCGCTGAGGAACAGCGCCTGCTCGTCGGTCATGCCTTCCGGCACCTTCATCGGGCCCACGTCGGCCATTGGCACGCGGACGTATTCCGCCTGGCCGCCCCAGTAGCCGCCGGTGAGGTGCGAGTAGCCGAACAGTCCAGCCGTTGGGTAACCCTGCACTTTGGCCGCCATCGCACCGTTGCGGTTCGACCGCGTGCAGCATGCCCAGTTGCCCATCTTGCACTGCCGGCACTCGCCGCAGTTGATGTTGAACGGCACGACGACGCGGTCGCCCTTCTTCAACTTGTGATCTGGCGAGCCGACCTCGACCACCTCGCCCATGAACTCGTGGCCCAGCACGTCGCCGCTTTCCATGGTCGGCATCTGCCCGTCCATCAGGTGCAAGTCCGAGCCGCAGATCGCACAGCTCGACACCTTCAGGATGATGTCGCGCGCATCCTCAATCGTTGGGTCCGCCACGTTGTCGCAGCGGATGTCGCCTTTGCCGTGCCAGCACAGTGCGCGCATGTGATCACTCCCTCTGGGTGCGCGGTGCCGCGCGGTTCCCGATCTATCGTTGCAGATGCACGATTTTTGATGAGTGCATGGTCCACGCGGGGGCGATTAGGCCAAATGAAAAGGGCGTTACTCCTTGTGGCGTGGAGCATAAAGCAGGGCCTTCTTTTTCGAGAAAAAGAAGCAAAAAGCTTTTGTCACGGCTGTCGCGGACGGCTGAAACGACCTGTTTCCATCCCGGCGCACCTCCGAGAGACAAAAGTTTTTTCTTTTTTCAAAAAAGAACCGCTTGCTTGCCTTCACGCCACCCGAAGCTGTGCGGCTTGCTCGCCCCCCTTGGAAGCCGCCTCCGCACAGGATTTGACTGCCTCTGCCAGCGAGCTGGTGAAGTAGTCCGCACCGACCTGCGCCCGCACCGCAGGGTCTTTCACCGCACTGTCCTCGGACGGCCACAGGCCCACCAGCAGCGGCGCGCCCTGCGGCATACGCCGGCGCAGCCGCTGTATCAGGTAGCGCAAATGCGCCGGGCTGCCGCTGATGTCGAGGTAGGAGATGCAGGCCATCGTCGCACCCTGCACGTCGAGCGTCTCGATCCGGTCGCGTGCCACCTCGGCGTAGGTGACCAGGCGGGCGCCCATCCCGTGCTTTTGCAGCAACTGCACCAGCATCGCCGAGGCGGCCTCGTCCAGCGGGCCACGACCAGCAATGCACAGCACGGCCGAGCTGCCGCGCCAGGCGGCGGGAACGCTGTCGTCGCCAGACGCCACCGAAGCGGGGTCGGGGTTCTTCGAAAGCTGGCGCTCATCCTCCGGCGGCATCGCCGCCCCATCGTCGGAGGACGAGGCCGGCGGCTGCTCGTCGTTGTGGTCCGCCAGCCCGTCCACCAGAATCTTCACGGTCGTCTTCACGCGCTCGAGCTGCTCGGCGCCGAGCACGCCACGCTGCAGGTCGGTGGCGGCCATCTGCAGGCCCTTCAGCGCCACCTCGTCGTAGTAGGTGGACAGCGAGCGATCCTTCAGCAGCAGCTCGGCGTGGTCCTGCGCCTCGTCTGCGTCGCCGGCCAGGATGCGCTGGTAGAAGCTCTCCACCGGCGTCAGCGCCGGCCGGTCGCCCAGCATCACGTCGAGGAACTCCAGCCGCTTCACGTGGCGCCCCATCACCACCAGGCACAGCGTCAGCGGCGTGGACAGGATCAGCCCGACCGGGCCCCACACCCAGGACCAGAAGATTGCCGCCACCACCACCGAGAACGGCGAGAGCCCGGTGCTGTGGCCGTACACCATCGGCTCGATGACCTGCCCGGTGACGCCTTCGACCACGACGTAGAGGGCGAGCGTCCAGCCCACCATCGACCAGCCCGGCTCGACCGCCGCGGCCAGCGCCATCGGCAGCAGCGCCGAGAGCAGCGAGCCCACGTAAGGCACGAAGCGCAGCAGCGCCGAGAGGATGCCCCACAGCACCGGGTTCGGCACGCCGATGAGCAGAAGGCCCAGCCCGACCACCACGCCGAAGCTGGCGTTGATGCTGAGCTGGGTGAGGAAGTACTTGCTCAGCCGGCGGGCGCCGTCGTCCATGGCCAGCGTGGTGCGGTGCAGGTCGTCCGAACCCACCAGCCGTATCAGCCGGTCACGCAAATCCTCGCGCTGCAGCAGGGCGAAGACGGCAACCACGAAGACGATGCCAAACGTCGCCAGCGGCGAGAGCACCGGTGCCAGGTAGCGCTCGGCCACCTCCAACGGCGAGGCGGACGATTGCTGCGCCGCGGCGGGGGCCTGCGGTGCCGGCTGGCCAGGAGCAGCCGGTTGCGGCCCGAGGCCGGTGGAGGCTTCGTGAGGCCGCGGACCGTGCGGGCCTATGCTGTCGGCGAAGTGCGAGAGGCGGCCGACGGTGTAGCTGCGGACAGTGTTGACCTTCTTCTCCACGGTGGCGGCGTAGCGCGGCAGGTCGGTCGTCAGCTCGGCGATTTGCGTGCCGATAACGCCGCCTACGGCCAGGATGACGCCGAGGGCGAGGATGACGCCGAGCAGCACCGAAGGAATGCGCCCCAGGCGCAGCCGGCGCAGCAGGGCCACGAGCGGTGCTAGCAGAAAGGCGAGCAGAAGGGCCAGCGTGACCGGGACGAGCACCTCCTTGCCGAAGTAGAGGATCGCCACCGACATGACGAACAGCGTGACGCTGCGCGCGGCGTCCGGGCTTGCTGCCTGGGCCACGGCGTTGGGCGGTGCGGATGGCGTGTCGGGCATGCGGCTGTAATTCCTGGTCGAGACGCGGGATTTTGGGCCGCAAGAGACGGCCTTCTTCGAGAAAAACGCTGCTCGCTGCGTCGGGAGAGCAGAGACGACGTATGTCTGGTGCCGTAGCGCTGGCCCTTGGGGAGAGACCCCGCAGCCTCGGCGAGAAAGCAAGGCCTGCTTTTTTGAAAAAAAGCAGCAAAAAACTTTTGTCTTCGTTGTCGCGGACTCTTTCGCAGCACGTATGCCGGAACGCCGGAAATTGGCCGAAGGCATCCGGCAAGACCTCTCGTCTCAGCCGTCCGCGACAGCGCGCGCACAAGCATGTTGCTTCTTTTTTCGGAATGGAAATTCCCGCTTCCTCCTATCCACCATCTGCCTTGGGCGCTCGCGCCGCCGTCTCCGGCATCGCGGTAGACAGCGCGGCAAACGCCACGCCCGCCGCCGCCCCGAACGACAGAAAGGCGGCAGAGTAGCCGAACCGATCGACGATGATGCCCGCAGCCAGGCCGCTCAGGGAAGCGCCCGCACCTTGCGCCGTCGCCACAGCACCCTGGGCCAGGTTGTAGCGGCCGGTGCCCCGCATCAGGTCGGCGATGACCAGCGGCGTGATGGCGCCGAAGATGCCGGCGCCCACACCGTCGAGCAGTTGCACACTGATCAGCCAGGGCGCGCTGTCCGACAGCGTGTAGAGCAGCGCGCGGACCGGCAGCACCGCAAAGCCCAGCAACAGGATCGGCTTGCGTCCGAGACGATCCGCCGTCCGCCCGACAACCAGCGACACCGGCAACATGATCAGCTGGGCCGCCACGATGCAGGACGACAGCATCGCCGTGGCCCAAGCAGGGTGCGACCGTGCCAGCTTCTGGCCCACCAGCGGCAGCAACGCCGCGTTGGCAAAGTGGAACAGCGCGGCGCACAGCGCGAAGACCACCAGCGGCCGGCAGCGCAGCAGCGCCGCGACGCCGGACGGCCCCTCGCCGCCCTCCCCTCCGGCTCCGCCGTCGTCCAGGCCGCGGGCGAGGTCCTGGTCGATGGCGCCCGCCGGGATGGACAGCACTGACGCCGCGGCGAGCGTTGCGAACACCGGGACCATGAGGAAGACGGCACGCTGTGAAAACACGTAGCCGACAGCGCCAGCCGCCACCGCGATGGCGACGTTACCGGCGTGGTCGAAGGCAGAGTTGCGGCCCATCCGCCGGGCGAGCTGCCGGCGTGCGTAGAGGCCGAGGGTCACGGCAGCAACCGCCGGGCCGAACACGTCGCCGACCACGGCCATCATGGTGTTGGCCACCAGAACCGGCCAGAACAGGGGCGCGGCGAAAATGACGGCAGCACCCGCAGCCAGCAGGGCAAGGGCGGCCACCACCACGCCGCGCTTGCGGCGCGTAGCATCGATCATGGCGCCGGCAGGGGTTTGCGCGACCAGGCCGAGCAGGCCGCCGACAGTGGTCACCCATCCGACCTTGGTCTGGCTCCAATGAAGTTGCGTAACCAGGAAAACGTTGAGGTATGGCCCGAGCGCACCACGCACGTCGGCCAGCAGGAAGTTGACGGCGTCCAGCGATCGCGGGCTGAAGCCTGCATTCCTGGCCTGTTGCAACACGCCGTCGTCGTTACGATTCAAACTCTATCCTTGGGGAAGGCAAGCAGTTCTTTTTGAAAAGAACCAAAAAACTTTTGTCTCCGTGGGTTTGCCGGGTCGAGACGCGTCCTCGGAGCTTGGGAAGACAGCAAGGCCTTCTTTTCTGAAGAAAAGAAGCAAAAGACTTTTGGTCCTGCTGTCGCCGAATTTCCTCCAGCACGCGCCCAAGGGAACAAAAGTTTTTTGGTTCTTTTTTTTAAAAAAGAACCGCTTGCTTGCTTGCGCAACGTCAAATGCCGGAACTGCAGTCGTCAGAATGCGCCTCAGCCTTTCAGAACATCGCAATCAGCACGATGCCGGCCGTCATCAGCAAGCCGCCCAGGATGCGTCCGAGGTTGAGGCTGTGCTGCGCCATCCCGAACAGGCCGAACTGGTCGATCGCCAGCGACATTAGGATGTTCGCCGTGATGGTCAGCCCGGCGAACGGCCCGGCGCCGATCTTGTCGACGAACAGCAGGCCCATGATCACCGCGAACGCGCCCACCAGGCCGCCCAGCGGCGCCCACCACGGCATCGCCGCCACGCCTTTCGCGGTCGGCATCGGCGTGGGCAGGCAGAACCACAGCACCATCAGCAGGGCCACGATCGGCAGGAACGAGACGATGCTGGCGAGCCAGGGGTTCTCCAGCGACTTGCGCAGTGCCCCGTTCATCGGCGGTCCCCAGGCCTGCAAGGCGCCTGCGACCAGGATGAGCGGGTAGAGCCAGGCCGGGCTGATGGTCTGCATTCTTTGACCTCCCTTGTGTCAGCCGAAGGCGAACGCGCCGGCGATGGCCAGGATGAGCGCCGGCGGCATCACCAGCGCGCCGAGCCTGAGGAACGCCCAGGCGCTGACGTTCTGGCCTTCGCGCCGCAGCGCGGTCAGCCACAGGATGGTCGCCAGCGAGCCGGTCACCGACAGGTTCGGCCCCAGGTCGACGCCGATCAGCACCGCGCTGCGCACGTGTTCCGGCACCTGCGCCAACACCACCACACGGCCGGCGACCAGGCCCGCCGGCAGGTTGTTGACCAGGTTGCAGGAGGCGGCGAGCAGCAGGCCCACCCCCCAAGCGGCCAGCGTCGCGGAGTATTGGACGGCGCCGTGCACCTCGGCGGCGAGCGCGCGCGTGACGCCGGTGTTCTTCAGCGCCTGCACCAGCACGAACAGGCCGGCGACCAGCGGCAGCACCCCCCAGGAGATGTTCCTGGCGATCTGGCCGGCGCCGCTGCGCGAGCACGTCAGCACCAGCAGCGCGGTGGCCAGTCCGGCAAGGAAAGTCGGCAGCCCGAGCTGGAGACCGAAGCCCGAAGCGGCCAGCAGCACCACCGCCGTGGCCATGATGCCGAGTGCGGCCATCCTGCCGCCGGCCGGCAGCGCGGGCTTGTCGATCTCGGCGGAGACCGCCTGGCGCAACGGGGCGCGCTGCGTCCAGCGCAGCACGGCGTAGGTGGCCAGAACCGAGAGCACAGAGGGCAACGCGTATTGCGGCAGCCAGTGCAGCAGCGGCGGTACGTGGGCGCCGTAGATCACCAGGTTTGCCGGGTTGGAGATCGGCAGCACGAAGCTCGCCGCGTTGGCGATGAACGCGCAGGCGAACAGGTAGGGCAGCGGCTGCTCCGCCTTTGCCGCCTTGGCAGCGGCGGCCACCGCGGGCGTCAGCACCACCGCGGTCGCGTCGTTGGAGAGGAAAACGGTGACCACAGTGCCGACAGCGAACACCAGGGTGAACAGGCGCGCGGCCGACCCTTTCGCATGGGCGACGGCGTGGGCGGCCAGCCAGTCGAACAGGCCCTCCTGCCTGGCGAGCTCGGAGAGCAGCATCATGCCGGTCAGGAACAGGTAGACGTCCGCCCCGCGCGCGACGCCGGACCAAGCCTCGGCGGGCGAGAGCAGGCCGGAGGCCACGAGCAGGGCGGCGCCGCCGGCAGCCCAGACATATTCCGGCCAGGAGAACGGGCGGATGATGACGCCGGCCGTGGCCAACGCGGCGATCGTCCAGGTGGCGACTCGGAGCATCGAGGCAAGCAAGCAGTTCTTTTTTGAAAAAAAGAACCAAAAATTTGGTCTCCATCGGGCGCGCGTTGGTGACGCGTGTCGTTCAATGGTCCGCGACAGCGCTCGCAAAAGCTTTGGCTTCTTTTTCTCGAAAAAGAAGGCCTTGCTTTCTGCTCCCCTCACGTCAACCCACGACCATCTCCCCAGACCCCGCCGCCAGAGCGAGCCGGGCCAGCGCGGGCAGCGAGGCGGCGCCCGTGCGGTGCATGATCGACGCCCGGTGGTTCTCGACTGTGCGCTGGCTGATGCCGAGGTCGGCGGCGATGTTCTTGCTGGGGTGGCCAGCCAGCACCATGGCCATGATCTCCCTCTGCCGCGGCGTCAGGGCTGCCACCTGTGTAGCCGCCGCCTTATGCCAGGCCGCCAGCGTTGCCGCGTCGTGCGAGCGTTCCAGCGCACGGGCGACGCTGGCCAGCAGGCCGGGCCGGTCCACCGGCTTCTCGATGAAGTCGGAGGCGCCGGCTTTCATAGCGCGGATGGCCATCTTCACGTCGCTCTGCCCGGTGATGACGATGGCCGGCACCGTGTGGCCAGCAGCGCGCAGTTGCTCGAGCAGGTCGATCCCGCTGATGCCGGGCAGTGCGGCGTCGATCAGCAGGCACGCGGCATTCGTGGGCCGGAAGGCCCGGAGGAACGCCTCGCCGCTCGAGTAGCCTGCCACCACCTTGCCGTCACCCTCCAGCACTTCCGTCAGCGCGCTGCGCACCGCGTCGTCGTCGTCGACCACCAGGATCATGGAGTGTCCGTCCGCCGCGGGTGCGAGCACCCGCGCGATGGCAGCGCGCAGCTGGGGCAGGCCCACCGGCTTGCTCAGCACCCCGCACCCTCCCAGCGTCACCGCGTTCAGCGTGGCGCTCGAGATGTCCCCGGTCAGGATGATCACCGGCAACGCCCGGCCGGCCTGCGCCCGGACCCGCGCTGCCAGTTCCAGCCCGTTCGGGCCGTTCGGCAGGTTGTAGTCGGCCAGAACCAGGTCGGGCATGCTGCGCGCCGCGCAGACCAGGGCCTGCGGGCCGTCCACCGCCGTCGTGACCCGGTGACCCTGGCTGCGGAGCAGCTCGCCCAGCATCTCCCGCAGGTCCGGATCATCCTCGACCACCAGGATGCTAATTCCGGCATTCTCACCCACGACCCCCGGATGGGTTGCCAGACGCCGCACCGGCGCCGGCGCCTCAGGTCGCGGCACCTCGATCAGGAACCCCGACCCGTGGCCGAGCCGGGACGAGACCCGGACGGAGTGGCTAAGCAGGTTGCCCAGGCGCCTGACGATCGACAGACCCAGGCCAAGCCCGTGCGTGCGCTGCCGGGCCGCGTTGCCGACCTGGTAGTATTCCTCGAAGATCGTCGAGAGGTCGGGCTCCCCGATGCCGATGCCGGTGTCCCAGATCTCCACGCTGAGCAAGCCGCCATGCCGGCGGCAGCCGAGCAGAACGCGGCCGTCATGGGTGTATTTGATCGCGTTGGACAGCAGGTTGCGCATCATCTGCTCCAGCAGCTTGGCGTCGCTGCGCACCAGCTGCGTGCAGGCAACGACGCGGAGCTGGATGGATTTTGCCTTGGCGTGGTAGGCGAACTCGTCGCGCAGCCGCTCCAGCAGGGCGTCGATGGCGAACACCGAGATGACCGGCTGCACCGCGCCCGCCTCGATCTCGTTGATGTCGAGCAGCGCGTCGAGCATGCCGGTCACCGTGCTCAGCGTGGTGTTCTGCCGGGCGACCAGGCTGCGCGCCTTTTCGCCGACGACCGAATCGGCAAGCAGGGCTTGCAGGAGGGCCATCGTCTGCAGCGGCTGGCGCAGATCGTGGCTGGCGGCGGCCAGGAAGCGCGACTTGGCGGCATTGGCTGCTTCGGCCTCCATCTTGGCCGCCTCCAACGCCCGGTCTGCCGCCTTGCGGCCGGTAATGTCGGTGAAGGTGATCACCACGCCCTCCACCCTGCCGCCGCCGGTGCGGTAGGGCAGGATGCGGCGGCGGAACCAGGTGCCGTCGGCGGCCTCTATCTCGCGCTCCATCGGCTCCAGCCGGGTCTGCACCGCGGTCACGTCGCCGGCCAGCGTACCGTCGGGGGCCAGGGCGGCGAAATCCGTGAGCTTGCGGCCCACGTCGCCCGGGATGATGGCGAACAGCGCCTTGATGTCGGGGGTGAAGAAGCGGATGCGGCCTTCGAGGTCGAGGAACAGGGTGGCCACGTTGGTGCTGTACAGCACGTTCTGCAGGTCGTCCGACGTGGTGCGCTGGCGTTCCAGCGTCTCCTGCAGCTGGCTGTTGACGGCGGTCAGCTCCTCGTTGAGCGACTGCAGCTCCTCCTTGGAGGCGACCATCTCCTCGGTGGTGGACTGGTACTCCTCGTTGACCGACAACGCCTCCTCGTTGATCGCGCGCTGTTCCTCGCCGGAGAGCTCCAGGTCGCGCACGCTGCCTTGCAGCTCCGCCCGTGTCGCTTCCAGCTCGCGCTCCAGCTCGGCCACGCGTGCGGCCTGGCCCGGCGGCAGGGCCACGCTCTGCCCGCGCTCCGGCCGGTCCGCATCCAGGAAGCAGACCAGCAGCATCTGTGCCCCGGCGTCGGTAACCGGGTGCACGGCGAGGTTGAAATACCGGCTGGGGTTGTGACCGGCCACCAGGCCGCGCTCCAGCACGCCCACCTTGCCGTCGCGTGCCGCCTGCAAGGCGGTGCGCAGCTTGCCGCGCAATTCGGGCCGCGCCATTGCCAGCAGCTCGTGGGTGGCCAGACCCGGCGGCAGGCGCAGGTAGCGCTCGGTCGGTCCCAACGAGAACAGCACGGTGTTCACCGTGTCGATCAGCACGGCGGCAGGTGCGTAGGCCTCCATCACCAGGCGGCGGCCGAGTTCGGCCAGGGCGGCCGGGCGCATGGGAGTGGCCGGCCGCGTCCTGCGCTCCTCGTCCGGCCGTATCAGGGCCGAAGCCTGACGCGGCACGCTCGGCCCCGTCTTGGCGGCGGCAGCATGCCCGACACGCCGATAGATGCGCTCGGCTTTCGACACCGCCTCGAACCGCCCAGCCGCGCCCGGCGGAGTCTCGGCAGAGCCGAGCAGCAGGATGCCGCCGTCGCGCAGGGCGAAGTGGAACGCCTCGATGACGCGCGCCTGGGCGTCAGGGCGCAGGTAGATGAGCAGGTTGCGGCACGACACCATGTCCAGGCGGGAGAATGGCGGGTCGGCCAGCACGTCCTGCACGGTGAACACGATCGCACCGCGCAGGTCGGGCGCCGCACGCCACCCGGCATCCTCGCGCACGAAGAACCGCGCAAGGCGTGCCGGCGAGACGGCCTCGAGCGCCGCGGCGGGATAGGCGCCGTCCCTGGCAAGCGTGATCGCCTCGGCGTCCACGTCGGAGGCGAACACCTGCAGCTTGATCTGACGGCCCGCCGCCTCGATCTGCTCAAGAAACAGCATCGCCAACGAGTAGGGTTCCTCGCCCGTGCTGCAGCCGGCGACCCAGATGCGCAACGGCTGGCCGTCCTTGTGGGCTGCCACCAGGTCAGGAATGGTCGTCTTCTCCAGCGCGTCGAAGACGATGCGGTCGCGAAAGAAGCTGGTGACGTGGATCAGCAGGTCGCCGGCCAGCGCGTCCAGCTCGGCCCGGTCGGCCCGCAGCTTGGCATGGTAGCCGGCCATGTCGCCCGGCCGCAATCCGGCCAGCGCCATGCGCCTGGCGACGCGTCGGCCCAGCGTGCCGGATTTATAGAGAGCGAAGTCGTGGCCAGTCTCCACCCGCAGCAGCTCGAGGATGTCGGACACGCCCTGGGCGTCCACCTCGGGCGGGCGGGCATCGCCTGCCACCTCGTCGACCGGGTCGGCGGCGGTGCGATAGGCGGCCAGCGCACCCGGAATGCCGGCGAGCGGCAGCACCACGTCGGCCAAGCCGGTGCCGATGGCGCTGCGCGGCATGCCGTCGTAGCCAGCCTCGGCCGGATCCTGCACCGCAACGATACCGCCCTGGGCCTTGATGGCGCGCAGGCCGTCCGTGCCATCCGTGCCGGTTCCCGACAGCACGACGCAACCGGCGCGCGCCCCGTACTCCTTGGCCAGCGAGTGGAGCAGGAAGTCGAACGGCATGCGGGCGCCGTGGCGCGCCGTGGGCGGGCTCAGGTGCAGCACGCCCTGGTTTGCCGACAGGTAGGTTCCGGGCGGTATGACGTAGAGTTTGCCGGGCTCCAGCCGCATACCTTCGGCGGCCTCGCAAACGCCTAGTATGGTATGCGGCGTCAGCAACGCCGCCAGCATGCTCGCACCTTTGGGGTCGAGGTGCTGGACGAGGATCAGCGCCATCTCGCTGTCCGCCGGCCACGCCTGCACCAGCTGGGTGGCCGCTTCCAGCCCGCCCGCAGACGCACCGATGCCGATGATGGCAAGGCGCTGCGACTCCGCAAGGTTGTCGGTCGGCGTCAGGTAGGAACGGTCTGGTTGTGGCAGAACCTGGGGCATGGCGGCCTTTGCGTTGTTGTCAGGCTCGCAAGCCAGCGGCGTAGCACATTCCTGCGGCCCTAGGATGCGTGCTGTTACGGCTGACACGCATGAGTATTTTCCGTCCCTGCCGGCGTTCGAACGATCGCCCTACTGGTACGGGATGTCTCTGCGCCACCCAGACGATCGTGCCTCGAGGATCCAGACGGAGACCGTCTTCCGGCTCGTCGGTACCTGGACGCAGCAGTTACGGCCGGCGCCACGGCCGCAGAACCGGCGGCAGACCCCGTTGCAGCAGCAGATCAGCGCCTGGGTCAACGAGGGCGGCCGAGGCGACGATGACGGCGCATGATGTTGCCGTCCGAGGATGACGCCGTCGTCAGCGCGCTCGTCGCCGACGTTCTTATCGTACTGTGACATGAGGTTTGCACTATCGCCAGGATTGAGCGCGAGGCCGTGGACGCGACGGCACTTCGTGTAACCGCGCCGATGATCGTGGATAGCTACTTCAGGGCTGGCAGCTTCGTGGCCGCAACCGATGCAATACGCTGGTGTGCCGCCATGCCGCAGATCTTGATGACCAATGCTGCTTGCCATGTCACTCCAGACAAACAGTTCCTGTTGAAAAAGAACAAAAATTCTCGTTCCCAAACTGCACGCCGGCACACAGATCCGCGACAGCCGTGATGCAAGCTTTTCGCTGCTTTTTCTTCAGAAAAGCAGTGCTTGCTGTCTCGATCTTCACAGAACGAAAAAACCGATGCTGGCAGCCGCCATCACAGCTACCGCCAGCCAGCCGCCAACCAGCATCGGCGCCGGCAACGTCAGCCGGCCCATGATGCGGCCGTTGGCGGCCACCAGCATCACGGCGGCCATCACCGGTGCGGCGAGCACGCCGTTGACCACCGCGCTCCAGTACAGCGCCTTGACCGGATCGAGCCGCGTGAAGTTCAGGCCGACGCCCGCCATGGTGGCGACGGCGATGGCGGCGTAGAACCACGTCGCCTGCCTCGGCCGCAGGTCCAGCCCTTCCTGCCAGCCGAACGCCTCGGACACCGCGTAGGCGGCCGACCCTGCCAGCACCGGCACCGCAAGCAGTCCGGTGCCCAAGATGCCGGTTGCGAACACGGCGAAAGTGAATGCACCTGCGATAGGCCGCAGCGCGTCGGCGGCTTGCGAGGACGTCTGGATGTCGGTGACACCACGCGCGTGCAGCGTGGCTGCCGTCGCGTAGATGATGCATAACGCGATCATGTTGGAGACGCCCATGCCGACGATCGTGTCGGCGCGGATGCGGGCGAGTTGCGGCCCGGCAAGCCCTGGCGTGAGGCAAAGCGGCCTGGCATGCCGCCGCTTCAGCTCCTCGACCTCCAGCGCCGCCTGCCAGAAGAACAGGTAAGGGCTGATCGTGGTGCCGAGCACGGCCACCACCGCCATCGCCTCGCCGGCGCCGAACGAGAACTGCGGCACGACCGTCGCCAGCAACGCGCGTTGCCAGGGCACGTGTACGGTGAGCACGACGGCCACGTAGGCGAACAGCGAGACGGTCAGCCACTTCAGGAACCCGGCATAGACCGCGTAGCTCAGGAAAACCTCGGCCAGCACGCAGGCCGCGCCGAAGCACGCGGTGTAGAACCGCGCGTTGCCGCCGAGCAGCAAGGCCAGCGCCGAGCCCATGGCGCCGAGGTCCGCGCCGAGGTTGACCACGTTGGCGACCAGCAACAACACGACGATGCAGCGCACCAGCCACCGCGGGTAGTGCCGCCGCAGGTTTTCCGCGATGCCGCATCCTGTCACCGCGCCGATGCGTCCGCTGACCTCCTGGATGACGATCATCAGCGGCAGGCTGAACACCATCGTCCACGCCAGGCCGTAACCGAACTGTGCGCCGACCTGGCTGTAGGTGGCGATGCCGCTGGGGTCGTCGTCCGCGGCGCCGGTGATCAGGCCGGGGCCGAGACGGCGCACCAGGCTTACGCGCGGGGCCGGCACGCTCGACGCGGGTTTCGTGCTCACGCTCATGCAGTGTTCTACACCGGGACGTTGCGCGCGAAGGCAAGCGGTTCTTTTTTGAAAAAAGAACCAGAAAACTGTTGTTCCCTGTAGGTGTCGTTCGTTGATGCGTGTCGTTTCAGCTTCCCGCGACAGCGTACGCAAAAGCTTTTTGCTTCTTTTTTTCGAAAAAGAAGGCCTTGCTTCTGCCCATTAGGAGAGCGCCACCCATGCTCACCGCGCCCCCTTGACTGGTCTCGTCCTGGCAATCAACGCCGGCTCGTCGAGCCTGAAGTTCGCGCTGTTTCCCGCGGACAGTCCTGGCCCGGCCACTGCACGCGGGGAGATCACCGAGCTCGCGACCGCACCACGCCTGCTGGCACATGATCCGGCCAAGGCGGTCCTCGTGGACAGGCGATGGCCGGCCGGGCTTGCCGACCCGTTCGGCACGGCGCTGGACGCGCTGCTGGGCTTCGCCGACTCTCACCTCGACGGGCATCTCCTGGCAGCGATCGGCCACCGCATCGTCCATGGCGGCGCCGGCCACGTGGCACCCGCGCTGATCACCTCGGAATTGCTGGCCGAGCTGGAAGCGCTGACGCCGCTCGACCCGCTGCACATGCCGCACAGCCTGGCCCCGGTCCGCGCTGTCGCCGCTGCCCGCCCGGAGCTCGAGCAGGTCGCCTGCTTCGACACGGCGTTCCACCACACGATGCCGCCTCTTGCGCGACTGGTGGCCGTGCCGCGCGGCTGGGCGGCCAAAGGCGTGCGGCGCTACGGCTTTCACGGCCTGTCCTACGAGTTCATCGCGCGCCAGCTTGCGCAACGCGCGCCAAGCCTCGCGCGCGGCCGGGTGGTGGTGGCCCATCTCGGATCCGGCGCCAGCCTGTGCGCGCTACGCGGCGGCGCAAGCATCGCCACCACCATGGGCTTCAGCGCGCTGGACGGGCTGGTGATGGCCACGCGGTGCGGCAGCCTCGATCCGGGCGTGGTGCTCTATTTGCTGCGCCAGGGGCTGAACGCGTCCGACGTCGAGGACCTGCTCTACCGGCAGTCCGGCCTGCTGGGCGTCTCCGGGATCAGCGGCGACCTGCGGGAGCTGCTCGCCAGCGACGACCCGCACGCGAGAGAGGCGGTCGAGCTGTTCACCTATCGCATCGCGGCGGAGACCGGCGGGCTCGTCAGCGCGCTCGGCGGGCTGGACGGCCTGGTGTTCACCGCCGGCATCGGCGAGCACTCTGCAGCCATCCGCAGCGCCGTATGCGACCGCTTGGCGTGGCTTGGCATTGCGCTGGACCCTGCGGCGAACGCCGGCCAGCCCGGCCGCATCAGCAGCCCGGAAAGTGCCGTGGGGGTGTGGGTGATTCCGACCGACGAGGAGTCGGTGATAGCAGGGCATACGAGAGGCGTGGTCGGGAAAGTGTAAGGCAAGCGGTTCTTTTTTTGAAAAAAAATACCAAAAAACTTTTGCTTCTTGTGTACTCGCGGTCGGACGTTCCGGGTCAAACAGGCCCAGGGTCTATCGCGGAAGTTCCACAGACGAATACCAAGAAATCAAAAGTTTCCTGGTTCTTTTTTTATTAAAAGAACTGCTTGCTTTCTGTCTGCGCAGGGCAACCAAGCCTAGGTAGATTCCGAACCTGTCAGTCGCCGCTCAAGGCAGGCACCACCGCGCACGCCAAACAACGAGACGGGTTCAGCGATGATGGATGGCGGCTGGCTAGGTGCGCGGCTGAGCGCCGCCATCTTCGATGTCGACGGAGTCCTGCTCGCCTCGCCGCACGAGCAGGCGTGGCGCGACGCACTGGCCGGCCTGGCCGACCCGGCGCGCTTCACCACGGCGATGTATCAGGCCGAAGTTGCCGGCAAGCCGCGCGCCGCCGGCGCCCTGGCGGCACTGGTCGCACTCGGCGTGAAGGACGCGGCCGCCCACGTGGACGCCTACGCCGCGAGCAAGCAGGCCCGGCTCGAGGGGCTGATCGCCGCCGGCCACGTCGCCGCGTTCCCCGACGCGTTGCGATTCGTCGCTGCGCTGTCCGCGCTCGGCTGGAAGATGGCGGTGGCGTCCTCGTCGAAGAACGCGGCAGCCATGTTGCGCCAGGTGAGCCTGCCTGACGGACGGGCGTTGCTGCCGTTGTTCAGCGCCAGCGTTTGTGGGCGCGACCTGCCGCACGGCAAGCCTGACCCGGAGATCTTCTTGCTGGCAGCAGGGGAGTTGCAGGTGTCGCCCGAGCATTGCTTCGTGGCGGAGGACGCGCCGGCCGGCATCCTGGCCGCGCGCGCCGGCGGCATGGCCGCACTCGGCGTGGCCAGGCTGCACGACGCGGCGGGGCTGCGCGCGGCAGACGCGCAGCTCGTGGTGACGAGCCTGGACGACGTCTCGATCGATGCGCTGGCAGCCGGCCGGCTCGGGGTGCCGGCGTGACCCCGCAACAGGCGGCGCAGCAGGCGCTGGTGCCGGACGCTAACCCGGCCTGGGTGCTGGACCAGCACGGCTTCGACCCGCTGCGCGACAGCAGCCGAGAGTCCCGCTTTGCCATCAGCAACGGCTTCCTCGGCGTCCGCGGCGGGCGGACCGTCGAACGGCTGCCGGACCCCGACGCGGCGCCCAGGACCTACGTCGCGGGTCTGTTCGACCTGGTCGGCACCGACCCGCCGATGTGCGCCTTGGTGCCGGCCCCCGACTGGTTGCGCATCGACCTGGCGCTGTCCTCCACGGGAGCCGGCCTGGAGGCGGGTGAGGTCTCCTTCCACCGCCGGACGCTCGACTTCAGGCGAGGCGCGCTCGTCACCGAAAGCCGCGTGGCGCACGCGCCGGAACTGGCGGTACGGTTGCGCGTGCTGCGCGTGGCGTCGCTGGATTGCCGGTCGGTCGGGCTGCAGGTGGTCCAGGTAGAGGTCGATTCCGGCACGGTGGAGGTGACAATAGAGGCCTCGTTCGAGGGGTTGCAGTCGGCCCTGGTCTGCGAGCGGCTCGAGCAGGACCTGGGCGTCTGGCGGACACACACGACGGCCAAGCGCCTCGCCATGGTGTCGGCGTCCGTGTTGCGAGTGGACGGGCAGGCCGTCGCGGGCAAGCCGGTGTCGCCGTTTCACTGGTCGTGGACCTGGACCACCCGGCCCGGCCAGTTTGTCCAGTTCGAACGCATGGTTGCCTTGGCCCTTGGCGATGCCGTGACCGGCAACCCGGTCGAACAGGCGCAGGGACACCTCGCCCGCGCCGTGACCGCCGGGTGGACCGGCGTGCTCGGCAGGCACGAGGCCGCCTGGGCGGCGCGCTGGCGTGCGAGCGACGTGGTGGTCGGCGGCGATCCTGCCGCCCAGCATGCGCTGCGTTTCGCGCTCACCCACCTCAACGGTGCCGCCAACCCGACGGACGAGCACGTCTCCATCGCCGCACGCGCGCTGACCGGTGCCGACTACCACGGGCACGTTTTCTGGGACACCGAGATATTCCTGCTGCCTTTCTACACGCTCACCTGGCCTGAGGCGGCGCGCGCGCTGCTGATGTATCGCTTCAACACGCTGGGCGGCGCGCGCATTAAGGCCAGCCGCATGGGCTGGCGCGGCGCGATGTACGCGTGGGAATCCGCCAACACCGGGGCGGAGACGTGCCCGCCCCACGCCATCAGCCCGGACCGCCGGATCGTGGACATACTGTGTGGGACTGAAGAGTTGCACATCAGCGCCGACGTTGCCTATGCGGTCTGGCACTACTGGCAGGCGACCGGGGACGACGCCTTCCTGCGCAATGCCGGCGCCGAGATCGTGCTGGAGACGGCGCGTTTCTGGTCCGATCGGGCGCGGATCGAAGCCGACGGACTGCACCACATACGCGGCGTGATCGGCCCGGACGAGTACCACGAAACGGTCGACGACAACGCCTTCACCAACGTGATGGCGCGCTGGAACTTGCGCTGCGGGCTGGCCGTCGCTGCCAAGCTGGCGCAGGCCTGGCCGCAGCGCTGGGCCAGCCTGTCCGGCGCGATCGGGTTGGACGAGGCGGAGCTGCGTCAGTGGGCCAACACCGCAGACACCATGGCGACGGGCCTCGATCCGCACACCGGGCTGTTCGAACAGTTCGAGGGTTTCTTCGGGCTGGAACAGATCGACGTCGCGAGCTACGCCGGACGGTCCGCGCCGATGGACATGGTGCTCGGGCGGGAGCGGACCCAGGCGTCGCAGGTCGTCAAGCAGGCCGACGTCGTGGCACTCCTGGTGTTGCTGCCGGACGAATTCCCGGCCGGCGCCGCGGACGCGAACTTCGCCTATTACGAGCCGCGGTGCAGCCATGGCAGTTCGCTCAGCGCGGCGATGCACGGCGTGGCGGCCGCCCGGCTTGGGCAGAGCGAGCTGGCCATGCGCTTCTTCCGGCAGGCCTCGGCGACCGACCTGGCCGACACCCACGCCGCCATCGACGGCGGCCTGCACATCGCGTCACTCGGCGGCGTGTGGATGATGGCGGTACTGGGGTTCGCCGGACTGGCAGTGACGGACTCCGGGCTGAGCTTCGATCCGCGATTGCCGGAAGCGTGGACGGACCTGGCGTTCAGCGTGCAGTGGCGAGGTCGCCACGTATCGGTTCGCATCGATCGGGTGACGCGGGTTTTCGCGGCGACGCTGGGTTCGGGCGATCCGATGGTCATTACGTTGGGTAGCGGGGAGCACCGCGTGTCGATGGACGCGGCGTTGAGCGTCACGCTCCTACCAAGGAAAGAAAGCAAGGCCTTCTTTTTCGAGAAGAAGCAAAAAGCTTTTACTCCGGCTGTCGCGGGAAGCTGAAACGACACGTTTCAACAACGCGCGCCGCCAGAAGACGAAATTTCTTTGGCTCTTTTTTCTCAAAAAGAACTGCCTGCTGTCTCTGCTGCGTAGTTTCCGACCCTCTCGCCCAACCCGCCCGCGTCCTACGATGCCCTTCCCGTAACCTGCGCCAATCACTTGGACAAACCCGAAAGAGCCGATCCATGGACCAAAGCTGGTGCAATCGCACGGCGCACGTGCCGGACGCCGCCTGACCTTGGACGCGGGCTTGGCCAGCGGACTCGTCGCCTCCGTGCGTGGCGCCGTCGTGGACGTCGACTTCGCAGACGGCACGCTGCCGCCGATCGACACCGCGCTGCTGGTGGATTGGGACCGCCCGGAGACGCTCGTGCTTGAGGTGCACAGCCACGTGGACACGCGGACCGTGCGCGGCATCGCCATGCAGGCGACCGCCGGCCTGTCGCGCGGCACCGGCGTGCGCGCAACCGGACAGGCGATCGCCGTGCCGGTCGGCGAAGCGGTGCTGGGCCGCCTGCTCGACGTTCTGGGCACGCTAGGCGACCGTGGCGCCCCCTTGCCGGCGGACACGCCCAGGCGCGGCATCCACGCCAGCCCGCCTGCCCTGACCGATGAGACCTCGGCCACGACGGTGTTCGAGACCGGCATCAAGGTGATCGACCTGCTCGCACCGCTGGCCCAGGGCGGCAAGGCAGCGATGTTCGGCGGCGCCGGCGTGGGAAAGACCGTGCTGGTGATGGAGCTGATCCACGCCACGGTGGAGAAATACACCGGCATAGCGGTGTTCGCCGGCGTCGGCGAACGCTCCCGCGAGGGCCACGAGCTGCTGACCGACATGCAGGACTCCGGCGTGCTCGCCCGCACCGTGCTCGTCTACGGGCAGATGAACGAGCCGCCCGGCGCGCGCTGGCGGGTGCCGCTGACGGCGCTGACCATCGCGGAGTATTTCCGCGACCAGAAGCACCAGAACGTGCTGCTGCTGATGGACAACGTGTTCCGCTTCGTCCAGGCCGGCAGCGAGCTGTCCAGCCTGCTGGGCCGCCTGCCCTCCCGCGTCGGCTACCAACCCACTTTGGCCACCGAGGTGGCGGGGCTGCAGGAACGCATCGCCTCGGTTGCCGGCGCCGCGGTCACCGCGGTGCAGGCCGTCTACGTCCCGGCGGACGACTTCACCGACCCCGCGGTGACCGCAATCTCCGCCCACATGGACGGCATCATCATGCTGTCGCGCAAGCTGGCCGCGGACGGCTTCTACCCGGCCATCGACCCGCTGGCGTCCACCTCCTCCCTGCTGGACCCGCTGGTGGTGGGCGAGGCGCATTACCGCCTGGCAGAGCGCGCGCGGGAAGCGCTGGCCCACTTCAAGGATCTCGAGGACATCATTGCCCTGCTCGGCATCGACGAGCTGGGGCCGGCCGACCGCGCCGTGGTCAAGCGCGCGCGGCGGCTGCAACGCTTCCTCAGCCAGCCCTTCGCGGTGACGGAGGCGTTCACCGGCATCCCCGGGCGCAGCGTCAGCCGTGCGGACACGCTGGCCGGCTGCCGCGCCATCCTGGACGGCGAGGCGGACGACTGGGCGGAGAGCTCGCTCTACATGGTCGGCACGTTCGAGGAAGCCCGCGCCAAGGAAGCCGCCGCGGCGAAGGGCGCGACCGCATGAGGCTGCGTATCATCACGCCGCTGGCCGTCGTCGTCGACGCCGACGCGGTGCAAATCGTCTCGGCAGAGGATGCCAGCGGCGGGTTCGGCATCCAGCCGCATCACGCGGACTTCCTCACCAGCCTCGCGGTGGGCGTGGTGAGCTGGAGGGACAGCGCCGGCGCGCGGCACTACTGCGCCGTGCATGGCGGTGTGTTGAGCGTGACCGGCGGACAGGAGGTTGCCGTCGCCACAAGCGAGGCGATCCCGGGAGACGACCTCGCCACGCTGGACCAGGCGATCCTCGCGCGCTTCGGCGCCGACGAGGCCGCCGAGCGGGCCGGCCGGGTGGACAGCACCAAGCTGCAACTGCGGGCGATCCGCGAGATCGTCCGCCACCTGCGGCCGGGCGTGGCGTCTTGACCGCGCCGGACCAGGACCCGCTGGTGGCCGCAGCCAAGTTGCGCGGCGCGCGCTACCGGTCCTGGCTGCGAGACGGCGAACCGCATGTGGCGCGCCGGCTGGGTCAGATCGGCGTGCTCGGCTGGATCGTGGTGACCCCCATGCTGGCCGGCATCTTCGCCGGGCACTGGCTGGACGCGCGGTTGCACTCCGGACTGTTCTGGACGGCGCCGCTGCTGATGCTGGGCGCGTTGCTTGGCTGCTGGTCCGCCTGGAAGTGGATGGGCAGCGCGTGAGCACCCTGGTCCTCGTGCTGTATCTCGCGGGCGGGGCCGCTATCGGCACGCTGTATTTCAGCAGCCTGTGGTGGAACGCACGGGCGTTCGAACGCGCGGGCCATGTGGGCACGCTGGTGGCCAGCATCGCCGCACGCTTCGTCCTGCTCGCCGGCGCGCTGACCGCGGCCAGCTTCGAAGGCGCCGCGCCGCTGCTGACGACCGCGCTGGGCGTGGTGCTGGCCAGGGCCGTCATGCTGCGCCGGTTCAGGATGGCCGCATCATGATCTCGCCGCTGGCCAGCACGCCGATGTTCCACATCGGCCCTGCGCCGGTCACCGAGGCGGTGGTGGCCACCTGGGCGATCATGGCGGTGCTGGTCTGCGGCAGCGCGGCCCTCACCCGAAGGCTGCGCCTGAACCCCTCCAGACTGCAGTCGGTATGCGAGCTGGTGGTGGACACGGTGGACGGCCAGATCCGCGACACCATGCAGCTGGAACCCGGCCCCTACCGCGCGTTCGTCGGCACGCTGTTCGTGTTCATCTTCGTCGCCAACTGGTCCTCGCTGGTGCCGGGCGTGCACCCGCCGACGGCGCAGCTGGAAACCTGCGCGGCGCTGGCGCTGCTGGTGTTCCTGGCGATCATCTGGTTCGGCATCCGCGCCGGCGGAGTGCGCGGCTACCTCGCCACGTTTGCCACGCCCAGCATGGTGATGATCCCGCTCAACGTCATCGAGGCGGTCACCCGCAGCTTCTCGCTGTTCGTTCGCCTGTTCGGCAACGTGATGAGCGGCGTGTTCGTCATCGGCATCGTGCTGTCGCTGGCAGGCCTACTGGTGCCGATCCCGCTGATGGCGCTCGACCTGCTGATCGGCGCTGTGCAGGCCTATATCTTTGCGATCCTGGCGATGGTGTTCATCTCCAGCGCGATTGCCGACAAGCCGTGAGCGGTGACAAGGCAAGCGGTTCTTTTTTGAAACAAGAATCACAAACTCTCGTTCCCTGGGTGCGTGCTGCAGGAACTCCGCGACAGAGGGTCTTGCCTTGCTGCAACGAATCCGGACGTGAGACTTACATCGGCTTTAGAGCCTCGACGCCTTGAGAGCCGGCGAGAAAGCAAGGCCTGCTGTTTTTAAAGAAAAGCAGCAAAACAGTTTTGGTCCTGCTGTCGCGGTGTTTTCCTGCAACGCGCGCCCAAGGACACACAAGTTTTTTGGTTCTTTTTTTCAAAAAAGAACTGCTTGCCTTGCTCGCTGCCGGTCGAGGCTCCGGTCCGTTTCTTTCGCCATAAAAGGATACCGCAATGAACTGGCTGGCTTTCATCAGCATCATCTCCGCCGCACTTGCCGTCTCGTTCGGGGCCATCGGCCCGGCGCTGGCGGAAGGGCGCGCGGTAGCCGCGGCGATGGACGCCATTGCCCGGCAGCCTGAATCGGCCAGCACCATCTCGCGCACGCTGTTCGTCGGCCTCGCGATGATCGAGACGATGGCGATCTACTGCCTGGTGGTGGCACTGCTGCTGCTGTTCGCCAATCCGTTGCTGAAGTGACGAGATGACGATCGACTGGTGGACGCTGGGCTTTCAGGCCGTCAACGTCCTCGTCCTGGTCTGGCTGCTGCAGCACTTCTTCTGGCGGCCGGTGGCGGCGATGATCGAGCAGCGCCGCGCCGGCATCGCCGCATCCCTGCGCGACGCCAAGGCCGAGCTGGACAAGGCGGACGCGGCAGCTTCCGGGATTGCCGCCACGCGGGCCGGGTTTGCGGGCGAGCACGATGCCATCCTCGCCGCGGCCAGCACGGCGGCGGCGGCGGCGGCCAAGGTGACGCTGGAGGCGGCCGCCAGGGAGGCTGCAGCGCATACGGAAGCCGCCCGCGCCGCTAGGCGGGCGGAGCACGATGCGGACGAAGCGGCCTGGGGCGAGCGTGCCAGTGCGCTCGCCGTGCAGATAGCCGGCCGGCTGGCGGCACGACTCCAGGGTCCTGCGGTGAGCAGCGCCTTTCTCGACTGGCTGGTCTCGAGCGTCCACGCGATGCCGGAGTCAGCGCGTCAGGCGGCCGTGGCCGAAGCCGGCGGGTTCGAAGCGGTGAGCGCGGAGGAACTTGCGCCGGCCGAGCAGGCACACACGAAAGGCGTTCTCGCCGAGGCGTTCGGCGCCGAACCGCAGCTGCGCTTCAGGACCGACCCGGGGCTGATCGCCGGCATCGAGCTGCACGGACCGCACTTGGCACTCGCCAACAGTTGGCGCGCCGACCTCGGGCAGATCACCAAGCAGATCCGCCATGCCCCCGGACGGTAGCACCCCGGACGGTAGCGCGGCGGCATCGTGGTTCGCCGCCGCGTCAAGGGACGTGGCCGCGGCCGCGCTCGGGTCCCACGCGGAACAGATTGGCCGGGTGGAGGAGGTGGGCGACGGCGTGGCCCTCGTCTCCGGGCTGCCCGGCGTGCGGCTGGACGAGAAACTGCGCTTCGCCGGCGGCCAGTTCGGCTTCGCCCAGGTGCTCGAACGCGGACGGATCGGCTGCGTGCTGCTCGACGACGTGGACAGCGTGGCGGCCGGAGACGCCGTGCACGGCACCGGCGACGTGGTGCGCGTGCCGGTGGGTCCGGGCCTGCTCGGCCGCGTGGTGGACCCGCTCGGCCGAGCGCTCGACGGGCGCGGCACCGTGGTGGCCGAGTTTGTCCAGCCGATCGAGCGTGCGGCGCCGGCCATCATCGACCGCGACCTGGTGGTCCAGCCCGTGCAGACCGGGCTGGTGGTGGTGGACACGCTGTTCGCGCTCGGCCGCGGGCAGCGCGAGCTGATCATCGGCGACCGAGCCATCGGCAAGACCACGATCGGCATCGACACCATCATCAACCAGAAGGACAGCGACATCGTCTGCGTCTACGTCGCCATCGGGCAGAAGAGCTCGGCCGTGCGGCGGGCGATCGATGCGATCCAGGCCTACGGCGCTGCCGACCGCTGCATCGTGGTGGCGTCCGAGGCGTCCGGCTCGCCGGGGCTGCAATGGATCGCGCCGTTCGCGGCGATGACGATGGCGGAGTATTTCCGCGACCGCGGCCAGCACGCGCTGATCGTGATGGACGACCTGACCAAGCATGCAGCCACGCACAGGGAGATTGCGCTGCTCACGCGGCAGTCGCCGGGACGCGAGGCATATCCGGGAGACGTGTTCTACGTGCACGCCCGGCTGCTGGAGCGTGCTGCGAAACTGTCCAAGGAGAAGGGCGGTGGCTCGCTGACCGCGCTGCCGATCGCCGAGACGGATGCCGGCAACCTCAGCGCTTACATCCCCACCAACCTGATCTCCATCACCGACGGCCAGATCGTGCTGGACGCCAAGCTGTTCACCCAGGGGCAGAAGCCGGCGGTGGACGTGGGCACCAGCGTCAGCCGTGTCGGCGGCAAGACGCAGGCAGTGGCGTTGCGGGACGCGGCAAAGACCGTGCGGCTGGACTACGCGCAGTTCCTCGAGCTGGAATCGTTCACCCGCTTCGGCGGCATGCCGGACACGCGGGTACAGCAGCAGCTTACCCGCGGCGCCCGCATCCGGGCAATCCTGGACCAGCCGCAGCACGCGCCGCTGCGGCTCGCCGACGAGGTGGCGCTGGTGATGGCCGTTCAGTCCGGCTTACTGGACAGACTGGAGCTGCCGGCGATCGCCGCGTTCCGTCTCGGCTTGCGGCAGGTGATCGACACACAGGCGGCGGCCAGCATCCAGCAGATGCAGGCGAGCGGCACGCTGGACTCGGCGGGGCAGCACGCGCTGTTGGAAGTCTTGCAGAACTTCGCTGCAACTTTCGCCGCGGTGAAAGCAGACGATGTTCGCGGAACCGGGTCGTGACTCCTCGTGGCGTGGCAAGAAAGCAAGGCCTGCTTTTTTGAAAAAAAACAGCAAAAAACTTTTGGTTCGGCTGTCGCGGAGCTTCCTTCAGCGCACGCGTCAGGAAGCAAATGTTTTTTGGTTCTTCTTTTCAAAAAAGAACCGCTTGGCTTTCTTTTCATGACCGAGCGGCTTGCAGAGGTCAGCGCGCGGATCGCCAGCATCCGGCAACTGGGTGCGGTGGTGGCCGCCATGCGCGGCATCGCCGCGGCGCGTGCCCGGCAGGCGCGCGCGCAGTTGACCGCCGTGGACCGCTACGCCGCAACAGTAGGCAGCGCCATCGCACGCGCCCTGTCACTGCTGCCGCCTGACCGGCACGCGCGCGCCGCCGTACCGGGCCGGCTGGCAATCGTGCTGTTCTGCGCCGAGCAGGGGTTTTGCGGCGCCTTTAGCGAGCGCGTGTTGGACACGGCCGGCGCCGAACTAGCGGCGTGCGAGCTGTTCGTGGTGGGCACCCGCGGCGTCGCCTTGCTGTCCGAGCGGCACGTAATGTCCGGCTGGCAGGGCGCGATGCCGTCCCACTCGCCGGGCATCCCGAAGCTCGCGTCCGAGGTCGTGACGGCGCTCTACGCCAAGCTCGCCGGCGGGGGCATCGCGCGGCTGGATGCGGTGTTCTGCCAGTGGCAGCCCGGCAAAGGCGTCCACGTGGAGCGGCAGACGCTGTTCCCGCTCGATCCGGCAGCGTTCTCCGCCCCGGGCACCACGAACGCGCCGTTGCTCAACCTGAAACCGGCCGCGTTGCTGCAGAGACTGACAGCGGACTACCTGCACGCGCAGCTTTGCCGTGCCGCGCTGCAAAGCTTTGCCGCCGAGAACGAAGCGCGCATGGAAGCGATGGCGGCGGCACACACCCAGACGGAAAAACAGCTCGCGGCGTTGCAGGCGACGGAGCGTCGGGTGAGGCAGGAGGAGATAACGGCGGAGATCATCGAACTTGCGGCAGGAGAGGCGGCGACACGGGAACGGGCGGCTTGATTGGCGCGCCTGACACGAGACCCCGAAGATTCCACCGTTAAAGGGCAAAGCAAGCGGTTCTTTTTTGAAAAAAAGAACCAAAAAACTTTCGTCTCCGCTGTCGCGCGCTGCAGAGACCTCCGCGACAGCAGGTCCAAAAGTCTTTTGCCTTACTTCACGATCTCCACGCTAGCCGTCTGCCCCGCCACCAGCCGCATTCCTTCCGGCAAATGATCAATTGCAATGTGCACCGGAACGCGTTGTGCGAGGCGAACCCAGGTGAAAATTGGATTCACCGACGCCAGCCCGCTCGCGTCCGACGTAGCATTCGCCACCACGATGCCGCGCGCGACGCCGGCGACGTGGCCGTCGATCGCGTCGTGCCAGCCGATCAGCTTGGCCCGTGCGTGGTCGCCGTCGTGGATGGCGTGCAGCTCGGTTTCCTCGAAGTAGCCGTCGATCCAGAACGAGTCCGCGTCGACCAGCGTGAGCACCCGCGTCCCGGTCACGCCGTAATCGCCGATCCTGGCTTGCAGGTTGGTCACGAACCCGTCCACCGGCGAGGTGATGCGGGTGCGCTCGAGGTTCACCTTGGCCTGGGCCAGTGCGGCCAGCGATTGCGCCACGGCGGCTTCGGCCTGTTGCGCGGTGCTGAGGTAACTCTGCCGCTCCTCCTCCGACGTGGACAGGTCGGTCAGCTTCAGGCGGCGTTGAGCCTCGGTCTGCTTGTTGGCAGCGTTGATGCGCGCCTGTTGCAGGTTGGCCTGGGCGTTGTCCACGGCGATGGCGTAGTCGGTCGCCTCGATCTCCACCAGCAGGTCGCCGCGGCGGACATACTGGTTGTCGGCGATGGGCAGCTTGACGATGCGCCCGGATATCTCCGGCGCCATGGTCACCACGTTGGCGCGCACTGTGCCGTCACGCGTCCAGGGTGGCGCCACGTAGGCCTGCCAGGCGGCCCAGGCGCAGATGGCCGCCGCTGTCACCAGCATCAGCGTGATCAGCACCGGCACCAGGCGCGGGGCGGCGCCGTGCCGCGCCGGCACCAGTTTCAGCGGCACAGACGTCAGTGGTTCGTTCCCGTCCGGCATCAGCCCAGCCTCCCCACGCAGATCACGATGGCCGACAGGATGATCACCAGCACGGACAGGTTGGCCAGCGCCGGGTGCCAGACGCGGCGGGTGAGCCCGGTGCGGTCGGCGACCTGACGAACGGCCATCAGCAACAGCCAGGCGGCGAGCAGCATCGGCGCGATTGGCGAGATCAGCACGCCGAACAGGTTCACCTCGGCGTAGCGCATGGTGTGCTTCTCCCGCGAGAGGAAGGAAGGCCTTCTTTTTCAAGAAAAAGAAGCAAAAAGCTTTTGCGCGCGCTGTCGCAGAAAGCTGAAACGACACGCCTCAACGAACGACACCCACAGGGAGCAAAAGTTTTTTGGTTCTTTTTTTCAAAAAAGAACTGCTTGCCTTGCCTTCCTTGAGTCAAGGTTGTTGGCCCTCACCAAAATAGTCCGCATGCCGCGTCAGCGCCTCCTGCAACGCGAGCAGCGCAGCACGCGCCGGGCGCACGTCTTGGGACTGCTGCTCTCCGGCGGCGAACGCCTGGTCGGCCGCCAGCAGCGCCCGGCGCGCCGCGTCCAGCTGCCCGGCGCCCAGCGCGGCGAGCAGCGTCTGCAGTGCGGGGATGCGGCCGAACTCCGCCGCCCACAGCCGCAGCCGAAGCACCGCGCCGCCGACGAACAGCGCGGCGGTGATCTCCGCGTGTGCCAAGGGCGTGCTGTCCTCCGGCAGCGCCGCCAGCCGGCCGTACATCAGCCCTTCCCAGCCGAGCAGGCTCGGCGGGCGGCGGCGCGTGGCCAGGCGGCGCAGGTCGCGCAGGGTGAGCAGGCGCAGCCGCTCGGCCCGGCGTTCGGGGGAGAGCTGCGGCAGGATCGCGATCGCCAGCGCGCCGACGCCCACGCCCACCACGATCGCCACGGTGGAGTTGTAGAACGACGCCGTGTCGTAGGTCGGCTGGTTGGCCGGTGCCAGCAGCGGCGTGAAGTTGGTGGCCGCCGCCACGAAGAAAGACTGCTTCCAGGTGCCCGCGCTCAGCGCCGCAAGCGGGATCAGCACCACGCCCAACACCAAGGCGAGGCTCACGAAGCCTTCCCGGTTGGGCAGCACGGCGAAGTTGACGATGCCGGCCAGGACCGACGTGGTCAGCGTGCCGCCGAGGAACAGCCAGGCGCTGCGCACCGCGCTCTCTCCGCGCGGAGAGAGCAGCAGCACTACGATGGCGGCGAACAGCAGCGCGCTGGTGCCGCTGGGCCAGGCGCTGACGATCCACCACAGCGCGGTGACCAGGATGATGAGGAAGGCGCGCAGGCCGTTTATCAGGGCCGGCAGCAGGTCCGGCAGGCGCAGCGCGGGGATGCCGGGCAGGTCCTCGGCACGCGCCGGTTCCACCAGCAGGGCCACGCCGTTCAGGGCCGCGGCCAGGCCGCGCAGCGCGTCGGTCACACCCACCTGCACCAGTTCGGACCCGCGGGTCCGCACCGGCACCTGGCCCAGCGCGCGGGCGGCGTTCCGGCAGCGGTCGCGCGTCTCTGCCGGCAGGCTGCGCGCGGTCACCACGATGGCCGGGCCGGGCGGCAGGGCGGCCAGCAGCGGGGCCACGTCGGATGCGGCCTGCGCGAAGGGCGCGGTCTCCAGGTGGGTGGCCACCATGCGCCAGCCGGACAGGGCGGCGAACAGGCCGTCCACCGCCGCGGACAGCGCGTTGGAGTGCACGCGCAAATCCGGGCTCTCGCCCACCGTCTCGTCCAGCAGGGTGGCCAGCGCGCTGGTCCGGCCGATCAGCGCGCGGCGGGTGGCGGTGCTGTCGCCGCCGGGGTGCTCGCAACTGCCGCGCAGTCCCAAGCCGGTCTGCCGCGCGATGTCGGCGATGGTGGTGGCCGCCCGCTCGCGCGCGGTGCCGCGGCCGGTCAGCACCAGCACCACGCCGGCGCAGACGATGCCGAGCGAGATCTCGGTGCCGCGGGCGACCGCCAGCAGGAAGACGTCGTTGGGGTTGCTGATGGCGTCGGCCGCGATGATGACGGCGGTGTAGCCGGCCAGTGCGGCGGCGTAGCTGGCGAAGTTCTGCAGCACGGTGGCGGCGAACCCGCACAGCCCGCACCAGGTGGCCAGCACCAGGAAGAAGCCGGCGCGGCTCTGCGGAAAGGCGGCCACCAGCAGGACCACGACGACGGCGCCCAGCAGCGTGCCGATCAGCCGGAAGTTCGCCTTGCGCAGAGAGGCGCCGAGGCTGGGCTGGCAGACGATGCCGGCCGACGTGCCGGCCCAGAACGGGTTTTCCAGCTGCAGCCAGTAGGCGATGAACAGCGCCAGGCAGACGGAAACCCAGACGCGCAGGCCGAAGGCGAGTGGGGCTTTCAGCCGTTGCACGGGGCGAGCTTTGTCGGGCGGCTTGCCGCTTCGTCTCTGCAGGTTTTGCGCCTGTGCTGCATGATAGCGGCGTAGCACAGGACGCGGGCAAGGCAGGCAGGCAAGCGGTTCTTTTTTGAAAAAAAGAACCAAAAAACTTTTGTTCCCCTGAGTACTTGCTGAGGGACGTTCTGCGACAGCAGGGACAAAAGTTTTTTGCTGCTTTTTTTCAAAAAAGCAGTCCTTGCTTTCTGGTTGGACACGCAGGGCGAACGCAAGAGTGACCGGCGTATGTGCAACGCGAGGGAGACGCATATGACAAGCCCGGCGCGGTTCGAGCTTTTTGCATTCTGGCGAACTTCGGCGACCTACCGCGTGCGGGTCGCGATGAACCTGAAGGGCCTCGTGGCAACAGAGCGCATCGTCGACCTCGACGCAGGCGAGCAGCGCGGCGAGGCGTTCCTGAAGGTCAATCCGCTCGGCGCGATACCGGCGCTGCTGGACCGTGAGGCGCCTGGCCAGGCGGTGCTCACGCAGTCCCTGGCGATCCTCGAGTTCATTGATGAGATCGCTCCCACCCCGCCGTTGCTGCCGGCCGACCCGCACGGCCGCGCGCGGGTGCGCTCGTTATGCGCGATGCTGGCGGCAGACACGCACCCGCTGATCGTGCCGCGGATCAGGAAGTATCTTACCACGACCGGCGGGTTCAGCGACGATGACTGGCGCGCGTGGCAGACCCACTGGTTCACGACGGGGCTGCAGGCGGTGCAAGCGCGGCTTGCAGCGGAGTCGCAAACCGGCAGCTTCTGTCATGGCGAGGCGGTGACGACGGCAGACATCTGCCTGGCCAGCATCATCGTGGTGATGCGCGTATTCAAGATCGAGGTCGACCACATCCCGATTGTCGATCGCATCATGTCGCGCTGCGAGCAGATGGACGCGTTCGCGAAAGCGGATCCGATGCGTCAGGTGGGCGCTCCGGTGGCACAACAAACCTGAATTGCCGCGCGGTTTCCTATAGCGTCTCGTTCCGCACGCCGCCGCAGGCTTCGCACGTTTTCGTCGCGATACGCGCTTCTTTCTAGACCGATCAATCATGAGGTTTAGTGCAATTGCACCTATCGGTCACGCTTGTATAGTACAGATTAGAAACTTGCGACTATACGTTTATGGTGAGAGGTCTTCTGATACACTCGTATGTCTGGCAGTCTATATGTTGGCTGACATGGAAAGTCCCGTTGAACCGTTCGGCTCTGCAGCTTGCCTCGACATGAACGCCGGCGAGCAGATCGTGCCGCAATGAAGCGACGATCAATACGGCCGGTTGGGGTCAGCGCGTGCTGACCAGCTCGATGATCAAGAGGGTGTTCGGTCCAAAGCTGTTGAACTTCAGGTTTATGTTCGCCGCTCCGCTCGCGTTCGTCCCTGGGCATTTCTACTCGCCAATCTGTGACCAAGGCGAGCTGCGTCGGCGGTACCGGGATCCCAAGACCACGGCGCTGCCAGAGGCCGTTCCGGGAATAGATCTTGCCCTCGACGATCAGGTCAGGCTTTGGGACGACTGCTTCGAGAAATCCTTCGCGCGCGTACGCGATCTGCTGCAGACTGCGCCGAAGCGTTACAAACCAGGCGCGCCCAGTTACGGCACGGGCGACGCGACGATCTATGCCTGTATGCTACTTCACCTACGGCCAGCGCGGCTCATTGAGATAGGCGCTGGGGCCTCCTCGGCGTTGGCGCTGGACGTCTTCGAGCGTTTCTTCGACCGGACGCCCGAGGTCTGCTTCATAGATCCCTACCCTGAACTGCTGCATTCTTTCCTGAAGCCCGCAGATTTGGACCATGTCAGGGTGGTGCGAAGCCCAATCCAGGAGATTGAGCTGGATGTCTTCCGATCGCTCGAGCGGAACGATGTTCTGTTCATCGACTCGACGCACATCGTGAAAACGGGCTCGGATGTGCTGCACGAAATGTTCGGGATACTGCTTCGGCTGCGAGCAGGCGTCGTCGTTCACTTCCATGAGATTTTCTATCCGTTCGAGTATCCTCGGGAGTGGGTTGTCGAGAGGAACTACTCATGGAACGAACTCTACCTTATCCGGGCTTTCCTGACGGGAAACACGGATTGGGAGATCCTGTTCTTCAACGACTACTTTGCGCAGGTCGAGAGCGGTCGGGTTACACGCTCTGCGCCCGAGCTGCTGGCCAACCCGGGCGGCGGTCTCTGGCTCCGCAGGCGCTGAAGACGAGCCGGCCATCGCCATGGCTGCCCTGTCCAGCGTGAGGTGCGCCGAAAGCCCGGCCGGCAGCGCCGATTACTCCGTCAGGCAGCAAGCAAGCGCTTTCTTTTTCGAGAAAAAGAAACAAAAAGCTTTTGCGAGCGCTGTCGCGGATTGCTGACATGTCGCGTTGGTCAGGCCAGACCTGCTCGTCGTCATCGGCCCAGCCTCAACTTAAAGCCGGTCGTTATGGATATGACCTGTCACCAAGGCCCCTGCCCTGTCCCCGAGATGCGAATTTCTCGAAGCGGGCCTACGCTCCTCTAACGAGGCGCCAGGCGCCTCGTAGGCGTGCATCGCAACCAGTCGGTGCCCACGCCAAAGGGCTGACGCGACTGGGCGCTCGTGCCCGCAAGCGCTGCGATGCCGTTTCGCGTCACGGACGCACGTGGCCACCAAGGGTAACCGAGGACCGTCATGGTAGTGGGGGGCATTCTGTTGCCCGGGGCCCCCCTAACCGCGCGTGTCACTGCTTACGCAGCGATCGCGAGCGCCTCGAAGTTATCGTTGGCACTTGTGAATTGACCCGATAACGGCGGTATCATGCCGGGCAAAAGATGAGTCTTTACCACGCGTGTCGAGCCTGTTTCGCCCCCATATGTCCCGATAACCTGGAATAAATAGTGGAGGCGCCGGGCACTGCCCCCGGGTCCACAACGATTATTCCACGCACCGTTTATCGCCATAGTCCGCCTGAGCTGACGAAGCATCATATAGCGCGCAGGGCGCCGGGGGCAAGCGCCGGGCGTTGGGCGGTAGGAAAAGGCAATTCCAGGGGCTCTGCCCCTGAACCCCGCTAAGGACAGTCGTCCTTAGAACCTGTTTGGTTAAAGGGTTTTCAGAGAGGGGCCGCACGTGTTGTGGCCACAGCCTTGTCGGCCCCTCTCTGAAAACCCTTTAGGCGAAGCCGGGGCCTGGGGCCGACCGGCCCCATCGTGCGAAGCACGCTTTCGCGTGACGGGGGTCCAGGGGGCAGAGCCCCCAGGCCTAGCCGTTGCCCCAACACCCACACCCCGGGCTTGCCACCACCCACCCGCGCGGTATGCATGCACCTTGCGGGAGCCTGGACGATGGAAGACGACACCGACACCCAAGACGGCGCGGGCGGCACCCCCGACAGCCTGTTGCCTTACGACGCCTGGATGGAGGACGCGCTGCGTGGCGTGGTCTCGCGCGCGCTCACCCACGCCGTGGCCGAAGGCCTGCCTGGCGAGCACCACTTCTACATCACTTTCCGCACCGACTATCCCGGCGTGGCCATCCCGCCGCGCTTGAAGCAGAAATACCCGATCGAGATGACCATCGTCCTGCAGCACCAGTTCGAGAACCTGTACGTGGACGACCAGACCGGCGTGTTCGGCGTGCAGTTGTCGTTCGGCGGGGTGCTCTCGCCGCTGACGATACCGCTGGCAGCCGTGACCGCGTTCGTCGACCCCCACGTGCAATACGGGTTGCGTTTCCGCGTGGCGGCACCGGCGCCGGTCGCGTTGCCGCCGGCAGCTCAGGCGCCGGCGCCTGCGCCGGAGGATCCGCAGGCGGAAGGGGCGCCGCAGGTGGTGAGCCTGGACGCGTTTCGGCGCAAGCGAGACTGAGGCGAAGCAAAACTGAGGCGAAGCAAGCAAGGCCTTCTTTTTCGAGAAAAAGAAGCAAAAAGCTTTTGTTGCGGCTGTCGCGGACGGCTGAAACACTCGCCTCAACAACGCACACTGAACGTTGCCAAAAGTTTTTTGGTTCTTTTTTTCAAAAAAGAACCGCTTGCCTTGCCTTCCTACTCCCTGTCCGCCGGCACGCTCTCCAGCACAGGCGCCTCGGCAGGGGTAAGCGCCGCATCGGCCAGTTGCGCGGCAGAAGGTGCTGTACCGCTCAGGTAGGCTTCCATCACCCGTTCGGCCGGGCCGTCCATGACGATGCGGCCGTGGTCCAGCCACATCACCCGCGTGCACCACTCCAGCACCGCCGCCGTCTGGTGGGACGAGAGCACCAGTATCTCCGCCCCGCGCACCACGCTTTCCAGCCGCACCCGCGCCTTCGCCAGGAAGTTCGCGTCGCCGGCCAGGAACCACTCGTCCATCAGCAGCACCTGCGGGCGGATGCAGGTGGCCAGGCCGAACGCCAGGCGCACCACCATGCCGGTGCTGTAGAACCGCACGGGCAGGTCAAGGAACTCGCCCAGTTCGGCAAACTCCTGCACGTCGTGCTCGGTGGCGCGGACCTGCCCCGGGGAGAAACCGTTGTAGAGGCCGCGCAGCATGATGTTCTCGCGCCCGGTCAGTTCCGGGTTCATGCCCAGTTGCGGGTCCAGCAGCGCGTTCAGGCTGCCTTCGACGCGGATGCGCCCGACGGTGGGTTCGTAGATGCCGGCGATGGTGCGCAGCAGCGTCGTCTTGCCGGACCCGTTGGTGCCAACCAGGCCCAGACGGTCGCCGTTGCGCAAATCGAAGTCGATGTTGCGCAGCGCCTGGACCACCATGCGCTGCCGCTTGTCCTCGCCCAGCCGGCCGGAGGCGGCTGCCAGCACCGTCTTCTTCAGGCTGCGGGCGCTGCCGTGGTAGAGGGGGAAATCGACCGAGACGCCGTCTGCGCGGATATGTGCCATGGCGCCGCGCCCTACATCCAGTAGGCGATGCGCGTGCGCACCTTGGCGAAGAACACCCAGGCGACCGCGCAGAACAGCAGGCTGTCGATGGTGGCGAGCGACCACGCCTGCATGGACGCGGCGTGGCCCAGCAGCGGCGCGCGGACGACCTCCAGCAGCGCGTCGAAAGGGTTCCACGGTAGCCACCAGCCACGGTTACCCAGCTGTTCGGGACGCCAGACCACGGGGGTGACGAAAAACGCGATCTGCATGACGCTGCCGACGATAGGCGGGATGTCGCGGAAGCGGGCGCAGAAGCCGCCCAGCAGCACGCAGGCGGCGAACGCGTCCACCACCCACAGCAACAGCCCCGGCAGGCTCAACGCCGCCAACACCCCCGGCCATACCGAGAAGATGGCGAACACCGCGATCAGCACCGGCACGTTGTGCATGAACGAGATCACCGTGCGCACCACAACGCGCACGGCATGCACGAAGAAAGGCATGCGCAGCGAGCGGATGGTGCCTTCGGACTGGGTAAAGGTGGTACAGGCGTCGCCCACCAGCCCGCCCAGCGCGTTCCACAGCACCAGGGAGAGGGCAAGGAACGGCAAGTAGGTGTGCAGGTCCATGTGAAACAGCACGCTGTAAAGGCCGCCCATGGCCGCCACCATGACGCCGGTGGAGATGGTCAGCCAGAACGGTCCCAGCAGCGAGCCGCGATATTTCAGCTTGATGTCCAGCCAGCCCAGCGTGGCGCCCAGCCGCCACAGCCGGACTCCTTCAGTGAGGTCGGCCAAGGCAAGCCTGTCGCGCCGGTGGCGTGTGACTTCGGAGCCGATGTCCAGCGTCGCGGTATGCAACCGTGGCAGCGGCAGCTCGGTGATGGCATCCATGACGTGCGGGCGGTACTCCATCTGCCGGCCAGCCGCAACCGCGCCCACGTGCCCCGCCGGTTTCTCCCGGCACACGGTTTGCGTCTAGTCTGCAGCATGGGCGTGGTTGAACGAAAGATCGCAGTGTTGCTCTGCCTCGCCGCGTCGGCCGCCGCTTGTGGCAAGGCGGCCGCCACCGTGGGTGCCCTTGGCGGCGACCACCGCGGCGGCGTGCTGCGCCTCAGCGCCACCCAGGCGTTCGGCACAATCGACCCGCAGATCAGCTACGACACCTTCGTCTGGCAGACGCTCTACGTGACGCAGGACCAGCTCGTCAGCTTCCGCAAGGCAGAGGGGGCGGGCGGCCTGGCGCTGGTCCCGGATCTTGCCGAGGCGATGCCGGAGGTGCGCGACGGCGGCCGCACTTACGTCTTCCGCCTGCGCCAGGGCATCCGCTTCTCCGACGGCCGCGACCTCGGCGTGGACGACGTCGCCGCCACCTTCCGCCGCATGTTCCGCGTCTCCGGGCCCAACGTGGGGAGCTGGTACAACATCATCGTCGGCGCCGATGCCTGCCTGGCGCGCCCGGCCGGCTGCATGCTGCAGGGCGGGGTGGTGGCGGACGCGGCCGCGCGCAGCGTCACCATCCACCTCACCCGGCCGGATGCGGAGTTCCTGCAGAAGATCGCCCTGCCGTTCGCCAGCATCCTTCCGGCCGACACGCCCGACCACGACCTCGGCACCACGCCGCCGGCGGCCACCGGCCCCTACATGATCCGGAGCGACAGCTCCGTCCGTGGCATGGTGCTGGTGCGCAACCCCTACTTCCGCCAGTGGAGTGCCGACGCCCAGCCGGACGGCTACCCCGACCGCATCGAGTTCCGCTACGGGCTGCAGACCGAGGCGGAGATCAGCGCGGTGGAGAACGGCACGCTCGATTGGATCGCCGACCCGCCGCCGCTAGACCGCCTGGCCGAGCTCGGCAGTCGCTATCCGAGCCTCGTCCACATCCACCCGATGCTCGGCTACTACTACCTGATGATGAACACCCACCTGGCGCCGTTCGACGATGCGCGCGCCAGGCAGGCGATGGCGATGGCGATCAACCGGCGCGTGTTGGTGAACCTCTACGGCGGCCCGGCGCTGGGCACGCCTTTGTGCCACCTGCTGCCGGACGGCATGCCCGGCTCGGCACCCACCTGTCCGTTCACGAAAAACCCTGGTCGCGACTGGACCGCGCCGGATTTGGCCCGTGCGCGCGCGCTGGTGGCCGCATCCGGCACGCAGGGCATGCGCGTGACGCTGATCGCCTCGGATCGTGACGTGGAACGCAGCATGGGCATCTACCTGCAGAGCGTATTGCAGGACATCGGCTACGACGCGCGGCTGCACACCATCTCGTTCAACATCCGCGACCCATACATGGAGAACACCAGCAACCACGTGCAGATCGGGCTGGCCAACTGGTTCATGGACTACCCCGCACCGTCGGACTTCCTGCAGGTGCTGTTCTCCTGCGCCGGCTTCCACCCGGGCTCGGACGCGTCGATGAACATGAGCGGCTTCTGCGACCCTACGGTCGACGCGCGCATGCAGCAGGCGATGACTGACGAGTTGAGCGACCCTGCGCAGGCGGTGCATCTGTGGGAAGGGATCGACCGCGACGTGACCGCACGTGCGCCGAGCACCACGCTGTTCCAGATCAATTACCTGGATTTCGTTTCCGCGCGGGTTGGGCATTTTCTTTTCAGCCCGCTGTATCACATGATCTTTTCTCAGGTTTGGGTGCAGTGAAGGAAGCAAGGCGTTCTTTTTCTGAAGAAAAAGAAGCAAAAAGACTTTTGTCATTGCTGTCGCGGACTCTCCTACACGGCGCGACAGCGGGACCAAAAGTTTTTTGGTTCTTTTTTTCAAAAAAGAATTGCTTGCCTTGCTGACCGGCGAAGGCCCCTGGTCCGTCGCCTGGCGCCGCCTGCGCACCAACCGCGCAGCGCTCGCCTCCGCCTGCGTGCTGGCGATCATCGTGCTCGCCTGCCTGCTGGCCCCGGTCTACGCAAGCCACGTGGCGCACACCGATCCGTTCCGTCCCAACCTCGACGGTAGCGTGGTGATCGGCGGCCGCACGCTGGACATATTGCAGCCGGCCGACAACCCGCTGCACCTCGGCTCGGCGCCAATCGGTGCAACGTGGCAAGGCGCCTACTTCCTCGGTGCGGACGGACAGGGGCGCGACGTGGCGGCACGGCTGCTCTACGGTGGCCGCAACTCGTTGCTGATCGCGGGGGCTGCCACCATCATCTGCCTGGCGCTGGCGGCGTGCGTCGGCATACTCGCAGGCGCGCTGGGCGGTTGGGTGGATCAGGTGCTCTCGCGTCTGCTCGACATACTTTGGGCTTTTCCGGTCTACCTGCTGGCGATCTCGCTGTCCGTCGTGCTGATCAGCCAGGGGTTGCGCATCGGGCCGTTCACGCTGGAGGCGGACAGCCTGGCGCTGCCAATCCTGATCATCGGCATCGTCTACGTTCCCTACGCGGCGCGTCCGGTGCGCGGCCAGGTGCTGGCACTCGCGCAAAGCGAGTTCGTTCTGGCGGCGGTTGCACTCGGCGTGAAGCAGCGGCGCATCGTGCTGGTGGACATTCTGCCGAACGTGGCGAGCACGTTGATCGTGTTCGCGCCGCTGATCATGGCGCTGAATTTGCTCACCGAGAGCGCGCTGTCTTTCCTGCAGATCGGCGTGCAGCCGCCGGCGGCAAGCTGGGGCACGATCATCGCCGACGGGCAGACGCTGATCTACGTGCGGCCGCTGGTGGCGGTGGCACCAGGGGTTGCGATCGTGGTGACGGTGCTGGCCCTGAACGTGCTGGGGGATGGATTGCGGGATGCGCTGGACCCGCGGGCGAAGCTGCGGGTGCGGGGGTGAGAGAAAGCAAGCAGTTCTTTTTTGAAAAAAAGAACCAAAAAACTTTTGTCACCTGGGCGCGCCGTGTGGGAGAGTCCTCGATCTGCCTGACAGCGAGCGCACCTTGTTGAACAGTCCGCGACAGCCGCAAAAAAGTTTTTTGCTTCTTTTTTTCAAAAAAGAAGCGCTTTCCTTGCTGCTCGCCCGCCTCGCCCAGATGCTCTTCGTCATGTTCGGCATCTCCGTCCTCGTCTTCCTGATCTTCTTCGCAACCCCAGGTGCCGACCCCGCCGCACGCATCGCCGGCCGCAACGCCACACCCGAAGTGCTCGCCGCGGTGCGCCACGATTTCGGCTTCGATCGCCCCGTCCCCGTGCAGTACGCCCTGATGATGAAACGCCTGTTCATCACCCGCGACCTCACCAGCTTCGTCAACCGCGGCGAGCAGGTGATACCCGAGATTTTCGAGGGCACGCCCGTTACGTTGTCGCTGGTGATCGGCGCGGCAGTGCTGTGGGTGCTGGGCGGGCTCGCCATCGGCATCACCGCCGCACTCACGCAGGGCCGGTTTACCGACCGCGCGCTGATGGTGGCGGGGCTGCTCGGCGTGTCGATGCCGGTGTTCTGGGTGGGCGAGATGGCGAACCTGCTGACGCAAAGCCGCATGCACGAAAGCTGGCTGTTCGCGTGGGTGCCGCCGCTCGGCTACACGCCGCTCACCGAGGACCCCGTGTTGTGGTTCCGCACCATGCTGATCCCGTGGGCAGTGCTCTCGCTGCTCTACATGGGCATCTACGGCCGCGTGCTGCGCGCCAGCCTGATCGAGGCCTACCAGGAGGATTTCGTCCGCACCGCGCGCGCCAAGGGATTGTCCGAAACACGCATTCTGCTACACCACGCGCTGCGCACGTCGCTGGTCACTTTCGTCTCGCTGTTCGGCCTGGATTTCGGCGCGCTCGTCGGCGGCGGCGCGCTGCTGACCGAAGTGGTGTTCGGCCTGCAGGGCGTGGGCAAGCTCACTTACGACGCGCTGCAGAACCTCGACCTGCCGGTGATCATGGCAACCGTGATGTACGCGTCGTTTTTCGTGGTTGCCGCCAACGCCGCTGTGGACGTGGCGTATGCGGCGCTGGACCCGCGGGTGCGGCACCGCCGTGCGTGACCCGGGGCTCAGAGAGAAAAGCAAAGCTTCTTTTCTGAAGAAAAGATGCAAAAGACTTCAATCCCTGCTGTCGCGGAGGTTTCTGCAGCGCGCGACAGCGGAGACAAAAGTTTTTTGGTTCTTTTGTCAAAAAAGAACCGCTTGCCCTTGCCTCATTCTGCCGCACGTCCGGGTGGGTGAGCAGCACCGTGTCTGAAACGCTGCTCGACGTAAGCGACCTTTGCATCGACTTTCGCACCCGCGCCGGCGTGGTGCGCGCGGTCGACCGTGTCTCCTTCAGCGTGGCGGCAGGAGAGATCGTGGGCCTGGTGGGCGAATCCGGATCCGGCAAGACGCTGACCATGATGTCCGCGCTCGGATTGATCAGCGACCCCAACGCGATCGTCTCCGGTTCCATCCGCTACCGCGGCCAGGAGCTGGCCGGTCTGCCGGCGCGCGCGCTCCGGCGCTTCCGCGGCCGCGAGATCGCAATGATCTTCCAGGACCCGATGAGTGCGATGAACCCGGTGCACACGGTCGGCTGGCAAATTGTCGAGCAGGTACGCGCGCACCTGCCGCTCTCGCGCGCGCAGGCCCGCACGCGCGCAGTCGAACTGCTCGGCCGCATGGGCGTCCCGGCGCCGGAGACCGCCTTCAACCGCTATCCGCACCAGCTTTCCGGCGGCCTGCGCCAGCGCGCGATGATCGCCATGGCGCTG
>CAXSZX010000017.1:11465-109348 GCA_964242115.1 uncultured Acetobacteraceae bacterium | reverse complement strand
TGGTGCCGCCGCGCACCAGCAGCCGCTCGCCCTTCTGCAGCCGCAGCGCGCGGAACAGCGACCCCCAGGCCGTCTGCAGCATCTCCGGCAGCGCGCCCAGCCTTTCCCACGACAGGTCGGTGCGGAAGGCCTGCACCTGGGCTGCGGGAACCTGCGTATACTCGGCATAGCCGCCATCGAAGTCGCGCCCCATGCCGCCCATCACGGTCGCCACCGTCTGGCCGGGCTGGAACTCGCCGCCTGGGGCCGCCTCCACCGTGCCGACCGCCTCAATCCCCAGGATTCGCGGGAAGGCCACATTGGGCGACAAGCCCTGGCGGGTGAACAGTTCGGACCGGTTGAGCCCGAAGGCCTCCACCCGGATGAGGACTTTGCCTGCCTCAGGCTCCGGCACCGGCCATTGCTCCAGCTTCAGCGCCTCCGGGCCGCCTGCCTGGCGGATGATCGCGGCCTTCATGGTCCTGGGCATCGTCTGTTCCCCTTGCGGCTGGTGTGAAAGCAGTCAGGTCGTGTGGCTTTCGGCCACGAGTTGCTGGAGGTCCAACTCGTGCTCGAGCGAGCGGAGCACCTCGTCGTGGATGTCGCCGGCCGCATGCAGCTTCAGCACCGCCGCCCGGCCGGCTTCTATGGCATGCAGCATTGCCTGGTGATGAGCCCGCTTGGCATCTTCGTGGGACTCGCGCGCGGTGATGTACTGGCGGGCGAGCACGGCCCGGCGGCCATATTGCTCCAGCAGACGCGGATGCGCCTCGCTTCCGTCCACCTGCTTCGACAGGGCTGCTACAGCCTGGAACTGCGCCTCCATCATCTCCGCCCAGGCCGCGTGCTCGCTCTCCAGCCGCGTGGCCGCCTCTTCCGCGCCGCTCAGGCCCACAGCCTGTATCAGCGGCGCCAGCGTAACGCCCTGGACCAGCACGGTAACCAGAATGACGGCAAAGGCAGCGACCAGCACGAGGTCGCGTCCCGGCAGGCCGGTCGGCAACGACAGCGCGGCGGCCAGGGTCACCACGCCGCGCATGCCCGCCCAGCTCAGCACCGCGGCGGCCGGTAAGGAGGGCCGGCTGATCCACCTGGCGCCGGCGCGCCATAGGACTTGCCTGACGAGCCAGGAGCCGAGGACCCAGACGATGCGCGACAGGATGGTGGCCGCGACGACGCCCAGCACCGGCAGCCCGATGACGTGCAGGGCGTGCGGCGTGTGCGCCAGGCGCGCGAGAACGTCACGCAACGCCAGCCCAATGAGGATGAACAATATCGATTCGAGCAGGAAAACCAGCACGCGCCAGAAAGCGTGCGCGCGCATGCGGGTGGCCGCCGAGAGCACGCTGTGCTGGCGGCGCCCTACCAGGATGCCCGCCACCACCACCGCCAGCACGCCGGACAGTCCCATGCGGTCCGCCACTATGTAGGTCAGAGCCGGCAGCAGCAGGCTGGCGATGATCGACAGCTCGCTGTCCTTGAGCCGGCCAAGGATGAACACGCCCGCGATGCCGGCGGCCCAGCCCAAGGCGAGGCCGCCCAGGGAGACAACGACGAAGCTGCCGCTCGCCTCGGCCAGGCTGAAATGCCCGGTCAAGGCGGCGGCGAGCGCGAAGCGGAACAGCACCAACCCGCTCGCGTCGTTGAGCAGGCTTTCGCCTTCCAACGTTGCGGTAACACGTGCAGGCAGGCTGAGGCGCTTGAGTATGGCGGCCGCGGCAACCGCGTCCGGTGGCGAGACGATAGCGCCGAGCGCAAAGGCGGTCGGCCAGGACAGGCCGAGCGCCAGCGCATGCGCGGCCACACCCACCCAGACCGTGGTGAAGACGACGGCGCCGACCGCCAGGAGCGAGATGGCGGCGAGGTTGCTGCGGAACTCCGTCCAGGCGGTGAAGTAGCCGCCGTTCATCAGCAGCGGCGGCAGGAAGATCAGCATGACCAGCGATGGATCCAGGCTGAGGTCCGGTGTTCCCGGCATCAGTGCGATCACGCCGCCACCAACGATGAAGGCCATGGCCGGCGGCAGTCTCAGGCGCCGGGCGCCGAGCTCCAGCACGACGATGGCCAGGATCAGGCTCACGAGGAATTCGTATTGTCCGGCTGCAGACGCCATGCCCGCCTGCATCAGAGCGGGAGGATGGTGCTGCCGGACGGCGCGAAGGCCAAGCAAGGCCCGGCGTTAAGCAAATTGGCAGCGGCAGTCACAGGCCCTGGGGATCGCCGGCGTCCAACGCATCGTTGCAGGCCCGCATCACCGCGCAAACGGAACCTGGTCATCGCTGCTCATCGAACTCCCCGCCAAATGCCTCTCTACGTCGCCCGCCGCCCTCGGCAAACCGCCGAAAGCCGCACACAGCGTCCGGCGTATCGAACGAACGGCCCAGGCTCCGCTGCGATAATCGCGGGTGACCAGAAACACTGACGGGAAAACGTCCATGACAATCGATTCAGAAGATGCACGCGACCTGGTGGTGACCAACACGCTGATCGTGCGTGACGTCACGCGCTCGGTCGCCTTCTACCGCGATGTGCTTGGTGCCGCTGTGCTACACCAAGGCGCGCCGACGTTTCTGCGTCTGGGCAACATCTGGCTGACCATCAACGAGGGTGGTGGCCCGACTGACGACAAGCCCGAGGTGGTCGCGGCACCGATAAAGGACCCGAACGTCCTAAGCATCTTCCTGAACTTTCGTGTGCGCGACATTCACCGCATGCACGCGCTGTGGTCGTCACGCGGCGCGCCTTTCATCACAGAGCCGAAGGTGCATGCCACCGAGTTGCGCTGCTACATGCGTGACCCTGACGGTTACCTGATCGAGGTTGGGCAGACTACCATGACGCCGGGTCCTTTCGACCTTTACGTCTAGTCAGGAGACAGAAAGCAAGGCCTTCTTTTTTGAAAAAAGGAGCAGAAAAATTTTGCTACTGGCGCTTTGGAAGAGCGCCCGGCACTTTCCCAAAACGCGCTACGTTGCCGAGGGCGAACGGGAGTATAAGTTTTCTAGTCTTTTCTTTAAAAAAAGGACTGTCTTATTTTTCCGTTAACACAGTTTGAACGATAGCAACCGTGCGGGATGTGCACAGCCCAACTCCGAGCCCGACCGGAGCGGCCGGTCAAACGCTCCGGTGATGGTGTTGCCGCAAACATCCTCGATGTCCGCCTCGACGCGAACGTCATACAACCCCCTCGCCCACGGGAATGCCGGCGTAAAACCCCATTGTCTTTCGTCATCCGCAGTGGCCACGGTACCGTCGACCAGTCGCCCATCGTCCGACGTGACGGCAATGGCGGCGTGGAGCAGGGCCCAGTCCAGCGCCGCCGGGAACGACAGCCTCAGCGGTTGAAGGGTTCCGACGATTGGAGGCACTAGACTCCACTTTTCCAAGGCGATGGCGTTCCTGACTGCATCCGTGACAAGAAAGCGCTTATGGACCGGTTCGGATAGTGCGCAACCGAATATGTCGGTCATGCCGCCGCCGATCACCAGCGTGTAGTGTTGGCCTGCGGTCAAAGGCGGCCCCAGCTCACGATTAGGACCCACGCCGCGCTTCAGCCGGCCAGGATCGAGCAGCACCGTCAACTGCCGCATCGCCCTGTCCCACAGCTCGACAGGCGCGCGATAGAGCACGTCCGACGCCGGTTTGCCGTCCGGACCGAGCAGCATAATCTCGGCCGCAGCCCGGCCGCGCTGCATCGGGTTGGAGAAGCGTACGGTGAACCGCAGCAGGTTTTCCGGCAGGCGGTCGGTTGACGGGAAGATGTACGTCACCCTGGTCACCGGAGCCCCTGGCCGAGGCGACGCTGCGAATTCAGCGACCTGGGCACCTGGGGATTTCATTATGCCAATCGCTGCCGGATCGAAGGTCGCCCGATAGGAGAGACCTTCCTTGAAGGGGAACGCGGGCACGAACCGAAGCCTGTCGTGCAGGATGTGATAGCGTCCCAGCACGTCCGGCAAGTCTTCGTCGCAGCACGCCGCGGGCTGGACCACCACGACCCGGAGCACGGATCGCAGCTGGCCGCCGGCCTGCCTGAAGCTGTCCAGAGCGGCCAGGGCATCGGCGTCCAGCGAATGAACGTCCACATGCCCGTGTGCCGGCGCACCGGGCTGCGCGCCCGCCGTCACCGCTGGCTGCCGTATCACCGACGCGCCCATGCAATCTTCAGCCCAGGTCTGGCGGGCGACACGGCGCCGCTCTCAGGCTCCCCTGGAGATCTCGCCGCGATGCGCACGATATTGGAAGGGGTCAGGACCGTCCGGCCAGTTCATCTCCGCCATCCCGTCCCGGCGCTCGAAGAAATACGGCACCATCAGCGTGCTTACATCGAGGCGATAGCCTGTCTTGGGATGACGATGTATCTCGACGGCCCATTTCGTATCGAGAATCGCGAAATGGTCGGCGCTGATCGGCAGCAGGCCTTGCGTCTTGCCCAGGCCGCCAGGTCCGAAATCGATCGGGACGCCGGTGGGCTCGGATGGCGCCGTGCCCAGATCGGCGACCGCGATGCGTGACGCACTCCGCGTGTCGATGGTGACGACCAGGTAGTCCTTGTGGTCGAACGGACTGGTGAAGGTCACCATGTCCAGCGGGTTGCTGCCGTAACCCAGCTCGCCGATCACCTCGCCGCGTACATGCGCGCCATCTTTTAGCGCGGCGAGAGGGAAGCGCACGAGCGGCGTGCAGCCATAGACGGCAAACAGATGCGGCTCGCCCTGCACGTCCCTGATGATCTGCCGGATGATCGGCGCGCGCGTCTCGAACTCGCCGTGGACGGGGTGCCAGATCTCGACGGTGGTCGTCTTCACCCGCGCATCGAACGGGTAGGCGATGCGGTGCAGCGTAGAGGCGAAACGCTGGTTCGAAATCCCGCTCACGAACACCTCGCCGTTGTAATACTGGACGTCAGTGATCGCGAATGACCGCTGGCTGTCGAACTCGAGCCTGGCGTCCGGGGCGGGTTCGTTTGGCAGTGCCACCTGCGTGTGCGGGATGCGGTCCAGCTCCAGCACCTCCAGCTGGCCGTGGTTTATCTTCACGATCGCCGGCAAGGCATCGGTGCTCCGGCCGCGCTCGACAGAGATGAATACCTGCTGGGAGGGTTGATGCACGACCATGTCGTTGATGACGATCTGGTCGTAAGTCGTCCCGAACAGGGCAGCGAGCTTCTGGTCCAGGCCGCGTACGAGGTCACGGCCTTCGAAATTGTGGAAGTTGCCGAGTTCCACATCGGCCTGTGACGTGACATCCGACGCACCGAGAGCGAAGGCGTGGATCGCCGCGCCCGCGATGTCGCCGACGAAGAGGACGTTACCCGCGCCGAAGGTAAGCGCGCCGGCCGATTTCAGCGGCCCCGACACACCGCCAGGCTGTGCGTCGGCACCTCCGCCCGCCATCTGCGCCTTGCCTGCACCCGCAAAGGCCGAGCTTGCCGCGGCGACACCCACAAGTCCCAGTATGGTCCGCCGCGTACTGCCGGCCGCGTACTGTCCGAACTTTTCCATGCAGAGTCTCCCGTCAACCTGCCACCGGCAAGATGCTCACCATATCACCAGCGGCCGAGGTCACGACTGACGGAAACCGGAACGGTGTCTTCCGAATGCGGTCCGAGCGTTCTGGTGAAATGGTCGCGGTGAGAAACGACGGCGGGCTCTCAATCAGAGCCGTGGTTCCCGTCCGATGATGTCGAACTTAACCCTTGAGGCGGTTGCAGTGATGCTACAGCCCGACTGCGTGTTGCCTGATCGGACCTAGACATCCTGCTTCGCACCGGTGCGGCCAGGTTCAGGCGACCTGCAAATCCGGCGCCGACGCCAAGATGTCCCGCACCATCGGGATCACGGCGCGGCCATACAGCTCGATGCCCTGCATCAGCGTGTCATGCGGCATCTGGCTGACGCTGTATTTCAGATCGAACCGAGTCAGTCCCAGCAGGCGAACGGTGCCGGCAATCCGGCGCGCGACCGTCTCGGGTGAGCCGACATACAATGAGCCGCGATCCGCCTCCTGCTCGAAGTCCTCGCGCCGGATAGGGGGCCAGCCGCGCTCGGCACCGATCTTCGCATTCTGGCGCTGGTAGTGCGGCCAGATCTCCGCGCGAGCCTGCGCGTCGGTGGCGGCCACGTGTCCGGGTGAATGCACGCCGATCGCCTGCGCCGGCGTGCCCAGATGGTCGTAGGCCCGGTGGTGCAGGTCAACATGTTGCCGGAAGCGCGCCGGGTCACCGCCGATGATGGCGAGCATCAGCGGCAGCCCGAACCGGGCCGCCCTGACGACAGAGTCCGGACTGCCCCCCACACCGACCCAGGTGCGCAACTTGCCGGTTTGCATAGGCGGGAACACCGATTGTTCGATGAGTGGCGCCCTGACCGAGCCTTGCCAGGTCACCGGACCGCCGTCGCGAAGCGCAGCGAACAGGCCGAGCTTCTCCTCGAACAGCCTCTGGTAATCCTCAAGCTTGTAGCCGAACAAGGGAAACGACTCGGTGAAAGAGCCGCGCCCCAGGATCACCTCCGCCCGTCCGGAGGATGCGGCATCCAGCGTCGAGAAGCGCTGGTAGAGCCGCACCGGCTCGTCAGAGCTTAGCACGGTGACAGCCGAGCCAAGCCGGATGCGCGAGGTCTGCCCGGCGATGGCGGCCAGCACCATCTCCGGCGACGAGACGGCGAAATCGCTGCGGTGGTGTTCACCCACGCCGAAGAAATCAACGCCCACCTGATCGGCCAGCACACCCTCGGCGATGACGTTGCGTATGACCTGCGCATGCGGCAGCAAGGCGCCGGCCGCATCGGCGGTCACGTCGCCGAACGTGTCCAGACCAAGTTCCACGGTGTGGTTCATTTCACTCACCTGCTGTTACGGCAAGGTCGGGGCTCTGCCCCAAACCCCGCTGGGGCCAGTCGGCCCCAGACCCCGGGCTTCGCCCCTCAAGATAGGTTCTAAGGACGACTGTCCTTAGCGGGACGGCGCCGCTGGCGCCATTCGTCCGAGCAGCCTGCGGCGCTGGGGAGGGGCAGAGCCCCTGGCCTTGCGCTTTAAATTGCCGCGAAGCCCTCGCCCGCCGGTCCCAGCGTTCCCGAGACGCTGAAGGTATCCACCCGGCCATGCAACTCCAGCGGGTCGATCCCCTCGCCGTGCGACACCAATCCCCCTTTGATGATGATCTCGCGCGCCGAGCCGCCTGGCTTGATGCTGAGCGCCGTTGCCGGCAACTGCTTTAGGACGCCCTTGACCAGCGAGGTGCCGACGCCGCCATGCGTCTCCAGCCCATGCCTTACGGCGATCCGGCCCACCGGTTGGCTGATCTGTATCCCGACGGCACCGTCAGCGCGCGTGACGACACGCTCGAACTCCGCCTCGCGCAGGGTGCCGGCATACACGTTGAACCCGCGCGCGCCCACGCCGAAGGTCTCGATGATCCCGTCAACCCGAAGAATGCCAAGGTCGCCGAAATTAACGAAACCGATGGCGCTTGGCCCGAAGGAGGTGATCTTGCCGTCAGCCTGCCAGCGCTCCACGGAGCCCCAGTTGTCCAGCACCATGTCGTTGGCGCCGTAGGTCGTCACCGTGCCGGCGTTGCGTACGCTGTCCACCCAGGCGCCGAAAACGGTGAACACGCCGCCTGAAATGCGGTCCGGCGTCCCTTCGGCGATGCCGCCGTTGCTGTGTATGTCTCCTGTCTCGAGCCGGCGCACCACGGCCCGGCCGCCGCCCAAAGTGCCGCCGACGAACACGCCGCCGCCGCGGACCGGCGCGCCAGGCCGTCCTGCACTGATCCCGGTAAGGTCGGCCGTGATCCGGCTCTGCGGATCGGCTTGCATGTTCCAGATGGTGAACGCTCCTGCGATCACCTCGACACCGAAGCCGGCCGGCCGCTGCTCGAACGCGCGGGCGTCGGCCATGACGATGTCGATGTCATGCGCATCGATGTGGCCACCTCGCACCTCGCCGGCCGCCAGAAGCCGAAGGTTGCCGGTGATGCGCAGAGCGAAGAGTTCGATCCTGCCCAAGCCTGCATGGCCCGTGTCGTTGAACACAGCCCGCCGGTCGGCGTCGGCTACGACTGTCAGATCACGAACGGTATTGTCGGCGGAGAGCTGGATGCCGTCTGTGCCGGCGGCAAAACGCACAATCGAGGATGCACCTTTGCCCTGCAGGGACACGCCCGGTCGCAGCTGCAGGACTGGCAAATCGGCCAGATCGCCTTCCATGTTTATCTCGCCCCTGTCGGTGTTCCCGACCGCTTCGAGCAACTCCTGCCGCGTCGTGACTAGAAGGCCTTGGGTCAACGCTCTATCTCCCGAAAGCTGCACTTGCACGCGCCCAGGTGCGCGGTGCCGCTCAACGATGATCGTGAGGCGTCATGGTAGCTGGAGAGATGACTGCCGCTTCTTGCCGGGATCAAACAAGCGCCTCGGCTTCTTTCGCTGAGACCAGTTTGCCAAGTTTGCCGAACTCATGAAGGTCGCCACCCACTTCGATCCGGATGGACTTGTCGATGCTGCCTACACAAACAGGCGCGAAGCCGCTGGCCGTGATCAGATCAGCGGCTACCCTGCCCGCTTCCGGGTAATCCGTCGCGTAGAACAGAACCGCCAGATCCGGCGATCTGTTTGCCCCGGACGCCAACGAATCCGCGCCCAGCGTGCCGAATGCTTTGACAAGCTCCGCGCCTTCCGGCAGCAGGCGGGCAATGAGTTGGCCCGACGACTGCTCCTGCGGAATGGTTTTCTTGAACCCACCTTTGCCGTCGGGAGCGATCGGGTTTGAAGGATCAATGACGATCTTCCCCGCCAAGTAACTGTGGTGAGAGGCTATCAGATCCTTGATGGCATCGAAATCAACGGCGACGACAATCACGTCAGCCGTGCGGATGGCATCATCGAGAGGCAAAGCTGTGGGGTTGCCGCCCAACTGCTTGGCGAGCTGTTCCGCTTTGGCGAGCGTCCTGTCAGCAAGTATGACAAGACGCCCGCCCGAGGTCAGGTTTCTCGCTACTTTTCCGCCGATGTTTCCCAAACCTATGATCGCTGTCTTCATCATTTCGCCTTCTCAGTCGATGCAAAAGCTTCAGGAGATATAATGGCGAGTTAAGGCTCGTGGAGGAGCATCAGCCAGTCGGCCTGACTCGGACGCTGTGTTCAGCAATGCGGACGACGTTTTCGTAATCGTGGCGACGAGACGCCTGCCCTGACGGCGCCAAACGCGGTACAATAAGCAGGACTGCTTGGTTTGTGGGCTGACCCAACCTGCGAGTTGTTACTGACAGGCGAACATGTAGCTGCAAAGCCTCGGCTGCCCATTGAGTATCTTGCAAACAGTATCGCTTGTCAGCCTCCCTCGGGTGGTGAGGGTCATCGCATTGCCAGACCTGGCTCCCACGACGACCGCCTCAGGATCATCGAAAGGTGAAGCCCCCGCCGGTCGCGTTTTGGTTGCTGACGACGATCTGGAGATCCGCGAGCTGATCACCCGGCAGTTGCGTGCAGAGAGCCTGGGTGTCTTGGGTGTGTGCGACATCGCTGCAGTACGCACTTCGCTTTCCGACTGGTTGCCTGATGTGATCGTGCTCGACCTCAACATGCCGGAGGGTGACGGGTTGGCATTGTGCCGGGACCTGCGCAGTGCTGGTTGCGAGGTGTCGATCATCATGGTGACGGCACGCACGAGCGCCGTCGACCGCGTGCTGGGGCTGGAGTTCGGCGCCGACGATTACCTTGCCAAGCCGATCGAGCCGCGCGAGCTGCTGGTGCGCGTACGCAACCTGCTCCGGCGGCGGCGCACCGGCTCTCTCCTGGCGCCGTATAACGCCCGGACCGCCGCCTTCAGGCCATGGCGCCTGGACGTCATCCAGCGTCGCCTGACGGCGCCGGCTGACAGCCTCGTAGTGCTGTCCGGGGGCGAGTTTCGACTGCTTTGCCGTTTTCTCGACCAGCCTCGGCAGGTGCTCTCGCGCGAGGCGCTGTTGCCCGAGCGTAGTGCGACGGTGGCGTTCGACCGTTCAATCGACATCCAGGTCAGCCGTCTGCGTCAAAATCTCGGCGGCGAAGCCGGCGGCGAACGTCTCGTTCGCGTAAAACTGTGCGATGTGCGGCTATCTTCCGTCTTCGGCTCACTTGCGGCCCGGATGGTCATCGTAATCACGCTGGGGATGTCGGCGGCCACCACCACCGCGCTTTACATCGCAGAGCAGGCCAGGCTGGAGGGCCTTCGGGAGGCACACACGACCGAGATGCTCGACCGGGTCAGCGCGGTCGTGGAAGGCCTGCGCGGGGACGCGGCAGCGACCGAAGGCAAGCTTCGGGCTGGGGCTCTCCAGGGTGTCCACCTTGCCCCTGCTTGGCCGGAGGGCTCGCCTGATCTCGCTTTGGGATTGCAACTCGCGGATCGCGTCGGACAGGCGGCTGCCCCGGACGTCCTGGTTGCGCCGAGTAACCGGTGCAGCTCGTTCGCCGGGACGTCAGAACCGGTTTTTCGGCCGTGCTGGTACGTTCGCTTTCACGATCCGACCGCGGGTCCAAAGGCCTTGCTGATCGATGTGCCATTGATCAAGGTCTATACCAACTCGTTGCTCGATCCGGTCTATCTGGCGATAGTATTCGGCATCAGTGCTCTGCTCGGCCCACTGATCTCCCATTTCACCGCAGCTCCTGTGCGCCGGCTGACCCGCGCGGCAAAGGATTTTTCGGTATCTCTTGATCCCGCACTGATACCCGAGCAGGGCCGCATGAAATCAGGGTGGCTCTGGAGACCTTCAACTTGATGCAGGAGAGAGTGCGTCGGGGTTTCCGCGAGCGTACCCAGCTTTTGCTCCGGGTTCGTGCAGGTGGTTCTTCGGTCGAGGCCAGGCGGGTGATTGAGGCACGATGCCGCGCTGCTACGGCCGACGCCTGCGGGCATTCCCGTACTACGAAGTCCCGCGCAGTTGGTGAAAGAGAACCGCGTAAACCGTGCCAAAATACGCGCCACCCATACCGTTAGTGATCATCGAAATGAGAGCACCCGGAACACCAAAGTTCTGCCAGAGAAAGCTTCTGAAGATGTCAAACACGAAGCTGGACATGATAATAATGACATTGAGCCTGAGAATGCGTAGTTTCTGGTCCTTCGCTAAATCGACCGCCCGCGCATAGCTTTGCATTGGCCCCAGACCCTCAACGGCACACGCCTGCGCGGCTATTGGCCACACGACTATTGCGCCGAAAGCCTTCTCTAGAAAAAACATCCATTTTCCAAGAAGAAGGGGAACGAGCCACAAATAGCACGCCGAAAGGTAAGGTGCCAGTCGCACGGCCTGCTTGATGGCGGGCCAGAGTAAGACGGCTTGTCCGTTCTTATCGCTTTGAACACATATCGACAGCACCGCGAATCCAAGGGGAAAAGTTAAGAACGCAACGAACAGCGCCAAAAAGAATTCATACAGACCTGCAGGTAGAACATGCACTGCGACAAGAAGTAATGTTGAGAAATTTGGAAACGCTACGACTATCATGACAAGCGAAAATATGCCGAAGTGACGGCACCAGATCGATCTTGCAACACTCAAAACGTGGGCAATCTCAATTTGACGGTTGGCATACTCCAACTGTGGTTGCAAAAGCGGGCTCCTTTTGGATACGGACGCGCAAAACGATGGATACAAAAGCCGAACCGATCGTCACCGACTTCATCCAGAATTAATAGTTTGATTGTGGAACGTTGTCTAGTATTGAAGCCCCGCTCTGTCGTCCCGAGTAAATAACCTGTGCTGTGGGCTGTGCTGGCAAAAACATGTCCGGAAGGACAGGCCAGAGCGGTTTGCCAGCGTGGGTCGCTTGCATGGCCGGGCTGTCGAAAACTGGCTGAGAAATCTGACTTCGCGCACGGTCCCGCGCCTCCGCAACCGGGTTGAGCCTCCACGCCGACAGTCAAGGCTGAGTGTAGGGCCTGCGGGCGTTTGGTGCTAAAAGCCTGTCATGGGCGGTGAACCAGACCACAAGATGTTGCAGACCTGGGACGCACCGCTCGCGGGCTCGTTCGCCGTGGCGCCCGGTGTTGCGAGTCTGGTCCGCATACCGGTGCCGGGGACGGTTCTGCCAAATCTTCCGAAAGGCTTGGTCCTCACGGTTCAGTCGCCGGCGGGCTACAAGGGTTCCACGTCCTCAATTTTCATCCGCAACCCGGAGGACCCGAAGTTCGGAAAGCCCGGGCTACGTCTCGACTACGGGCCGAACAAGGCAACCGGCCGCATCGACTATCACTGGAACGTGGAAGGTGGTGGACGTGCCCGAGCCGCCTTCCCGAACATCACCAACCACATGCCGGCCGGTCCCGGCGGCGCGGCGCTGCACTGGGGCGCGCGGGGGTTCCGGATTACCGGGCGGGTTTTCATCGTGACAGGCGCGGTGCTGGACGGAGTCTCTATCGCGATCGCTGATCGACCGTGGCGGCGTTCGCTGCAGGTGGTTTCGGCGTGGGCCGCGGCCGGCGTGGGCGCGACACAGCTTGGCCGCGTTGGCGCCGCGATCGGCACCGCTATCGAGCCCGGGGGCGGCACGGCAATCGGCGGCGGCGTTGGCGCAGTCCTGGGAGGCTTCATCGGCTACATTTCGGCCGAGGCCGCCGCCGGCTACGTCTATGACTTCGCCGAAGGGACGGTGTTCGCGCCCGTGCCGGAAGTTGCGGTGCCGCCACAATGATTGCCGGCATCGACATCGTGGACGGGCTCGGCGAGGAGCGCGGGACAGAGGCCGCGCGGCTTGTCCCCCTTGCGGCAGTTTGCGCCACCGTCGACTGGCCGTTGCCTGCCGATGACAGTGAGGAGTCAGTCAGGCCGGACGTTGTAGCCGCCCTTAGCCGCGCGATGGCGGCGTGCGGCAGCGTGGCCTTCCGACATGATGCTCCCCTGGCCGGCGCTGTCCTGCACCAACCGCCGCCCGCGCGGTCGGTCATGGGCCGCGTCCTCGACGTCGCCGGTCTGGGCGAAGATACGTTCGGCCTTGCTGTTGCATCCGACCCGGCCGTGATCGGTGCGCTGTTCGCCTACGGCGGTTGGAGCTACGCCGCGCAGGCGGCGCTGGTGTTTGATCCGGCTGCCGACCCGGCGCCAGTGCTCGCGGCACTCCGCGACGGGCTCGACTGGCGCGGAAGAACTTTGCCACAAGGTGCGCGGTTATTGTTTGGTCCGGGCCATGATGGAGACTTCGCGGTCGTCGCTGCTTCGGACCGTGCGTGGCTGGAGCAGTTTAAAGCCGCTCTGACCTGAAATGTCTCCCGGACCTAGGAAAACAACTGCCAACACTCGCCTACTTCTCTCCGCATTAGCGGAGCGGCTGATCTACGGCGATGGGGACACCTTCAGCCGGCAGGACGCCCTAGACCTCGCCGAGCTGCTCCCAAGCCCCGGCGGGCGTGCCAGACTGGCCGAGTGGCTTCCTGACGTCGGGGTGCGTGGCTCCCTGCCGGGCGCCTCTACAGCCGGCTTCGCGGCCGGCGTGGGCAACACGTCAATGCCGGGCGAAAAGATCACCTTTGACCTCGACAGCCGGGGCCGGCGAGTGGTCCGGGCAGGCCAATGGAAACTGCACCGCACAAGCGCCGGCATCGAAATCGAGCAAGTGATGGCGGACGACGCGGATGAGGGCCGGTCCGCGCGTGTCGAGTTTGAGCGCGGCGAGCCAGTCCGCATGACGTTGCAAACGGTAGTGGAGTTCTCGATAGGCCCGCTCGTGATGGGGAGTAGCCGGTTTCGGCCGTGGAAACGGCCGGTTTAGCGCGCGGCCCTTAAAATCGAGCAATCGCTTTATTCGTCAGACCAGTCGGTTGGAGGGCCATTTCCAACACGGCGCAACATTGCGAAGCGCATCTCGGCCACTTTCGAAGCCGCGGCTTTATCCTCTGTCGCGGTACGCTCCGTGGCTGCCGATGCGTCTATCAATTCTTTCTCAAGCCGAACGATGTCATAGTCCGGCGCCGGGCCGACATCGGGATCAGCCGACAATCGGAGATCATCCTGGAACCGCAGTCGTACGTCGGCTGATCGTGGGTAGAAGTCTTGATGATCCGCCGCGCCGACACGCTCGGGACGTTTCCAATCGAGAGTCGGGCGCAGATGATCATGCTGCCCCGGCTCAAGCTCACCACGTTCTACGACCAGTCGTGCAGGTCGCCATCGTCCGGCCGGGGCCGATCTGAGGCGATATGGAGCATCCCTACCTACGCCGGCGCGAGGGCCTCGAGCCGGTGCACTACCCCAAGCCGGAGCTGGAGCGCGTGCTGGCAAGCACGCTCGGCGTGCCGCTGTTTCAGGAGCAGGTTAGATTTCCTCATGTAAGCTCAGCTACTGCGACCAAGTATGATAACGTCGTTACGTGGACCGAAGAGTGTGTTCGCGCTGGGCCCGCCGTTGTAAGACTTCCTCGTCACTAAGCCGGGCGTCGTAAATTGACCGAGGTTCAATCGTGCGCGCCACGAGCGTGGCGACGGCGATGGCAAGTAACATCGGCACGATGGAGGATCGTGCATGCCCGGTCAGCTCCATCATCAGCACAACAGCCGAGATCGGCCCCTGCGTGGTCGCGGCGAGGAATGCGCCGGCGCCCAATACCGCGAACTCCCCCGGCGGCACACTCGGCCACAAATAGGACCATGGGACGCCCAGCAGGCCGCCGAACAACGCACCGATCGCCAGAGATGGCGTGAAGAGTCCACCGGGCGCTCCGCTACCAAGGCAAATAAGGCTTGCGGCAGGTTTCAGCACAACGAGGGCGAACAGCACCGCTGGTGTCACATGGCCGGTGAAGGCCAACTCCGCCACATCCCGGCCATTGCCCAGCAACTGCGGGAATGGGATGGAGACCACTCCCAGCAGGGTGAGCGCGACAATCGGAGCCACAAGACGCCATCTGCCGGTTGGACGGTGATGATCAGCAAAGGCAACCGCACGCACATACAGCACGGAGACGAGCCCTATGACCGGCGCCGCCAGGACAGCCCAGGCGGCGCTCGGGATGGAACCGGGGTAGTCAGGGATTAGATAGGTCGGCGCATCTGGCAGGAAGGCCCACGACACGCCTGTGGAGATCACCGACGTGAGCAGGGCGGGCAGCACGAGGCGGAGCGCCAGTTCGCCCCGCAGCACCTCCAATGCGAACAATGCGCCGCCCAACGGCACTCCATAGGCCGCAGCCATGCCGGAGCCCGCTCCGCAGGCGACCAGCAGGCGCCGGGCATCGTCCGACAGCCTCGCCCGGTCCGACAGCGCATTGGCGATCACGGCACCCGTCTGCTTGGGAGCACCCTCCCGACCAAGCGAGCTACCCATGCCCACCAGCAGTATCGACAGTACGGCGCTAGCCAACGTCTTGCCGGCAGGAAGCCGGCCGGCGTGAAACCAGATCGCCGCGGTGATGTCGATGCTGTTGGCGCTGGACAGCCGTTTTAGAAGCAGCTGACCGGCCGCTGTCAACAGCCCTGCTGCGACAAGCACTCCAAGATGCCACCACGGCGCGGCCTTGGACGCAGCCTCCAGAAGGTCGACGCCGCCTCCCGACCAGACCGTGTGCTGCACGAGCTCCAGCAGCCCGGTCAGTGCCGCGGCGGCGAGCCCGGTGCCGATGCCGGTCAACACGACCGCCAACCAGAACCCGGCGGCATCTCGCCGGGCGAGGATAGGCGTAATCATGCCGGAAGATGCTCAGCTGACCGAGACGAGAACCCGGTGCCAGGCTGCACTGAGGTAGCCTTTGAAGTTCCAGGTGTCGTCTGGCAGCGCAGGCTGGGTCTGTCCGGCCGAGTCCCAGGCCCGGACGACGAGCTCGTGCTCGCCCTTGAGGAGCTCCACCGCGGCGGTCCAGAAGGTCCAACTCCAAGGAGACGATCCATCATGTTCAAGCTGCGCCTGTATCCAGGAGCGGCCGCCATCCCTCGAGACGTCCACCCGCACGACATCACGGGCCGTGGCGACGGCGTATCCGCGGACTTGTAACATTCCTGCAGCAAGCTTTGCATGCTGCGCAGGGTCGCAGATCGCGGCGTTCAACGGCATGTCGTTGATCGTAACGCCTTGCTCCCAATCGACGTCATCCTCTGTGACGTCGGGTGGCACCAGCTTGTAGTCGCGCTGCTGCATGTGGTTGTCCGAGGGCGCGTCCTGTACGGTGATGGCGGCCAACCATTTGGGGCTGCGTACTCCAGCGAAACCTGGCACGACCAGGCGCACCGGAAACCCGTGTTCGGGAGCCAGAGGCGCACCGTTCATCCCATAGGCCAGCAGAACCTCCGGTGACATCGCCTTTGTCATCGGGATCGACGCGCCGTAATGGAACCGGCGTTCACCGGGCATGTGGACCTCGTCGCAGGCCTCAAAGGCGACATGCAAGGCCCTGTCCTTGTCCGCACCGGCCGCGTGCAGCACGTCGGCTAGGGCGACGCCCGTCCAGGCTGCGTTGCCGATGGCGCCAGGTGCCCAAGGGTCGCCGGAGGTGGGGCGCACCGTCTGCATGTCCGCCCGGCGATTGCCGGCGCACTGCATGACCGCCGTCACCGTGTGCTCAGCGAAACGCTGCCGCAGTTCCGCCACTGTTAGGTTCAGCGGCGTGGCGACGCGGCCGCTCACGCGCAACCGGTGGCCTGCCAAGTCCAGCCGCGGAATGTTGCCGTGGCTGCGGACGTAGAAGTCGTCCTGCGCCGTGATCATCGCCGCGCGCAGCCGGTGCAGTTCCGGTTCCGCGTTGTACGGGTGCCGGGTGTGGACGATGAGGTTTGGCTTGGATGAAAATGGATTGTGCATGATTGTTCTCGATCATCCCACGTGGGCAGCAATGCCTTTACGGTTTGCCCTTGGTTGCGACCAGGTAGGCAATCACCGCATCCGCATCAGCGGCCGAGACAGGCGCCTTATAGACGGCGATCATCTTGTGGACTTCAGTGGTCCACCCTGCCTTTGTCAGCGGCGGCTGGTTCAGCACCATGCCGGCGGAATGGCAGGCCACGCAATTGTTGTTGATGGCATCGGCGCGGTCTCCGCCCGGAAACGCGCGATCGCCTGTCGGCAACTCCACCTTCACCGACCTGAAAGTCATGGCGGTCTCGGCAGCCGCCGGTGTCAAGCACGCGCCGACAAGCGCGCTCGCAACCATTACTTTTCCCAGCATAGCGAAACGCTCCTCAGGTTGCCGTCAGGCCGACAGTTTCGATGCCATTCTGCATGAACCCGCCGGGATTCCAGTTTGGTGCGGCCGGCTGGGTGATCCCGCCGGTGTTCGTGCAACGAACCATCAGGGCGTGACTGCCCTTCGTGGCGAGAGAAACCGTCGTCTCCCATCGCCTAAAGCTGTACTTCCCCTCGTCGCTTGCCAGTGTCGTCGGCAGCCATGTCCGGCTGGAATCGGTGGAGACTTCCACGCGGGCGACGCCCATATCGCCGCCCAGCGCGATGCCGCGGATCAAGACGGGCGCGCCAGATGCGACCGACTGGCCGGGCTTGAGGTTTGTCACAAAGGATCGCGGGTTCATCCGGCTGATCGGCACCGTCTTGAAGCCCGACGCGCCTGGCTTGACGTCCGCGTTTGGCGTATCCGGAATGCGGTAGGCGGTTTTCATCCAATACTGGTCGTCGGCGTGATCCAGCACCTCAATGTCGCTGAGCATTTTGACCCAGTAGGTCGAATACCAGCCGGGCACGACCAGGCGCAGGGGAAAGCCGTTCAGCAGCGGCAGCTGTTGCCCGTTCATGGCGTAGGCGATCATCACCTCGCCGTCGCGCGCGTGGTCGATATCGAGCGATTTCTGGAAATCCGGCGCATCGTCCACCACTGGCTTGTCCAGGCCGTTGAACCGAACCTGCATTGCCCCTGGCTTGATGCCGGCGCGGTCCAGCACGTCCTTCAAACGTACCCCGGCCCAGCGCGCATTGCCCATGGCGCCATTCGCCCACTGGCCGCCGGCCACGCGTGGGACGAACAAGCCGCGCGAGTTGCCTGAACACTGGTTTACGGCCGCCAGCTCGACGCGTGGCAGTGCCGCAATGTCGTTTAGGGACAGGGACAATGTCCGGTCAACCTGGCCGCGCACCGTAAGACGGAACCTGCCCGCGTCGATCTCCTCGGGGATCACGGCCCAATGCCAGCGCACGAAGAAGCGATCGTTCGGCGTGAATACGCCTTGGTCGAATACCTCGAACGGCGTCTCCAGCAATGCCGGCCGGGTGCGCTGCAGGATCATCGCACCCTTCTGCGGAAATGCGGTCGTGACGGGCCGCTCGCCCGGACCGCCCGGTAGCGGCAGAGTGACCATGTCTCCGGCCCAGGCGGGCGCGATGCCGTTCACGGCTGCGGCGGCACCCGCAGCTCCGAGAGCGCCCAGGACCACACGGCGCCCGAGCAGGTTTGATGAACAGTTCATGGTTACTCCTCGCATTTGGAACGGTGGCCTCTTCGCGGCATCAGGCAACGCCAAGCAGCCGGATCAGCCAAGGCTGATACCGCCCAGCACCACCAGCAAAAGCGTGACGGCCACGGTAACGCGAACGCCAGCCTGAGCAACTACCAGGATATCAGCCCCAAGTCCCGATGCGGCCATGGATCCCGTCGTCAGCAGGTTCGCGGCGGTTTTGATCGGCGGTAGCAGGCCGGCCGGTATCAACCCGAAGGAGCACACGGCCAGCACGATCGGGAAAGCCTACGTTGAACCAGGGCGACAGCTCGTGCAGCGCGGGCCCGGTATGCTTCGGCCGATCTCCTGCAGTCACATTCGGCGCTTGCTCGTCCACCTCGTCGCGCAGGCGACGGGTGTGCAAGGTCAGCGCTAGCACCACGGGTCCCAGCATCAGCACGCGAACTCAGGCATATCGCATCTCTGCAGCCGGCCTGTACGTTTAGCGGACCGGCAGGTGCTCCTGGCGCGAGGTGAGCCGAAACATCACGGGTTCTGATCATCCGTTTCAGGAACTGGAAGCCCACCTCCCGAACTCATACGCTGCCCGTGCAGTCTGGGATGTCATATGAATCACTCGAGCGCGGCCGTTTGCCGCGGGTCTTCAGGAGATTTCGCGATGACAGTCCATTTCAACACTGTCGATGTCGACGGCCTAAAGGTGTTCTACCGCGAGGCTGGCGATCCCGGCCGCCCCACGGTGCTGCTGCTGCACGGCTTCCCCAGCGCCAGTCACATGTTCCGGGACCTGATTCCCGAACTTGCCAACAGTTACCACGTTGTAGCGCCGGACATGCCGGGCTTCGGTATGACTGAACAGCCCGCACGCCGGCCCATCGTCGACAGCATAACCCGGGCCCGCGACAGCGAGTCCTTCTCCTATACCTTCGAGAACATCGCCGCGGTCATTGAGCGTTTCACGGAGGTGGTCGGGCTCACCAGGTTCGCGCTTTACGTCTTCGATTACGGCGCACCTGTCGGCTTCCGACTCGCCGTCAAGCACCCCGAGCGCATCACCGCCATCGTCACCCAGAACGGCAACGCCTATCTGGAAGGCGTATCCGAGGCCTTCGCTCCGGTTCAGACCTACTGGAATGATCCGAGCCCGTCCAACCGCGACGCGTTGCGCGGGTTTCTGAAACCTGAGACCACGCTCTTTCAATACACCCACGGCGTGAGCGATCCGGCACTCGTGTCTCCGGATGGGCGCAACCTCGACGATTTCTATTTGTCCCGGCCCGGAAATGATGAAATCTAGCTCGATTTATTGGGCGACTACAAGTCGAACGTCGCGATGTATGGCCAGATGCAGGCCTACCTGCGTGAGTATCGCCCTCCGGTGCTGGCGATTTGGGGCAAGAACGACCCGTTCTTCGTCCCTGCTGGAGCGGAGGCATTCAAGCGCGACGTGCCATCCGCGGAGATTTGCTTCGTCGACAGCGGACACTTCGCCTTGGAAACCCATGCCAAGGAGATTGGCGCGGCCATGCGCGACTTTCTCAAGCAGCACATCAGCTGACCGCCAGCCTGGCAGCGCCGGGTCCGTGACGCCCGACGTTCTTCCAAGCCCCTGGCACCGCTCGCGCGGTCCCACCCAAACTTGAAGGTGACCTACAATGACCACTCTGACCACCGACATCGTTCGCAGCTTCTACGCCAAGCTGGGCGCCGGTGACGCGCCGGGCGCCCTTGCTTTGATGGCGCCCGACATCGAATGGATCACGATGTGGCACTACAAAGTTGACGGCCGCGGTCCCGATTCGTCGCGGAAGGCTTGCTCAAGCCGCTTGCGGCGGAGTGGTCGAGCTTCGCGCTGATCCCCACCGAGTTCATCACCGAAGGCGACACGGTCGTCTCGCTAGGCGAGTTTACCGGCGTGCATGGCGTCACCGGCAAGTCTTCAAAGGCGCGCTACGCTCATGTGTGGACTGTCAAAAGTGGGAAGATCGCCCGGTTTCGCCAGTATATCGACACCCTGGCAATAGCCCAAGCGCGTTTGGCGTGAGGCCGCGCTGCCGGCCAGGCGCCACCAATAGCGCGCGCTTGGCCGGCGGCCTCACGCTCTCACATCGCGCGAAATCGAAATCATGACCCGCCCACCCTTTCCCTTTCACAGAAGAGTCCGCGATCCAGAAGGTCCGGGCGGTGAGGACGCATGGCCGACCATGTTGACCCAAGACCCCAACGGCGACTTCCAGCGCGCGAAGCTGGCGGCCGTCGAACTCGCTACGGCGCACGGTCGCGCCTAACCATCTGAGAGGTCAGACAATGAGAATTCGTCATCTCGGAGCCGTTCTCGCCGGCGCTTCCGTCCTCGCCGTCGCCGGGGCTGGGGCTGGGGCCGCCAAGGCAGAGCCGATCCTGTCGACTACAGCCACCACAACCTACCATCGAACCCAAGTCGATGGGGTCCGCATTTTCTGTCGCGAGGCCGGCCCCAAGGACGCACCGACGATCGTGCTGCTGCACGGTTTTCCATCATCCTCTCGAGAATTCGACACACTCATCCCTCTACTGGCTACGCGCTACCACCTGATCGCACCCGATTATCCGGGCTTCGGACAAAGCGAGGCGCCGCCGCCGTCAGAATATCGCTATACGTTCGATCATATCGCGGAGACGATGAACGAGCTGCTGGTTCAGCTGAAGGTCGGCTTATACACGCTATACATCCACGATTACGGTGCGCCCGTCGGCATGCGGATGATCTTGGCCAATCCCGATCGGCTGCGTGCCCTGATCAGCCAGAATGGCAACATCTATCAGGCAGGTCTTGGCCCGAAGTGGAGCAAAATCGCGCAATACTGGGCCGATCCGAAGGCGCACCCGGAAGTCGTAGACGCTTTTCTCTCCTGTGAGGCCACCGAGCAGAGACACACATCCGGCACCTCTCATCCCGACCGCTACAATCCGGATTTGTGGACCGACGAGTTCGCACATCTGTCAAAGCCAGGCCAGCGCGCGATCCAGGCAGCACTTCTCTACGACTACAGGACGAATGTTGCGTCCTACCCGAAATGGCAGGGGTTGTTGCGTGAGCACCGTCCACCGACGCTTGTCGCCTGGGGCGCCAACGATCCGTCCTTCATCGCTGCGGGTGCCACGGCTTTCCAGCGCGACTTGCCTGATGCCGAGATCCATTTGATCGATGCCGGCCATTTCGCACTCGACGAAAGAACCGACGAGATCGCCGGACTCATCCTGATGTTTCTGGCGAAGCATGGCTTAGGGGTGAGCAGCCACGATTAGAGCGTCGCGGCTGTCACGCTCTCCCGCAGGCGGGGGACGACGAAATCAATGAATGCCCGAAGCTTCAGCGGCACACGGGTCTGGCTGCCGTAGACCAGGTGCACCGGGCGAGGCGGTAGCTCATACTTCTCCAGCAGAACCTGCAGGACATCGTCCTTGATGAAACGAGCTACCTGGTAAGACATCGCTTGCAGGATACCGGCCCCAGCCAGGCCCGCGTCAATGGCAGCGTCAATGGTGTTGACACTGAGTCGAGCCTGAAACGCTGCGGTTACCTCGCGCCCGTCGGACCAGAACTTCCAGGCGCCGGGTGCAGATACGCTTTCAAACGAAATTACATTGTGCTTGGCCAAGTCCTGTGGCGCCGCAGGGGGCATACGTGCGGCGAGATAGGCTGGGCTTGCACAGACTACGCGTCGCATTGCGCCCAGGCGTGTTGCGATCAACGAACTGTCAGGGAGCTCGCCTATACGTAGAGCTACGTCGACCTGGTCATCGGGAAAGTGAGCGACGCGATCCGTCAGCATCAACTCGACCGAGACTTCAGGAAAGGCGTCCAAGAACGCCAGAACGACGGGCAGCACGTGCAGCCTGCCGAACAGGATGGGCGCGGTGACCACCAAGTCGCCTTTCGGCTCGGTGTACTCACCGACAGCGGTGCGCTCCGCCTCAGCCAACTGCTCCAGGATCGTCTTGGCGGCCGTGACGAAGGAGCGGCCAGCCGGGGTGAGGTCCAGACCCTTGGCGGAACGCACCAGCAGGTCCGCCTTGAGGTGGCTCTCAAGCTCCGAGACTTTCCGGCTCACGGTGGCGAGAGGGAAACCAAGCTTACGACTTGCCTTGGAGAAGCTTCCGCACTCTACCGCCGCGATCACAACAGACATCGCTTCGAACCGATCCACAATCCTACCTGTTTCTGAGAACCCTTCCCACGATTTTAGACGCTAACGCGCAAGAAGGAGAAGGGGCAGAACACCTTCGCATCACGGCGCGATGGTCAACGTGGCCGTACCGAGGACTGGAACCACGACGTGGACGCTTGACTCGAAGGTTACAGAAATCATGTCGCCGATCTCGCGCTCTCCTTTTACGAAGAAGCTGACATGTTGCACGGCGTTCTCGACGCTCTGAAGACGCGCGGCGTCGACACTGTCCGCAAGCCGAACGGAGTTGGCGGGTTTTGGACGCAACGGACGTAACACTGCTGCGAAGCTACTTTTTAGAACCCGAGCGCAGTTTTGTGGACGCCAAAGACTAACATCGAGCTGCACGAAGTCCGGTGTTTTCTTGCCCTGAGCAAGACCCTGAATTTTACCAAGGCGACCGAAGCTTGCCACGTTAGCCAGCCCGCACTTACACGCGCCCGGAGCAGGCGAGCTGACATTCTTGCACCGGCGCTCAATCCTGGCAGGACACGGTAAATTCGGCATGATTGCCGGCCCGTTCGGCTGTCCGGTACGTCCGCGCATGTCAATCATAGCCTGCGAGTGTCCATATTGGCGGCTTCTATCGAAATGACCGCCACTTACTCAGGCGATGACGGCGATGGAAACGGGGTTCCCAAGGTTCGCCGGCACATGATACGCTCGCCGATGCCCCATCTCCCGCGTGCGGCCATGCCGATTTCCATTCACATAACGGAATAAGGCGCCAGCACAACGATGTGGCCGCCGCGATGTTCGGCGTCATTGGCGTCACCTTCGCCGTGCTGCTGGCCTTTGTTGTCATGCTGACGTTCGAGGGATACGGCGCAGCACGCAACGCAGTCGCCGGCGAGGCCGCCGTGGCGCGCGACGTGGCCGATGCCGCCGCTGGCTTGCAGGAGCCGGCACGAACCGATCTCAGGCATGGCGTAGGCGCCTATCTGGCGCAAGTGATGAACACCGAGTGGCCCGCCCAGGCGGCCGGGCAGGCGAACGAGTCCGCCGAGACGGCGCTGGCGGCACTGAATCGGCTGGCCGCGCTGGTGCGACCGGCCTTATCCGGCGAGGCGGCCTACCAGGCGGCGCTCGTGGCCGCGTTGGCCCGGTTGCAGGATGCGCGCGCAGTCCGGCAGTCCACAGCAGCCAACCGGGTAGCATCCATCGTCTGGACGGTGGTTCTGCTGGGCGGTGTACTCACCGTTGGCGCGGGTTCTTTTCTCGGTGCGCCCAGCTTGCGCATGCACATGGCGATGTCGGCTACGCTGGCTGCTTCCGGCGCGCTGGTCGTCGTGCTCATCGTGGCGCTCAGCCAGCCCTACCGCGGCGATTTCCGGATACCGACGACGCCGTACCAACGCGTCCTGAGCCAGTTGAATGCCGGCTGAAGCGAACGATCCCGTGCACGCCGAATAGCTGGAAGCGGACGGCAGAGGCGGGTTTGCCTCGGGCACCGTCGCCGGCATCCTGACGCGCCGCTACCACGCGCAGCTGCTGACCAGCACCACACCGCCGACCGGGCGCATGGTGCTGGTCGGCATAGAGGCCTGGGTAGAGCAGGGCGAGACGCGCACCCCGATCAGCAGCCAGCACTACGCACCCGACACCACCTATCCGGACTGCGCGGCGCATCGCCTGGGGTTCTCCCCACTGCCCTGGCCGTGCTGGCGCTTCCGCCTGGCCGGCGGTGGAGAGATCACGCAGGAGATTCTGGTCGACCCCGTAGGCGGCGACACCGTGCTGCGGTGGCGCTGCAGCACGCCCGACGCTACGCTGCGTGTGCGGCCGCTTCTCTCAGTGCGCGACTACCACGCTCTCGCCCGGAAGAACGGAGTGCTGGATTTCGCAGCCAGCACTGCAGGCGGCAACGTCGCCTGGCGGCCGTATGCGAACCGCCCCGCAGTCGCCTGCTTGAACAACGGCGCTTACACGCACGATCCGAGCTGGTACAGGCAGTTCCTCTACGTCGAGGAACGCGAACGTAGCCTCGACTCCATTTAGGATCTGGCGAGCCCCGGGTTGATCACAGAATCACCTTATGCCGCCACCGCGACGGCTCTTACGGCGATTTGTGCCTATCGTCTCGACAAGGCTGCGATCGCTGCCGCGATGGCACAGATGCCGGCGTTACGTGACGGACTGGCAGCAGCAGCCGAACTCGGCCAGTTGGCCTCGCAGCGCGACGCAACCGCGCCAGAAAGTCAGGTGCCGCCGCATCCGGAAATGTTCCTCGCCAAGCTGCGCAGCTTCTTTAGGCTGCTCGTACACGAGTAACAGTATGCCTTATCGGAGTCCTGCCCGATTAACATCAGGAAAGGCAACCACTCCGCAGGTTTATAGCAACGGGCCCTCAAGCTGACCGGGTGAGGCATCATCCGATGACACGGGTTTAGCCGTCGAATCAAAACGCGTGCCTCGAGCATTTCCAATTGGCTCTTCTGCCGCAACGCGTTTGGAACATTGCTCTAGTGAGCAAGCAGCCTTTTTTCGAAACGGCGAAAAGTATTTCACTATCTCGCATTTGCACCAGCCGCTTATTCAGGACCGGGCAGGGCGCTGGGACTTAGCGTGGTTGCTTCTACTTTGCAAAAAAGCTGGTCTTGCCCATCTTTGCTTGAGGTGGCGCCGCGCGCAATGTGCAGCGGCTGGTCAAGGTGCAGTCCCTAAGGCTGGATTTGCGAGGTCCGAACTGGACGCAAGAACGCCCGTGGAGAACGCCAGGCCGGCGGCGTTTACCAGTGCTTGTGCGTGCGCCCGGGCCACCGCGGCGCTCGCCGTGTTCAATGCCGTCGATGCGTTCACCGCGTCGGTGAACGAACCCACGCCGTGCGCGAAGGCGTCACTTGCCGAGTCGAACGCGCTCTGCGCCGCCGCGCGCAGCACGATCGCCGCATCATACTGGCTGAGCCCGGTCTGCACCTGATCGTACGCCACCGCCACCTCACGCAATGCGGTGGTGCTGCCGGCTTCAAGCGCGATCTGCGCCTCGTTGCGGCGCGACTCGGCCAGCCTTACCTGGTTCTGCCGCAAGCCACCCTGATAAAGCGGCCACTCGAAACGCAGGAACAAGCCGGTCTGCGGCTGCGTCACGTTTTCATAGCGTCCGGAATCGACCGAGATGCGGCCGACGTTGCCCTGCACGTTGCTGTCGATCAGCAGCTTCGGGCTCATCGCGTCGCGCGCCTCCGCAATCCCGGCCTCGGCGGCACGCAGTCGGGCGAGGCTGGCCAACAGGTCGGCTCGCCGCCCTAGGGCGTCGGCCATCAGCCGGTCCACGGTGCCGCCGGTGGCACGGGGGAGTGGCCGGTCGAAGCTGTCCTGCACCAGCAGCCGCGTCGTGGGCGGCAGTTCCAGGACCTGCAGCAGCGTGTACATGGCGTCGTGTTGCGCCGCCGTCGCCTGCACCAGATCATAGGCAGCCTGGGCGGTGTTGCGGCGGGCGAGCTGGGTTGAAACCACGGTTGCCAGGCCGCGGCCCCGCAACGCATCGGCCGATTGTTGCAGTCTGCCGGCATCGACCAGGCCTTTGCGGATCGCCTGCAGCTGGGCATCCACGCCGTCCAGGGTGAAATACGCCCGGGCCACTTCGAGGATGAGGCGCTGGTGAGCCCCTGTGAACGCCACGTTGGCGGCGAAGGAAGATTGCTCGGCGCCTCGCACCGCCGCCTGCCGCCCGCCGCCGAAGTCGATGAGCAGGTATTTGATCGCCAGTTCCGGAAACACCTCCTGCGCGTCGGCAGTGATGTAGCCCTTGCTGACCAGGGTGTTGGGGAACGGCGAGGCGATGTGCTCGTAGCCGCCCAGCGCGCTGGCCGTGAGCTCCGGCAGGAAGGCGGCGCGAGCGATCCCGACGCCGATGGCGGCCTGCCGGGCCTGTTCCCAGGCGAGGCGGGTCTGGCTGTTCCGGCGCTGGGCGATGTCGATCAACTCGGGCAGCGCGTAGCGGTGCGCCGGGTCGATGTCGGCCGGTTCACCAGGCCAGGGGAGCGCCGGGTCGCTCGGCACCGTGTAGCGCCTGGCCGCGGCCGGAGCCGCTGCGCCGGCGTGCGGCGCTGTGTCGAGTGACACCTGCCAGGGCGTTGACGGGCTGGCCGGGGCCAAGTCGCGCGTGTCGTTGCAGGCGGCCAGCAATACGCACAAGACCGTGCCCAAATACCGCGGCCTACGCATCGCTGGCGACCCCCGTAACGCGCAGGTCCGGCCCGCGCATCACCTGGCCGATGATGCTGCGCAACTTCGCGTCCAGCAGGCGATACCAGGTTGCCCGCACCGCCGATCCGGCGTCGCAACATAGGTAAGGCGGTTCGGGCAGCGCGGCCTCGATCACCGGCGCGCCAGTGCCGGACCGCACCCAGGTCGCGCAGTCGTCCAACCAGACGGCCAGCGCCCCGTCATAGGACAGTGCTGCCCGTCGGGTAGTCTGCGTTGCCTCGTGCCAAGCCGGCTCGGTGTTGAGGCGATGTATCACCGTCACCATCAGCATCACGACCTCCAGGTCGGCGAGCACGCCCGGATCGATCGGGCGGCGGCTGGAGCGCGCGTTGCCGGCGGGCTCGTAAGCGGCATTCGCCAGCAGGGCCCGGGCGCCGCCAATCGCGGCGATGAAGCCGGCCTGCAAGGCGGGCTGGGAGCCGGGATCCTCCGGTGGAAGGCGGCGGCCCAGCCGGGTCAGCTCGCCAATCTTGGCAATCGCGATCGCCACCTGTCGCCGCACCGGCTGGGCCACGCGCACCGGCCAGATCGTGCTGAACACGACGAGCACGATGAAATTGCCAAGCAGGATGCCGATCACGCGGTCACGGGCCGTCTGCATGTCCAGGGTTGGGCCGTAGCCCTGTAGAACTGTGAGATAGTAGGCGATGCCGATCTGCCATCCGGCGTAGCTGATCCGCTCGCTGCCGCAGGCAACCCAGCCGGCAAGCAGCGTCACAACCCCCACAGCCAGCAGTAGGTCACCGAGGTCGGTCATCACCGGCATCAGCAGCAGGATGGTGCCGATCCCGAGGGCGCCGCCGACCAGCGCGCCGGTCATGCGCAGCGTTGCCTTGTGCAGGCTCTCGCCCAGCGAACCAAGCGAGACGAAGAAGCAGGTTACCACGCAGGTGTGGATCGCCGGCCAGTCGAGCAGGCTTTCCGCCGCGTAGCTCAGCATGACCGCCAGGGTCACCTTGAAGGCAAACTGGACGGTATCGGGATCGCGCAGCTTCTCGAGGCAGAGCAGTGCCGCGGGCCTGGTTGCCGGACGCGCCCGAGCCGGGGCGTCCTGCGACAGGGCACCACCGATCACCACTGCGGCGCGCGCCACCTCCGTGGTGATCGGCTGGCTGGCCGCATCCGCCGTGTTGGGCAGCCTGGGGATCACGATCGCCGGTCCGGTGGCGCCGCGCACGCTATCTGCCGCGGCCTGCAAGGCGGCGGCGAGTGGCTGCAGAACGTTGCGGTCCTCGACTGCCCCAGGGATCAACGGCCAGGTCAGCAGGCCGACCGCAACCTGTTCGCTCTCGCGTATCAGCAGCCGGTAATCCGGTTGCCCCGGTGCCTGGCCCGAAGCTTCGAGCAACGCATCCATTGCCGCCCTGCCGTCCCGCACGGAAGCGGCGAGAACCGGCAGGGCGCCGTCATCGCCCTCGCAGAAGCGCGCGCACGCGACGAGCCTCGCGGCCAGGGCCGCACGCAGCAGTTCCACGGGCTGACGGCCGGTCAGCAGGTTGCCGATCACCACCAGGCCGACCGGTAAGGTCACCACCACCGTCAGCCATAACAAAGCGTGCAGCAGCGCCTCTTCCGGCGGCAGCGTGAGCAGATCGGGCAGGCCGCGCTCCGTGGTGTCGCTGATGGCTGAGGATTGCAGCGCCACGCCCAGTACCTGGTCGCCAATGGTCAGCCCGTAGGCCACGATGAAACCGGCGGCAAAGGCGACCGGGCCGAGCTTCGACGCGCGCGACAGCGCCATGGCCGCGAAGGTGACGAGCGCAATCACCGGCACGCGCAGCGCCGGCTCCGACAGGCTGAACATGTACACGGCAATGGTCACGAACACGGCCAGGATCACGGCGAACCCTGCGACGACCGCCGTCCTGACGGTGGAGGCGCGCTCCCCGCGCGAGACGAACAGGACGACGTAGGCGCAAACGCCCGGGTCGGGGATCCTGAACATCTCCGCCACGCCCACCGCCAGCACAACGAGCACGACCAGCCGCATGGTGTCCGCCAGGCGTCCGGGCCGCGGGCCCAGTTCGTGCAGCAATGCCCTGGCACCACCCAGGCGCCCGTCATCCACGAGCGGAACACCAGGTGCCGCGGTGGTGGCACTCATCGGTCAATCACGATGACGGCGGAGGCGCCGAGCCGCACCAGCCCCGGCGGCGGAGCTTGCAGGACCAGCCGCACCGGGAAACGTTGCGCGATGCGCACCCAGCTCAGGCTGCGCGGCACCCGTGGCAGTCCGGCCAGCGCCACGCCCTCATCGGGCGATACACCGCTGGCGATGCTCTCCACCACCGCGTCGACCGGCGCGTTTGGATTGCTCATCACGTAGACGCGCGCATGCTGGCCGGGCTGCAGCAGGCCCAGTTCGGTTTCGCGGAAATTGCCCACGGCATACCAACGGTCGGTGTCGATGATAGTGAACAGGGGATGCCCCGCCTCGCCATACTCGCCAGCGCGTATGTTCAGGCCGGTGATCACGCCGTCGCAAGGCGACCGGACCTCGGTCAGCCGCAGGTTGCGTTCCGCCATGGCGACGGAGGCGCCCACGGCGGCGATCTGCTGCTCGGTCGGTTTGGTGCTGCTGACCCCCTGCCGCGCTTCCTGCGCTTGCTGGCGCGCCTGTTGCAGCGCGACCTGTGCCGTGCGCTGGCTGGTGCGGGCCTGATCGACCTGTTCCGCCGTGACGTAGCCGCGGGGCAGCAGGGGCTCGAGCCGCGCCAGCGTGCTGGTGGCCAGCGTCAGTTGCGCCTGCGCGCTGCCGATGCCGGTATTGGCGGCGTCCGCCTTGCTGTTCTGCGACGCCACCTGGTTCGTAGTGATCGCCAGCGTCGCCTGCAGCCCCATCAGCTGCGCCCGGGCTTGTTCGAGCTGAAGGCGGAAGGGCTCCGGGTCGATGACGAACAGCAGGTCGCCGGCGCGTACTCGCTGGTTGTTGGTCACCTTGATGACCACCACCCGGCCGCTCACGTCAGGCGCCATGTGCACGACGTCGGCGTCGATGAACGCATCGTCGGTTCGCGGACGCAGGTTCAGCCGCTGCGATGCGAGCAGGACGCCGAGGATTGCGGCGCCGACCGCGCCGAGCGTGAAGACGACGCCGAACATCCGGTAGATGCGCCTCATCTGCCTACTGCCCGAACCAGATCAGCCAGGTGAACAGCGTGACCGCAACCGCGACTGCGAGATAGGCAAAAGGCGGCGCCAACACGTAAGGGTGCAACCGAGCCGCACCCAGCAGGACACGGCACAGGAGTGCCACCGCGATCCCGATCGCGCTGCACAGGATCCAGGCGGGAAAGAACGAGCCCAGGATGTTCTGCGATGGCGACTGGCTGCACCCGGCCGGGAAGAGCAGCGCGGGTAGCAGGTATGCGAAGCTGCCGCTGCCGCACGGTCGTGGTGGCCTCGATGACTTAGACGAAACGGCCAAGCTGGCAAGCCCGATGGAGAAGACCGGAAAGGTGATGTGAAACGCCCCGGTGAACCCGAACTGCAAACGGGCCAGGTGGAACGCGTCGAACATCTCGTGCTCGGGGTGCGGAACGTTGAACGGGTTTCGTTTCCCTAGCGGCGCCGCAGGTTTGTGGTCGCGAGATCGATGACTTCGTCGCCGCGGCCGCTCATGACCGCCCGCAGCACCCACAGGCTGAACCCCTTGACCTGCTCCAGCCCGATGGTCGGCGGCATCGACAACTCGTGCTTGGCGGTGACGACGTCGAGCAGCGCCGGCCCGTCATGGGCAAGCATGTCTGCGACGGCAGCCGGCAACTCGCCAGGATCCTCGACTCGCTGGGCGTGGATGCCCATGGCACGCGCCATGGCGGCGAAGTCGGGGTTCTCGAGATCCGTGCCCGCATCGACAAACCCGGCCGCTTTCATCTCGAGCGACACGAAGCCGAGCAGGCCGTTGTTATAGATGACGACCTTCACCGGCAATTTCTGCTGGGTGAGTGTGATCAGGTCACCCATCAGCATGGTGAAACCGCCATCTCCCGAAAGCGAGACGACTTGCCGGCCGGGAGCCGCCGCCTGGATGCCGATCGCCTGTGGCATGGCGTTGGCCATCGACCCGTGCACGAGCGAGCCCACCAGCCGGCGCCGCCCGTTCATCCGCAGGTAGCGGGCCGCCCAGATCGTTGGCGTGCCGGTATCAAAGGTGAAGACGGCGTCATCGGCCGCCGCGTCGCTGACGACCTTTGTCAGATATTGCGGGTGAATCGGCTTGTGGCCCGGCGTGCCGCGCGCGAGGTCATCCAGGCCCTGCCGTGCGTGCTTGTAGTGCGCGACGCTGTCGTCGAGGAACCCGCGTGCCGTCTTGGCGGTGAGTTTCGGCAGCAGCGCCTGGATGGTCGGCCCGACATCGCTGACGAGACCGAGTTCGAGCTTGGCCCGCCGGCCCAGATTCTCCGGACGGATATCGACCTGGACGATCCTGATGTTCGTGGGGAAGAATTGTTTGTAAGGGAAGTCGGTGCCGAGCATCACCAGCAAGTCGCAGCTATGCATCGCGGCGTAGCCGGAGGAGAATCCGATGAAGCCGGTCATGCCGACATCATACGGGTTGTCGTATTCGACGTATTCCTTGCCTCCGTAGGCATGCACGATCGGGCTTTTCAAGGCTTCGGCAAGCTGCAGCAACGGCGCGTGCGCACCAGCGCAGCCGCGCCCGCAGAACAGCGTTACGCGCTCCGCTCCGTTCAACAGGGCCGCAAGTGCATCCAGATCCCCGTCCTTCGGCAGAACGATGGGTGCTGGCGGCAGCAAGGCCTGTTTCGCGGGCAAGCTGCGCGCGACTACGGGGTGAAGCGCCACATCGCCCGGCAATACGATGACCGCAACACCGCGGAGGCCGACTGCCGCCCGGATCGCATTTTCGAGCACGAACGGCATCTGGCTGGGGTCGGAGACGAGTTCGCAGTAATGGCTGCATTCCTGGAAAAGAACCTGCGGGTGGGTCTCCTGGAAATAGCCGCCGCCGATCTCCCCCGACGGTATCTGCGCGGCGATCGCCAGCACAGGAGTCCGGCTGCGATGGGCGTCGAACAAGCCGTTGATGAGGTGCAGGTTTCCGGGGCCGCAGGAGCCCGCACAGACAGCAAGATTTCCCGTAAGTTGCGCATCCCCCGCCGCCGCGAAAGCGGCTACTTCCTCGTGGCGTACGTGGATCCAGGCGATGGCGGATTGCTGCCGTAACGCTTCCGTTATGCCGTTCAGGCTATCGCCGGCCAGCCCGTATATTCGCTCTACTCCTGCTTGCGTGAGTGTCCGCACGAGTTGTGTGGCGACGTTCTCACTCATCATCGTTTCCTTTCGCTAACCGGAGGGGCGGAGGAATAGGCGGTGCGATCAGTAGACGCTGCTCTCGTGGATGCCAAAGACCCGCCACCCACGGCAGTCCGCCGTTTCCTGGAGGCCTCGGCTGGGTTCCACCAATGCGATCGGGTCAGCGTCGATCTTCCCGTGGCCCATCCCGGCCGGCAAAGGCAACTCCGGTCCGGTCCACGGCGACGCTGTCGAGCTCTTTACGTTTGCAGGAAAGCCAGTAGATCGGCGTTTATGACGTCGGCATGCGTGGTCGCCATGCCATGCGGGAACCCCGGATAAGTCTTCAGCGTGGCGTTTTTGAGTATCTTCGCGGAAAGCGGGCCGGAATCAGCAAACGGCACAATCTGGTCGTCTTCACCGTGCATCACCAGCGTAGGCTGCTCAATCGCTTTTAGGTCGTCGTTGAAATCCGTTTCCGAGAACGCCTTGATGCAATCATAATGTGCTTTGGCGCCGCCCATCATGCCTTGACGCCACCAGTTGGCGATTATGCCTTCGGACACTTTGGCGCCCGACCGATTGAAGCCGTAGAATGGTCCGGATGGTACATCGCGGTAGAACTGGGCGCGGTTGGAGGCCAGTGCCGCGCGGAAGCCATCGAAGACTTCGATGGGCAGACCGCCCGGATTGATCGCGTTCTTGACCATGATGGGCGGAACCGCACCGATCAGCACCGCTTTTGCGACACGTCCCTTGCCGTGCCGTGCCACGTAACGCGCCACTTCGCCGCCACCTGTCGAATGGCCGACGTGTACGGCATCCCGGAGGTCGAGTGCAACGGCAAGTTGGGATACATCATCGGCATAAGTGTCCATGTCATTGCCTTCCCAGGTCTGGGAAGAACGACCGTGTCCCCGCCGGTCATGCGCGATGACGCGGAAGCCGTGATGCAGAAAGAATAGCATCTGGGCATCCCAATCATCGGCGCTCAACGGCCAGCCATGGTGGAAGAAGACAGGTCGGCCGCGACCCCAATCCTTGTAGTAGAGGCTTACGCCGTCTTTGGTAATGAAGTCCGCCACCGCCCCACCTCCCCCGAAATACTGGTCAGGAACAATTTGTAAGACGGTGACAAACGCGAGAATATCCCCCTTTTGGGGGGCTGGTAAGCGGGGACTGATTATCACGGGAGGCAGTACCCTCGTACGGCGCGTTCGAAGATGCCGCGTGTTCATGTCAGGCAGGCTGGATCACTCCTGCCAAAGTGTGTATTCACACCCATTGATCGGTTACGGAGAAGAGGTCGCCCCGTGTCCCACGCCGACGACGTGCTTACCACACACGCATCAGAGGTGATGACGCCGGCACCTCAGGCTGCGGTTCCAGATCGCATTCGTATCCTAATCGTTGACGATCACCCGCTGCTTCGGGACGGGCTGGCCGGACTGATCGGTCTTGAGGATGACTTCGAACTCCTTGGAGAAGCGGCGAGCGGCGAAGAGGCGCTCGCTGCGTTCGCACAGCTTCGTCCCGATGTGACCTTGATGGATCTGCAAATGCCCGGAATGACTGGCATCGAAGCGATTACCCGCATTCGGCTGGACACCCCGGCTGCACGCATTCTCGTTCTGACGACGTATGGCGGCGACGGGCAAATATTGCGCGCCCTCAAGGCCGGATGCGCTGGCTATCTCCTGAAAACCTCGCTCCGTAGCGAACTACCAAAGGCAATCAGGGCCGTTCACGCCGGTCGGCAATACCTCGAGCGGGAAGTCGCTACCGAGATTGCCACCCACGCAGATGCCTTGCCGCTCTCCGAACGCGAGACTACCGTTCTGGGTCTGGTTGCGAACGGACATGCCAACAAGCAGATTGCCAGGATTCTGCAGCTCTCAGACGAGACGATAAAGGCGCATCTCAAGAACGTATTCGCAAAACTGCAAGTCGCTGATCGTACGTGTGCAGTGACTAGGGCACTTCGACGCGGTATCATTGCATTATAGGCCGTATCCTCGCCTGCTCGCTTCCGTGAGGAAGTCGAAGATGACACTTAGCCTCCACACCTTGACTCTTGAGCTTCTGTATTCATGGTCGTGGCCCCGCTGCCGATGGACAAAAGGATCGACGAAGCTTGGTCCATATAAAATATCGCTTGTAGCAGCAACTATCTTTGCTGTTCTCGCGCCGCAGCGGCAACTCACCGCCCGGCCGCTTGTTGCGCAGATGACCCATACATCCTGGCTGGCTCGCGACGGAGCGCCCACAGGTATCAAGGTGCTGGTGCAGGCGGGTGACGGGGTTCTGTGGATCGGCGCAGCTACCGGCTTGTTCACATTTGATGGCTTCAAGTTCCAGGCGTTTCAGTCTCCGAAGGGAGAGGCTGAGATGCCCGCAGAATCCGTTTCGTCGATTGTAATGGCGCGCGACCGCAGTATGTGGATCGGCTTTGCCTCAGGCCCTTTGGTGCGTGTCGATCGCGGGCATGTGCGGATCTACGAAACCGCTAACGGTATAGATTTTGGCAAGATCATCTCAATCCAACAGGCCCCCGATGGGGCGATGTGGGTTGCGACACAGCACCATGTTTGGTCACTGAAATACACTGACCAATGGCAAACGCAGCCTACGCCGGAAGACCCCTTCAATCGTCTCTTCATGATAGACCGGTCCGGAACTTTGTGGCTGGCAACCAACAAGGGCCTTTATCAGAAATCCAAGGACCAGCTCAACTACCGGCAGATCCTGGACAGCTCGGGCATTTTCCTGGCTCTGTCTGAGAACGCGGACGGCAGCTTGATCGTATCAGACTTCGTCAAGGCATCAGCTCTAGGAAGAACGCGGCTACTCGACCGCGATGGTCGCGTTTTGAGAGAGTTGAGTGGACAGGACGTGTTGTTCGCCTCGCTTCCACAGGCCGACGACACGATTTGGCTTGCCACCGAAAACCATGGCCTCAAGGTCGTCAGTTCGTTATCCGGTGACAGCGGAACTGAAGGCGTTTTCGATCGCTCAACTGGACTGACGTCGAACATCGTACATGCCGTCCTACAGGATCGTGACGGAAACATCTGGGCCGGAACTGACAATGGCTTGGACCGGTTCAAACTACCAAGGCTTTTGACTGTAGATCTGGATTCAAACGAGCAGGTCTGGTCGATTTGTGGCGGCCAGAAAGAGGCCCTTTGGCTAGCCAGCCAGGCCGGCGATCTTTACAAGGTTCTCGGGTCGTCGGTCTCGAAAATGTCGACCAGAGTCGAAGACATCCTCTCATTGACGTGTGCCAGGAACGGGGCAGTCTTGTTCGTCAGCCGAGCAGGCCTTTGGCGTGTCGAGAACGGCGTAGTGACACGACTTCCTGATCCGCCAGGATCAGAGCCATATCAGACGACTCAGGTTCTCGAGATGAGCGATCGGTCACTGATCGTCGTCAACACGCTCTCTGGAATCTGGCATCTCGAAAATGGCAAGTTCTCGCAACTTGGAACGCGAGTTGTGCAGAAGTGGGCGGGGCAAGTCGCATTTCTGGACAGCCACGATCGGGTTTGGATCAGTGGTGCCGACCAGAAAAGTTCCGTTGCAGTCTTAGGACCGGACGGCACAAGATTGCTTGACCCCGGTGATCCGCGGCCGGGACCCATTTCGGTATTCCTTGAAACCTCCCTCGGGATGCTTGCGGGTGGCCGTAACGGTATCGCAATTTCTTTTGGCGGCAATTTCCGAAAACTAGAATTGCTCCAGCCACGTGTGGCACTCGAAGTGACAGGTCTTATCCAATCGCGCGACGGCGACCTTTGGATACTCGGATCGAGAGGGGTCGTCCGTGTCGGCTCCGAGCAGCTCGCACGAGCAGTTCAGGACCACGCTTTCCAAATGAAGACAGAGATCTTTCTGGAGGACGGTGTTGTTGGAAGATCAATTTTCGCGAGTGGCAATAAGGCTGTTACTGACGCTAAGGGGCGGCTCTGGTTTGCCGCCCTAAATCGAGTTGCGTGGCTTGACCCCAGGAATCAACCGCCAAAACCTAAGCTACCACTCCTCTCCATCACTGCGATTACTGCCGACGGTAAGCCCCTGAAATCAGGGAACCAATTCAATCCTAATCCTGATTCGTTGGAAATTGATTATCTTGGAGTGAATCTGTCAACTCCGGAGAGCGTTGTGTATCGTTACCGACTTAGTGGGGTAGACTCTGCTTGGCGCGACGTTGGTAGCCGTAAAGAGGCAATTTACACTCACCTGAAGCCCGGGAGTTATGTTTTTCATGTCAAGGCTTCGAATGGTGATGACGTCTGGACCGACGCATTGAGCAGCACCCCATTTGCCATACTGCCAGCCTACTACCAGACTTGGTGGTTCGTGATGCTGTATTGTTTTATGACATTGAGTCTGATGGTTTTTTGCGTAAGCGTCTATGTCAGAACGGCTACATCAAGCATCAGAGCGCGAGCCGACGAGCGGGTTCGCATTGCGCAGGATTTACACGACACTTTGTTGCAAGGAGTACACGGTTTGATGCTGAGTGTCCATGTTGTTGGGCAAACGACTGCTCTTTCAAGAGCGGAACGGCTAAAACTAGACCGGGCTCTGTCAGCCGCCAACGATATAATCATCGAAGGTCGATCGCGCGTAAGCCATCTACGTTCCGGAGGCGCCCACTACGGCGAGCTTGAGAACGCTTTCGAGAGGGTTCTGCAGGACCTGAACGTTTCCGGGGAGGTCGTCTTCTCGGTCTCACGTAGCGGCGCATTGGCCAACATTTCCTCGAGCGATCTACTAAATCCGCATATCGTCGATGAGTTGTTTATTGTGGGACGAGAGGCACTGACCAATGCCTTCCGACATGCGAACGCATCCGAGATTGTCGTAAAAATCAAATACGGAAGGTCCGCACTTGACCTTTCCTTTTGTGATAACGGTATTGGCTTGGGGCAACAGAATACGAGAGACCTTGCCGCCCAAGACCATTGGGGTGTTCGTGGGATGAATGAGCGGGTGAGACAAATGGGTGGTCTTTTTCGGATAAAAGACCACCCTCAAAAGGGAACGGAAGTTAATGTTTCTGTCCCTGCTATCTATTCGTATAAAAGGGTCACTTGGCTTCGAGCCCTCGCGGTTCACTTGCTTGATCGAACTTCTACTCTATCCGCAGTTCAGAAATGAGGGTGGATTAGGGCCTATGACGGTGAGCCTCAAGCGAGCTGCGCAGAAAACTCGCTCATTCAAAGCAGCGATCAAAGGTTTTATCGACAGTTAGTACCTCGTCGCAGCCCTGCGACCGGTATCGGCGAGACTAATACGAATATCTTGATGTTGGCTACGCTCGATCTGTGAGCGGCGTGCAAGAAGGGATTGCTAAAGCTGACAGATCAGCCGGGGAAAAGGCCATTTCGGATCGGCTTCGCACGACGGTTTGTATCCGACCAAGTCAGCCAGCCGAGGTCAGGCCGTTACAAGGAAAATCGTTTGCGGCGCGCTTCAGCGAGGCGCTACTGGTTCTCGGCACGCCATACTACAACAAGCAGACGAGCATCAAGCAAGGGTGCGGGCAGTTTAACGCCTGCGGTGTCGTCAAGAGACTGCACGATGGCTGCCATCACGTCTATCGCGGGGCTGGCGGCGCTGGCGTGAGTGTAATGAAGGGAGCGCGGCCGTAACTGCCGAGCGAGAACCGGGAGCTAGCCTGCTCCCGGCGTGGCGCGTTACCGAGACTTCTTGTAAAGCTTCGATGCGATCTCGAAAATCTCCTCGGGAGCGTAGTCTGGCGCAAAAGCACCGTAGTTCCCGAGCAGTTCCGGCATCTTGCCGCCCTCTGGCATGCCCTCGACAACTTCGAGGTTTCCAGGGGGATCCCCGGGCAGGGCCACTTCGTCATTGGACCACACGCCTGCTGCTTCGGCGTAGTCCTCAGGGCTGAAGGTGTAGAGCCGGCGGTGCTTGCCTTCGTCAAGATACTTCTGACACTCGGGCACACGATCGAGATTGATGTTTGGCGTCGGCAGCATCTTCTCGATCTCTACGCCGGTGATCTTCTTGAGGGCGAGAGCGTAGGCGTGAGCATGTAGCGACCCGCGCACGAGCAGGTAGGCGCAGACTTCCCGCCCGGTTGGCTCAGTCATCGTCTCGTACACGCGAAGCTTGTGGATGCGTGCGCCACACTCAAGATGAAAGTTGTGAAGCAGGTCGATGATCAGGTTACCCGTCGTGGTAACCATGTCCATGTTCCAGGACGCGGCGTTGCTGTTCATCGGCATGGCACCGCCGCCGTTGGCGAGAAAGCTGCCAGCCAAGCGGATGTCCTGCATGGCCTCGAAAGGCGCCTTGGAGATGTCGACGTCCGTCTTGGGGTTGCCTGGACCGTTGTTCAGCATAGCCACGCCATTGCTGACGACCTCCACGTGCCCAAGCTCTTCGGCAAAGATGCTGGAGACTAGGCTGTAGAAAGGCTTCAGCTTCGTCTTGTTGCGAAAGTTGAAGCTCTGAAACATGTAGTTGCCGAGAGTCGACATTTCGCCGTACTTGCCGCCAAGCAACTCCTGCAGCGCGGCTGCAGCATTGGGTGCCGCCTTCTTAGGTTCAGGTAAGTCCGTCAGTAGCTTGTCAACGCGCATGAACATGGTGTGCAACCCTCCATGGGAACATATCTTAAACTATACTCCCAGGGGGTATGACGGGCTGATGGACTACGAGTTCCGTGATGGCAAGCTGTTGATTTCCAGAACACCCGAGGAGCGCGAGCCTATTCTCCAGCGATTGCATCGTATTGAGGGCCAAGTCCGCGGTCTGGCTCATATGATCGAAGCAAACCGCTACTGTCTCGATGAGGTTCAACAGGCGAACGCGATCACCTCGGCGATGCGGGAAGTCGCGCTTCTGATCTTGTCGAGCCATCTCGAGGCCGGTGTAGAATACGCGGTCAAGTCTGGAGAGGCAAACGTCGTCATCGACGAGGTTACCGGTGTATTGCGGGCAGCACTCAAGCTTGGAACCTGATGCAAAGAGTTCTCTTGAGAGGCGTTTGCACAAACACGCCTTCACTTACGAAAGTCTACATCCCGTGTAACCATCCGCTCCGCTCCCATCGCGGCCAGCTATGGTCGTAGACGAAGTTCTTCGCCGGCGGCGTCGCGGCGGAGATCGAGGTTGCGGACGCCTCGCCGAATTGCACGTCCTGCTCGCTGTTCATCGTCTGGCCGTGCGTGCACCGTAGGGATGCGTCTGCTTGACCGGGGGGACAGCAGACGCACCCACCGGAAAGCGGCGACCCTGGCGAGCGGCTAGTGAGCACGCTCGCCGCGGATGCGACGGAGTAGGTGACATCCTACTCCGTTCGTTACCCTCGCTACAGCGTTCTACCTCGGCGTCCTTGTAGTCGCTCTACGAATACCAGCAGCCCCAGAGCTAAACCGGTGACGGGCGAAGTAAGCGGTTCTTGTTTGAAAAACGCCGGAATATTTCTGTTCCCTGCACACGGGCTGCAGAAACCTCGGCGGTAGCATGAACAAAAGTTTTTGCTGCTTTTTTAAAAAGCAGGCCTCGCCTTTCTTGCCGGACGTCAAAAAGTCCAGCTTGGCCCAGGCTCGTCAATTGAGTCACTCGTCGTGAGGACATGCCAAAGCAAGCCAAGCGGTTCTTTTTTGAGAAAAAGAACCAAAAAACTTTTACTCTCTTTCGAGCACGCTGCAGAACCATCGCGACAGCAGGAATGAAGGTCTTTTGCTTCTTTTCTTCAGAAAAGAAGGCCTTGGTTCCTTGCTGCACTACGCATGTTACGACGTCCAGCAAGTGGGTTTCCCCTGCCGGCCTAGCTGTGGCTAAGACAGGCCCGCTCAAGCCAAGGTCCCCGAAGCGGAGGCGGCCGCCGTTGCCGGCTTGGTGGGCCACAGTGAGCGCCGGAGTGGACCACGGTCGGCCGCTGTTACTGATCGTCGCCGCTGAGCGTGAAGTTCACCCAAAGCAGCAGCGTGCGGTTCTGGTCGGCGATCTCCGGCGGCGGGGCGGGGATGGCCGCGCGGGTAATGGCATCCACCGCGGCCTGGTCGAGGGCTGCGAGGGCGCTGGTTTCGACCACGCTGACGCGCGCAACGCTGCCGTGGTCGTAATCGAAGCGGATGCGCGTGCGTCCCTCGCGGTGCATGAGGCGGGCGGCGTTTGGATAGACCAGCGCGTTCTGCACGGCCTGGTGGATGCGGGCCTCCCAGGCAGCAAGCAGGCCGGGGGAGGCCACCGCCGCAGCCGGCGGCGGAGCGGCGTGTGCCGGCACGGTGGGCGCCGCGGAAGGTTGTGTGGTTGACAGTGAACTCGGCGTGGCCCGCGCCTGTGTGGGCGCGCCGGCAGGCGGCGTGCGCCGGGCGCGCGGCCGCGCGGGATGAGCGCCCGTGCTCGCCGGCAGAAAGGCCGGTGGCGGCGCGGCAAGCGTGTCGGTGTGTGTGAGGACGGGCACCGTGAGCGCGGCGTTGCTGAGCGTCTGCTGTTCAGCAACTGACGATGCAGGGGGCTCGAAGATGACCGGGATGGAAAGTGCGGGCGTCGGAGTGGGCGGCTTGCTGGGGACGATCAGCAGTGCGGCGGCGATGACGCCGGCGTGGAATGCCGTGACGAGGCAGGCGGTGAGTGGACGAGGACCGGCGGGTCTCGCGCGCGGGGGTGCTGCGTTATAGTCGCGCAGCACGACAGCGGCGGGGCCGAGGCTATCCATGTTTGGTGAGGTGAGCTTTTCCGTGTCGACAGTCACCGGTCAGCTTGGTGTCAGCAGCCAATGTCTCGGGTTTGCCACACATGCAAGGCCCATCAGAGAGAGACTGAGAGGGACACGAAGCCGCTGAAGCCCGGGTTGGTCCAGAAGAACGGCACGCCGGCAGCACTCGACCCGGCATAGGCGATGATGCTGTGGTCGTTGACCAGGTTGTAGAGGTTCAGGCCGAGGCGGACCTTGTGCTCGCCGCCGATGTAGGGCGTGCTGAACGGGAAGGTGTAGCCGACGGCCAGGTCCAGGGTCGAGTACGGCGCGATGGCGTAGCTGACCGTCGGGCGCGCGGTGCTCGTCTGGCCGTTGAGGCCGTACTGCTTGCCGACTTCCTTGACCAGCACTGAGCCATACACGTCGTCGTGCGACTTCAGCACGCCGGTCCGGTTGTAGATGAACCCGCCGGCCGCGGTGTTCTGCGGCGCCTGCGCAATGTGCACGCCGTTGCTGAACCGCGCGTCGTTGAACGAGCCGTTGCCGGTCAGCGCAAGGCCGCCGCCGAGCTGGTAGGTGCCTTCCGCCTCGACGCCGCGATACAGCGCGGTGCCCTCGTTGAAATACAGCGTGCCCGCCGGCTCGGTCAGGCTCGCGATGTAGTTGCTGAACGGGATGTAATAGGCGTCCGCGCCCAGGCTGAGGCGCGTTGTCTGGTAAGTGGTACCGAACTGGAAGTTGGTGGTCTCCTCGGGCTGGATGGTCGCCGGCACCTTGGTCTCCAGGTCGCTCAGCGGCGGGGCGAGGAAACCCTTGGCGGCCTGGAAGTAGGCAACCCAGTGCGGCGTGATCTTGTAGTGCGCGTCCACCGACCACTGCGCCTTGTTGTAGGTGGCGTTGCTCTCGCCGGGGCTCGTGCCGGACAGGATGCCGGTGTCGAGCTCGCGGGTGACGGAGCTGTATTTCACGCCGGGCGTGATCACCAGGCCGGGCAGCGGCGTCCAGGCGAACTCCACGTAGGGCTGCGCGGTGACCAGGCGGTCGTGGTAGAGCTGGTTGTAGGCCGAGCCCGCAGCGCTGGTGGAGTACGGCGCGTTGTTCTGGGTGAAGTCGATGCGGGTGCGGTAGACGCCGTTGCTGATGTAGTCGAACCACGCGCCGAACCGGAGCTGGCCCCACGGCGTGTCCTTGGTGAGGCGGGTGACCGAGCCCCAGTCGCGGAAGTCGTTGTGCTTGGAGACGCCGGGCACGTCGTCTTCCGGCTCGATGCGCACGCCGCCGATATAGGCCTTGGTGCCGCCCGGCGCGATGTTGGGTGTGGTGCCGTTGGGGTCGGCGCCCTCGGTGCCGCTGCGAAAGTAGGAGACTGTGTAAGGGGTCTCCTCGAAGTTCCAGCCCTCGCCCAATGCAGAGGCGATGCGGACATACTCGAAGTCGGTGTCGTAACGGTCGTTGTTGTAGCCGAAGTAGTCCTGGCTGCGCGGGTTGTAGCTGAGTGCGTAGTCGGGGCCGTATTTGGCGAGCTGTGCCAGCGTGCTGCCATAGGCGGTGTGGCCGGTGCTGTTGTTGTACATGCCGACGAACGTGACGAGCGTGTTCGCCCCCAGCGGCTGTTCCCATTTGCCGAAAGCGTTGCTGCGGTCCGTGGTCACACCGGTGAGGTAGGAGCCGGTCTGCAGGCGGGAGAGGTCGAGAAAGCCTCGGCCGCCACCCAGCGAGGGCACTGCGCCGCTGTCGACCTCCAGCCCGTAGAGCTGTTCGCCGAAGCTGCCGAAGGTGGAGTAGAGCTGGCCGCCGAAGGTGTCCGGCGGCTCCTTCGAGTAGAGCGCTAACGTGCCGCCGAACGTGGCGTAGCCGATGGTGGACGCTGTTCCCGGTCCGCGGTCCACGCTGACGCTGCCGAGGTCGTGCGAGGTGAAGTAGGTGGCACTTTGCGGAGCCAAGCTGCTGGTGGTGCCCGGCAACACCAGGTTGTCGAACGTCGTGTTGAACTGGTTGTACTGGAAGCCGCGGATGCTCTCACCGTAGTTCTGCTGCGAGACCGGACCGGCAGGCTGGATGTTGGACAGGCTTGGCGTGAACTCGACCAGTTCGTCGAAGTTCTGCGAGCCGCTGTTGCTGTTGTCGATGAAGCTCTTGCCGACGACGGAGGTGGGCTGGGCGGCTTCGAGCGGCGCGTAGCTGGGGGCCACGCTGGCAGCGCTGCCGGCGGGCGGGGCGGCGTATGGCCCGAGGTCGCTGGGTAGCCGCGTCTGGATGGCGCTGGCGCTGGCGTTGACTGCACCGATGTCGGTAGGCGCCTGCTGTGCGCGCACCGGTTCGATGAACACCAGGGCCGTGGTGGCAAGCAGAAACGACGTGAGAAAGCGAGCGTGCGACATCCGTCAGCCTTTGGTCAGATCTTGGACCGAACGCAGCTAGCTGGTGGATCGCCTCGCAAATAGTTAAGCTTTTGTGACGCGAACCTACCGTTAGGCCTGGGTGCTTCGGGTATCGAGACAAAAGCTAGGCCTTCTCTTCTGAAGAAAAGAAGCAAGAGACTTTCGGTCCTGCTGTCGCGATGGTTCTGCAGCGCGCACCCAAGAGAACAAAGTTTTTTGGTTTTCTTCCGAAAAAGAACCGCTTGCTTGCTCTACACTTCAGCCAAGGGCACCTCGACACGTAGAACACACCTCGGGCCGGGCTCGAAAGCCGCACCTCCGCCATGGCTGCGCGCCACCTCCCGCACGATCGCCAGGCCTAGCCCGGTCCCGGGCGAGCCGGACTGCGCCTTGCGGAACCGCTCGAACAGCACAGCGTGCAGCGCCTCGGGCACGCCCACACCTTCATCGGCAACGCGTATCGCAGCCAAGCCGGCTTGGACGCTGCCTGAGAGCCGGATCGCGCCCTGCCCGTGCACGAGGGCGTTCTCCAGCACGTTGGTCACCATGTCGCGCAAATCGCCGTCGCGGCCGCGCACGGACATCGCCTCGGGAAGCTCCACGATCAGCTCGCGGCCAGCCGCCTCCGCCAGCGGCAGGATCGCGCCGGCGGCCTCGCGCGCGACGCGTGAGAGGTTGACCGGACGCATGTCCTGCCCGCCGTGGCCAGCCTGCTTGCGCGCAAGGTCCAGCAGTTGGCCGACAAGGCGGGTCATCTGGTCCAGGTCGCGCTCGACTCCCGGCCAGTCCAGGGCGTTGCCCTCGGTGCGGGCGCGCTGCAGGCGCAGGGTCAGCACGGCCAGCGGCGTCCGCAGCTCGTGGGCGGCATGCGCGGTGAACTGCCGTTCGGCTGCAAAGGCGGCCTCCAGCCGCTCGAGCGCGCCGTTGACCGCGTCCACCAGCGGCCGGATCTCGGTTGGCAGGTGGGCCGAAGAGATGCGCGCGCCGGGATGGCCCGGACCCGCCTCGCGTGCCTCGCGCGACGCACGCGACAGCGGCGCCAGGCTCCAGGCGCTCACCACCCAGATCAACGCACCCACCGCCAGCCCGAACGAGGCCAGAACAATGCCGTCCTGGTAGGGCTCGCTGTTCAACACGCGCAACCAACCATGCGCATGGCCGGAGACGGCGCCGGAGAACTCGTCGGCGACACTTGAGAGGCCCAGGGCGGCAATCAGCACCAGCAGCATGGAGCCGGCGAGCCGCATCCGCAGGCTACCGAGCGGATGGGCGCCAGCCGGCGCGGGCGCGCTCACGCGCCCAGCCGGTAGCCGATGCCGCGCAGCGTCTCGATGCGCACGCATGACCCGGAGGCGGCGAGCTTGCGGCGCAGGCGCGAGACGATGGCTTCGATGGCGTTGCCGCTCACGTTTGCCTCGCCGTCGTAGAGCCGTTCGACCAGCCGGTCGCGCACGACGACGTGGTTGCCGTGGCGCACAAGCTCCTCGAACAGCATCGCTTCGCGTGGGGTGAGGTCGATCGGGTCGTCCATGCGCGACGCGCGCCGGCTCGCGGAATCGAAGCTCAGATCCTCGAAGACGTGCACCGGCCGCAGACGGGTGCCGGGGCGGCGCAACACAGCGCGCAGCCGCGCGTCGAGCTCCGCGGCATCCACCGGCTTGACGATGTAGTCGTCCGCACCCGCATCGAGCCCCGCCACACGCTCGGCCACGCTGTCGCGCGCCGTCAGCAGCAGGATCGGCAGGTCTTCGCCTGAACCCGTGCGCAAGCCGCGCAGCACGTCCATGCCGTCGACGTCTGGCAAGCCGAGGTCGAGGATGACCGCGTCGTAGGCGGCGTGGCCTGCCGCCTCGAGAGCTGCAGCCCCTGTCGAAGCAGAGTCGGCAGCGAACCCGCGGTCACGTAGGTGCGCCAGGATCAGCGCCTGTAGCGACGCGTTGTCCTCGACGACAAGTATCCGCACCGATGGCCTCCCGATACGGCACCACCTATGTGGTTAATACCTGCAGCACAAGAAGCAGAACCTGCAAGGTGCGATGCTGCAGGCCTAACGCCGACAAGCTCTGGCCGGGATTATGTCGGATGAAGCAAGGCAAGCGGTTCTTTTAAAAAAAACGGATCGAAAAACTTCTGCTTCCGCTGTCGCGCGCTCGCTGCAGAGGTTTGCGACAGCGGGAACAGAAGCCCCAAAACGCGCACAACGAGGGATCAAGACCTGGCCGTATGAACCGCCCGAAAATTGACCGATGATAGCCAAGCGTCTCGTTTAAAAAGAACCGAAACGCGCGTGCTACAGGAACCTCCGCGACAGCCGAACCAAAAGTTTTTTGGTTCTTTTTTCAAAAAAGAACCGCTTGCTTTCTTTCAATCGTCGTCGCTATCCCCAGCCGGTGCCACACGCCCGGCAAAATCCGACGGCGGCCGCAGCTTCGTCTCGCCAGGATACGGCCGCTGATACTTGGTAGCCTCATACCAGATGTAATGGTTAAGCGTGTCCGCGTCCTCGGAGTCCGGCCGTGTGGACCTGCCGGCGAACATCTCCACTTTCTTGGCGCGCCAGGCGTGCTGCAGCGCGCCGTACTGGTCGTCGGGTGCGGCGTTGCTGGCGACGACGCCCATCGTCAGCGGCACCTGGTTCGGCACGTGGTCCCAAGGCGCCAAGTTCGGCGTGTTGGTGAAATCCGTAGTCATCGGCGAGGCGGTCAGGTCGAACTGGCTCAGCGGCTGCAGGCCGAGGATCTGCTCGATGGTGCGGGTCATGTTGACCTGCGTGTAGTAGGTGTGATCGGTCGGCCCGTACTGCACCGCGTAGGGGCTGACGATGTAGCCTGGGCTGCGGTGGCCGTCGACGTGGTCCACGCCGTTCTGCGCGTCGTCCTCCTCGATGAAGATTGCCGAGTCCTTCCACACGCTGCTGTGGCTGATGATGTCGATCATCCGGCCGACCGCCAGGTCGTTGTCCGCCTCTTCGGCGTCCACCGTCGGCGGGCCGCCGGTGTGGTCGTCCATCACCCAGGCCACGGTCAGCGCCGGCACCGAGCCGTTGGCCAGGTCGTTGCGGAAGTCCTCGTACCAGACATCGACGCGATACTGGTCGGGGATGTTCAGGTCGAATTGGGGGAAGTTCAGGATCAGGTGGTTCTCCACCGCCGGCACCGAAGACTCCACCAGGATCGAGTTCTGGTACTTCAGCACGGACTCCCTACCCGTCTCGAAGGTGCGCGCATCGTCGAAATACTGCAGCCAGGTCGGATGGCCCTGTGCGGTCGGGAAGAACTCGTTCTCCACGTACTCGCCATAGATCTTGGTGGGCAGGCCGGCGGCCACCGTCTCCTGAAACAGGAAGCCCTTCTTGGTGTAGGCGAGCGAGTCACCGGCGTTGCCGCCGGGGTAGCTGCGTATCCAGTCCGGCGCCTGGATGTCATCCTGGTAGGGTGCCAGCGACTCGATGATCCACTGGTGGCCGTCGGCGGATTGGCGGCTCGGGTCGTAGAAGTTGTCCAGCAGCGGAAAGCGCTTGACCAGGTCGTGCACGTTCGGCGAATCCTTGCCGCCGAACACCGCAAGCTCGGCGTCGCCGTTGCCGGCCGCAACATCGCCCAGCATCTGGTCGTAGGTGCGGTTCTCGCGGATAATCAGGAACACGTGCTTGATCAGCGACGGGTCGCCGATACGCGCCGGGATGGCCAGCGGCGGCGTCTGGTAGTTGCCGCCGCTGGCCGAGGCGATGTTGGCGGCGAGGTCCCAGTGGTCGTTCTGGCGCACCTGCCTGGTCATCGTGGCCAGCGTGGCAGCGTCCGGGATCGGCACGATGCTGACCGTGCCGGTGTCCTGATGGGAATTGTAGCCGGTGACGCCGTGGTCCGTCTCGAAGGAGGCGAGCGTGCCGATGCCCTTGTCGTTGGCCACGACCAGCTGGTTGTGGCGGCTGTCGAGCTGGACCGAAGCCGGTGCGTACGCCACCGGGATCAGCCCGGTGACCGGGTGCGCCGCACTGCCGGCAAGGTCGAGCACGGCGACCGCGTTGGCGTTGTACAGCGCGACGTAGGCGATGTTGCGGGCGGCATCCACGGCGATGCCGGTGGGTGCCGCGCCGTAGGCCGAGCCGGCCTGCCCGGGTATGCGGATCGGCAGCCCGAGGTTGAGCGTGCGCACCACCTTGTTGGTGGCCAGGTCGATCACCGAGATGGTGTCGCTGTAGGTATTCGACACCAGCAGCGAGGATCCGTAGATGGCCATGCCGGTGGGGTGCAGGCCGACCGGGATGGTGGCCACCACGCTCTGCGAGACGGTGCTGACCACGGAGACGCTGCCGGTCACCGCCGAGCCGTCGATCGGGTCGGCCACGATCGGCGTTCCGGCGGAGAGCACGGTGAAGTCGGATTTGCGCGCGATCCGGCCGCCCTCGTTGCTGACATAGGCGTACTGGCCGTGCACCAGCACCGTGTTGGGCGCGTTGCCGACGCGGGTCTGGGTGCCCAGCACCGGCGGGTTCTGCGTGAGGTCGATCGTCGCCAGCGTGTCGTTCTGGCTCAGCAGCGCGTAGGCGCTGCGCCCGTCGGCGGAAAACGCCACGCTGCCCGGGTAGGACGTGGACGGCGTATACAGCTCGCCGCAGGGCCGGGCGTACGTGCCGATCGGGCTGTTGGGGAAACAGGTGATCTGCGAGGTGTTGGGCGGCACCGAGACGTGCGCGTAGTCCGTCAGCAGGCCGGTGGGGCCGACGCTGGCGATGGTGACGTAGCTGCTGTCCTGGCTGAATAGCAGATATTTGCCGTCGGCCGAGTAGGTGACTCCGCCATAGGTGCCCGACGCATCCTGGAACGGCAGGTAGCTCTGCATCACTTCGCCAGTGAGCGTGTTGAACACGAGGATCGGCTCGGCGGCGCCCATCGTCAGCACCGCGGCGACGTGCAACTGCGGGTTCGGGTTCACCGCCACCGCCTTGGCGCGCACGCGGATGCCCAGGTTCACCTGGGTTCCGGCCGGCGTGATGATCTGCCCGTTGGAGACCACGTAGGAGCCGTTCGGCTGCAGGCCCGTCGTGTAGGTGGGAAAGGGCTGGGACGGACCGGCCAGCGCGGGCGCAGCCTGGGTGGCAAGCCCCGCGGCCAACAGTCCGGCCAATGGGTGCAGGCGTTTGTTGCTTGTCACGGCGTTCTCCGGTGCTGGGTCTAGACGACGGAGGAGGCGCAGCATCCCTCGTCAGTCTACTTGACCACAGTAGCCACTTGAACACCGGCCTACTCGCTCGGTTCTGTGACAGTTCTATTACTATCTACTCAATCGAGCCCTATCGCGCGGCCGCCTTCGTCTTGCGTTTTATGTGGCTCTGCTTGCCCAATACTGTCAGACCATTGTCAGCTTGTGCTACACGGGCCGGGCTGTGACGACCGTGCGCAGCCAGGCTAGCGGTTGTCTTGAAGGATGGACCACAGTTCTGCAGCGAACACGCCGAGCGTGACGGTGGCTATCTTCGACGCGCGATGATCATTCGGCCTGTTCAAGGCCGAGCCGCCTGCGGCGGTCGCTGACGCGAGGCTTGAGCAGGCCGAACGGCCACCCAAAAGCTGACATCGAAGAAAGCCGTAGAAGGTAGCCGTCTGGCAAAGCATCGAGCGCCGAACGTGTTGGCTGCGAAGCTCGGATTCGCCAAGCCAAAGGATGTTCGCCCTTGCGGAGTTGCCAAGGCAAGCCGAGCAGTCTCAGCCGTCCGCGACAGCGCTGACAAAAGCTTTCGGCTTCTTTTATCGAAAAAAAGGCGCTTGCTTCCTACCCGACCTCACTGCTGGCCGGGAAGCACACCGCCGGCAAGCCCGCGCAACGGCCCCAGGACGTGCTGGTAAGTGCGCCAGCGCTCCACCGAGTTACGGTTTATCGCCTGACGTGCCTGCCACCTGCTGGGCGTCTTGACCACCCGGTCGTTGCGTTCCGGATGCAGGCAGGCCTCGTTCCACGCGAGCCCGGCTTTGCCCACCAAGCGGCGTATCTCGCTCTCCGGGCTGCAGGTCAGCGTCTCGTACTCCACCTCCACGAAGCGGGCGGGCGGCAGCACCTGGCGCCAGTGGTCGGTCAGGCGTTGGTAGCTGCGCAGGTAGGCGACCAGGGCCGTGCCCCCGGTCGGAAACGCCAGGCGCGGGTTGAAGTAGGTCTGATGAACCGAAAGCGCGGTGGCCACCGCCGCGCGCCGGCAATGGATGATGGTGGCTTGCGGAAAGGCCAGGTGGATCAGCCCCGCCCAAAGGAAATTGAACGGCATCTTGTCGGTGACCCGCGGGGCGTGTCCGCCAACCTTGCGCAGCACGGCAACGTAGTCGCGCGCCGCCTGGCCGAGGAAGCCAGGGGAGAGCCCCGCGCTGCCGGCTTGCTTCCAGGCCAGTCCACGCTCGTTCCAGAAGTTCAGCTCGCCGGCGGCCGCGACGTCGGGGTGGCTGGAGAGGATCTGCTCGGCCAGCGTGGTGCCCGAGCGGGGCATGCCGACGATCAGCAGCGGTGTGAGGTCGGCAACGCCCAGCGCCGGCGCGGCGGCAACCAGCTCCTGCGTGAAGCAGGCGATCAGCCAGTCCACCTGCGCGTCGAACGCAGCCGCATCGAACGGGGCTTCGGCGGCGCGGACGTCCTGCGCCGTGTCGAAATGCGCCATTGCCGCCGTCGGGTTGCCCAGATCGTCTTCCGCCTTGCCGAGGGCGAGGTGGACGCGCACGCGCTGGTCAGCGCCGAGACCCGGCACGCCGAGCGCCGCCTGCATATCGGTGATCAGGCCGGCCTCGGCTGGCGTGACTTTGCGGCAGCGCACCAGGTCGTAGTAGCTGCCGGCCATCAGCGGTGCGTATGCGATTGCGCGGGCGAAACACTCGCGCGCCGCTTCGAAGCGGCCGGCATCGGCGAGCAGGTTGCCAAGCAGGTCCAGCGCCATCGGGTTGGACGGGTCCAGCGCCAGGGCCTGCCGCAGAACGCGCTCGGCATCCGCGTCGTGCTCCTCGGCCAGCAGCGCGCGGGCGGCCCCCAGGCGCCCGAAACCGGTGCGGCCCGCGGCGGACGCAGCGCGGCGGAAACAGGCGACCGCCTGTTCGCGGTGGCCCAGGGTGAACACCATGGCGCCGGCGCGGAACCACGCTTCGGCCAGCGAGGGCAGCAGTTCGGTGGCGCGGTGGTAAGCGGCGATGCCCGAGGCGGCGTCGCCCGCACGCTCGTGGGCCACGCCCAGGCGCAGCCAGGCGCGCGCGTAGCGCGGGTCGCAGGCGAGCGCTGCCTGCAACGCGGAGACGGCCTCGGGCACGTGGCCTGACTCCAGGTAGGCCAGCCCTAGATCGTGGTGGATGGTGGCGCTGCCCGGCTGCAGCGCGGCCGCCTGGCGGAGCGGCGCGATGGCCTGCTGTGTTTCTCCAGCTTTCAGGTGGGCGGCGGCTTGGGCGAGCAGGCGTGTGGGAGACATCCGGGGTAGTCCTGACGGCCGGCACAAGGAAGGCAAGACCTGCTTTTTTGAAAGAAAGCAGCAAAAAACTTTTGGTCCGGCTGTCGCGGAGCTGCCCTCAGCGTGTACTCCAGGAAGCAGAGTTTTTTGGTTCTTTTTTCTCTTGCAACCGACTGCTCTGCTTGGCGGGATGCGCCAGAACACGTCGGCCTGCTGCGAATAGCCGCTACATGCGTAGCAAACCGCCCAAATACTTTATCATACCGTTGACCAAACGAGCAGTCAGCATGGTCTGGCCATGTCCGCGAGCATTGGAGTTAATTGTTACTTTCCGCTGGCGAAGGCGCGATCATGATCGCCTGCGAATTTCGGACGGTTCGAGTTTGCAAAGCCACGACATGCGACACTTGGTCAGACCCTTCCGTGCCGGATCATCGGACGTCCGGATGGCGGCGGTCAGCATGCCGTCGCTCGGGCCGATATGGCGAGACTCAGCGCAGCGCCGTCCTTGTCGGAAACATGTTTTGCTCGCAGTGGTGCTGGGTGGCGATGTGGCGGGTGAAATCGGCAGCAAGAAAGCAAGGCCTGCTTTTTGAAAAAAGCAGCAAAAAACTTTTGGTTCGGCTGTCGCGGAACGTCCCGCAGCGAGTGCTCAAGGGAGCAGAGTTTTTCGATACTTTTCAAAGAGAACTGTTTTCTTCGCCTGTGCCTCGGCACACCACGTCACACGAGTTGCTGGCGGACGCCCTCGTAGGTTTTCTCCGTCAGCGCCGCCGCCCCCTCGACCAGCCGGTCCAGCTCCGCGAGCGCCGCCGCAGCAGCAGCCTTGTCAGCAATCAGCTTAGCGTTGACGAGCACGTTCAGCGCCGAGCTGCGCAACCCTGCATGCGCCGCCAGCACGGCCACGCCGCCGTCGCTGATGACGGATTTGTTGCCCTTCTCGGAGGCCTCCACCGCCAGGTCGATCGCCGCGCGGCACAGGCGAGCGCAATCGAGCGGCGCAGCCATCGCCGCATGCAGCGCCTCCTGGATCGCAGCATCGCGCGCAGCCACGTCCTGCTCGGATTGTTTCGGCAGGCCGTAGGCGCGCATCAGCGTGTCGAACGCGACGGCGTCGACGTCGACCGCTTCGGCCAGCTTGCCACGCAGCGTGTCGGCACGCCCGAGAAGCGACTGCATGTCGGCTTCCACGGCGGCGTATTTCTTCTTGCCGATAGTCAGGTGGGCGACCATGCCGGAGAGTGACGCGCCGACCGCGCCCAGCACCGCCGCTGCACCGCCGCCGCCTGGCGTTGCCGCCTTGCTACCCAATTCGGCAAGGAATTCGTCCAGAGGCAGGTCACGGACGCTCATCACGCCATCTCCTTCGCGATAGCCAGGATGTTTTCCGCGTCCAGAACGAGGTCGTTCTGCTCGAACAACTTGCCGATACAGGCGCGATGCAGGCGCAGCTTCAACCCGCCGATGCCGAGCGCGCCGAAGGCAAGCTTGCCGTCATAATCACGCGCCTTGTCGTTCGCGGCGATGCCGCCAATGCCGAACGGCGGCTCCGGGTTCACGTCGGCGAGAAGTTGCGCCGACGCGCTGGACTGCCAGTCGGCCTGCGCGATGAGCTGATGCCCGATAGCACCCGCCGCATAGATGATGGCGCACCCCTCCGCCGCGCGGGCGCGCGCCGCGTCGTCGGGCGCCTCGACAGCGGCCACCTGCACGCCGAAGCGCGTGGAGATCGCCGTGGCAGCGGCCTGCGTCTTATCCAATTTGCGTCCGGTCATCGACACGGTAGCACCTTCCAGCGCCAGCATGGCGGCCACGCGCATGCCGACCGGCCCAGTGCCGCCCAGCACGATAGCACTTTTGCCAGCGAGCGGCGCTGCCTTGGCTAGAAGTGCGACGCCGGCGGCGGCCGTCGTGTTGGCGCCGTTGCTGTCCAACATGACGGAGACGCGAAACCCGCCGTAGAACTTCGCACGCACCGCGTCCAGCAGCGCCTCGCCGGCCGCCATGCTGGCGCCGCCGACGAACAGGGCGGTGTACCGCTTGTCCTTCGCACCGCGCGTGAAGATGGCGCCCTCGACCAGAGAGCCGGCACTCTGCGGCGTGACACCGGCATGCCCGACCACGTGGTCCGCACCGCCATCGTAGCCAACCACGGTGTCGAACACGCTGGGGTTGGCGTCCGTGTCCAACTGGAACAAGAGCTTCGCTGTCATGGAATGTTGGCTACCTGGAGTATGGAGGGGGACTGTTCCGAAGCAAGCAAGGCCTTCCTGTTTGAAAGAAAGAAGCAAGAAACTTCTGCCCTAGCTGTCGCGAACCGATCCGGAGAGCGCGCGACAGCGGAGTCAAAAGTTTTTTGGTCCTTTTTTCCAAAAAACGACTGCTTGCTTTCTATGTGTCAGCACCAGGCCAATGAATGCTAGCCCACCACGTTGCGCGGCGTGCCGGCCATGAACGCCTCGATGTTGCCGGTCAGCTGGTCGGCCAGCACTCCCATCGCTTCCTGACTGGCCCAGGCAACATGCGGTGTCACGATCAGGTTCGGGATGCTGGCGTCGAGCAGGACGTTGCCCTGGCGCGGCGGCTCCTCCGTCAGCACGTCGAACGCGGCGCCGCCGAGTTTGCCCGCCCGCAGCGCGTCGGCGAGCGCCTGCTCGTCAACCAGGCCGCCACGCGCGGTGTTGATCAGGATGGCGGAAGGCTTCATGCGCGCCAGTTCGGCCGCGCCGATCATGTTGCGCGTTTCCTCGGTCAACGGCGCGTGCAGGGTGATCACGTCGCTCTCCCGCAGGATCGTGTCGAAATCCACCAGCCCGTCCTGCGCCACCGCGTCGTGGGCGATGACGCGCATGCCGAGCGCTTCGGCACGCTGGCCAATGGCCCGGCCGATGGCGCCGTAGCCGACGATGCCGATGGTCGAGCCCGCGATGTCGTGGATCGGGTGGGTCAGGAAGCAGAACTGGCGGCATTCCTGCCACGCACCGCGTCGCACGTCGTCCACGTAGGCAAGCAGGTTGCGGCGCAGCGCAAACATCATCGCAACCACGTGCTCGGGCACCGTGTTGAAGGCGTAGTTGCGAATGTTCACCACGGCGACACCGGCATCCTTCGCCGCCGGCTTGTCGATGACGTCGGTGCCGGTCGCCGCCACCGCGATCAGTTTGAGATGCGGCAACTGGCGCAACGCCTCGCCGGTGATGCGCACCTTGTTGGTGATGCAGATCGTAGCACCCTGCAGCCGCTCGGCAACCTGTGCGGTGTCGGTCACCTGGTGTTCGACGTAGCGGTGCGCAAAGCCGGGTGGGCGGAGCGGCACACCCAGCGTTTCGCGGTCGAGGAAGACGATCAGCGGGTCCAAGTGAGTGCTAGTCCGCGTGCTACTCGGCCGCCTTTGCCATGCTCTGTGTGTCCGCCTTGCGGTAGTATTCCTCCGCCGCAGCCGCACCGCTGCCGGGTTTTACCTGGATACCAATGTCGCGCATCGCCATCTCCGAGCCGGTGATGGCGCCGAGGCACATCAGTTCGTTCAGGTCGCCGAGATGGCCGATGCGGAACAGCTTGCCGGCAACCTCGCTGAGCCCGGTGCCGAGTGCGAGGTTGTAGCGGCTGAACGCGCGCTTGATCACGTCGGTGCCGTTGAAGCCCTCCGGCACCATGACCGCGCTCACCGTGTCGCTGTACCATTTCGGGTCGCGGGCGCAGAGCTGCAGGCCCCAGCCTTCGGTGATGGCAGCACGCACGCCGCTGGCGAGGAAGTGGTGGCGCGCGAAGACGTTCTCCAAACCTTCCTCGAACAGCATGGCGAGCGCCTCGCGGAGGCCATACAGCATCGGCAGCGACGGCGTGTAGGGGAAGTAGCCGTCCTTGTTGCTCTTGACCATGTCGTCGAAGTCGAAAAAGCAGCGGCGCAGCGGGTTGTTCGCGCGCGCTGTCTTCTGCGCCTCCAGCGCCTTGCTGCTCACGCAGCACAGGCCCAACCCGGCCGGCAGCATCAAGCCCTTCTGGCTGCCGGTGATGGCACCATCCACGCCCCACTCGTCCATGCGGAAGTCGATCGACCCGATCGAGCTGACGCCGTCCACGAATAGCAAGGCGGGGTGGCCCGCTGCATCAATCGCACGCCGGACGGCGTGGATGTCACTGGTAACGCCGGTGGCGGTCTCGTTCTGCACCACCATCACCGCCTTGATCGCGTGGGCGGTGTCGGCCTTGAGCGCGTCGTGGATACGTTCCGGCGAAGCGCCGGTCCCCCACGCTTCCTGTTGCACCACCACGTCCAGCCCGTGACGCTGCGCCAGGTCGATCCAAAGGTGGCTGAACTGCCCGAAGCGCGAGGACAGGACCCGATCACCGGCGCTGAGCGTGTTGACCAGGACCGCTTCCCACGCGCCGGTGCCGGTCGCCTGGAAGATGAACGGCGTGCCGGACGTCGTCTTGAAAAGCTTTTTCAGCCCGTCGAACAGCGGCAGGGTCAGGTTTGGGAACACCGGGCTGCGATGGTCTTCCATCGCCACGCGCATGGCGTTCAGGATCCGGTCCGGGACGTTGGTCGGACCTGGAACGTGCAGAAAATGGCGACCGGGCATTGAGGTTTCCCCAAGCAATTGAGTTAGGCGGCACACGCTATGGACGCGTGTGTCCGCTCGTGACGGCAGAACAGGCGATCAGGCGGCTCAGAACAACCCGGTAATTAGTCCTGCCTGCGAGAGGGAGATGCTGTTGGCCGCCGGCACTTTCGGCAGCCCGGGCATCGTCATGATCTCGCCGCAGACGGCGACGATGAACTCCGCGCCGGCTGAAAGCCTCACGTCGCGCACATGCAGCACGTGGCCGCTCGGCGCGCCCACCTTTTTCGGGTCGGTGCTGAAGCTGTACTGCGTCTTCGCCACGCAGACCGGCAGGTGGCCGAAGCCTTCCGCCTGCAGCTCGTCGAAGCGCTTCCGCACGCCAGGATCTGCCGTCACCTCGGCGGCATCGTAGATCTCGGTGGCGATCGTGCGCAGCTTGTCCCACGGCGTCATGTCGTCGGGGTAGAGCGGGCGGAACTGGGCGGGCGCGGTCTCGACCTGTTCGACGACAGCGCGGGCGAGGTCTTCCGCGCCGGCGCCGCCATGCGCCCAGTGGTCGGCCACGACGCAGCGCACGCCCAGGCCCTCGCACAGCGTGCGCAGGCGGTCCATCTCCACTTCCGTGTCCGCGCTGAAGCGGTTCACGGCGACCACCGGCGGCACGCCGAACTTGCGCAAGTTGCGCACGTGGCGCTCGAGGTTGGCGAAACCGCGCTGCACCGCGTCGGCGTCCTCGCGCTTGAGCGCTTCCTTGGCCACGCCGCCATGCATCTTCAGCGCGCGTATGGTCGCCACCAGCACCGCAGCGGACGGCGCCAGCCCGGCCTTGCGGCACTTGATGTCGAAGAACTTCTCGGCACCCAAATCGGCGCCGAAGCCTGCTTCGGTCACCACGTAGTCGGCCAGCTTCAGCGCCGTGCGGGTAGCGATGACGCTGTTGCAGCCATGCGCGATGTTGGCGAACGGGCCGCCGTGGATAAAGGCGGGGTTGTGCTCCAGCGTCTGCACCAGGTTGGGCGCCAGCGCGTCGCGCAGCAGCACGGCCATTGCACCGGCCGCGTCCAGATCGGCCGCGCGCACCGCTTTGCGCTCGCGCGTGGTGCCGACGATAATGTTGGCCAGCCGGCGTTGCAGGTCCTCGAGGTCACGCGACAGGCAGACGATGGCCATGACCTCGGAGGCGACGGTGATGTCGAACCCGTCTTCCCGCGGGTAGCCGTTGGAGACGCCGCCCAGCGAGGAGACGATCTGGCGCAGGGCGCGGTCGTTCATGTCAAGCGCGCGGCGCCAGCTTACCCGGCGTGGGTCGAGCCCGAGCGCATTGCCCCAGTAGATGTGGTTGTCCACCAGTGCGGCCAGCAGGTTGTTGGCCGAGGTGATGGCGTGGAAGTCGCCGGTGAAGTGCAGGTTGATGTCCGTCATCGGCACAACCTGGGCGTAGCCGCCGCCGGCGGCCCCGCCCTTCATGCCGAAACACGGGCCGAGGGAGGGTTCGCGCAGGCAGGCGACGGCCTTCTTGCCGATACGGTTCAGCCCGTCCGACAGCCCGACCGTGGTCGTGGTCTTGCCCTCGCCGGCCGGCGTCGGCGTGATGGCGGTGACCAGGATGAGCTTGCCGTCCGCACGGTTTTCCAGCGAGCGGATGTAGGGCAGTTCCACTTTCGCCTTGGTGTGGCCGTAGGGTTGAAGATGCTCGGCCTCGATGCCGAGCTTCTCGCGCGCAACGTCGAGGATGGGCCGCAGGGTGGCGGCCTGCGCGATGTCGGCGTCCGACCTGGTTTCCCGGTGCTGGTCGTGCCCCGATGGGGCGTTTGTTGGCGCGTCCACGTGTCCTCCGGTCGCTGACGCGCTCTCTGGCCGTCAGTCGTTGTTGCTCGCCCAGGCCGGACGGACGGCCTGGACGATCGTTGCAGTCGATGGCCTAGCGGTAGATCGGGAAGCGCTCGCACAAATCCAGCACCCGCGCGCCAACCGCCTCCTCCGCGCGTGCGTTGCTGCCGTCGCCGCTCGCCGCCAGCCCGTCCACCAGCTCGACGATCATCTCTCCCACGTCGCGGAACTCGGCAGCGCCGAAGCCGCGGGTGGTCGCCGCCGGGCTGCCCAGGCGGATGCCGCTGGTCACCGCCGGCTTGGCCGGGTCGAACGGGATGGCATTCTTGTTGGCGGTGATGTGGGCGCGGCCGAGGCTCTCGTCGGTCGCCTTGCCGGTCACCCCCTTCGGCCGCAGATCCACCAGCACCAGGTGGCTGTCAGTGCCGCCGGTGACGATGGCGAGCCCGCCCTTGACCAGCGTATCGCCCAGCACCCGCGCGTTCTCGATCACGGCCTTCTGGTAGGCGCGGAACTCCGGCCGCAGCGCCTCGCCGAAGGCCACCGCCTTCGCCGCGATCACGTGCATCAGCGGGCCGCCCTGCAGGCCGGGGAACACCGCCGAGTTGAACTTCTTGCCCAAATCGGGGTCGTTGGACAGGATCATGCCGCCGCGCGGGCCGCGCAGCGTCTTGTGGGTGGTGGTGGTCACCACGTGAGCGTGCGGCAGCGGGCTCGGGTATAGCCCGGCAGCGACCAGGCCGGCGAAATGCGCCATGTCCACCAGGAACAGCGCGCCGACCTCATCGGCCACTGCGCGGATGCGCGCGAAGTCGATGACACGCGGGTAGGCGGACCCGCCGGCGATGATCAGCTTCGGCCGCTCGCTGCGCGCCAGCGCCTCCAGCTCCTCGTAGTCGAGCAGCCCGTCGTCGCGGCGGACGCCGTACTGCACGGCGCGGAACCACTTGCCGGATTGCGCAGGCGCGGCACCGTGCGTCAGGTGGCCGCCGGCAGCCAGCGACATGCCCAGGATGGTGTCGCCGGGCTGCAGCAGGGCGAGGAACACCGCGCCGTTGGCCTGGGCGCCGGAGTGCGGCTGCACGTTGGCGTAGGTGCAACCGAATATCTTGCAGGCGCGGTCGATCGCCAGCTGCTCCGCCTTGTCCACTTCCTGGCAGCCGCCGTAGTAGCGGCGGCCGGGGTAGCCCTCGGCGTATTTGTTGGTGAGCACGCTGCCCTGGGCTTCGAGCACGGCCAGGGAGACGATGTTCTCGCTGGCGATCAGCTCAATGCCGTCCTGCTGGCGGACCAGCTCGGCCTGCAACGCGTCGGCAAGCTCGGGGTCGGTCTCAGACAGCGGCGCGGAGAAGAAGCGGGTCGGGGCTGGGCTGATGCGGTTCTCGTTCATGGAAACCTCCTTGTCATAAAGCTCCTGCACCCTCCAAGAAGTTCCTGCCAAAAAATGGCCCTGGGCGGTCAGATCGCAGTGGCGTACGGCGGGGCTTGGTCCGCTTCGGAGTGATATTCTCTCTGGAAGCGCCCGGCCATGCAACCCTTGGCGTTGCCGCTCTCGGCCTTCCAGGCAAGAAAGAAAGGCCTGCTTTTTTGAGACAGCAGCAAAAAACGTCTGCGCCTGCTGTCACGGAGGTTCCTGCAGCGAGTACCCAGGAAACAAAAGTTTTTTGGTTCTTTTTTTCAAAAAAGAACTGCTTTGCTGCCTCAACTTACCTTCGCGATGCGCACGAGCACCATACCCTCAACGACCTGGCTGCCATCCCGCGCCCTCAGCTCGGCCACCGTGCCGTCGAACGGTGCCACCAGCGCCAATTCCATCTTCATCGCCTCCACGACTACGAGGCGCTGCCCCTTGCGCACCGTGTCGCCCGCCGCCACCGCCACCGCGATCACCCGGCCAGGCATCGGCGAGAGGATGGTGCCGTCGCCCACCGCGCCGCCGGTATCCCCCGCCACGCGCGGCGCCCCGAACGGCCAGGCCTCGCCGTCCAGAAACAGCACGCGCTCGAAGCCCACCTCGACGGCCTGCCCCTGCCCAGCATCGCCCAGTTCGACCAAATAGGACTTGCCGGCAACCTCCACCTCGACCTGTCGCGACGGCTCGGCGTTGGCGCGAAAGCCGGTGAGCGCCGTCCAAGGTTCGCCCGCCCGGGCCGGCAGCATGGCGGCAGCGGCGGCCTGCTGCACGGCGGCAGACGGTTCGGCCCCGGCGACGAGGGCGCCCAGGTGGCGCGCGATGAACCCGGTGTCGATCCGCCCGGCCACGAAGTCCGGGTGCGCCGCCGCGCTCGCGAGGAACGCCGCGTTGGTGCGCACCGGCCAGACCTGCGTGCCGCGCGCCGCTGCGGCCAGCTTGCCGCAGGCGAGGCTTCGTGTGCCGGCATGCACGATCAGCTTGGCGACCATGGGGTCGTAGAACGCGCTGACCTCGCCGCCCTCCTCCACGCCGCTATCCACACGGACACCTTGCGGAAAGCGCAGCCGGTCGAGCCGCCCGGTGGACGGCAGGAAGCCGGTGGCCGGGTTCTCGGCGTAGAGCCGCGCCTCCATCGCCCAGCCATCGATGGCCAGCTCCGCCTGCTGCAGCGGCAGCCTCTCACCGCTGGCGACGCGCAACTGCCACTCCACCAGGTCCTGGCCGGTGACCGCCTCGGTCACCGGGTGCTCCACCTGCAGGCGGGTGTTCATCTCCATGAACCAGATGCGGTCCGCGCGCAGCCCGTCCGACCCGTCGGCGATGAACTCGATGGTGCCGGCGCCTACGTAGTCTACCGCCTGGGCCGCCCTCACCGCGGCCGTGCAGATCGCCGCGCGCGTGGCGGCGTCCATGCCAGGCGCCGGCGCTTCCTCGATCACCTTCTGGTGGCGGCGCTGCAGGGAACAGTCCCGCTCGAACAGGTGCACCAAATTGCCGTGCGTGTCGCCGAACACCTGCACCTCGATGTGGCGCGGCGAGAGGATGTACTTCTCGATCAGCACGCGGTCGTCGCCGAACGAGGCGGCCGCCTCGCGCTGGCAGCTCTGCAGCATCTCGGCGAACGACGCCGGATCGTCGACCCGGCGCATGCCCTTGCCGCCGCCGCCCGCCACCGCCTTGATCAGCACCGGGTAGCCGATGGCGCCGGCCTCGCGGGCCAGGCGGTCGGGCGCCTGGTCGGGGCCCAGGTAGCCGGGGGTGACCGGCACGCCGGCGGCGATCATCCGCGACTTGGCCGCGTCCTTCAGCCCCATGGCCCGTATGCTGGCAGGCGGCGCGCCCACCCAGACCAGCCCGGCGCCGATCACCGCCTCGGCAAACTCGGCGTTCTCCGACAGGAAGCCGTAACCCGGGTGGATCGCCTGCGCGCCGGTCGACCTCGCCGCCTCCAGGATGCGGTCCTGCCGCAGGTAGGACTCGCGGGCGGGCGCCCCGCCGATGCACACCGCGTGGTCGGCCTCGCGCACGAACGGCATGGACGCGTCCACGTCGGAATGGACGGCCACGGTGCGCACCCCCAGCCGGCGCGCGGTGCGCAGGATGCGCCGCGCGATCTCGCCGCGGTTGGCGATCAGCAGGCTGTCGATCACGCACCATGCTCCGTGTTCGGATACCTGCGCTGCGGCCGGATGACCGGGGGCAGCGTTGCGGGCCGTTTCAGCCGGTGCCGCATCGTCACATCCGGAACACGCCGAACTGGGCGCGCTCCGGGATCGGTGCGTTCAGCGCGGCGGACAAAGCCAGGCCCAGCACGTCGCGCGTCTGCACGGGATCGATGATGCCGTCGTCCCACAGCCGCGCGGTCGCGTAGTACGGGTTGCCCTCGCTCTCGTAGGTCTGGCGGATCGGCGCCTTGAACGCCTCGGCCTGTTCCGGCGTCCAGCTTTCCGCGTCGCGGTGCACGGTGGCCAGCACGGCGGCGGCCTGCTCGCCGCCCATCACCGAGATGCGCGCATTGGGCCAGGTGAACAGGAACCGCGGCTGGTAGGCGCGCCCGCACATGCCGTAGTTGCCGGCGCCGAAACTGCCGCCGATCAGCACGGTGATCTTGGGCACGCTGGCGGTGGCCACCGCGGTGACCAGCTTGGCGCCGTTCTTGGCGATGCCTTCCGCCTCGTAACGGCCGCCGACCATGAAGCCGGAGATGTTCTGCAGGAACAGCAGCGGCACGCGTCGCTGGCACGCCAGTTCGATGAAGTGCGCGCCCTTCAACGCGCTCTCCGAGAACAGCACGCCGTTGTTGGCCAGGATCGCCACCGGCACGCCCCAGATGCGCGCGAACCCGCAGACCAGCGTGGTGCCGTAGAGCGGCTTGAACGCGTGCAGCTCGGACGCATCGACCAGTCGAGCGATCACCTCGTGCACGTCGTAGGGCGCGCGCACGTCCTGCGGCACGATGCCGTAGAGCTCTGCCGGGTCGAAACGCGGCGGGCGCGGTGCGGCGACGTCGATGTCCACGCTTTTCACGCGGTTCAGCGTGGCGACGATCTCGCGCACGATCTGCAAGGCGTGGCCGTCGTTCTCCGCCACATGGTCCACCACGCCGGATTTGCGGCCGTGGGTTTCCGCGCCACCCAGCGCCTCGGCGGAGATCACCTCGCCGGTGGCTGCTTTCACCAGCGGCGGCCCGGCGAGGAAAATCGTGCCCTGGTCGCGCACGATCACCGTCTCGTCGGACATCGCCGGCACGTAGGCGCCGCCGGCGGTGCAGCTCCCCATCACGCACGCGATCTGCGGGATGCCCTCGGCGGACATCTGCGCCTGGTTGTAGAATATGCGTCCGAAATGGTCGCGGTCGGGAAACACCTCGGCCTGGTGCGGCAGGTTCGCACCGCCCGAATCCACCAGGTACAGGCAGGGCAGCCGGTTCTCTCGCGCGATCTCCTGCGCGCGCAAATGCTTCTTCACCGTCATCGGAAAGTAGGCGCCGCCTTTCACCGTGGGGTCGTTGGCCAGCACCATGCACTCGCGGCCCGACACCCGGCCGATGCCGGCGATCACGCCCGCACCCGGCGCGCCGTCGTCGTACATGCCGTTGGCTGCCAACTGGCCCACCTCGAGGAACGGCGAGCCGGGATCGAGCAGCCGGGCCACCCGGTCGCGCGGCAGCAGCTTGCCGCGGGCCACGTGCCGCTCGCGGTGCTGCGCCGAGCCGCCCAGCGCGGTGGCTGCAACCCTGCGCCGCAACTCCGCCGCCAGCGCACGGTTGTGCGCTGCGTTGGCTGCAAAGCCCTCGGACTCCGGGTCGACCAGGGTGGCCAGCGTGCTCATTGCGCCCTGGGCGCGTCATGGCCGATCAACTCCCGCCCAATCAGCATGCGGCGCACCTCGTTGGTGCCGGCGCCGATGTCGAGCAGCTTGGCGTCGCGCCAGTAGCGCTCCACCGGCCAGTCGGTAGTGTAGCCCGCCCCGCCCAGCGCCTGTATCGCCTCGCCGGCCACGCGCACCGCACTCTCCGAGGCCAGCAGGATGGCGCCGGCCGCGTCGAAGCGCGTGGTCTTGCCGGCATCGCAGGCCTTGGCCACGGCGTAGACGTAGGCGCGCGCGGAGTTCAGCGCCACGTACATGTCCGCCACCTTGCCCTGCATCAGCTGGAAGGCGCCGATCGGGCGGCCGAATTGCTGGCGCTCGCGCAGGTAGGGCAACACGGTGTCGATGCAGGCCTGCATGATACCGAGCTGGATGCCGGCGAGCACCACGCGCTCGTAGTCCAGCCCCGACATCAACACCTTCACGCCGCCATTCAACGGCCCCATCACCTGCGCCTCCGGCACGAAGCAATCGTCGAACACCAGTTCTGCGGTGGGCGAGCCGCGCATGCCGACCTTCTGAATCTTCTGGCCGATCGAGAAGCCGGCAAACCCCTTCTCGATGAGGAAGGCGGTGATGCCCTTCGAGCCGCCGTCCGGCACCGTCTTGGCGTACACCACCAGCGTGTCGGCGTAGGCGGCGTTGGTGATCCAGAACTTGGTGCCGCGCAGGCGGTAGCCGCCGTCCACCTGGTCCGCGCGCAGCTTCATCGAAACCACGTCGGACCCCGCGCCCGCCTCCGACATCGCCAGGCTACCGACATGCTCGCCGGACACCAGCTTGGGCAGGTAGGCGGCCTTCTGCGCCGGCGACCCCCAGCGGGCAATCTGGTTCACGCACAAATTCGAGTGCGCTCCGTAGGACAGCCCGACGGAGGCCGACGCACGGCTCACCTCCTCGACCGCGACCACGTGCTCCAGGTAGCCCAGGCCAAGGCCGCCATACTCCTCCTCCACGGTAATCCCGTGCAGGCCGAGCGCCCCCATCGCGGGCCACAGCTCTTGCGCAAACCAGTCTTCCGCATCCACCTTGGCCGCCAGCGGTGCAATCCGGTCGGCGGCGAAGCGGCGGGTCGACTCGCGGATAGCATCGGCCACGTCGCCGAGCGCGAAATCCAGTTCAGCCATCTTTGCCTCCAACGTTCCCTGATGTTCCGATAGCCGTTGTTGGCGTGTGGCGAAACCTGTGACACCGTGGACGGGTTGGGCCCTGGCATGCTGGGCAAGAAAGCAAGGCCTGCTTTGGAAAAAAAGCAGCAAAAAACTTTTGGTCCTGCTGTTGCGAAATCTCCCTCAGCGTCAACTCCAGGGAGCAGAGTTTTTTGGTTCTTTTCAAAAAAGAACCTCTTGCTTAACTTACTTTGCACTACGCTGCAGCAGATCGCAGCGAAACGATCCACGTTGCGTCACGCTACTGCGACTCCGTCGCCCACGGCAGCCCCGCCGAACGACTTGCTCCGCGGGCGCAGCGTTGCGCATGTCGTTCAAAAACCAGAGCAGACCGGCATGTCAGGGCGCATCCCGCGTCACGTCAATGTTGACTGTTGTGTCCGCGCTCGACCTCAATTGGCCCGCCATCGCGCGGTGGAACGTGTAGTGTCCCGTCACGCGGCCCTGCGAGATTTCCTGCGACCCACCCATGGTGAAACGCGCCTGCCCTGCTGCGATCAGCTCCACGCAGGTGGCCGGCGCCGGCGCTGCGCAAACCGGGTATGTCCAGCTGATCCGCTCGCCCTCGACAAAAGACAGCGCGCGGGATTGCCCGTGTGCCTCCAGGCGAACCACTCGCGGCGACTGCGCAGGCGAGCGGGGCGGCGCAGGCCGCAACATCCAGGCAGCAACGCCAACCGCCAACAGCGCTACCCCCGCAGCGGCCATCGCCAGGCTGGCACGTCCAACCGCAGACAGGCCCGTCCTCTCTTCCGCGTTGTTGCCCGGAAACGGTTGCTGGCCATCGGGGCCGGACAAATCCGCGCGCGCCTGCTGCACGGAGTTCGTCTCGGTTCCAACACCTGTGTGGGATGCGCTCTGCTTTGCAGCGATACCGGCCTGCGGTTCCGACACCGTCGGAACGGTCGAGGCAGGCACGCGGCCGAAGAATTCCGACGCCGGCGCCTCGCGAAACGGAGTACCAGGCCCAACCCCGTCTCCGCGCTGGGCCACACCGCAATAGGCGCAGAAATCGGCTGCAAAGCCGAACTGCCGGCGGCAGGCCTTGCATCGTTCTGCCGAAAGCTTGGCTACGCTCATGGAACCGATCGGTGCATACCGGACATGGTCATTTCGCGAGACGTCAGGCAAGGCAGCAAGGCCTGCTTTTTTGAAAAAAAGCAGCAAAAAACTTTTGTCTCTGCTGTCGCGGACCCTTCCGCGAAGTCATCCCGAAAAACAAAAGTTTTTTGGTTCCTTTTTTCAAAAAACAACCGCTTGCCTTGCCCTCACCGGGCAAGATCTCCGGCGAGGAGCCAAAACGACCATAGTCCGCTACCTCAGCGCCTGCTCCAGGTGCCTATTTCCAAATCCCGCGCGGCGCCGCGCGCGCCGCCTCTTCCTGCTTGAGATAGTCGGCCGTCGCACACCCGGAATCGACCGCGATGCCGTTATACAGCGCAATCCGCCCCACGTCGGACCCGATCGGCAACTTGCACGTGTACCCCGCACCGTGCCGCTGGCAGTCCACCCGGTTGCCGTTCTGCGCGATCGTGCTCGTCATCTGCCGGGCGAAGTCGCCGGTCAGCCCGCTCACCCCTGCCAGCGTTACCGTGCGGCCATCCACCTTCAGCATGCCCGAGTTGACCACGTCCGGCGTGCCCGAAACCGTGTCGGGCAGGTTGCCGTGCGGGATCGCCGTCTTGTCGAACGGGCCGAGGTCGCCGGCCTCGATCCACGCCGGCTGGCCGTCCGCGGTCATCGCGGCCACCCACTTGCCGTCCGGCGTGATGTCCACCGAGCACAGCGGGCTACCGGCTGGCAGGTCGTACAGCTTGGGCGCCGCGCGGTCGGGCTCGACGTAGGCGGCGCTCTCGCGCACCACGCTAAAGGCGCGCACCACCGGCAGCGGCGCTACCGGCTCTGCCTGGTCGGCCGGCGGGCTGGGCGGGTGCTCCTCGGCCGGCTTCGGGCCCGGCTGCCGCAGCAGCACCGCCACCGCCCCGCCGGCGCCGGCGAGCACCACGAACAGGGCGATCAGGGCCGCCAGTTTGGGTCGCATCACTCATCTGTCTCCGTCGGTGCGGTCCAAGCGATCACTGGCTCGGCGGCGGCGGCAGCAGCAACCCGGGCGCCGGTGCGGCTGCCGGCGGCGGCGCTGCCGCGATGGTGGGCGCCGGCGCCGCGTCGGCCGGAACGGCCGCGACGGACGACCCGGCCGAGGCAGCGGCGGATGGCTGGGCCGGCGCGGCTGCAGCCGTGGCCGTGCTCGCCGGCTTGTGGTGATGGTGACGCACCGGCGGCGGCGCGGCCTGGGCCGCCGCATCGGCCTGCTGCTGCTGCGCGATGGCCTCGCGCGAGGCCTGGATCAGCACCGGTATGTCGCTGACCAGGTTCACGCCCTGGCAAGGATCGTTGCCCTGCACCTGGATCGCGCCCGGCGTGCACTTCACCAGCGGGTTCTGCCCCGTCGCCAGCGCCAAAGACTGGCTGTAGTAGCCGATCGCCGCCCGGTGATAGCCCAGCCCCTGCGCGGCTTGGCCGAGGTAGTAATACGCCAGATCGTTGCCGAAACCGATCTGCATCACGTCGGTCGCTAGTTCCTGCCAGCGCTCGCCAATGTCGACGGCGTGGATGGCGGCCGCACGCTGGCCCCAAGTCAGCGCGCAGCCCTCGCCGCAATCGAGGTTCAGCTTGCCCGCCTGCAGGTCGGCCAGGAAGCTCGCCTGCAACTCCGGAGTCACCGCCTGGTACTTCGTGCTGCAGCCTGCAACGACGAGGATCGCCAGGGCTGGCCACCAGCATGTCGCTCGCATGCATCGTCCTTCTTGCGTCATCGTAAGGGAGGTCGTCGTGGCTAGCGGGCGACCCAGGGCTGCGCGCACCGCCGCACGTCCGGGTAGTCGCCATCGGGATCGTTGCAATGCGTGGCCACCTGCTCTGCCGCGGGCAGCCTGGGAATGCTGAGCCCGTCGTCGCCCCTCAATGGGCTGCCGAGCCCGGCCACCGCCGGCGGCAGGTCAGGCGGCGGCGCTGGCGGCACCAGCGAGTCCGACGGCCCAGCCCCGTAATCGACGACGGCGTTGTCGTACACTGCCGGCGCGTCGACCACCTCAGGGTAGGGGTAGACCGGCACCGCGTACGGATACCAGACGCCGCCTACCTGCCACCACCAGCCGCGCCGTCCGTAATGCCATTCGTCCCGCCAGGCGCCGTGCCCCCAACGCGCGCGCTCGCCGGCGCTGAAGTCACGCACGTCGCGCGTGTGGAAATCATGCGCTCGTCCCGCGAGCGCCGCGCGCTCGACCTCGGGATGGCGATCGACCCTGGGGTAGTCCACGGCCCGCTGCCCGCGCGGCAGGTCCGCCGTGCTCACGCCACCAGCCCGCACCCCGCCGCGAAGCGCGCCGGCCTCTTCTGCCCCGCCGCCCTTCGCCACCTCAGATCGCCCGGGTAACGGCGCCGGCGCCCGCGCCTGCCCAGCCGCCTGCCCCGGCAACCGCGCCGCCGCAGTCTGCCCGTGGCGCGCCGCAGCGTCGGTGTGCTGACGGTCCTGCGTCGCGCCCGGAGCCCGGCTGGCCGGCCGGGCTGGCGCCGCGCTGGGCACCCGGCTCGCCGGATGCGCTGCGGCCGGAGCACCCGGTCGGGCCACAACAGGGCGCACCAACGGCACAGCCGGCGCCGGGTGCGGCTGCACGCTGCTTGGCAAGTGCACGGTCGGCGACCCGGAAAGCCCTTGCCCGCCTGGATAACCCTGGCCACCGCCCGCTTGCGCACCGGGCACGTGCACGCCGGGCCGGCTCGCACCTGCGCCGCCCACCACCCGCGCACCGGCATTGACCTGCGGCGCGGGCCGCGGCGGCGGTGGCGCACTTCGCTTGGGTTCCGCGCACAACGCAGGATGCGCTGCCCAGGCCAGGCCGAGAACGAACGCCAACCGTAAGGATGAAGCTGCCGGCACCGGCTGCCGGCTACGCATGAAGCAGCCTGTCATCACGCACAGCCTTCACGACCAACGTTCCTGACGCTACCGTAACCCGACTATTTCGACAAGCAGCACGCCGGAACGATCACCACGACGCCGCAAGCGTCACGACCGGAACCTGCGAGCCTGTTTCTCACGATTTCGGCATCGGCGCGCATCGCGTGTGGGACAATCGGAGGTGGTGGTCTGGTGTGGAGTGCACCGTTTGGTAGGTAGCAAGAAAGGCCTTCTTTTTTGAAAAAAAGAAGCAAAAAACTTTTGTCTCCTGTGCTGGTGCTAGCGCCTCCGATTGTCCGGCGAGTTGGATTTTGATGCAGGCCAGGAAGTAAAAGTTTTTTGGTTCTATTTTTCAAAAAAGAACCGCTTGCTGCCTTACCGCCCAGCCTCCTGCGTAAACGGCAACGGCAACCAAAGCCCTGCCGTCTCCAGGCACTTCGCCATCGCACCGATCGTTGGTGAGGTGCCGCGCAGGTCCAGCGTCCAGGGCAGCTCGCGGCCGTTCGGCAACGTCAGCCGCGCCTCCCTGTCGGCGGTGAAGTGGTGGATGAAGTCCCGCACGTCCGTCTCCGGCACGTCCGCCGCGATGTCGGACCCGCTGCCCCGGGCCAACCAGGTGAAGCTCGCGCCGTCGGCAAAGGCGACCACCACCGGAACGCTCAGGTCGGGGATGTGCCACAGATCCTTGTGCAGCAGCAGCCGCAACGTCGTCGGCTTCTCGCTGCCGCCGTACAGCAGAAGCCGGCCGCCGTTGAGGGAGGCCTCCACGCCGCACAGCTTCGACGTGCTGACCGCGTCGCCGATCGCCGTCCAGTCGTAGGCCGTAACGCTCGGCAGCGGCGCCGGCCCGTTGCCCACCGGTGCCGGCGGCCGCGCCAGGCGCTCGGGTATGGCCGCCGGGCGGTGTTCCTTGCGTTGCAGCCGCAGTGCAACGGTGGCGTAACGTCCGGCCTCCACGCTGACCTGCCTGGACGCCGCCAGCCACTCGGCGGAGAGAAAGCCGATCGTGTGGGTGCCGGCGACCACGCGCAGCGCTTCGCCGGGCAGCCCCGCCGGTGCGCCGTCGACGGTGATGCTGCCCGCCGCCTCCGGAGATACGGTGACGGTCAGCCGCGCCGGCGCGGCCTCGCGTCCGTCTCGCGAGCGAGACTGCAGCACCGCAACCACGGCCAGCAGCGCCACCACCCAGCGCCACCGGCCGGGCTTCCGGCGCACCCGTGGCGGCGGCACCGGCCGCGGCGCCCGCGCCGGCTTCCTGGCCTTGGCCGGCGGCGCAGGCGCCGGTTGCGCAAGCGATGCTGCCCGGGCCAGCCAGGGAGAGACGACCGCCGCCGCCGGCGCAGCTGGCGGTGGTGCAGGTGCAGGCTGCGCGGCCGGCGAACCGGACCAGCCCAGCCGGGGAGAGGCGGCCGGCGGGTGCGCCGGCACGCAAGCAACCACCTCGGGCGGTGCCGGCGGAACCTGCGCTGCCGGCGCGGCCGCCACCGGTGCCGTCCGATGCGCCAGGCCGCAGAACGGACAGTAGGCAACGACGAAACCCAGCGCGCTGCCGCATCCGATGCAGTGCAGTGTGGCCGTATTCCGCGCGGCGGTGCTGGCCCTCGACGACTCACTCACCGCGGTGGTGATGACGCGCGGCGGTCAAGTTCATCCCTGCTGCTCGCATCGCGCCTTTCACGTGAACCTGCCTGCACTGTGGACCTGGGCTGCAAGATAGGATTGTCTGGGTCCATGATGTCGCATCCGGACGCAGCAATGTCGACACACGCCCGTCTGACGTGGCGCGCTTGTTTCAACAGCGTGAAAGCAGCGTCACACCTGGCCACCGTTTCGGTGTGCGCGCTGTCGGCATGCACCGCGCACGCGCAAATTGCAGCGGACGCAACCCCGCGCGAGGTGTACCTGATCCAGAACAGCGGCTGGATGGAGCCGTTCTACCGCGACCCCGGCGCGCCGTTCCTGCCGCTGCTGCGCGCCTTTATCCAGGCTTCCACCCTGCCGGATGCCAACATCACGATCGCGTCATTCAACCAGGCCGGCCAGCTCCCCGACAGGCCCTCGCCGCTGCCGCTCTACGCCGGCAAGCTGACCGCCAACGGCCTGACCGCAGCACTCGCGAAGCTCGACCTGCCGCGCCGCGCCGACGGCCTCTACACCGACGCCGACTACAACGGCGCCTTGTCCGACACGATCCCCAACCTGCTCGCGCGCGCGCCGGGCGTGATCTGGATGGTCACCAACAACAAGAACTCCCGCAGTAACGACCAGCACGTGATCGAGAACACCACGCGCTTCAGCACGCTGCTGACCGCGTCCGGCTTCATCACCGAGGTGGTTGCCTATCCATTACGCCTTCCCGCGCGCGGGCCCACCTTCAGCGAGAAGGGCCTGGTGGTCTACGGCATCGCCTACGGGCAGCAGGCGGCAAGCTGGCTCGACCGCGCCACCCAATCCGCCGCCATGCGCCGCCTGCTTCCGGCCAAGCCGGTGCGCCTCAAGCCGCTCAGCCTGGACCCGGTCACCCTTACGCTCACCGGCGCCGGCGAGGGCGCCGTGCGCCTGTCGCGCCAGGGCAACGCCATCGTCATCGACGACCTGCACGGAGACGCCGCCAGCATCGACATCCCCGCCCGCCTGACCAGCAACTACTACCCGCAGGTGATCGACCAGGCGCATTTGCAGGCCGCCTGGATCGCTGGCCCCGGGTCGGAAGGCGTGGCCGCCTCCATCACCCCGGACACCATCGCGGCGATGGGTCCTGACGAGACGCTCGAGCACGTGCACGTGCAGCTTAGTATCCCCGCGGTGCCCCGGCCGCCCGGCCTCGCCGGCCTGCTGCAGGGGACGGCGCAACTGCACGGCAAGCTGCGCCTGCAGCTCACCGGCGTGCAGCTCGCCTTGCAGCCCGCCTTTGTCGCCAAGATGCGCGACATGTTCGGCAACGACTCGGAGGCCGCCTCCAACCAGGTGACCGGCGGCCAGCGTCCGGACGCGCTGCCCGCTGCACTGCCCTCGGTCTTCCTCGGCGACGAGGCGGTGACGCAGGCCGCCACCGACGTTCCGGTGACGATGAACGTCGCCTTTTCGCCGCTGCCCCTGATCCTGACGCTGGCCGGTGCCGCCGCCGCCGTGCTGGCCGCCGGCGGCGCGCTGCTCGCCTGCACGCGCGAGCGCACCTACAGCGTGCCGGTGGGCCAGGAGACTATGCGCGTCGCCGTGCGGCCGTTCCGCTCCACCACGGTCCGCTCGCGCGCCGGCACCCGGGTGGTCGTCACCGGCCGGCTGCTGGGCGCGCCCAAGATCGCACCCGCCGCCTGAACACGCTGCGCGCAACCTTTCCCCGCGTGGCGGGCACGGACGGAGACCATCATGCAACCCTCGCACAAGCACCACGCGCAGACGCAGCCCCAACCCCAAAACCAGCCGCAATACCAGCCGCAGCAAGACGCGCCCGCGCCGGTGCCCAGCGCCGGGCCGGACATCAACATACCGCCGCCCAACGCCGCGCCGGCCCAGGCCCCCACCACGCAGTCCACCGAGATGGCACCCAGGCCGCTGGCGGTGACCACGCCCTTGCCGCTGGGCATGTCGTCCACCCAGATCGTCATCGCCGCCGTCTTGGTGCTGGTCTGGGCGGGGCTGCTGATCTTCGCCCGGCGCCTGCTCACCCAGTCGCTGGTGGCGCAGTTCGCCGACCTCGGAAAGTCGCGCGGCGCCGGCACCGCGTTCTACCTGTTCCTGTTGGCGCTGGGTGCCACCGTGATCGTCTGCTCGCTGGGCAGCTACTGGAGCGTGCTCGCGGTGGTCATCCCGGCCGGCGTGCTCGACACCGTGCTGCTGGTCGTCTTCCTGGTCAGCCTCGGCTCCGCCCGCGCCTCGCGTCAGCGGCGCTGAGAGGTGGCCGACGACACCTGGCAGGTCGAGTACGCCGGCTGGGCAGAGGCCTGGCACCGCGCCGCCGGCCCGGGCTTCGACCGCGTGACGGTGGGCACCCGCAGCTACGACACCGCGCGCGACGACCTCACCGCGCTGCGGCCGAAGACCGGCCCAAAAACCGGCCCAGAGACGGGCCCACAAACTGGCCCAGGGACGGGCCCAATGACGGGCCAAGCCTGCGCGGTCTGCCGCGGCGCGCTGCCGCAGGCTTTCTCCCACTGCTTCGGCTGCGGCGCCGACCTGCACCCGGCACCGGCACCCGCCGAGCCGCCGCAGAGCGCGCCCAACGCCGGCCGCGCCGAAGCCGGCCTGCCCGCCCTGACGCTGGCCGCCGGCGCCACGCCGCACCAGCTGAAGCTGCCGGCCGGCCGCCTGTTCGCCTTCGTCCTGGCCGGCCAGCCGGTGCGGCTGTTCGCCATCGACCGTGACGGCGGCTGGCTGTTCGAACACGACCGGGTGCGTGCCACCTGGACCAGGCTGTTCTCCACCGGCGAAGTGGTGCTGCCGGAAGCGAGCTGGAGCGCCGGCGCGCACCACACCGGCATCGTCATCGCCGCCGCCGGACGCCTGACCGTGGTGGACCTCACCCGCCCCACCGCACCGGCGCCACAGGTGCTGATGCTCGCCGGATCAGACGCCTGCCTGGGCGGCCCCTGCGTCATGCAGGACGAGGCGCTGGTGCCGGTGCTGCGCGGCGGAACGCTGCACGTCGCCCGCCGCAGGATGGGCCAGCCCGGCGAGTGGAGCTTCACCCCGGTGGCCTCGCCCCATCCGGCGGCGCTGCCCGGCGCTGCCGGGTTCCTCTCCGCACCGATGGCGACCGAGACCGGCGTAAGCTGGGCCGGCCGCGACGGCTACCTGGTGGCCGCCCTGGCCGACGACGGCACGCTGGGCCGGCTGGCCTGGCGCGGCTGGAGCGACGGCTTCACGCCAACGCTCACCCAGCGACCCTACGTCGATCCTGACGGGCTGGTCTGGCAGTTCGGCAGCGTGCCCCTGCAGGGTTCGCGCCGCACCCCCTGCTTCGAGCGCCTCGGCACGCAGAGCCAGCCGCGCCACGAACGCGTCGGCGGCACGGTGCTGACCAACGGCGTGCTGGCCTGCCGGCTGCTGACCCTCCGCCACCGCGCCTGGGTGGAGCAGAGCCCGTTCAACCACGACCTTCCCGGCGCCCTGGACGAGTACCTGGTGCCGGTGCAGGCGCTCGACCGTGAGTGCTGCGTGCTGGCGGCGGCCCCCGACCGTATGGGCGAGCTGATTGCCGCCGGCGAGACGGGCATGGACCCGCCGATCCTGGCAGGCCTGCGCTTCTTCGACGGACGTACGCTGCACGATTTGGCCCGGCCTGTCGGCCTGCGCTCGACGTCGCAGTTGGCCGCGTTCGTATTCGACGGACAACTGTATGTTTATGATTCTGGCGAAAACGAATGCTTCAGTTGGGCGATCGCGGAAACCATCGAAAGCAAGTAAGCAAGCGGTTCTTTTTTCAAAAAGAACCAAAAATTTCGGTCCCCGGGTACGCGCTGCGGGGGAGTTCGCGACAGCCGAGATGAAAGTTTTTTGCTGCTTTTTTGCAAAAAAGCAGGCCTTGCTTTCTGCCCTGGGAGGAGCACCGACATGGCCGACGAGATGAGCACCAACGCGGACGCTCCGACCGAGCTCAAGCGCGTCCGCCCGACCCTCTACGTCGCCCTAGGCGGCACCGGCAAGGAAGTGCTGCTGCGCCTGCGCCGCCGCATCCTGGAGACCTTGTGGAACGGCCATCGCGTCGAGAAGCTCGACGACTTCAAGGTCGCCTCGTTCCTCTATTTCGACCTCTTCCAGGGCAAGGCCGAGGAGGAGAAGAAAAGCGCGTCCGGCACCGCCGTGGAGGACCCGCTCTCCGCATTGGTGGACCTGCCGAAGGGCGACTGCATCCAGACCAGGATGGACACCAGCAAATACCTCAAGGGGCGCGAGATCGACCGCTTCCCGCACATCAAGGAATGGCTGCCCGCAGGCGATTTGCGCAGCATCCGGGCAGAGGACGGCGCCGGCCAGGTGCGCGCGCTGTCACGCCTGTTCTTCTTCGACGACGTCGGCAAGATCAACGACGCGATCAACAGCAAGTCGATCGAACTGCTCAACAACGTCTCCAACAGCGAGGCCCTGCAGCGGCTCGGCCTGGAGGTCGAACCGCAGGTGCAGGTGATCGTCGTCTGCTCGGTGGCCGGCGGCACGGGGTCGGGCAGCTTCATCGACATGGGCTACCTCGCCAAATCGATGCAGAGCGTCAAGCTCGACGGCGTCTCGCTCTACGCCGTGCTCGGCGGTGCGTTCTCCGACCTCAACCAGAGGACGCGCGCCAACAGCTACGCGGCGCTGATGGAACTCGACTACTGCATGCAGGGCAACCCCACCCCGCCCTACGTCAGCCGGTGGACCGACACGCTCGAGAACCGCGCCGCCTACCCCTACGACAACGTCTACCTGGTCGACAGCCGCAACCTCGGCAACCAGGGCACCGGCGACCGCGGCCACCTCTACCGGATGATCGCCGACGTGCTGTTCGAAGACCTGCGCGACCCGCAGTTGCGCGGCAAGAAGCGCGAGGACCTGGTCAACCAGAACACCAACTACCGCCTCGAACCGTTCAGCCCGCCGATGCCGAAGGACCTCGAAGCGCTCTCGCTCGCCTTCAGCCGCGCCTATTCCGGCGTCGGCCAGTGCACGCTGACCACCGACGGGCGCACCCAGTTCGACCGCGACACCGCGCTGGCCGCACGCTCGATGCTGACCGCGTTCTTTCGCACCGAGGCGGCCGACAAGGTCAACACGCCGCAGCCCGGCGAACGCGACGACCTGATGCGCAACGCAATGTTCCTCGACAAGGACAGCTTCTTCCAGGACTTCCCCGACTTTCTGCACCCCAAGCCGTCCGCCATCGCCGACACACCGCTGACCGGCCGGCTGCTCACCACCGGCCAGCTCGACACCATCAGCGACCTGCGCGCCGAGCTGCGCGGCGACTTCGAGCAGCTGCGCGGCGCGCTGCCCAACCGTGCGGACTGGCGCGGCGCCGTCGAACAGCTGCGCAGCAAGCGCGAGCGCGACATACTCGGCGACATCACGCAGGTCGCCCAGTTCGGCCCGCGCATGCTGATGCTGCAGGAACAGTCCAACCGCATCCTCACCGATTGGAACAAGCCTGACGGCCTGCGCAGCGCGTTCTACGCCCGCATCGACAACGCCGAGCTGGGCGGCATCGTCTACACCCAGCGCCTGATCCAGCAGATCCAGGACCAGGTCAACGTCGAGAAGGACGGCTACGTCGCACGCCTCTCGCGCGCCGCCGAACAATACGACTCGCTGGCCAAGTCGCTGATCGAAGGCTTCTACACGCGCGCGCTGGAGAACCTCAGCAAAGCGGTGAAGAAGAACTGGCTCGGCGCGATCGACAACGAGGCGATCGAGCGCTGCATGCAGCAGCTCGAATCCTCGCTGTTCTACTACCTGCAATACAAGCTGCGCAGTGCGGCCTGCGCCGAGGCGGTGAAGCTGCTGAGCAACCTGGTGCGCCTGCTGGGCCAGCCAGAAGGTGCACGCGGCCAGGCGGGACCTTCCGGCATACTCGGCGAGATCGAGCAGGGCAGCCACTCGGTGTCGCTCACCCTGTTGGCGATCGACTCGGAGATCAAGGTGCTCGAGGAAAGCGTCCGCGGCGCCGGCCCGATGTCGCAGGTGATCCGCGGCGGGCGGCTGGAGAGCACCATGCGCGGCGACTACGCCACCTGGGGACGCGAGGCGCTGTCAAGCCAGGGCGGCTCGCGGCAGATGTTCGAGCGTTTAAAAAAAGCCGAGACCCGCGCCGAGATCATCAACATCCTGCGCGGCGTGGCGCGCGAACGGATGCGCGACCGCGAAAGCCAGCTGCCGACCGTGCTGCAGACCCTCGCCGACATGAACGAGAGCGACCGCAACACGCTGTTCGGCAACGCCATGCTGCAGGCGCTGCCCTGGCTCAACGTCGACCCGCAGCGCATGGACCCGAGCTTCGACGGCGGCATGGTCAGCGTGTTCGTCTCGGTGGAGAACGCCAGCGAGATGTCCGCGCGCTTCGGTGATGTGCTGGAGCGCAAGCTGCCGCCGATCTATCAGAAAAAGCGTGTGAGCTTCGTCTCCTCCTCCGTGCGCGGCCGCATGGTGATCTACTCGGAACTCACCGGCCTGGCACTCACCGCGCTGGTGCCGATGCACGACGACTGGCGCCGCGCCTACAACGAGAAGAACGGCAAGGAGGAACGCTCGCCGCTGCACAACGACGTGGACAAGGCGCGCTTCCGTCACCCCACCGCGATGTCGCTGCAGGAGATGGAGCAACTCGCCGCTCGCGTGCAGCTGTTCCTGCGCGGCGTGCTGCTGGGCAAGCTGCGCCGCCGCGCCGACCGCGACTACGAGGTCGACACGTCCACCAACGACACCGAGGACTGGCTCTCCATCGGCAGCGAACAGCAAATCTACCTGCGCGAATTCAAGTCCGAGCGCAGGGCAGCGCTGGACCGCAGCCTGCGCCTGGTTGAAGAGCAGATGACGCCGCGCCAGTTGGCCGGCTACGTGGCACTGCTCGACTACACCGCACAGCGCGTCTACCCCAAACGCGTCGTGCGCCGCGCCGACGGCAACGAGGACCGGGTCGGCGGATTAGCGTGCGTCGCCGTCGAGCAGTTGCGCCGCGAAATGATGGGCAGGCTGCAGATGCAGAAAGCAACGTTGCCGATGTCGCCCGAAGCGTTCGTCTCCGCCCTGCTGCGCACCGTCGCCTCGTGGACCGAAGCGCTGCCCGGCAGCCGCGCCGACACCACGCCGCTTGAGGCCGACCCCGGCCGCGCGGAGGAGAAACGCACGCTCGCCTGGGAGCGCTTCTCCGACGCGCAATTGGACGCGCTGGTCGCACCTGCCTCCCCGCCGCCAGTGGCGCAGGCCGCGGCTGCCCCGCCGCCGCTTCCCCGTTTTCACCTTGCAGTCAACAACCAGGACACCGGCCCGCTCGACCTGGCAGCGCTGGAGGCCTACGCCAGGCGCGGCGAACTGGACGGCCGCACGCTCGTGTGGAGTGCGGGCATGCCTGGCTGGGTTGCGGCCGGCGACGTGCCGGTGCTCGCCGCGTTGCTGGCGCCGCTGCGCCCGCCGCCGTTGCGGGTCGTCGACCCCGATAGCCCACCTCCGTTGCCGCCGCGCAGTGCTGCGGCGGGCGGATCCTGAAATCGAAAGACCTGCGACGCCCGAAGTCAGGCAAGGAGGCAAGGCCTGCTTTTTTGGAAAAAAGCAGCAAAAACTTTTGCTCTCGCTGTCGCGGAGTTTTCCTCGCCGCGTACTCCGGAAACAAAGTTTTCTGGTTTTCTTCAAAAAAGAACCGCTTGCCTTGCCTGCCAACGGCCGACTTCCGGACCCCGCTGGGTTGTCTCGACCTCACGCCAAGGCGCGACCCCGAATGGACGAGGTTCCGGTTGCAGCAAGGTGCTTTTGCACGAGCTCGAACAAGGCAACGTCCTGGTCGATGAGACTTTCAACGACTTCTCGGTCGCTGGCGTCCGCCAGCTCTTGCGTAAATAGAGGCTGTGATTGGTTAACCTTGCCGGGGGGAGAAAAATTGAACTTGGCCTTACGCCAGGCCGAGTATCGATCCATGCTGGTAATCTCTGCGTTCGCCAAGATAAGATTGTCGACCGCAGACTCAGCCGTTCCGGCGCCCAACATCTCGCAGATGCCGTTTGCACGGGCCACGCTCGGACTTCGAAGCAATCGCCGGCCGATCTCGACCAGGTAGGCCGGGCTCGGATCTGGGTCTATGTCGGTCATGCCAATCGCAGCCATCCAACCTGATGTGTCGAAACGCCGCGTCCCACGAAACTTCACCATGGTCGTGAGCATGTACGAAATCTGCGAGTAGATGCGCTCCCTTGGGTGACGTATCGTTGTAAACACGTCGTCCTGAACGCGTACCAGTCCCTGTTTCAGGTACCAGCCCAGCTGGGCGTGGCCGGACAACGCCACCGAATCGGAAAACTGAACGCCCAAAGCGATCAGACGGAGCGCTTTGAACAGATCCCTTGTCGGCGTCGCGTCTGGAATGGCCATCGTGTGATGAAGAAACGGGTACCGTTGCCGCAGGGCGATTTCCAGATCGGTCCCGGCACACTTGGCAATATGGATGTTGATGAGCCGGCGTTTCTCCGGAAACGCAGATAATACAACCTCGCGTATGCGCGTCTGGAACTCCGGAGAGGACAGGGCTTTCACGAAGGCCGCCCGCGGATTGTACTCGGGAGGTTCGATGGCCAGGCGTGCCTGGCCAGGCAACCGGCCCGACGTAGCCGCCAGTATCTGTCTTCGCGTCGCGCCTGAAAAGTCGATCTGGCGCGCGATCGACTGAACTCCTTCCGTGTCGTCGTAAAACAGGAAGCTGAGTAGCACCTCGCGTGTGTTCTGCGGCAACGCAACTATCTGCTTCATCATCCTGGTAACACGCGGCTGCGTCCTCTCAAGGTGATGCGATTGCGCGCGCGACGATCGACGTCATGGTGCCGAACCGGTCATCTGGAAGCATGTAGGTCGGCCGCACCATCCAGCTTTGAAAAATCACGTCGTCGGGGCGCGTCGCGGGATCGCTGGCCACTATGCGATACCGCTGGATGGCCTGACTTGCCCAGACTTGATCGCTATTCAAGTTCGGGTCTCCATGGCATATCACACCAAGCCGCATCGCATTGCTATGCAAGCCCTCACGCCAGGTTGCAAGCTGAGGCTGATAGTTCGAATGCCAGCCGACATCTGCGTGGACGAAGCTGAGCGAGACTCCCGTCGCCCTCTCAAGAGCACGCGCGAACATCAGGATCGTCTCAAGACTGCCAGCCGTCTCATCCGTGAGAGGCTCGATGTCGCCGATCACGATGCCCGGAAAGATCTGCCGGAGCAGACGGATCTTGGGAGCGATCTGCGCCGCAAGGGAGTCCAGCGAGTCGTTGCAGGTGTTGGGTCCAAGCTTGGTATGGCCGAAAAAAACCGGCTCATCCATTGCCAAATACGAGATCGTGCCGCCGAGAGCGCGAACGCGGTCAACAATCCGTTCGATCGCCCGCGGGCCTGTGTAGCCTTCCACACCGCGGCCGCATGCGGGCCTCCCCTGCAGCATCAAACCTTCCATGGCCAGGGCGATGTGCCGCTGACGAAGCCCCTGAATGACCGCCACAAGCGCTTCATCCGGTGCGTGCGCAAGAAAGTTGGTCGAGACCTTGAACACGTTTGTGACCGCCGCGGCACGCGCCCACGGGGCACCCGGTTCGAAGGTGGCTACGTAGTCGGGCGCGCCTGGCAGGTGACCGCCAGGACCCACGCCGCCAAGCCAGACCTGGGCAGGCTGGGCCGCCATCGAAGGTCGCGTTTGAAAAGCCACGCTGGCGCACACCGCAAATACCAACGCCGCCGGTGTTGCGGCTTGACGATGTCGAAGATCTTTCATTCTAAGCGTGCTTTCGTCTGGCGCTGAGTCGCTTCGAAACGTGGCTCACAGCCAAAATCAGAGCGGGCTGCGAAGAACGGAGCTACAAGTCAACTATCTTTCTGGCAAGCCCGTCCGACGGACCATGACTTTGCGAACATTGGGCACCGACGGATCGACGCAGCAAGGCAAGCAGTTCTTTTTTAAAGAACGACCCAAAACTTTTGTTCCCTCGAGTACACGCTGCAGAAACCTCCGCGACAGCCGCACCAAAAGTTTTTTGCTGCTTTTTTTCAAAAAAGCAGGCCTTGCTTTTCTTGCCCAATGAGCGCGCCGCGGTGCGCGCGGAACGGCGGCGGTTCCGTTACCAAGACGAGTTTACCAATGCTCGCCGAACGAGGCCGGCCGAGCGAGAAACGGTCCCGGGGACCGCATGACCCCGAAGACAAACCGATACTCGCTAATCCGTTTCGTTTCAGTTCAAGTGTGCAGAGATCTAGATCGGCGACAACGCGCGCACATGCTGCCTCTCGCTGCTCAGCACGAGTTCGCGCGCGCGGAACTCCATGGGTGTGAACCCGGTCCAACGATCGAAAGAGCGCGAGAACACGCTCTGTTCCGAAAAACGCAGCAGCAGCGAGATGCTGCTCATGCTCATTTTCGTGTTGGTCAGCAGCTGGCTTGCCATTTCGCAACGCGTCTCGTCCAGCACTTCCGAATACGTGCTTCCCGCCTCGTTGAGGCGCCGGTTCAGTCCCCTCTTGCTGAGCGCAAGCCGCTGAGCGACGTCGCCGGCCTGGAACTCACCACATAGAAGTGCCACCCAGATCTCGCGTCTCAACTGCGCGATGGCGTCGAGAATGGTCGAGCCCTTGGCAGCCTGCACCCGGTCCTGCAGGCGCCGTCTGCGAGCAGGATCGGCACCACGCACCGGCAACGCCAGCCAGGATTTGGGGAAGACGACCCCTGTCTGGTCTGCATTGAACCGCACGGCGCCGGGAAACACCCGCCGAACCTCGCTCAGATCCCGAGGCTCCGCGTGAGAGATCAGCATCTCCGTGCGTGACCGGTCCGCATCCACCAGGCCGCAAATGATGTTGAGGGCTGCGAGTGCGGCCGCGTCGTAGACGTGCGATACGCCATCGACGTTGCGCTCCATGATACCGTAGCCGAACAACTCGTGCTGGTCGTCCCTGGATATCAGGTACGAGACGCTGCTCGTCGAGTTCATGTACTGCAGGCTGTTGAAGTCACGCAGCGCCACGCCCAGGGTCGGCGCGTTGCACATCAACTCGCCCGCCAAGCCAAGCAGACGCGGCTCTATCTGTTCTCCCAGAAGCAGTCCAAAATGCTGGCAGCCCGTCAGTCTTGCCGCGGCGGCAAGCAGTTTCGCTGCTGCAGCGAACGCAATGAACGCTGTTGGGTCATCTAGCACGTCCGAAGCAAGACCTGCCTCCGTCAACACCTCTGTCAGACTGACGGCGTAGTGGCGGAGCAGGATCGGGATCAGTGCCAGAAAGCCCACGCGCTGAAGGCCAGACCAGACCGGCGTATCGGCAGGCATCCTGCAGGTCACCGTCTGCCTGAAGAAGAGGCTACAAGTTTGGCACGATCCGTCAAATCATTTCCCCAGAGAACTGCTAAGACAAGTTTGGCGGCGGCGTCCACTCTACACCGAATTGCTCGCCCGTACGATCTCGCCACACCTTTCATCAAAAAAAAGGAAATGCCATGTCCTGCATCCGGAATAGGGTGAGCTTGCTGCTGGCCTCCTCAGCACTCTGTCTACTGTCATCGACGAACTTCGTCTCAGCCCAGTCGGCCAAGATGGCACCGCCCGCGCCGATGTCGCGGCTGCACTACGAGAAGCTGAAGGCGGAAGATCCGCAGCTTCTGCAGACCCTGACACACAGTCGCATGACTGCTGTACGAGCGCCTGCCAAACGCCCCGACGGCAGCGTATGGCAACCCCTCACCAACCAGCCAAGCTTCGGCGCGATGTGTCCCTTGCTGCTGACCGACGGTACGGTTCTGGTCGGTAACGTGAACGGTTCCTCGGATGGCGGAACCGGCACGAGCTGGTTCAAGCTGACGCCCGACATCACCGGCAGCTACGTCAACGGCACGTGGACAAAGCTCGCTGACATGCAGGCGGGCTACGAGCCGCTCTACGTTGCCTCAGCCATCCTGCCGGACGGACGGGTCATTGTTGAGGGCGGCGAGTACAACAACGGCAACGGAGTTTGGAGCGGCCAGGGCTCTATCTACGATCCCGTCGCCAACACCTGGACACCTGTTCAGCCCCCAGCCGGCATAGGGCAAACAAACTCCATAGGCGATGCGAACGGCATCGTCCTCGACAACGGCATGTTCATGCTCAGTCCGGTTTACACGCCGGCTTCGGGCACTCAGCAATTGTTCAATCCGTCGAACTTGTCGTGGACCGCCACCGGCAAGAACAACCAGATCACAAACGACGAGGCCAGCCAGTCACTGCTGCAGAATGGCCGCATACTCTCGACGGCGTCCTACGATAACTCGAGCAAGCACACCCAGGCGCAGCTCTACAACTCCAAGACCGGCAACTGGAACCGCACCAGCGCGCCGGCCGTGCAGCTCTGGGACGTCAACAGCGAGATCGGTCCCCAGGTGACGATGTTGAACGGGGCCATCTTTGCGTTCGGGTCAACGCTCGGTCACACCGCCACCTACCAGGGCAGCACCTGGACCAGCGGCCCCGACATGCCGGTCGTCGACTCGCAACAATACGGCATGGCGGACGCGCCCGCCACGATACTGCCCAGCGGCCACATCCTGGCGATGGGCGGTCCTGGATATGCCATGATACCAGCCCACTTCTTCGTGTACGACGGCACCAGCTTCACTCAAACCGACGACACGCCAAACGCGGTCAACGACTCGAACTTTCAGGGCAACATGCTGCTCCTGCCGACGGGACAGGTCCTGCTGACGGACCAGAGCGGCGACGTCGAGATCTACACCGACCCGGCAGCGCCGGCCGCCGGTGCTGCGCCCACGAACGTCACGATGCCGAAAAATGTCGTGCTAGGCACAACCTACACGTTCAGGGGAAACCAGCTCGGCGGTGTCACGCAGGGTTCCGCCTATGGTGACGACTACCAGAGTGCGACCAACTACCCGATCCTGCGCATCACCAATAACGCGACGCAGCACGTCTTCTACGCGCGCACTTTCGGCTTCAGCCAGATGACGGTGACGCCGAACGCGCTGAGCGGTGCCTCGTTCACCCTGCCCACCGACATCGAGGCTGGCGCAAGCCAGATCGTCGTCGTCGCAAGCGGATTCGCGTCCGCGCCCGCGGCCATCAACATCAGGCGCTGATCGCAATCGCCCAACGCGCTTGAAAGCCGGCGGCGCACCGCGCCCATCGCCAAACGGTGCCGCCGTCGGCAGGTCCTGCAGCATCCTTCGCTGCAGGACCCGCTGCCTTTTTCGAGACGAACCAACGGAGATGCCGAGATGTCGGCTTGCAAATCCTTGTGGCGCTTCGCCACCCCAATCTCTGCCGCCCTGCTCGTGAGCCTGCCGGTGCGCGCGGGCACCGACGATGTCTGGGGCAGGATCTGCAGCATCTCCGATCCGGACGAACGCACCGCCGGGCTGCCGGCGTCGAGCCCGCCTTCGACGGTCACCTGCCAGCCGCAGCCCTCGCAATACCATTCCATCGGCAGCGTCGGCACCGGGGGAGACACCAGCGTCAACCTGCAGATCGGCTACGACCCGCTGAGCGACCGTCTCTGCTTTGCCGCCAACGGGCTGCCGGACGCGCCGGTGCTGCGCGTCGGCGTGGGCCACGTGCTGCAGATCCAGGTTTCCAACCAGTTGTCCGATACCGGGCCGCGCAACATGACCAACTGCCCGATCGAGGTCTTCGGCCTCGAGGGCAAGTGCGGCCCGCGGCCGGTGTTGCCGGAGATCCCCGGCGCGGACGCCAGCTACTACCCGATCATGGCCAACGAGGCGCACGCCGCGCACGGCGACGCCAATCTGCACGTCCACGGCCTGTTCGTCTCTCCCAAGCCGTGCAGCGACGAGGTGCTCAACAGCGACATCTACCCGGCGAACTGGGCAGGCCCCGTGCACCCGCTGCCCGCATGCCAGACCGCGCCGAACACGCTGAACTACACGTACGACCTGCCGGCCTACCACCCGGCCGGACTCTATTGGTATCACACGCACATACACGGCGCGTCCGAGCAGGAAACGCAGATGGGCCTGGCGGGCGCCATCGTCGTCGAAGACGCAGGCGACGCCAACCGCGCGTCGATCGGCGTCACCGACGAGGTGCTGGTCGTCTCCGACCGCCCAAGGCCGGGCCTGTCGCGCACCACCAGGCAGCCCGACCGCAAGGCCGCGCGGCAGATCGCCCGGCACAGCAGCCCCACCCCGGCCGCCGCGGGCGGCCCGATCCTGGACCCGCGGATCGACCAGGCGGACCAGGCCGGCGAGTGCGCGACCGGCGCCTCCGGCACCGGTGCTGCCGGCGGCACCGAGTTGTGGACGCTCAAGCTGAACGGTGCCGCGGTGATCGAGCAGTCCGGCAGCTTCCCGCCGGACAACGAGGTCCTCGGCAAGACGATGCAGCCGGGCCAGCGGCAGATATTCCGGATGGTCAACGCGTCGGCGGACACCTACGTGGCGCCGGAGATGGTGCTGTCACAGAACGGCGTGCTGACCACGCTGCCGCTCGAGGTGTTCGCGCGCGACGGCGTGGGCCTGGCGGACGCGCAGGGCAACCGGCACTTCACCAACTTCGACGTCGGCCAGACGAAGCTGATTCTGCCGCCGGCCTCGCGCGTGGAGTTCGTGGTGCACGCCCCGCCGGTCGGGGCGAAGCTGTACCTGCAGAGCCAGGCGGTGGACCCGGGCTGCGGCGGCAACGCCTACCCGGCGCGGCGGCTGCTCCTGATCACGCCGTCGGGCACGCCGGTCGACCCGGGTGCCGCAGACGACAGCGACCTGCTGGCGGGAGAACCAACGCTGGCGCCCTACCTCGCCACGCTGTCCGACACCGCCAGCGTGCACAGGATTTTCGTGCTGTCCGAATACACGCGCGACTTCACCTACGCGCAGACCAAATGGTTGCTGCAGACCCCGACGCCGTCGCAACACGACCCCAACGCCACGGATTTCTTCCTCACCGAAACAGCGTCTGACGACGGAGAGGTGGATCCCGCGACGACGGCGGTCAGGCCGTTCACCCACGCCTCCTCGCCGCAGGTGGTCGTACACCTGCACGGCAAGCAGAGCGTCACCGAGGAGTGGCTGGTGGAGAACTCGACGCTGGAGGTGCACGACTTCCACACCCACCAGGTGCATTTCCGCGACGTCACGACGGCCAGCAGCAACCCCGACCTGCAGCCCTTGCTCGACACCATCAACGTGCCCGCGGCGCCGCTTGTCGGCGACGTCGCCACCGGCGGGCCCGGTGCGCCCGGCTGGGTGAGGCTGCGCATGACGTTCACCAGGGCCGATATCGGCGAGACGGTTTTCCATTGTCATATCCTGGAGCACGAAGACAACGGGATGATGGGGAAGGTCCGGGTGGTGGCGAACTAAGCAGGCAGGGCCTTTTTTTCTGAAGACAAAGAAACAAGAGACTTCTGCTTGCCGCGAGCGCGCGACAGCGGAGACAAAAGTTTTTTGGTTCTTTTTTCGAAAACGAACCGCTTGCCTTCCTCCTCCTGTCCCGCGTCGTTTAATCTTTTCGTTATCACCTCGACGTATCATAACTGGCCAAACGGCGGCGCTCAGGTGGGACACGCCAACTATGCCTATGAAGCTTGCCGCGTGTGCGTCGCCCGTGGCCGAGGTGATCTACCGCAGCGAACGCACCGTCGTCGCGCGCCTGTCCAACCTGGCCGGTGGCGTCTCGGTCATCGAGAAGCGCCTGCTCGGGCCGGACGCGCTGGGCCGCATGCGGCACGAGGCGCGCATGCTGGAGCGGCTGGAGCGCGTGGCGGGCGTGGCGCGCCTGCTGTCCACCGGGCCCGGCGCCGCGCTGATCCTGGCAGATGGCGGCCTCGCACCGCTGGAGGGGGCCGGCCGCCTTGCGCCGGGCTTGCTCGTCGGCCTGGCGCGCCACCTCGCACGCATCCTGGCCGACATGCACCGGCGCGGCGTCCTGCACCTGGACATCTCGCCGGCCAACATCCTGCAGGCGCCCGCCGGCGGCCCGCCCGAGCTGATCGATTTCCACCTCGCGACGATGGCCGCAGAAGACCGCCGCAGCTTCACCCACCATAGCGGCATCGCGGGAACGCTGGCCTACATCGCTCCCGAGCTCACCGGCCGCGTGGCGCAGACCATCGACCAGCGTGCCGACCTCTACCAGCTCGGCGCCACGCTCTACGAGTTCGCCACCGGCGCCCCGCCGTTCGGCCGAGGTGACGCGTTCAGGCTGGTCCGCGACCACGTGGCCAGCATGCCGGTGCCCCCGTCCCAGCTTTGCCGCACCCTGCCGCCGCTGCTCTCGGACATCATCCTGCGCCTGCTCGAAAAGGAGCCCGACCGGCGCTACCAGAGCGCGGACGGCCTGGCCGACGACCTGGACCGGCTGCACGCCGCCATGACGCAACGCGGGCCGGCGGACTTCCCGCTCGGCCTCAGCGACTTCCCGTCCCGGCTGGCCGCCCCCTCGCGACTGATCGGGCGGGAGCCGGAGCTGGCCCAGGCCCGCGCAGCGGTTGCCGGCGCGCAGGCGGGCACCTGTCGCCTGCTTCTCGTCAGCGGCGGGCAGGGCGTCGGCAAGACCGCGTTGATCGACCAGATGCGCTCCATCGTGGCCGCGCAAGGCGGCTGGTTCGCCGCCAGCCGCTTCGAACAGTATCGGCAGGACGGCCAGACCCGCGCGGTCAACCAGCTGATCAGAAAGGTGGTGGCGCTGCTACTGGCCGAGCCGGACGACGAGCTCGCCGCCATGCGCGCCCGCCTGGCGGCACGGCTGGGCGGCGATCTGGGCCTGCTGCTGCAGGCGGTCCCGGAGCTGGAAGCGGTGACCGGCAGGCTGGAGGTACCTCCCGGGGCCAGCGAGGCCGGGCTGCGTGAAGCTGCGCTGGCCTTGCTCCAGGCGGTGGCCTCGCCGGCGCGGCCGCTGCTGCTGGTGCTGGACCATCTGCAGTGGGCGCCGGACGCCGCCTTGGGCATGATCGACACCCTGCTGGCGGCCGGACCCTGTCCCGGGCTGCTCCTAGTGTGCGGCTACCGCGACGCTGCGGACTCGCCGGCGCTGGGCAGCGCGTTGCTCAGGTGGCAGCAAGCCGCAGCGCCGCCCCGCCGCCTGCACTTGGCCAACCTGCCACCGCCGGCGCTCGCCGCCTTCGTGGCCGACATGCTGCGCCTGACACCGCAGGCCGCTCGCCCGCTGGCCGACGCGGTGGGCGCGCGCACGCACGGCAACCCGTTCGACAGCGTGGAGCTGCTGAACGCGCTGCGTCGCGACAAGACCCTGTTCCGCGGCCCCGAGGGCTGGCGCTGGAGCAGCACCGACATCCGCCGCCACGTCGGCCAGGGCGAGGTCTGCGCCCTGCTGCATGCCCGCATCGCTGCCCTGCCGGACGCCACCCAGGACGTGCTGGCGGACATGGCCTTTCTGGGCAGCGAAGTCTCGCCAGCCCTGCTGGCGGCGGCCCGCGCCACGTCTTCCTGCTTGCTGGAAGCCCAGCTCTCACCCGCGCTCGAAGACGGTCTGCTGGTGCTCGACCACGGGCCCTCGCGCGGCCAGGCTATGCTGAGGTTCCGCAACCACCGCGTCCAGCAGGCGCTGCATGACGGCATGGGCACGGCCGGCCTGCCGGCCCGGCAACTCGCACTGGCCCGCCGCCTGGCCCACACCGCGGACTTTGAGATCGAGGCGGCAGAGCAGTACCTGCCCAACCTCGCGGAAATCACCACCGCTCGGGAGGCCAGCCGTGCCGCGGCTCTGTTTGCCGGCGCCGGGGACGCCGCCGCCCGCCTGTTCCGCCACCGGGCGGCCGAGCGCTACTACGGCGCCGCGGCCACCCTGCAGGCGGCACGCGCCGAGCCGGACATCCGGGAGCTCACCCGGCTGCGCACCGCACGGCTGACCGCGCTCTACAGCCTCGGGCAGCACGATGACGCCGACCGCCTGTTCGCCGAGATCGGCCAGCACGGCACCGACCCGCTGGTTCTGGCGGAGGCCAGCTGCGTGCAGGTGCTCAGCCTGTGCAACCGTGGCCACCACGCCCAGGCGATGGAGGTCGGCCTCGGCATGCTGGCACGTCTGGGCATCAGCCGGCCGGATACCGACCTGGCCGCCTGGGTCTCACCCGGCCTGGCCGGCCTGACCGAGTGGGTGAGGGCGGAGGCCGCCAAGCACCCGGCAGACCTCGCCACCACCGATGATCCGCTGGTGCGCGCCGCCTCCCGGCTGATCAGCCGCATCCTGCCCACGGCGCAGCTGTTCCACCCGCTCACCGGCGCCTGGCTGGCGGTGGAGACCCAGCGCCTGTGGGCGACCCACGGCGCCTGCCCGGAACTGGTGGTGAACCTGGCCCGCAGCGGGTCCGCGCTCATCGTCTTCGGCGAGGATTACGAGGGCGCCTACACCGTGGCGCGCCACGCCGTGGGCGTCGGTGCGGCCGCCGGCTACGAACCGGAGACCTCGCTTGCCCGGCAAAACTTCGCCACCTTCGCGATCCACTGGTTCGAGCGGCTGGAGCGCACGCTCGACCAGGCCGAGGCCGCCCGTCCCAGCCTGATCAAGGCCGGCGAGATCCAGGCAGTCTGCATCAACGACATCTCGTCGCTCGCCGCCCTGCTCGACTGCGCACCCACTCTGGAGGTCAGTGCCACGCACCTGGCCACCGCCCGCGACTTCACCGTGCAAACCGGCAACACCCACCTCTCGGACATCCTCACCAACCACCATCACCTGCTGGCGGTGATGACCGGGGACGCCGAGGCTGCAACCCGCCTCGCACAGGCGCCTGATCCGGGGATCGCCAACAAACCGCTGGCCACGTTCGGTTTCCATTGCAGCCAGGCACTCATCGCCGCGTTGTTCGCCGACGATGCCCGCCTCGCCACCAACAGTGCTGCCGCGGCGAGCCTGACCCCGCGCATCGGCGGCGCCTACCGCTGCACCATGGCCAACCTGCTGCACGCCCTGTCGCTGGCGCGGCAGCAGCGCCAGACCGGCCAGCCGGGCGCCACCCAGCTTCCCGCCGCGTTCCACACGTTGCGCGCCTGGTTCGCCGCACGTGCCGCCGACGCGCCCTGCAACTTCGCGCACCTCCTCAACTTCATCGATGCCGAAGCGGCCTGGACCGAAGGCGACACCGCACGCGCCGCCCGCGCCTTCGACCGCGCCCTGCAATCCTGCGTCGTGCAGACGCGTCCCTGGCACCACGCGCTGATCGCCGAGCGGGCAGGCCTCTTTCACCTCGCGCACGGGCTGGACTACGCCGGCCGCGCGCTGCTGCGCGACGCCCAGGCGCGCTACGCCGCCTGGGGCGCCCCCGGCGTGGTCCGCCGGCTGACCGCGACCCACGGCTTCCTCGACGCGCGCGAGAGCCAGCAAGCGGGACGGCCGGCAAGCATCAGTTCGGACGACATCGACCTGCTAGCCATCCTGCGCGCCTCCCAGGCGCTCAGCTCGCAGCGGACGATCGGTGCGCTCTACGCACAGGTCGTCGAGACGCTGGCGGCGATGACCGGCGCCACCTCGGTGCAGATGGTGGTCTGGGACGAGTCGCTTGCGGGCTGGTGCCTGCCGGCCCGGGGCGACCAGCCGGCCGAACCGGTTGAGGCGGCCGCAGCACGCCGGGCACTGCCGCTGTCGGTCTTGCGCACGGTGGAGCGCACGCAGGCGCCGCTCGTGATCGACGATGCCAGGCTGGACGACCGTTTCGCGCGCGACCCCTACGTCGCCGGTCTGGCGCGCTGCTCGATGCTCGCGCTGCCGGTGCAAAGCCAAGGTGCCGCGCGCGCCGTGCTGATCCTGGAGAACCACCTCAGCCGCGGCGTCTTTTCCCGGGCCCGGGTGGACCTGGTCACCCTCGTCGCCAGCCAGCTCGCCGTCTCGCTGGACAACGCCCGGCTCTACGCCTCGCTGGAGCAGCGGGTGGCCGAACGCACCGAGACGCTGGCCGTGGTCAACCGGCGGCTGGAGCAGCTCAGCATCAGCGACGCCCTGACGGGCCTGGCGAACCGCCGCCGCTTCGACGACGTGCTCGCCAGCGAATGGCTGCGCGCGCTGCGCGGGTCCACCAGCCTGGGCCTCGTCCTGGTCGACGTCGACCACTTCAAGCGTTACAACGATCATTACGGCCACGTCGGCGGCGACCGTTGCCTGCGTGCGGTGGCAACCGCCATCCAGGCCGTGGCGCGCCAGGATGTGGACCTCGCCGCGCGCTATGGCGGCGAGGAGTTCGCCCTCATCCTGCCCGGGGCCGACCTGCGGGGCGCCAGAGCGGTCGCAACCCGCGCCCGGGACGCCGTGCTCGCGTTGCGCGAGCCGCATGCCGCCTCCCCTCTGCACTGCGTCACCATCAGCCTGGGCGCGGCCGCCCTGGTTCCGCGCAACTCCGTCGAACCGGCGCAATTCCTGCAGGCGGCCGACGCGGCGCTGTACTGCGCCAAGCAGCAGGGCCGCAACCGCGTGGTCACGCAGGACGAGGATAGCCACGAAAGGCTTCACTGCTGAGCGCGACGAAAGTAAGCAAGCAGTTCTTTTTTCAAAAAAGAACCAAACTTTTGTCTGCGTGGTTTGTGTCGTGTCGAAACGTGTCGTTTCAGCCGTCCGCGACAGCCGCAGCAAAAGCTGTTTGCTTCCTCTCGAAAAAGCAGGCCTTGCTTTCTCCGCGCCTCAACTACTCAACGTCCGCAACTCTCCCCTGACAACACCTAGCAACGTGCGCCCGAGCAGCCCCGCCACTACCACCGACGCCAAAGCAAGCAGTGCCAACCCGATGGCGTCCGTAATGATGCCGGGCCGGACGGCAGCAAAGCGAAGTGCGGCGATGCTGCACGCCGCCAGCGGAAAGCTCACCGCCCACCAGGAGACGCGGAACGGACAGCACAGCGGCAAAGTACGCAACTGCCCAAGCAGCACCGCAAGCATGAACAGCGTCAGCATGTACAACGCTTCCGCAAAAACGTCCGTGTGCCCAACCGTTACCGTGTAGGTCGAATAACCGACTGCAAACGGTGCCACCAGGATCAGCAACGACGGTTTCAGCGCATCCGGCAACGGCGGCTCGAACATCAGGCGCGAGAAGATGAGCGTGAACAGTGGCACGGCGAAGAACAAGCCGATAGCAAGTGCCAGGACCATCAACCCATGCATCGGCGGTAGCCCAATCACCGGCAGCGCCAGCGGCACGTCCAGCAACCCCACCACAGGGATGATCCAGGCTGGCGTTGCATGGGCCACCTGCTGCCGGTCGCTCATCCAGCGGCTTACGATGAGCCAGGCAAACAACACCATGCCTGCAGCGCCGACACCCCACATGACCTGCGCGAAACGGTGAGCAAACGGCTCCAACACGATCGGCAGCAGCAGCAGGCTGATCAGCACCGTGCCGAACAGGTTGCCCGCGATCGGGTGGCGAAACTCGCTTCGGACGGCAGACGCCGCGGTCACCAGCTTGATGGCGTAGCCCGCCAACAGCAACACGAAAACGGCCACGGCCACGGCGGCGATGCCGAGCGCAATCCACTCCGGCAAGCCATAGCGCGCAGCAGCGAGCCGCCACGCCACCGACAACCCCGTTAGGCCCATCACAGCGCCGAACAGCCCAACGGGGAGATACTCGAGCATGGGCCGGCCAGGTGCCACCAGGGTCAGCGCCTCGCTCATGGCGCCACCGCGTTCACCAGCACCCGTTGCGCCGGCTCCAGCCGCTCGGCAAACGCGTCCGGCACGCCCGCCCGCCGAAGCACAGCCGATATCGGGTGAAACGCGATCACCGTCTGCCCGTCGTCGCGTACCCGGACGAGCACCCGCAGCGGCAGGTCGAGTGCCGCCCAAGGTGCAGCGAGCATGATCGGCGTGCCGCCTTTCGGATGTCCGTAGGTGAGCACGATGGTCGGCGGCATCTCCAGGCCTGCCTCCCGCGCGCCCGCCTGATGATCCACCCGGTTGAACACGAGCAGCCCGGCTTGTGCGATTGCTGCCGTCAGGCGGTCAAGCGTCGCCTCGAACGGCACGGACGATAAGAATTCCCGGATGTCTGGGTCAGTCATGATCCCGCTCCTTTCTCGATTCCGATAAAGGCTCGTCTTGCGCGGACTATGGGCGCTTTTCGGGGCCACGCGAGCGGTGATTCGAAGCAAGCGAAGCAGGCAGTTCTTTTTTTAAAAAAAGGAACCAGAAAACCTTTGTTTCCTGGGGCGCGCGTTGCAGGAAAATACCGCGACAGCCGGATCAAAAGTTTTCTGCTTCCAGGCACGCAAAAGCCGCTTGTTCCGACGACGCCGGAAAGCCACCGCCGTAGTCTTCCTGCTCACCTGCTTTGCCAGCGTGCGGCCATCAGGCATACTGGTGGCAGAACTCCAACCTCGAGGAGCTGCACATGGCCGAAGGGGTACTCGGCGAACTGCTGGGTGGTGAGGAAGAAGCCCCGGAAACCCCCGCCTCCACCGACCTGCCGTCCGGCGCCGATGCCTACGCCATCGCCATGGCCATCGAGCAATCCAGGCGAGATCCCAAGGTGGCCGCAGCCACGCTCGTGTTCCTCAAAGAGCAGGCCGAGCTGCTCAAGGCACAAACCGCCCAGCTCCATGCCGAGCGCGCAATCCGGCTGCACCACCTGCAAGGGCAGTCGCGCGAAGCCCGCTTGCGGCGAAACGGTCAGCGTGTCCGCCTGGGCATGCAGGTGCTCGTAGCCCTGATTGCGATGATGTTCGGTGTCGGCCTGCTCGTGATGCTGCACGACGCTTTCACCTCACAGGCGGTCGTCGTCGAGGCGTTCGAGGCGCCCTCCGCGCTCGCTCCAAAGGGTGTCACCGGCAAGGTGGTCGCCGCCGGCGTGCTCGACGCGCTGCAGAAGCTGGCGGACGCAACCCGCACCACGGAAAGGGCGCTGAGTTCGTACAGCGCCTGGTCGTCGGAGATCGAGATCGAAGTGCCGGAAACCGGCATCTCCCTGGGCGAAGTTCACCGTCTGCTGCAACAGCGTTTCGGAAACGACGTGCGCATCGGCGGCGACCTCGTGCAGACCGAAAGCGGCGGCCTGGCGCTGACCATACGCGGCGGCGGCGTGCCGCCAAAAACCTTCGCCGGTGGTGCGGGCGACCTGGAACGCCTGTCGGTGCAGGCGGCGGAATACGTCTACGGCAGGTCGCAGCCTCTCGCCTTCGCCGTGTACCTCACCGGGTGTGGGCGTGAGAAGGATGCGCTGGCGTTTCTGCCGGGCGCCTTCGCCCGCGCGGGCACGGACAAGCTGCGGTCCAACCTCGCCAACAGCTGGGGCAACGCGTTGCTGAACCTCAACCAGCAGGTGCAGGCCGCGGCGAGGTTCCGCCTGGCCATCTCGCTGAACCCGGACAACTGGGTGCCGCGGATGAACCTGCCGGCAGCGCTCGCCACCGCGGAAGGCGAAGAGGCGGCCTGGCAGGCGAGCACCGACCTGCTGCACGCCGTGGCAACCGCCAAAGGCAAGCTGCCGGACAAGCGGCTGTTCCAGAATGCGGCCGGCCTCGTCTGGGACCTGCCGCTCCTGCTCGAAGCAGACCTTGCAGACCTGGCCTACAACAAGGGCGCCGGCGCCCTCGTCCTGCCGGATGGCCCCTACATCGCCGACGCCTACGGCATGTTGCACGACCAGGCCGCCGCCGCGCGCTACATGGCTGCCAGCGACCCGAACGACGCCTACACCAAGTCAGAAGTGTTGATGCTGCAGGTATACGCGGCGCTCGACCGCAACGACGCTGCCGCCGCCCTGCCGCCGATGGAAGCGTTCTGGAAAAGCTGGCAGTCCAGCGCGTCGCTGCAGGCAAGCGACCTGGATTACGCGTGCCTGCTCGTGCTGGTCTACGGCCTCGCCGACCGCCCCGCAGACGCCAAGGCCATCTTCGAGAAAGCCGGCAAGTGGAACCGCTGCTACGCGTTCTACGGCTACGCTTTGGCCAAAGCCAACGACCTCGATGGCGCCAGGAAAGTCTGGGCACAAGGCCAGTCCATCGCGCCCGACCTGCCCTTCGTCTATCTCTACCGCGGCCTCGCCGAAGCCGCCCGCAACGCGCCCGCCGAGGCCGCCGCCGACTTCGCCGCTGCCCACCGCTCGGCCCCGCACCTCGCCGAACCGTTGAAGGCCTTGGGAGACCTTCTGGGCTCGGAAGGCGACTGGAAGGATGCGCTGTCGAAATACGACGAGGCGCTGCGTTACGCGCCGAGTTGGGACTCGCTTAAACTGGCCAGAAACACCGCCTTGCAGAAAGGCTAGGCAACCAAGCAGTTCTTTTTTGAACAAAGCAACCAAAAAACTTTCGTGTCCTTGAGTACTCGCTGCAGAACCGTCGCGACAGCAGGACCAAAAGTCTTTTGCTTCTCTTCTTCAGAAAAGAAGGCCTTGCCTTACTACTCTACCTCCACACCCGAAAAACGCGCACACTCCGCCAGCAGCCGCTCCTGCAACGCCACGTCGTGCGTAGCGCCATTGGGCGCCCGCCTGCCCAGGTGGTAGAAATACCCGCCGGTTCCGCAAGCAGCCGGGTCGTCATCCGTGGCCAACCACACCTGCGTGCGATGCGCGGCGTCCAGATCGCCCGTGGCACGCGGGCTCATCTTGGTCGGCACCCATCCCGGCTCCATCGCGTTTGAAAGCACACCAGGCCAGCGTCGCGCAAAAGCGAAAGCCAGCAGCACGTCGTGCAACTTGGTGTCGGAATACGCCTGGTTGCCCCGCCACGGCCGATCTTCCCAGTTCAGGTCGATCAACGACGTGTTGCCACGGCGATGCAGTTCGGAGCTGACATAGACCAGTCGTCGCGGCCGGTGCATCAACGCGGTCAACACGTAGGGTGCCACCGTGTTGACGGCGAACACGTGCGCCAAGCCGTCCTCGGTCACCAGACGCTGCTTCTCGCGGTAGCCGACCGCGGCGTTGTGGATCACTGCGTCGAACGTGCCGAGCGCGTTGGCCTGCTCCGCCAACGCTCGTGTCTGTGCCAGGCTGGCAAGGTCGCCCGTCAGCACCGCCTGCGCGCCGGGCGAAGCTGCCATCGTCTCGCGTGCACGCGCCTGGTTGCGGGCATGCAGCACCACCGCGTGGCCCCGTTCAATGAGAAGCTCAGCAGCCATGCGGCCGAGACCGTCGGAAGAGCCGGTGATGAAGACAAATGCCATGGGCCGTCAACGTCAAAAGCAAGGAAGCAAGCAGTTCTCTTTCGAAAAAAAGAACCAAAAAACTTTTGATCCCTGTAGGTTTGGCAAGCTGAAAGATCTTGTCTCAGCCGTCCGCGACAGCCGCAGCAAAAGCTTTTTGCTTCTTTTTCTCGAAAAAAGACTCTTGCTTGCCTTCACTCACGCAGCCGCAGCCTATTTCGTCCCAGGACTCACCGAACCCGGTGCGGGTGCGCCGGACGGAACGCTCACTTGGTCGCTGCGCGGGCAGAACTGATACTCGAGCCCTCCCGTGTATCCAGACCCGGTGACGCGACTCTGTACGCAACCGTCCAGTCCCGATACCTGCGGTTTCCCCGGCAGCGCACCCGGCTGCACGATCCACTCCTGCTCGGTATAGCCTATGGAGTCTTCGTCGCGCACTTCGCACCAGCCGTCCTTGCAGGACAGCACCTCCAGCATCTTGCCGCGGTCGAGCTCGTCCAGCACGGTGTAGTTCCGGCCCGGGCCCGCGCGGTAGAATGTCGGCCAGCTCACTTCGCCAGTCCACGCATTGGCCGAGCTACAGCATGCCGCCAGCATAAGCACGATCGCGACGGACGTGGCCCGCGTACGGTTTCGCATCGTGCACTCCTGTGTCATCTTTAATTGATAGTGGGAGTGTCAACTTGAATTGACAAGCCTGCTTGCGTGGCAACATGGTGTGCAGCGCGAAGGAGCCTGCCCGATGTCGATGATGTCCTACGAACAGAAGTATCGCGTTCGCGGCGGCACTTTGGCCGGCGGCGATACTTTCGATTTCTGGGTTGGCCCGTTCTACGTCGGCCTGTTCGGCGTCACCGGCGCAATCTCGTCTCTGCTCGGCACGCTGCTGATCATCTACGGCGCCTCGATCGGACCCACATGGGCGCTGTTCAAAATCTCCATCAACCCGCCGCCGATCAGCTACGGACTCGGCTGGGCACCGTTGCGCGAGGGCGGTCTGTGGCAGTGGATCACCATCTTCGCGCTGATCGCTTTTGTCTCCTGGGCGCTGCGCGAAGTGGAGATCTGCCGCAAGCTCGGCATGGGCCTGCACATCCCGCTCGGCTTCGGCGCCGCCATCATCGCGTATTTTACCCTGGTCGTCGCACGCCCCGTACTTCTCGGTGCGTGGGGCTATGGTTTTCCCTACGGCATCATGAGCCACCTCGATTGGGTGTCCAACACCGGCTACCAGTACCTGCATTTCCACTACAACCCCGCGCACATGATCGCGGTCACCTGTTTCTTCACCACCACCTTCCTGCTGGCGATGCATGCCGGCGAGGTCCTCTCCATCGCGCACCCGCAGAAAGGCCAGCCGGTGCGCTACGAGGAACAGGAAAGCATCTACTTCCGCGACACCATCGTCTACTCGATCGGCTCTCTCGGCATCCACCGCCTCGGCTACTTCCTTGCTCTGAACGCGGGGATCTGGAGTGCCATCTGCATCCTGATCTCCGGCCCGTTCTGGTCGCGCGGCTGGCCGTACTGGTTCGACTGGTTCCTCAGCATCCCCATCTGGGGTCCGAGCGGGTTTCACTGACATGGCACGTTTCCACACGCTGTTCACCAGCATCGAGGTCGCCGCTCCGTTCGAGATGCCGCCGCCGCCGCCGTTGTCGCTCCCCGGCGGCCGCGTGCTGAGCACGCCACGCCACTCCGTCTGGCTCGGCCGCCTGGGCGAGACGCAGGTCGGCCCCACGCACATGGGCATCCTGGCGATCCTCTCGATCGTCTGCGGGTTCGTGGCCTTCGAGATCATCGGCCTGAACATGTGGGCGTCGGTGGATTGGAACCTGCTGCGCTTTATCAAGATGCTGCCGTTCCTGGCACTCGAGCCGCCGTCGGCCAAGCAGGGCCTGTCCATCCTGCCGCCGCTGCACGACGGCGGCTGGTGGCTGCTCGCCGGCTTCTTCCTCACCGCGTCTATCCTGCTGTGGTGGACACGGATGTACACACGCGCCGTCGCTCTCGGCATGGGCACGCACGTCGCCTGGGCGTTCGCGTCCGCCATCTGGCTCTACCTCGTGCTGGGCTTCTTCCGGCCGATCCTGGTCGGCAGCTGGTCCGAGGCGGTGCCGTTCGGCATCGTCCCGCACCTCAACTGGACCGCCACGTTCTCGGTGCGTTACGGCAACCTCTTCTACAACCCGTTCCACATGCTCTCCATCGTCTTCCTCTACGGCTCGACGATGCTGTTCACCATGCACGCCGGCACCATCCTGTCGACCACCCGCTACGGCTCGGATCGCGAGACGCGCGAGATCATCGACCCGGGCAGTGCGAGCGAGCGCGGTTCGCTGTTCTGGCGCTGGACGATGGGCTTCAACGCCAACTTCGATTCGATCCACAAATGGGCATACTGGTTCGCCCTGCTCACCACGCTCACCGGCGGCGTCGGCATCCTGATGACCGGCACGGTGGTGGACAACTGGTACCTGTGGGGCGTCGAACACCACATCGCACCGGACTACACGCCGCTGCAGCCGATCCCGTCGGCACCACCGCCCGGCGCGCTTGACGTGAAAGGCCCGCATCTTGGCGGTGCCACCGCCTCGGGAGACACCGTGCAGTGAAATCCCTCACCGTCATCGCCGGCGTCGGATTCGTGGCAGCCGCCGCCTTCATCCTTCTCGTGCCCACCTGGAACCGCCCGCCCTACACCACGGAAGAAGTGGCATTCCCTGCCAACGACCAGTTCCAACCCGTGGCAACCGGCTACGCGCTGAACAAGCCGCCGCCGCCCTTGCCGGCCGTGGACCTGGGCGGCCCATCCGCCACCGTCACCTACAAGAACATCCACGTGCTGACCGACGTGAGTGCAGCGGAGTTCATGCGCCTGCAATACGCCATCACCGCCTGGGTCTCGCCCAAGCAGGGTTGCGCGTTCTGCCACGTCGGCAACGACTGGGCGTCCGACGCCAAACCGCAAAAGGCGGCCGCGCGCATCATGCTGCAGATGACGCGCCACCTCAACGCCGACTGGTCAACGCACGTCGCCCCCGCCGGCATGACCTGCTACACCTGCCACCGCGGCCAGCCGGTACCCGGGCAGGCCTGGTTCCCCGACGCGCCGAAGCCGCAACACGTGATGGCGGGCGACCAGGACAACTGGCAGGAATCCGGCGACACGGTGCGCAAGTTCTTCCCCGACAACGGCTTCGCCGAGTACTTCCTCGACGACCAGCCGATCGCGGTGATCTCGACGTCGCCGATACACAACGGGACGATCGGCTCGTGGTCCGAAGCCACGCGCATCTACGAGATGATGATGCAGATGTCCGACGGCATCGGCGTGAATTGCGGCTACTGCCACCAGTCGCGCGCCTTCCAGGACTGGAACCAGAGTTCGCCATACCGCTGGAACGCCTGGTACGCCATCCGCATGACTCGCGACCTCAACCGCCACTTCCTGCTGCCGATCGCAGCGTTGCTGCCGCAAAGCCGCACGCTGGAACATGAGAATCCGATACCGGCCATCCCGGTGCGGATGAAGGGGCCGCAGACCGGCGAGGGCCTGGTGGTCTGTGCCACCTGCCATTTCGGCCTGCCGCAGCCGATGAACGGTGCGAACATGCTGAAGGACTATCCGGGCCTCGCCCCCGCGGCGGCACCGTCGGCCTCGCAGGCCGACCCTGCAACGCATGCGGACGCCACCGCTTCACCCGCACCAGGCTGAGGAGAGCACCATGCGCTACGGCGTGTTCGGCCAGATCAGCAACCAGCCCGCACCAGGCTGAGGAGAGCACCATGCGCTACGGCGTGTTCGGCCAGATCAGC
>CAXSZX010000017.1:0-11365 GCA_964242115.1 uncultured Acetobacteraceae bacterium | reverse complement strand
AACCAGATCGACATACCCACGGTCGCCTTCTGGGTCTTCGCCCTCTTCTTCGTGGTGCTGGTCGCCTGGCTGCAGCGGGAGAGCAAGCGGGAGGGCTACCCGCTTCGCGCCTCCCCGTTCACCAACGAGCTGATCAACGGAGCTCCACCTCCGCCGGCCGAACCGCTGACCTACATCCTCAACGAGGGCGGCACCACGGACGCGCCGCACTACTACGAACAGGCGCCCACCCATGCCCGGCCGCTGCGCATGTTCGACGGAACGCCGTTCTACCCCGTGGGCAACCCGCTGCTGGCCGGCATCGGGCCCGGGTCCTGGGTGATGAAGAAGGACGTCCCCGCGCTGACCGAGCGCGGCGACCTGCTGCTGCAGCCGCTGAGCCTGCTGCACGAGTGGTCGATCGAGAAGATCGACGCAGACCCGCGCGGCATGGCAGTCTTCGACTGGCGCTGGAACGAAGTCGGCCGCGTCGCCGAAGTCTGGATCGACCGCGGCATCAAGATCGTCCGCATGCTGGAGGTCGAACTCCGCGCCGACCTCGGCGCAAGCCGCGTGCTCGTGCCGATCTACCACACCGACATCTACGAAAAGGCGCGCAGGATCCGCGTGACCGCGCTCTGGGCACACCAGTTCCCCGACGTGCCGATGCCCGCACAACCCGGCGTCATCACCGGCCAGGAGGAGGAGCGACTGAACGCCTATTACGCGGCCGGCCTGTTCTACCGCGCCGACCCGATCACCGCACCGCCCCTAGGGAGCGCGCCATGAGCAAGCTGATGTCCGGCGAGACCCTGATCTGGCAAGGCCGCCCCAACTGGCGTGCCGTGGCGCGCGACGTGCTGCACATCCGCATCCTGGCCGGCTACTTCGCGCTGATGCTGCTGTGGGAGTTCGCCGCCGACCGCGCAGACGGGTGGAGCCCGCTCAACACGCTGTGGCGCGGCACCGGGCTGTGCGTGACCGCGCTGGTCATGCTGTCGCTCTGCGCCGGCTTCGCCTGGGCCATCGCGCGCACCACGCATTACACGCTGACAACCGAGCGGTGCGTCCTGGCCTACGGCGTGGCGCTGACCGCCACCCTGTCGGTGCCGCTGCGCCGCGTCGCCTCCGTCGCCGTCGACGCCCGGTCCGACGGCAAGGGCGACATCCTGCTGGCGCCCAAGCCAGGTCCGCGACTGCGCTACATGAAGCTGTGGCCGAATGCCCGGCCATGGCGGTGGAGCCGCGCCGAGCCGATGCTGCGCGGCGTGCCGGACGCGCTGTCGGTGGCGGCGCTGATAAGCCACGCGGCGAAGGACGTGGCACCCGGGATCATCCACGCGGCGCACACAACTCCCGCGCGGCGCGCGACGGTCGTGCCAGAGGCTAATTGGTCGGGGGCGGGGGACTGAGAGGCGGGAAAGAAAGCAAGGCCTTCTTTTCTGAAGAAAAGAAGCAAAAGACTTTTGGTCCTGCTGTCGCGGTGTTTTTTTGCAGCGTGTGTAAGGAAACAAAAGTTTTTGTTTCTTTTTCAGGGTTTGTTCGACGAATTTGGCCTGGTGGGTCAGCTGGGGTGGGTTTCCGAATACCGGAGCAGAGTGGCCTCGAAGGCCATGGGCAACGGAGCTTCGTGCGAGTAGCACGCTTTCGCATGACAAACCGCGTCAGGTGAACGCTAGGCTTTTCAGCCGTGCACCCAAAAAGACCCGCTTGTTTTCCTGTCACCGGCCCAGACTTTGAGCGACTTGTATTACTGATGCGCACTCGAACTCTGCGACGCTGGACTAAGCTCCAGCAGCCGGGCAAACGCCGCCTCGTTGGTGTGGCCGAACGCTTCGAGCTCGATCAGCCGGCCGGTAGCCGTGTCGTCCACCGTAAGCCGCCCATCCGACCAACGGGTCAGGTGAAACGGGATTGCATGGGAGCCCTCGCCCTCCCGCCGCCGCTCGCGCACCAACCCCGTCAGCAGCACGCGAACGAACGCATTCGTTGCAGGCTGCAAAGTCGTCACCAGCCGTCCGCTGCCGGCCTGGGTCACGGTGACGCTGCCATCGGGGTTGTCCTGCATCAGCAGGTCGGCACTGCGCACGGGCACAGCCGGCGGCGGCTCCCCGCCATGCCGCCCGCGCGAGACGAGAGCAATCGCAACCATGATGGCAAGCAGCACCGCGATGACCATCAGCGGGCGGGACAGCGGTATTTGGTTCGGCGGTCGGACTGGCATGTGACGGTATCTGGGGAGAGACGGCAGCTTCGTCACCAACAGGCAAGGCAAGCAGCGCTTTTCCGCAAGGAAACCGAAGACGTTTGTCTCCTCGCGTACACGCTGCCGAAGCGTCGCGACACCCCCGTCGTGGACGAGCGCAACCTGGTGCGAGCGCTGTCGTAGAAGCTGAAACAACACGTCTCACCAAGGCGCACCCAAGGAGACAAAAGTTTTGGTTCTTTTTATCAAAAAAGAACCGCTTGCCTTGCCTCGCCCCTACCGAGCCAACGGCCGCGTCATCTCCTCCGGCCGCACCCAGGCATCGAACTCTTCGCCGCTCAAGAACCCCAGTGCCAGCGCCGCCTCTTTCAAACCGGTCTCCTCGCGGTGTGCCTTCAGCGCAATCTGCGCGGACTTCTCGTAGCCGATATGCGGGTTCAGCGCGGTCACCAGCATCAGCGAGTTCGCCACGTTCTGCGCGATGCGCTTCTCGTCCGGCTCGATGCCCTGCGCGCAGCCAACGTCGAACGCCAGGCAGCCATCGGACAGCAACGCAGCGGACTCCAGCAAGTTATGCAGCATCACCGGCTTGAACACGTTGAGCTGGAAGTTGCCCTGGCTGCCGCCGAACGCCACCGCCGCGTCGTTGCCGAACACCTGCACCGCCACCATCGTCAGCGCTTCGGATTGCGTGGGGTTCACCTTGCCCGGCATGATGGAGCTGCCCGGCTCGTTCTCCGGTATGCGCAATTCGGCAAACCCGGCGCGCGGCCCACACGCGTACCAGCGCACGTCGTTGGCGATCTTCATCAGCGCTCCGGCCAGCGTGCGCAGCGTCGCACTCACCGTCACCATCGCGTCGTGCGCGGAGAGCGCCGCAAACTTGTCCGGCGCGCTGACGAACGCGAAGCCGGTCTCGGCCGCGATGTGGTGCGCGGTGCGGTCGCCGAACCGCGGGTGCGCGTTCAGCCCGGTGCCCACCGCGGTGCCGCCGATCGCCAGCTCCAACAACCCGGGCAGCTCGGCGCGGATGCTGCGCACGGCGCCGTCCAGTTGCGCCACCCAGCCGCCGATCACCTGGCCCAGCGTCACCGGCGTCGCGTCCTGCAGGTGCGTGCGCCCGATCATCACCACCCCGGCGTATGCGCCCGCCTTGGCGTGCAGCGTTGCGCGCAGCTGTGCCACCGCCGGCAACAGCCTCTGCTCTATCTGCTCCACCGCGGCCACGTGCATGGCGGTGGGAAAGGTGTCGTTGCTGGATTGGCTGTGGTTCACGTCGTCGTTCGGATGCACCGGAAACTTTGCCCCCAGCGTGCCGCCGGCGAGCTGGATGGCGCGGTTGGCGATCACCTCGTTGGCGTTCATGTTGGTCTGCGTGCCGGAGCCGGTCTGGAACACCACGAGCGGGAACTCGGCGTCCAGGTCGCCGTCGATCACCTCGTTGCAGGCGCGGATGATCAGGTTCACGCGGTCGGCCGGCAGCTCGCCCAGCTCCCCGTTGGCCAGCGCCGCGGCTTTTTTCAGCAGGCCCATGGCGCGGATCAGCGGCCGCGTGAAGCGGAAGCGGTCGGTGCCGATCGGGAAGTTCTGGATGGAGCGTTGGGTCTGCGCGCCCCACAGCCGATGCGCGGGCACGGGCAGCGCGCCCATCGCGTCCTTTTCCATGCGGAACCCTGCAGGCGCTGTCTCTTCCGGCGGCATCTCTCACCTTTCGACCCGTGTCGGGCCGGTCATACCCAGGAAAGCCGGGTGTCGATAGGCTGGGTGGAGGCGGCCACCTGTGAGGAGCAAGACAGGCAGTTCTTTTCGAGTGATCGTGTGAAAAGTCGCCCTGGGGCCATCTGACGCGGTTTTTGTCATGCGGCGGCGTGCTACTCGCACGACGCCCCGGTGCTCATAGCCACAACTCGAAAAAACACGCCAGATGACTCACCAAAAGTCCTTTGCTTCTTCTTCAGAAAAGCAGGCCTTGCCTTCCTTCCCCGGCGCCTCCCTCAACCCGTGCCGCTGGCACGAGACAGCTCCAAGGGCCCTCACCCGCCGGCCATCCAATTTTTTCAACGTCGGCGACGTTTTGTATTGATATCGAACGCACTTCGGTGCATTCCGGAAGCGGATGATCCGTGCGGGTCATTGTTGCTGGGGAACGCCTTAAAATGAGAAGCCCAACCGCGCTGACGTTGATAGGGTGCGCGCTGCTGGCAGCCGGCCAGGCCCGGGCCGCCACCAACGCCGTCAACAACGCGCCGCCGGCTGGCCCCCTGGTGGAGGACCTGGCCGGGCTGGCACTGCCGACCAGCTACACCAACTACACGGCGTCCTTCGTGGCCTCCACCACCAGCTCGGTCATCACCTGGGCGTTCCGCAACGACCCCGGCTATTTCGGCTTCGACGACGCCTCGGTCAGCACCGGCGGTGGCGCCAACCTGCTCACCAACCCCGGATTCGAAGCCGGCCCCGTCGGCAGCGTGGCGACCGGCTGGACCGCCTACACGCAAACCCGCATGGCCTTCCCCGGCGAAGTCGGCACCACCGGAACCGACTCCCACCTCGCAGCCAACTCGGGCAGCGACTACTGGTACGACGGCTCCACCGGCGGCTACGACGGCCTCTCCCAGACGATCAACACCGTCATCGGCCAGACCTACACCATCAGCTACGAGCTCACTCAATACAGCGCCACCGGCTACTCGCCGGCCACCTTCCAGCGCACCTGCACGAACGGCAACTCCGCCACGGGGAACGGCACCTCGTGCAACGGGGTGGACGCGCTGGTGTACGCGGGCTCCGTCAACCCGTTCACCAACGTGCCGGAACCGGCGTCTCTTGCGGTGCTGGGCAGCGGGATGCTGGGCCTGCTCAGGATGGCGAGGCGACGGCAGTAGCAAGGCCGGGGGCTCTGCCCCTGGACCCCGCTCAGGACAGTCGTCCTTAGAACCTGTTTGCTCGAGGGGGCGAAGCCGGGGTCTGGGGCCGACTGGCCCCAGCGGGGGTCCAAGGGGCAGAGCCCCCCGGCCTTGGTCCCAGCCCCCGCCGCGCCTACCTGCGCGCCATGCTCCGCCTCACCGAACTCAAGCTCCCGCTCGACCACGACGACGCAGCCTTGTCCGCGGCCGCCGCGCAGCGTCTCGGCGAGCCCCCCACCTCAACCCAAATCTTCCGCCGCGGCTACGACGCCCGCAAGCGCAGCGCCATCCACCTCGTCTACACGCTCGACGTCACCGTCCCCGACGAGTCCGCCACCCTAACCCGCCTCGCCAGCCACCCGAACGTCGCCCGCACCCCCGACATGGCCTACCGCCACGTCGCCCGCGCCCCGGACCGCCTCGCCCACCGCCCGGTGGTCATCGGCGCCGGCCCCTGCGGCCTGTTTGCCGCCCTCACTTTGGCCCAGATGGGTTTCCGCCCCATTGTTCTCGAACGCGGCCGCGTCGTCCGTGAGCGCACGAAGGACACCTTCGCTCTCTGGCGCCAATCCGTCCTCACCCCCGAAAGCAACGTGCAGTTCGGCGAGGGCGGCGCCGGCACCTTCTCCGACGGCAAGTTATGGTCCGGCGTGCGCGACCCCGCCCATCTCGGCCGCCGCGTGCTCGAAGAATTCGTCCGCGCCGGCGCCCCGTCGGAAATCCTGGTCGCCAGCAAGCCCCACATCGGCACCTTCCGCCTGGTCACCGTGGTGGAAAGCCTGCGCGCCAGCATCGAGTCCCTCGGCGGCGAGTACCGCTTCGAAACCCGCGTCGAAGACCTGGTCATCGGCCGCGCGCCGGACGGCACCCGCCGCCTCGAAGCCCTCATCCTGGCCGGCGGCGAAGTGCTTGACGCCCGCCAGGTCGTCCTCGCCCCCGGCCACTCGTCGCGCGACATGTTCGCAACCCTGGTCGCCCGCGGCGTGCACCTCGACGCCAAGCCGTTCTCCGTCGGCGTGCGCATCGAACACCCGCAATCGGTCATCGACCGCGCCCGCTTCGGCAGCTTCGCCGGCAACGCCCGCCTGGGTGCTGCCGACTACAAGCTCGTCCACCACGGCAGCAACGGCCGCTCCACCTACAGCTTCTGCATGTGCCCCGGCGGCACCGTGGTCGCTGCCACCTCCGAACCCGGCCGTGTCGTCACCAACGGCATGAGCCAGTACTCCCGCGCCGAGCGCAACGCCAACGCCGGCATCGTCGTCGGCATCACCCAAGCCGACTACACCCCCGCCGACTACGCCCAAACCCACCGCGCCGACCCGCTGGCCGGCATCGCCTTCCAGCGCCGCCTCGAATCCCTTGCCTTCACCGCCGGCGGCAGCACCTACGCCGCCCCCGGCCAGCGTGTCGGCGACCTCCTCGCCAACCGCCCCAGCACGACCCTCGGCGAGGTGGTACCGTCCTACAAACCGGGCGTGGTCCCCACCGACCTGTCCGCCTGCCTGCCGGACTACGTGCTGGCCGCCATCCGCGAGGCCCTGCCCGTCTTCGGCCGCCAGATCCCCGGCTTCGACATGGCCGACGCTGTGATGACCGGCGTGGAAACCCGCACCTCCTCGCCCGTCCGCATCACCCGCGGCGCCGACTTCCAGAGCCTGAACACCCCCGGCCTGTATCCCGCGGGCGAAGGCGCCGGCTACGCTGGCGGCATCCTGTCGGCCGCCATCGACGGCACGCGCGTCGCCGAGGCGCTCGCCCGGCAGATCGCCAACTGAGCGGCAGGCAGGGCAGGCAAGCGGTTTTTGTGAAGAAGAACCGAAAAACTTTTGCTCTCTGGGTGCACGCTGCAGCAAACGCCGTGACAGCAGGACAAGGTGTCTTTCGCTGGTTCCACCGGCTCCTCTACGCAGCGGCGCAGTTCCGGCATCGTATTGGCGAGTGGCACCTGGTGGTTGCGGCAGCATGCCGACAGGGGCGAGGTTTGCCGGACGCAGCTTTGTCACCCGGTAGACAAGGTCGTTGGATACGCGCGCCCATTCGAGACTAGTCCGCTCGTTGCGAAACAACCCTTACCGCCTCGCCGCAAAGCCGGGGGTCGGCATTAAGGGCACCGGGTCAGCCGTCCGCGACGGCCGGCGCAAAAGCTATTTAATTCTTTTTTTCGAAAAAGCACCGCTTGCCTTCGTTTCGCCACCTACCCGCGTGACATACAGGAACCGCCGCCCGGCAAGCGGCGTTCCGCTGCTCGGCACAGTAACGACCAGCCACTCGTCAGAACTCGCACCCACTAGGGAGTCACAAAGTGAAGCATACGTTAACCATTTCTGTCCTGGCGCTTACCCTCTGCGCCGGCGCCGCCAGCGCGCAGGTCACCGACACCACCACCTCGCAGACCACGGTGGCCCAGCCCGCGCCGATGCCCGTATCGCCGCCCCCCGGCGTGCTGAGCACGGAGAAGCAGGAGCACGCGGTGGATGCTTACGGCAACCGCATGGACTCCAAGGCCACCACCTACCGCGACAGCAACGGCGTGGTGCGCGACAGCCAGACCACCACGACCAACGTGGCCCCGCCGCCCCCGCCGCCGGTCACCACAACCACCACGACGAGCAGCAGCAGCAGCTCGACCATCCCGCAGTGAGGCCGGCCACCATGGCACACACCAACGCGCTCGCCCGGTTGGCGCTGACCGCCGCCGTGCTCGGCGGCACTGCGCTTGTCTCCGCCTGCGGCGACGACACGCCGCCGCCGGTGACGACCACGTCCGAACACACGACAACAACAACTACGTCAGCCGCGCCGATGCCACCGCCCCCGGCCGCGACCACAACGACGACGACGCACACCATGACGCAGACGCCGCAATAGCGCCAAACGGGCCTTTCTTGCTGGCGTGGGCAAGAAAGGCCTTCTCTTTCGAGAAAAGAAGCAAAACGCTTTTACCACGGCTGTCGCGGACCTCTCCTCACCACGCATGCCTTGCCTGGCTTGCTTTCCCCGCCCGATCCGCTATCACCTCTCCCATTCCTACATCTTCCGCTCTCGGGGGGTGGCCTTCGCGGGCCGCCTTTTTTGTTTTGGACGCACCAGACGCACTGCTCAACCACACCGGCCTGGAAGGCCGCATCGCCGCCATCGTGGGCCCCACGCTGGGCGGCATGGGGTTTGAACTGGTGCGCGTGTCCGTCCTCGGCCGCGAACGTCCCACCGTGCAGATCATGGCCGACCGCGCGGACGGCGCCCTGATCGCGGTGGAAGACTGCGAGGCCATCAGCCACGTCGTCGGCGCCGTGCTGGACGTCAACGACCCCATTCCCGGCGAGTGGACGCTGGAGGTCAGCTCCGCCGGCATCGACCGCCCGCTCACCCGCGTGAAGGACTGGAACCGCTTTTCCGGCCACCTAGCCCGCGCCGAGACCCACATGCCGGTCTCCGGCCGCAAGCGCTTCTCCGGCATCGTGCTTGGCGCCGACGAGACCCACGGCCGCCTCCGCCTCGAAGACGGCACCGAAGTCGCCCTCCCGCTGGCCGACATCCGCCGCGCCCGCCTGGTCCTCACCGACGAGCTGATCGCCGCCTCCGCCCCAGAGAAACCTGTCTCCTGAAACCTGTCTCCTGAAACCCGTCTCCTGACCGCTGCGCCCCCTGCCGCTCACCGACGATCCGACCGCCGCCTCCGAACTCGTCTCCTGACCGCTGCGCCCACCCGACGCGCCGACCACCGCCTCTGAACCCCGCCTCCTGACGACTGGAACCTCGACCATGGACACCGCAGTCTCCCGCCCCGAACTCCTGCTGGTCGCCGATGCGGTCGCCCGCGAGAAGTCGATCGACCGCGAGGAAGTGCTCGAGGCCATGGAGCAGGCGATCCAGAAGGCCGGCCGCGCCAAATACGGCCATGAGAAGGACATCCGCGCCACCATCGACCGCCGCACCGGCGACGTCCGCCTCTCCCGCTGGACCGAGCTGGTCGAGACCGTGGAGAACGAGGAAACCCAGATCCCCGTCCACATCGCGAAAAAATTCCGCCCCGACCTCGACCTCGGCCAGTTCATCGTGGACCCCTTGCCGCCGATCGATTTCGGCCGCATCGCCGCGCAGACCGCCAAGCAGGTCATCGTCCAGCGCGTCCGCGAATACGAGCGCCGCCGCCAGTTCGACGAGTTCAAGGACCGCGTGGGCGAGATCATCAACGGCGTGGTCAAGCGCACCGAGTACGGCAACCTGATGGTCGACCTCGGCAAGTCCGAGGCCCTGCTGCGCCGCGACGAGCTGATCCCGCGCGAGAGCTTCCGCAACGGCGACCGCGTGCGCGCCTACATCTACGACGTGCGTGAAGAAATCCGCGGCCCGCAGATCTTCCTCTCCCGCACCCACCCGGCGTTCCTCGCCAAGCTGTTCGCCCAGGAAGTCCCCGAGATCTACGACGGCATCATCGAGATCAAGGCCGTCGCCCGCGACCCCGGCAGCCGCGCCAAGATGGCGGTGATCAGCCGCGACACCTCCATCGACCCGGTCGGCGCCTGCGTCGGCATGCGCGGCAGCCGCGTCCAGGCCGTGGTGCAGGAGCTGCAGGGCGAGAAGATCGACATCATCCCCTGGTCCCCGCAATCGGCCACCTTCGTGGTCAACGCGCTGGCGCCGGCCGAAGTCACCAAGGTGGTGATGGACGAGGAGGCCGGCCGCGTCGAAGTGGTGGTCCCCGACGAGCAGCTCAGCCTGGCCATCGGCCGACGTGGCCAGAACGTGCGTCTTGCCAGCCAGCTCACCCGCTGGGACATCGACATCCTCACCGAGGCCGAGGAGAGCGAGCGCCGCCAGGAGGAGTTCCGCCGCCGCACCAGCCTGTTCGTCGAAGCGCTCGACGTGGACGACGTCATCGCCGGCCTGCTGGTCACCGAGGGCTTCAACTCCATCGAGGAACTCGCCTTCGTCGACCGCGACGAGCTGGCCGAGATCGAGGGCTTCGACGAGACGGTCGCCGAGGAGCTGATCCGCCGCGCCGAGCAGTTCCTGGTCGCCCGCGACGAGGGCCTGACCGAGAAGCGCGTCGAACTCGGCGTCACCGACGAGGTCGCCGCCTTCGAGCTGTTCACCCCGCAGATGCTGGTCACCCTCGGCGAGAAAGGCGTGAAGACGCTGGACGACCTGGCCGACCTTGCCGGCGACGAGCTGGTGGAGTTCCTCGGCGCCGACCAGGTGGACGAAGCCACCGCCAACGAGGTGATCATGGCCGCCCGCGCCCACTGGTTCGCCGAGGACGGCGAGGCCGCGCCGGAAGCCGAAGAAGCCGCACCAGAGGCCGAAGGGGAGGCTTCAAACGGCTGACCCGGCGCCCCATGTGACTGAGGCTGCCGGCCCTCCGGACGTGGAGGTCGGCGACGACCCCGAACGCGGGCCGCAACGCCGCTGCATCGTCACCCGCACGCAAGGCGACCGTGCACGGATGATCCGCTTCGTGATCGGTCCGGACAGGGCGGTGGTGCCGGACGTGGCGGCGCGGTTGCCGGGCAGGGGTTTCTGGTTGAGCCCGCGTGCCGATGTGATAGAAAGCGCGCGTGCCAAGGGCGCCTTTGCTCGTGCAGCCCGTGGCCCGGTCTCCGTGCCTGTCGATCTGACCGCCGTCCTGCAAGCCCAGCTTGCCAGGCGCCTGTCCGATCATCTCGGCTTGGCACGCCGGGCAGGGCAGGCGGTGGCGGGATTCGCCAAGGCGCGCGAATGGGTGCAGGCCGGCACTGCGGGTCTGGTGCTCCAGGCCAGCGACGGCAGCGAGGACGAACGCCGCCGGTTGCTGTCGGGGGCGGATGTGACCGTCGCGTGGCCGATGGACGGGACCGCCCTGGGTGGGGTTTTCGGCCGCGACCACGCGGTGCACGTGGCTATAGCGCACGGCCGGCTGGCCGAGGCGTTGCTGAATGAGGTTCTACGCCTGTCGGGAGTGTCCGGGCAGGTGTTGTACAAGCAGGCAGGTGAATGAGCGAAACCAACGACCGCGACGTGGGACAGGATAGCGGACGCGACGCAGGGGAGGCCAAGGGCCGTCTCTCCCTGCGTCCGGCCGGGCGCAGCGAACTGGGCCGGACGGAGGCTGCCGGCTCGGTCAAGCAGGTGTTCTCCCACGGCCGCACCAAGACCGTGCAGGTGGAGGTCCGCAAGACCCGCACCGGCGCGCCGAAGCCCGCCTACCAGGCCACCCCGCAGCCCGCGCTGCCGGCCAACCTCGGCGCGCCCCGCCCGGCCGCCGCCGCCGCGACCGCGGCAACCACGGCAG
>CAXSZX010000016.1:0-111054 GCA_964242115.1 uncultured Acetobacteraceae bacterium | reverse complement strand
GAAGCAAAAGTTTTTTGGTTCTTTTTGTCAAAAAAGAACCGCTTACCTTCCTTCGCCTAAATCCTTGTTTAATAGCACTAAGCCTTCGCCCGTCGCAGGTTGCCAGTGGACCCTGGGAGCGCACGAGCATGCCCGATGAGGCGCGCGCCTTGCCGAAGCGTGGATCAGCCCACGTGCTGCTCGTCGAGGACGATTCCGCCATCGCCGCCGAGATCATCGACGACCTGCGCGAGCGCGGCTACGATGTGGACTGGGTGGCCGACGGCGCACGCGCACTCGCCGACGCAAGTTCACGGCCATACGGGCTGCTCATCATGGACCGCATGCTGCCGGACATGGACGGCCTGTCCGTTGTCGAACGCTTGCGCGAGCAGGACGTGGCCGTTCCCGTCCTGGTGCTCAGCGCGCTCGGCGCCGTCAACGAACGCGTGCGTGGCCTAAAGGCGGGCGGCGACGACTACCTCACCAAGCCGTTCGCGCTGGAGGAGCTGGCAGCGCGCGTGGATGCGCTGCTGCGGCGGCCGGCCGAGAACCGTGAGACGGTGCTGCGCGCGGGCGGTTTCGAGCTCGACCTGATCGACCGCGTGGCGCGCCGCGGTGGCGAGGAGATCGAGATCCTGCCGCGCGAGTTCCGGCTGCTGGAATACCTCATGCGCCGGCCCGGGCAGGTGGTGACGCGGGCGATGCTGCTGGAAGACGTGTGGCACTACAGGTTCGTGCCGCAAACCAACCTGGTGGACGTGCATGTCGGCCGGCTGCGCCGCAAGATCGACCTAGCCGGTGCGGCCTCGATGATCGAGAGCGTGAAGGGCAGCGGCTTTCTCTTCCGCGGGCCTCCGCCGGGATGATGGTTCAGGCAAGGCAAGCGATTCTTTTTTGAAAAAAAGAACCAAAAAACTTTCGTTCCCTTGGGCGCGCGCCGGCAGAACCATCGCGACAGCAGGGATAAAAGTCTTTTGCTTCTTTTCTTCAGAAAAGAAGGCCTTGCCTTAAAGCGGTGACCATGAAACGCCACTGGTCCGACGCATTCCGCACCAACACCTTCCGCAACTCCGCCCTCGCCTCTGCCGCGTTCGCCGCCAGCACGCTGGCGCTGTTCGCGTTCATCTACTGGCAGACGACGCTCTACGAATCAGACCGCATCGACGCCACCGTGCGCAACGAGGCGGCGATCATCGCGCGCGAACCGCCGCAGGACCTGACCCGCGACCTGCAGGCGCGCTTCGCCGGCGACCTGCACCGGTTAAGCTTCGCGGCCATCTTCACGGCAGACGGCCGCATGCTGGCCGGCGACCTTGCGAGCTACCCTGCCGATTTGCCGACGGACGGCCTCGCGCACGTGGTGACGGTAGCGCGCCAGACGTCTCGCAGCGCCGCCGACGACCGTGTCACCGCCATCGCACAGGTCCTGCCGGACGGCCGGGTCGTCGTCGTCGGCCGCAGCCGCCGCGACCTGCAGCACCTGCGCCTGCTCGTCGGCCGCGCGCTCGCCTTGGGGCTGGTGCCCGCGTTGGTGCTGGCACTGGCCGCCGGCACCTGGGCCAGCCGCAGGACGCTCTCCCGCATCGCCGCGTTCCGCAGGACGCTAGACAGGATCATCGACGGCGACTTGCACGAGCGCATCCCGGTCGGTGCTGCACAGGACGATTTCGACATACTGGCCGGCAGCGTGAACCGCATGGTCGACCAGATGGAGCGGCTGCTGGTGGAGGTGCGTGGCGTCGGCGACGGCATCGCGCACGATTTGCGCACCCCGCTTGCGCGCATGCGGGCGCGGCTGGAAGGCGGACGCCGGCGCGCGTCCACGCTGGGTGAGCTGGACGACGTGGCGGCGCGCGCGATCGCCGACCTGGACCAATGCTTCGGCACCATCACCGCGCTGCTGCGCATCGGCGAGCTGGAGGGCACGCGGCGCCGCTCGGGTTTCTCCGATGTGGACCTCTCCGCCATCGCCGAAGAGGCGGCCGAACTCTACCAGCCGATGGCGGAGTTGCGCGACCTGCGCTTCACCTTCGAAGCACCGCCAGGCCAACGCGCCTACGGCGACCGCGACCTGCTGTTCGAGGTCTGCGCCAACCTGGTGGACAACGCGATCAAGTTCGCGCCCGCCGGCGGGGCGGTCTCGATCCGATTGCTGCCGGGTAGTCCGGGCCCCATCCTGCGGGTGACGGACAACGGACCTGGCATTGCAGTGGGCGAACGCGAGGCGGTGCTGCAACGCTTCTACCGCGCGCCGGCGACGGCGCATGTCGCCGGGTCCGGGCTGGGCCTCAGCCTGGTCGCCGCCATCCTGCGGCTGCACGGGTTCGGCCTGCGGATGAGCAGCTTGCCCGAAGGGTTCGCGGTCGATGTCGTCTGCGCGGCGGACGCAGCTTAAGCGAGGCCAGGCAAGCGGTTCTTTTTTGAAAAACAGAACCAAGAAACTTTTGTCCCTCGGTTACATGCTCAGCGATAGTCCGCAACAGCAGGACCACAAGTCCTTTGCTGCTTCTTTCAAAGAAGCAGGCTCTGCCTTACTCGTCTGCCGGTCAGTGTTCCTTCAGGCTCTGCGTCAGCGTCTCGGGCACTTGCAGTCAATCACCGTACATCCAGCTCGGATGCACCTGTTCGGGATGATTGTTGCCGTAGGTGAGCGCCTGCCAAAGCTGCAGGTGCATCATCTCGAGATGTCCGCGGACCTGGTCCGGCGTGAGGCCGGCAGTCAGCACGTGCGCGGTGGCGTAGGTCACGACCGCGGCGCCGTTGCACAGGGCGCCGGCGAGGAACGCGTAAGAGCCGGACTGCACGCCGGGCACGAACAGGTCGCTGCGGCTGCACAGCATGTCATTGGGCGGCAGGCTCGCCGGGTTGAGGAACAGCTCCACACGCCGCGCAGCCTGCGAGGCCGGCGGTGCGGTCGGGAACAGCGCAGCCAAGGCGGGCTGCGCGAGGTTTGGCACCGCGCCGTGCACGTTTACGGGCAGGCTCCAGTAGTCCGTCCATTGCGGCGGGCGGTTCTTCGAGGGGTTCTCGCTGTCGATGACGCTGGTGGTGGTGCATGCGGTGAGCGCGCAGGCGGCGAGGTATGGCAAGCGGTTCGTTTTTGAAAAAACGAACCAAAAAACTCTTGTCCTCTTGGTTGCTCGCTGCTGGAAGCTCCGCGACAGCAGGACCGAAAGTGTTTTGCTGCTTTTTGTCGAAAAAGCAGGCTTTGCCTTCCTCGCTGGGCTTGGCGGACTCAATTCGTCGAAAATAGGGTTGATCAGCAAGAACTTTTGTCAGCGCTGCCGCGTGGACGGGAACAAAAGTTCGGGTCTTTTTTCAAAGGACTACTCGCCTTGCTGTCGTGGACGGCACGAGGGCCGCCCACGATGCCTGGCTCAGGTGAACGGATACCAGCGGAAGCTGAAGAACACCATGTTCTCGTCGGTCTTCGGCGTCTTGCCGATACCCTGCAGAAGGTAGCGGCGTGTGTAGGAGTATTGAGCGCCGACCTGCATCTTTCCGAACGGGCCCTGGATGAACTTGTACCAGCCGCCGAAGTTGATCTGCCCGTCGCCGGATGTGGCGGGCGCGCAGGTGGCGGGCTCTGTGGCGAGCTCGGTCTGGCAGCTGATGTTGTTGATGAGGCGGCTGCCGTAACCGGCCACCGTGCCGAACTTGCCCTTTACCAGGCCCAGATCGTAGCGCGCGCTGACGTGCTCGACGCCGACGTAGGAGTAGAGGTCGATCTGCGGCGTGGGGTGGCCGACCACACCGGCCAGCACGCTGTAGCCGGGCAGCGGTACCGGCTTGCCCTGGTAGTTGTAGGTGCTGTCAGCGAGCTGCGACGTGCCGTAGCGGCCGACGCCTTCGCCGACCAGGCCGCTCAACTGCACGTCCAGCTTCTTGGGGATCACGTGCACCAGCGCGCCGCCGCCCACGCCGCCGCCGATCTGCGTGTTGTTCTGCCCGGTGCCGAGCTGGCTCACCCGGTCGTTGAACACGCGGCCAAGGCCGAACGCCTCGAGGTGGGCGACGTCGTAGTCGGCGGTGCCCTTCAGGATGACGTCGGGCGCGAAGTTGTTTGAATAGGCGGGCGATCCGGCGACGGAGGAGGCGGCCGCACCCGCTGCCACTGCCGGCACGGTGGACACGATCGTGTTGCCGTCCACGCCGGTGCCAGGGTTGGTCTGGTTGATGGTGCTGCCCGCGATGGTGGGCGCGGTGCCGCTGACGATGGTCTCCGGGTTCTCGATTGAGAGTGCCAGCCAGTACTGATTGTTCAGGAAGCTTTTGGCGACACGGAACTGCGCTTGACGTGACCAGTCGAAGCCGACGACGTATTGCGGATCGATCTGCAGCGGTGCGTTGATCGCGGTCGGGTCGACACCCTTCGTGTTCATCGTCACCAACGTCCAGCTCTGGCCTGCCAGCGCGTAGAAGCCCCAGTCGCTGCGTGCGTATTGGATCCAGGCTTCACGCAGACGCGGGTTGAAGCTGCTGCTCTCGTTGTAGTTGGCGGTGGGCGCGGCGCTGAGGAAGTCTACCGCGACGTAGGCCTGCAGCTTGGTCACCTCGTCCGGGTCGGCGGTCATCGCCGCGGTGAAGCGGCTCTGGCGCGCGCTGAAGCCGGACTCGGCCTCGTGGTATAGCGGACTGTTGCGCAGCGGGATGGCGGAGTTGAAGTTGGACGTGAGGTCGGTGACCTCGTTGCGCGAGCGGTAGTAGCCGGCTCCTTCGAAGAAGCCGCCGAGCTGCACGTTGACGCCGCCGAGCTGGAACGAGCCCTTCGGCAACGGTGGCGGCGTCTGGATCTTGACCAGCGACAACGAGCCGCCGGCGGTGCCCGGAACGGCAGGCACCAGCGCATAGCCGGCCGGGATCTGCGGCGTGATCGGCGCCGGCTGGGTTGCGGCCGGCGGCGGCGCGTAGGCGGTGCCGCGGGCAGACTTCAACTCGCGGTTGCGCTGCGCCATCTCGGACTTCATGTGCCGCAACTCGGCCTGCAGCGCCTGGATCTGCTTTTCGATCGACCCGAGCTGGGAACTGCCATCCTGGGCAGCGGCCAGCGTGGGACAGGCGGCCGTCAAGGCAAGTGCGGACGCGATCATGAGGGTCGAGCGGGATAGGCGCAGGCCCATGGGTCTCTCCAAGTTGGTTCCGCTCTGCCGGCGGCGAGCGCACCATAAAGCCCGTGGAAGAGTTTGTTATGACAGAACGATGAAACGCAGGCTGTACCGGTCGTTGTTGGCGCCGGGTGTGGCGCGGAAAACACAGGGGTATTGCGTGGCTGTACCGCACTCGTGCCGGTGGCAAGCAATGCAAGCAGTTCATTTCTAAAAAGCGCGCGTTGCAGGAACCTCAGCGACAGCCGGACCAGAAGTCTTTCGCTTCTTTTCTTCAGAAAAGAAGGCCTTGCTTGCGTAGCCCCAGCGGCCGCTAACACGGAATATAGTCGCATAAACCGCCAGCTTCCGCGATGAGTTCACCAGGCAGCCTACGTTCGGGGAGGCTGAGCACACGGGGCGTTTGCGCAGATGATCGGCATCGTCAAAGTGGCCCTGAGCCGTCCCTACACCTTCGTGGTGCTGGCGGTGCTCATCCTGATCTTCGGCGTGCTCTCGGCACTGCGCACCGCCACCGACATCCTGCCCAACATCGGCATCCCGGTGGTCGCCGCGGTGTGGTCGTATAACGGCCTCTCGCCGGACGACATGTCCGGCCGCGTCATCTACTATTACGAGCGCACGCTGAGCAGCCAGGTCAACGACATCGCCCACATCGAGAGCCAGTCGATGTTCGGCTACGGCGTGGTGAAGATATTCTTCCAGCCCAACGTCAACATCAACGCCGCCCTCGCCCAGGTCACCGCCGCTTCGCAGACCGTGCTGAAGGCGCTGCCGGCGGGCATCACGCCGCCGCAGATCCTCGAGTTCAACGCCTCCAGCGTGCCCATCCTGCAGCTTGCGCTGTCCAGCAAGACGCTCTCGCAGGCCAGGCTGTTCGACTACGGCCAGAACTTCATCCGCCCGCAGCTGGCCACCGTCCCGGGTGCGGCCATCCCGTCGCCCTACGGCGGCAAGGTGCGGCAGATCCAGATCGACCTCGACAGCCACGCGCTGCAGGCGCGCGGGCTGTCCGCGCAGGACGTGGTCGCCGCCCTGGCCGAGCAGAACCTGGTCACCCCGGTAGGCTCGGAGAAGGTCGGCAGCTTCGAGTGGAACGTCTCGCTCAACGATGCGCCCAAGGAGTTCGCCGAGCTCGAGGACCTGCCGATCAAGACCGTCAACGGCACGGTGGTGACGATGCGCGACGTGGCGCACGTGCGCGACGGTTCGCCGCCGCAGACCAACATCGTGCACCTCGACGGCACGCACGCCGTGCTTATGACGGTGCTGAAATCGGGCTCGGCCTCCACGCTCGACATCATCGCCAACGTCAAAGCCATCCTGCCGCAGATCGAGGCGAGCCTGCCGCCCAGCCTTCAGCTCAAGGCGGTGGGCGACCAGTCGATGTTCGTGACCTCGGCGGTGATGGGCGTGGTGCGCGAGGGGCTGATCGCCGCGGGGCTCACCGGCGTGCTGATCCTGGTCTTCCTCGGCAGCTGGCGCTCGACGCTGATCATCACGGTGTCCATCCCGCTGGCCATCCTGTTCTCGCTGACGATGCTCTCGGTGATCGGCGAGAGCATCAACGTGATGACCCTGGGCGGCCTGGCACTGGCCGTCGGCATCCTGGTCGACGACGCCACCGTGACCATCGAGAACATCAACTACCACCTCGAGAGCGGCAAGGAGGTCCACGACGCCATCCTCGACGGCGCGCGCCAGATCGTGGTGCCGGCCACCGTCTCGCTGCTGTGCATCTGCATCGTGTTCGTGCCGATGTTCAGCCTGAGCGGCGTCGCCGGCTACCTGTTCCGCCCGCTCGCCGAGGCGGTGGTGTTCGCGATGATCGGCTCCTACGTCCTCTCGCGCACCCTGGTGCCCACGCTGGCCAACTTCCTGCTGCGAAAACACGTGCATCATGCGGGGCCGGCTCGGCGCCCGGGTTTCTTCGGCCGCTTCCAGAAGGGCTTCGAGCGCCGGTTCGAGCGCGTCCGCGGCGGCTACGTGGGCCTGCTGGAACTCGCCCTGGCGCATCGGCCGCGCGTGATCGTCGGGTTCTTCGCTGGCGTGCTGCTCTCCTTCGGGTTGGTGCCGTTCCTGGGGCAGAACTTCTTCCCGGCGGTCGACAGCGACCAGATCAAGCTGCACGTGCGCGCGCAGACCGGCATGCGCATCGAGGACGTCTCGGCCCTGTGCGGCCGGATCGAGCAGGCGATACGCGACCACGTCATCCCGCCGGCGCACCTCGACACGATCGTCGACAACATCGGCCTGCCGGTCAGCGGCATCAACCTCGCCTACGGCAACTCCGGCACCATCAGCGGCGGCGACGCGGACATCCTGATCACCCTGAAGGGTGCGACCCTGGACGACTACGCCCGCACGCTGCGCGCCTACCTGCCGCGCCACTTCCCAGGCACCGTGTTCGCCCTGCTGCCGGCCGACATCACCACGCAGATCGTCAATTTCGGCCTGCCGGCGCCGATCGACCTGCAGGTGGTGGGGCAGAACCTGGTGGCAAACCGCGCCTACGCCGACCGCCTGCTGGCGCGCATCGCGCGGGTGCCGGGTGTCGCCGACGCGCGGATCCAGCAGGCGTTCAACGAGCCGACGTTGCGGGTGGACGTGGACCGCCAGCTCGCCTCGCTGGTCGGCATCACCGAGAAGGACGCCGCCACCTCCATGCTCGACACGCTGGCGGGCAGCATACAGACCGCGCCCACCTTCTGGCTGAACCCGCATAACGGCGTGTCTTACCCGATCGTGGTGCAGACGCCGCAATACGACCTCGACAGCATCGGCAACTTGCAGAACACCATGCTGGGCTCGGGCAACCGCACCGAGCTGCTGGGCGGCCTGGCAAAGGTGCACACCGAGACCAGCGACGCCGTCGTCTCGCACTACAACGTGCGGCCGGTGATCGACATCTACGCCACCAACCAGGGCCGCGACCTTGGCGCCGTGGCCGGCGACATCAACCGCATCGTGCGCGAGGAGGCGCACGGCCTGCCGCACGGCAGCCAGGTGACGCTGCGCGGCCAGGTGACCACCATGAAGGAAGCTTACGGCCAGCTGTTCGGCGGCCTCGCCTTCGCCATCGTGCTGATCTACCTGCTCATCGTGGTAAACTTCCAAAGCTGGACGGACCCCGCGGTGATCGTCATGGGCCTGCCCGGCGCGCTGGCCGGCATCGTCTGGATGCTGTTCCTGACCGGCACCACGCTTTCGGTGCCGGCGCTCACGGGTGCGATCATGTGCATGGGGGTTGCCACCGCCAACTCCATTCTGGTGATCAGCTTCGCGCGCGAGCGGATGGAGACCGGGATGGACGCCTTGCAGGCGGCACTGGAGGCCGGTGCCACGCGCTTCCGCCCGGTGTTGATGACCGCGCTCGCCATGGGCATCGGCCTGGCCCCCACCGCACTCAGCGCCGAGCAGAACGCGCCGCTGGGCCGCGCGGTGATCGGCGGCCTGCTGTTCGCCACGGCGGCCACCCTGTTCGTGGTGCCGACCATCTTCAGCCTGGTCCACAAGCGCGAGAACCTGCCCGCGCGGGCAGGCGGCGACCTGCCCCGCGGCGCAAGACAATCCTCCATGGCAGCAGCCCAGGCGGCGGAGTGAACGACATGCCGGACGACACGCGGCCGCTGGCCATCCCGCCGATGGCCGAAGACGGCGAGGCGGAGTACCGGACCACCCGCGCGGAAGGCCACCAGCAGGGCCACCGCGCGCCGCACGGCCGGCCCAAGCGCCTGGGATTGTTCGCCGTGGTGGTGCTGGTGCTGGCCGCCGCGGCTGCGGCCTGGGGTATCTTCACCCGCCACCGATCCGACGCCGAGCTGGCCACCTGGACGACGCAGCAGGCGGTCGCCACCGTCAGCGTGGCGCACGCCACGCAGGACGACGCGCCGCGCAAGCTGGTCCTGCCAGGCAACGTGGAAGCGTTCTACGAGGCGTCGATCTACGCCCGCGTCAGCGGCTACCTCGCCGGCTGGAGCCAGGACATCGGCGCCCACGTGCACGCCGGCCAGGTGCTGGCCACCATCGACACGCCGGACCTCGACGAGGAGTTGGCGCAGGCGCAGGCCGACCTCGCCACCTCGCAGGCGCAGTCCACGCTGGCCGACCTCACGGCCAAGCGCTGGCACGCGCTGCTCGCGTCCAACTCGGTGTCCGTGCAATCCGCCGACGAGAAGGAGGGCGACGCCACCGCGCGCCGTGCCGAGGTGAACGCCCAAAAGGCGCACGTGGACCGGCTGCGCGCGCTGGAGAGCTTCAAGAAGTTGACCGCGCCGTTCGACGGCGTGGTGACCGCGCGCAACACCGACGTGGGCGCGCTGATCACCGGCGGGTCGAGTGCCGCCATACCGCTGTTCAAGGTGGCCGACATGCACGAGATGCGCGTCTACGTCCGCGTGCCGCAGGCCTACGCCAGCGAACTGCGGCCCGGCATGCAGGCAACGCTGACCGAGCCGCAATACCCTGGCCGCACGTTCCCGGCGAGCCTGGCCACCACGTCGCAATCCGTCGCCGCGGAGAGCCGCACCGTGCTGGTCGAGCTGATGGCGCCCAACAAGCAGGGCAAGCTCTGGGCCGGCACCTTCGCCGAGGTGCGCTTCGACGTGCCCGGCAACGCCGGCGTGCTGCGGGTGCCGGCCAGCGCGCTGGTCTTCCGTGCCCACGGCGCGCAGTTGGCGACCGTGGACAGGGACAACCGCGTCGTCCTGAAGGACGTGACGATCGGCCGCAACCTCGGCACCGAGATCGAGATTGAGAGCGGCATTACCGCGGCCGACCGGGTGGTGAGCACGCCGCTCGACACTATCGAGGATGGCGACAGGGTGAACGTCGCGGCCGGACAGGCGAACCCGCCGCCGCCCGCCGCCCCGGCAACCGCGTCCGAATAGGGGCCGGACAGTCGTGCGAGAGATGCTCCGATGGCGGGCGACGCTGGCGGCCGGCGTGCTCACTGGCCTGTCCGGCTGCAACCTGGCGCCGCACTACCACGTGCCGCTCACCACCGTGCCGGTCACCTACAGGGAGGCAGCAGCCTTCCAGCCCGCCCAGCCGGCCGACGCCTTGCGGCGTGGCGACTGGTGGGCGGTGTTCAACGACCCGGTGCTCGACGGGCTGGAGCAGCAGGTGGACACTGCGAGCCCCACGCTCGCCGCCTCGCTGGACGTGCTGCAGCAGGCGCGCGCCCAGGCGGCGCAGGCGCAGGCGGGGCTGTATCCGACCCTCTCGCTCGGCGGGCAGATCCACGAGGACAGACAGTCCAACCGCCGGCCGACGCGCCGGCCAGGCCAGGCCAATCAATACCTCGACAACAGCATCAGCGCCCAGGCCGACTACGAGGTGGACCTGTGGGGCCGCGTCGCCAACGCGGTCCGGGCGGGGCGCGACGCGGCGCAGGCGACGGCAGCCGACGTGGAGGGCACCCGCCTGAGCCTGCACGCCGAACTGGCAGACGACTACCTGACCCTGCGCGGCCTCGATGCCCAGTCCCAGGTGCTGCAGAACGCGTCGTCCGCCTACCGCCAGGCGCTGCGCATCACCCAGAACCGCTTTGCCGGCAAGATCGCCTCGGGCATCGACGTCAGCCGCGCCCAGACGCAACTCGACAACGCCGACGCTGCCATCATCGACACCACGGCAAGGCGCGCGCTGGTCGAACACGCGATCGCGGTGCTGGTGGGGCGCCTGCCGTCCGAGTTCAGCCTGCCGCCGACGGCGTGGACGCTGGCGCTGCCGCGGATCTCCGCCGGGCTGCCGAGCACGCTGCTGGAACGCCGCCCGGACGTGGCCTCGGCGGAACGGCAGATGGCGGCGGCCAACGCCACCATCGGGGTGGCGCGCGCGGCGTTCTACCCGCGGCTGTCGCTGGATGTGCTCTACGGGCTGCAGGACACCGGCTTCCAGCTGTTCAGTCTGCCGAACGATTTCTGGGCGGTGGGGCCTGGGCTGGCACTGCCGCTGTTCGAAGGCGGGCTGCGACGGGCGCAGGAGGCGGCGGCGGTGGCACAGTTCCACCTGGCAGAGGCGCACTACCGCCAGGCAGTGCTCACCGCGTTCCAGGACGTCGAGGACGCGCTCTCGCAGCAGCGGCTGCTGGGCGAGGAGACGCGCCAGCAGGACGCCGCCGTCCGCGCGGCGCAGCAGACGGTGACGATGACGACGAACCTGTACAAGGACGGGGCGACCAGCTTCCTCGACGTGGTGGTGGCCCAGACGGCCGAGCTGCAGTCCGAGCAGACGGCGACGGACCTGCGCACTCGGCGCGTGCAGGCGGACGTGGATTTGGTGCGGGCGCTGGGCGGTGGCTGGACGGTGCGCGACCTGCCGGACTTCAAAGGGGGGCTGCTGGCCGAGAAAGGAAGTTAGAAGCGGGGCCTTTTTTTCGAGAAAAAGAAGCAAAAAGCTTTTGCGAGCGCTGTCGCGGACGGCTGAAGCGACCCGCCTCAACAACGCGCACCCAAAGAGAGCAAAAGTTTTTTGGTTCTTTTTTCAAAAAAGAACTGCTTGCTTTCCTACAACATCTCCAAGCTGGTTGTGCCCGCAGGCGGCGGAAACGCCTCGTCCAAAACCGAGAGGTCCTCCGCCGTCAGGTCCAGATCCGCGGCCTGGCGGTTCTGACGCACGTGGACAAGGCTGGCAGCCTTGGGGATCGCGACCACGCCGGCTTCGCGGATCGCCCAGGCCAGGGCCACTTGGTACGCCGTCACCCCGTGACGGTCGGCGACTTGTTGCAGGGCGCCCCCGGTCGGCAGGCGCCCTTGCTCGACCGGGCTGTAGGCCATGACCGACATGCCACGCGCACGAAGCGACGGCAGAAGGTCGAACTCAGGGCCGCGGCGCGTGATGTTGTAGAGGATCTGGTCGGTCGCGCACGCTCCGCCGCCTGCCTTGCCCAGCTCCTCGAGGTCGGCGAGGTCGAGGTTGCTCACGCCCCACGCGCGGATTTTTCCGGCCTGCCTCAGCCTCTCCATCCCGTCCACCGTCTGCGCGAGCGGGACGGCGCCTCGCCAGTGCAGCAGATAGAGGTCGAGGTGATCGGTCCGCAGACGGCCCAGGCTTGCCTCGCAGGCCCGTTCAAGGCGGATGCCCCCGGCGTTCTGCGGGTAGACCTTGCTGACGAGGGTGATCTTGTGCCGCAACCCGCTGAGCGCGTCTCCGAGGAAGCTCTCGGTCGCGCCCTCGCCATACATCTCGGCGGTGTCGATGAGGGTCATGCCCAGGTCTATGCCTGCCCGCAGGGCAGCTTCCTCCGCCTTGCGTCGGTCAGGCCTCTCGCCCATGCGCCACGTGCCTTGGCCTAGCACGGGAACACTCAGCTTGTTGGCCAGGTCGATCGTCCGCATGTTGCAACTTCCCATGGTCGGTGAACTGCCAAGGCTTACGGCATCGCAAGGCTACAGACCGAGATGTTGCTGCTATAACCTCGATCGAGCCGCGTCCGATCTTGCGCAGATCCCGCCCGCAATTGTCGTCGGTGTCAGCACGCCAGCGCTCTCAATCCTGACACACAGGAAGAAAGCAAGGCCTGCTTTTCCGAAGAAAAGAAGCAAAAGACTTTTGGCCCTGCTGTCGCGATGGTTTTGCAGCGCGCGCCTTGGAAGACAAAAGTTTTTGGTTTTCAAAAAAGAACCGCTTGGCTTGTCCCCGCTTACTCCACGCCGAACACGCTCGCATGATGCGCCTGCCACGCCAGCGCTACCGAGCCGCCAACCCGCACGCCCCGCAGCCCCGCCGCTGCCGCGCGCAGCACCACCACCTCCGCACCCGAGCCGATCAGCAGCCGCAACCGGTAGCTCTCGCCCATGAACCGCGTCTCGACAACCGTCGCGTCCACCGCGTAGCCGCCCATCTCCGCCGCACTCGCCGCCGCCAGCGCAATCCTGTCCGGCCGCAGGCCCACCGTGCAGACGCCGCCCGGCTCCAGCTTGCCTGCCAGCCGCGCTTCCACCAAAGGTCCGCAGTCGAGCCTGACGAGCGCCATGTCGTCCTCCAGCTCCGCCACACGCCCTGGCAACCGGTTCACCTCCCCCAGCAGCGCCGCCACGTACAGGCTGGCCGGACGGTTGAACACTTCCTGCAGCGTGCCGGCCTGCACCACACGGCCGCCTCGCACCACCACCACCTGCTCCGCCAGTGCCAGCGCGTCCTCGCCCGTGCCCGTGGTCAGCAGCATGGTGGCCCCCAGCAGCGCCTGCACACGCCGCAATCCGCCTGCCAGCAGTGCCCGCTCGGCCAGGTCCTGCCCCGCGAACGGATCGTCCAGCAGCAGCAGGCGCGGGCCGATGACGGCCGCGCGCGCCACCGCCGCACGCCGGCGCTCTGCCGCGCTCAGCCGGCTGGGCCACTGCCGGGCTAGGGATGCGAGCCCGAGCAGGTCGAGCGTCTCGGCCACGATTTGGGCGCGCTCGGGCCGTGCCACGCCGCGCCGGCGCAACGGCTCGGCCACGTGGCCGGCCAGCCGCGTCCAGGACGAGAGCGCCTCGTCGCGCAACACCACACCGAAGCCGCGACGCGCAGCCGCCACGCCCGCCTGGTCGACGCCGTCCACAACCACCGCGCCGTCCGCCCGGTCCAGCCCGGCTATCGCGCGGACCAGGGCGGACTTGCCGCTCCCGCTCTCTCCCAGCACCGCCGTCACCCGGCCGGGCAGCGCTGCGAAACTCATCGCGTCCAGCCGGCCGTGCGCGCCCTGCGCCCCGCCGGCCGCATTGCGCGCACGCCGCGCCGAGCTGGTCAGCCCCGATACCTCCAGCGTCGCACCCTGCATGCAGCCTCCCCCGAGGCCCAAGCTGATACGTCATGGCAACCGCCCGTAAAAGGTGGCGTTGGGGTGCCCGAACGGTGCACGCGACGTCGCACCCGGCCGCGGCGCACGTGCCGCGGCCAACAGCAATCATCGAAGGAGTGCCCACAATGGCCGTATCCGACAGCGCCCGCGACGAAATCCGCGCCTTGCGCGATCAGGTGAACCAGCTGATGGAAGACCGCATCACCCCGGCCCTGTCCGACGCGCGCGGCCGTGCACAGGACGCTGCCCAGCGTGCCCGCGCCTACACCGAAGACCAGGCCGACATGGTGTCCGACCGGGTGCGCGACCAGCCGCTGATCGCCATCGGCGTGGCTGCGGCGGTCGGATTCCTGTTCGGCCGCATCACGAAGTAGTCGAAGACATGCGCACCGTCCGCCTCGCCCGCGTGGCCGCACAGGCAGAAATCCTGCTCGTGCGGCGCCTCGTCTCGTCGATCGTGCGGCGCGCCGTGCTTGGCGTGGTGGCAGCGGTGTTCGCCATCGCCGTGCTCGTCCTGTTGCACGTCGCCGCCTGCTTCGCGCTCGAGCAGTTCGCCCACCTGTCGCCCTTGCTTTCTGTGGTGATCCTTCTGGTGGTGGATCTGGTGATCGCGGGCATCTTCGGGCTGCTCGCCAGCGGCAAGGTGGCCGATCCGGTGGCAGAGGAGGCGCGCCGCGTTCGCGACCAGAGCCTGGAGCAGGCGCGGCAGAGCTTGACCCTGGCGGCGATGCTTGCACCCGCGACGCGGATCGTGGCGCAGACGGGCGTGCTGCGGGTTCTGATGCGGGCGGCGGGCGTGGGGCGGGCGCGCAGGTAGACAAGCAAGGCCTTCTTTTTCGAGAAAAAGACGCAAAAAGCTTTTGCTTCCGCTGTCGCGGCTCTCTCCGCTGAGTGCGCGACGGCGGAATCAAGGGTTTTTTGGTCGGTCCTTCAAAAAGGAACTGCTGGGCTTTTACATACAGACCGCTTTCTTGACAGGCAGGAAACAAGCGGGTCTATCCGGCACTCTGCCCGGACCAGTGATCATGGCCACCACCCAAAAATCCGCTTCCACCAAGCCGCCCGCGGCCGGCTCGGCCAAGCCGCAGGCTGGCGGCATCCTCGAAACGGTCAAGACCCTGGTCTATGCCGGCCTGATTGCCATGGGCATCCGCACCGTGGCTTTCGAGCCGTTCAACATTCCGTCCGGCTCGATGATCCCGACCCTGCTGATCGGCGACTTCGTCTTCGTCAGCAAGTTCAGCTACGGCTACTCGCACTACTCCATGCCGTTCTCGCCGGACGTCTTCTCCGGCCGCATCCTCGGCTCCTTCCCGCATCGCGGTGACGTCGTGGTGTTCCGCAACACCCGCAACACCAGCGAAGACTGGATCAAGCGCGTCATTGGCCTGCCCGGCGACCACGTTCAGGTCAAGGCCGGTCAGCTCTACCTCAACGGCACCGAAGTGCCCCGTACGCCGGAAGGCGACTACGAATCCTCCGACGAGAACGGCACCCGCGTGCTGACCAAGGAATACCGCGAGGACCTGCCGAACGGCCCCAAGCACGACATCCTCAAATACAGCGACGACGAGGAACGCAACGTGCTGAGCGACCTCGACCCGAACAACACCGACGAATACGTGGTCCCCGACGGCCACCTGTTTATGATGGGCGACAACCGCGACAACTCCGCAGACAGCCGTTTCATCGTCAACGGCCTGGGCTTCGTGCCGCTGGAGAACGTCATCGGCCGCGCGCAATTCATCTTCTTCAGCTTCGACGCCGAACACCCGTGGTGGGAGTTCTGGCAGTGGCCGTTCGAGGTCCGCTGGGGCCGCCTGCTGAAAGGCGTGGATTGAGTGACGGCGCCCCAGCCTCCCTGGCGGAGCGTCTGACCCAGGCAGAGACGCTGCTGGGCCACCACTTCGCCCGCCCCGAGCTGCTGGGCGAGGCGCTTACCCATCGTTCCGCCGCCATCGGCCGTTCCGGGAAAGCTCGCCGCGGCCGCAAGATGGGGCGCAGCACCGGCGCAGGCTCCAACGAACGGCTTGAGTTCGTGGGCGACCGGGTGTTGGGGCTGGTGGTGGCAGAATGGATCTCCGAACGCTTTCCGCTCGAGCAGGAGGGACAGCTCGGGCCGCGCTTGGCCCACCTGGTCTCGCGCGAGACGCTGGCCACCCAGGCCGCACGCATTGGCCTGGCGCGCCTGCTCAACCTGGGTGCCAACGAGGCGCTGGCCGGGGTGCACAAGCTGGCCACCGTGCTGGCCGACGCGATGGAGGCGTCGATCGGCGCGCTGTATTTCGACGGCGGCCTGGACGTCGCCCGCCGCTTCGTCCGCGACACGTGGGCGCCGCTGATGGACACTCAGGTGCTGCCGCCGAAAGACCCGAAAACCGCGCTGCAGGAAGTGGTGCTGGCCCACACGGAGGTGCTGCCGGACTACCGGGTGGTCTCCAGAACCGGGCCCTCGCACGCGCCTCGGTTCGTCGTTGCGGTGAGCGCGCGGGGCAAGACGGGGACCGGCGAAGGGAACACGAAACGAGACGCCGAGCGGCAGGCGGCGACTGCGCTTTTGGAGATGTTGAAGTGAGACAAGGCAAGCGCTTCTTTTTTGGAAAAAAAGCAGCAAAAAACTTTTGCGTCCGCTGTCGCGGTTTTTTCATGAGAAATCCGCGACAGCCGCGACAAAAGCTTTTTGCGTCTTTTTCTCGAAAAAGAAGCGCTTGCTTGCTCTACCTATGATGACTGAAGAAAGCCGCTGCGGCTTCGTCGCCATCGTCGGTGCGCCAAACGCCGGCAAGTCCACCCTGCTCAACCGCATGGCCGGCGCCAAGCTTTCCATCGTCAGCCCGAAAGCGCAAACTACCCGCTTCCGCGTGCTCGGCATCCTGTTGCGCGGCCCTGCGCAAATCCTGCTGGTGGACACACCCGGCATCTTCGCGCCGCGCCGCAAGCTGGACCGCGCGATGGTGCGCGCCGCCTGGACCGGGTCGGAAGACGCCGACCTCACCTTGTTCCTGGTGGATTCGCGCGCCGGCCTCACCGACCAGGTCGCCGTCATCGCCGACAAGCTGGTCGCTACACGCCGGCGCACCTGGCTGGTGCTCAACAAGGTGGACCTGGTGCCGCGCCCGCGCCTGCTGCCGCTGACGGCAGAACTCGCCGAACGCGTGCGCTGCGAACAGACGTTCATGGTCAGCGCGGCCAACGGAGACGGCGTGTCCGACCTGCTGGACGCGACGGCCGCCGCACTGCCGCCGGGGCCGCACCTCTATCCGGACGACGAGATCACCGACCTGCCGGACCGCCTGCTCGCCGCGGAGATCGTGCGCGAACAGATCTTCCTGCAGACGCACGAGGAGGTTCCCTACGGCACCACGGTGGAGACCGAGAGCTTCACCGACCGGCCGGACGGCTCGGTGCGCATCGACGCCACCATCTACGTCGCGCGCGCGGGGCAGAAGGCGATCCTGATCGGCGAGGGCGGCGCGCGGGTGCGCGAGATTGGCGCCAAGGCACGCTCGCATCTGGGGCACCTGCTGGGGCGCACGGTGCATCTGTTCCTCAACGTGAAGGAACGTACGGGGTGGGACGAGGAACGCGCGAGGCTGCGGGCGATCGGGTTGGAGGATCCGGACTGAGCAGCGCTTTTCGTGATGAATAGCAAACGCTTTTGTTTAGGCTGTCGCGGTCCTGTCCGCCGGGCATGCGCCTATGGAATGTAAGTTCTAACGATGCTGCGAAATCCGGCGACGCCTCGGGAGTGTCTATGACTGCCGCGAGTCCGAAAGCCGCCGACTTACGTATTGGGATGGCTCTCGCTGTAAGTGCGGCTGCCGCTACACTCGCTCTTTTCGGCTGGGACGTTGCTGTCTGGGCCCTGGTTTACGGTAAGTTCGAAAGCTTCAGAGATCCCCGTACTCTCTGGGTGATACTCATCGCTTACATTCCAGCGTTGTTCGTAACCGTTCTCGTTGGCGGTCCGGTATGGCTGATCCTGCATTATCTTCGCGTCACGAAGCTGCCGGTGTTTATGAGTGTTGGCGTTCTGCTTGCTGTGGTCGGCTTCTGCCTGATCTCGGGGCACCGGATCCGCTACGTCACTTTGCCGTTCATGCCAGCGCCTTTCGTTGCAGGCGCTTGCGGAGGCTACGTTCTTCATCGGATCGCCTACCGGCAAGGCACCGTATGAACGGTCAGGCGTGCGAACGGTCGTTTATGCATGCGAATGCGTGGATGATGTGATCGGGTTGAGACATATTGAAAACGCCGGCATTGTCCGACCACTCATGCAAGAGTGCATATGAGAAGTGAGGCACTCCCAAGGCTTTCATAATTCGATCAGAATCGCGCTTCTTTAGGATCGTTCGATGACCCGCCAGATCAGGCTGCACGCCTTCGAGATGGCCTGTGTGGGCCACATCCAGCAGGGCCTTTGGCGCCACCCGCGCGACCGCGCGAGGAACTACAAAAACCTGGACCACTGGGTTTGCCTCGCGCGCACGCTGGAACGCGGGCTGTTCGACGGGCTGTTCCTGGCCGACGTGCTCGGCGTCTACGACGTATATGGCGGCAACGCGAATGCTGCGATACGCGGCGCGGTGCAGGTGCCCAACCTGGACCCGTCGCTGCTGATCCCGGCGATGGCGCATGCGACGCGCAACCTTGGGTTCGCCATCACGGCGAACACCGGCGCCGAGCACCCGTTCGTCTTCGCGCGGCGGATGAGCACGCTGGACCACCTGACCGGCGGGCGCATCGGCTGGAACGTAGTGACCGGCTACCTGGACAGTGCCGCGCGCGCGCTGGGCCTGCCGGCGCAGGCGGCGCACGACAGCCGCTACGACGCGGCGGATTCCTTCATGGCGGCGGTCGATCAATTGTGGCGGGACAGCTGGGAGGACGGCGCCGTGCTGGCCGACCGAGCAGGCGCCTACGCGGACCCGGCGCGCGTGCACGCGGTGCGCGCCGAAGGGCCAGGCTGGCGGACGGACGGGGTGCATTTGTGCGAACCCTCGCCGCAGCGCGGGCCGGTGATCTACCAGGCGGGTGCCTCTGCGCGCGGGCTGCGCTTCGCCGCGGACCATGCGGAGTGTGTCTTCGTCAACGGCACGTCGCCGGCGCAGGTGGCCAAGCTGGTCGGCGAGCTGCGGGCCACCGCCGGCGCGCTGGGCCGGCACGTGCGGGTGTTCGCCGGGATGACGGTGGTGGCCGGGCAGAGCCAGACGGCAGCGGAGGACAAATGCGCCGAGTACGAGCGTTACGCGGACGCCGAGGGGGCGATGGTGCAGTCCGCCGGGTCGATGGGGGTGGATTTCGCGGCGATGGGCGAGGATGAGCCGATCCGGATGGTCGGCACCCAGGCGGTGGTCTCCAACCTGGCAGCGATCACGTCAGGGCCGGTGATGACGAAACGCGGCTTCCGCGAGCGGCTGCGGCTGGGCGGACGGCAGGCGCCGGTGGTGGGCTCGGCGGCACGGGTGGCCGACGTGATGGGAGACTGGATGGCGCAGGCGGACCTGGACGGGTTCGTGCTGGCGCGCACGGTGTCGCCGGAGTGCTATGAGGATTTCGTGGAGCTGGTGGTGCCGGAGTTGCAGCGGAGGGGGACCTACAAGACGGCGTACGGTGCGGGGACGCTGCGGGAGAAATTGGCTGCGCCCGGATAATGGATGCTCGGCTCGGTGACCTGTGCTGCAACTGTTCGGAGCCTGACTTGAAATGCCAGGTCTACGCTTCTGAAAAACAGCAACGATTGAACGCTTGCTGTTGCGCAGGTTTCCGCAACGAATATGTGACGCCGGCAAGTGTGGATCTTGACTGCTGGCAGCCAAGAGAGAAAAGCAACGCCTTCTTTTCTGAAGAAAAAAAGCAAAAGACTTTTAGTCCGGCTGTCGCGGAGGTTCCTGCATCGCGCGCTCAAGGGAACGAAAGTTTCTTGCCTTGCTCCGGTAAACGCTTTGCGCCGCTGCAGGCCAGCTCGTGCTGCGGCATCGGTTGTGTATCGACGGAGGAGGCAGCGTGTTCGCACTTGTCAGAGACGACGAGCTTCCTGGTGTCGTGGCGCTGATCAACCGGGCCTACCGCGGCGCCGGCGTGGCGTCGCACTGGACCACGGAGGTCGGCTACATCACCGGCGACCGCACGACGGAGGCGCTTCTCCGTGCGGAGGTGAGGGTGAAACCGCATGCCTGGCAGCTGAAGTGGCAGGATGCGCAGGGTGGCCCGATGCGAGGCTGCGTGTGGCTCGAGCCGTTGGGCGATGGCGTTTGGTATCTCGGGTCCTTGGCGGTCGATCCGGCGCAGCAGAATGATGGTCTGGGCCGCACGATGCTGTCCGCGGCGGAGGATTGGGCGCGTGAGGGCGGTGCAGGGCGGATCCGGATGACCGTTGTCAACGTCAGGGACGCGCTGATCGCCTGGTACGTCCGGCGTGGATATCGTGAGACTGGGGAGACGGAGCCGTTCCCGTATGATGACGACCGCTTTGGCGTGCCGTTGCGCGACGACCTGCATTTTGTGGTGTTGGAAAAGAACGTGGACGCGCTAGAGCATGATCCGACCGAACGGGGTCGCTCGTCGGATGCAGATGCTCGCTAAACAAAGGACCAGAGCGTTCTCCAGCCTGCTTATCCGATCCAACAAGATCATAGAACGCTCCAAACCGTTCCGGCTGACGTGACGTGCGGCCAAAGCTCCTGTATCAGGCGTGCAGAACGCAAACGCGCGACGCATGAGAGATGGACCCTCCCACGCGTCGCCTGCTGAACAATGCGGGAAGCAAACCGTGGATCACCACCACCAGGAACAAAAGTTTTTTGGTTCTTTTTTTCGAAAAAGAACCGCTTCCTTGCTGTGGCTCTGCGTGGCCGCGCTAGGCGCCGCCTGCCTGTCTGTACTCGCCACCACGAGAGGCGAGACCGTCAACGCCCTCTGGCTGGTGACCGCCGCGCTGTGCACCTACGCGCTAGGCTACCGCTTCTACAGCCGCTTCATCGCCGAGCGCGTGCTGCGCCTGGACGCAGCGCGACCAACCCCGGCGGTGGTCCACCAGGACGGGCTGGACTACGTGCCGACCAACCGTTTCGTGCTGTTCGGCCACCACTTTGCCGCCATCGCCGGCGCCGGCCCGCTGGTAGGCCCGGTGCTGGCGGCGCAGATGGGGTTCCTGCCGGCCACGCTGTGGATATTGGTGGGCGTGGTGTTCGCCGGCGCGGTGCAGGACTTCCTGATCCTGTTCATCTCCGTGCGGCGGGACGGGCGCAGCTTGGGCGACATGATCCGCACCGAGATGGGTCCGTTCGCCGGCATCGTGGCCAGCGTAGGCGTGCTGGCGATCATGGTGATCCTGCTGGCGGTGCTCGCACTGGTGGTGGTCAAAGCGCTGGCAGGCTCGCCCTGGGGCAGCTTTACGGTGTTCGCCACCATCCCGATTGCGGTGCTGATGGGGTGCTACGGGCGCTGGGTGCGGCCGGGGCGGGTGCTAGAGATGAGTGCCATCGGCTTCGTGCTGCTGATGGCTGCGCTGTGGCTGGGCGGCGTGGTGGCGGCGGACGCGGTGTGGGCGGCGCGGTTCACCTTCAGCGGCACCACCTGGGCGTGGATGCTGATCGGCTACGGCTTCGTGGCCAGCGTGTTGCCGGTGTGGCTGGTGCTGGCCCCGCGCGACTACCTCTCCACGTTCCTGAAAATTGGCACCATCGCGGCGCTGGCGGTGGGCATCGCCGTGGTGATGCCGGAGCTGCGCATGCCGGCGGTCAGCCGCTTCGTGGACGGCACCGGGCCGGTGTTCGCCGGCTCGCTGTTTCCGTTCCTGTTCATCACCATCGCCTGCGGGTCGGTCAGCGGCTTCCACGCGCTGGTGTCCAGCGGCACCACGCCGAAGATGATCGAGAACGAGGCGCAGGCCCGCGCGATCGGCTACGGCGCCATGCTGGTCGAAAGCATGGTGGCGGTGATGGCGCTAATCGCCGCCTGCGTTCTGGAGCCTGGCGCCTACTTCGCAATGAACGCGCCGCCGGCCATCGTCGGTACTACGGTGGGCGCCGTCTCGGCCACCGTGGGCGGCTGGGGCTTCCCCATAGCACCCGACACGCTGACGCAGATCGCGCACGACGTGGGCGAGCGCACCATCCTCGCACGCGCCGGCGGGGCGCCGACGCTGGCTGTCGGCATGAGCCGCATCCTGTCGGGCGCGCTGGGCGGGCGCGGGCTGATGGCGTTCTGGTATCACTTCGCCATCCTGTTCGAAGCGCTGTTCATCCTGACCACGCTGGACGCCGGCACGCGTGTGGCGCGCTTCATGATCCAGGACCTTGCGGGGCTGGCGGTGCCGGCCTGGCGACGGACGGATAGTTGGGCCGGCAACATGGTGGCGACCGCCATCGCGGTGACCGGCTGGGGCTACTTCCTGTATCAGGGCGTGATCGACCCGCTCGGCGGGATCAACACGCTGTGGCCGCTGTTCGGCATTTCCAACCAGATGCTGGCGGCCATCGCGCTGACGCTGGCCTCGGTGGTGCTGTTCAAGATGAAGCGGCAGCGTTACGCGGCCGTGGCGGTGGTGCCGGCCGGGTGGCTGGCGGTGTGCACGCTCTCGGCAGGGTGGGAGAAGATATTCTCGCCGGCGCCGGCAATCGGCTTCCTGGCGCACGCGGCCAAGTTCGCCGCCGCACTGGCAGACGGCCGGGTGCTCGCGCCGGCCAAGACCGTGTCCGACATGCACCAGGTGCTGGCCAACGACTACGTGGATTGCGCGCTGACCACGCTGTTCATGTGCGTGGTGGTGCTGATGCTTGGCGCCGGCATACGATGCATCCTGGTCGCATTGCGCGACGTGGACGTGACAACTCGTGAGGCAAGACGTGATCTGCCGCTGCTTCGGCCAAACGTTTGAGCTGGCAGCGCCGGCGGTGACGCTGCTGGCGCGGCGGACCCGCGCGGCGGCGGAGCTGATCGTGGGCGTGCCGGATTACGACGCCTACCTGGCGCACGTGGCGGTGACGCATCCCGGGCAGGCGGCGATGTCGCGCGACACGTTCTTCCGGGCGCGGCAGGCGGCCCGGTTCGGCGCAGGCGGGGGGTTACGGTGTTGCTAGGCGAGGGCAAGCAAGCGCTTCTTTCTTGAGAAAAAGAGCCACACGACTTTGGTCCTGCCGTCGCGAAGATTCTGCAGCGCGCGCCCAAGAGGGCAAAAGTTTTTGGGTTTTTTCCTTCAAAAAAGAACTGCTTGCCTTCCCCATCAACCGCAAGATCTTACAGAGACGTGGGAACGCAACACTGCAAATTCGCGCTACATACCGTAAGATGCACATCGCCTGTGTGTTGGCGAGTAGCACTTCGCTGCACGGCAGAGTTCTACGTCAGGGCCGCGTGCCCGCTGCCGTCTGGAGCTGTTGCTGGTTACACATGATATCAGCGGGGGTAAATCTTCGAAGGTCGGCAAGGAAGACAAGGCCTTCTTTTCTGAAGAAAAGCAGCAAAAGACTTCTATTCCTGCTGTCGCGGAGATTTCTGCAGCTTGCACTCACGAAAACTAAAGCTATTCGGCTTCTTCAGAGAAGAGGCCTTGCTTTGCCTGCCATCGGTCGAGATTTGAGCGGTATTCTCAGACGGGTCGGCGCTGTTCCTGCAGCAAGTTGTGGAGCGCGATACGGATTTGAACGTCGAGGGCGCTTGAGACGATCAGTCTCGTTGTGCATGGACCCGCAGCTTGTCAACGCGCCATGTGTTCACGCAAGTCTTCCAACTGTGCCTGACTGAGACGGGGGAAACTGGTGACAGGGGCCGGCTCGCCGGAGCCGGTGGCGCTCACTTGCGCGGCCTCGTCGAGCCGACCGGTGTGGCGGAGGTACTCCGTGATGATGCTTCGGGCAGTGTCGACGTAATCGTGCACCGCGCCTTCGGCGTCGCCCGCGGTGACGCGGCAAAGCTGCTGCCAGTTGACACCGGCAGCAGCACGCAGGGCGTGCTCGTAAACGCAGCTCATGCGGTAGTCGTGCGTTTGGGCTGCCAGTCCCTGCGCGGCACGTCTGTCATGTACGACCTCCGGTCGCTCCTGTCGCCTGGTCCAACACGGGGGACCCATAAGGTCAATGCAAATGCATGGGTTGAAGTTTCCGCGGCGCCATAGCGCCGAGCGCGATCTTCCTGCCCGCTGCCTGCCGCGACCGGCCTTCGAGAGACAACCGCCATCAACCGAAGATTGGCAAGTCTGCCGGTGCAGTTTTTTGTCTCGGTTCACGATTTGCGGTCTGTCCTGACCTCAAGGAAAACAGCTTCGGAAATTGTCAATCCCGGACACGGACGTTGGAGAGCGGTGTGTGGTTTGCCACATCATGCCACAGACCGAACTGCTATGGACCACCCGTATAAGAGGAGGAAACCATGGCGGACACAATCACCTTCGTCGGTGCCGACACGGCATCCGAAGAGATGAGAACCGACTATCGTGCCGGCGGCACCGTCGAGGCGCTGGCACGCGATCTGGGATTGCTGTCCCAGTTGCCGGGCGATTGGCGCGGATACGGGTTCAACCTGACAGCGCGGCCATTCTTCGGCAACGCGGTGCCGTTCTTTCTCGAGCTGAACGCGACGCGCGAGTCGCTGGACTTCACGGCGATCAGCGGCGACGTGCCCAACCGCGGCTCGGTGCAGAAGGACATTTTTCTGCACGGCCTGCGCTACCTGCAGCAGGTGACCGACGCGGTGCAGGACACCGGCATCCACATCGAGACGGGCCTGTGGATGCGCATACCGCCGACCACCGATCCTACCCAGACTACCGACAGCTACGTGCGCCAATCCACGATCCCGCATGGCGACGCGCTGCTCGCGCAGACCATCTTCACCACCACTGTCGAGGGTGGTCCGCTGATCAACCCTGTGCTGTCTATCCCCTTCACCGATACGGTGATGCCGCCGATCAACGGCACAGCCAAGCAGCCGATCACGAAGCCCGAGTACCTGGCGCAATACGACACCGGCAAGCTGCCGCCTCAGGGCATGCCGCCGGGCCTGGTTGCCGCTGCGACGATTGCCGATCCGACGCTTGTGCTGAAGGAACACATCAAAGGACAGAAAATCAACAAGACGGTGGTGCTGAACATCTCCACCGCACTGCCCAACAGCACGGTCAACGCGCTCGTCAACATACCGTTCGTGACGAGGAACGCCAACGCCACGCAGCTGGACGCGATCTTCTGGATCGAATTCGTCGAACGGCCGAACGGCCGCATCTTCGTGCAGTTGCAATACGTGCAGCGGGTGATCCTGGACTTTATCGGAATCAGGTGGCCGCATGTTTCTGTGGCTACATTGAAACGTATTTGACACCTGCGTTGCTCGACGTTTCGAAGCAAGCAAGGCCTTCTTTTTCGAGAAAAAAAGCAAAAAGCTCTTGTCGCGGCTGTCGCGGACAGCTGAAACACCACGCCTCAAACGACGGGTCCCACGAGAGCAAAAGTTTTTTGGTTCTTTTTTTCAAAAAAGAACTGCTTGCCTTTACTTTCTCTCGCCAGCCAACACCGTCAACACCGGCCAACCATAAGCGACCTCAGCCAGGCTGACCTCACCGCGCAAATCCGCCCGCTCGGCGACGGGTTCTCCGCCAAGACGCTCGTAGAACCCGCGCGCAGGCCAATTGTCGCGCAACACCCACAAGGCCGCATTGTGCATTCCGCTCGCGCGCAGGTCGCGTGCCGCGTTCGTCATCAGTGCACGCCCGATCCCCTGCCCTTGCGCCTGGCGCAGAACGTAGATGGCGCTCACTTCGCCCTCAAACCGCTCGCGCAAATCCGCGGAGCGCTGCCCGCCGCTGCAGACGAAGCCGACGATCCGGCCGGCATCGCACGCCACGTGCACCGTCGTGGCGGGCACCTGCTCGCACCCGGCGAGGATGCGAGTCCATGCCGCAGAACGCGCGTCCACCGACAACTCCGCCAGCATCCGGTCCGGCACGAGGCCCGCGTAAGCCTGCCGCCAGCAGGCAACATGAACCTCGGCGATGGCGGCCGCGTCGGAACTGACGGCGCGTCGCAGCGTCCAGCCCGTGCTAGCGCGCACCGCAGCACCCGCCCGCTAGCCTGCGCCAGGCCGTGCGACTACGTTGCGCACCTGCCATCACGGAGCAACCATAATGATCCACGTCGTCGCCATCATAACAACCCACCCGGGCCAGCGCGCGGCCGTGCTCGACGCGTTCCGCACGCTGCTGCCGGCGGTGCACGCCGAAGCAGGCTGCATCGAGTATCAGCCGGTCATCGACACGCCGGACGTCGGGCCGTTCCAGGCCAAGCTCGGCGACGACACGTTCGTGGTGATGGAGAAGTGGGAGTCCGCCGAAGCATTGATTGCGCACGGGCGGGCGCCGCACATGGTGGAAAACGGCAAGGCGACGCGGGAGATGATCGCAAGCCGGGCGATTCACGTGTTGTCGCCGGCGTAAGGAAGAAAGCAGTTTTTTTGAAAAAAGAACCAGAAAACTTTTGTTCCCTTGGCGCGCGTCTCAGGACGAAATAGCGACAGCAGTGACGAAAGTTTCTTGCTTCTTTTTCTCAAAAAAGAGGGCCTTTCTTGCCTACGCCATCACCCGCGCCGCCTCATACACCTTCCTGCTCGCCCGCTGGTGCGAGTGGCAGATCGCCACCGCCAGCGCGTCGGACGCGTCCGCGCGCTTGGCCAGCGCGCCTGGCAGCAGCCGGCGAACCATGTCGGCCACCTGCGCCTTTTCCGCGTTGCCGTTGCCCACCACCGAGCGTTTGACCATCTTCGCCCCGTACTCCGCGACCGCGATGCCGGCCAGCGCCGGCGCCAGCAACGCCACCCCGCGCGCGTAGCCGAGCTTCAGCGTGGCGGCGCCGTTGCGATTGACGTAAGTCTCCTCGACCGCGGCTTCGGCCGGCACGTGCAGGGCGATGAGCGCGGTCAGCCCCTCGTAGAGCGCGCGCAGGCGGTCCGGCACAGGTGTGTCGGCATCGGTGGCGAGCACGCCGTCGGCTATGTGGCGCAAACGGTTACCGTCGGACTCGATCACGCCCCAGCCGGTAAAGCGCAGGCCCGGATCGATACCGAGCAGGCGGATCGCGGTCACGCGGCGCCGCCCGTATACACCCCGAAAGGCTCCGCGACAGCACTCGTGCTAGTGGCCCGACAGGGTGACACCTCGAAGCTCGAAAAAGAAGAAAGGCCTTCTTTTCTGAAGAAAAGAAGCAAAAGACTTTTGTCAGGGCTGTCGCGGAGGTTTCTGCAGCACGCGCCCAAGGGAACAAAAGTTTTTTGGTTCTTTTTTTCAAAAAAGAACCGCTTGCCTTGCCTGCCTTCGAACCGTTCTGCCGCGCTCCCGGACAGCTCGAACATGGTTGCCAGCTTGGTACACGCCAACACAGGCGCTGCTAGCCGGACATGCGCGCAAGCACGGCCTCGGGGATGTCGAAGTTTGCGTAGACGTTCTGCACGTCGTCGTTGTCCTCGAGCGCATCAATCAACTTCAGGACGGAGGCCGCGCGGTCCTCGTCCAGCGTGACGGTGGTGGACGGGCGCCAGTCGAACTTGGCTTCCTCCGGCGCGCCGAAACGCTGCTCCAGCGCGTCGCGCACGGCGAAGAGGGACTCTGTCGCACAGGTCACTTCGTGGCCGGTCTCGTCGCTCACCACGTCGTCGGCCCCGGCCTCGATCGCGGCGTCCAGCATGGCGTCCGGCGTGGCCGCTTCGGGCTTGTAGGTGACCACGCCCATGCGCTGGAACATGAAGCTGACGGAGTTTGTCTCGCCCAGCGCGCCGCCGTACTTGCTGAAGGCGGAGCGGACGTCCGACGCGGTGCGGTTGCGGTTGTCGGTGAGCGTTTCGACGATGACGGCGACGCCAGCCGGGCCGTAGCCCTCGTAGCGCACGTCGGTGTAGTCCTCACCGGCGGCCGCACCCGAAGCCTTCTTGATGGCGCGGTCCACCGTGTCGCGGGTCATGTTCTGCTTGAAGGCGGTGGTGACGGCCGCGCGCAGGCGTGCGTTGGCGGCGGGGTCGGGCAGGCCCTGGCGGGCGGCCACCGTGATCTCGCGGATCAACTTGGCGAACGCACGTCCGCGGCGGGCGTCTTGGGCGCCCTTGCGGTGCATGACGTTCTTGACGTGACTGTGGCCGGCCAAGGGGTGGGGTCCCGTGCGATGGTTAGGCTGGCCGGTCTAGCAGGCTGGGCGGGGCGTTTGGAAGGGGTCTTGAGATTCCCGTAAGCAAGGCAAGCAAGCAGTTCTTTTTTGAAAAAAAGAACCAAAAAACTTTTGTTCTCTCGGTGCTCGTTTGTTGAAACGCTCCGACAGATGGGCGCAGGCTTCGCGTTTCACCGTCCTGACTGGTGGGCACGCAAGCCGAAGCGAATAACACCGCCCTGCCGCGATCATCGTTGCACCCGCACTGAAAAAGGAAAAGCGGCTGCAAACAGACGTGTACAGTCACTTTGGCGCCGAGTTTTGCAACAGCCTACCGCCGTCTTTCACGCGGTCATCCGCAATGTCGTGCGTCGACGACGTATCGGACTTCTTCTGCGTTCTCAAACGGTGCGTAACCAGGATCGCGAACATGCCGAAAGCGACGATAGCAACAGCTCCTGACAGCCAACCGTCCAGCCGAGGGTTGGCTCTCGCAGCGCCGGCGAGGAGATACCCATGCCGATCCCGAAAATCACTGTGCTCGGTAATTTGCCATCTTTTCCAGACACAGCATGGCTCCTCGCGTCAGAATGCTAAAACACCAACCATGCGCAGAACCAAAACCAACTTCTCAGCCCTCCGCGACAGCCGAGTCAAAAGTTTTTTGGTTCTTGTTTTCAAAAAAGAACCGCTTGCTTTCTTTTAGATGTTCCGCCAGCCGCAAAGCCAAAGCCACGATCGTCAACGTAGGATTGGCCTGCCCGGACGTCGGAAACACCGCGCTGCCCGCCACGAACAGGTTGCGCATCCCGTGCACCAGGCAGTCCCCGTCCACCACGCCCTCCCGCGGGCTGGCCGACATGCGCGCGGTGCCGATGTGGTGGCCGCCATAGGCGCCGTCACGCAGCATCAGCTCTTCTACCGCAGCCTCGTCGTAGTCCAGCGTGGCTGCACCGGTGCGCGCCAGGTCGGCAGACAGCGCGCGCAGCGAGAGGCGCACCGTGTCGATATCGGCCGGCAGGTGACGCCAGTCGACACGTAGGGGGGGCATGCCCAGCGCGTCCGTGCCGGAGCCGAGCGTGACGCGGCTATCCGGGTTGGGCAGTTGTTCGGCGTGGACGTCCAGGCTGAAGCAGCCCGAGGGCGGGGCCACGATGATGGAGGGGAACTTGCGGTCCGCCAGCATGCGGCGGCCCAGCAGGTGCAGCATAAAACGCGCGGTCTGCACCGGCGCGCGGGCGACGTTGCCGGCGTGCGCCAGATGCGCGGCCAGCCCGCGCCCGCCGTCCTGCAGGCGGGTGGCGTATTCCGGGGTGATGAGCGGGGCAGCGAGGTAGAGCGCGGAGAGCGCACCGCTGCGGTGGGACGGGTCGCCGATGCGCGGGTGGTGCAGGCGGGCGGTGAAGTTGCCGGTGCGCAGGCGGCGCTGCGCGTCCGGGCGCAAGGTGAAGCGGCGGCGGCAGTAGGCGCCGTCCTCGGCCAGGGTGTAGCCGTGATGCACCGCCACATGCGGACGCAACGCGCCCAGCGTGCCGGCCAGGTGGCACATGTAGTGACGGCCGAGCTGGTCGTGCGCGTTGCCGATGCCGGCCGCATGGTAGTCACGGCTGGCGAGCAGCAGCCTGGTGGTCTCCAGCCCGCCGGCGGCGAGCACGTAGGTCTCGGCGCTGACCTCGAAACGGCGGCCGGCCACGCTGGTCGTGGCGAGGCTGGCGGCGGCGAGGCCCGCCACGGCGCCGCCGTCCGGGCAGGTGCGGACCTGCGTGACGTTGGCGTGCAGCACCACGCGGATGTTGGCGGCCGCGCGCAGGCGGGCGGCGTAGCGGCGCGCGAAGTTGGTGGGGCAACTGAACCGCTCCAGCGTGTCGGCGGCGAAGTCCGCGCCGGCGAAGCCCTGCAGGATGTCGGGCCAGCCGTGGCCCGCGTGGAAGTGGGCATCGCCGGCCTCGCACAGGGCGGCGGCCTGGCCGTAGTGGCCAGCGACCGCCTCGTAGGGGATCGGCCAGCCGGAATGCGGCACCCAGGGGCGCTGCTCGAAGTCGATCGGGTCGAACGGCACGCAGCGGCCGCCCCAGATGGCGGTGGAGCCGCCGAACTGGCGGCGGCGGTAGCGGATCGGCGGCGGATGGCGCGTGCCGGGGGCCAGCTCGCCGTCGTAGAGGGCCTGGGTGGCGGGCTCCTCGTCCCAGCCGCCGGCTTCCAGCAGCAGCACCTGGGTTTGCGTGTCGGCAAACTGCAGGGCCAGGGTGATGCCGGCGGCGCCGGCGCCGACGATGCAGATGTCGGCTTGCAGGAGAGTGCCGGGGTCTAGCTCGGCGGCGTCTAGGAGCATGGCGGGGCAAGCGGAAAAGACAGAAAGCAGTTCTTTTTTGAAAAAAAGAACCAAAGAGCTTTTGTCTCTTGGGCACCCGTCCGTTGAACGGTCCGCGGCAGCCTTACGAAAAGCTTTTTGCTTCTTTTTCTTGAAAGACAAGCGCTTGTCTTCTCCTCGCTTTTCACCAGCATAGTTGCGCATTTCTGCGAACACCGAAGCAGAGCGATCACATAGCGACGGAGGAAGTCTCGAGCGGCGCAAAGCAAGGCAAGCGGTTCTTTCTTGAAAAGAAAAATCAAAAAACCCTTGTTCCCACAGGTCCACGCTGACGGACGCGCCGCGACAGCAGGACCAAAAGTCTTTTGCTTCTTTTCTTCAGAAAAGAAGGCCTTGCTTTCATCTCCAGGCGTTGAGCGCCTCACGCGGCCTCCGCCAGCATGCGACCCAGCTCCGCGATACCCACAGCATCCTGCGTGCGCGGAAACCGCAGGATCGTATCGGCGCGCGCCGGGTCCAGCCGAATACGCTGGGCGAACGCGCGCAGCAGCGAGGGCGTGATCGGGTCCGGAATGCGCCGGCGCAGGCTGCGAGGTGCTGCGGCGCGCAGCCCGGCCAGGATCGGCGCCAGCACGCCCGTCTCGACGCGCAGCTGGCGGGCAGTGATGCGCTTGACGGGCGTGGCGCGCAGAGCACGGGCAAAGCTGGCGAGGTACTCGTTCCAGGTGGGCGGGGCCGCGCTGGCCAGGTTGAAGGCGAGGCCGTCGGCTTCCGGCGTCAGGCAGGCGGCGATGCAGGCGGCGGCCACGTCGCGCTCGTGGATCAGGTTGCAGAAACCGTCGCCGGCGGCGCCCAGGTCGCCCAGGCGGCGCTGGCGCAGCAGGCGGGCGAAGCGGCCGGTCCACTGCGCGCTGCCGGGGCCGTAGACGATGCCAGGGCGCAGGATCACCGCCGGCAAGCCGGACGCGGTGCGGGTCATCACCTCTGCCTCGCCGGCGATCTTGGCGGCGGCGTAAGCAGTCTCGGCGAACAGCGGTGCGGCCTCGGCCACCAGGCCGGTGGCCGCGCCGTACACCGCCATGCTGCTGATGTGCACCAGCCGCAAATCCGGCCTGGTGCGGGCGGCCTTGCACAGCGCGGTGACGGTGGCGCGCAGCGTGGCGGGCGCCCCGCCGGCCGCGTTGATCACGTGGGTGGCGCCATCGAGCGCGCGGGAGAGCTGGGCCGCGTCGGTGGCGTCGGCATGCACGGACTGGCTGTCGCAGCCGGTCTCCACCCGTCGGTGCAGGCCAGCCACCGCGTCCAGCCCCGGCGTGGCCGCGATGGCCGCCATGACCGCGCGGCCGATGCTGCCCGACGCACCGAGGACGAGGATTCGCGCGGCCTCGTTCAAACCGCGGCTTCCAGCGCGGGGGCGCGCTGCCGTCGCGGCACGGCGGCCTCTCGGTACAGCGCCTGTATCCGCGCGGCGGCGGTGGCCACGTCCAGCCGGTCGTGGAAGACGGACAGCGCCGCCGCGCCCAACCTGGCGCGGGTCTGCGGACAGTCCAGCAGCTCGCCCAACGCCCGGGCCAGGGCCTCGACGTTGCCGGGCGGGACCAGCCGGGCGCTGACCCCGTCCTGCAGGATCTCCGGCACCGAGCCCACCGGCGTGGTGACGATGGCGATCCCGCGCGCAGCCGCCTCCAGCACCGCCACCGGCATCACCTCGTGGTGGGACGGCAGCACCAGAACCGCCGCGGTGGCCAGCAGCGCCTGGGTGCTTGCCGCGTCCTGCCAGCCGGGCATCGTCACGCGGTGGGCCAGGCCCAGCTCGGCGATGCGGGCGTGGTAGGCGTCCGCCTCGCCGTCGCCGGCGATGGTGGCGGTCCAGCTGCGCGCGCGCAGCTCCGGGGCGGCCAGCGCCTCGATCAGCTCGCCCACGCCCTTGCGGGCGCCGATCCGGCCGAGGAACAGCAAGTGCGGCACGGCCTCGTCCGGCACGGCGCGCGGGGCCGCCGGCACGCCGTTTAGCACCACGTGGATGCGGCGCTCGGGCGCGCCAAGCTCGCGCACCAGGCGGGTGCGCCAGGCGGCGCCGATCACCACGATGCTGTCCGCGCCGGCGATGACCGCCCGCAGCCAGCGTTGCGCGCGGGGCGGCAGGGCAGCGTGGAAGTCGAAGAAGTCGGCGCCGTGCAGGTGCAGGATGACGGGCACGCCCAGCGCGCGCGCCAGCAGGCAGAGCAGCGACTTGCGCAGCGCACTGCCGCGCGTGGTCATGTGCACGTGTGCGCAGGCAACCCTTCCGGTGAGGCCGTTGCCAAGGAGCACGGCGAGTGCTGCGGCAAAACGGAGCGCGGCGGAGAGGGCGCCGCCGGCACCCCTGGTGTCGACCACGCGCACCGGCTCGGCGTCCGGATCGGCGGACCATTGCCTGATCAGGTAGCGCATCAGCGTACCGACACCACCGGACACGTGGTTCAGGCCACCACCGATAAATACTAGGACTGGCTTGTTCCGTCGCGACTGCACGCCTAGGTTCCTGCTATGTCGTAACGACGCACCCTAGGGTTGAGCAACACAGGAAGAAAGCCTTCTTTTTGAAAAAAGAAGCAGAAATTTTTGCTCTCCTGGTTTTCGCCGTGACGATGCCGGCCGGAGTGTCCGCGCGGGAGGCCTGGCTTTGGCCGTTCGCCTCGGACTCGCCTTGGAACTTGCCTGTCGGGAGTGAGGCTCTGTTTTCGGCGGTGGACTCGCCGCAGACGCAGGACCTGCTGGCGGGGCATGCCGTGATCCACGCCGGACAATGGGGCATGCCGCTGTATCGCGCCGCACCCAACGACCCTTGGGTGAATGTGCGGGACGAGGAGAACCGCCGCGCCTTCCACGTGCAGGTGCCGCGCGACGCACGGCCCGACCCGATGGGCGACGGACACTTGTTCATAGGCGACCCGGAGGGACGCTTCGTGCTGGAGATGTACCGTGCGCGCCGCTTACCGGACGGCAACGTGGTCGCGCGCCGCGCCTTCCGCGTGGACTTGCACGGCCCGGGCATGTTCCTGCGCGATGGCCGCTTCCCCGGCGTGCGCGCGATGGACGCCAGCGGCATGGGCGGCGTGCTGCGCGCCTGGGAACTGCACGCCGGACACATCGGCCACGCACTGACCTTCCTGCTGCCCTACAGCCGGCTGAAGCACGGGCCGGTTTGGCCGTCTTCGCGCGAAGATTTCTGGGGGTTCCGCGACTACAGCGGCCACGTGCCGATCGGCACCTTGGTTGCGATACCCGGGTGGGTGCATGTGGACGATCTTAGTTTATCGGTAGCCGGGCTGACGCTGGCACACGCGCTGCAGGATTACGGTGCCTACTGCGACGACAGCGTGGGCACCGACGGGCTGGTGCTGACCGCGGAAGGTGAAGCCGAGGGAATGGCGGAACTTGCTGCGATGCGCCGGGACTTCCCGGTGATCAGGACGGCGCTGCGCGTGGTGGAGAACAACACGACGACGTCGCCGGGCGGTGGCGGCGTGCCGAGGGCAGCGCCGGCGCCCGGGTTTGGTAAGTGAAGTAGCGGCGGCGAGTGTTGGCTCAATTTAAGGTAGGCAAGGACGCAAGGCCTGCTTTTTTGCAACAGCAGCAAAAAACGTTTGGTTTGGCTGTAGCGGAGTCTCCTGCACCGTGGGTGCAAGAGGGCTAGAGCATCTTGTCCGAGGCGGTCTGTAGGCGTTGTTCGGAATCGATTGGCTTGCCTGTATCAATCAGGATTCGAGGTGTGATTTGTTGCGCGGATACATGCTGCTGGAGACCCGCGACAGCACAAGTAAACACCAGCGGTCCCAGGTGTTGCCCTAAACGAGGGGCCCGCGACATTGATCGGTGCACGTGAGAGAAGCAGTTCGTGTTTGGAATATGAACGAAAAAACTTTTGTTTCCTCGAGTACGCGCTGCGGTTGAGTCCGCGACAGCAGAGACAAAAGCTTTTTGCTTCTTTTTCTCGAAAAAGAAGGCCTTGCTTGCTTACCGCCGGCCATCGCAGAAGTCGGTGTTTCGCGCCTCAGCCGGTGTTTGAACGCAGCGAAATATGGTAGGCTGTCACGGACTGTTCGTCAGCGCGATCCAAAGCAACAAAAGTTTTTTGGTTTTTTGAAATAACTGCGAGCTTTGCTCGCGAACGCTGAACACGGCTGTCCTACTCAGTACGTCAACTCGGCCTTGTGTTTTTCGATGAACGCCGCCCACCTGGTGGGTTGCCGTCCGGTGATGTCCGAGAAGTTGTCGAACGTGTCGTCGGCGCCGGGGATGGTGCCTGCGGCGTAGCGCTTCCAGTGGTCGTACACGCACGACATGTAGGCCATCTCGGCGCCCGCCTCGATCATCGACTGCAGGAACACCTCCGGCGCGAGCGGCTCGTAGCGGAACGGCTTGTCGACGATCGAAGTCATCAGCTCGGCAAGTTCGTAGAAACTGACAGCATCGTAGCCGAGCCTGTACGTTTCTCCGGCGTGCACGTCCGGATGTGCCAGCGCGAGTGCGGCAACTTGTGCCACGTCGTCGACATCCACCCAGCTTAGGCGTGCGCCGGCCACGAAGGCGGTGACGACCCCGTTGCTGATCGCCGGCTTGCCGCCGTAGCTGAGCACGTTCTGCATGAACGTTTCCGGCCGCAGATGCGTGTAGGAGAACCCGCACCACTGGACGTAGCGTTCCACAAGCTGGTGCCACGCCCAGTGTGCGACGGTGGTGTCGTCTCGTCCGCAGGCACCGAGGTGGACGACGTGGTGCACGCCTGCCTTGTTCGCGTTGTCCAACAGAGCCTTGCTCTGGCGCAGCATGTCCACCGTGTAGCCGGTGACGACGAACAGGCGGTCGATGCCTTGCAGCGCGGGAAGGTGGGTCGCTTCGTCGTCAAGGTCCAGGATGACGTGTGGTAAGCCACGCGCGGTGAAGGGTTCTGCTTTCGTAGCAGAACGAACGGCGGCGACGATCTGCACGTTCTTTTCAAGCAGCAGGCGATCGATCGTGCGGCTGCCGACCTGGCCGGTGGCGCCTGTCACCAGGACTCTTGGAAGCTGCGTCGTCTGCATGGAGTGTTTTATCCTTCGCGTGTCTGCCGACACACGGCTAACGCAGCCTCATGCGCAAGTGAGGCAAGGCCTGGTTTTTTGAAAAAAAGCAGCAACAAACTTTTGGTCCTGCTGTCGCGGACTCTTCCTCAGCGTGTACCCCCGGAAAGAAAAACTTTTCGGTTCTTCTCTTCAAAAAAGAACTGCTTGCTTGCCATTTACCAAGCTGACAACCGCACGCGCGTTCAGAACCCACCCGCGACAGCGCTCGCCAAAGCGTTTTGCTTCTTCTCGAAAAAGAAGGCGCTTGCTTGCCTCTATTTCGGCTCCGCCGCCACCGCCGCCCCTGCCCCGCCCCGCACATCGTGTGCGCCGAACAGCGTGTCGCCCTTTTCCGGCCGGGCGTTCAGCGGCAGGAACTCGCTTTCCCCCGGCGAGCCCGCGCCGGCGATCGTCGGCCCGCCCACGAGGATCGCTTCGTCCACGCCCCAGTATTCGAGATCCTTGAACTTGTAGCCACGCTGCTCCAGCAATGCGCGCGTGTCAGGCGACAGTGCGCCGCGTTCAACCTGCACCACGTCCGGCGTGCCCTGCATGTGGATGCGCGGCGCGTCGATGGCCTCCTGCACCGTCATGCCGTGGTCGATGACGTTGATGATGGATTCCAGCGTGATGGTGATGATGCGCGAGCCGCCGGGCGATCCGGTCACCATCACCAGGTGGCCATCCTTGGTCACGATGCTTGGCGCCATCGAGCTCAGCGGCGTCTTGCCGGGTTCTATCTGGTTGGCGCGGCCCTGCACCAGGCCGAACATGTTGGGCACGCCGACTTTGCTGGTGAAATCGTCCATCTCGTCGTTCAGCACGATGCCGGTGCCCGGCGCCATGTGGCCCGAGCCGAACCAGTTGTTCAGCGTGTAGGTGACGGAGACCGCGTTGCCGGCCGCGTCCACCACGGAGAACTGCGTGGTCTGGTGGCCCTCGCGCGCCACGGCCTGCGAGGCCGCAGGCACCGCGATGGCGCTGGTGGGTGTCGCGCGTTCCGGCTCGATGGACTTGCGGACGTCGGCGGCGTGGGCCGGGCTGAGCAGTTCGGTCACCGGGTTGGCGATGAAGTCCGGGTCGCCCAGGCGGTTGTTGCGGTCGATGAAGGCGTGGCGCATTGCCTCGGCCAGCACGTGCACTTCGGCGGCCGAGTGGAAGCCCATCGCGGTCAGGTCGTAGCCCTGCAGGATCTGCAGGATCTCGCACATCGTCACTCCGCCGGAGCTTGGCGGCGGGGCGGAGACCACCGTGTAGCCGCGATACGGGCAGGTGACCGGCGCCATCTCGCGCACGTGGTAGCGGGCGAAGTCGGCCTCCGTCAGCAGGCCGCCGCCGGCGTGGTCGGCGGCGGCAATCTCGCGGCCGATCTGGCCGTGGTAGAACGCGGCGTCGGGTCCTTGCAGGCTGATCAGCGTCAGCGACTGCGCCAGCTCCGGCTGGGTCAGCCGGTCACCGGGCTGCAGCGGGTGGCCGTGCGGCAAGAAGATGGCTGAGGCGGCCGGGTCCTGCTTCAGCGGCGGGGTGGCCACCTGGAAGATGCCGGCGTCGCCCTGGCTCAGCGTGAAGCCGAAATTGGCCAGGTGGATGGCCGGCGCCATCAGCGCCGCGCGCGGCATGGTGCCGTAATGCACCCGCGCGTATTCCAGCCCGGCCGGCGAGCCCGGCACGCCGACCGACGCCCAGCTGGAGGTGGACATGCCGGGAACCACGTTGCCCTGCTTGTCGAGGAACATGCCCGGCGAGGCGGCCAGCGGCGCCTTTTCGCGGAAGTCGATGAAGGTAGTGCGGCCGTCGGCCAGCCGGATGGTCATGAAGCCGCCGCCGCCGAGGTTGCCGGCCTCGGGGTAGGTGACGGCGAGGGTGTAGCCTACCGTCACCGCGGCATCGATGGCGTTGCCGCCGCGGCGCAGGATGTCGGCACCCGCTTCGGAGGCCAGGTGCTGGGCGGTGACGACCATGCCACCGCGCGAGGCCACCGGGGCCGGGTCGGCGCACCAGGCGGCAGGCGCGGCAGTGGTGATGGCGAGGGCGACCAGGAGCTTTGGTGTGTGCATGGCAGCGAGGCTAGCTCAAGCCGGTGCGGTGCGACAGGGCGGGCACGAAGCAAGAAAGCAAGGCCTTCTTTTCTGAAGAAAAGAAGCAAAAGACTTTTGGCCCTGCCTGTCGCGGAGTCTCTCTCAGCGTGTACTCAAGGCAACAAAAGTTTTTTGGTTCTTTTTTTCAAAAAAGAACCGCTTGCCTTGCCTAGCCTCTCCAAACGTATCTGCTGGACATGGCGAAGTTGAACACCGCTGCCACAAAAGCCCCTGCGAGTCCGGAGGCGAACCAGCCGGAGCCGTGGGTGAACACGAAGCCGGCGACACCGATGTTGGACAGCGCGCCGGTGCCGCACACGAGGTAGAACTTCAGCAGACCTGTCGCCGCCGCGGTGCCGCGCAACCTGCGGTCGCCGTAGGTGAAGTTGTTGTTGAGAAAGAAGTTGAACGTCATCGCGATCACGGTCGCCGATTCCTGCGACCGGTTGAAACCCAGACCCGTCGCGCGGACCAGCAGGTACAGCGCCGCCATGTTCACCGCCACGCCGAGCAGCCCGGTGAAGGCGAACAGGGCGAAACGTGCCGGGATCCACCCCATGCTCCGCTTCTCGATGATCATGCCGACGTAGTCGAACACCACGGTGGCGTTGAGCTTGCTGTCGCCCTCGGTCCGCAGGCGGAATGTGTAAGGGACTTCCCTGATCCGCAGCGGGCGCGAGGCGGAAGCGGCAATGTCGAGCAGTATCTTGAAACCGGCGCCGGACAGGCGGGGTGCGACGTCGAGGAACAGCTCGCGCCTGAGGCCGAAAAAGCCGCTCATCGGGTCGCTGATCGGCGAGGACGTCGCCATGCGGGCCATCCAGGTGGCGACCGAGCTGCCCGTCTTGCGCGTGCGGTTCCACTCCCCCACCCCGCCGCCTGCCGTGTAGCGGGACGCGACGACGAGGTCGCAGTCCGGCTCGGCCAGACCGGCGAGCATCCGCGGAATGACCGCCTCGTCGTGCTGCAGGTCGGCGTCCATGACGATGATCAGCGGCGCGAACGTCGCCAGGCAGCCCTCGATCACCGCGGTGGACAGCCCGCGCCGTCCGATACGCCGGACGCAGCGCAGCGTGTCGCCGCCGCGCGCCGCGGCGTCGACGATGCCGGCCGTGCCGTCCGGAGAGTTGTCGTCGACAACGACCATCTCCCAGCGGCAAACCCCGTCGAGCAGCTTGTGCAGCCGGTCGGCGAGCACGAGGATGTTGCGGGACTCGTTGTAGGTCGGCACCACCACCGCGAGCTCGATGGTCCGATTATCAGCCCGATGCGCAACGGGTTCGCCCACTTGAGGGATGGACATCGTGTCGGACAAACGCGTCTCCCATCGTCGAGCGGCGCACGATGCTGGCGGGGCAGGCAGCGGTGCGGCTCACATCAGCGGCAGTCCATCCCGCCACGGACAATCCGTCCAGACCGATTGAGCCGGGTCGGCACGGGCATCGTCAGGACCGGCCGGCGGCATCTGTGTACCCTGGCTGATCCTGCGCCGCTCAGTGCCTCACGGCAAACAGCGCCGCAAGACCGACATGCCGGAGCAGTTGCAGCCGGCCTGGCGACAGGCTGTCGACCGCGGGTCCGGGGTCGGCGCCCAGGACCAGCAGGTAGTCGAACCGCCCGGGCCACCCGGCGAGCAGCCTGGCGGGATCCCTGCTGGGCGCGAGACCGGCGTTGGCATCCAGCAGGGCGACGTCGGGCGGCGGCGCGTAGCCGCCATCGCCCGAGGCGTCGTATGGCGGCAGGGTGACGATGGGCTGCTGGCCGGGCTCGGCAAAGGCGTTGGACCAGAAGGCGCGCCGGTCGATCAGCGCGAAGGCGCCGTAGTGCCAGTAGGCGGTCGCCATGCTGTGCGTCGCAACCCGGCTGGCCGGGATGGTCCCAGTCTCCCAGCCGTGCTGCTGCGGATCCGCATCGACCACCAGGACCCTGCTGCCGGGGCTGACCGGTGCCAGAGCCGCCCTCACGTCCGCGACGTCCTGGCGCGAGCCCGCCCACACGGCGGTGACGTAGGCCATCCGGCCGGCGAACAGACCGGCCAGGATCAGCGTGGCCACAACCGCCTGCCGCCGCGGTAGCCGGCACGGCAGGGTGGTGGCGAACACCACGAAACCGAGCAGAACCGGGATGCGCGTGTCGATCCAGTAGCCCCCCTTGGCGCCTACCGGAAGCACCGCGTACAGCGCCAGCAGCACCGGCACCGCAAGCCAGGCAAGCGGTGCCACGCGGAGCCGCCTGCGCACGGCCCAAACCAGCACGAATCCGGCCAGCACCGCAGCCACCGCCAGGCTCTCGGGTCGCGCATAGCCCATCACCGGCACCAGCAGCAGCAGCAGCTTGTGCTTGGCGGATTGCCAGACCACGGCACCGCCGGCCTTGGCGAACGAGGACCTGAGGTACAGCACGACACAGGGTGCGAGCGCGGCGAGAACAGCCAGCGAACGGCGCGCGGCGAAGCTGCGGCCGGACGGATCGCCCAGGCCACGCCGCTGGATGGCCGCCAGCTCGGCTGATCCGATCAGCACTGCAAAGAAGGCGAAACCGAACAGGTGACAGATGTAGGCGAGCAGCGCGAAGCACGCTCCGACGAGGGCGGCAAGACCGAGGTGGCGGACCGACATGGCGACCCAGGAAGCTGCCCCCCACAGCGCCACGCCTGCGGCAAGCTGGAAGTTCAGCGAGCCCGACAGGAACATCATGTTGTAGACGACAAAGCCGGCGCCCAGCTGCCATAACGAGAGCACCCGGAAACAGGCGACGCTGAGCGCGATGATGCCGGTCGCCGGCACCACGACGACCAGGGCGACGAACACGCGCCCTGCGGCCAAAGGCGGCAGCACGTGCATCAGTGGCGGCACGATCAGGTCGATCGCCAGGTTGGGGACGAGCTGCCATCTCGCCGCGAAGATGCGCGCCATGACCGGGTCCGCATCGCCGAACGCCAGGAAGAAACAGCGCGCGAGGTGGTCCGGGTAGTCGGACAACGGCGGAACTGAGGTGACGAGTATTGGAACCAGCAACGCTGCCGTCATCAGGACGAGACCGGCCCACCAGAGCCAGGCTGGCATGGGCCGTGAACGGTCACCGTCTTGCATCAGGTTTCCCAAAACGGTTGAACAAGCGGTCCGATCACACTCAGTCGTGCGGCTGGATCGGCCCCCTGCTACGTCCGTTCATCTTACACCAGCGGTTATGAAATCTTGAATCGTTGTGGCCGGGCAAGAAAAGCAACGTCTGCTTTTCTGAGAATTTTTCGTCCCTGCTGTCGCGACGGTTCTGCAACGCGCGCGCAAGGACACAAAAGTTTTTTGGTTCTTTTGTTTAAAAAAGAACCGCTTGCTTTGCTTGTCGATGCCTAAGACTTCAGCATTGCTGACGCGCGGAACGCCCTGGTGGCAAGCGCGAGGCAATACAGGCGTGATCCTGGCCGTCCCGCTACCCCGGCATGGAAACGTCCGTCAGCCGCTTGTACTCCTCCTGTGCGAACCGGTCCGTCATCCCCGCCACGTAGTCGCACACCACGCCGGCCGCCTGCGCCGGCTGTCCCTCGCCCGCCTGCGCCCGCCAGCCGTCCGGCAGCGTCGCGGGGTCTGCGTGCAGCAGCCCGAACAGCTCCTCCGTCAGCCGGCGCGCTTTCGAGGTCATCCGGTTCACCCGCCAGTGCCGGTACATCCGCGCGCGCAGGAACTCCTTGATCGCGTGGTTGGCCTCCGCCATCCGCGGCGAGAATCCCACCACCGGCTTCTTCGCCCGCCGTATCTTGTCCGCACTGTCCGGGTCCAGCGCCGCTAGCCGCGCCCGCGTCTCGGTCACTAGGTCGCTGACCAGGGCGTGGATGATGCGGCGGATCGTCTCGTGGCGCAGGCGCTGGGGCGGCACGTCCAGGCTGGACCGGCGCGCTTCGGCCAGCGCCTCGCCCACGATCGGCAGATGCGCGATCTCGTCCGGGCCAAACAGGCCGAAGCGCATCCCGTCGTCCAGGTCGTGGCTGTGGTAGGCGATGTCGTCGGACAGCGAGGCCACCTGCGCCTCGGCCGAGGGATGGCTGCCCAACATCAGGTTGTGGCGCACGTTATACGCCGCGATGTAGGCCGGCGGGCTGGTCAGCGGGCCGTTGTGCTTCACCAGGCCCTCCAGCGTCTCCCACGTCAGGTTCAGCCCGTCGAACGCGGCGTAGCGGCCCTCAAGCCGGGTCACCACGCGCAGGGTCTGGGCGTTGTGGTCGAAGCCGCCGTACGGCTTCATCCGGGCGTTCAGCGCGTCCTCGCCGGCGTGGCCGAAAGGCGGGTGGCCCAAATCATGCGCCAGCGCCAGTGCCTCGGCCAAGTCCTCGTCCAGCTGCAACTCCCGGGCGATGGAGCGGGCGATCTGCGCCACCTCCAGGCTGTGGGTCAGCCGCGTGCGGTAGAAATCACCCACGTGGTTGACGAAGACCTGCGTCTTGTATTGCAGCTTGCGGAACGCCGAGCTGTGGATCACCCGGTCGCGGTCGCGCTGCCACGGGCTGCGCGACGACGCCTCGGGCTCGTGGTGCAGCCGCCCGCGCGAGCTTTCCGCCCGGACGGCGTAGGGGGCGAGGTCCATGGCGGCAGGGGATGGCACATTCGCCCCGGGCTGACTATCTAGGGAGGATGAGCTTTTCAGTCAGTGACCGCGCGATGGGCCGCGTCGCAGAGATCGTCGCCGCCGAGGGCCGCCAGGCCGCACTGCGCGTGGCGGTGCTGGCCGGCGGCTGCAGCGGCTTCCAGTACAAGTTCGACCTGGACGAGACGGTGCAGCCGGACGACCTGGTGATCGAGCGTGGCGCCGCCCGCGTGGTGGTGGACCCGACCAGCCTGGACCTGCTGGGTGGGGCGGAGCTGCACTATGCTGACGAACTGATGGGCAGCTACTTCACCGTGCGCAATCCTAACGCAACGAGCGCTTGTGGGTGCGGGACCAGTTTTTCGATCGACTGAGCAGGAAAGGCCTTCTTTTTTGAAAAAAAGAAGCAAAAAACTTTTGTCACGGCTGTCGCAGACTTTCCCACTCGGCCCGACAAGGGAACAAAAGTTTTTTGATTCTTTTTTTAAAAAAAGAACTGCTTGCTTGCCTTGAAGATCGCCACCTGGAACGTAAACGGCAGCCGTGCCCGAGAGCAGAACATCTGCCGCTGGCTGGATGCCAACACGCCCGACCTCCTGCTGTTGCAGGAGATCAAATGCGAGACGGCGAACTTCCCGCCCGTCTTCGCGCAGATGGGCTGGCACTCAGCAATCGTCGGCCAGAAAGGCTTCAACGGCGTGGCCGCGCTCGCGCGCGAACCGTTGGACGTCACGCTGACTCGCCTGCCCGGTTTGCCCGACGACGACGCGCAGGCCCGTTACCTCGAGGTTGCATTCGACGGCCTGCGCGTCGGCAACTTGTACTTACCGAACGGCAACTCCAATGGCGACGTGGGCTACCAATACAAGCTGCGCTGGATGGAGTGCCTCGCCGCGCGCGCTGCCGCCTTGCTGGCGGAAGACGAGAACCTGATCCTCGCCGGCGACTACAACGTGTGCCCGGAGGATGTCGACTTCGCGCCGAACGTGCTGGGGCCGGAGGACGCGCTGGTGCGCCCGGAAACCCGTGCGCGCTACTGGCAGATGATCTGGGGCGGCCTGACGGACGCGGTGCGCGCGGTCAAACCTGAAGGCGCCTGCTATACGTTTTGGGACTACCAGGCCGGGTGCTGGGCGAAGAACCGCGGGTTGCGCATCGACCACGCGCTGCTCTCGCCCGGCGTGGCACAACGGCTGGTGTCCGCGGTGCCTGACAAACAGGCGCGGGCGGAGGACACGCCTTCGGACCACGTGCCTTTGGTGGTGACGCTGCAATAAAGATTGCGGCTGCAACTTTGCTCCGTGGCGAGCGGCCGCTGAAAAAAAAGAAAAAGCAAGGCCTATTTTTTTGAAAAAAAGCAGCAAAAACTTCTCGTCCTGCTGTCGTGGAATCTCCCTCGGCGTGTACCCAAGCGAGTAAAAGTTTGGTTTGGTTTTTTTGAAAAAACGCTTGGCTTGCTTGTCGGACGTCAGCACTCCGGATTCTTTGTGGCTAGAAGCCGCGCCCGGGTAATCACCGAAGGCCTGGGGGACGAACGGGCGAACGCAAGCATCCGCGCGAGGTCCGTAGTCAACGCGCGGTGAGCGCGCGCGATGTTGCAGGCCGCCTGCAACGCCGTCACCTTGACGATCCTGCTTGCGTCGTGCCGAAGGCGATCGTCCAGGTAAGTCAGGAATTCTCGCGCCTCCGCCGTCTGCAGGTGCAACCGCGACGTTATCGCGATCAGGTGCCATCGCACCTCTGCGGTGCCGTCTTCCAAGCTGCGGTCGAGCAGCGCCTGCCTGTGCGGCTCGAACAACGCCGCGTTGTTACGGCTGACCTTTTCAGCGCGTCTGCCGCGCGTCCTCGCCAGCGGATCGCACTGTTTCAGGCACTGCCACAGCGTGTCGAAACGCGCCGGGTCCTGCCCCACCGAAGCAGCCACAGCGTCGGCCTCGCCGACCGACCCGCGGCCGCCGCCCTGCAGGCGAGACGCGACATCCTCAACGGTCAGGGGCACGCGTGCTGGCGAATACGGAAGAAAGTAGTTCGTTTCTGGAAAACCAAAAAGTTTGGTCCCTCTTCGATGCGTATTGGTGAAAATCATCGTTTCAGCCGTCGGCGACAGCGCGCATAAAAAGCTTTTTGCTTCCTCTTCTCGAAAAAAAACGTTTTCTTGTCTGGGCTTCCGCATCACGCATGCAGGAAAACCTGCAACTCAGATTGGCCTTCTCACCACGTTCTCGATCGCGCCGATCCCATCGATCTCGCACCGCACCACGTCCCCCGGCTGCAGAAACACCTGAGGGTTCCTGCTGATGCCAACGCCCTCCGGCGTGCCCGTCGCAATCAGGTCGCCCGGAAACAAAGTGAACGCGGTGGAGAGGTAGGCGATCTGCTGCCACACATTCGCGAGCATGTTGCTGGTGTTGCTCTGCTGGCGCATCTCGCCGTTGACGTAGCTGCGCAGCCCGAGCGCGTGTGGGTCGTCGATCTCGTCCGCGGTGACGATCCATGGACCGATCGGACCATGCGTGTCGAACGACTTTCCCATCGTGAACGTGGGCGAGTGGAACTGCCAGTCACGCGCAGAAACATCGTTGGCAACCAGGTAGCCGAACACGTGCCCGGGCGCGTCGTGCGCACTGACATGCTTGGCCCGCTTGCCAATGACGACGCCGAGCTCGACCTCGTAGTCGAGCTTCTCCGTCACACCCGGATCGATGTCGTCGAAAGGCCCAGAGATGCAGCTCGTCTGCTTGTTGAACCACACCTGGTGCTCCGAGCGGGCGATGCCGAGCTTGTCGGCTTCCTCCAGATGCTTGCCGTAGTTCATCCCGATCGCGAGGTACTTCCCCGGACGTTCCAGCGGTGCGAGCAGCCTGACGTCTGACAGCGCCGCATCGGGGCTTGCGGACGCGAGGTGCGCCGCGACAAGCGCGAGCGCTTGCTCACCGCCCTCGATGATGCTGAGCATGCTGTCGAACCCGAGACCGTCGAGATGCACGATGCTTTCGCCCGAAACCACACCGAGTTTTGCTGTATCGTCATGGCGGTAGCGCAGCAGCTTCATCGTGCGTTCTTTCCGAAGTGTGCATAAGCCGGTAGTCAAAAGGCGAGCAAGCAGAGCCTTCTTTTTCGAGAAAAAGAGGCAAAAAGCTTTGCGCGAGCTGTCGCGGACGGCTGAAACAACACGCCCCAACCCGGCACGCCCGCAAAAGACAAAAGTTTCTTGGTTCTTTTTTCAAAAAAGAACTGCTTGCTTTCTTCTCACCCGGGACACGCGAAAGGACAAACAATGGCCCACTGGGTACGTTTCAACGGCGGTTTCGGCACCGTGCAAGACGAGCACGTAACCCCCCACGCCGGCGACATGTTCGGCGCCTGCGCACCATCCGGCGACGCTGTGCCGCTGGCAAGGCTGGAGCTGCTGCCACCGGTCGAACCCGGCAAATTCGTAGCCCTTTGGAACAACTTCCACGCGCTCGCCGCCAAGCTCGGCCAGGCCATCCCGCAGACGCCGCTGTTTTTCCTTAAAGCCAGCAGCGCCATCCTGGCACCCGGCGGCGTCATCCGCCCGCCCGCCGGCTACGCGGGCAAGGTGGTCTACGAAGGCGAGCTCGGCATCGTCATCGGCCAACGTTGCAGCCGCGCTACGGAGGCAGAGGCCGCCGGCGCGATCTTCGGCTACACCTGCGTCAACGACGTCACCGCCCTGGACCTGCTCACCGACGACCCGTCCTTTCCGCAATGGACCCGGGCAAAAAGCTGCGACACGTTCGGCCCTGTGGGCCCTGCCATCGCCACCGGTCTCGACCCCGCGTCGCTTACGGTCCGCACCTTGCTCAACGGCCGCGAGCGGCAGAACTATCCGGTGTCGGACATGATCCTGCCGCCGGCCAGGATCGTCAGCCTGCTGTCGCGCGAGATGACGCTGCTGCCCGGCGACCTGATCGCCTGCGGCACGTCGCTCGGCGTGCTGCCGCTGCGGCCGGGTGCCGATGTTAGTGTGAGCATCGAGGGGATCGGGACGCTGACGAACCGGTACGGAGGGGAGTAAGCAAGGCCTTCTTTTTCGAGAAAAAGAAGCAAAAAAGCTTTTGCTACGGCTGTCGCGGACGGCTGAAACGACACGTCACTCCACGGCGCACCTCCAGGAGAGAAAAGTTTTTGGTTCTTTTTTTCAAAAAAGCCCTGCTTGCTTTCTGGCCCTTCGCCCACGCCTCCCCTAAAACCAGCCGCCTGCCTGGAGCCGCCCGCCATGAAGTCCACCCTGTCCGCCCTGCTTGCCGACCTGGCCAGCCCGCGCGCTATCGGCGCCCCCGGCCGGCCCTGGCTGGACGGTCCTGGCCTTGCGAAGCTGGCCGCCTCGGTGGCCACCACGTTGGCCGACCGCGGCATCGGCGCCGGCGACCGCGTGGCCATCGTGCTGCCGAACGGCCCGGAGATGGCCACCGCGTTCCTCAGCGTCGCGGCCGCCTGCTGCGCCGCACCGCTGAACCCCGCCTACAAGGCGGACGAGTTCGAGTTCTACCTCTCCGACCTCAAACCCGCCGCCATCATTCTGGCCCCTGGCGGCACGCCGGCTGCGGCCGAAGTCGCTGCGCGGCTGGGCATTCCGGTGCTGACCCTGGTCCACACGGAGGGCGACGCCGCCGGCCTGTTCACCCTGGACGGCCCGCCACCTTCCGGCACCGCCAAGCCGGCGCGTGAAGCTGGCCCGGACGACCCGGCGCTGGTGCTGCACACCTCGGGCACCACGGCCCGGCCGAAGATCGTGCCGCTGACCAACGCCAACGTGGTTGCCTCGGCGCACCACATCGCGCGCTCGCTGGCGCTCACGCCGGCGGACACCTGCCTCAACGTGATGCCGCTGTTCCACATCCACGGGCTGATCGCCGCCGTGTCCGCCTCGCTGGCCGCCGGTGCCGCGGTGTGTTGCACGCCCGGGTTCAACGCGTTCAGGTTCGCCGAGCTGCTCGCCGACGTGCAGCCGACCTGGTACACCGCAGTGCCGACCATGCACCAGGCCATCCTGATGCGCATGCGCGCCCACGCTGACCAGGCACGCGCCGCCAAGCTGCGCTTCATCCGCTCCTCGTCCGCCTCGCTGCCGCCGCAGGTGATGGCCGAGCTGGAGGACGTGTTCGGCGCCCCGGTCATCGAAGCCTACGGCATGACCGAAGCCGCCCACCAGATGGCCGCCAACCCGCTGCCGCCCCGCGCCCGCAAACCTGGCGCCGTGGGCGTGGCCGCAGGACCCGAGATCGCCATCATGGACGATTCCGGCGCCATCCTGCCGCAAGGCGACATCGGCGAGGTGGTGATCCGCGGCCCCAACGTGACGTCCGGCTACGACAACAACCCGCAAGCCAACGAAAAGGCCTTTACCGAGGGCTGGTTCCGCACCGGCGACCAGGGGCGCCTGGACGAAGAGGGCTACCTGTTCCTCACCGGCCGGCTGAAGGAGCAGATCAACCGCGGCGGCGAAAAGATCAGCCCGCTGGAGATCGACGTGGTGCTGCTGGACCATCCCTCCATCGCCCAGGCCTGCACCTTCGGCATTCCGCACGACAAGCTGGGCGAGGAGGTGGGCGCCGTGGTGGTGCTGCACCCCGGCGCGGCCGCCACCGAGGCGGAGATACGCGCGTTCGCGGGCATCCACCTGGCCGCCTTCAAGGTACCCCGCCGCGTGCTGGTGATGGACGACATCCCCAAGGGCGCCACCGGCAAGATCCAGCGCATCGGCCTGGCGGCAAAGCTTGGGCTGACCGCCTGATGCAAGAGCAAAGGCAAGCGCTGCTTTTTCGAGAAAAAAAAGCAAAAAGCTTTTGCCTCCGCTGTCGCGATCCTCTCCGGCGAGCGCGCGACAGCGGAGTCAAAAGTTTTTTGGTTCTTTTTTTCAAAAAAGAACCGCTTTCTTCGCGTCAGGATTTGCCCTGATGCCCAGCATCTGCGTCTTCGGCGCCGGCGCCATCGGCGGCCTTATGGCGGCACGCCTCGAAGCAGCCGGCACCCCCGTCTCCATCGTAGCCCGCGGCCCGCACCTCGCCGCGGTGCAGCAGGACGGCCTGACACTGGTCTCCGGCGGGCAGCGCACCGTGACGCGCCCGAACGCGGTGCCGCACGGCGACGCGATCGGCCCGCAGGACTACCTGGTGCTGACGCTCAAGGCGCACTCGCTGGAGCCGGCGTTGCCGCAACTGGCACCGCTGGTGGGGCCGCACACCACCATCGTCACCGCCATCAATGGCGTGCCTTGGTGGTACACCCACGGCCTGCCGGCACCGTTCAGCGACCGCCGCGTCGTCTCGGTGGACCCGGCCGGGGCGCTGTGGGACGCGCTGCCGCCGGCGCAGTGCCTGGGCAGCATCGTCTACCCGGCCGCCACCATTGCCGCACCCGGCGTGATCGACCACAGCTACGGCGACCGCTTCAGCCTGGGCGAGCCGGACGGCAGCCGCTCCGAGCGCGCCGCCACGCTGTCCGCGTTGCTCATCGCCGCGGGGCTAAAGGCGCCGGTGCGGCCGCGCATCCGCGACGAGCTGTGGGTGAAGCTGTGGGGCAACATGGCGTTCAACCCGATCAGCGCGCTGACTACCGCCACGCTGGACGTGATCACGTCCGACCCGGGCAGCCGCGCGGTGGCGCGCGCGATGATGCTGGAAGGTCAGGCAGTGGCCGAACGCCTGGGCATCCGCTTCGCCATCGATGTGGACAAGCGCATCGAGGGTGCCGCCGAAGTGGGCCGGCACAAGACGTCCATGCTGCAGGACCTGGAGATGGGCCGGCCATTGGAGATCGAGGCGATCCTGGGCGCGGTGGTGGAGATGGCCGGCTGGGTGGAGGTGGATGCGCCTATCAGCCGGGCTATGCTGGCGCTGGTTCGGCAGCGGGCAGCAAGCAGGCAAGGACTGCTTTTTTGAAAAAAAGCAGCAAAAAACTTTCATTTCCCTGGCAAGCTGAAACGAGTCGTTTCAACATCGCGGGCCCCGAGAACCAAAAGTTTGGTTCTTTTTTTCAAAAAAGAACTGCTTGCTTATGCTGAAATCCCGCTGGGCCCAACTCACCGTCGGCATTCTCTGCATGGTGATGATCGCCAACCTGCAGTATGGTTGGACGCTGTTCGTGCTGCCGATCAGCCACGCCCACGGCTGGAACCGCGCCGCCATCCAGTTCGCCTTCACTGTCTTCGTGCTGTGCGAGACCTGGCTGCTGCCGCTGGAAGGCTACGTCATCGACCGTATCGGGCCGAAGCTGACGGTGTGTGCCGGCGGCGTGCTGATCGGCGCCGCCTGGGTGCTGGACAGCGTCGCCGCTTCGTTGGCCGTGCTTTACGTGGCCGCTGCGTTGGGCGGCATCGGCTCGGGGTTCATCTACGGCGCCACAGTGGGCAACGCCATTAAGTGGTTCCCCGACAAGCGCGGGCTGGCCGCCGGGCTGACGGCGGCGGGTTTCGGCGCCGGCTCCGCGGTGACGCTGGTGCCGATCTCCAACATGATCGCGCATAGCGGCTATCAGAAAACCTTCCTGGTGTTCGGACTGATACAGGGCGTGGTCGTGGCTGCCGCGGCGATGCTGTTGCGGCCCCCGCCAGGGATCGGCGGCGAGCGCTCGTCTTCGGGGTCCGGCCGCGAGCGCTCGCAGACGCTCTCGTCAAGCGGCATGACCGCGGTGCGCCCGTCGCGCCTGCACGACATCACACGCGACTACACGCCGGCACAGGTGGCGCGCGAGCCGGTGTTCTGGCTGATGTACCTGCTGTTCGTGCTGGTGGGCGCCGGCGGGCTGATGGCCACGGCACAGCTCTCTGTCATCGCCACCGATTTCGGCGTGGCCACCACGCCGGTGACCCTGCTGTTCCTCACGATGCCCGCGCTCACCTTCGCGCTCGCCATCGACCGCGTGCTGAACGGTATAACGCGGCCGTTCTTCGGCTGGGTGTCGGACCAGATCGGACGCGAGAACACCATGTTCGTGGCGTTCTTGCTGGAGGGCATCGGCATCCTGGTGCTGGTGCGCGAGGCGTCCGACCCGGTCGCCTTCGTGGTGCTGACCGGCGTGGTGTTCTTCGCCTGGGGCGAGATCTACTCGCTGTTCCCGGCCACCTGCGGCGACACGTTCGGCCGCAAGTTCGCCGCCACGAATTACGGGCTGCTCTATACTGCAAAGGGCACGGCCGCCTTGCTGGTGCCGCTCGGCAGCCTTCTGCGTGCCTCGACCGGAAGCTGGCTCGCCGTGCTCTACCTTGCTGCGGGGGTAAACCTCCTGGCAGCCGTGCTGGCCCTGGTGGTGCTCAAGCCGTTGCGCCGCCGGTTCATCGGTCGCTCGATGGAAGCGCGTGCTCGAGAGCGGATAGCGGCGGCGAGAGAGCCGATACCCGGGGTTTCCCTGATCTTTCCTGACTGAAACGAACTAGAAGTAGAAAGCAAAGGCCTCCTTTTTCGAGAAAATGAAGCAAGAAGCTTTCGTCCGGCCATCGCGGAACGTTGCGGGGACGATTACCCAGGAGACAAGGTTTTTGGTTCTCTTTTTCAAAAAAGAACCGCTTGCCTTTCACCCTCGGCTTCACTCAAAGTTGAAGTAGGTTCTCACGATATCGGTATGGTTTGGAATGCGTGGTGTCGCAGGCGCCAAGGACTGATGTCTTGACCCGGGAACGTCTCCCGCTTCGCTCGCCGCGGGGTCTGAACACCGCCCAGCTTGACGCGGCGGGTGCGGAACGCGCGCTGCGTGACGCGCGGGGCCTGAGCGCGGCCATCCTTGCGTCCAGCCGCGACTGCATCGTGGTTCTCGACCTGGACGGCACCACCAGGTTCGTCAGCCCCGGCGGCATCGAGGCGATGGAGATCTGCGACGTCGATGCCGTCGTGGGATTGTCCTGGCTGCGGGTGTGGGACGGGCAGGACGCCGCCGCCGCCCGCGCCGCCGTGGACACCGCCCGGGAAGGCGGCATCGGCAGGTTCCAGGGCTTCTGCCCCACCCACAAAGGCGCGCCGAAATGGTGGGACGTGCTCGTCTCGCCGCTCGCCGGTGCCGATGGCCGGCCGGAGGCGCTGGTGGCCATCGCCCGCGACGTCACCGACCAGCGCCGGGCGGAGAACCTGCTGCGCGACACGGAGGAGCGGCGGCGCCAGGCGGTCGAAGCCGCCGACATTGGCACCTGGGCGTTCGACCTGCCTACCGCGGCGGTGCACTGGGACAGCCGCGTCAAGGCGCTGGCCGGGCTGGCCGAGGAGTCGGAGGCCGACTGGGACACTTACCTGGCCAGCATACATCCCGACGACCGTGACAGGGTGGTCGCCGTCGCCAAGACCGCGCTCGACCCGTCCGGGCCCGGCACCTACCAGACGGAATACCGCTCGATCGGGCTTCGCGACGGCGCGGAACGCTGGGTTTCCGTCACCGGCAGGACGCATTTCGAGAACGGCAGGCCCGTGCGGGTGGTCGGCACGGCGATGGACGTCACTGCGCGGCGGCGGGCGGAGGAGCGTGCCAAGCTGCTCGGCGGCGAGCTTCAGCACCGCATCAAGAACACGCTTTCCATGGTGCAGGCGATCGTGCGCCAGACCCTGCGCGGCGCGGCGACGCTGGCCGACGCGCAAGCCGCGGTGGATCTGCGGATTACCGCGCTGGCCCGTGCCAACGACATCCTGGTCCGGCAGGACTGGACGGGATCGGACCTGCGCGAGGCCGCCGTTGCTGCCTTGCTGCCGCATGACGACGGCACGCCTGGCCGCTTCCGGCTCGGCGGCCCTGCTGTCTGGCTGCCCGCGGAAGCCGCGATGTCGCTCGCCCTGATCCTCAACGAGCTGGCCACCAACGCGACGAAATACGGCGCCCTGTCGGTGGCCGGAGGCCATGTGGAGCTCGGTTGGGCAATGGATACGGTTCCGGCCGGCGCTGCGCCTGCGGGCTTGACGCTGGTGTGGCGGGAACGAGGGGGACCGGCGGTGCACGAGCCTGCCCATCGGGGGTTCGGGTCCAAGCTGATCGAGTCGGGCCTGGCCGGCGGGCTTGGCGGGTCCGCAACGTTGCAGTTCCTGCCCGAAGGGGTTGCTTGCACGGTGCGCACCGTCCTTTCCTGACCGGCGCCATGGGTTGGTCGATTTTGCAGCGCCTCGTGGTGAGTTGGCGGCTGACGGGCAAAACTGGCGACAAGGAAGCAAGGAAGGCCTTCTTTTCGAGAAAAAGAAGCAGAAAGCTTTTCATGCGGCTGTCGCGGGGTATTCTACAGGCGTGTAGCTGGAAACAGGGATAGTTTTCAGACTACACTGCTCTTTGATGGGTTGATGCTGACTCTTCGCGCCGCTGGCGCAGGTCGTGGACTGGTAGTGCCGAGCGAGATAGCGCCGGATATCGGACTACACGCAAGCAGGATGGCTCGCAGGATGTGGCTGCTGCGTAAAGATGGCCGCCTGCTCGAGACGTTTTCATTTGCCACACACGGTCGTGGCGATTGGATCCAGCCGGCACCGGACGCTCGCCGAAACCAGGTGTGCTCGTTCGCGTAGACTGGGTGTCACCCAGCATAACTCGCGCGTGAGACAAACGTCCGCTCGCCTTTGACCACCTGCTTAACCGCTCGGTCTCGTCGCAAATACCCTAGTTGCTGCCTTGCTTGCTGCGGCATGAGCCTCAGCTCTGGCGGCGCTCGTCGTCACGACGGACCTGATGCCGAGCGGACATCTCGCCCCCAAGACGCTTGCTGACACTATGGACTTAGGTAGCACTCCTCTCGTGTAGCGAAGTAGGTAGCGCTGCTCTCCTGTCGTCCCGATCATCTCTATGCTTGCTCGTTGCGTCTCTCGCTGTGCGTTGATCAGCCTCGGCCTGACCGTAAAACGATGCCCGCCAGTCTGCAGGATTTGCGTGGGCACCAGATGCGAGTTCGGTTGGGATGAGAATAGCTTGCGGCGCCGCCGAGCATCTAGAGCTTCACGGCTCGACCGATGGGCCTGACACGCCCCTCAGTCAGAGCACCACCAACGGACTCGGTTTTTGTCAGGCAAGTCCGACCAAGTCGCCACGCAGAAACGCTTGGCACGACACCGACATCTCGTCTGCAAACGCGTTCGTGACTTACGCGGAGCGCTTTGGAGGCGGTAAGGAGGTTTCAGAGGGAGTGATGCAATGGCCGAGACAGGCGCGTCGGCGAGAGCTCAACCGGTGCATCTGTCACGAGCGACAGACAGTGTCGCGCTATGCGGCCGCCGGGTGATGCTGGTCGAAGACGATCATTGCATCGCAATGGAACTCGAGCACATCTTCAACTTGCAAGGCTGCGACGTCATCGGGCCGCTCTCGACCTTGTCGGACGCTCTCCAGGCCGCGCACGACGAGCTGTTCTCCATCGCAGTGCTCGACGTGAACCTGCGTGGCGAGCGCATATACCCCGTGATCGACATACTGGTAGCGCGTAACATACCGTTCGTCCTGCTGACAGGCTATGGCCGGGACGCAGTCCGCGAGCACGGCAACAGCTGGACCGTCTGCGACAAGCCGTTTCGTGAGACGACACTTCTGCGCATCGTGACAAACAAGTTGCTGGCAGGTTAAGCAAGCAGGTTTTGAAAATCAGCCGAAGCCCCTGTCTGCGGAGCACTCGTCCGCGGTTGTGTGAGCGACAGAGCTGACAGCGGCTTCGTGCTTTTCTGACCGAAGCAGGCCTTGGGTCGTTGCCTAGATGACGCCGAGACTCCTGATCCTGGCCCGCGGGGAAATCTCCGTCTGCGAGAGCACGGGCGTTGACGGCCGCAGCCGCTCGACGATGCTGCGCACCGGCACGCGTATGCCAGGGCTGGTCAGCAGCACCGGCTGCTCGGCGCCATGCGCGTCGAACTGCTCGCGGAAGCGGCGCATGAACTCGTTGAGCCTGCTGGGCGCCATGGCCAGCTGACGATCGTCCGGCGGTCCGGCGAGGCTTTCGGCAAACGCCATCTCCCATTCCGGCGAGAGGCTAATCAGCGGAATGGCGCCGTTTGCGCCGGCGTGGCTGTCGCTGATCTGGCGGGCCAGGCGGGCGCGCACGACGGCGACGATGGTGCCGATGGCGCGCGCGTTACCGGTGCAGGCCTCGTGAATGCCTTCGAGGATAGTGGGCAGGTCGCGGATGGAAATGCGTTCGGCCAGCAGCGCCTGCAGCACGCGCTGCACCCCGCCCACCGAGATCGCGCCTGGCACCAGGTCGGAGACCAGCTTCTGCTGCTCGCGCGGCAGCTCGTCGAGCAACTTCTGCGTCTCGGCGTAGGACAGCAGCTCGGCCATCACGTCGCGGACGAGTTCGGTCAGGTGCGTCGCCAGCACGCTGGGCGGATCGACGACCGTGCAGCCGCGGACCAGGGCTTCCTCGCGCTGCGAAGAGTCGATCCACAGGGCCGGTAAGCCGAAGGCGGGCTCGGTCGTGCGTTCGCCCTGCATGGGCGGCACCCCGCCCTTGGGGTCCATCGCCAGCAGGCAGAGCGGGCGCAGCTCGCCGTGGCCCGCCTCGATCTCCTTGATCTTGACCAGGTAGGCGTCGGCGCCGAGCTGGAGGTTGTCTTGGATACGGACGGCGGGCAGCACGAAGCCGAACTCGGCGGCGATGGAGCGGCGCAGCGCGCGTATCTGGTCGGTAAGCTTGGGCGAGTCGCCACCGGCCATCGGCAGCAGGCCGTAGCCGAGCTCGACGCGGATCATGTCGATGCGCATGGCCTCTGCCACCGGCGATTCCGCCGGCGCCGGCGGCGGCGCGATCACGTCCGGCTCGGGGGCGGCCACCGGGTGCTTGTAGCGCAGCCAGGCACCGCCGCCGGCCAGGCCGGCCAGTGCGAGGAACGGCAGCGCCGGCAGGCCGGGCATGGTGGCCATCAGCACGGCGGCCCCGCTGGCCAGCGCCATCGGCTTGTAGCCGCCGGCCAGTTGCGCCACCAGCGCCATGTCCGCGCGGCCGGTCACACCACCCTTGGTGACCACGATGCCCGATGCGATCGAGACCAGCAGCGCGGGGATTTGTGTGACCAGCCCGTCTCCGACGGTGAGCGTGGTGTAGGTGTTGGCCGCGTCGCTGAACGCCATGGAGTGGCGGATCAGGCCGATCGCCAGGCCGCCCACGATGTTGATGGACGTGATCAGCAGGCCGGCGATGGCGTCGCCGCGGACGAACTTCGCCGCACCGTCCATCGCGCCGTAGAAGCCGCTCTCCTCCTCCAGCTCGCGGCGACGGCGGCGCGCGGTCTTCTCGTTGATCACGCCGGCGTTCATGTCCGCGTCGATCGCCATCTGCTTGCCGGGCATGGAGTCCAGGCTGAAACGCGCGGCCACCTCGGCGATGCGGCCGGAACCCTTGGTGATGACCATGAAGTTCACCACCAGCAGGATGGCGAACAGGATCAGGCCGATCACTACGTCGCCGCCCATCAGGAACCCGCCGAAGGCGGCGACCACGTGGCCGGCGGCGGTCGGACCCTCGTTGCCGTGGCTGAGGATCAGCCGCGTGGTGGCCACGTTGAGCGAGAGCCGCAGCAGCGTGGTCAGCAACAGGAGCTGCGGGAAGCTGGTGAAGTCCAGCGGGCGCTCGAGGAACAGCGAGACCATCAGCACCAGCACCGAGGCGGTGATCGAAATGGCAAGGCCGAGGTCGAGCAGCATGGTGGGCAACGGCAGCACGAGCAGCGAGAGCAGGCAGAAGACGGCCAGCGCCAAGCCCACGTCGGTGCCCGGGCTGAAGCGCTTGGTCCGTGCGCCGAGGCTGGCCAGGGTAAAGCTTGCGCCATCAGGCGGCCAGCTCGTCGCAGGCAGCGTGCGGCGATTGTGGCGGCGGCACGGCGATGCCGGCGTCGATGTAGTCGCGCAATTTGTTGCGCAGCGCGCGGATGGAGATGCCCAGGATGGTGGCGGCGTGGGTGCGGTTGCCCAGCGTGTGCGACAGCGTGCGCAGGATGGCGTCGCGCTCGACGTCCTCCATGCGTCGAGCGACGAAGCTGCCTGCCGAGGTGGCGGCGATGGCGGGCGCGGCTTCGGTGGGGCCGTCGACCGCGTCGGGACCGATCTCCTCGCCCTCGGCCAGCAGCACCGCGCGGTGCATGGTGTTCTCCAGCTCGCGCACGTTGCCACGCCAGGGGTTGGCGGCCAGGCGGGCGTGGGCAGCGTGAGAGAGCGGGCGGACGGGCAGGCCGTTCACCTCGGCGTAATGGCGCGCGTAGTGGGCGGCGAGTGCCGGGATATCGGCCGGGCGTTCGCGCAGCGGCGGCAGGCGCAGGCTGACCACGTTAAGGCGGAAGTAGAGGTCCTCGCGGAAGCGGCGCCCGTCGATCTCGGCGCGGAGGTCGCGGTTGCTGGTGGCCAGGATGCGCACGTCCACCCGGACGGGTGCGGCGCCGCCGAGACGGTCGATCTCACGCTCCTGGATGGCGCGCAGCAGCTTGGCCTGCAGGCGCACGTCCATCTCACTGATCTCGTCGAGCAGCAGCGTGCCGCCGTGCGCCGCCTCGAACTTGCCGATGCGGCGGGCGGCGGCTCCGGAGAACGCGCCCTTTTCGTGGCCGAACAGCTCGCTTTCCAGCAACTGCTCGGGAATTGCGGCGCAGTTCAGCGCCACGAACGCGCCGGCGGAACGGCGGGATTGAGCGTGCACGTGGCGGGCGAGCACCTCCTTGCCGGTGCCGGACTCGCCGGTGATCAGCACCGATGCGTCGGACTTCGCCACCTGTTCGGCGCGGCGCATGGTGGCCAGCATGTTGGGGTCGCGCACGATGGGCGCGTGCGGCGCGCCGGAGGCGGCCAGCAGGATAGCGGCGATCAGGTCCGGGTCGGGCGGCAGCGGCATGAACTCGCGCGCACCGTCGCGGATGGACTGCGCGGCGATATCGGGCCGGCCCGAGACGCTGCAGGCGACGACGGAGATGGCGATGCGTTCGACGGCCAGTGCGCGGGTGAGCGCCGCGATGCCGCAATCCACGTCGCACACCACGAGGTCCTGCGCGGCGTCAGCACGCAGCTGCGCCAGTGCGGCAGCCACCGTGTCGGCCTGCGCCACGCGCGCACCGCGCGCTGCGGCGAGACCAGCAGCGCGGCCGAGCTCGCCGGACAGGGAGCCTACGATCAGGACGCGCATCGCAACACCTCAGCCGCCACGGTCGGCTTTGACGATCTCGGTCATCGTGATGCCGAGGCGATTGTCGTCGACCATCACCACCTCGCCGCGCGCGACCAGGCGGTTGTTGACGTAGACGTCGATCGCCTCGCCCAGCTTGCGGTCCAGCTCGACCACGGCACCGCGGCCGAGTTTCAGCAACTGGCTCACCTGCATAGTCGTGCGGCCGAGCACCGCGCTGACGGTGACCGGGATATCGTAGACGGCTTCTAGGTCGCGCGCGTTGCGGGCCGGCGCCTCGCCCGGTGCGTAAGGATTGGAGAGCTCCGAAAAATCAGCATCCGACGCCATGGCAGAGCTCCTTCAACGTGGGCAGGTTCAGGGGGGCGAGGGCGGCCTGGACCTGCGTCCAAATCGCTGCGGTGTCGCGGCGCGCGTAGCCGTCCTGCCAAGCGATCTTCACGTCGCCAGGGGCAAGGTTTGCATCGGTGGTGACGGAGAGGACGCAGGAATCCTCCGCGGTCAGTGCCACCAGCGCTTCGCGCAGCGTGTCGGCATGGTCCGGGTGCGTGCGCACCCGCAACTCGGGTTCGGCGCGCAGGCCGGGTGCCAGGGCCTGCAGGACGGCGCCGACCTCGGCCGCGGCGTGGACGCGCATTGTTGCCGGCACGGCTGCGCGCAGCACGCCGAGCAGCGTGCGCGCGAGGTCGGCCGCGTGCGCGTCGGCCACGCTGTCGAGGCTGGTGCGCGCGGCGGCGATGCCGTCGGCCAGCGATTGCAGCGCGGCCGATTGCAACTGCGCCTGCAGCAGGGTCGCGTCGGCCAGCGACGCCTGGAAACCTTCCTGGCGGCCGGCCTCGCGGGCTGCCTCCAGCTCAGCGGCCGTGAAGACGGGATCTGGCGCCGGGGTGGGCTCGGCGGCGGCGGTTTCGAACACGTCCGGTTCGGCGTCGAAATCCTCGATGTAGAGGATGCCGGCAGTCATCGGCGCGCCGCGGCGAGAACCCGGCAGCGTGTCGAACAGGATGGCGGCGTTGGACCCGTCCATCAGTACACCATCTCGTCGTCCTTGCCGCCGCCGATGTCGAGCTCGCCGGTCTGGGCGAGCTCCTTGGCGGCGAGCACGATGACGGCCTGGGCTTCGTCCACGTCGCGCAGCTTGACCGGGCCCAAGGCGTCGATGTCTTCCTGCAACATCTTGCCGGCGCGTTCGGACATGCACTTGAAGAACAGCTCGCGCAGCTTTTCCGAGGCGCCCTTGAGCGCCAGCGGCAGCTTCTCCTTGTCCACCGAGCGGAGCAGCACCTGCACCGACGGCGCGGTGAGGCGGCTCAGATCGTCGAAGGTGAACATCAGCGCCTTGATCCGCTCGGCGGCTTCGCGGTTACGCTCCTCGAGCGCTGCGAGGAAGCGCGTCTCGGCCTGGCGATCGAGGTTGTTGAAGATGTCGGCCATCATCTCATGCGCGTCGCGCCGCGTGCTGCGTGCCAGGTTGGACATGAACTCGGCGCGCAGCGTGCGCTCCACGCCGTCGAGCACGTCGCGCTGGATGCTCTCCATGCGTAGCATGCGCATCACCACTTCCATGGCAAAGCTTTCGGGCAGCAGGCTGAGCACGCGCGCGGCGTGGTCGGGGCGCACCTTGCTGAGCACGACGGCAACGGTCTGCGGGTACTCGTTCTTCAGGTAGTTGGCCAGCACCGCCTCGTTGACGTTGCCGAGCTTGTCCCACATCGTGCGGCCTGCCGGACCGCGTATCTCGTCCATGATCTGGCCCACGCGCTCGCGTGGCAGGGACCTCTGCAGCAGGCGCTCGGTGCTCTCGAAATTGCCGACCAGCGAGCCGGCAGCACCCATGTTCTCGGCGAACTGCTGACATAGCGACTCCACCATGTCGGCGCGAACATTGCCGAGCTGCGCCATGGCACTCGAGACTTCCTTGATCTCGTCCTCGTGCATCAGGTTGAACAGGCGCGAACACTGTTCCTCGCCCATCGCCAGCATCAGCACGGCGGCTTTTTGTGGGCCGGTCAGGTCCGACCGTTCTGCAGCACGCGCCATCAGCCTTGCTCCTGCGTCATCCAGCCGCGCATGATGGTGAGGCTCTCCTCAGGATGCCGCTCCACCATCTCGGCAAGCTTACGTATCGAAGAGGCCTTGAGCTGGCCTTCGACGTTGCTCATGTTGACCATGCTCTCGTCGGCGATCATGGCGGTCTGGTTGGGCATGGCCAAGGCGGTGCTCCCTCCTGACGCAGCGGCCGCGAAGTAGCTGCCGGCAGGACCGGCGAGCAGCGCGTCGCCGGCGCCGATGATGCCCTGCGGGCTGATCGCGGACAGCCGGATCGCCATCGGCCGCAGCACGAAGATCAGCGCCAGCAACACCACCACGGCAAGCACGGCGGATTGCCCCAGGCCCAGCAGGTCGGCTTTCTCCAGGCCCAGGCCGAGCAGGCCGGGTGCGGCGGCCGCGCCGGCGTCGTCGGGTGCGGCGAACGGCATCGACACGATCTCGACCTTGTCGCCGCGCTTCTCGTTGTAGCCGATGGCACTTTGCACCAGGCGCTGGATGCGGGCGATCTCGTCGGGGCTGCGCTCGCCCCAGACGGGTTTGCCGTCGCGTCCGGCATGCGCCTGGCCGTCCACCATCACCGCCAGCGAGATCCGCGCGATCTGCGGCTGTTCGTGCACCAGCGTGCGCACCGTCTTGCCGATCTCGTAGTTGGTGGTCTCTTCCTGCTTCTGTTCGGCGCTGCCGCTCTGCGCCTGGCCGGCGTCGGCGTTGGGCAGGTTATTCTGCACCGAGGTGGCCTTGTCGGCCTCCGTGCTGTTGTTCTTCTCCGTGCTGGTCTGCGTGCTGCGCACCACCTGCTGGTCGGGGTTGTAGCTCTCGTTGGTCTCGTTGACGTGGTCGAAATTCATCTCCACGGCGGCTTCGGCACGCACGCGGCCGGCGCCTAAGCTCGGCTCCAGCATCTCTTCCACCGCGCGGGAGAGGCGCAGTTCGGTGGCGTGGCGCAGCTCCTCGGCGGTCTGCGTCACCGCCTCATCGCTGGTGGGCTGGCCGGCGCGGGCGAGCAGGTTGCCGTGGCTGTCGATGATGGCGATGCCCTGCGGCTTGAGGCCCGGCACCGCGGCTGCCACCAGGTTCAGCACTGCCTGGACGCCCTGCGGGTCCAGGCGCGCCGCACCCGCCATGGTCAGCACCACGCTGGCCTGGGCGGCCTGCACGTCGCGCGAGAAGGGCTGGCGCTTGGGCAGCACGAGGTGAAGGCGGGCGTTGCGTACGCCCTGCAGCATGCGGATCGAGCGGGCGAGCTCGCCTTCCAGTGCGCGCGTCTCGTTGATGTCCTGCTGGAACTGGCTGGACGTCATCGCGTCGCCGCGGTCGAAGATCTCGTAGCCGATCGAGCCACCGGAGGGCAGGCCGTCCTTGGCGAGCAGCAGGCGCGCGCGCGCCACGTCGGCCTGCGAGACCATGATGCGATCGCCGGCGGCGGAATCCTGGTGGGTGATGTGGGCGCGGTCCAGCGCCTCGGTCATCTGCGACGCCTCGTGCAGGTCGAGGTCGGCGTAGAGCAGCGCCTGGGCGGGCGGGGTGCCGCCGCGCAACGCCAGCAGGCCCAGCATGACCAGCATGCCGACGCCCACCGCGGCCAGCGCCATCAGTCGCGCGGGGCCCAGGGCGCGCAGGCCGTCCAGAAGCGGTTTCATGTGGGACGCTTGCGAGTGCGCATGTGGGCACAGTGTCGCACGCGGGTTGAAAGAAGGTTAACGTTGCAGAGAAGCAAGGAAGCAGTTCTTTTTCGAAAAAAGAACCAAAAACTTTTGCGACCGCTGTCGCGCGCTCGCCGGACAAAACCGCGACAGCGGAAGCAAAAGCTTTGCTTCTTTTTCTCGAAAAAGAAGCGCTTGCTTACTGCGACGACGTGATCGACTGCACGCTCGACAACCCGACCGACACCGCCCCCATCTGCAGCTGCAGCCCGCTCGTGCCGTTGGTCAACCCCGTCGCCGTGCCCACCACGCTGAACGGCACCGCGCTGGCGTTGGTGGCAGTCGTGCCGGTCTCCAGCGCCACGCCGTAGGCGCCGTTGGCGAGCTGGTTGCCGTTGTTGTCGCGACCGTTCCACGTCCAGGTGTTGGTGCCGGCCTGCGACGTAATGTTGACGTCGCGCACCGTCTGGCCGGCGCTGTTGGCGATGGCGATCTGGATCGGCTCGGCGGTTGGCGTGCTGAAGGTGACCTCGCCGGTGCCGTTCTGCAAAGCGAGCTGGCTGGAGGTGACGGTGGCCTGGTGGCCGACAACGTTGGCCGATTGCAGCACCTGGGAGCCCTGCTGCAGCGAGATCAGTTGCGTCAGGTTGGTGTTGGTGGCCACCGATTGCTGCACGCCGGTGAACTGCACCAGCTCCTGGGTGAACTGGTCGCTGTCCACCGGCGAGGTTGGGTCCTGGTTCTGCAGCTGCGTGGTCAGCAGGGTGAGGAACTGGTTGAAGTTGTCGCCGAGCGACTGCAGCGCGTTGGTGCCGGTGGAGCTGGCGGCCGAGCTGGTGCTGGTGCTGGTGCCGGACGTGGAGGTGGACGCGACGGAAGCGGCCTGTTCGGCGGCGGAGGTCAGCGGGTTCAGCGAGCTTATGGACATGGCGGTCGGGTCCTTCGAGGTGCCTGGTCAGGCGGTGATGTTGACGGCGGTGCGCGATAGGGTGCGCGCGCCGGAATCGGCGAGTTGCGAGGACGCACCCAGCATGGACAGCGCTTCGGACGGCTGCCCCGCATTGGAGGTGCTGGCGGTGCCGGCGGTGGCCGCCGGGTAGCCATGCCGGCCGCTTTGCTGCGAGCCCTGCTGGAAGCCGCCCTGCGGGCTGGACTGGGTGCCCGACTGCCCGGCATCGGAGAATTCCTGGCGGGGTGCCAGATGCAACGAGACGCTGCGCTGGTCCGACAGTCCGGCGCGGTCCAGCGCCAGATGCAGGTGGGTGAGGTCGTTCTGCAACGTATGCAGGGTCGCGGCCCGCTCGACGGCGATGCTGACGCTGGAGGTGCCGTCCTGGGCGCGGATGATGTGGACCTGCACCTGGCCGAGCTCGGCGGGGTCCAGGCGGATGGTGAGCTTGCTGCTGCCGTCCGCCCCCACGTGCAGCGCCGCCACCGCCTGGCCGAGCTGGGCTGCCGGCTGCTGCGCCAGTTGCACCGCAGGATCCGGCGTGGCGGGCTGGGCAGGTGATGCAGACGCCGCCGGCTGAGCCGACGCGGCCGGCTGGTCGGGCGGGTGGGAGAGCAGCGTGACGGCCACGCCCACCGTGGCGTCCGGTGCGCCTTGCTGGGCGGCAGTGCCCGCAGCGTCCAGCGCGCCGGCGAAGCTGGACGCTGCGTGGGCGGGCGCCGCCTTGGCCGCTTTCTGGCCGGCGGGTTGCGGCCCGGCGGCGGCATCCGGGCCGGTGCGGGAGTCGGCCGGGCGTGCGTCCGGCGCGGCCGCGCCGGACGCCTGCGTGGCCGAGCCAGGCGTGCCGTCGGTAACGGGACCGTTGGACGAAGCGGCAAGCGCCAGGTCCGCCGCTGTCTGATCGCGGTCCTGCGTGCCCCGCGGGCGGGAGGCGGCATTGGCTGCCTCCGGTTCGGCGCCGCCGGCTTTCGCCCCGGTGGTGGCCCTGGCGTCCGGTGCGGCGGGCTGGGCCGCCGGCTGGGCGTCGGCGCGGGCAGCGCCGGCAGACGGGTCCGCGTGCGCGGCGGGTTTGTGCGCGGTGGCAGGATGGCTGTGCGGCTCGGTGAGCGCGTGGCGCGCCGGGGTCGATGTTGCCGGCGCCGCGGCGTTTTCGGGATCGTCCGCCGTGGCGTCCTGCAACGGAGCGGCTGGAGCGGCGGTGGCGTTCTGCGAGCCGGTCCGGCCGGGCATCGCTGCCAGCAATGCGGCAAACCCGTTCGCCGACACGCCTGCACCTGCAACGATTGCAGGCTTTGCAGGTGCGGCTTGTGTCGTGGCCTCGATCAGCACGTTCAGCATCCCGGATTGCGCCGCACGGACGGCGTTCTCTGCCAGGTTTGCAAAGCACGGGCCAACATGGTCCGACCTGATACCAGCGGCTGCTCAGAAGCAGACAGCAAGGCATGCTTTTTTGAAAACAAGCAGCAAAAAACGTTTGGTCCTGCTGTCGCGGAACTTCCTTCAGCGTGTTCTCAAGGAACAAAAGTATTTTGGTTCTTTTTTTCAAAAAAGCACCGCTTGCCTTGCCTCCCAACGTGCAGCGCCGGCGGGCAGCAGAATAAGCCGGGCAAAAACTGCCGGGCGGCACCGCAAACAAAAATCTCTCGGTGCAGTCTGCCAGAAAAGATCCGGCTGCTTCCCTTGTTTCGCCTGGCACGCTTCCTGCTGAGCCAGGCTGAAACGATTTCTCACCGGAGCTCCGTCCCATGTCACTGCTAGGCTCGTTAGACACTGCGGTAAGCGGCCTGAACGCGCAGTCCGCCGCGGTCAGCAACATCAGCGACAACCTCGCCAACAGCCAGACCATCGGCTACAAGTCGGTGAACACCAACTTCATCGACTACCTGACAAACAGCACCGCGGTGGTAAACGATTCAGGCAGCGTCGCCACCACGCCGGGCTACGAGAACGAGCTGCAGGGCACCGTGCAGCAGAGCTCCGACCCGCTGGCGATGGCGATCAGCGGCCAGGGTTTCTTCTCCGTGTCGGAACAGGCCGGCACCACCGCCACCGACGCGCCGACCTTCTCCAGCCAGAGCTACTACACCCGCACCGGCGACTTCACGCCGGACAACGACGGCTACCTGGTCAACAGCGCCGGCGAGTTCCTCAACGGCTACCCGGTCAACCCGACAACCAACGTCGCCAACACCAGCCAGCTGGTGCCGATCCAGGTGACCCAGACGCAGTACCCGCCGGTGGCCACCTCCAGCGTGGCGCTGGTCGCCAACGTGCCGGCCTCGCCCACGGCCAGCAGCAATCTCTCCTCGGAGACGGCGGTCTACGACAGCGCCGGCAACTCGCACGAGCTGGAAACGAGCTGGAAGCAGAACTCCACCAACAACTGGACACTGACGCTGTCCTCGCCGGACAACACTGCCGGCGGCAGCACCGCCATCGGCACGGTGAACGCGACGTTCAACGCCAACGGCACGCTGGCTTCGCTGAGCGGCGGGACGGGACAACTCGCGGTGACCGGTTCGGCGACGGAAGGGACAGTGCAGATCTCGCCTAATTTCGGCAGCGGCACGCAGCCGATCACGCTCGACCTCGGCGCCTACGGCCAGTCCACCGGTGTCACGCAGTTCTCCGGCACCGACTATCAGGTGACGAGCGCCACCCAGAACGGGTCGGCAGCGGGCAGTTTCACCGACCTTACCGCCAACAACAACGGCAACATCGTGGCCAACTACAGCAACGGTCTTTCAGTAACGATCGCGCAGGTGCCGCTCGTCACCTTCGCAGACGCCAACGCGTTGCAACGGCAGAACGGCCAGGCGTTCACCGCGACTCAGGCATCGGGCACGGCGTCGGTGCAGACGGTGAACTCCAACGGCGCCGGCAACCTGGTGGTGGGCTCGACGGAATCGTCCAACGTCGACCTTGCCGCACAGCTCTCCTCGCTGATCGTCGCCCAGCAGGCCTACGGCGCGAACGCCAAGGTGGTCACCACGGACAACGAGATGCTGTCCACCACGCTCAGCATGAAGCAATGATGCGAGCCGGCGCGAACCTCCCTGAGCCAAGCAGGAGCGTGCGATGAGCCTGAACGGAGCGCTGGGCATCTCCAGCGGCGCGCTGGCCAACGTGTCTTACGGGCTGTCGGTGATCTCGCAGAACATCGCCAACGCGTCCACGCCGCAGTACGCGCTGGAGACGGCAACGCAGACCAGCCTGTCGGCCGGCGGGCAGGGTTTCGGCGTGGCTTCCGGCGTCACCGTGCCGGCGAGCGACCCGGGGCTGCAGAACCAGGTCTCGGCGCAGACTTCGGAGACCACGGCGGCGACTACCACAAGCACCGCGCTCGCTGCACTCGACCCGGTGCTGGGCACCGTCGGCGGCGGCACCGACCTGGGCAGCCAGCTCTCCGCCGTGCAGTCCGCCTTCAGCACGCTGGAGGGCGACCCCTCAGACGCCACGCAGCAGGGGGCCGTTGTGGCGGCGGCCAGCACGCTTGCCACCGGCATCAACACGCTGGCCAGCGCCTACGGCACCGCCCGGCAGAGTGCGGAGGACGGCGTGGTCTCCGGCGTGGCCCAGCTCAACACCGCGCTGTCCACGATCGGCGGGCTGAACAAACAGATCGTCAGCCTGCAGGCGCAGGGATTGAGCACCGCCGACCTGGTGAACCAGCGCGCGCAGGCGGAGAACAGCATTTCGCAGCTGGTGGACGCGCGTTTCGTGACGCAGCAGAACGGCAGTGTCACGGTGCTGACGGCGGGCGGCGCGCAGCTGCCGACGGACGGCTCGCAGACGCTGTCCGTGCAGCCGGCCACAACCGGGCCCACTGCCTACTACCCCGGCGGCGGCATACCGGGCGTGCTGCTCGGCGGCACCGACGTCACCGCGCAACTCACCGGCGGCTCGATCGGCGCCAACATCACGTTGCGCGACCAGACGCTGCCCACCTACCAGGGCTCGCTCGACGAGTTCGCGCAAAACCTGTCCTCGCGCTTCGCGGATCAGGGGCTCTCCCTGTTCAGCAACGCATCCGGCACGGTGCCGGTCAGCACCGGGCCGGCGGCGCAGAGCGGCTACGTCGGCTACGCCGACACCATCGAGGTGAACCCCGCGGTGACTGCCACGCCCTCTCTGGTGCGCGACGGCACTCAGGCGGTGGCCGGCTCTGCCACCGGGGCCAGCGCGTTCACCCCCAACACCACCGGGCTTTCCGGCTTCACCACCCTGATCAACCGCGTGGTCACCTACGCACTGGGTGCTGACGCGCAGGACGGGGTGCCGCAGGCCATCGTGGCAACCACCGGGCTCGGCCCTACCGGCACGCTGCAATCAGGCACCACAGCGCAAACCACGCTGCTGGACGCCGCCAACGCGCTGACCGCATCGCAGGCCAACGACAGCGCCCAGGCGACCAGCCAGGCTAGCGACTCGACCGCGGTAGCCTCCTCGCTGCAGACCAAGCTGACCGGGGCCACCGGCGTGGACGTCGACACCGAGCTCGGCCAACTGGTGGTGCTGCAGAACGCCTACGGCGCCAACGCCAAGATCATCACCGCGATTGAGAGTTTATTCACCGACGTCCTGGACGCTGTCACGTCATGAGCACGATCTCGTCTGCCACCGACATAGGCACCCTCAGCACGGTACTCTACAACACCAGCCTCACCAGCCAGTCGATCTCCACGCTGTCGGCGGAGGGCTCCACCGGCCTGCTGTCCTCGGACTACGCGGGGCTTGGTGCTTCGGCCGGCGCGGCGCTGGACCTGTCCGACCAGCTGGCGCTGAACACCGCCTCGCAGGCCAACGCAACGCAGGCGGCCACCACCAGCCAGGTGGCGCAGACCGCGCTGGGGCAGATACAGACGCTGGCCTCCAGCTTCGCCAGCCAGCTGCTCTCGCCGTCCGCCACCACGGCCGCCGGGCTGCCGACGCTGGCGGCCAGCGCGCAGTCCGCGCTGCAGCAAGTGGCCAACCTGCTTAACACCAAGGTCGGCGACGTCTACGTCTTCGCCGGCCAGGACAGCACGACCCCGCCGATCCCGGATCCGGACAACATCAGTCAGTCGGCGTTCGCCACCGCCATCCAGACCGCGGTGGCGAGCCTCGAGACCAGCGGTGCGGCCACCGTGCAAAGCCAGGTGCTGAGCGCGGCCGGCCCAGGCGCCACCTCGCCGTTTTCGGCCTCGCTGGAGGCGTCCAACGCGGCTGCGGTGGCCGATCTTGGCGACGGGCAGACGGTGCAGACCAGCGTGCTGGCCGACCAGAACAGCAACGCCGTCTCCGCCGGCACCGGCACCACCAGCACCGGTTCCTACACGCGCGACATCCTGCTTTCATTGGCCACCGTCGCCTCCCTGGGCACCGCCGACTCGTCCGACACAAAGGTGCAGACTTTGCTGAGCAACACGCAAACCACGCTGACCAACGCCAACACGGCGCTGAACACCGACATCGGCGCGCTCGGCACACGGCAGCAAACGATCACCCAGGCGCAGACGGACCTTACGTCTACGGCGACCGCGCTGACCACACAGGTGGGCAACCTGCAGAATGCAGATACCGCCACGGTGGCAACGCAGTTGTCCAACGCGGAGAACCAGCTGCAGGCTTCCTACAAGATTATCTCCGAGCTGCAGTCTTTGAGCTTGGCGAAATACCTTTAAACAAGGAAAGCCTTCTTTCTAAGAAGAAAAGAAACAAACGATTTTTGCAAGCGCTGTCGGGGACTCTCCCGCACGGCGCGCCCAAGGAAACGAAGTTTTTTGCTTCTTTTTTTCAAAAAAGAAGGCCTTTCTTAACTTTCTTCGCCCACCCTGGATCTCGCCGGCAAAACCGCCGCGAAGCGTCATCCAGAAAGGATCGGGCATGTCCAACCTCGTTCTCGAGTTGCGTCAAGGCGACATGATGGTCGTCAACGGCGCCGCCATCCGTTTCCGCAGCCGCACCCGAATCGAACTCACGGCGCATGCGCGTTTCCTGTTCGGCCGTCAGATCATGGCGCCGCAGGACGCCGACACGCCGGCACGCCGCATCTACTTCGCGCTGCAGACCGCCTACATCGGTGACGAGCAGGAACGCCGCGACGGACTGGCCGAAGCGCTCGGCCTGATCGAGGAGTTCAAGGCCGTCACCACGTCGCCTTCCGCGGCGGCGATCCTGGACGCGGCACTCGCCTGCGCGCGCACCGACAAGTGCTACCACGCCCTGCGCCTGGCACGCCGCATCGTCCGGCACGAGGACGCGGTGCTTGGCCGCGCGCCCGCGCAGGTGCTGCCGCCGCAGTCAGGCAAACAGCGACAGGGCGGACGAACCGCTGCTCGTGGAGCCTGAGTCGGTCGTACTGGCGCTGGGGTCGAGGATGGCAAGCACCCCGGCCCCGCTGGTGTCGGTGTCGTCCGAGAACAGCGAGGCCGTGCTGCCGGCGGCAGGTTCGCCGCTGTCGGCCGAGGGCTGCTGCACCAGGTAGGATTCGACGAGGTGCTGGACGTAGCTGGGTTTCTGCAGGTCGGCGACGTTCAGCTTCTTCTGCAGTATGGACGTCTGCTGGTCGAAGCTCAACTCCTCGAAATTCTGCAGCGGCAGGCCCAGCCCGGTAACCGCGACGGAGAGCAGGTTGGCGTCCGACTGGACCGCGGCAACCGATTTCAACGAGGAAGCCTCGCGAGTGAACTCGAGCGCGTTGGCCAGGCCAGGCGCCTGCTGGTTTGCCGATTGTTCGAACTGGTTAGTGGTGTAGGCGCTGACCAGCTGGTTGATGCCGGCGGTGGTGGAGAACGGCGACGGGCTCCAGTTGGACAACGCGTTGGCGAACAGCTGGTATTGCGGGTTGCCGAGCCGCTGCGCCAGCGATGAGCTCGACGCCGGGTTCTGCGTCAGCAACTGGCGAAGGACCGCAGTGTCGTTGGCGCTGCCTTGCAGGTTGAAGGCGCCGAGCACCAGGCTGAGCACCTTGTAGTTCTTCAGCAGCGCGCTCGGGCTGGTGATGCTGGGCGCCTCCTTCTTGAAGTAGGCGATCAGCGCGGTGGCCTGCGGGTTCGCCTTCAGCGCGGCCTGCGCGCGCGTGGTCTCATGCGCCGCGTAATTGACGTAGAGCGTAATGGGAGAAATGCCTGTCGTGCCGCTCATGTGCGTCGTCCACATTGATTTTCGTGCAGCGCGATTTTTGCACGCCGCCGTAAACGAACGTTTAAGGATTCACCGATAAACATGCCTTTGTCTAAAACCTCATCGGGAAAAAACCCAAATGTCTCTCTTCTCAGTCAACACCAACCTCGGCGCGCTGGCAGCCCTGCAATCGCTGGACACCACGCAGCAGCAGCTGACGCAGACCCAGAACGAGGTCTCCACCGGCCTGAAGGTCGGCAGCGCCTCTGACAATCCTGCCATCTACTCGATCTCCAACACCATCAACTCCAACATCGCCGGCCTGTCCGCGGTGTCGGACTCATTGAACTACGGTGCCCAGATCGTCAGCACGGCCAGCTCCGCGGTGGCACAGGTCAGCAGCGTTCTGGCCAACCTGCAGCAGACGGTCACCAGCGCCGGCACCAGCGGCCTCGACCTCACCACGCTGCAGCAGCTCGTCAGCAATGACCTCACGCAGATCAACAACTTCGCCAACCAGTCCACCTTCACCGGCGTCAACCTGCTGAGCAAGGTCGGCGCTGGTGCCACCAGCACCGCGGCCACCGTGGTGCAGGGCCTGGACGGCTCGACGCTTGGCGTTGCCAACCAGACGGCTCTCGTTGGCGGTGCAGGTGCGACCAACCTCACGGACGCGCTGGGGATCACCGGCCTGAACGTGGCGGCCGGCGGCACCACCGGCTTCCAGGTCGCCTTCAACAGCAGCCTGACCGTCGGCAACTTCGCCCCCGCCTCCACCGCCGGCGGGCAGACCCCAACCGCCAACACGGACGCAGCCTTCCAGCTCACCACCGGCACCGGCGCCTCGGCGCACACCTACTCGTTCGAGTTCACTGACGACGGTGCCACGACTGCCATTCCGCTGCAGACCAGCCAGAACGCCAACACCACGATCGTCGCCGTGCACATCAACAGCACAACGCAATCCACCAACCAGATCACCGGCTCGCTGATCAATGCACTGCAGTCGAACGGGTTCGGCGTGTTGCAGAACACCGACGGTTCGCTGAACGTCACCGGCACCGACGTGCAGGGCGCCAGCTTCGGCGACGTGAGCGCGGGCACTTACACCGCCAACACCGGGTTGGGCGTGACCACCTCGGCGCTGACCGGCTCGCAGGCGCTGATCTCCAGCGTCGAGACGGCGATCACCAAGAACAACACCATCGCCGCCAACCTTGGTGCGGTTTCCCAGCAGATCGCCGGCATCCAGACGTTCACGACCTCGCTCAGCTCCGCGCTGACCGCCGGCGTAGGCGCGCTGACCGACGCTGACCTCGCGTCCGAAAGCGCGCGCCTGACCTCCCTGCAGACCAAGCAGCAGCTGGCCACTCAGTCGCTGTCGATCGCCAACAAGCAGCCGCAGTCTCTGCTGTCGCTGTTCCAGCAGTAACACTCGCGCGGCGCCACCGGCATGATTGCCGGTGGCGTCATCGCACACCCAACTCAATTTTCAGGAGGCGACCATTCGGAACGGCGCGGCACAATACCAAAGGACAAGCAGCGCAGCGTTGTCGGCACGCGACACCGAATGCGCAGCGTTCCGCTCCATCACACAGGAGCTGGAAGTCAGCACGTCAGGCGCACCGCGCGTTCGCGCAGTCGGTCGCAACCACACTTTGTGGTCGCTGCTGCTGAAGGATTTGGCGCTGGCGGAAAACGGCCTGCCGGAAGGTGTCAAGACAGGCCTGATCAGCCTTGGCCTATGGTCGATGCGTTACAGCACACTGGCTCTTCTGAAGGACCTCTCCCTGCAGCCGCTGATCGACGTCAACCGCAATGTGCTGGACGGGCTCGTCGCCCAAACACAAGCAGCAGGATCGAACCAGGCACCGGCTGCGCCGTTCTCAGCCTGATGTTCGCACCGCGCAGAAAATAACCACGGCCAAGACGACATGTTGGCAGACAAGCCAACCAATACGTTTCACAGAAAACTTTTGTTCCGTTCAGTACTCGCTTTAGAAACCTCCGCGACGGCAGGAACAAAAGTTTTTGCTGCTTTTTTCAAAAAAGCAGGCCTTGTCTTCTCTCCCGAACGGCGAGCGCTCATAACATATAGCCGCAGTATCTAACCATCCGTATCGAGAGTGGGCTAAACAAGATAGTTCGCGCACGTCGCCAGCATTTGAGCGGCTTGCGCGCTCCATAATCCGAGCTGGCAGACCGCCCCTTTGAGCGGTAAACTTCGGTAACGACACTCAGGCGCGTGGCAACGTCCCAACCAGCGCGCCTGTCGCATCGAACAGTGCCGACATCGGCGACGCAGCTCGAGCCGGCGAGACCTCCTGCGCAGAAATCTGCACAACCGGCCCACTCAACAGGTCACACCGCGTGACCTGCACAAGCTGCACACCGATCCTCGCCAGCATCGTCACGTCTCCAACCATGCCGGCAATATCGGCCCGGCCTCTCCCAATCTATGTGACAAAGATTGACATCTGGTTTCACGCCGCCGGGCGCCCCCACCCCGGTCGCCCTGCCCAGATTCCGCCATATTCGAGCCCGCACCACGCCGCAGTGCAACGCCTTATTCCCCCTACGCGCTGGCAGCACGCCGGCATCACGGGGACGACGCACCATGACGACCCATGCTTTCGCTACTGAAAGCCTGCACCAGAGTCGTATCAAGCCCAAGCTGTTCCACCCGACCACCCTGCTGGCGCTGGCCGCCGCGGCACTCGTCAGCTTTGGCGTCTGGAACGCCAGCAACCAGAAACATGCCGTCCCGGACTACGTGGGCGAGGTTGGCGGCCTTGCCTTTTCGCCCTACCAGCGCGGCGAGTCGCCCGAGGCCAACCAGATCCCAAGCCAGGCCGAGATACGCGGCGACCTGCAGATCGCCAGCAACATCACCAGCCGCATCCGCACTTACACCGTGGCGGGCGACATGGCAGCCATCCCCGCGCTGGCTGCCGACACCCCGCTCCGCGTCACCCTCGGCGCCTGGCTGGACCGCAAGACCGGCGCCGACGACACGGAAGTCGCCCGCCTGATCGAGACCGCCAACGCCAACCAGGACGTCGACCGCGTGCTGGTCGGCAACGAGGTGTTGCTGCGCGACGACCTCAGCGTGAACCAGCTCATCGGCTACATCCGCCAGGTCAAGGCGGGCGTGCACGTGCCGGTCTCCACCGCCGAACCCTGGCACGTTTGGATGAAACACCCCGAGCTCGCAGCCTCGGTGGACTACATCACCATCCACCTCCTGCCCTACTGGGAAGGCCTGCCGATCGACGACTCGCTGCGCTACATCATGGACCGCTTGGAACAAGTGCAGCGCGCCTACCCCGGCAAGCACGTGGTCATCGGCGAGGTCGGCTGGCCGTCCAACGGCGTGGCCATCGGCGGCGCGCGCGCCAGCCGGGTCAACCAGGCAATCTTCATGCGCAAGTTCTTCCAGATCGCCCAGCAGCGCGGCCTGGACTACTACGTCATGGAAGCCTTCGACCAACCCTGGAAGACCAGCTTCGAAGGCCGTGCCGCCGGCTACTGGGGCATGCTGGATCTCGACCGCCACGCCAAATGGTCGATGACCGGCTCCGTCGTCGAGACCCCCGACTGGCCGCTCTGGGCCGGCTTCAGCATCGCCGGCGCGGCACTCATCGCCGGCCTGCTGCTTTCCCGCCGCCCGGACATCCGCCTGTCCGGCAAGCTGCTGGTGGCCGGCCTGGCACAGGCCTTCGGCGCCGTATTCACGCTCGTCATGCTCGCCATGGCCGGCAAATACCTCTCACACTTCGCCGAAATCGTCTGGGGCAGCCTCGCAGCCGGCCAGGCGCTGCTGCTGTTCCTGCTGATGGCCGACAGCTTCGAGCTCGCCGAGACCATCTTCGGACGTGTCCGCCGCCGCCAGCCGCTGATCGCCCCGGCCGCGCCCGGGGCCAGCCTGCCCAAGGTCAGCATCCACCTGCCCATCTGCAACGAGCCGCCGCACATGGTCCGCCAGACGCTCGACGCGCTATCACGCCTGGACTACCCGGACTTCGAGGTCCTCGTTGTCGACAACAACACCTCCGACCCCGCGCTGTGGGAGCCTATCGCCGAACACTGCGCCCGCCTCGGCGCCCGCTTCCGCTTCTTCCACCTTGGTCGCTGGCCGGGCTTCAAGGCCGGCGCGCTGAACTTCGCGCTCAACGAGACCGCGCCGGACGCCGAGATCGTCGGCGTGCTCGACAGCGACTACGTGGTCGATGCCGACTGGCTGCGCTGCATGGTGCCGCAATTCGCCAACCCGCGCGTGGGGTTCGTGCAATCCCCGCAGGACTACCACGACAACGACGGCAGCTTCTTCAAGCGGCTGATGTTCTGGGAATACGCCGGCTTCTTCCAGCTCGGCATGGTCACCCGCAACGAGCGTAACGCCATCATCCAGCACGGCACCATGTCGCTCATCCGCGCCTCCGCCCTGCGTGAGTCCGGCAACTGGAGCGAGTGGACCATCACCGAGGACGCCGAGCTCGGCCTGCGCCTGTTCCGCGCCGGCTGGGAGGCTGTCTACGCCCCGCGCAGCTTCGGCCGCGGCGTCATGCCGGACGACTTCGCCGCCTTCCGCAAGCAGCGTTTCCGCTGGGCCTACGGCGCCATGCAGATCGTCCGCGGGCACGCCGGCGCCCTGCTCAACCCGTTTAACCGCGAGCTGACGGCAGGCCAGCGTTGGGCCTTCGTCACCGGCTGGCTGCCCTGGGTCGGCGACGCGCTGGGCCTCGCTTTCCTGCTGATGGGTCTCGTGTGGTCCATCGGCCTGATCGTCGAGCCCGCCCGCTTCGAGTTCCCCATCGTGCTGTTCATGGTGCCCTCGATCGGCCTGTTCTTCTTCAAGCTGGCGCAGATCTCCGCCCTCTACGGCGCCCGCGTGCCCTGCGGCTGGCGTGACCGCGCGGGTGCCGCCATCGCCGGCCTGGCGCTGAGCCATACCATCGGCAAGGCGGTGTGGAAGGGCCTCGCTGTCCGCAGCGCGCCGTTCCTGCGCACGCCGAAGATGGAGGATGCACCTGCACTCATCCAGGGTCTGGTGATGGCGCGCGAGGAGCTGGTCCTGCTGGTGCTGAGCTGGACGGCGATGGTGGCAGTCGGCTGGGTGCACCACCTCGCCACGGCCGAAACCTGGCTGTGGTGCGCGGTGCTGCTGACACAGTCCATGCCCTACCTGGCGGCGGTCACGGTAGCGGTGGTGGCGGCGTTCCCGGCACGCGCCAGCTCGCGGGTGCGGAAGCTAGGCCTACAGCCTGGGATGGCGGCGCAGTTGGGGAGCGATTAAGGAAGCAACCACTTCGTTTTCGAGGAAAAGAAGCAAAGCTTTTGTCTCAGCAGTCGTGATCCTTCCCGGTGAGCGCGCGACAGCGGAGTCAAAAGTTCTTGGCTCTTTTTTTCCAAGAAAAAACCGCTTGCTTACCCAGTTCCCCAAGGAGCCGCGCCCAGATGTTCCGCACCCTTCCCACGCTGGCCGTGCTCCTGGGCGCGGCCGGCGTCATTCCTTTCCTGCTGCTTGGCATCGCCTCGGTGGGCGCCGAACAAACCCAGGCGTTGGCTGCAGCCCGCGGCCTCGTCGGCTACGGCGCGGTCATCCTCGCCTTCCTCGGCGGTGTACACTGGGGTTTCACGCTCGGTGAGCCGGAGGTGGCGCGTGCTGTCCGTGCTCGCTTGCTGCTCGGTGTGGCACCGTCTCTGGTAGGCTGGGCAGCCATACTGGTCAGCATCTTTGCCGAACCCGCTCTCGCTTTGATGGTGCTGATTGCAGGCTTCATCGCCACCGTCGTCGTCGAGGCGCGGGCGCAAAAACGAGACCTCATGCCGGGCGGCTACATGGCGATGCGATGGGTGATCACGGTCATCGTCGTGGCGCTGCTAACCACGGTCACCGTGCTGCGCATGGCAGGTGCTCACGTCCTTTTGTGAAAAATGTCTTTATTTCGAGATTTTCCTATGCTTAATGAGATGTAAGTGATCGCTCTGGAGCTTACGACAATGGCCGACGCAACCATCCTCGCCTTCCCGGTCCAGACGGTCCGCCAGCGCGACGAGGATCGCCTCAACAAGGCGCTCGGCAACCTCCACGCTGCTCTGGCCGAGCAGAAAATGGCACTCAGCGAGTGGCGGTTCGCGATGACCGAACTCGGCATCGGCGTGGCCAGCCTGGGCCACACGCTCATGAGCTACCAGGACAGCCTCGGCACGGTGGAACAACAACTGTCCGGCCTGCACGCCGAAGCAGTTAAGCTCGAGCAGGCTGCATCAGACGTTCAGTAAGCGCGTATTCGGCGCCTTCTCGGTCGAAAGCTAAGCAAGCAGTTCTTTTTTAAAAAGAACCGAAAACTTTTTAACTTCTCGGGTGCTTGCTGCTGAAATCCGCGTCAGGCAAGACAAGTCGCTCCGGCCTGCGATGCAATCTGCTCTCTCCGGCAGAGAACACGTAGACCAGTCGTAGGTGAACAGCTTTCGTTGCCGCTTGATAAGCACGCGATCTTCTGCATCTCGGCGTTGGTCCTCAGCTTGGCTTGCGCCGCTTTGCGCAGCGCATTTCTGCACGCGCGAACTCCGCCGCTGCTGCCCATTCAGCGAGATCTCCTGCGCCTTCGCCCCTCCTTTCGTGACCTCCGCATGTCTTGACGCTGTTCAACACGGCAGACGTTTGCAAGCCGTATGAAGCACGCCGTTGCACATCGTCGTCGCCGGTCGTTTGACTGTCCTGGACTGTGATCCGCATCCGCTCGGTGAACGGTTGGTCTGAGCCTACCCAGCAGGTGCAGGTTACTGCCAGCCCAACACGCTGCGTGTCGGGTTGCCTTGCAGGGCGCAAGCGTATTCCAGGTCGCCAGCAAGGAGACCATGCGTAGGGCGCTCGACCGCCCGACTGCATGCGTGGGAATGTCGCTGGTGAACGATGCGCTGCTAATCATGATGATCACTCGACGCATAGCAGGTGCTCACGCCGATTTGTGAAAAATGTCTTTATTCTGAGACTTTGTCGTGCTTAATGAGACGGTAAGTTTCGCTCTGGAGCACTCGATAATGTCTGACGCAATCGTCCTCGCCTTTCCGATCCAGACAAGCCGTCAGCACGACGAGGACCGCCTCGACAAGGCGCTCACCGAACTTCAGGCCTCACTCTTCGAGCAGAAACGCGCTCTCGGCGAATGGCAGTTCGCAATGGCGGATTTCGCAACCGGCGTTGCGAGCGTAGGCGACGCGCTGACGACCTTTCAGGACAACCTCGGCATCATCGACCTGCAACTATGCGGCCTGCATGCAGACGTCGTAAGACGGGACCTGGCTTCGGCAGGTATCCGGTAAGTGAAACCTTCGTTCAACAGAGTAAAGCAAAGCGGTTCTCTTTGAAAAAACAACCGAGAATTTACGTTTTTTACCGATGAGACAGTGCAAAGTTCTGGTTCTTGAATGACGTCTTTCGGGAGTAGGGTCGACCCACCAGTCACGCCCAAAAAGATTGCCAGACAGCCGCAGCTAACCCGGCGCTCTCGCAACCTGACGAGTGCGACGGGCTTGTAAACCTGGCCTAATCTGCCGCGTCAGCCATCTCGCCCGGCTTGGCATGGGCCGCCTTGCGCATCGCGTCTTCCACGTGCCGGCTGAACACGAACTCCGCCGGCCGCTGCTTGTCCAGCGAGATCTCAGGCGCCATCGGCCCCTCCGTACGCGACCCGCGCAACAGCACGCGCGCGATCTTCAGCGGATTCTTTACGCTGTCCACCACGGCCGAAGCCTCGTAGCCGGAGTGCACCATGCAGTCTGCACACTTCTCGTAGTTGCCGGTGCCGTAGCTGTCCCAGTCGGTCGTTTCCATCAGCTCGGTGAAGCTCTTCGCGTAGCCCTCGCCCAGCAGGTAGCAGGGACGCTGCCAGCCGAACACGTTGCGCGTCGGGTTGCCCCACGGCGTGCAGTGGTACTCCTGGTTGCCGGCAAGGAAGTCCATGAATAGCGGGCTCTGGCCGAACTTCCAGCCGCGCCCGACGCCGCGTTTGAGGATGTCGCGGAACAGCTGCTTGGTCTTCTGCCGGCTGAGGAAGTGCGCCTGGTCCGGCGCCCGCTCGTAGGCATAGCCCGGCGAGGTCATGATGCCGTCGATGCCCAGCGCGCTCACTTCGTCGAAGAACTTTGCCACCCGGTCGGGGTCCGCACCGTCGAACAGCGTGCAGTTGATCGAGACACGGAAGCCGCGCGCCTTGGCTGCCTTGATGGCACTGACGGCACGGTCGAACGTGCCACCCTGGCTCACCGCGCGGTCGTGCATCTCCCGGTCACCGTCGAGGTGGATGTCCCAGGCGAAATACGGGTGCGGCTTGTATTGGTCGAGCTTCTTCTCGAGCAACAGCGCGTTGGTGCAGAAATAGATGAACTTCTTCCGCGCCAGTATCTTCTCGACGATCTCCGGCATTTCCTTGTGCAGCAGCGGCTCGCCACCGGCAATCGAGACAACGGGCGCACCGCACTCGTCAACGGCGTCGAGGGCCTCCTTCACGGACAAGCGCTGGTTGAGGATTGGCGCCGGATAGTCAATTTTGCCGCAGCCGCCGCAGGCCAGGTTGCACCGGAACAGCGGCTCGAGCATCAGGACGAGAGGGTAGCGTTTGCGGCCGGCCATATGCTGCTTGACGACGTAGGCACCGACACGCAGCACCTGCTTCAGAGGAACCGACAATCCACTTTCTCCCGCGCGGCCAATCCGGACCACGGCCTACTCGGCCGGGCGCCGTCCTGGCGATCACTCACATAAACCACGGCAATCGGGGCCGTGGAAGTCGTCCGGCACATTGGGCGGCGCCGCACCGCTTGCGACCCCGGATGCAATCCTTAACGCATTGCGTTGCGGCGGGAACACGCCAGCGTGCTGAAACCTGCCGCTTTACCAACGCTCTGCGGCAATCGGGACACAGCGTTGCGTGCGCTCCCGCAGCCTTGGTGCGTCATCGCGCATGAGCCCTGCCGGCAAGCAGCGCGCCGACCTGCTGCTGACGGAGCGCGGCCTGGCGGAGAGCCGCGCGCGTGCCCAGGCGCTCATCCTGGCCGGCAAGGTGTTCACCGGCGAGCGCCGCGTTGCCAAGGCAGGCGACCTGCTGGCCGTCGATTCGCCCGTCGAAGTGCGTGGCGCCGACCACCCCTGGGTCTCCCGCGGCGGCCTGAAGCTGGACCACGCGATCACCGCCTTCGGGTTGCGCCCCGAGGGGCTGGTCTGCCTGGACCTGGGCGCCTCTACCGGCGGCTTCACCGACGTGTTGCTGCATCACGGCGCGGCCAAGGTCCACGCCGTGGACGTGGGCCACGGACAGCTCGCCTGGAAGCTACGGCAGGATCCCCGCGTGGCGGTGCACGAGAAGACCAACGGCCGCCACCTAACACAGGAGATGCTAGGCGAGACCGTCGGCGCGCTGGTCTGCGATGCGAGTTTCATCGGCCTGCGCACGTTGCTGCCCTCCCCACTGGCCGTCTGCGCCCCGGGCGCCTGGGCAGTAGCGCTGATCAAGCCGCAATTCGAAGCCGGGCGGGACCAGGTCGGCCGCCGCGGCGTGGTGCGCGACGAGGCGGTGCACAGAGCGGTGTGCGAGGCAGTGCGGAGCTGGTGGGATGCCCTGCCTCGCTGGCAGGTGCTGGGCATCGAGCCGAGCCCAGTCACTGGCCCTGAGGGAAATCGGGAGTTCCTCATCGCAGCAAAGAAAGCAGTTCTTTTTTGAAAAAAAGAACCAAAAAACTTTGTTCCCTGAGGTGTGCGCTGCGGAACCGTCGCGACAGCAGGACCAAAGTTTTTTTGCTTCTTTTTCAAAAAAAGAAGCGCTTGCTCACTTACTGATGAACCCTCCACCCAGCACCCGCTCTCCCTGATACATCACGCACCCCTGCCCAGGCGCCGGCAACGCCGCCTCCGCCAGCTCCACCCAGGCCTCATCACCATCTCGCCTGACCACCGCGTTACGCTGCGCGTCACGCGCGCGGAGCTTCACCGTGCAGGCCAGCCCTGCCGCCGGCGGCTCCACCAGCCAGTTCATCTGCCGCAGCCGAACCTGTCGCGTGCCTGTGCTCCGCGGTCCCACCACGATCCGCCGCGTGGATGCGTCCAGCCCCGTCACCACCTGCGCCGCGCCGTCGCGCGTGGCGGCCGCGCCCAGCCGCCTCGCCTGCCCGACCGTGTAGCGTGCCAGGCCGGCGTGGCGGCCCAGCACCGTACCGTCGTCGGCCACGATGTCGCCCGGCTCGCCGGCCTCGGGGCGCAGCTTGGCCACCAGGTCGGCGTAACGACCGTTTGGCACGAAGCAGATGTCCTGGCTGTCCGGCTTGCCGGCGACCTGCAAGCCCAGCCGCGCCGCCACTGCGCGGGTGGCGGCCTTGTCCGGCATGTCGCCCAGCGGGAAGCGGCAGAACTCCAGTTGCGCGCGCGTGGTGGCGAACAGGAACCAGCTCTGGTCGCGCTGCGGGTCGGCGGCCACGTGCAACTCGGCGCCGTCCGGGCCTTCCACACGACGCACGTAGTGGCCGGTGGCCAGCGCGCCGGCGCCAAGGTCGCGCGCCATGCCGAGCAGGTCGGTGAATTTCGGCCCCTGATTGCAGCGCACGCAGGGCACCGGCGTCTCGCCGGCGGCGTAGGACGCGGAGAAGTCGTCGATCACGGCCGCGCGAAAGCGGGCCTCCGCGTCGATCACGTAGTGCGGGATGCCCAGCCGGTCGGCGACGTCGCGAGCGTCGTGGATGTCCTGGCCGGCACAGCAGGCGCCGCGTTTGGCGGTGGCCTGGCCGTGGTCGTAGAGCTGCAGGGTAACGCCGATGACCTCGTGGCCGGCCTCGTGCAGAAGGGCAGCGACTACGCTGCTGTCTACGCCCCCGGACATGGCGACTACGATGCGCACTGTTGAAACACCCTAAGGACGTCTTCCTCGAGAAAAGGAAGCAAAAAGCTTTTGTCTCGGCTGTCGCGGACTACGCCGCACCGCGTGGCTCGAGGAACAAAAACCTTTTGTTTGCTGCTTCGAACAAAGTACTGCTTACGAGTTTTTCAACGTCCCGGGCGCCTGCACAACCACGCTCACGTTCACCGTCGTGTAGCCGGGCTGGCCACGTTCGATCAGGTGCACGGTAAAGCTGTCCGGCCCGACATAGCCGGTGGTGGCCGCATACTCCACGCTGGTGTGGCTGTTGTACTTGACCACCGTCTCCTCGCCGTGCAGCGGCTTCCTGGGCACCAGCGGCGCGTCGTAAGGCTGGCCGTTGCCCGCCAGCAGCGAGGCTGCGCAGTAGCCGCCGTCGTTGCTGATGGTCATGGTGACCTCCGCGGTGCCGCCGTCACTCACCTTGACCGGCGAGACGACGCAGGTGGCCGCCGGCGGCGGGCCCAGATGCGGCGGCAGCGGCGGCGGCGCTTCCACCTCGGCCGTCGGCGGTTTCTGGCAGCCGGATAGCAGCAGGCCGAGCAAGGCGGGGGCGACGAGGTAGGCCGGTCGGAAAGGCTGCAAGGGTGAACTCCGGTGTGTGGGCGCAGGCAGGTTTGGCGTGCCGGCAGGCCGGCAAGGCACAGCGCATAGCGTGGGCACGCGCCCGCGGCCATAGGCAGGCCCGCCTCGGAGCGATCACGTAACGCAGCACACCGCGCCGCGAAAAGCCGCAAGAACAATGGACAGGTCGCCGGCGGTCGCTTTATGTCTGCGCGTCGTCCAGTCTGCCTGGCCGGTCACCGGCGCTGGCCCGGTCCTCACGCTCACGCCCAGGTTCGGAGTCCATCCATGCGCGCCCCCTCGACATTCCTGTTCGCCGCGACTCTCCTGCTGGCCTCGGGCGGCCTGCACGCCGCCACCAAGCACCGGTCCGGCGGTAGGACCGCGGCACTCGTCGGCACGCCGTCCTGCGTCTACACCACCGAGCAGAAGGCGTTCGAGGTGGAGGCCCTGAAAAGCCAGTTGATGGTGACGTCGCTGACCTGCCGGGGCGAGACGCACGACAAGTACAACGACTTCATCAGCCACTACCACCCGGAGCTGCTGGGCGCCGAGGACACGCTGCACGGCTACTTCAAGCGGTCCTACGGCAAGGCCGCCTCTACCCAATACGACCAGTATATGACGCAGCTGGCCGACAACCAGGAGCAGATCGGCTTGAAGGCCGGCACGTCCTACTGCAGCAACCTGAGTTCCATGTATGACGAGGTCATGAGCCTGCACGACGGCTCCGAGCTGCACGACTACAGCAATGCCAAGCTGCTCTACTTGCCGACGAAGCTGGAAACCTGCGCGAGCGAGCCTGCCACGACGACGGCGAAATCGCACTCGACGCACCACAGCAGCAAGGCCAAGCACTCGGCCTAAGCAAGCAGTTCTTTTTTGAAAAAAAGAACCAAAAAACTTCTGCTCTCATAGGCGCCTGCCGGGCTGAAACGTGGCGTTTCAGCCATCCGCGACAGCGCTCGCAAAAGCTTTTTGCTTCTTTTTCTCGAAAAAGAAGGCCTTGCCTTCTACTTGAGTACGCTGCCGAACATTACTTGAGAATAATCTCCACCCGCCTGTTCTGCGGCTCACGCACGCCCTTGGCCGTCTGCACCAGTGGGCTGCTCTCACCGTAGCCGTGAATGCTGATCTCGCCGCGGCCCACGCCGTCACGCACCAGTTCGGCCTCCACGCTCTGCGCGCGCCGCACCGACAGGCGCTGGTTGTACGCCGCCGTGCCTGACAGGTCGGTGTAGCCGTTCACCTCGATCCGCGTCGTCTGCACGTGCGTGGACGCCTGCGCCGCCTCGGCGACGATCTGGCGAGCGCGCGCGGTAAGGTCGGCGCGGTCCCAGTCGAAGAACACCAGGTAGGTGCGCGCGGGCTCGGGCGCAGGGGCGGCGGCGGGCGGTGGTGCCGCCTGTACGGGCGCCGGGTGGGCCGGGGTGAACAGCGCGTAGCGCAGCCCTATCGTGGCGGTGTGGTTGAAGTCGCTGGTGATGTCGGCGTTGCCGCGCGAGAGGCGCACCGGGCGTGGCCCGAACGGCCCGCGGTCGCCGATCTCCTGGCCGTTGAACTGACCGTTCTCCGTCACCGCGAAGAAGCGGTACTCCGCGGTCAGCGACAGGCCGGGCAGGAAGCTCACCGGGAAGGACAGGCCGAAGATGCCCTGGTAGGCGAAGTGACCGGTGGTACCGTCGGCGGTGAAGTCGAACGCGGTGTTGGACCCGGCCGACTGGATGTGGTCCCAGCGGCTGAAGCTGTAGCCGGCGCCGGCGCCGAAATACGGATAGACGTAGGGGCTGCCCACGTCCATGTCGAACAGGGCGTTGACCATGCCGCCGTAGTTCTGCTGCTCACCGCCGGATCGGGTGGGGAACGGCGTTCCGAGGAACTGGCGCAGGCCGTTGTAGCGCCAGTCGCCCTCGACCTCCACGCGGAAGCCGTTGCCGAAGCCGTAGCCCACGGCGCCGATGCCGGCCGCGCCATCGTCGTCGAAGCGGAGCTTGCCGCCTGGGAAGGCGGGGTTGAGCCGCAGCGTCTCGTCCTGCAGCAGGTTCACGCCGCCACCCAGGCTGACGTAGGGGCCGCTGACCGGCTGTGCCCGGGCGGCCGGCGTGGCAGCTAGGCCCAGCACGCCGGCCAAGCCTGCGATGCCCAGCGCCTGGACACCAAATCCCTTGCTACTCCCGGTCAGCAGACGGCGACGAAGCATGTGCGGCGATCTCCGGAAGTAACCTTTGCCCACACCGGGCGGTCCACATGTAAACGGGGAGGACCAGCAGGCCCTCCCCGTTGTCTCACGTCAAGCGATGGGCCTGGAGCATCCTACTGGAGGATGATCTCCACGCGACGGTTCTGCGGCTCGCGCACGCCCTTGGCGGTCTGAACCAGCGGGTTGCTTTCGCCGTAACCGTGGATGCTGATCTCGCCGCGGCTCACGCCGTCACGCACCAGCTCGGCTTCCACGCTCTCGGCGCGGCGGACGGACAGGCGCTGGTTGTAGGCGGCGGTGCCGGAGAGGTCGGTGTAGCCGTTGACCTCGATGCGCGTCGTCTGCACGTGCGTCGACGCCTGGGCGGCCTCGGACACGATCTGGCGCGCACGGGCGGTGAGGTCCGCGCGGTCCCAGTCGAAGAACACCAGGTAGGTACGCGCGGGCTGCGGCGCCGGGGCTGCGGCCGGCGGCGGGGCGGCTGCCGGCGGAGGCGGCGGCGCCGGGGTGAACAGCGCGTAGCGCAGTCCGGCCAGGCCCGAGTAGTTGATCGTGTTGTCGGTGCGGAAGTTTACCCGCGTGGCAACGTTCGGGGCGAAGAACTGGCCGTGGTAGTCCTGCGCCTCGGGGATAGCGGAGACGCGGCCCTCGAGCGTCAGCGCCAGGCCGGGCACCTGGGCGATGTTGTAGGCGACACCGAGGATGCCCTGGGCGGCGAAGTTGCCCTGGGTGTTGGTGGTGCGGATGAAGATCGACTGGTTGCCGACGTCCGTCGTGGCGTAGCCGGCGGCGTGGCCGTTCTGGAACTTCACCTGGTCGTAGCCGGCGCCGACGCCGATGTAGGGAGCCAACGGCACGCCGAAGGGGGCCAGGTCGAAGTCGTACAGCACGTTCACGTAGCCTTCGTACTGCTCCTCACGGCCACCGCCGTTGAGGTGCGCGAAGTCGGTGATCGTGTTCTTGCGGTAGTCGCCCTGCAGCTCGATACGGAAGCCGTTGCCGAGGCCGTAGCCGATGGCGCCGGAGCCGATGACGTTGGCGTCCACGCGGACCTTGCCGTTGTTGTCGGTTCCGTAGCTATACGCGCCAAGCGCCGGGATCGACAGGCGGCTGAGGTTCTGGTCCTGGATGTAGGTGCCGCCAGCGCCCAGGCTGACATACGGACCGGTGACGGGCTGTGCGAAGGCTGCGACGGGCGCCGCGAGCGTGGTGGCGATCAGAAGCGCATTCCTGAGCTTCATGGGTGTTCTCCTGTTATTTGTTCTCTGGCCCAGGCGCAGCGCGACACCGTGCTTGGCTTCCGGGGCAACAACGCAGCATCTATGACAGTGGATCGGGCGATGCGAGCGTGGCGGACACAGGAGAGGCCGGCCTGTGGCGCAACTGACACAGTATATCGGTTCCAATTGCGAGTGCTTACCGCTGGCTCACTAAAGCGTGAGTTCCCACCGCGGATGGGCACGTGTCTGAAACGATGCACGCGCGCGCGCGGTGCGCAGTGGCCGGCGGGCCTTGCTCCACTGGCCCCGGCCCCGCAACCCATGCAAGGACGTCCATGACGAATCCCAAACCAACGCTGGTCCTGACCAGGACGCTGCCCGACGCGATCATGCGCCGCGCGAAATCGGACTACACGCTGCGCATGCCTGGGCAGCTTGGCGTGCGGGACTGGCTGCCCGCGGCCGTGCAGGGTGCAGACGCCATCCTGTGCATCCCCGGCGTGCGGCTCGACGCAGCGGTGATCGGCAGCCTGCCGCACTCCGTCCGGGTTATCGGAACCTTCAGCGTGGGAACCGACCACATCGACGTCGGCGCGGCCCGTTCGCGCGGCATCAGGGTGGTGAACACGCCCGGTGTGCTGTCCCAGGCGACGGCCGAGTTCACCATGGCGCTGGTCCTGGCTGCCGCGCGCCGGATCGGCGAGGCGGAACGCGCGGTGCGGGCCGGGCAGTGGCAGGACTGGGTAGCTGCCGCCTCACTCGGCCAGGACGTGTCCGGCAAGCGGGTCGGCATCTTCGGCATGGGACGGATCGGACAACGCCTGGCGCGCATCGCGCGGCTGGGGTTCGGGATGGAGGTGCACTACCGCAACCGCAACCGGCTGGCGCCAGAGCTGGAAGACGGCGCTGTGTTCCACGCGGACGACGCCGGCTTCCTGGCGGCGAGCCAGGTGCTGTGCCTGCTGGCACCGGGCGGGGCGGCCACTTCGGGCTGGCTCAACGCGGACAGGATTGCCGCCCTGCCCCGGCGCGCCATCGTGGTGAACACCGCGCGCGGCACGCTGGTGGACGACGCGGCGCTGGCCGCGGCATTGCGCTCCGGCCACGTGGCCGCGGCGGGGCTCGACGTGTTCCCGCGCGAGCCGCGCGTGCCGGAGGTCTATCTCGGGCTGGAGAACGTGGTGCTGACGCCGCACATCGCGACGGCGACGGAGGAGACGCGGGACGCGATGGGGAACACGGTGCTGGACGGGATAGATGCGGTGTTGGCCGGGCGGGAGCCGGGGAACATTGTTTAGGTAAGGCAAGGCAAGCGGTTCTTTTTTGAAAAAAAGAACCAAAAAACTTTTGGTTCCGTCGAGTGTGCCGTGGTGAAGCGTGGTGTTTCAGCTGTCCGCGACAGCGCGCGCGGAAGCTTTGCTTCTTCTCGAGAAAGAAGGCCGTGCTTGCCTTCTACTTCAGAGAAGCACCGCTTGCTTCTTCATCGTTCGATACCTGAACGGCGGCGCCCCTGCTTCGCTTTCCGCTACCGCCTCCTGCATCACCCCATGATGCGGCGAGAGCCCGCACGCCGGGTCCGTCGCGTTCATGTCGCCGAGCAGGGCGAAGGCCTGGCAGCGGCAGCCGCCCCAGTCGACCTCCTGGCGGTCGCAGCTCCGGCAAGGTTCCGGCATCCACTGTGTGCCGCGAAAGCGCAGGAACGCGTCCGAGTGGTGCCAGATGTCGGACAGCGAGGTGTCGCGCACCGAGGGGAAGGTGAAGCCGGGCAGGGTCTCGGCCGCGTGGCAGGGCATGGCGCGGCCAGACGGCGAGATGTTGATGAAGCGACGTGCCCAGCCGCCCATGCAGGCTTTCGGGCGGGCGGCGTGGTAGTCCGGCACCACGTAGTCGATAACCATGCGGCCGCTGAGGCGGAGGCGAGCGGTCTCGACTGCCTCGGTGGCCTCTCGCAGTTGCTCGAGCGTCGGCAGCAGGGCGGCGCGGTTGACCAGGCCCCAGCCGTAATATTGGACGTGGGCGATCTCGGTGCGGTCGGCGTGCAGCGCCTCGGCCATCTCGATCATCTGCGGCACCCGGGCAGCGTTGCCGCGGTGGACCACGAAGTTCAGTGTCAGCGGCAGGCCGGCGTTGCGGATGCGGGCGGCAGCGGCCTGCTTCTTGGGGAACGCGCCGGGGCTGCCGCCCAGCACGTCGTTGGCCGCCGGGTCCACGTCCTGGAAGCTGAGCTGGATGTGATCCACCCCGGCCTGCATCAACGCGGCCATCGCGCGGTCGTCGAGCGTGACGCCGGAGGTGATAATGTTGGTGTAGAGGCCGCGCGAGGTGGCGTGGGCCACCAGCGCGGTGAGGTCGCGGCGGGAGAGCGGCTCGCCGCCGGTAAAGTGGACCTGCAGCACGCCGATTTCGGCCGCCTGGTCGAGCACGCGCAGCCAGGTGGCGGTGTCGAGTTCGTCGGCGATGCGCTCGAGCTGCAGCGGGTTGGAGCAGTATGGGCAGGAGAGCGGGCAACGGTGGGTCAGCTCGGCGATGAGGCCGAGCGGCGCGGGGAACGGGATCATAGACGAATGGCTCCGCGAGCGGCCAGGTCGGCCAGCATGGCGACGACGTCCGTGCGGATGTCGGTCGCGGGGGCGGCGTAGCGGGCGGCAAGGTCGGCGGTTATAGCGTCCACGCCGCGCACGCCGTCCACCAGCTTGAGAATCTCGACGGCGTGGTCGTCCGGCATGAACAGCCGCTCAGGGCCGAGCAGCACCCAGGCACCGCGCACCTGATCGAAGCGGAACTTGTGGCCGGGGCTGAAGCGGGGCGGGGCCGGGGCGGGCGCGTCGCTCATGCGCTGGGGACGAAAGCGCCGGGGGGCGGTGTTGCCGGGGTGACGTAGGCGTGGTGCAGGGCGTCGAGCTGGGCCCAGAGGACGTCGCATTTGAAGCGCAGGGCGGCAAGCACGGCTTCCTGCTCGGCCGGCGTGCGCGCGTGTTCCTGCACGTAGGCCAGCGCGAAGTCGGAATCCTTGGGCGCCTGGGTAAGGCGCGGGGTGAAGTAGGCCAGCGTGTCCTGGGTGATCCAGTCGTAGTGGGTGAGCATGCCCGAGACGCGCTCAGCGATGATGGTGGGCGAGAACATCTCGGTCAGCGAGGAAGCGATCGCTTCGACGATGGGACGGTCGCGGACGAAGGCGACGTAGGCATCCACTGCGAAGCGGGTGGCCGGCAGGATGCCGACGCCTGATTGCACGTAGTCGCTATCCAGCCCTACACCCTGCGTCAGCTTCAGCCAGCGTGCCACGCCGCCGGTGCCGGGCGCGTCGCCATCATGGTCGACAAGGCGGCTGCGCCATTCGCGACGCAGATCCGACGTCGGAAGCCTGGCGAGCAAGGTGGCGTCCTTGGCCGGAATGGAACTCTGGTAATAATAGCGGTTAAGCGCCCAAGCCTGCACCTGGCCGCGACTGAACCTGCCGTCATGTAGCAGCCGATGGAACGGATGGTGGATGTGGTATCGCTCGGCGCCGATGGCGCGCAATGCGTCCGCAAGCGCTTCGGGCGACAGCAGGGGCGAGGTGAGCACTGCCGGTGACCCTGATGTTAACGCTGCACCGCGCCCGGAGACCCGGGCGCGGCTTAAGCGTAGCTTACTTCTTGGCTTCGGCGCAGGCGTAGCTGTTGATCTCGGCGCCAAGTGCCACTTCGACGATCTTCGGGGTCTTCCAGCTCATGACAATCTCTCCCAAGGTTGATTAAGGTCCTGAGGACATGGGCCCGGTGTGAGTCCAGGTCAACCGACCGTGGGTAGTATACACATCGCGACGGTTTAGGTCACGTGGGGAGCGCTAGCGCGGCGGGAACGACCGGGTAGCGTGCCTGATAGTGCGCGGGGGCGCGGTTGCGCGGAGTTACAGAGCTCTCCTATAACGCGGTTCAGGAGAGGTGCCAGAGTGGCCGATCGGGGCGGTCTCGAAAACCGTTGTGCGCGCGAGCGTACCGTGGGTTCGAATCCCACCCTCTCCGCCATCCAATCCTACTAAGTTATTGCTACGATTGAGGTTTTCAGATGCGAGCTTGGTTCGGTCCCACTTTTGGTCCCATTCTCAATTGAAGCTCATGCAACTCATTCGGGGGTGGTTGTAGTGCTGCAGCGAGCTGCTTAGGGATAGCGAGAATCGGATGGCGGCCGGCGTCTAGGTCAGAGCCTGCGCGACGATCTTCGGGTATAATATCCTCGGTGAATCAGTTGGTCGCCGCGGAAGGGTGTGCCGACATGATGGGGCAGTTGTTCTAGCGCGCTCCTGAGGCAGCTCGCGCTGGCTGGCGCAGGATGGCGTTCCTGGCGCGATGCATCCCGTCTTATCCCTCACAAGCGGCTCGACAGCGCCAACCCGTTTGGCGACACCCTGTTCACCGATCGCAACTGGACGATTGTCGAGACGCTGCGCGGCGTCGCCGACGCTCTGGGCGAGACGCCTGCCCAGGTGGCGCCCGCCTGGGTGCTCGCCCGCCCAGGCTTGGACACCGCGCTGATGGGGGTTAGCCGCGTCGCGCAGATCCACGACAATATAGCCGCGACAGACCTTGTCCTGTCGGCCGAGCATCTGGCAGCGCTGGAAGCGGCAACCGCCCCCGAGTCGGCGATGATCTTTGGTCTGTTTACGCCGGCGGGCCGCCAGAACGTCGTCTTCGGCGGCAGTGCCGTAGCATCACGATAGGTCCCTCCTCGTATCCGATGAGAACGTCGTGTCCGTGACCACATCTCGCTTGTTGCTTCATCGCACCAGCGCTGCCTGCAATCACTTCATGGCAGTCCCGATCGAGGCCTAGATCGAGAATCCACCATCTATGTCGATCGTGGCACCGGTTATGTAAGAGGCGTCGTCGCTGGCGAGGAAAGCGGCAAGTGCGGCAATCTCTTGCGGCTTGCCATAGCGCTTGAGCGCTGTCATCGCCGTCATTTGCCTAACCTCCTCTCGCTCATCATTGGGGTTCATGTCGGTCTCGATAGGTCCAGGTTGGATAACGTTGACCAATATCCTCCTCGAGCCGAGGTCCCTCGCCCAGCCGCGCGCCAATGCGGCGACCGCGGCCTGTTCTGCTTCCATAGCTGCTCTTGCCGTGTTCGTGCTGAAGCCGGGCCTGGGTGTCTTGTTTGCGCCGGTGATGGCGACCCTTGCCCATCTGGATACGCCGGAACGCTACGTGGAGCCTTACTCCTGGAAGCCGCTGTTCATCATCTACGCCACCTTTATCGAAGCAGTGGTCGCCACGTTTCTAATTGCGGCGCTGACTTGGCCACGCTGGGGGCACGAGGCCCGGTTCGACTTGGCCAGTTCGTGGCGCTCGTCGTGACGATGAAGCAGTCGATACTGCCAACTCTGCTGTTTAGTTTATGGCTGAAATGACCTTTGATGACAGCCTTTCTGAGCGAGAGTCAGTTCGGCCTGGAGGCGTTGGCCCTGGCCACCTTGACGGGTCTTGCCTGGCAAGTCCTCGAGAAACACCGCGACCGCCAAAGGCCGCGGTCCGCCATGCAGCCAGAGTAGTAGAAGTGCCATCGTTGCTGGACGAAATGGCCGCCGGCATTTGTCCGCGATCAAGATCACATACTCGGCGCGTTGGGCGATATTGATCACCGGCGTAGACGGCGCACGTATCACGCGAGAGTTCGCCCAGCGCCGTCGTTGCCGCCACGCGACGTTGATGCGATCGTCATGACGATTGATAGTCACGCCGGCCCGATAGATGGTCTCAGCCTCCTCGACGTGTCGTCGCGCGCACACGGTAGCTATCGTGGACTCTGCAAGCTGGATCGGCTGAGACCAGGCTGACGGCGTCACGGAAAGACGTTCCATTGGACCAGGCGCTGTGGTGTTCAGCCTTGTGCTAGTCTATCGGCTGGTCGCTTCGCCGTGGCGAGACGGAACACCTTCGAACTACGCCGCGAATGATTCTATATGACGCCGCCTTGTTGCAGAACAGCGGCATCGTTCGCTTGCGAACTAGATCGGCACAGACGCGCCGCGGTAGGTTATCTGACACGTCGCGATGGAGGATCGGCCTGACGGCTTCAATACTGCCAATCTGCTCGCTTCGTCAAAAATGCAGACATTTCGGTTGGCACGTTGCTGTTTGGATATACCTGCTGGCGGAACTACCCTGCTCGCGCGGGAGGCTACCGGACGCGCAGGAGGAATCATTCCGTTACATTGTTGCGTGAATGACGGATGAAGCCAGCGAACGCCTTGAGCTGGCACGCGACCATACGACGCGCATTCGTCTCACATAGCAGCCCAGTCGCGTTGTCCACCTTGGCGTGACAGTGGGAAAGCGCAATTTCGGGGTTGTGCATCACCTTCGCGTTCAGCTCGATCAAGGTATCGCGTATGTGACGCTGCGCATTGATCCCACCCGATCGTCCAGATGTCGCCGTTTGGATTGCAACGGGTTTTCCTGAAAGCGGCGGCTCCGGCAGCCGACACAGCCAGTCCAACGCGTTCTTCAAGCCGCCAGGCAAGGACCGGCTGTACTCCGGCGATACGATCACCACTCCGTCAGCATGCGCTATGGCAGCTCCCAAGCCGACCACCGACAAAGGCAGTCCGAGCTCCTCGATTTCCTCGTTGAAAAAGGGCAGGTCGCCCACCGACTCAAGCAAATTGACTTGCACATCGTCAGGCGCCAGCTCGTCCAGCGTGTTGGCTATGGCACGTGTCAAGGCGTTGCGTTCCAGGCCCCCAAGCAGCGTCACGACACGCAGACATTCCTCTCTCACGGCGAAACACCTCCCGCATGACGGTGGGACGTGGTAACTTCGCCGCCCGCAAAGAAGGTAGCATACCGGAACGAACCGTCCGTGATCCGGGCGGCGTATGTTTTCCAGGCGCCCCAGCCGGGTCCGGTGCCCGCCAGTCGGGTCGGGAACCCTTCTCACCATCCGCGGTCCAGTCGCCCGGCGCTCCCAATAGTGCCGCCCGGCGTGCAGCGCAGGTTGCTGCCTGCGGATCAGGCGTCGACGGCGTCGCTCAACTCGCCGGCAACGAATTCGGAGAACGATGCAGCGAGGCGCGACGTCTGGTTGCGGGGCGGAGACAAGATACTGATGGTCGAGGCCAAGATGTTCCAGCCTTGCAGCACTTCCCGTAATTTGCCCGACGCCACTTCCTCTTTGGCAATGTAGGCCGGCAGGGCGATCACGCCTCCGCCGCCGATCGCGGTCCGCAACAGGGTACCCATGTCATCGGATGTGAAACGTGGCGCCAGCCTCACCTCTGTCACGCATCCGTCCTTGCGGAACGTCCAGGAGGGCTCCTCCGAAGACATGGCGAAGTAGAGTACCGCGGCGCCGGGTAGGTCGGCAAGCCGTTGGGGCGTGCCGTGCTCAGACAGGAATTCGGGCGACGCCACCAGAACCCAGGCTGTCCGCGCAACCACCCGCATACGCAAGGAGGAGTCGCGCAGTTTCTTATGGTGGGCGCGAATGCAAAGATCGAAACCGCCGCCGGTCAGGTCGGCGGCGGGGCTGGCCACCTCGCTCCTGATGGACACCTTTGAATGCTGCCGAAGGAACCTGGGTATCAGCGGCGCCAGGGCGGACTGGGAGATTGCATCAGAGCAGGAGATGCGCAGTGTGCCCTGCAGTTCCGCCTGCCGGTTGGCGAGCATGGCTTCAGCCTGCCGCGCGGCTTCGTTGATCGCCTTGGCTTGCGGCATGAGCAGGCTCCCTTCCTCGGTCAAAGACAGGCTGCGGGTAGTCCGCCGCAGCAGACCCGTGCCGATCCCGGCTTCCAGCGCGGAGATTCGCTGGCTGATGGTGGACACCGGTATCCCGCTTGCAACGGCGGCGGCCGATAAGCTCCCCCATTCAATGACCTGGAGCAGCAGCCGCAGGTCGTTCAGGTCCAGCCGCTTCGCGCGTGCACCGCCTCTGTGCGGCTTCGCCGCAGACAGAGAAGCGGTAGAGGAGAAGGTTTCGCCGAACGTGGTCACGTAGCTCGAAACTCCTTGGAACCTGGATATGTCCGCGGCAGCAATGACGAACCTTGCCGCTGCCGTGGCGCTGCTCTTGCCGCAAGGAAGGCGGTGCACGCGTGTAGGCGCGGCACCTGGCCCAGGTCTCTCAAGTTGATGTTTCTGACCTCAAGTTTGTCTTGAACTCTGCGCGCCGGACGGCACAAGCAAGGTCATGGGACAGTCCGTGCGCACTGGCGACGCTGAGGCATCGAGGCGGGTATATCGGCTCCGCGATATCGTCGTCGAGGAAGCGGGGCGCGACCTGCTTATAGGCGGCCAATCCTACCCCATCGAGGCCAAGCCACGCTTGCTGCTGCTAGCCTTGCTGAACCGCCCGGGCGAGGTGCTCACCCGATACGAACTCATGGCGGCCGCCTGGGGAAATGGCGATCTGACCAACGAGCAATCGCTGGCAACAGCCATCTCCAAGGTTCGGATCGCGTTGGGAGACAGTGACCGGACGATCATCCAGCTGGTCCCCCGGGAAGGCTACCGCGTCGCTTTACCTGTCGAGACCTGGACGGCCAGCGAGTCGTCCCGCCTCAACCTCCGCCTGACAGCAGGCGCGGTCGTGCCGTTGCGGTCGCAGTGGCGGCTGGAGAACCAGCTCGACGCCTCGGGACTGGTCTGGCGTGCCACCCACGTGGAGGCCGGCAACGAATGGGTATTTACTTTCGCCGACAACGCCGGGCGGTCGGCAGTGCTGCGGCGAGAGGTGGACAGCTCGCAGCGACTGCAATTGCTGCTCGGCGCGTGCGACGACCTGATCAGGGTGGTCGACTCCAACCTGGAGCAGGCGCCGCATTTTGTTGCGCGCCCGTTTGCCGGCAACAGCCTGGCCGGGCACGCCATAGCGGGAGGCCTCGACGGCCTAGATCTCGACGCCAGGATTGGTCTCGTCGCCCAAGCGGCACGCGCCGTAGCGCGAGCGCATGGTGCCGGTGTGACGCACGGCGCGATCGGGCCTGAAGCAATCGTGCTGGCCCCCGGGCCGGACAGCTTGCTCCAGGCGCGCGTATTCGGTTTCCGTGGCGCCGAACCCGAGACGGCGCCCGCGGACGACGCGGTCTCGCAGGCCGGCAACCTGCCCGCGCCGCCCGCACAAGCCGCAGGCCGGGGGGACGCAATCGCCGTGGACCTGCACGCGCTAGGCATCTTGCTTTTCAAGATGAGCGTCGGTGACCTGCGGGCGCCGCTCGGCCCCGATTGGGACCTGCAGGTCCCGGATGCGCTGCTGCGTCAAGACATCGCCGCGGCCGCGGCGGAGAGCTCCGGCCGGCAGCTTGCATCCGTGGCCCAGCTTGCCGAGCGGCTGGAGACACTGCCCGAACGCCGCGCCGCCCAAGCAAGGGAGCAAGCCGAGAGGCTGCGCCAGGAACAAGTGGGCCGCGCCGGCGAGCGGTCCCGGGCCAGGCGTCCCTACGTGGTGGCGACCTTCGCCTCGCTCACCCTGGGTGCTGTCTTCTCGGCTGCCTTTGCGGTTCACGCCGGCAGGGAGCGGCAGGCGGCGCAGTTGCAGTCCCAACTCGTGCAATCGATCGACACGTTTCTTCTCGAGGATGTTCTGAGCCGCGCCGACCCGGTGCGTGCGGGCAAGGCCGACGAGACGATCGCCGATGCCATTCTCAAGGCACAGGCCAATGTCGAGACGCGCTTCGCAGGCGAGCCGCTGATCGCCGGGTCGATACAGCTCACTTTGGCCCGGACCTTCGAACGCCGCACAATGTACGACGCGGCGCGGAGCGCCTACGACAACGCTGCACGCGACTTCGAGGAAGCGGAGGGACCTGCCTCGCCGAAAGCCGCCGCAGCCCGCCTGCAGCACGCGGTGGAGGAGTTGTCGGCGCAGGGACCGGACTCCGCCGAACAGGCGAAGCGCCTGATGGCGGCGGCCACGGCCCGTTTCTCAACTGTCGGAGCGCGTTCGGAAGAGATGACGGTCTGGCTGGCCGAAGTGCAGGGCATGCTTGCAGTCTTGGAAGGCGACAATACAACGGGGTTGAAGCTTATGACGCGGGCTGCGGACCAGGCGGACGCGGCGCCGCTGGCGTTCGACAGGGATGAACGATTCCGGCTGCGTGAACGCCAGGCCGGCGCCTACCAGCGCCTTCTCCGATGGGACAAGGCAGAAGACGTATTCAGAAGGCTGCTCTCAAGCAACGAAGCAGCCTTGGGCGCCGCAAACCCGGACGTCCTCGCGGTCAAGCTGTATCTGGCGCTGATCGATGTCGCCCGCCACAAGCCCGCAAGAGCCCTGGCAGGCCTGGAGGCTATCGAGAAGGATGTCGTTGCGGTCTACGGGCCGGACAACAAGCTCGCGCTCCGTCTCATGGCGACCAAAGGCGTCTGCTACGACCAGATGGCCCGGTATGACGACGCCGTGCGTGTTGACCTGGACGCGCGTGCCAGGGTGGTTGCCTTGCACGGCGGGCTTACTCGCGACGCGATCTCCCTGCTGAACAACGCCGGGAATGCCTCCTGCCGGGCCGGCCATCTGGAAGATGGCCTTTCCATGGCGACCAGAGCGCACGACGACGCCGTGCATGCTTTCGGAACCAGCAACCCGCAGAGCGATACGACAGCCACAACCGTTGCTTTCTGCCTGATAATGGCACGCCGTGATACGGAAGCGATGCCCTTGCTGCGGAATGCGGATGTTGGCGCACGCGATACATTGAGCGGCAATCCCTTCTTCAAGTCCGAGGTGGACCTGATGCGTGCTCAGGTAGCGGCAGACACCGGCGATGTTGCGCTGGCGCGGGAACTCCTTCGCGATCCCCGGAAAGTCTTCAAGCCTGCCGACGCCGACATTTATCTTATTGCGTGGGCAGAGCGACTTGAACGTAGGCTAGACGCCTGCGGCAGCAATAATTTCGCTTGTGCTGCATCCATGTCTGTCAAATAGAAACTGCTCAGGCGGCACACGCAGGTGCGGAAGTAAGCAAGGCCTTCTTTCTCTAGCGCGCGGATCAACTCTGAGCCCATGAATGGGTCGAGCCTTCCCAACCGCCGTTACACGGCAAAGAAACCCCGCTTGAGTCTTGTAGCCGAACCTCTTCTGGCGCGCGAGTTGCGATCGTTTGCACCCTGGCGACGGCGACTGGGGTTACGCGAAACCAGCCAGCGTTGACGTCGGCTCTTGTGTAAGCGAGAAAAGTCTCTTTTTTGAAAAAAAAGTAAGAAAGCTTTGGTCCCTGGCGCAGGTTCAGTCGTTCCGGTGTATCCGGACATACCCGGACGCCGCAAATGCGCGGAAGCAAAAGTTTCTTGGCCCTTTTTCAAAGGAGAACTGCTTGCTTTCTATGTGGCCCGCTTAACGCGGGTTAGTACAAGCGAAGCTGGTGCCCTTTGGAAGATGGAGGCTTGCAAGGCCGACCGACGCCTGCCGCTGCGCGGCGGGATCGTGCTTACGCTCGGCATAGCCGGCCTGTCGTGACGTGAGAACACGTAGCTTTCAGCCAGCTTGTTGCTCAGATCGGCTGCCGTGACTTAGCAGAGCGCCAGGCAACTCGACCGCAATGAAGTCGGAAAACGCTCTTGCCAGTCGCGAGGATTGCGCTCTTGGCGGCGTTAAAAGACTGATGGTTTGGACAGCAGGCGACCATTCGGGCAAGAGGCGGACGAGGTGTCCTTCCCGTAAAGCGCCAGCGATAATGTAATCTGGCAGACAAGCAACGCCGCCGTCGGCCAACGTCATGTTCCGCAGCGATCCGATGTCGTCCGAGATGGCTTTTGGATGTATTTCCAACAATAACTCCGCATCACCACGCCGCAAGTGCCAGCCAGCGAAGTCGCGAGCCGAAGAAAAGCAGAGCGCCTCGTCCAATGGAATCTCATCGGGTGCTGCTGGCGTGCCGTTGCGGGCAATCCAGCCAGGTGCAGCCACGATCGACCAGGACGTGCGGGCGATGACGCGTTGGAGAAGGCTCGAATCCCTAAGCGGGCCGGCATGGCTGCGTATAGCCACGTCGAAGCCTTCTCCAATCAGGTCGATCAGCCTGTTCGTCGTTTCAAGACGCATGATGACGCCCGGATGTTGAGCCACGAAACGCGGTAGCAGAGGTGACAGCGCATGCTGCGCCAGTGCGCTGCAGCACGACATACGTAACGTGCCTGCCAAACCATCACTTTGTTCCAGCAGAACCTGCTCGACTTTCTTGGCGAGTGCTTCAATATCGCGCGCATGGGGCAGCAGCAGAAAGCCAGCCTCGGTCAGGGAAAAGCTACGCGACGTGCGCCGTAGCAGCCCGATTCCAACCGCCTTCTCCAGCATTGTGATGCGTTGACTGATTGTGGATTTCGGCACGCCTGTCGCACGTGACGCAGCGGTGTAGCTGCCGTGTTCGATAACCTGCATGAGAAGCCGGATGTCATTGAGATCGATGGCCTTCACCATGTTGGCCTTTCGATCCCGAGCGAATGTTTGAATCATGCCCGATCGAGCGCCTGGCCTTTCGTCAACCGACGCGGCTTCCGCTGGAAGTCTGCAATTCCCTCGCTGAAGCGCAAGATCCCCTGTTACGGCGGGCCATAAGGTTGATGCGCTCACGACTTAAAATATATCATCAGCACCCTCTCTAACTGCCGGACATCGGTGCATGTACAGGCAAGGCTGGAAGCGCACAGACATATCCCTTTCACCAGGACACGTTTAGCGGTCAAGGTCGGAAAGAACTTTTCTGAATCTGGGAAAGCCGCTTGACCATATTGCTGGTTTCCGCGCTTCTTACGGAATACTCCGTCGCGGCGGGGACCGCCGCTCAACCGAGCCACCCATACGGTCGTTTAGAGGTTTGTGCTTCGCCTCTTCCGGTATGGCGGCGCGCCTGCCTTGGCCCCTGACCTCCAAGACCCGGTTGAGCGATCGGAAGCCATGCGGGACAAACTTCGAAGCATAGCAGCGCTGGCGCCTGTTGGACGCAGGAGCATCGTGGCTGCACTGCCGAACGGCTCACGGTTGGAGGCGCTCTCACGCCATGGTCACCTACGCTGGCAACTCAACTGCAACCGGCCATGTCGCGAACAGAAGCGGAGCAGCGCTTCTTCCCGCTTGGAACCAGGCAATGTCGACCCTGCGGCCGTTAGTCCGGCAGGTCCGGGAAAATCGACGGCGCCATCTTGGATACGAAATCCTTGAACACCCTTACCGAGCGGGAAAGGTTGCGACTGAATGGGTGAATGAGATTAAGGTCGAACACGGGGAAGTGCCAGTCCGGCATAATCTCGACGAGCCGGCCGCTACGTAGATGCTCGGGCTGAACAATTGGCGATATGTCGCCTATTCCGCCGCCGGCAATAAGCCCGGCCGTGACGCCGGCAAAGTCGTTGATTCCCAGTCTTGGCTGGAAAGTTACCGTCTCCGCACCGTTGCCGTTTGCCTGCTTGAAGCTCCATTCGTATTCCGGCCGAAAATGCGAAAAGGCGAGGATCGGATGACTCAGCAAATCGCGCGGGTGCTGTGGCGGATCGACATGCGCCAGGTAGTCCGGGCTCGCTACGAGCAGATGGCGGAATTGCAGGATTTTCTCGACGACCATGGCCGGATCCAGAACTGCCCCGACTTGGAAAGTCAGGTCGATGCGATCGCCTATATGATCGACGAAACGCTCGGTGATCATGATTTCTATCCTGACAGCAGCATGAGCAAGCTGGAACGCGCTGACGATCGGGCTCAACAGCGAATCCGATATGCTCGGCGGTGCTGCGAGCCTGAGCAAGCCGGTGACATCCGCGCGTTGGTTCGACACGACTCCTTCGATAGTCTCGCGGGCTTCCACAATGCGCCATGCCTGGTCCAGGACCTCGACGCCAATCTCGGTCAGCCGCAGACTACGCGTTGAACGCTCGAGTAGCTGGACGCCCAGCCTGTCCTCCAGCTCAGCGATCTTCCGACTGACCGTCGAGACGGGCATCTTCAGCCGGCGTGCCGCCTCTGAAAAGCTGGCTGCCTGAGCCACTTTGGCGAAGATCACCAGAGCATTGAGGTCCATCATCATCGGTTCCCTGCGATCTAGTGCGGATTGCGGGCCACCCAACGGGAACGGCCACCCATCACCGGCGCATACAAGACAACACGCCGCCAAGAGCGCTGTCCATTGGCGACGCCCCCGGCAGACCGCCTGCGAATGGCAATGCGACGGCGACCGCCGGGTCACGGCGAAGCCGGCATGTTCTTTCCGATTTTTGGAATGATGCTTTCATTCGGCACGTCTTCTGGGCGGTCGTAAGCCGCCGTATGTCGTCTGCCTACCCAGGACAGTGGAGAACATTTGTGAGATTGCGGTATCCCGCCCGCCCTGCCCTCACGGCGCTCGCTGTGCTGCTGGCTCTGAACTGTTCGGGCGTTGTTAAAGCTCAGGACACGGGCGCAGCATCCGGTACGGCAGGCGCAGCGCCTGCGGCAGAGGCCGGCATTCGAAAGACCATGGGTGCCTACAACGCAGCCCTGAACGGCGGGAAGACCGCGGCGGTGCTGCCGCTGTACACGCCTGAAGGCATCTTCATGCCTCCTTATAGCCAATCCGCGATCGGGCAGGCAGGCGTTCGCGTCGCCTATGACAAGGTGTTTCAGGAATTGAGCTTCCACGTGAAGTTCACGATAGACGAGCTCGTGCAAATGGCACCCGACTGGGCGTTCGTGCGAACCAATTCCGCCGGCACCACGAGACATGCCTCCACAGGCAAGACTACCTCCGAAGCCAACCAGGAGCTTTTCATTTTCAGGAAAGGCACCGATGGCACTTGGCGGATCGCTCGCTACAGCTTCTCGCCGACCAACCCGCCAAGCGGTTGTTGAGTTTGCGCTACCATCGGCAATTAACAAAGGGTCATCATGTCAGGTGAGTTGCACGCACGGCACTGGATCAATGGCGCGTGGGTGGACGGCGCCACGCGCGCCGACAGCATAGATCCTGCGACCGGCAACAAAATCGGCACGTACACAGAAGCGGGTGCGGCAGAGGCGAGCCAGGCAATCGCCGCTGCACGACGGGCTTTTCTGGAGACCGGCTGGCGTGGCGACCGGCGTCTGCGCGCACGCGCCCTCAACGAGATGGCCGACAGGTTTGAAACCAGGACCGACGACCTGATCGCGATCCTCAGCCTGGAGAACGGCAAGGTCGCGGGCGAGGCACGGTTCGAAGTCGAGATGGTGCCGCGCAAGCTGCGCTTCTACGCAGCCCTCGCGCTGACGGATTTCGGACGCGCGATGGAGACCTCGCCTGGCCGATACACGATGACGCTGCGCGAACCCGTAGGGGTCGCCGGCATCATCGCGCCGTGGAACTCGCCCATCGTGTTGTTCATCCGTTCGCTCGCACCAGCACTTGCTGCCGGGTGCACGGTCGTAGGCAAACTGCCCGGTTTCACCGCCCAGACCAACGCGCGCATGTGCGAAGTGTTCGCCGAGGTGGCGAGCATGCCATCGGGCGTGCTGAACATCGTCAGCGAGGTGCACAGGGCGGCAGCAGACATGATCGTAAACTCACCTGAAGTACCGACGATCAGCCTTACCGGCAGTTCCGCTACCGGCCAGCAGATCATGGCGGCTGGCGCGAAGAACATGAAACGCTTCGGTGGCGAGCTCGGTGGCAAGACCCCAGTGCTACTCTTCGCCGATGCCGATCTCCACCGTGCGCTTCCCAAGATCGAGAAAGCGCTGACCACTTTCGCCGGCCAGTTCTGCATGACAGGCAGCCGCCTGCTTGTGCAGCGCCCGGTGCTGGAGGTGGTTCGCCAAAGGCTCGGCGCCAGGCTGCAGGCGGTCAAGGTCGGCCCGGCTTCGGATCCGGCGAGCGACATGGGCCCGATGATCAACATCGCCAACGTCCAGCGTGTCGACAGGCTGGTGAACGAGGCGATTGCCGCTGGCGCCAAGGTGGTCGTGCGCGGTGGCCCGTTCACCGAGGGTCCGCTCGCACAAGGTGCTTTCTACAGGCCGACCTTGCTTGAGATACACGACCATGCGTTACCGATCGCGCAGGATGAAGTGTTTGGACCGGTCCTGGTGATGCAGGGTTTCGACACGGAGGAGGAGGCTGTCACGCTTGCCAATAACTCGCAATATGGTTTGGCCGCCTCGATCTGGTCGCAGGACGTGGACCGGCCATTGCGCATCGCCCGCCAAATCGAAGCCGGCACGGTATGGATCAACAATTGGGCCGTCGTCTACGACGAGACCGAAGAGGGCGGCTACAAGCAGAGCGGCCTCGGGCGGTTGAACGGTGTCTCCGCGTTGGATGATTTTCTCGAGTACCGCACGATCATCCACGAGGTCGCAATCTGACCGGTTGAGGCGCGCGCGCCGGCCGCTGGTTGGTGAACCATGAGCGGCGTCAAATGACGACCCTGAGAGAAATGACGATTAATGCCTGATTTTCATCAATCAGCGGTGACGGCCGCGCTCACAATGGTTGTTCTGTGCGGCATCCAACCTGCCCGCGCACAGGCCTCGTCATCGAACGATGCAGATTGGAGCAGCTACAACCGCAGTCTGAATTCGAGCCGGTTCTCGCCGCTTGCCGAGATCAACACAGGGAACGTTAGCAAACTCCATATTGCGTGCACTTACGACACTAAGCAGACGTCCAACTTCCAGACCGGACCGCTGGAGGTGGGCAGCGCGCTCTACGGCACGACGCTCTACGATACGTTCTCGATCGACCCTAACACATGCCGTGAGAACTGGCGCGTCCACGAGACCTATCACAACGTGAGTTCCCTCGGCGCGAACCGCGGCCTGGCCTATCTTGACGGCAGACTGTTCCGCGGGACGGGCGACGGCCGCGTCATCGCTTATGATGCACAAACGGGCAGGCACGTTTGGGAGAGGTTCGTCGGCGATCCCGCACGAGGCGAGACGACTCCCGCCGCGCCGATCGCCTGGAAAGGTTTGGTCTTTATCGGAAATGCCGGCGGCGACATCAAGGGCGTCAAAGGCCGCATGTACGCGCTGGACGCGGGCAGCGGAGCAGTGAAATGGGAGTTCTTCCTGGTGCCACAGGCGGCAGGGGACAAGAGCTACGGGCCGACCGTGTCGGACCAGAACCCCGACGTTTTGAAATCATGGCACAATGGCGCCGACGTGCCGATTACGGGCGGCGCTTCCTGGACTTCCTACAGCCTGGATCCCGCAACGGGCGTGCTCTACGTGCCAAGCGGCAACCCGGGACCCGACTTCGTGCGCGATGTCAGACGGGGCTCGAACCTGTTCACCGCCTCCGTGGTCGCGCTCGATGCGATAACTGGCGCCTACAAGGCCGAATATCCGGTCTCGCCCGGTGACACGCATGACTGGGACGTCTCGAGCGCGCCCGCCTTGATCAACTCACCAAGTGGTCACGCGTTGATGGCCGTGGCGCCGAAGGACGGCCGCCTTTACGGTTTCGACCTTGCTTCGGGACGGAGACTATATAGGCAGCCGGTCACGCGAGTGTCGGATCCGGAAATACCGCTTTCGACCACGATGCTCACCTATTTCTGCTCGGGCACACAAGGCGGCAGCGAGTGGAACGGCGCGGCTTACGATCCGCAGACCGCCAGCGTGCTGACGGGCGAGGTTGATTGGTGTGCCAGCATGATACTCGCAGACGACGCGAAGATACGTGCCACGCCGGTCGGCAAGGAATGGACCGGCAGCGGTCTCGCCGACCCGCACGCCTCGTTCGGACAGACCGATCCGCAGAAGACATGGGCAGGGTGGCTAACCGCGAGCGACGTGGAGACGGGCAGGAAGACGTGGCAGGTGCGCTTTCCCGCCCCGGTCCTGAGTGGCATCACACCTACCGCGGGCGGGCTGGTGTTTGCCGGCGACATGAACGGTAACCTCTACGGGGTTGATGCGCGCACTGGGCACGTGCCGTGGACGGGCGCGGTGGACGGTGCTGCGGGCGGTGGGATCATCACCTACAAGTCCGGCGGCACGCAGAAGCTCGCAGTGGCGTCGGGGATGGTCGATCCGATCTGGCCGACGAAGACGGTGTCGGGCAATATAGTCATCTTCGAGTTGCCGCAACGCTGAGCAGCGAGTGCTGGCCAGCCCGTTAACCTGCTTGGCCAGTTGCGGCCGCACGTTCCTTAGGATCACAGCGCATCCGTCCCGTTCGCCGGTTGCGTGTAGTGGAAAGACTTACCTCATGCGAGGACGTTTTGAAAGTCCTGTAGGCATGAACTATGTAGCCTGAGCATACGCCGTTACGCTCGGTCTCGCGTTGCATTGCCTGTTGTCGCCGGCGGCGGCGCAGAGCCTCGCTCTTTCGGGGCCGGCCAGGGCGGCGCATGATGCAGTAGAAGTAAACCTGGCCGACACACTCGCTAACGATTGCGGGCTGAGCTTCGACGAGTCTGATGCGAGCGTGGTTGAATCCGCCCTGTCAGGGGGCGTGCAGAGTGGTGCGACAGCCAATGTGGGGTTCCTGTCCCTCGGCGCCGACCTCGATCTTGGCAGGCTTGCAGGCCTGTCCGGCACGAAGCTGCATTTCCTCGAGACCTTCCTGCCGCTTCGCTCAGATCTCGGCTCAGCCACGTCGAACTATCCTGCGCAAGAAGAAGCTACTTTGCGGGCACACCTATCTTCAACTACAACCGGTCGAACCTATTGTCGCGGCTGAGCATAGAGCAGGATCTGATGGGTGGGCGGCTGCAATTGGAAGCCGGGCGTATCAGCCTGACCACCACGTTCGATGTCCCGAACTGCGGCGGCTTCCTGACCTGCGTCAACCCCGTCGCACAGTTCGGCGCCAGTCTTCTGCCACCCTCCTTCGCTAGCTGGGCAGGTCGCGCGGAATACGATTTTCGAACGGGGCTTTCGTCCAGTTCGGCCTGGGAGAGGACGATTTCAGCGACACCGCGACGAACGGATACCAGTTCGGCGTCAGCAAGGCGACCGGAGCGCTTGCGCTGGCAGAGTTGGGCTTTCACGGCAGCTTAAATACGGCGGCGTATCCGAGCGACTTCAACATCGTGGGCTTCTACGATACGTCACGGCAGCCCAATCCGCTCAACCCCAATCTGCCGGCAAGCAATGGCGCCGGCTTCATCATAAAGGGCGACCAAGTGGTCTGGCGTCAGGGTGATGCGGGCGATGTCAAGCCGCAGCGCCGCATAGATGCCTACGCCACGTTCTCGGCCGCACCCAACCCTTGGTCGCCTTACCTGTACTTTGCGGAAGGCGGCGCAAACTTCTGGGGTTTCGGTCCGCTTTCGCCCACCGACCATGTCGGGTTCAAGGCTAGCTACGTCAGAGTCGGCAGCGTTCAGCTGGATTTCGAAAAGAGCCAGAGGGTCGATGCCGGCGGCCCGTCCGTGCGCGGACCTCCGGAGGAAGCACGGCTGGAGATCAACGGCTCGATTGGAATCTTGCACTACGTCCGGCTTCTGCCTTTGCTGGAAGGCATACCACGTCGACACGTTCTTCTACCCGAAGACACCGCACGTGCCGAAAGGAGAGGTCGTGATTGGCGCATCGCTCGTCGTCGATCTGCAACACCTGCTTGGTCTGTCCGCAGGACACTGATCCGGAGCAGCCGCCTGTGTCACCGACGAGGATAAGTCTCGTGCCAATCCGGCCCGGCGCCTCCGAAACAGCGCTTCCAAATGTGCGGACAACCACGATGAAGGACTCGAACCAGACGAATCCCAGCCGCAACCACGGATGGTTTGTTCCACCGCTTTGACGTGCCGGCGGGCACGTACCAGCCTAGCTTTCCGTGTCCAAAGCAGGAGACGATCATGGAAGGCAAAATCGCTCTCGAGGAGCACTACTCGACCGAGCTCAACAACAAGTTCTGGGACGCAAAAGGTGAAGAGCAACGCAACGGGAAGGATTATGCGCAGGATGTCGAGCGCCGCCTGACGGATCCGACCCTGTGCGTGGCCGAGATGGACCGCTGTGGCATCGAATTGTGCATCATGTCGCTCACCTCCCCCGGCGTGCAGTCCGTTCTTGATCCAAGGCAGGCAATAGACCTGGCGCATGCCTCCAACGATCATGCACGAGACTTGATCTCTGCCCATCCAGGCCGCCTGTCCGCCTTCGCGGCCGTTCCGCTGCAGGACCCCAAGGCTGCCGCAGACGAGTTGAACCGCACTGTCGGACAACTCGGTTTCGCGGGGGCTTTGATAAACGGCTACACGAATGTCGGGCCTGACGAAGATGTGCAATACCTCGACGAAGCACCGCTGGAGGATTTCTGGGCGGAAGCGGCCCGCCTGTCCGCGCCGGTCTACCTGCACCCGCGCGAACCGCTGCCAAGTCAGACCCGCTCCATCAAGGGTTATCCTGAGTTGGTCGGCTCGGCCTGGGCGTTTGCCTACGAGACGTCGAGTCACGCCATCCGCCTTATGCTAAGCGGCTTGTTCGATCGCCATCCCACGTTGCAGGTCATCCTCGGGCATCTCGGTGAAGGCCTGCCTTACATGTTGCCGAGGCTGCAGCACCGTCTGGACATGCAGCGCGAAGGCGCGAAAGGGTCCAAGGCCAAGCGCCGGCCCAGCTACTATTTCGCCAACAATTTCTTTGTCACCACCAGCGGGCACTTTCACACCAAGCCGTTTCTGGAGGCTGTCGACCAGATAGGTGCTGATCGCGTGCTGTTCTCCGTTGACTATCCTTACGAGCAGATGGACGCAGGTTGCCGCTGGTTCGACGACATGCGCTTCGACGAGAAGCTGAAGATGCAGATCGGCCGGGATAACGCAAATCGCCTATTCAACCTCAAGCTGCCGTCGGTGGGCGCATCGAGTGTTGCCGGGTTTGCCTCTTAGCGCGGCTTTGCAGATGGCTTTACAAGAGGAGCAAAGCCTTCTTTTCTGAAGAAAAGGAGGCTTTGCTCCTCTGTCGCGGACTCGCCGGATAAGTCGGCGACAGCGGAGCAGAAGTTTCTTGGCTCTTTTTTTTTAAAAAAAGAACTGCTTTCTTCCTCTCTTCACCGAATGCGCCGCAAGCCCCTCACCCATCGCGAGCGGGGCAGCTTAAAACGGACGACCATGCGGTCCGACATCCCACTCCGTGTAGACGAGCGCCGTCCGGCAATGGCTTGGCGCCCAGACATCGACGTCATCGAGCCGCGTGCTCCACCGGCGCACCAGCTCGCGCGCGCAGTCGTCCACCTCGTGATCGATGAGAATTCGTGCCGTCGCATACGTGTTTTCCCGTCCGTAGGTACGCACCGCATCGGCGACTAGGGCCGGGTCGCCGGCGCGCTGGATACGGCCGGCCGTGGCGATCACGTCGTCGACATAGGCTCTGGCCACTTCCACGTCCTGGCGCGTTGCAGGATTGTTATGGTGGCCTGCCACCATCACGTCCCAGTCCTTCGCCAGGATCTGGCCGAACACCTTCCTATACTCGTCCATGTTCTGGGTCAGGTCCAAGCCCATGAACGGCACCGACCCTGCCGAGAACGCATCTACCGCCATCAGCACCTTGGCGGACGGAAGATAGATGAAGAGATCACCGCTCGGCGTGTGCCAGTGGCCCACCTGCAGCTGTGCGGCCATCGACCCGATCGTCAGGTTTTCGTGTTCGTGGAACACTTGTGTCGGAAGCGGCCTGTCTGGATCGTGCATCGCCTGCAAGAATTCATTCGTGCCAGCCTCGGCCACGATCTGCAGGCCGGGCAGCTGCTGCAGGATCAGCCCCGCCCCGCCAATGTGATCCACATGCTCGTGGGAATAGACCAGCGTGGTAATCGGTTCGTGCGTGACCTCGCCTACGGCCTGCACTATGTGGCGGGCGAAAGAGGGCGGCGCGTCGAACAGCACGACGCCCTGCCCGGTTGGCACGAACATCGCCTGGTATCCGCCATCGGTGATCATGAAAACGCCAGGCTTGAGCGCTTTCACGACATATCCCTTAGCCGGATCGATCTGGTAGGCGCGGGCCTGAACCTGCGGCAGAAGCGGCTGGACGGCGGGGAGCTTGCCGGCTGACTGGGCCCACACGCTGCCGGACGCGGCAGCCGCGGCGGCGATGACGAGCAAACCTGGTTTCAACATGGGCGTTCCTTCATCAGCGGTTCCGCATCACGTTCCGCAAGCGCGCAGGCCGGCCGTCCGTGACCACCAGGACGAGCCGCACCCAAGCCTGCATCGCGCACCGTGTCACCGGAAAGCCGGCCGCGCCGTGTGGCCCAGAACGTGAAGACAATGCGGAACTGCGCCAAGTCCGCGAGATCGGAACGACCGTCCGCAAATCGGGACTTCGGCGTCCGGCGTTACGACGCAGCGTAGCCTGGCATCACCGCCTTCGGAGCGAACGTTCGAGCAAGCTCATCTTTAGTGCGCTGTAATCTGGAAAACGGCTTTGCAGTTTGACCTACTTAAGCGCCTGGCAGGTTCGCGTATAAACCTCGATCTATAACACCGCCTTGATTGGAACGTTCTGATGTCGCAGCCGCCGAAAGACATGCTCCGTGCAATGCTGTCGGACCCTACGAACAAGACGCATGTTGCGTCCCTCGTCGCGGCCGAGGCCACCTACGTCTCGCTCAACTTCGACGACCCTGAGCTGAAGCGTGTGATGCCATGGGCGGGGACTTCCAACGCGCGCGAAGGCATTGTGCAGACGTTCATAGATGTCGCCCGCTATTGGGACGAACGCTCCCTCGAGGAAATCGCCTTGTTCGGCGATGATCGCTACGCTGCCTTGTTCGGTCGCATGACCTATCGTTCCACCGTCATGCAGAAGCAGGTCGTATCCCCGTTCTGCGTCTATATCGAGGTGGTGGACGGCCTGATCCACTACATGCAATTCATGGAGGACACCTTCGCCACCACCAACTCCTTCAGGAGCGGCGGGGAGTGGACGATACGCAGCAACCCGGATGGCGGAGAAATACGTGTCTGATCGCGAGGACGCCGGCGGACGGTGGCGCGGCTGATGGCCAGCGTGGCTCCCGTTTCAGCGCGGTTCGACGCCGGCTTTGGCGAATTCATCCTGCCCAATCACGTGGTGGTATCCAGCCCGGATCCCGATGCGGCATTGCTGGAGTTCCTGCAGTCGACATACGAGGCGGCCGCAGATTTGGCCGGGTGGCCAAGGGCAGAGTTGGACGGCCTGCAAGGCGTACTCGGTCACCCGGCGCAGACCTAGCGGAGTGAGGCTTTGTCCAACGTCACCAGCGGGCCTGCAGACTTTTGCCCTCCGTTGCGAGACAGCGCCAAGGCATCTCGCGGACGACACTCCTCACGTCGCTCCGGCCTTTTGCTGCGGCAGCGCACGGCGAAGACAGTGTCCATGATCGCGGACGGTTATGCCCGTCCTGCTGCAATAGGGTGCCGCAGTTGCTGGCCGCCACATCGGCGAACCGCGAAAGTCCAGAATCAAAACTATGGCCGATGATGCTGCCTTGTCCACTTCGGACAAGTTTGAGATCTTCGAACAGATGAACCTGCACCAGCAGTCGACCGACAACGACGCAAGCCGCCATTCCGCCCTGAAATACGTGGACCTTTATTGGCCCGAGGAAGGCATGACGGTGAATGACCTCGGGCGCGTGACCTTCAGCGGACATGACGAGCTGAAACGCATGTACGATTATGCGCACATCGTCTTCCCCATCGCCAAGTGGAGTCACGCGATGGGCCCGTTCTCCATCCTGGGCAGCGGCGACCGAGCGACGGCAACCTGGCGCTGAGTGGTGAACTGGCCCGCCGAGGGCCAGGGGTCGTCTCGACAGGCATCTACACCGACCGTATCGAAAAGCGCGGCGGACGCTGGAAGTGCCCTGAGCACGTCTCCGACATTGACAGCAACTGGCCGGCCCAGCTTTTTCGGCCTCATGTCGACCGCGCGGACGAGCTCTTCCGGGAATCTTGATGCATCCAGCTGCCTGCTCCAGGCCAGCCGGGCGCGTGGCGTGCGCGCCCACAAGGAAGCCGCACAAGGACGCTTTGGTCGGAGGTCCGCTTGAAGCCCGCGCGGTTCCAGATTGGAGAGGCGCAGGCGGCGCTGCTGGTGGTGGGTGGCGTGCTTGGCGCGGGCATCTTCCTGGGCATCGGCGAAGGATTGCGGAACGCCGGGGCTGGCATGGTGGTCCTGTTTGCATTGGCGGCGTCGCTGGCCGGGCTGGTCACGCGTGCCCTGGCGTCGTTGGCGCTGGCGCAGGGCGGCGGGGTGTCCTTCGTGGCGACCACCGCGGCGCATCTTGGCCGCAGGACGGCGTTCGTCCAAGGATGGGGCTACTGGGGCGCTGCGGTGCTGGCCTGCACCGCCCAGCTGACCGCCGCCGGCACGCTGATGTCGGCGTGGGTGCCAATTCCGCCCTGGGCCGCCGCCCTGACTGGCCTTGTGCTCACCGCCGCACTCAACCGCTCGCGCGTGGACCTGTTTGGCGCGGTAGAGGCCGGGCTGTCGGCCTGCAAGGTCGCAGTGCTAGGCCTGGTGATGCTGCTCGCCGTCATCTCGGCCCTGCGGTCGGGCGGCCCCTCTTCGGCTCTGCTAGCACCCACCGTGTGGGCACCGCGCGGCGTCTCTGGATGGCTATCGGCGCTGCCGCTGTCGCTGTTCGCGTTCGGTAACGTCGAGCTGGTCGGGCTTGCCGCGTTGGACCTGGCCCATGCCCAACGCACATTGAAGCGTGTGATCGTCCGGGTCGTCCTGTCTTTGGCCGTACTCTACGTGAGTGTGACCGCGGCCTTGCTTGCCTTGCTGCCGCCGCACTCGTGGGAAGCGGCGGCAAATCCGTTCGCCCTCGTACTCGCGCGCGCCGGAGTGCCGGGCGCCGGGCCGGTGATGGATGCCCTGCTGGTCTGGGTGATGATCTCGTCCTGCAACGCCTGCCTCTATGGCGCCACGCGCGTGGTTCGCGCCCTGGCAGCCGAGCGTTGCGCTCCTGCAATGCTGATGACCCGCAACGCCCAAGGCGCCCCGGGCTTGGCCACCGTGTTGACCGCGGCTTCAGTCGGGCTGGCCGTGCTGCTGAGCGCCACATCGCCGGGGCGGCTTCTGCTGCCACTGATGGCCGGCGCGGCCATGCTGGGCCTGGTCAACTGGAGCCTCTTTCTAATGGCGCATTGCAAGCTGCTGGCCGGGCCGCGCGCCTGGCCGGACGTGGCTGGCCTGGTCGCAATCATGGCCGCCCTGGCGCTTATGGCGAGCCGGCCCGCCTTTCACGCAGCTACTGGCATCGTAGTGATAGTAGTGGCTGGTCTGACGGCGCTCTCGCGGGGGCTGAATCATCGGTCGCCGGTTCCGCAGACATCGTAGGCACCGTGTCCGAAGCCGGGCTGGATCTGTACCAATCGGCGGGACGCCGTGGCAGGAAGCAAAGAAGGCCTTCTTTTTTGAAAGAAGCAAAAACTCTTATTCCCCTGCATTTGCAGTGTCCGGGTGTTTCCGGACGAGCACCCGCGCTGAAATGCGTGGAGCAAGATTTCTTGCTTCTTTTCACAAAAAAGGAGGCTTTGCCTGCTTCGGCAACGGTCACTCCCCCGGCGCGCGGTATCAGAGCGCCACGAACATCCCGGCCAAGCTAAGAAACGGCACCAGCGCCAAGGCGCCGCGAGCGGCGACACCGGCAATATTGGTATCGTCCATGGCCGCTTCCTGGCGCGCCTGCAAGGCTGCAAGACGGGCTGCAAAGGAGGTCCGCGGCGCACGAACGTTGCCGAAGTAGGTGGTGGCTTGGTTGAAGTTCATCGTTGTCATGGCTGGAAACTCCGCTCGCTAAATCGGCCGTCTCCGGCCTGTCCTCCTATCTGCATCAGCCGTGCCACTAGGCTAATCATTTGAAATGACAGCAAAAATTATTCGGGCCAGCTTGCTGAGCGTAGTCAATGTGAAATCTGCGCAAGTTTATAGCCAAACTCACCAACATGTTCGATATGAGACAACCTCGCTCTTGTCCCGAGCGGGGAGGAGCGGCGCCAGGCGCCAATTTCGGCGGCCGACAGCACGGCGGACCCTTCTTGCATCCGGCGCCAGACCAGCAGATCGCTCCGGCCAGCTCGATGCCGGCCATTTCCGCGGCCTCGGCATCAACCAGGCCTGATCGATCCCGCGCGGCGGAAGCGACGAGACGTCGTTCCTGAAAGGATCGGCCGGCCGGCCGGCTCCGCCGTGTCAGGGTCCTATGGGGGCCAAGCCTTCAGCCTGCATGGCCCGGCGCACGCCGGGGTCGGCGTGCATGCGTCCGCGGTGTGCCTGGCAGGCAGGGAAGCCGCCAAGCGCGTCTGGCAGCATGGCGGCTGCCCAATTCAGCATGGGCGTTGCGTAGGCATCCGCCAGGGTGCGCTTGCCTCCAACCACCCAGCTTTGCCCGGCCAGCTGACTGTCGAGCAGGCCCAGCTTGCTGCGGACCAGCGCCAGCCCCGCCGCCTTGACGTCCGCCAGCGCGGCGGCGTCCCTGGACACGGTGTAGCGGGCAGGCATGAACACCGGCCAGAACGCCGGATGAAGGTCGCCGGTAAAGAAGGCGGTCCATTTGGCCAGCGCCGCGGCCTGCTCGGGCGAGCGGTTGTCCAGGAGGTCGGCCTCGGGGTGCAGCAGGGCCAGGTAATCCAGGATCGCCGCACACTGGGTGAGCGGTGCCGCTCCGCCGTAATCCAGCGCCGGCACCGCGGCGGCGGGATTGATCGTCTTGAACGCCGGGTCGTGGGCGTCCGACTTGATCGCCTCGTACGGCGCGCCAATCCACTCCAACACGATATGCGGCGCCAGCGAGCACGCACCGGGTGCGTAATACAGTTTCAGCACGGCAGCATTCTCCTTCAGGTTCAGCGTGTCAGGACCACGATCTTCCCGCGCGCTCGGTTCTCTTCCATGGTGCGGTGCGCCTCGACGATCTCGTCGAGGTGGAAGACGCGACCTACGGTCACGTGCAGCGCGCCGGCGGCGGTCTGGTCGATCAGTTGCTGCATCGGCATCGCCATGAAATCGCGCACGCCGCCGTCATAGGTGGTCAGGCCCACGCCGGTCGGGATCGCCTCCATCGGGCTGAAATCGGGCAGGCTCCATTTGTCGCCCACCATGCCGGTCATGCAGACAAGGCCCGGTTCACGCACGGCGCGCAGCGAGTCCTGCAGCGTGGTGGCGCCGATCAGCTCCAGCACCTTGTCCGCGCCGCCGTCCCACACGGCGCGGACGCGGGCGGCGATCGCGCCGTCATCCAGGAAGAAATGGCTGGCACCGCTGGCGCGCAGGCTCGCCTCGCTCCCGGCATTGCGGGACGTGGCGGCCACCTCCACCCCGTGCGCATTTGCGATGACGGCGGCGGCCAAGCCCACCGACGTGGTGCCGCCGCGCACCAGCAGCCGCTCGCCCTTCTGCAGCCGCAGCGCGCGGAA
>CAXSZX010000015.1:0-113012 GCA_964242115.1 uncultured Acetobacteraceae bacterium | reverse complement strand
GCCGGCGGGAGCGCCGGCCAGCGTGGCGGCGCCCGCGTCCGCCGCCCCGGACGGGACGGCCGCGCCGCGCGGGCCGGGCAGCAGCGCGCTCTCCTGCACCAGACGCGCGCCTGACGTTCCGGTCACGTGCAGAACCAGCGGGTGTGGGCCTGACGCGGGCGGGCGGGCAAGATGGGCGGCGAAGCTGAAGCCGCACGGCGCGGCACGCTCTTGGGCTGCCGCCGGCGGGGCGCTTCGGTCCAGCTTCGCCTGGCCCAGCGCCACGCCGTCCAGCACCACCTCTATCCCGGCCACGCCGTCTTGCGCGGCGGCCCAGCCCTCCAGCTGCAACGCGCCGTCGGTGCCGAGGTGGCTGAGCGTGCAGACGCAGGTGACTGCCGGCTCCTGCGGCGTCGCGGGCGCGCCTGCCTGACCGGGCAGGGTGACCGGGACGATCGCCTGGCGGACATGCCCGGCCTCGTCGGCGGCACGCACCCGCACGTAGCCGGGCCCGGGCGGCAGACCCTGGTCCAGCCGGCGGGCCAGGGCGAAGCCGGACTGGCCGGCATTGCCGTAGGTCGGGTGCGTGGCCGCCATGTCCGGCCGCGGCAGTCCGTGGCGCGCCTCGCCCAGCTCGACCTCGCCCAGCTTCTCTTCGCCGGACGCCTCGCTGCCCTGCCCGGCACCGGTCGCGTTGCAGCCGAGCGTCACCCGCACCGACCGCATCGGCCCGGCGCTGACCGCCCAGCCGCGCACCCGCAGCACGCGGCCGGCGTCCACCACCGCCTCCTCCACGGCCAGGCGGACCGGCCAGGCGGTCTCGGCCGCGCCCGGCGCGTTGCTCGCCGCCTCGCCCGCCCCGACTGGCGGCTTCAGGGCTACGCCCTTGCGGCCAACCTCTCCACCGGCGCCGCGCACCGTCACCGTCATTTGGCCGGCGGCCCCCGGCGGCAGCGGGCTCGGCAGCTGCGCGGTGAAGCTGAAGCCGCAATGGTCCACGTGGCGGTAATGCGGAAAGCTGCGCGCCACGTCCGGCCGCGGCAGGCCGTAGCGCGCGTGGGTCAGCCGGACGCCGTCCAGCGAGACGGCAACCTCGGCGATGTCGGCCGGCGCGATCGCCCAGCCTGCACCCTGGATGGTGGCGCCCGCCACCAGCGGCGCGCCGGGCTTGGGCTGCTCGATGGTGATCATCACGAACCCCTCGCCGGCTGCCCGCGGGTCCACGCCGGGGCTGCGCGCGGGCGCGGTCGAGGCGCCGGGGATGGCCACCAGGGTGCGCAGCCACTCCGCCCAGTTCGGCGCGGCGCGCAGAACGTCCTCGGCGCGCCGCGGCACGCGCACCAGGCGGAACAGCCAGTCGAGCTGCTCGGGCGTGGGCACCCGGCCGGCCGCCTCGTGCGGCAGTGGGCGGCCGGCGGCCAGGCGGTCGAGCACCACGCTCTGGAACTCGCCCGAGCCCATCAGGGCGCGGATGAAGGCGCCGACCGGGCTGCTTTTGGCGTCGGCGATGACGAAGGAGCTTTCGGGGTCGCGGCCGAGGAAGACCTGGTAGCCCAGCAGCACGTCTCGGTCGGTGCCGCCGGCGTCGGCTGCCGGGGTGAAGGCGAGGCCGGGTGGTGCTGGGTCCACGTCTTCGCCGGGGCGGAAGCTTCTCGGCCGGGTCTCACTCAAGGGCTGCGGGCTCCGGTCACGGTCGGCGATAGATACCGGGGGCGGGAGCAAGGAAGGAAGGCCTTGTTTTTCGAAAAAAAGAAGCAAAAAGCTTTTATGTCCGCTGTCGCGGTTTTCTCCGGTGAGCGCGCGACAGCGGAAGCCAAAGTTTTTTGGTTCTTTTTTTCAAAAAAGAACTGCTTGCTTGCCTGGTTTGCATCCGTCGCTCCCCAAGCGCACGATACCGCCAGATATTCACCGAGGCCCGTGTGCTGTCAGCGTTGTTCGAGAAGGATTTCCAGCGCTACTTCGCGGAAGTCGGTGCCGGAGCTCCGCTCTGGCTGTTCGTGCACGTGCCCAAGACCGCCGGCAGCTCGATCACCGCGGAGTCCGAATCGATCCTGCAGCCGTCGTTCAACATCGACATCGACCACACCGACACCAGCCGCACCTACCAGGCCCGTTTCGACTCTGCGGTGCAGGCCTTCGTGGCAAGCTACGCCACGCGGAAATACCGTTTCTGCACCGGCCACATCAACGCGCGCCACGTGGAGATGATCCGCACCGGCATCCCGGACGTGCGCTGCTTCACCATGCTGCGCAACCCGATGGCGCGCATCGTCTCGGACTACCGCTACCAGCGCTCGCCGATGAACACCGCGCAGGCGCAGTTCATCGCCAACACGCCGAGCTTCGAGGCCTACGTCGCGCGCAAGCACGTCCACAACAAGATCGCGCTGAACCTCGCACCGCGCGAGATGGTGGAGGCCGGCGACGTGGCCGCCTGTGTGGACTACATCATCCGCGCCTACGCCTTTGTCGGCCTGCAGGAGATGTATCCGCTCAGCCTGCGGGCGCTGACCACGCTGATGGGCGAGACCCGCACGCCGGAAGCCAAGGTGCGGGTGAACGAGAGCCAGTCCGACGTGGTGGAGCTGACACCGGAGATGGAGCAGCGGTTGCGCGAGTTGAACGCGGTGGATCTGGGCATCTTCCAGGCGTTCCTGCTGCGCTACCGGGCGATACGCGAGGACCTGATCGGGTTCATGCGTCGGCTGCCGCAGCCGGTGGTGGCCAAGCGGGCGTAGCGGGGCAGGCACGCCAGCACCTCGCGGGCATGGGTTCTGTCGAAGGCTTCGTGCCAGCCTGAACGGTGCGAGCCCGACATCCGCCGGCAAGCGAGATCGTGCGGCATCCGCGGACGGAACGCAGATACCATCTGCGGCTGTGAGCCGGACGGCAGGACCGCCGCGCGCGCCCGTGACGCGGCCAATCAAAGCTCGGCTGGCGTAAATCGTATCGAACCGGCGCGCGGAACGTCGTAGCCTCCCGGAATGCGCCGCATGATTCCTGCCAGCGACAAGCCGTTGTCGCATCCGCTCGGCCGCCAATGGGCTTCGGTGCGCACCGCACGAAGGGCGTGGCCGTTCCCGCCTTGGGTGGTCAGGCTCGCCGCCCACCTGCTGCTGGCGAGCGTCGTGCTGGCCCCGTTCGTCTCGGTGGCGGTGCCGGCCCTGGGCGACATGCTGAACCACCTGGCGCGGATGCACGTGCTGGCCGGCATCGGCGGCTCGGTGGAGCTGCAGCGCTTCTACGTGGTGCGCTGGGCGCCCATCCCCTACCTCGCCATGGACGCCATCGTGCCGCTGCTGATGCGCATCGTGCCGGTCTACCTGGCTGGCAAGCTGTTCGTGTGCGCCTGCGTGGTGATGCCGGCGGCGGCCACCATGCTGCTGCACTACGTGGTGCACCGGCGCGCAAGCCTGGTGCCGGCAGCGGCGTTCCTGCTATGTACCAACTACCTGCTGGCGCTGGGCTTCCTGAACTACCTGTTTTCCGCCAGCCTGGCGGTAATGCTGTTCGCCGGCTGGGTGGCGGCCCGCGGCTGGCCACGCTGGCGCCGCGCGGTGCTGTTCGCTCCGCTCGTGCTGCTGCTGTATTTGGGGCACGTGTTCGCGTGCCTGGCCTACTGCCTGGCGGTGTGCGGCACCGAGCTGGTGTTGGCATTCCGGGCCGAGCGTGCACAGTGGCGCGGCACGGTGCTGGACCTGCTGGCCGCTGCCGCCCAGGCGCTGCCCGCGTTTGGTTTTGCGGCCCGGCTGGACGTCGGATCGGGCTACCTGGGCGCACTGAACACCGAGTATGGCACTCTGGGCGCCAAGCTGGTGGCGCTGGCCTCGCCCATGCTGTTCCTGATTGATGGCGTGCACGTCGCCACCCTGCTTGCGGCGCTGGCCGGCGCCGGGCTGCTGCTGCGGCGGGTTCGGCTTGCCGAGGCCGTATGGCCGGCCGCCCTGTGCGTGGGCCTGGCCGGATGCGCCGTGCCGCACGTGCTGTCCAGCACCTGGGGCATGGATCTGCGGCTGCCCATCGTTGCCGCCATGCTGCTGGTAGGCAGCGCCAGCCTGCCCACCGGCGGCGCCTGGCGCTGGCCGGCCTGCATCGTGCTGGCAGGCCTAGTCGGTGCACGGGCTGCCGACGATTGGGGCGTGCTGCACCGCGTGGACGCACAGGTGGCCGAGACGCGGCACGTGCTGGCCAACCTCCCACGCGGCGCGCGCCTACTGGTGGTAGACCCCTCCGGCCACGGCACCGGGCTGGAACGGGTGACGGCAAGCACCACCTGGCACATGCCGCTAGTGGCGGTGATCGACCGTGACGCCTTCGTGCCCTACTTCTTCAACGGCCTGAGTACGGTGCACATGCGCCCGGAGATGCGCCTGTCCAGCACGCCCAACGGATTGCCCATCTCGCCCGATGAGCTGCGGGCGGGTGCCACGCTGCGCGATGACGGGGTGGAACGCGGCAACGGCCTGGGCGCCCGCTTCTACGAGCGTGGCTGGCCCGACAAGTTCGACGACGTGCTGGTTCAGCGGTACGGGGCCGATCCGGGACCGATGCCGGCAGAGCTGGTGCTCACCTTGCACTCGGCCAACCTCGACCTTTACCGTGTGCAGGCGCGGCACGGACCTGTCCGGTAAAAGCAAGGACGTGTTCTTCGGGCAAAAGAAGTCCCGGCTGTCGCGGACAGCTAACGACACGCTTCGACAACGCGCACCCGACGAGAGCAAAAGTGTTTTGGCTCTTTTTCAAAAAAGAACCGCTTGCCTTGCCTTCACTTCTGATTGCCAAGAGTCAGATTCGATGCAGGCCGATACAACGTAGCGACAAGCTATCGAGAGGAGACAACATGCCGTCCGACACCGCACCGATCGAAAAGCCAGACAGCGCCTGGCGCGAGGAGCTGACCCCGGAGCAGTATCGTGTCCTGCGCGAACACGGCACCGAGCGTCCCGGCAGCAGCCCGCTCAACGCGGAGAAGCGCGCCGGCACGTTCCTGTGCGCCGCCTGCCAGACCGCGCTGTTCGACAGCGACACGAAATACGAGAGTCACTCCGGCTGGCCCAGCTTCTACGCGCCGCTCGACGGCGCGGTGGCGACGACCGAGGACCGCACGCTGGGCATGCGACGGGTAGAGGTGCATTGCGCGCGCTGCGGCGGGCACCTCGGGCACGTGTTTCCGGACGGGCCGCAGCCGACGGGACTGCGGTACTGCATGAACGGGGCGGCGATGACGTTTGAGGAAGGCAAGTAAGCAGTTCTTTTTTGAAAAAAAGAACCAAAAAACTTTTGCTCTCGTCGGGTGCGCCGTGGTGACGCGTGTCGTTTCAGACGTCCGCGACAGCCGTGACAAACGTTTTTTGGTTCTTTTTTTCAAAAAAGAACTGCTTTCTTTCTTATGATTGCCTTCGCTGAACTTCTAGACCGCCTAACCCTCACCCCAGGCCGCCTAGCCAAGATCGCCCTGCTCCGCCGTTTCTTCGAAACCGAAGCCGACCCCGACCGCGGCTGGGCGCTGGCGGCACTCACCGGCGAGCTCTCCTTCACCGCGGCCAAGGCCGGCCTGATCCGCGCGGTCGCCGAACAGCGTGTGGACCCCTTCCTGTTCGGCATGTCTTACGACTTCGTCGGCGACCTCGCGGAAACCGTCGCACTGATCTGGCCCGTCGTGGCGGAGAGCACGCCGCCAAGCGTCACGCAGATCGTCACCGCGCTCTCCACCAGGCCGAAGAGCGAGCTGCCGGCCCTGCTCGCCGGCTGGCTGGACGCCTCGGGCCCGGCAGTGCGTTACGCGCTGCTGAAGCTGATCACCGGCTCGTTGCGGGTGGGCGCATCGGCGAGGCTGGCCAAGACCGCGCTGGCCGAGTTCGCCGCTTCGCGTGGGCAGACGGTGGCGCCTGACGATGTGGAGGAGGTCTGGCACGGCCTCTCGCCGCCCTACGCCGAACTCTGGGACTGGCTGGAGGGTCGCAGCGGGCCGCCTCGCTCGGCAGGAGCCGCGGTGTTCCGCCCGCCGATGCTGGCGCAGCCGCTCGAGGCCGGCGACTTCGCCAACCTGGTGGCCGCCGAACACGCGGCAGAGTGGAAATGGGACGGTATCCGCGTGCAACTTGTTCGCGCGCCGGGCGGGGAACGCATCTTCTCGCGCGGCGCGGAGGACGTCTCCGCCGCGTTCCCGGACCTCGCTGGCGCGCTGCATGCGGATGCGGTGCTGGACGGCGAGCTGCTGGTGGTGCGCGACGGCGTGGTGGCACCCTTCGCCGACCTGCAGCAGCGGCTGAATCGCAAGACGGCGTCCGCCAAGATGCTGAGCCAGTTCCCGCTGCGTGTGCGGTTGTACGACATTCTGTTCGACGGCACAGAGGACCTGCGGCCGCTGACGTTCGAACAGCGCCGCGAGCGGCTAGAAGCTTGGCTGGCGCAGCATCCCGACCCGCGGCTGGACCTGTCCGAACTGATCGCCTTTCAATCCATGGACGACCTAGCCGCAATCCGCGCCGGCACGCGCGCGGCTTCGATCGAGGGCGTGATGCTGAAGCGGCGCGACAGCCCATACGTGCCGGGGCGGCCGAAAGGATTGTGGTGGAAATGGAAGCGCGACCCGCTGACCATCGACGCGGTGGTGATGTACGCACAACGCGGCCACGGCAAACGCAGCAGCTATTACTCGGACTACACGTTCGGGCTGTGGCGGGCGGACGGGGAACTTGTGCCGGTGGGCAAGGCCTACTCCGGCTTCACCGATGAGGAGCTGGTGAAGCTGGATCGCTGGATACGCAACCACACTGTCAAGTCGTTCGGTCCTGTCAGGGAAGTCGAGCGCGGCCTGGTGCTGGAGATAGCCTTCGACGCAGCACAGTATTCCGGCCGGCACAAATCCGGCGTGGCGCTGCGGTTTCCGCGGGTGGCGCGATTGCGCTGGGACAAGGGCGTGGCGGATGCGGACCGGTTGGACACGCTGATCGGTTTCATCGCTGACGCGAACCCAGCAGTCGAGAGCTGAAACTGTTCCAATCGCTGACGTTTGAACGTTAGCAAGGAAGCAAGCGGTTCTTTTTTGAAAGAAAGAACCGAAAAACTTTTGTTCCTCTGGCGCGCGCTGCAGAACTTTCGCAACAGCAGGGATGGAAGTTTTTTTGCTGTTTTTAAAAAGCAGGCCTTGCTCTGCTGCTTGCCTGGCTTTTCGAGAGTCATCGAACAGTAACACGCCAAACCGGTTCAGGTCGTCTAGGAGTGCAATCGTCTGGCTGGCCCTACGCGCTTGGAGCCCGGCCGGCACATGCGCGACAAGCGCCTTTCCGTGGTCAGGGAACCGGTGGACACATGAACAGGAAGCAGTTGTGGAAGACGACGAGTGCGACGGCCGCACTCCTCGGCATGCTGGGCAACACGGCGGCCGTCGCGGCCGAGCCGGCGCTGACGCTGGCCACCTCGCCCAACAGCCTGGGCGAACAGTTCGCGCGCAACCCGCGCACCGCCAGCAAGCTGACCATCGCCGCCAAGGCCGCGCTGCTGCGGCAGAAGATCAAATACGTCTTCGTGCTGTTTCAGGAAAACCGCAGCTTCGACACGTATTTCGGAACTTATCCCGGTGCCAACGGCCTGGTGAGCACGTTCCCCGGCGCCGATCCTACCGACGCCTCGGCGCAGCCCGCCAACCAGACGGCCAGCTACGTGCAGAACATCCGCAACACGGATGGGTCCTACAGCACGATCTCGCCGTTCCTGGCAGCGCGCACGATCAAGGACGTCAACGGCGCAACGCTGCAGCTGTATCCGGAAAGCTTCTACTCGGTGGACCATAGCCACGCCGGCTACATGGCCGACTTCCATCTGAACTACTCGGGCAGCCGCACCTACACCAAGAACGACGGCTACGCGCTGGACCAGGAAGGTTTGCAGTACGTGGCCGACGGCAACACCGCCAACAGTTCGTCGACCGCCGCCGGCAACGTGGTGGCAAAAAGCAGCACCGGCCTGCCGACCGGCGCCGCGCCAACGTCGAACCCGTCGCTCACGTCCAAGCAGAAGGGCGAGGCAGCACTCGCCCACCAGGATTGCGACACCATCCCGCTGCTTTGGCACTTTGCCGACGTGGGCACGTTGTTCGACAACATCCACCAGACGATCACCGGCCCGTCCACGCCGAACGCGATAGCACTGATCTCCGCGCAGAGCGGGGCGACGCAGTGGGCGGAACACCCGACCACCACCGGCTCGCACACCGCCATCTACACCGTGCCGAACGAGACCGACAGCGCGCCGTTTGCAGGTAGCGCGGTCGACAGCTTCGCCGGCAAGCCGCCCTACGGCCCCGACGAGGAAGGCTTCGCGAGCTGTGCTACAGCCGGCACTGCAGCGGGCACCTACAACAACACTGCCTGCCCGGCGCCGGGCAGCAACGACCCGGCCTACGGCGTCTACACCAACAACGCCGTCGTCGCACTGGACGGTGCGCTGGCCGCCGTTGCCAGCCCGCAACTGACGCTGACCTATGCGTCGCTGCCGCTGTCGTTCATGGGTGCACAGGTCAACAACATCACCGCGCAGGACGCTCATCCGGTGCAGGACCTCTCCGACGTGCAGCACGACATCCGCACCATTGCCCGTTTGAACCCTGCGGTTTCATGGGGCTGGTATCAGCAGGGTTTCGGCGCCGAGCCGTTCGACGCCAATAGCGCCTCGCCCAAGACGGTCGACCTCTACCCCGCGTCCACGCCGCATTCGTCCTACATCGTGCACCACAACGGCCCGCAGTATTTTGGCTACCTGGGCGACAACCCGGCCGAAGTGGCCAACATGCACAGCCTGCAGCAGTTCTACACCGACGTCTCCAACCAGGCGCTGCCCAGCTCCGGCGGCGTGTTCTACGTGCGCGGCGGCTACTACAACAACGACGGCCTGCAGAGTGCGGACCCGAGCCCGGCGGTGCGCGCCACCTTCGCCGGCAACGACGACCACGGCAGCTACTCCGACAGCCAGATCTCCGAGGCGCTGGTGGCAGATTCGGTGAACGCGATCGCGTCGAGCCCCTACTGGTCGCAGAGTGCGATCATCATCACCTGGGACGAGAGCGACGGGTTCTACGATCACGTGCCGGAGGCCATCCGCAGCTTCGGCCCGGACATGCTGCCGCTGTCGGGCGGCCCACGCATCCCGACCATCGTGCTCTCACCCTACGACGCTGCGCACACGGTGAGCCACCTCTACGCCGAGCACGGTTCGGTGGTGCGCTTCATCAACACGCTGTTCGGCCTGCGTCCGCTCTCCGACCTGCCCGACGAGGTTGCCGCGCAGAAGGCAGGTGCGGCCAACACGTCGCTCAACAACCCGTCCGGCCAGCCGCAGACCGCACTGGCGCCCAACGACGGTTCTGCCGTCAGCGACATGTTCGAAGCGTTCGACAACGACCGCCTGCTGGGCAACGTGCCGGTGATCCCCGCCAGTGCCGTGATGGTGCCCGCCAGCACCGTGCACACCTTGCCGCAGTACAACGGTGCCGGCTGCTCGGCGCTGGCGATCACGCCGACGGACTACCCGAACGGCTACTCGGTCGGTGGCGAAAGCGACCCGCCGCCACAGGACTTCAACCCTCGCCCGACGGTCTCTCCCGGCATCCCCTACACGGAGCAAACGATCATCGGTGGTGTCACGACGTCTCCATGGACCCCGTGATGCGTGCCCGGCACTGGCACGCAAGTGCCGGCGCCGGGTGCGAGACTGTTCTTTTCTGAAAAGAGATCGAAAAGGCTCTTGCTTCCGCCGTCGCGGACTTTGCTGGAGAGTCCGCGACGGTGCAGGCGAAGTTGTCTGCCTCTTCCACCGGATCGAAACGCGCCCTTCTCCTCGGAACCCAAGAAGAAAGGCAAGGCCTGCTTTTTTGAGAAAAGGCAGCAGAAAACTTTTGGTCCTGCTGCCGCAGAGTTCCCCCCGCGTGTACCCCGGAGACAAAAGTTTGTTTTTGGTTCTTCTTTCAAAAAAGAACCGCTTGCCTTGCCTCTGGGCAGCCAGAACTCAGTCGTTGCCGTGAGTGACAGATGAAATTAGCAATCCTGCTGTTCCTGACGCTGCAAGGAACCGCCCTGGCCGCCGACCACCTCCGTTGCGGCGTGATCACCGAACCTCTCGACTGGAACAAGACGGACCTGCACGGCAGCCTCGCACCGTTCGAAGTGGAAATCTGCCGCGCGATCGCGGTCGCACGTGACGGCTCGGCCGATCACGTCGAGATCAGACAATTCGCCAGCGAGGACGAAGGCGTCGCCGCGGTGCACGCCGGACAACTGGACGTGGCTGCAGGCATCACGCCGGATTTCAAGCGCGGCCAGTCGCAATCGGTGCGCACCAGCCTGGCGTTCTTCGAGGACGGCCAGGGCTTCATGGTGCACCGGGCAGAAGGCGTGCACGGGGTGGCCGATATCGCCGGCCGCAAGCTTTGCTACATAGAGGACACCGACAACGACGCGACCGTGCTCGCTTACCTGGCAGCGCAAGGCGTCAGGCCGGTGCCGTTCGGCTTCCAGGAGGAAGGCGAGATGGACGCCGCCATTATGGACCGCCATTGCCAGGTGGCGAGCGCCTATCTTTCGAAACTCGCCGAAGCGCGCGCCACGTTCCACGACCACGCGGATTACGTGTTGCTGCCGAACCTGCTCTCGCTGGCGCCGGTCAGCGTGGCGAGTGCCGCCGGCGACTTCAGGCTGGCCGGCATCGTCGACGCCACCATCAGCGTGTTGCTGGAAGCCGAAGCCCTGGGTGTCACACGGGCGAGCGCGCCGAGCCTGGCGCACAGCGAAGACCCGCGAATGCAGCGCCTGACGGGAGAGGATTACGCGACGGCGGCGGCACTCGGTTTGCCGCACGACTGGTCTCGGCGTGTGGTGGCGGCGGTGGGCAATTACGGCGAGGTGTACGAGCGGACGGTGGGCCCTGGGACGGAGCTGGATCTGCAACGCGGGCTGAACGCGCTGTGGGACAGAGGGGGCGTTTTGGTGCCCTTGCCGTTGCACTGAACGGGAGAAAGCAAGCGCTTCTTTTTCAAGAAAAAAGCAAAAAGCTTTCGTCTCGGCTGTCGCGGACTACCCCGCATCGGCTAGCTGGCCAAGATGGGCGTAGGTGGCGACCCCGGCTGGACTTGAACCAGCGACATCTCGCTTAGAAGGCGAGTGCTCTATCCAGCTGAGCTACGGGGCCGGTGCCACTTGTCGCAAGACGGCATAACCCAAGCCGGATGACGCAACAACGCTGAAACCACCGGATGCACACCGTTCAGGGCCGTTGCATTGCCGGACTGAGCTACGGCGTTACCCAGGAGCTCGAAACTCCAACTCATGGATCGCCGGCGAGAAAGAAAAGCCTTCTTTTTCGAGAAAAAGAAGCAAAAAGCTTTTGTCTCGGCTGTCGCGGGCTCGTTCTCAGCATGTCCTCCAGGGACAAAAGCTTTTTGGTTTTCTTTGGAAAGGAACTGCTTTCGTTCCTGGCGCCAGTCTCCGTCTCGGGCGGCCAGTATCAGCCGCGTCCGGTCCGCGCACCCACTCCTTAGTGCGTCCAGTTCTCCAGCCGTCCATACTTAAAGTTGTCCGCGTAGACCTTCGGCACGTGCACCCGGATTGGCGGCAGCTCCACGTCGTACGCCAGCCCCGCCTTCTCGGCGTAGGCAACCGCCTCCTCTTTCGTCTCGAACTGCAGATGCACCTGCGCCTGGGTGTCGCCGCTGCCGAACCACCCCATCAGCGGGTCGTGCTGCATCTGGTCGGCCGGTGCAAACTCCAGCGCCCAATGGCTGGTGTAGGCGGTGCCGGACTGCATGGACGTCTTGGGCTGCTGAAAGATGCGCGCGCGCATGGTCACTCCAAAATGGTCGGGGCGAGAGGATTCGAACCTCCGGCCCCCTGCTCCCAAAGCAGGTGCTCTACCAGGCTGAGCTACGCCCCGGACCTGTCCTGCTCGTAGCAGCTTAGTTGGGCTTGGCGCAAAGCAAGTGTCGCGCGCTCACCGGAAAGGGCCGCGACAGCGGAAGCAGAAGCTTTTTGCTTCTTTCTCGAAAAAAGAAAGCCTTGCTCCCTTCCCTTTTGGCGAAACCCGCCTCCCCGGGCTAAGGGCCACCCATGCGGGTCCTCCACGTAGGTAACTTCGGCTCCAGGGCAAAAGGCGCGTTCCTGCACTCCGTCGCCCCCAAGCTCAGTCGCGGCCTGATACGCCTGGGCCACCAGGTGGTCGACTTCGCCGACCGCGACGTGGCCCGCGCCGGCACCCTCTTCCGCGCCCGCAAGCTCGGCGGCGCCCACGCCAACCGCGCGCTGGTCCGCCTGGCCCACGACATGCAGCCGGACCTGCTGCTGCTCGGCCACGCAGACACCATCTCCGCCGGCACCATCGCCAGCCTCCGTCGCGCCCACCCGGCAATGCGGGTTCTGCAGTGGAACGTCGACCCTTTGTTCGAGCCGGACAACATCGCCCGCCTGCGCAGCAAGCTCGAGGTGGTGGACGCGACCCTGGTCTCCACCGCCGGCGAGGCGCTGGCGCCGCTGCGCCGCCCTGGCATGGCGCTGGGCTTCATCCCCAACCCGGTGGACATCTCCGTCGAGAGCGGCCGTGCGGACCTGGCCGACAGCCTGCCCTACGACCTGTTCTTTGCCTGCGGTCATCCGACCCGCCCTCGCCGTACGCTCTGCGGCCAGGACTGGGACATGGACGCGTTCTTCGTGCGCCTCGCCAAGGCCGTTCCCGATCTGCGCACCTGCCTGGCCGGCCTGACCGGCCACCCCCATTTGGCCGGCGCCCCCTATCAGGCGGCGCTGGCCGGTTCAGCTACCGGGCTGAACGCCAGCCGCCGCAACGACGCTCTGCTCTACACCAGCGACCGCCTGGCGCACATGATCGGCAACGGCCAGGCAATCCTGATCGACCGCGCCACCGGCTACGACCGCCTGTTCACCCCCGACCAGATGGCTTTCTTCGGCGGCTTCGACGAGCTGGCCGGCCTGGTCCGCCGCCTGGCCGCCGAGCCGGCCTGGCGCCGCGCGGTGGCCAAAGCCGGCCGCGCCCGCTACCACGCGCTGTTCAACGAAACGGTGGTGGCCGGCTACGTGGTGGACGTGGCGTGCGGCACACACGACCCGGGGCAATACGAGTGGCCGACGCTGATCGACCGATGACCACCACCACCGCGCCTGGCTGGCCGCGTGTCCGCCCGGACGCTGTCCTGCCGCTGACCTTGCTGTTGTTCGTGGCGTCCGCTTTTGCGCTGCCGAGTGGCCCGGCCTACGCGCTGGTGTTCTACCTTCTGGTGCTGCCAGCTTGCCTGCTGACCGCGCGAAGGCTGGCAAGCGGAGTCGATGTCGGCGCCCTGCTTGCCGTGGCGCTGGTCGTGTGGTCCGGGCTCACATTGCTCTGGGGACACGACGACCATCACCGCTCGGCGCGCTTCGCGGTGGACAGCGCGATGACGCTGGTCTTCCTGCTTGCCATGCTGGGCGGCCTGGCCGCCGCCGCGCAGCGCCGCCGACTGGGCAGCGTGCTGATCTGGGCGGGGGCGGCCAACGCGGTGCTCTCCGTCGCGCTGGGGCATTTTTTTCCTCTGCCGACCGAGCGGCTGCACGGCTGGGGCGTCACCAGCCACCCGATCCTGGGCGCTTCGGTGATGAGCATGGCCTACCTCACCGCGCTGACCCGCCTGCTGACCGAGAAGCGGCAACGCCTGGCGCACCTGGCAGCCGGCGCCGCCATGACGGTGTTCCTGCTGATGACGGAGAGCCGCGGGCCGCTGCTGGCGGTGCTGGTGGCCACGCTGTTCCTGTGCCTGCAGGGGCCTTGGCGCTGGCGGGCGCTCGGCACGATGGCGGCACTCGGCCTGGTGTGGGCGCTGCTGCCGGCCTCGGTCCGCCACCACCAGGAGGCCGCGATGGTCTCTCGCGGGTCCTCCCATCGCCTGCAGATCTGGTCGCGGACGCTGGAGCTGATCGGGCAGCGCCCGCTGTTCGGCCACGGCCTGGCCGCGAACCTGGACCTGCCGGGGATCACCTTTCCGCACGACCTTTACCTGTCGGTGCTGTTCTACAGCGGCGCAGTGGGGTTCGTGCTGTTCGCGCTGCTGTGCGTCTGGGTGAGCCTGACGTTGTGGCGGGGCGCGCGCGGCGCCGAGCGACTGTGGATGGCGGCGCTGTGGATGGACGCGCTGCTGTCCGGGCTGACGGACCTGGGACAGGTCACCAAGGGGCCAGGGCCGATGTGGTTCATCTTCTGGCTGCCCGTGGGGCTGGTGCTGGCGAAGGAAGAGAGGCCTTCTTTTTTGAAAAAAAGAAGCAAAAAACTTTTGCCTCCTGTCGGGTGACTACCCTGGAGCGCGCGACAGCGGAGACAAAAGTTTTTGGTTCTTTTTCAAAGAAGAACCGCTTCCTTGCTTACCCCGCCCGCAGCAGCCTCGCCCCCTCCTCCACCAGCCAAGCGCTTGCCTCGGTACGATGCGGCGACAGCGTGTCGCACAACGCCCAGAACTCCGGCGCGTGGTTCATGTGCCGCAGATGCGCCACCTCGTGGCCCACCACGTAGTCCTGCACGAAAGGCGGCGCCATCAGCAGGCGCCAGCAGAACATCAGCACACCGTCCGCCGAGCAGCTTCCCCAGCGCGTGCGAGTGTCCTTCACGGTGACCCGGCGGACCGTCAGGCCGGCGCCGGTGGCCTTGGCCAGGGCCTGGGCCGAGAAGCGCCGCCGTGCCTCGGCGCGCAGGAAGTCGGCCACACGGCGCGGCAGGAAGTCCGGGTCGCCGGCGACGAAGACGGCGCCGTCCTCGACCCAGGCTCCACCGCGTCCGGCCGGCGCATGGCAGATTGCGTGCGGCACGCCGTCGATGGCGACCAGCGCACCGGCGGCGAACGGTTCGGCGGCCGGCAGGGCTGCCAGCCTCGTGCTGACCCAGTCGGCATTGCTGGTGAGCAGGGCCATGCCGGCCGACTTCGCCGCGCGCATCGGCAAAGTGACGACCACGTGGCCGTGCCTGCAATCGATGCGCAGGGTGATGCGGCGGGCACGCCGGCTGCGGCGCCATTGGATGGTAGCGGGGCCGCCCGGCAGACACAGCGACTCGGGGGGGAGCGGTCTCACGGTACGCAGGATGCGGAGAGCTAGACGCCGGCGCAAGGCACGCGGGCGATCACGATCTGAAGCAAAGCAAGCAGTTCTTTTCTGGAAAGAACCAAAACTTCTGTCTTCTCAGCGTCCGCTGCAGAACCTTCACGACAGCAGCATCAAAAGTCTTTTGCTTTTTTTTCAGAAAAGAAGGCCTTGCCTTCTTGCTGGCTTAACGTGCTCACGTCTCGAGCAGGCCAGGCACGAAGACCTCTTCGATCGTGAAGCGACGCGCGGTCAGGCCCTGCTCGTGGTGGTAGCGCAAAATCACGTCGATCGCCGCCCGGTTGGCCGCGATGCCGTACGGCCACCAATCATCGCCCATCAACGCGCGGTCATCGCTGATCAGTTTGGTCAGCCAGGGCAGCATCACCGTCATGTTGTTGAAGGTCATGCCCTTCACGTATTGCTCGGCCATCCGATCCTTGGCGGTGCAGAAGCCGCGATAAATGGATTTCACCAGTTCGGGCTCTGCGTCGGCGAGCTCGCGCGTGACGACGACGGCGTGCATGATCGGGAAGATGCCCGTGCGCCTGTAATAGTCGCGCTCGACCGCGTCGTAGTCCTCGAACAGCCGGCCGACCTTGGGTGAGTGTGCCAGCACGCATTCCGGCACGTCGGCGGAGATCAGCGCGTCTATCTCGCCCTGCTCGAGCATGTGGCCAAGGTCGACGTGCCTGCCCGCCCACTCCACGTCCACGCCGTCCGGCACCGGGTGCACAACGAAGTCGATCGGGTCCATCGGGAAGTCGATCCCGCCCACTATCCAGCGGCTCTGCTCGGGCTTCACGCCGTATTCGTCGGAGAGGATGCCCTTCGGCATGACTCCAGCGTCGTGGCCATAAAGCACGAGTTCCCCGATCCGCTTGCCGGCGAGGTCCTGCGGCCGGGCGATGCCGCTGGCCTTGTTGATGTAGATCGCCCCGTGGCGGAACGAGCGCACCGGAAAGACCGGGATCGCGAGGAACGGCGATTGGCCGCCCGCGAAGGTGCGCAGGAAGTAGGTCATCCCCAGTTCCGAGACGTCGTAGGCGCGCCTGCGTATCATTGCCTCGAAGATCTCGGGCACGATGCGGGCGCTGTGGAAGGTCGCATCGACGCCGCCGATGCCGACCGTGCCGTCGGCCAGCATCCGAGTGCGGTCGTAGTTCCAGAAGGCGATGTCCAGCTTGCGGTCAGCCATGACAGGATCCGTTTTCTCTATATAAACGCATTTATATAGGGCCCAGCAGGACTTCAACCCCTCCAACACGGCCGCCGGCAACGCTACAAGGCGTGCGATGACCCCAGACGCCCCCGCGATCCAGGAGCTGTTTGCAAACCTCTCGCTCGGTGCCCCACAGAACGCGGTGGGCTTCGTCATGTGGCGGGTGGTGCATCGCTACCAACGCGAGGTTGAGCAGGCGCTGCGCCCGATGGACCTGACCCACCTTCAGTTCGTCACGCTGACGCTGGTGGCCTGGATGGCGCGCGACGGCTCGGCAGCGACCCAATCCGAGTTGGCGCGGTTTGGGGATGTCCACCCCATGCAGGTGTCCAACGTGCTGAGGGCGCTCGAGCAGAAACGGATGGTCCGGCGGACACCCTCGCCGGGAAACGCGCTTGCCAAGCAGGTCGCCATCACGCCGGCCGGCATGACGGCCTTGCGCGAGGCACTACCGCTGGTGATCGGCGTCCAGGGCAGGCTGTTCGGGGATCGGGGCCGGCCTGGGGGAGATCTTTTGGAGGCGCTGGTGCGTATCGACGGCGCCGCCTGACACCCGCCTTTCGGGAGGTAAAGGCAAGCAGTTCTTTTTTGAGAAAAAGAACCAAAAAACTTTTGTTCCCTTGCGCGCGCGCTGAAGGAACCTCCGCGACAGCCGGACCAAAAGTCTTTTGCTTCTTTTCTTCAGAAAAGAAGGCCTTGCTTTTCTTGCCGGACTTCGAGGGCGCCAAGACTTACAGTCGCAGACAATCCATGGACGGGGACAAAAATATACGGGGGGGATGTCGATTTCCTGAACCTCCGTTCGTCGTCCTGATGCCGCGCCAACCAGGCCGGCTCGAACAAGGAGACAGACGATGCGTGTGATAGTGTTCGTAAAGGCGACCGAGGAGAGCGAGAAAGGCATGACCCCTCCGGCCGAGGCGTTCGAGGCGATGGGCAGGTTCAACGAGGAGCTGGTCAACGCCGGGATCGTGCTTGCCGCAGACGGCCTGACGCCCTCGTCCAAGGGCAGGCGTGTCGCGTTCGATGGCGCCGGCCGCACCGTCATCGACGGGCCGTTCGCCGAGGCTCGCGAGCTGGTCGCCGGTTTCTGGATCTGGGAGGTCAAGGACATGGACGAGGCAGTCGCGTGGGTGAAGCGCTGCCCCAACCCCATGTCGGGGCCGAGCGAGATCGAGATCCGGCCGCTGTTCGACATGGCCGACTTCGCCGAGAGCCTGCCGCCGGACTTCCAGGAGCGGCGTGGCCGGCTGCGCGAGAAGCTCGGCGGCACTCTTGGCCCGGCCGGCGCGTTCGGCGGCCTCGGCAACTGAGCCTGCCGGCGGCTTCCAGCTTGCCCGCCTGATCGCCGCGGCCGAGAAGGTGGCATGGATGCAGGCGAGACACGCCGGACGGTCGAAGCGGTCTTTCGCATCGAGCGGGCCAGGCTCGTTGCGGGTCTGGCCCGCCTCGTGCGTGATCTCGGCCGTGCAGAAGAATTGGCGCAGGATGCCCTGGTCGTTGCATTGACCGAGTGGCCCAGGAACGGCATCCCGGCTAATCCCGGCGCCTGGCTGATGACCACCGCCAAGCGCCGCGGCATCGACGCGATCCGGCGCGAGAGGATGCGTGAGCGCCTGCATGCCGAGATAGCGCAGGGCGAGATCGCACGGGAGTTGGACGGCGCAGCCGAGGCGGTCGAAGCCGCTTTCAGCGAGGGTCCCGGCGACGAGCTGCTGGGCCTCATCTTTACAGCCTGCCACCCGATATTGGCCGCCGGCGCCCGCGCGGCGCTGACGCTGCGCGTCGTCGGCGGCCTGACAACAAGCGAGATCGCGCGAGCCTTTTTGTCGAGCGAGACAACGATCGCCCAGCGCATCGTTCGCGCGAAACAGACGATCGGCAAGGCCGGGCTCAGCTTCGAGGTGCCGCGCGGGGCCGAGCGTGCGGCGCGGCTCTCCTCGGTGCTCGAAGTCGTCTACCTGATCTTCAACGAAGGCTACGCGGCGACGGCGGGCGAGGATCTTGTCCGGCCCGGCCTGTGCCTGGAGGCGCAACGGCTTGGCCGCATGCTGGCGCAGCTGGTGCCTGAAGATGCGCCAGACAACGCGGAGGTGTTCGGCCTGCTGGCGTTGATGGACATTCAGGCATCGCGCCTGCCGGCGCGCACCGGGCCGGACGGCGCCCTCGTTCCGCTGACCGAGCAGAACCGCGCGCGCTGGGACCAGCTGCTGATCCACCGCGGCCTTGACGCGCTGGCACACGCCGAAACGCTTGGGCGTGACGGCCCCTACACGTTGCAGGCGGCCCTTGCGGCCTGCCATGCGCGCGCGCGCAGCCCGGCAGAGACCGACTGGCCCCGCATCGCCGCACTCTACGACCGGTTGCGCGCGGTGACGCCCTCGCCGGTAGTCGACCTCAACCGCGCGGTCGCCCACAGCATGGTGTTCGGCCCCGAAGTGGGCCTGCTTTTGCTCGACGAGATCGCTGGCGCCGCCGCGCTGCGCAACTATGCGCCGTTGCCGGCGGCGCGCGGCGACTTCCTGTTCCGGTGCGGCCGCCTGGCCGAAGCCCGCGTGGCGTTCGAGGCCGCGGCCAAGCTCACCCGTAACGCGCGGGAAGCCGCTTTCCTCCTCGCTCGCGCAGCCGCTTGCGGCTGATAAGATTCAACAGTGACAGGCAAGGGGCAAGCGATTCTTTTTTGAAAAAAGAACCAAAAACTTTTGTTCCCCTGAGCGCGCGCTGGCGGAAACATCGCGACATAAGGCCCAAAAGTCTTTTGCTTCTTTTCTTCAGAAAAGAAGGCCTTGCCTTGCTTGCTTCACTTCTAACAGCCGAAACATAAGCCCAAGGCACCGAAGATGCGGCGGCGGTGGTCGGAGCGGCGGGATTCGAACCCACGACCCCCAGTCCCCCAGACTGATGCGCTACCAGGCTGCGCTACGCTCCGACTGGCAGCCCGCTTAGCACCCGCAGCCCAGTCTGGCAAAGCCCGCCCGGCTGGCACGCCGGGCGAACACGTTCTACCGCAGCCCCAGCCTGCGCAGCGCCTCCGCGGTGAAGTCGCGCGGCGTCAGCGTGCTCGTATTGTAGGCGGGTGCGACTGCTTCCTGGTTGTGCAGCCCCTGCACGAGGTAACGGTGCTGGTAGAGGTCGACGTATTCGTAGCCGTCCGGAAGGAAGATCTGTGCGTTCGGCTCCTGGATCGGGAACGCCATGGCGGTGCGCCAGAGCTGGCCGCGGCCGTCGTAGCGGTCGGAGATCAGCGGGCACCAGCTATCCTCGTCGAGGTAGAGGGTGCGGCGGGTGTAGATGTGGCGGAAATCAGCCTTCAGCTTGGCATCGACCACCCAGACGCGGTGCAGTTCGAAGCGCACATAGTCCGGCTTGACCGCCTCGCGGGTGATCAGGTCCGCGTAGTGCAGCGCGGGGTCCTGGATCTTGTAGGTGTTGTAAGGCACGTACATCTCGCGGCGGCCGACCAATGTCCAGTCGTAACGGTCGAGTGCACCGTTGAACAGGTCGTAATCGTCCACCGTCTCGAGCCCGTCCGTGTCGGTCAGCGGCGTGTCATAGTCGATCTCCGGCGCGCGGCGCACCCGGCGTTCGCCCGGCGTGTAGGACCACGCCTCGCGCGCTTCGTCGTACGGGTTCTCGTGGTTGATCACCAGCAACATCAGGCCGGCGTCGCGCGGCGGGGAGAGTACTTGCTGGCGGAACATCGCGTCCCACTGGTGCGCGTTGTTAAAGCCCAGCGTGTTGTAGGGCAGCAGGATGTCTTCGTGCCAGCGCTGGATCGAGTAGTCGCCGGTGGGTGTGGAGATCACGTTATTGGTGGTGCGGACCACCTGCGTGCCGCGCCAGCGCAGCAGTTCGTTCCACATTGCCTCGTTGCCGTTGTGCGGCATGGGGAACGGCGCGCCGACCTGCGCGCCTTCCACGCCCTGGCCGTCATGCACCAGGTGTGCGCGGGCCACGTTGGCGATGACGTTGTCGTAGACGAATCGCGGCGCGGCCGCGGTGCGGTGCGTCGGGTAGACGTCCACGTAGTAGTTGTGCAGCGTCCGGATCATCGCCACCGTCCCGGCCGCCAGCTTGTTGGCGTAGCGGTCCACGTTCTGCGCGGTGATCCTGAACAGCGGCTTCTCGCCGGCGAACGGGTCGCCCAGGTAGTTTCCTTGATGCTGGCCGGGGGCAGCGGTCAGCCCGCCTGTCCAGGTGGGTATGGTGCCTTCGGCGTTGCCGGCGCGCATCGCGCCCATTGCGGTCAGCCCAGGCCCGGCACCAGGCGCCTGCGCGCCGGTGTCCGGCAGCTTCACGGCCGCCATAGCCTGGATCGGCGAGAGGCTGTGGACGGGTGACGGCTGTGCTGCGGTGAGCAGGGACGCCGGCGCCGAGGCTGCATGGTCGGCGTCAGCCGGTGCGGCTGCGTTGGCATGCTTGTGGTGACGGTGATGGCGCTGGCCGACCCCGGCGGCAGAGGTGGAGCCGTCTGCAGAAGCAGGCGAACTGCTCGTTTGCGCGTGAACCGGCTGGGTACTCAGGACAGCCTGGCTCAACGCCAGGATGGTTGCGCAGAACAGGCGCCGCTTCATCGTGAACCTCACCGTTTCGGTTCCGACATATAAGCGCGTTCAATTTTCCGTGTCCATGCGTTTTCGCGTTTCCGGCGCCACAAGGGTGGACACCCTAACAAGCTGTTGCTTAGATGAAGCAGAAGGCGGGAATTCGCCGAAGATTAAGGGAAGAAACCACTAATGAAGCAGTCACTGCTTGCCGCCACCCTGCTCGCCTGCGCGATGGCGGCACCACAGGCCGGAGCCCAGACCGCCGCCGACCTCGGCCACTCATTGACGCCGTTCGGCGCGGTGAAGGCGGGCAACGCGGACGGCACGATTCCGGCCTGGACGGGCGGCTACGAGAAGCCGCCGGCCGGCTACGAGGCCGGCCAGTATCGCATCGATCCTTACGGCCAGGAACGGCCGCTGTTCGTCATCACCGCGCAGAACGTGGACCGCTACGCCAGCAAGCTGGCCGAAGGCACCATCGCGATGATTCGCACGCTGCCGGGCTACCACGTCGACGTCTACCCGACGCACCGCACCTTTGCCGCACCGCAGTCGCAGTACGACAACGCCATCGCCAACGCCAGCCGCGCCAAGCTCGCCGCCAACGGGCTCGACGTCGTTGGCGCCAAGGTGTCGATTCCGTTCCCGATTCCCGCCAACGGCAGCGAGGCGATCCTCAACCACATCCTGCGCTGGCGCGGCTCACAGCTGCAGCGCACGGTGGACAACGCCATCACCACGCCGTCGGGCGACTACTCGCTGACCCGCTGGCACGAGCAGATCATGTTCCCCTACAACACGCCGGGCATGAACAACCCGTCGAAGTGGGACAGCCTGTTCTGGCAGGAAGTGCTCGCACCGCCGCGCATTGCCGGCCAGTTGACGCTGGTGATCAGTCACTACGACCCTTACGACCAGCCGCGCGAGGCGTGGACCTACAACCCGGGTGAGCGCCGCGTGCGCCGCGCGCCGGAGATCAACTACGACACGCCGGTGACCAACACCGACGGTTTGGAAGCCGTCGACGACTACGACATGTACAACGGCGCCATCGACCGCTACAACTGGAAGCTGCTGGGCAAGAAAGAGATCTACATCCCCTACAACACTTACAAAATCCAGCAGCCGGGCGTGAAGTACACCGACATCATCAAGCCGCAGGCGGTCAACCCCGACCTGCTGCGTTTCGAACTGCACCGTGTATGGGTAGTAGAGGGAGACCTAAAGGCGGGCTCGCGCCACGAATACGCCCGCCGGGTGGACTACATCGACGAGGATAGCTGGCAGATCGGCATTGCCGACCGTTACGACGCGCGTAACCAGCTGTGGCGCACCGCGCTGGCGTTCATCGCCACGGACCCGGAAGTGCCGCTGACCGGTGCGGACGGCTACGAGTTCGTCGACCTGATCCAGCACCGCTACCTGGTGCAGGGGCTGCACAGCCAGGAACCGACTGCGCCGACGTATAACGGCACCTCGCTGACGCCTGACGACTTCACCGCCGACGCGCTGCGCCGGGTGGGTCGCCGCTGATTGCGTGTGGACGGCCGGAGCTTGCTCCGGCCGTCCAAAGGCCAAGCAAGCGCTTCTTTTTCGAGAAGAAAAGCAAAAAGCTTTTGTGACGCTGTCGCGGACAGCTTAACGACAAGCTTCACCACGACACACCCGATAGAGACAAAAGTTTTTTGGTTCTTTTTTCAAAAAAGAACTGCTTGCTTACTTCCCTTCCGCAATCTCCCAAGCAATTTTCGCACATCCCCTAAACATGTCCCCGTACAGATGCGCGCGCGCATCCGCAGCGTTGCCTCGCCGCGACCTGTCGTATACGCCCCACCCGATCGACGCTGACCGGAACAGCGAAAATGCGAGGTAGAACGGCCACTCCCTCGCCGGGAACGTGCGGCCTACGCTCGCGCAGTAGCGCGTTACCAGCGCCGTCTCGCTCGGCAGGCCGAGCGCGTCGAGGTCGGCGCCGGCAAGTCCGCGGAACGGGCCGCCGCTGAGCGGCAAGTGGTAAAATGAGGCGAAGTAGGCAAGGTCCGCCATCGGGTGGCCGATCGTCGCCAGCTCCCAGTCCAGGATCGCCAGCAGGTGCGGACCATCGGGCGCGAACATGAGGTTGCCGAGCCGGTAGTCGCCATGCGCAATCACCGCAGGCTCGTCTGCAGGCGTGTGCGCCGGCAGCCACTCGATCAGCGCCTCCATGTCCGGATTGGGCTCGGGGTCGGAGGCCAGGTACTGCTTCGTCCAGCGGTTTATCTGCCGCGCGATGTAGGCTTCCGGACGGCCGAACCCTTCCAGGCCCGCTGCCCGCCAGTCCACCTTGTGCAATGCCGCAAGACCGTCTGCAGCGGCGAAGTAGTAGTCTGCACGCTGCGGCTTCGGCACGGCCTCAAGACGCTGGTCGGCCAGCACGCGGCCATCGATGTAGTCCATCACGTAGAACGCCGTGCCGATCACGCCGGTGTCCTCGCACAGCAGGCGCGCGGCGGGCACCGGCGCGCCGGTGCGGCCCAGCGCGCGCATCACGGTGTATTCCCGCTCAACCGCATGCGCGGAAGGCAGGATGTTGCCGGGCGGCTTCTTGCGCAGCACGTAGCGGCGGCCGGTGGCGTCCTGCATCAGGAATGTCGGATTGGATTGGCCGCCCTGAAACTGCTGGATGGTGATCGGGGTGCGGATTTCGGGCAGCGCGCTAGCTAGGTAGGTTTGCAGCGCGGCTTCGTCGAAGCGGTGCTGGTCTCGCACGGTGATCAGGTCGGTCATTTACACAACCTATAGGAAGGAAGCGGTTCTTTTTTGAAAAGAACCAAAAATTTGACGTCCGGCTCAGCCGAACTTGCGGGCTTGCGCGGCGGGCGCGGTGGCGTAAGGGGTGAACAGGGCTTCGACTTGCGCGTAGCCCCAGCGCAGATGGTCGCGGTTGACGGCTTTGACGCCCTGGCGTGATTTCACGTAGTCGATCCAGTAGCTCGAGACAATCCAGGCGTTCACGACGAGCTTGTCGATCTCCTCGGCCGAGGCCTGCAGCGTGCCATCGTCGACCAGGCCGGTCAGCACGCGCCTGATGTTCGCCTGGCGGCGATCGGCAAGCTCCATCAGTCGGGGTTGCAAGTCGGGCGCTAGACGATAGATGCTGGCAGCGTAGAACAACCGCCATTCCCACATCGTGTTGAACCAGCTGGCCAGATAGACGCGGTGCGACTGCGGCTGCCGGTTCGGGTCCTCACCGCTGGTGGCGATCCTGTCCAGCGCGTCGCTGAACTGGTCGAACAGGGCTGCGACGATCTGCTCCTTGCGGCGGAAATGGTAGTGCAGGTTGCCTTCGCTGATGCCTGCCGCTTCCGCGATTTCGGACGTGGTGACCTCGGCCGGCCCACGCTCGTTGAACAGCGTGCGGCAGACGTCGAGTATCCTCTCGCGTGTGGTTGGCTTCTGATCGGCCATGTTCGCCCCTGTGCGCCCGCGGCCCACGTTGACACGCCTAGGGTGGGCACCCGACAGTTCCAGACTATGACAAAGCGGGCTGTGATGGTCCACCCGGCACCAAAGCACTGCTCACTACCGTGTCGGCTACGTCCGCCGAAGCACGCCAACGAAACAAAGGTTTTTTGCTTCTTTTCAAAAAAGAAGGCCTTCCTCGCTTTTCAGAGAGACAGCCCCATGGAAGTTCAAGACAAGACCATCGTCATCACCGGTGCCGGCAGCGGCATCGGCCGCGCCATGGCGCAGCTTTTCGCGGCCCAGGGTGCGCGCCACATCGCCGTCGCCGACCTGAACGAGCAGGGCGCGCAGGAGACCGCGGCGATGATGGGCGGCACCGCGTATGCCTGCGACGTGACGCAGGAAGCCCACATCCAGCGCGTGGTGGCGGAAACCGAGGCGCATGCCGGCCCCATCGACCTGTTCTGTTCCAACGCCGGAATTATCGCCATCGACCCGGATTTCGACAACCCGGCTTCCGCCCCTGACGCGGTGTGGGCGCGCAACTGGGGCGTTCACGTGATGGCGCACGTCTACGCCGCACGCACCGTGCTGCCGGGGATGGTGGCGCGGCGGTCCGGCTGGTTCCTCAACACGGTGTCGGCGGCCGGGCTGCTCAGCCAGGTGGGTTCGGGCACCTACAGCACCACCAAGCATGCCGCCATCGGCTTTGCCGAGAGCCTGGCCATCGCAACGCGCGACCAGGGCGTGGGCGTGAGCGTGCTGTGCCCGCAGGGTGTGGCGACGCCGATGGTGGTTGGCGGCTTTTTCGGCTCGGCGGATGTGGACGGCGTGCTGAGCGCCGAGCAGGTGGCGCAGTGCGCGTTGGACGGCGTGCGCGAAGGGCGTTTCATGATCCTGCCGCATGGCAACGTTGCCAACTACATGCGCAACAAGACTGAGAATTACGAGCGCTGGGTTGGCGGCATGTCGAAGCTGCGACGAGGGGTGAAGGCGGCCCGGGCAGCGAAGTAAGCAAGCAGTTCTTTTTTGAAAAAAAGAACCAAAAAATTTTTGTTCCCTCGGTCGTGCCGAGTGGGAGAGCCCGCGACAGCCGCGAAAAAAGCTTTTTGCTTCTTTTTCTCGAAAAAGAAGCGCTTGCCTTTCTTCCTTTTCTGCGCACCTCTGAGCCCCCTCCCCGCCGTCACAGTCGCACCGCTCGCCAACGTTGCCGGCCACCCCGTGCTCGCCGCCCGGATCAACGGCAAGTTGGCGAACTTGGTTCTCGACACAGGGTCTTCCGGCACTGCGCTCGACCTGGATGCGGCCGCACGACTTGGCGTCGATCTGCACCGGTTGCGCTCGGAGGATTTCGGCATTGGCGGCAGCAGCCACGCCTACCGCGGCGTCGCGGAACACTTCGAGCTGGGCGGCCTGGTCGCAAGTAGCCAATCCGTCGGCGGCGTGGTGTTGCCGGAAGGTTTGCGCGCGGCCGGGCTCGCCGGCGTTTTCGGCGCCGACATGCTGGGCAGTTACGACGTCGACCTGGACCTTGTGGGCGGGCACTTGATCCTGTTCGACCACAAGGATTGCGGCAAGCCGGAAGTGGCAATTCGGCCGCCCTTGTACAGCGCGCCCCTGCAACCGGGCGGAACGAATACGGTCCCGGTGGTGCGGATCGTCGTGGGCGGCATGACGTTCCGCGCGCTGGTCGACAGCGGTGCGCCGGGCACCATCATGTATCGCACCACCGCGGCGCGGTTGGGCATAGACCTGACCCGTTTGCATACGCCGGGGCGCCCGACCATCGGCGGCTTCGGGCCGCGCCGGGTAGCGTCGCTCACGCACGTGTTGCAGGAGGTGCGGATTGGTGACCTGGTATTGCGCGACGTGCCGGTCGAGATCATCGACCAGGCAAGCCCCAGTTCGGGCGCGCGGTTCGTCTCGCTACTGCTGGACAATCGATTCGCATCGGCCGGCCCTGCTGAGATCCTGCTGGGCGCCGACTTCCTGCGGCGTGTTCACGTGTGGATCTCGCATTCGTCGCAGCTGCTGGTGATGCAATACCCGGCGCGGGCGTCGGTGTTGCCGAAGTAGCGGCATTGGTAAGGCTAAGTCGAAAAAAGCAAGCCGTTCTTGCTGGAAAAAGGACCAAAAAACTTTCGGCTTCTTTGCGTGCGGCAGCAATCGTATTCTTCAAGAGAATCTGACACGGCTCAACGAGCGCAGTGACAAAAGTTTCTAGCTTTTTTTAAAAAGAAGGCCTTGCTTGGTTGTGTAACGGTCAGCTGGCTAGCGCTCGAGCAGCTTGTCGCCCTCGAACCCGCGTGCGGATTTCCCCTTTTCGCCGCTTCGTTACGATGACAAGGTTGCGCAGACGTTTTCAAGGGGGAGCGGCATGCGGCGCGCACTGATCGGGTTAGCCGGAAGCTCGATGGTCGCCGCCGTCGCGCACGCCACCTGCACGCTCGGCGCAGTCGCCGTTCTGCCCACCCACATCGACCGCGGGCATCTCGTGTTCCCGGTGGACGTGAATGGCCACCCGGCGAGCCTCGTGCTCGATACCGGCGCGTTCAGCACGATGTTCTGGCTCAGCTCGGCCGAGCAACTCGGCATCCGGATGAACGGGACCGACGCGAACACCAACGGCGTGGGCGGTGTGCGACAGATCTACCGTGGCACAGCTAGACGCTTCCGGATCGGCAACCTTGATGCCGACAACATGGAAGTCGGGGCAGCCGAATCGGCGCAGGGCGCTGCGGGCTGGGGGGCTGACGGCGTGCTGGGCATGAACATGATGGCCGCCTACGACGTCGACCTCGACACGCCGGGCCAGCACGTCATCATCTTCGAGGCGGACGGCGACTGTGCCAAGCCTAACGTGGCGCTCTCACCACCTCTCTACAGCGTGGCGCTGGAGGATGTGCTGGACAACCGGCAGGCGGTCGTGGAGCTGATGATCGAGGGAAAGCGCTTCCGCGCCTTGCTGGACACCGGAGCGCCCGGCACGGTCATGTATCGGCACGCCGCCGTCAGACTGGGAATGGATTTGAGCGGGTTGCGAGCGCCAGGGCACCATGTCGTCCACGGCATCGGACCGTTCGGCGTGGCAGCCCTGACCCACGTGTTCGGCTCCGTCTCAATCGGCAGCCTAACCGTCAACAACATGCAGGTCGAGATTGTGAACCAGGTGGAGCGCAAGCGCGTGCATATCGGCTCGTTGCTGACCGATCCGGCCGATGAGGAAGGCGGCGGCCCGGACATGCTGCTCGGCGCCGACTTCCTGCAAAGGGTGCATGTGTGGATATCGCACTCCTCGCACCGGCTGATCATGCAGTATCCGCCGCAAGAGTCGGTTTTGCCAAAGTAAGCGAGCGCTTCTTTTGCGAGGAAAGAGCAACAAGCCTTTGTCAGCGCTGTCGCGGGTGTCTTCGAAGACTAATGCCCACGGAGCAGAAGTTTTTTGGTTCTTTTTTCAAAAAAGAACATTCTGCGTTGGTCGTCGGAGCCCATCCCGTGCACTGGTCCAGCCTCAACACCTTCTTCTACGCGGTCGTCGCCCTGCTGGTGATCGTGGACCCGCCCGGCACCGCGGCGGTGTTCGCCGCCATGACGCCCAACGACACGCAGGCCGAACGCACCAGCCAGGCACGCAGGGCCTGCCTGGTCGCGTTCGGCGTGCTGGCGGTCTTCGGCCTGGCCGGCGAGGGGCTGCTGGCCGCACTCGGCATCGGCCTGCCGGCGATGCGGGTGGCCGGCGGTATCCTGCTGTTCGTCACCGCGGCCGACATGGTGCGCGGCGGCCACGCGGTGCGCGACACCGACCATGAGCGCCAGGTGGCCATCCGCACGGACGAGGACATCGCGGTGTTCCCGCTCGCCATCCCGCTGATCGCCGGGCCCGGGGGCATGACCACGATGGTGGTGCTGCACAGCCACGCCGGCGGCGACCCTTGGAAGATACTGGCGATCGAGGGAGCGGTGGCGGTGTGCGTGGGGGCCACGTTCGTGTGCCTGCTGGGAGCGAAGTGGATCTCGCGCGCGCTGGGGGAGACGGGGGCGAGTGTCGCTGGGCGGATATTGGGCGTGCTGCTGGCGGCGCTGGCGGTGCAGATTGCGTTGGACGGCTTGCGGCAGGCGTTTGCCGCAACCTAGAAAGCGCGCGGGTTGCCGAAACATGCAGAGCGAGCATTGTCATAGCCGGCGGCTGCGGCAAGGCTCGTCAGATGATGCCGCCCGGACCGGTCAGGCGGAGAGACGGTTGGCACTAGGCCACGGAAACACCCGCCGCGGGGAAAGTGGGGCGGCGCCACGGCTAGGTCGGCGTGCGCTGGTGCGGGTTAGCGTCGTCACTCGCTGCGTCCACATCGCGCCGGCCGCGCCGAATCGGCAGGGCGTTACCTACGCCAATCGATACGGCCCAGGCCATGAGAAAGTGCGACCGGTGTCACGCCGAGTGTCGTGCGCATCGGTGAGACGTCGAAATCCTTGTCCTCGCCCAACCGCTGAAGCTCGGCCGGGTCGATCCTGGGGACCACGTGCCATAGGCCCGACAACTTGGCGGCCCAGCGAAGTGGCGTTACCGGAACGTTGAGGATCCGCCTGGGTGCGAGCCCGGCCGCAAGGGACACGGCCCGCACGAAATCCGCGTAGGCGACCGGCGCCGGCCCGGCGATCACCATGGTCTCCGCCCCGGGCCAACGGACGCGCAACGCCGCGCGTACGCAGCGCGTCACGTCATCCTGGTGGATCGGCTGCACCAGCGCGCGACCGCCGTCGGGCAGCGGCAGTATCGGCAAGCGACGCAACAGGGCGGCCAGGCGCTGCACGTTGTCCTCCCCCTGCGCGCCGTAGATCATCGTGGGGTGCAGCATCACGCCGCGGCGGCCGGAGGCGAGAAAGGCGGCCTCGCCGGCCAGCACGCCGCGTCCGTGGTCGTCCGGCCAGGCGGTGTATTTGCGCGTGCTGCCGATGAAAACGAGCACGGCTTCAACCGGCGCCGCTTCTATGATCGTGGCAGCATGCCGTGCGTGCGCGCAGGAGACGACGTGGGTGGCGCCTGCCAATGCCGCCCGCAGCCGCGCCCCCGCTGCATCGCCCGGCCTCGGCTCGCCCGGGAGCGAAGCGGCGTAGGCCACGCTCGACACGCCCGCCGATGCGGCGTGGGCCACCCGCTTCCCCGGCATCGCCGCCGCATCGGCCAGGTCGGCCAGGCGCGGCTCGCCCGGCAGGCCCGTCGCTGCCCAGCGCGCGGCGCTGCGCACCACGGGGACGAACGCCACGCCGTCGGCCAGCAGCGAGCGGCACAGCGCGGCACCAGACCGCCCGGACGCGCCCACCACGTGCACGCATCCGGGCTCCGGCCCTTGTGGTATCATGCTACCACACCGGAAAAACCTTGACGCAATCGCGCCCTGCGCTCAAAAGCCGCGCTCCACCCCATCCGGGACACACACCCCATGCTGAAGACCACCCGCTCGCTGAAGCCGGCGGAGGTGACCAAGAACTGGATCCTGATCGACGCCGACGGCGTCGTGCTGGGCCGGCTCGCCACCATCATCGCCAACCGCCTGCGCGGCAAGCACAAGCCCACCTACACCCCGCATGTCGATTGCGGCGACAACGTGGTGGTGATCAACGCCGAGAAGGTGCGCGTCACCGGCAAGAAGGCCGAGCAGGACGTGTTCTACTACCACACCGGCTACGCCGGCGGCATCAAGGGCCGCACCATCCGCCAGCGGCTGGAGAGCAAGCGCCCCGGCCAGGTAGTGGAAAAGGCGGTGGAACGCATGATCACCCGCGGCCCGCTGCAGCGTGCGCAGATGAAGCACCTCTACGTCTACGCCGGCGGCGAACACCCGCATGAGGGCCAGCAGCCCAAGGCACTCGACGTCGCCGCGATGAACCCGAAGAACAAGAGGGTCTGACACCATGTCGGAAACCACCACCACACGGTCGCTGGCCGACCTGAAGGACCTGGTCACCGCGGCCACCGGCACCGGCGCGGGCACCACTGAGTCGGGTGCTGCGAAGCGCGAACCCAAGCGCGACGCGCTGGGCCGCAGCTACGCCACCGGCCGCCGCAAGAACGCCATCGCGCGCGTGTGGATCAAGGCCGGCAAAGGCGACATCCAGGTGAACGGCAAGCGCGTGGGCGTGTATTTCGCGCGGCCTGTTCTGCGCATGCTGATCACCCAGCCGTTCCTGGTCAGTGACCGCTACAACCAGTTCGACGTGTTCTGCACGGTGAACGGCGGCGGGCTGTCCGGGCAAGCGGGCGCGTTGCGGCACGGAATCAGCCGGGCGCTGACGTATTACGAGCCGGACCTGCGGCCGATCTTGAAGACGGCAGGGTTCCTGACGCGTGACAGCCGCGTGGTCGAGCGGAAGAAGTACGGCAAGGCGAAGGCGCGGCGTAGCTTCCAGTTCAGCAAGAGGTAGCAAGCAGTTCTTTTCTGAAAAAAAGAACCAAAAAACTTTTGCTCCCTTCGCTGGTACGCGGCTTCGACTGTCCGGAGACATCCGGCTGGTTCGGCAGCGCCGGGACAAAAGTTTTTTGGTTCTTTTTTCCAAAAAAGAACTGCTTTCTTTCTTCCCTTTGACTTCCGTTTTCATCGACGGCGAAGCCGGCACCACCGGCCTCGGCATACGCGAGCGTCTCGCCGGCTTGCCGGTAACGCTGCGCAGCATCGACCCGGCCCTTCGCAAAGACGCGTCCGCACGCCGCGATCTGATGGCCGAGGTGGATCTCCTCGTGCTGTGCCTGCCAGACGAAGCAGCGCGCGACGCGGTGGCGATGGCCGAGCACCTGGGTGACGCAGCACCACGCATTCTCGACGCCAGCTCCGCCCACCGCATAGCTCCCGGCTGGGCCTACGGGTTTGCCGAACTCACCGCTGGCCAGCCGGTGCGCATCGCCAGCGCGGCCCGCGTCAGCAACCCAGGTTGCTACGCCACTGGCGCCATTGCCCTGTTGCGTCCGCTCACCGACGAGGGGCTGATTCCGCGCGACGCGCCCATCACCATCAACGCGACCAGCGGCTACTCCGGCGGCGGCCGGCACATGATCGAGGCGCACGAGGCACAAGGCGGCCCCGCCTTCGAGCTCTACGCGCTGGGGCTGGACCACAAGCACGTGCCGGAGGTGATGCTGCATGGCGGCCTGAGCCGCCGGCCGGTGTTCGTGCCATCCGTGGGCCATTTCCGCCAGGGCATGCTGGTGTCCGTCCCACTGCATCTCGACACCCTGCCCGGCCACGTCCGCGCGGCCGACCTCACCCACGCGCTGGCCGCGCACTACGCCGGCGATACCGGCGTGCGCGTGGTGCAGGCCGGCGAAACGCGGCTGCGGCCCGAGGCGCTGGCAGGCACCGACGCGATGGAGCTGCGTGTCTGCGCCGACGACGCGCACGGCCAGGCGGTGCTGGTGGCCAGGCTGGACAATCTGGGCAAAGGTGCCTCCGGCGCCGCGGTGCAGAACCTGCGGCTGATGCTGGGACTGGACGAGGGGGCCGCACATGCCTGACACACAGCCGAGCGCAGTACAGTCGGGCGGGCCGCTGTGGTCGCTGGACGGCGTCAGCCCGCGCATCGCACCCGACGCGTGGGTGGCGCCCACCGCCGCGGTGATCGGCGACGTGGAGCTGGGTGCCGGCGCCAGCATCTGGTTCCACTGCGTGGTGCGCGGCGACACCAACCACATCCGCATCGGCGCGCGCAGCAACATCCAGGACAATTGCCTGCTGCACGTGAACCCCGGTGACGGGATGGCGTGCATCATCGGGGAGGACGTCACCGTCGGTCACATGGCCATCGTACACGCCGCGACCCTGCACGACCGCGCTTTCGTGGCGATGGGTGCAGTGGTGCTGGACGGCGCGGTAATCGAGGGTGGCGGCGTATTGGCGGCCGGCGCGGTGCTGACGCCGGGCAAGCGCATCGGGGCGAACGAGCTGTGGGCGGGAACGCCGGCAAAGCTGCTGCGCGTGCTGGGCGAGGAGGAACGCGCGAAGTTCGCGATGACGGCGCCGGCTTACGTGCAGAACAGCGCCAGATTCAGGCAAGGTTTAAGGCAAGCGGTTCTTTTTTGAAAAACAGAACCAAAAAACTTTTGCTTCCGCTGTCGCGCGCTCGCCGGTAAGCGCGCGACAGCGGAGACAAAAGTCTTTTTGCTTCTTTTTCTTCAGAAAAAGAAGATTCTTTCTTCGAGGATTGTCCAAATGCTGACTCGCAGAGACTTCGCGCTCACTGCCGCCCTGGCCGCCATGCTTCCTGCCTGGAAACGCGCTCAGGCCGACGTGCCGCAGAGCCCGCTGGACAAGTTGTTCGCGCAGTTCGTCGAAGAGATGCTGCAGCGTGTGCCAGAGCGTGCCACCAGCCTCGGCCTCGACGTGGGCGTGCGCGCCGACCTGCGCGCCAAGCTGCACGAGGAGTCACTCGAGGCGATCGCGCAGAACAAAAAGGACGCTGCGCGGCACTTGGCCGAGTTGCGCGCGATCGACCGCGCAAAGCTCACCGGCCTGGACGTGTCCAGCTACGACACGGTGATGTTCACGCTGCAGGTGGACGACGAGGCGGGGCGTCTGTTCGACTATGGCACGGGATCGGCGCGCTCGCCCTACGTGCTGAGCCAGCTGACGGGCGCCTACCAGTCGGTGCCGGACTTCCTGGACACACAGCACCCGCTCAAGACGGTGGCGGACGCAGACGATTACCTGGCGCGCATCGGCGCGTTCGCGCGGCTGATGGACCAGGAGCTGGCTGTGTTGCAGCACGACTCATCGTTGGGCGTGGTGCCGCCCGACTTCGTCATCGACAAGACGCTGGCGCAGATGGACGCATTGCTGTCGGCAGCGCCGGAGAAGTCGGTGATCGTGACGTCGATCACCCGGCGTGCGACGGCGGCAAACCTGCCGGCGCAAGCAGCGTACCCGGCGCGTACGCTGTCCGGCTACAAGGAGATGGTGCTGCCGGCGCTGCAGCGTCAGGCCGACGCGCTGCGCGCGGCGCGTACCCACGCCGTGCACGATGCCGGCGTTGAGCGGCTGCCGAAAGGTGCGGATTTTTACCGCCTAGGGCTGAAGAGTTACACGACGTCGTCGATGCCGCCGGCGGAAATCCACAAGACCGGGCTGGAGCTGGTAACGAGCCTGTCGGCCGACCTGGACACGGCGCTGCAGACGCAGGGCATGAAGGACGGCAGCGTGGGCCATCGCCTGGAGGCGCTCGCAGCCGACAAGCGCTACGTCTACGACGACACCGACGAGGGCAAGGAGAAGCTGATCGCCGACCTCAACAAGAAGGTGGCGGTGATGCAGGGCAAGCTGCCGGAGCGGTTCGACACGCTGCCGAAGGTGACCGTGCAGATCAGGCGGGTTCCCAAAGCGATCGAGGCCGGCGCACCCGGCGGCTACTACCAGCGCGGTGCGCTGGATGGCTCGCGGCCCGGCGCCTACTACATTAATTTGCGCGACACGGCGGAGTGGCCGAGCTGGTCGCTGCCGACACTGACCTACCACGAGGCGATTCCCGGGCATCACCTGCAGATCTCGCTGGCGCAGGAGACGCCGGGACTGCCGCTGATCCGCAAGATGGTGGGCTTTTCCGGCTACGCGGAAGGTTGGGCGCTATACGCCGAGCAACTCGCTGTCGAGATGGGCATGTACGACGACGATCCGCTGGGGCATATCGGGCAACTGCAGGCGTCGTTGTTCCGCGCGGTTCGGCTGGTGGTGGATTCAGGCATCCACGCGATGGGCTGGAGCCGCGAGCACGCGGTGGACTACTACGTGGACACGCTCGGCGAGAAACGCACCGCCGCGGTGACCGAGGTGGAGCGCTACTGCGTGTGGCCCGGCCAGGCGTGCAGCTACATGATCGGCAAGCTGACCTGGTTGCGGCTGCGCGCTCGGGCCAAGACGGCGCTTGGGGCGAAGTTCGACATCAAGAAGTTCCACGATGCCGGGTTGCTGTCGGGGTCTTTGCCGTTGGACGTGCTGGACGGAGTGATTGCGGAGTACCACGTGGCGGCCAAGTAGCAAGGCAAGCAGTTCTTTTTTGAAAAAAAGAACCAAAAAACTTTTGCTCCTCAAGCTGCTCAACCAGCCGGGCCTGTCCTGAAAGTCGAGGACGCGTACCAGCGCAGGGAACAAAAGCTTTTTGCTTCTTTTTCTCGAAAAAGAAGGCCTTGCTTCCTTGCCTAAGCGGGCAAAGTCACGAGTGCCCGAGCACCGCCACCCGCATAGTTTCCCAGCACAACATCACCGCCATGCGCGCGCAGAATGTTGCGCGCGATCGGCAAACCCAGCCCCGTGCCGCCGGTCTCGCGGTTGCGGCTGTCTTCAACCCGGTAGAACGGTTCGAACACCCGCTCCACCTGGTCCGGCGGCAGGCCGGGGCCGTCGTCCTCGATGGTGATCGTCGCCAAATCACCGGCGAACACCAGCACGACGCGCGCGGCGCCGCCGTATTTCACCGCGTTTCCCACCAGGTTAGCGAACACGCGCTTGAGCGCCAGGATGCGGCCGTGCACCGTCAGGTGGCCGGGACCGCTGAAGGAGAGGCGCTCGGCGGCTTCCGGGCGGGCGTCGGCTGCGTCGTCCAGCACGGTGCGCAGCAAGGCCACCAGGTCGAACGGCACGGCGGGCTCGGTGTCTGCGGTGTCGCGGCCAAACACCAGCGTGGCCGACACCATGGCGTCCAGCTCGTCGAGGTCGGCCATGAACTTGGCGCGCTGCTCGTCGTCGTCGATGAACTCGGCGCGCAGTTTCAGCCGGGTGATCGGCGTGCGCAGGTCGTGGCCGATGGCGGTCAGCAGGAAGGTGCGGTCCTGCACGAAGCGGCGGATGCGGCCGGCCATCGTGTTGAAGGCGACGGCGGCGCGGACCACCTCGTCTGGCCCGGCTTCGGGCAGCGGCGGCGCGTTCACGTCGCGGCCCAGGCGTTCGGCGGCTTCGGCCAGCAGGGTCACTGGCCCGGTCAGGCGCCGCACCGCCCACACGCTCAGCATGGCGGCGGCGGCCGTCATCAGCACGAAGGCGATGAGGAATTCGCGGCTGTGCCAAGGCCGTGGTGGCGGCAGGCGCGCGCTGAGGTTCAGCCAGCTCCAGTCGGGGAACTGCATGCCGATGTTGATCGGATCCGACCAGGGTGCGCCGCGGATCACCACGTCGCGCGGCCGGTTGGCCGGGCGCACCGGAACCAGGCCCATGTTGACGCGGATCTGGCCGAGATAGGGCGGCTCCATCACGTCGGGGGCCACCGGCGGGCTCTGGGCCACGCTCGCATGCATGTATGGCCCCAGGTCCACCTCGCGCAGCGCGGCGGCGCGTTCACCCGGCGAAGTGGCCACCACGGTGCGGTAGATGCTCATCGAGCGCATGCCCAGGTCGCGCAGCTCGGCAAACCGCTGCAGCTTCATCCGGTCGAAGGCGTGGATGGTAAGCCCTGCGCCCTGCACGATTACGAGCCCCAGCAGCAGGGTCAGGAGCGTCCGGCTCGCGAGGCTGTTGGGCCATCGCGGCAGCAGGGACAAAAGTCTTCTGTTTCGCTTCAAGAAAGAAAAGTTGCGCGCGCTCTCAACCAGAGAGCCCGGCACGCTGATGTTATGCGGATCAACTACGTTCAATATCAGCCGCCAAGACGTAACCGCCACCCCGGACGGTCTTGATCAACTGGGCGTGGCGCCCGTCATCCTCAAGCTTACGCCGCAACCTGCTGATCGCCACGTCGATCGCCCGGTCGAACGGCCCCGCCTGGCGGCCGCGCAGCAGGTCGAGCAGCATGTCTCGCGTCAGCACGCGGTTGGCGCGCTCCACCAAGGCTACCAGCAGGTCGTACTCGCCGCCGGTCAGCGCCACCTCCACGCCGTCCGGGTTCAGCAGGCGGCGACGGGAGGGCTCCAGCGTCCAGCCGCTGAAGCGCACCGCGCGGGCGGCGGGCTCCAGCGCCTTTTCCGCGCGCTCGGACGTCCGCCGCAGCACGGCACGGATGCGCGCCAGCAGCTCGCGCGGGTTGAACGGTTTCGGCACGTAGTCGTCCGCACCCAGCTCCAGGCCGATGATGCGGTCGGTCTCCTCGCCCATCGCGGTCAGCATCACAATCGGCACGTCGGATTGGGTGCGCAGCCAGCGCGCCAGGTCCAGACCCGTCTCGCCCGGCAGCATCAGGTCGAGGACCACCAGCTGGTAGTGGCCCAGCGGCCAGTGGCGCCGCGCCTCCCGCCCGTCGCGCACGGCCGTCACCCGGAAGCGATTGCGCTCCAGGAAGCGCGCGAGCAGTTCACGAATTTCCCGGTCGTCGTCGACGATCAGGATGTGCGGCATGGTCTCCATGCGACTCACTCCATAAGCGATTCGGCCCGCCGCACCATCCTGCCGTTTCACTCCGTTGCATTCATGGAGGAACGGTGTGGGCAGACCCGGCGGTATGCTGGCGTTGCACGACGGTGGAGCAGGCGATGCGTTGGACGGTTGTGGTGGCGGCGGCACTGGTTGGCACGTCGTGCGCCGTTGTCGGCCTGCTAAGTGCGGACGCGCAACAACTTTCCGCGGCCGACATGCAGGCGAGTGCCGCCGGCGACGACGCGGTGACCGGTGCGGACCGCAGCGTCGGCATGCACCACATGGCGGGATGGCTGCGCGCGCGGTCCCGCGCGCAGGACGACGCCGGGCCATTCGACCTGATCTACGCAGCACCGGACCGCGCGCTGACCCAGGCCGACGTGCAGATGATCGCGCAAGCCTACCTGCTCTGGCACGGCAACCATGACTGGCAGGTGGTCAACGTGGCGACAGACAGCGACAGCGTCACGTTTGCTATCGCCACCGGGCAGAAGGCGGTAGTGGCGACCTTTGCGATGGACCGGCATACGGGGGCGGTGGTGCGGACTGGGTGAAGACAAGCAAGGCCTTCTTTTCTGAAGAAAAGAAGCAAAAGACTTTTGGTCCTGCTGTCGCGATGGTTCTGCAGCGCGCCCAAGGCAACAAAATTTTTTCGGTTCTTTTTTTCAAAAAAGAACTGCTTGCTTGCGCCTCCCCATCAACACGCGACACCGTTGGTGTACACGACAGCGTGGACGCATTCTCACCGCCGCCTGTCGCCCGCGCCGGTCTTGACTGGCTGGCCGCATCCGACCCGGCGCTGGCGCGGGTGGAGGCCGAAGCCGGGCCACTGCCCTGGCGCGTAAGGGAGGCCGGGTTCGCCGGCCTGCTGAACGCCATCGTCGGCCAGCAGATCAGCAACCAGGCCGCCGCCGCCATCTGGCGCCGCTGCTGCGCCCTGCCCGGCTGCCTGACACCGGGCGAGTTCCTGCGCCTGGAAGAGGACACGCTGCGCGCCGCCGGCCTGTCTCGCCCCAAGATCGGCCACGCCCGCGCGGTTGCCGAAGCCTTCGAGCAGGGCGTGCTCGCCACCGACGCGCTGGCCGCGATGGACGACGCGGCCGCGGTGCGCACCCTCTCCGCCGTCCGCGGCTTGGGCGTCTGGTCGGCGGAGATCTACCTGCTGTTCGCGCTGCAACGGCCGGATGTGTTTCCCGCCGGCGACCTGGCCCTGCAGGCGGCCGCCGCCGACCTCAAGGGCCTGGCACAGCGGCCTGGTCCTGCCGCATTGCGCGAGATCGCCACCGCCTGGCAGCCGCACCGCGCGCTGGCCGCACGGTTGTTGTGGCACTGGTGGCGCCACGTCACTGGCCGGCCGAGCATGGACGATCCGCCAGCTGCAGCTTCGCAGAGTGTCGGGGAACGCACCCCCGTGCGCAGGCGTTCCACACGCAGACCAGACGGAGACACATCGTGATGACCAAGCATTTCCTGGCCGTCGCCGCAGCAGCGCTATTGGCTACTGCGCCGATGGCCGCACAGGCTGGCTGCGTCTCGGGCGCGGCAGTCGGCGGTGTCGCGGGCCACGTGGCCGGACACCATGCCGTGCTGGGTGCTGCGGCCGGCTGCGCTATCGGGCACCACGAGGCGCACGTGAAGGCGAAAAAGGCACAGGAAGCACAACAGGCACAGACGCCGCCTGCAGCGCAACCTGCGACTGCACCGCATCAGTAAGAAAGCAGTTCTTTTTTGAAAAAAAGAACCAAAAAACTTTTGTTGTGGCTGTCGCGGACCATTCAGCCGACGCGCCGCTGAGACTCAAAGTTTTCTGGTTCTTTTTTTCCAGAAAAAACCGCTTGCTTGTTTTGTGAGGTGGGTTCCCAAACCAAGCCGACGAAATAGTAAATTCGATACCACTCCGATTACCGCAGTCGTCGATCTCGGAGGCGCTGGTCGCAGCGGCCGAAGCGTTCAGCCACGCTCCGCAGCCGGTCTGGATGTGGATGCGCCTCTCGCCCGGCGCAGCGTGGCAGCTATCAGCAGGATGGTTGCGGCCAAGCTGCCCAGGTTGATCCAGTCAGCTGCCTCTGCCCACCAGGGTTTGGCGAAGGCAAACGGCAGATAGGCGGCGAGATCGGCCGCTACCTGGCTCTGCGCTGCGATGAAGGCGTCGCCCGGCGCGCAGCCATTGGCGCCGGGAAAGACGTAGCAGGCTGGGTCCTTCAGGTTCAGCTCGGTGCGTGCGCCCAGCCTGGTCTGGTCGGTCACCGGGCCGGCGTGCAGCGTGCCCTGGTGAAAGCCCTCCAGCCGGTAGCCGAACAGCGGGTCGTAGCAGAACAGCGGCGAGGCGCCTTGGGTCATCTGGTTCGTGCGGCGGATCGACATGTCGCGCTGCCCCTGCGCGTCCGTCAGAACAGAGAGGCGGTCTATAGGGGTTACTTGGCCGGTGGTGGCCAGCGCGCGCCAGCTCGCCTGCACCGGTGCCGGGTCGTAGACGCCGACGCCGGCGGCGCCGTAGAAGCCGCGGTCGCCGGCCAGCAGGCAGCACACGGTGATCGCCGCGCCGGCCGCAAAGCCAGACCAGCGTCGCGCTGACGAGACGGTCAGCCGGTCCAGTGCCAATGCCGCGCCGATGCAGGCGGGCGGGACGTACGCCGCGAACCAGCGCAGCATGGTGCTGGCGTTGCGGAGCAGCGGCACGTGCTTCAGGAACGTCGTCCAAAAGCCAGCGTGGGTGTTCAACGCCAGCGGCACCAGCAGCAGCAGCGCCAGCGCCTCCCACAGCAGTCGCATGCGTGCGGAGCCGCGGGTCTGCGGGTGTTCGAAGCCGCGCGTGCGCGTGCGCTCCCGCCAGGCGCGCCAGCACGCGGCGGCGATCAGCAGCAGCGGCACCGGCCCGACGCGGTAGTCGAACTCGTGAAGCTCCAGGGTGAACGGGTTGTTCACCAAAGCGTCGTTCATGCGTGCGGACGGCCACAGGAACACGCAGCGTATCGCCACCAAGGCTGCCTGCAGGATGTTGGGCAAGCCCGGGAGCGGGTAGGAATCGCGCGGGACGTGCGACAGCAGTGCAAGCGCAGCCGCGAGCTTGCCGGCGCAGAGCAGCAGGCCGAACCCGCCGCCCTGGACCAGCCGCAGCACCGCCACGTGCATCTGCCCGCCCGCCACCGCGGCGTGCAGCACGGCCAGCATGGCCAGGCACAGCATGGCCGGCAGCACCAGCACCGCCATGCCGGCCTGCACGCACGCTGCGAACAGCACGCCGAGCCCCGCGCACCGCCACGCCTCCCCGCGCCAACCGTCGCCCGGGCCGACGACGCAGGCTGCCATTGCGGGCACCAGCATGAACGGCGCGAAGCTCAGGTGGCCCACCATCATCCGCGCCGCGTAGAACCCGTTGAGCGCGAACAGCATTGCCGCGAGCAGGCTCGCCGGTCTGCTGCACCCAAAACGCGCCCGTGCCAGCCAGAACGCACCGAGAAAACCGCACGCCCCGTAGGCCACGAAGCTGAGCTGCACCGCGCGCAACGGGCTGACCAGGAATGTCAGCGCCTGGGTGAGCGACAAGACAGCGCCCTGCGGGTCGGCGTGCAGCGGCATGCCGGCACATTGGGACGGGGTGAACCAGGGCACCGCCCAGGCCGGCGCGTTATGGTGGAAGTAGTCGGCCGCCAGCAGGTTGGGCAGCCAGAACCCCCAGTCCACGCCCAGCAGCCCCGCGCGGTTTGGCAGGTTCGGCAGCCAGATCGCGCACAGTGCCGCCAGGCATGCGAGCAGGCCGATCAGGGCGACGCAGGCTGACGCGGCGAACGGGTGCTCACTGTTTGTGAAGCCGTTTCGATTTGGCCGGCCGACTATGTCCGCGGTGTCGGTGTGGTCCCGCATATCTGGACGAAACACTGAAGGTCTGTTCCTGGGCGAGAAGCCAAGGCGACGTTCATTCGCCATCGGTCTGGTGTTGCAACGAGCACGTCGTAGCACTTACCGGTGGCTGGTGTAAGATAATTTTGTTCAAGCAACGGATACGCTCGGCCGGGGCTGGGACTGCCAAGGAAGCAAGGCCTGCTTTTTTGAAAAACAGCAAAAACTTTTGGTCTGGCTGTCGCGGAACGTGCTTCAGCGTGTACTCAGCGGAACAAAAAGCTTTATGGTTCTTTTTTTCAAAAAGAGCCGCTTGCTATTCTCAGTGCACCAGCGCCGGGACCATCTCGTGCTGCCTGATCGCTGCGAACGCCAAATCCTGCGCGCCGGCCACCGCCATCGGCGTGCCGTCGGCGCCGTGAATGGCGAACGCCCGCGCGCCGTTTACCAGCACCGGTTTCACGTAGGCCAGATGCGACACGCCGAGCCCCGCCAACTGGTCCACGGTCATGTGACGGAAGTCGAACGCTTCCATCGCCGTCATCTCGCTGCCCGGCAGGTCGGTCTGAATGTCGTCGTCGTTGTCAGTCATCATTGTTACTCCGAAACCTGCCGAAAAACCTGCACCGCTGATCGGAACAGACACCCCGACAGGGCCGTCTCGCCTACTATAAGGCCGAGACAGCTAATGAATGCGTAAGCGGGGCATGAAAGCTGGGTAAGCAAGCTTCGCGCCGCGATCGCACTAATGCTCGCCGTTGCCGTCCACGATCTCAGCCGGCCGCTTCTTGTCCGCCCGGGCAATCTCGATGTGACGCACCTTCGGCTCCGGCTGCGGGCGCGATATCTCGATGTGCAACAGGCCGTTGTCCAGCCAGGCGCCACCCACCTCGATGCCCTCCGCCAGCACGAAAGCGCGCTGGAACTGCCGCGCGGCGATGCCACGGTGAAGGAACACCCGCCCTTGGCTGTCGTCGGCCTGGCGGCCGCGGATCACCAGCTGGTTGTCCTCCTGGGTGATCTGCAAGTCGTCCATGGTGAAGCCGGCGACCGCGAGCGTGATGCGCAGCGCGTTGTTGCCAGTCTGCTCGATGTTGTAGGGCGGATACCCGTCGGACGACGTCTTGGACGCACGTTCGAGCATCTGCTCGAGGTGGTCGAACCCCAGGAACAGGGGTGACGTGAATAGGCGTGTGCTCATGACGTGAGCCTCCTCTGGATGAGCGAGACGTTCGGCCTGGGCCCCTGTGGGCACCCTGGCTGCAACTTACTTCGGCAGGACCCGGCTTGTTTGCAAGAGAAAGCAGGCAACGCCTTCTCTTTTGAAAGAAGAAGCAAAAAATCTTGTTATCTGATCCCGAGCAGGCTGCGGACATGCGCGGCGGAGGACGCGGCCAGAGCCACCAGGTCGTAGCCGCCTTCCAGCACGCTCACGACATGGCCGGCGCCTGCGCCCAGCAGCTCGTCGGTGATCCAGCCGAAATCGGCCACGTCCAGCTCGAGCTGCGCCAGCGGGTCGGCCAGGTGGGCGTCGAAACCGGCCGAAATGATCAGCAGCTCCGGCTGGAATGCCCGCAGCGCAGGCAGGCCGTGGTCCCGCCAGGCGGCGCGGAACGCAATGCTGCCGCTGCCGGGCGCCAGCGGCAGGTTGACGATGTTGCCGACACCCGTCTCCGCGGCGCGTCCGGTGCCGGGATAGCACGGCATCTGATGGCTGCTGGCGTAGAACAGGTCCGGGTCGGCCTGGAACATGTGCTGCGTGCCGTTGCCGTGGTGGACGTCGAAATCCACCACCGCCACCCGGCGCAGGCCCCACCGCGCCCGCGCGTGGTAGGCCGCGACGGCCACGCTGTTGAACAGGCAGAACCCCATCGCCTGCCTAGCCTCCGCGTGGTGCCCGGGCGGCCGCACGGCAGCAAACGCGGTGTCCGCCCAGCCCTCCATCACCGCGTCCACCGCGGCCACCGCCCCGCCCACCGCATGCCGCGCCGCCAGCACGCTGCCGGCGCCCACGAAGGTGTCCGAGTCCAGGGCCAGGATGTCCCCTTCCGGCGGGTCCAGCGCCAGCATCGCGTCCACGTAGGCGGCCGGATGCGCCAAGCACAGCATCTCGCGCGAGGCGGCTGGCGCCTGTTCGCGCAGCAGCGGCGTGAAGTCCGGGTGTTCCAGCGCGCGCAGAACGGCGCGTAGCCGGTCGGGGCACTCGGCGTGGCCGGCGCCGGGGTCGTGGGCGAGGCAGGCCTGGTGGGTGAACAGGGCCACGCGCCTCATTGTGCCATCTCCGCGCCAGGCAGTTCGTCAGGCCGGTGCGGGCGGCGGCGGATGGTGAAGCTGAGCGTGCCGGCCTCCTCGCTGAAGGCGAGCAGGTCGTGGCCCGTCTCGCGGCAGAACGCGCGGAAGTCGCCGATGGCGGCGCGGTCGGTGGCCAGCACGCGCAGCCGCTCGCCAGGTGCGAGGCCGCGCAGCACGCGGTTGGCCCGCAGGACCGGCAACGGGCAGTTCAGGCCTTTGACGTCCAGCAAGATGTCCATGACGTCATCCTGCTAGCAGCTTGTGGGACTCAGCAACCCGCTTGTGTCTGGTGGCGAGGCCGCGGCAGCGTAAAAACAGGCAAGCAGAAGCAAAGCCTCTTTTTCGAGAAAAAGAAGCAGAAAGCTTTTGCGAGCGCTGCCGCGGACGGCTGAAACGACACCTTTCAACCCGGCACACCCGACGGAAGCAAAAGTTTTTTGGTTCTTTTTTTCAAAAAAGAACTGCTTGCCTTGCCTTGCCTTCAGAAAACCTCCCCAGCTCCTCCGCCAGCCGCGCCGCGTCCCGCCGCCAATCCGGCGGCGCCTCGCCCGACACCGGCGGATGTTCCAGCAACAACGCCAGCTTGCCGGCAATGGCGTGCGCGTCAACGTCGCAGAGCAGCGCCATCTTCTGCCCGGCAAGCTGTTCCGCCAGTCCACCCACCCGCGTGGAGACGATGTAGCGCCCTGCCGCCAGCGCCGCGGCCGCCACCCCGCTCTGGCTGGCCTCGCGGTGGGTCAGCACCACCGCGTCTGACCAGGCGATCAGCGTGCCCACCTCGTCTTCCGGCACCCAGCGGTTTTCCACGCTGACCCCGGGCAGGCCGCGCAGCGCGGCCAGAGCAGCGCTTTCCGGGCCGTTGCCCACCACGCGCACTTCCAGGTCCGGCCGCGGCAGCAGCATGGCCAGCGCGTCGGCCAGCAGGTCGAGCCCCTTGTAGGGCAGCAGCCGGCCGAAGCAGAGCAGCCGCAGCTTGCCGCCGTGGGCGCGCGGCGCCGGCGGCGGGTCGGCCAGCGTGTGCGGCGGCAGGCTGGTCTTCAGCACCTGCTTGCCGGCGGTCAGGCCCAGTTGCCGCAGCCGCGCGTGCACGTGGTCGGACAGCACCACGATGGCGTCGGCGCGGCGCAGCAGGCGGCGTTGCAGGGCCATCTGCATGGGGTAGCCGTCGCCGGGGTGGATGTCCGCGTCATGCGCCACCACCGCGTAGGGCACGCCGAGGCGGCGCAGGGCGGCGTGCATCATCAGGTCAAGCGGCCCCGGCATGGCGCACAGCGCGACGGTGGGCTGCAGCGCGCGCACCTGGCGGGCCAGCCAGGGCACGAACAACGGACCGCGCAGCAGGCTGGCAGCGTAGCCGGCGATGCTGCCGTAGGTGGGCACCGGCAGTTCGCAGCGTGGCCGGTGCGGGCCGGCGAGGATCTCCGCGCGGCTGGACAGCGACAGCGCCGCGTCGGTGCCGGGCAGCGTGTTGAACAGGGCGGCGAAGTCGGCGGCCACGCGCGGCCCGGCGCCGAACCGGCCCCACTGCCAGACGAGTATCCTCACGCGCCGGCGGCCGGAACGGCTGGGTCGGGCGTGAGAGGCACGCCGGCTGGCTCGGCTGGGCCGGGCGGAAGAGGTTCGCTGGCCGGTGTGGCTGAGCCGGGCGGGGGAGGCACGCCGGCTGGCTCGGCTGGGCCGAGCGGGGGAGCCCCGGTGGCCGGCACAGCTGAGCCGAGCGGGAGAGGTTCGTTGGCCGGTATGGCTGAGCCGGACGGGAAGTGACCGCCAATTGGCCGGGGAAGCTCCGAAGGGACAGGCAAGCCGAGGCTGCGCACGGCTTCGGCGAGTGGTGCGGCGCCCAGCCGGGCTTGGGCCGCCGCGCGACCGGCCTCGCCCAGCCTGGCGCGCAGGGCGGAGTCGTCCGCGAGTTGCAGCAAGGCGGCGGCGGCGGCTTGTATGTCGGCCTCGGCCCACACGGCGCCTGGTGCTTCGAACACGCCGCGCGGGTCCACCGCTGGCACCAGGCGGTAGGGGATCGGCATGCCGCAAGTGGCGTCGAGGAAGTCGGTGGTGCCGGAGTAGTCGGTGGCGACCACCGGGCGGCCCAGCAGCATCGCCTCGGCGGGGACCAGGCCGAAGCCTTCGCTGCGGTGCAGGCTGAGCACGATGTCGGCGCAGCGCGTAAGGGCGTGGCTGTCGGCAGCGGGCAACAGCCTGGTCTCCAGCCGGATGTTGGGCTCGCCGGCCGTCAGGGCCCGCAGCTGATCGAGGTCGCCCGGCGCGTGGTCGGCGTGGACCACCTTTAGCAGTAGGATGCGGTCCGGCCGACCGGCAAAGGCGGCGCGGAACGCGGTGATGGCGGCGTGCGGGTTCTTACGCGCGAAGCTGGAAGCAAGGCTGAAGGAGACGAGGACCACCACGGCGCTGTCCGGCAGCCCGAAATCGGCGCGGCCCAGTGCGGACGGGCACGGCGGGCTGGCCGCCACGGGATGGGGCACCACGCGCACCCGGCCGGGGACCAGGCTCTCGAGCGCCGCGGCGGTGAAGCGGGAGGGTGCCCAGACCTCGTGCACGAAGGGTGCGGCATGGCGCCAGGTGGCTGGCACCACGCCCAGCTCCCACGCCCAGTAGCCGACCACCCGGCGACCCCGCAGCAGCCCGCGCGGCAGGCCGAGCAGGGCGCCCGGCAGCGACGGCGCGTTGACGTGCAGGACGAGCGGCGCGCCGGCCGGCAGCGGTGCCGCGCTGGAGCGTGCGCCAACCTCACCGGGCGGCAACAGGCCGCATTCGAGCTGCCAGGCGGGCACCCCCAGTTGGCCCAGCGCGGCCAGCATCAGGCGCGCGCCCTCGCCCAGGCCGCTGGCCCGGCCGAGCTCGCCGCCCACCACCACGCCCTCGCGGCACGCCGGCGCAGGCCAGTCCGGGCGGGGTGCTGCGAGGGCGGAGACGCGCGCAAGCGCGCGGCGCCGGGCCGCCTGCGGCAGAGCGCGCCAGGCGAGATGTAGGGGATGCAGGGCGCCCATGGCGCGCGCAACGTGGAACGGCTGGTAGAGTGGAGCAAGCGAAGGAAGCAGTTCTTTTTTGAAAAAAAGAACCAAAAAACCTTTGGTCCCTCGGGCGCGCCGTGTGGAAAGGTCCGCGACAGCCGGAAATAAAGTTTTTTTGCTTTTTTTTCAAAAAAGAAGCGCCGCTTTCCTCCCTAGTGCGCCTCCGCCCAACTCCGCCCGATGCCGGTTTCCACCGTCAACGGCACGCTGAGCGAGGCAGCCCCCTCCATCACGCGCTTAGCCGTCGCGGCCAGCGCCTCGGCCTCCGCCTCAGTCGCCTCGAACAGCAGTTCGTCGTGCACCGAGAGCAGCAGCCGCGCGGAGAGTTTGGCGTCGCGCAAAGCAATCGGCAGCCGCACCATGGCGCGCTTGATGATGTCGGCCGCCCCGCCCTGCAGCGGCGCATTGATCGCCTGGCGTTCGGCGCCGGCGCGGCGGGCCATGTTGCGGTCGGCAATGCCAGGGATGGTGCAGCGGCGGCCGAACGGTGTGGTGACGTAGCCGTGGATGCGTGCCTCTTCCTTGGTGCGTTCCATGTAGGCGCGGATGCCCGGGTAGCGTTCGAAGTAGGCGGCGATGTAGGTGGCGGCCTCGCCCGCATCGATGCCGAGCTGGCGCGCCAAGCCGAACGCGCTGATGCCGTAGATGATGCCGAAGTTGATCGCCTTGGCGCGGCTGCGCGTCTGCTTGTCCATCTGCGCGAGCGGGATGCCGAACACCTCGCTGGCGGTGCGGGCGTGGATGTCCTGGCCGGTGGAAAACGCTTCCTTCAGCGCGGGGATGTTGGCCACGTGGGCGAGCAGGCGCAGCTCGATCTGGCTGTAGTCGGCGCTGACCAGCACGTGGCCGGGCTCGGCGATGAAGGCGCGGCGGATGCGGCCGCCTTCCTCGGTGCGGATCGGGATGTTCTGCAAATTGGGGTCGTTGCTGGACAGGCGACCGGTGCTGGTCGCCGCCATGGCGTAGCTGGTGTGCACGCGGCCGGTGGCAGGGTTGATCTCGTCGACCAGGGCGTCGGCGTAGGTGGATTTCAGCTTGGCAAGCTGGCGCCACTCGAGCACGCGGCCGGGCAGTTCGTGGCCGAGGTCGGCCAGCGTCTGCAGCACGTTGGCGTCGGTGGTCCACTGGCCGGACGGGCTGCGCTTGCCGCCGGGCATGCCCTGTTCGTCGAACAGCACCTCGCCGAGCTGCTTGGGGCTGCCCAGGCCGAACGGGTGGCCGGCCAGGCGGTGGGCGTGTTCCTCGATCTCGGCCATGCGGGTGGCGAAGTCCGCCGACAGGCGGCGCAGTTCGGCCTCGTCGACGCGGATGCCGGCGCGTTCGGCTTCGGCGAGCACCGGGACCAGGCGGCGTTCGATCTGCTCGTAGAGGCCCAACGACTGGTGGGTGCGCAGGCGCGGGCGCAGCACGTTCCACAGGCGCAGCGCCACGTCGGCCTGTTCGGCGGCGTAGTCGGCCGCGCGGCCGACCGGCACGGCTGCAAAGGTGAGGCGGTTGCGGCCGGTGCCGGTGGTCTCGTCGAGCGATTTGGGCGTGTGGCCCAGGTGCAGCGGGCCGAGGTCGGCGGGCGCGTGGTCGTGCGCGCCGGCGGCCTGGGCGAAGCTGATCAAGGTGGGGTCGTCGATCGGCGCGGGCGGCGGCAAGCCGGCCTGCTGCAGCACCAGGCGGGCGTATTTGGCGTTGGCAGAGATCTTCAGCACGGACGCGTCGGCCAGCAGCGGGGCGAGTGCGGCGAGAACGGTTTCGGCGGCCAGGCGCTGCTCGGTGAGCTCGGCCACTGGCAGGGGCACGTAGCAGGCGCGGCCGGGCGCGGTTGCCAGGCCGATGCCTAGCAGGGCGGCGCGCCAGGGCCGCGGGTCGAGGTCGGTCTGCACGTGGACGGCGACGCGGCGCGCGCGCGTGGCCTCGGCGACCCAGCCGGCGAGCGCGTCCTCGGTGGCGACCACCTCGTAGGGGCCGTAGGCGGCGGCGGTGCGCGGTGCCCGCTGCTCCTCGGCGGCGTCCGGCTTGGCGGCACCCTCGTCCAGGCCGAGGCGGAGCGCGGTGCTGCGGAAGCCCATCGTGTGCAGCCAGTCCGACAGGCGGGTGCGGTCCAGCTTCGTGCAGCGCATGGAGTCGATGGTCAGCGGCATCGGCGCGTCGTCGCATAGCGTGACGAGCTTCTTCGAGATGCGGGCGGCTTCGGCGTGGGCGATCAGGTTGTCGCGGCGCTTGCTTGGTTTCATGGTGGGCGCGGCGTCGAGCACCGCTTCGAGGCTGCCGTACTGGTTGATCAGCTCGGCGGCGTTCTTCGGGCCGATGCCGGGCACGCCCGGCACGTTGTCCACGCTGTCGCCCATCAAAGACTGCACGTCGATGACGCGGTCGGGTGCCACGCCGAACTTTTCCAGCACCTCGGCCTCGCCGATCGGCTTCTGCTTGATCGGGTCGAGCATGGTGACCCCGGGACGCACGAGCTGCATCAGGTCCTTGTCGGAGCTGACGATGGTGACGCTGGCGCCGGCGGCCACGCCGGCTTTGGCGTAGGCGGCGATGAGGTCGTCGGCCTCCCAGTCCTCGCACTCGACCGACGCGATACCGAACGCGGCGGTGGCGTCGCGCACCAGCTTGAACTGAGGGATCAGCTCGGAGGGCGGCTCCGGGCGCTGCGCCTTGTACTGGTCGTAGATGCGGTTGCGGAAGGTGGTGCTGCCGGCGTCGAACACCACGGCGAGGTGGGTGCCGACATGGGCGGCCAGGAAGCGCGCCAGCATGTTGGTGAAGCCGAACACCGCGTTGACTGGGGTGCCGTCCGCCCGCGTCATCGGCGGCAGGGCGTGAAAGGCGCGGAAGATGTAGCCGGAACCGTCCACCAGGACGAGGCTGTCGCCGGCGGGGGCAGACGCCGGGTCCGTAAGCCCGTCGGCCGGAGCGGCAGGCAGGTCAGGGTCGGTCACGGCTGGAGTGATGGTGGCGGTGCCAGAACCACCGGCCACAGGCAGGCTGCCGCTGTCGGGCGCTTGCGTGACGGCCGCCTCTGGCGGATCGCCGGGCTGGGTGGCCGCGGGCAGGGCGGTATCGGTTCCTGCCGGATGAGGGGCGGCTGTCTGCGAGCCACTCACCGAGCCCAGGCTGTCGCTGTACGGCGCTTGCGTGGCGGCGGACTCTGACGACTGGCCGGCCTGGGTGGCCGCAGGCAGGGCGAGATCAGTTCCAGCCGGATCGGGGGCGGTGGTGTGCGAGCTATTCACCCAGGCCAGGCTGTCGCTGTCCGGCACTTGCGTGGGGGCCACCGCCGCCGACGGATCGCCGACGGTGGCGGTTTCCAGGTCGGCACGTCCTGCCGGTCGCGTGGCGGTGCTGTCCGAGCCGCCAACCAAAGCGAGGCCGCCATTGTCCGCTGCCCGCCTGGCGGCGGTTTTTCGCGGCTTGCCGGTGCGGGACGCGGGCAACGCGGTCTCGGCCGGCACCTGGCCGGCGGGCATGTCGGGCGCGTCGTTAATGATCGTCGTCCCCCGCGCCGGGCTTGAGCACGAACACCCGCGAGCAGTACGGGCAGTAGGTCTGCTGGTGCTCGATGCGCAGCCAGACGCGCGGATGGCCCAGCGGGCCGTCGCCGCCGTCGCAGGCGACCACGCGGCTGTCGACCAGGATGGTCTCCACCGTGCCGATGGCGGGGGTTGGGGTCTGCGCGCCGAAGGCCATCTTCGATCCTGACGGTGTTGCGGGGACTATGGGGATGGTTGGCACAATACGCTGGGTTGGGGCCGTTTCAACCGCGCTGGCCGTGCTGGCGGTGGCCGCCGTGCTGCTGGCCGGCACCGGGTGGAGCCCGCTGCGTGCGGCCAGCGTGGCGGTGCTGCCGGGCTTCCCGCCGCCGGACCAGGTGTTCCAAATGCGCGACGGCTTCGTGCTGCCCGCACGCATCTGGCGTCCGGCACCCGGTGTGGCCCCGGCCGGCGTGATCCTCGCACTGCACGGCTTCACCGACAGCCGCGATGCCTGGGCCGTGCCCGCCGTGGGGTTCGCCGCCGCAGGCTACACGGTGGTCGCACCCGACCAGCGCGGTTTCGGCGCCACCGCGGACCGCGGCAGCTGGGCAGGCCAGGCGGTCATGATCGACGACGCGGCCGAACTGGCGGGCAAGCTGCGCGCCGCCTATCCGGGCCAGCGCCTGGTGCTGATGGGCGAGAGCATGGGATCGGCGGTGGCGATGTGCCTGGCCGCCCGCGCGCCGCAGACTGCCGACGCCTACGTGTTCGTCTCGCCCGCAGTGTGGGGCCGCGCGCAGATGGCGTTCACCGTGCGCAGCGCGTTGTGGAGCGCCTACTTGGTCGCACCCACCTGGCGGCTGACCGGGCGTGAAGTGAAGCTGGACATAGCACCCTCCGACAACATCGAGGCGCTGCGTGCGCTGGCCGAGAACCCCCTGACGCTGCGGGGCGCCGACGTGGCAACGCTGTACGGGCTGGTGGACCTGATGGACTCGGCGCAGGCGTCGGCCCCTCGCCTTCCGGCCAACGTGCTGGTGCTGAGCGGCCGGCGCGACCAGGTGATACCGCAGGCGGCGATCGCTGCCGCCTGGGCGAAGTTTCCGGCCAACGTGCGCTGCGCGCTGTATCTGAACGGCTACCACCTGCTGCTGCGCGACCTGGACCGTGCGCTGGTGGAGGCCGACGTGCTCGCGTGGCTGGCCAACCCGCAGGCCTGGCTGCCGTCGGGCGCCGACATCAACGCCGCGTCCTGGCGGGCGGACCACGCGTGGTCGGCGGACGTATCGGCGGCCGCACCGGCGGGGGTATTGGAGGCGACGACCGGGCGCAGCACCTGGCCGTTCTGAGCGGCGTGGGCCAGGGCGTCCCGCGACAAGGCCGGGGCTGGCATCGGTGGCGGTTTGGCTGTATCCGGACGGTGCGGGACCCGTAGCTCAGCTGGATAGAGCGCTGCCCTCCGAAGGCAGAGGCCGAAGGTTCGAATCCTTTCGGGTCCGCCACTCGGCGGCTCAGGCGACAGGCAAGCCAAGCGGTTCTTTTTCAAAAAATACCAAGAAACTTTTGGTCCTTGGATACTCGCTGCGGGAGCGTCCGCGACAGCAGAGATAAATCTTTCTCGCTGCTGGCTTTCAAAAAGGCTGGCCTTGCTTCCTTTCCGGTTTGGACAGGATTGAAAAAGCGTCCTTGCACGGAAGGCGGCCGGACTTCCAATCGGACACTGCGCCTCCCACTTTAATTTGCAGCAACCCGAGGCAGCGACGATGGCGAGTGGGTGGTCTCCTGACGGAGCGGTGCAGGATCAGATCGACGACACCATCACCGACGAGGTGATGAGGGCGCGTGCGCGCATGCCGACAGGGCATGGCGCAACGCACTGCGTGGAGTGCGGGGATGAAATACCGGCAGCGCGCCGCTCGGCACTAGCCGGCGTGCGCACCTGCGTCGCCTGCCAGTCGGAGCTCGATCGCCGTCCGGCAAACATCGGCTTCAACCGCCGGGGCAGCAAGGACAGCCAACTCAAGTAAGTGAAACGATGAACGTCGGCACCCACACTGGTTTCGGCTGTCGCGGCATTTCCGTCAGCGTGCACCAAGAGAACAAAAGTTTTTTGGTTCTTCTTCAAAAAGGAACAGCTTCCTTGCTATGCTAAGTCTCGCCCATAAGCCTGCGCACGACCGGCTCGATCGCCTCGGCCATGCGGCGCTGCGCCTGTGCGCTGGGGTGCAGCGGGGGACGCGGCGGTTCGAAGTAGGTGTCGGCGAACAACGCCGGATCCACCGCGCCATCGGTCAAGAAAAGCGCTTTCAAATCCTGAAAAGACACGTTCGGATCGGTATCAAACCGGTCTGCCAGGGCCGCGTTCAGCCAGGCCGTCTGCTCGGCCACGCGTGCGCCGCGCAGGCTGGGCAGCACGCCTAGCAGCAGCACGGCCGCCTGCGGCAGGCGCTGTCGCAAGGCGGTCACCACGGCCTGGATCCCGGCCAGCGTGTCCGGCGCGCTCCAGCGCGGCACGGCGAGGTTGTTGGCGCCGATCAGCACGATCGCCAGGCGCGGGCGTATCGCGTCCACCTGGCCGTTTTCGACACGCCAGAGAAGGTTTTGCGTGGTGTCGCCCGGCGCGCCGAAATTGGCGGCGTTGCGCGGCGCGTAGAACTCGTTCCAGATCGGCCGGTAGTTGCACCAGGGCTCCGGGCGGCGCCACTCGAATTGCGCAACGATGCTGTCGCCGAGCCAGGCGAGGTCCACCGGGCCGGTGCGGGTTAGGCTGGCCTCGAAGCGACTGCGCCAGGCGGGGACGTGCAGGCGGGAGACGGGGGTGCTGGGGTCACTCACAGGAAGGAAAAAAAGCCTTCTTTTTGGAGAAAAAAGCAAAAGGCTTTTGCTTCCGCTGTCGCGGTTCTCTCCGGCACGCGCGCGACAGCGGAGTCAAAAGTCTCTTCAGGAAAGAACTGCTTCATTTCACTTTCTTAAGCAACGCTTCCACCGCCGGCTTGATCCGCGCCACCACCAGCATCACCCCGTGCGGGTTCGGATGTATCCCGTCTGCCTGGTTCAGCGAGGGTTTGCCGGCCACCCCGTCAAGGAAGAACCGGTCGAACAGCAGCCCCGGCCGCTTGCTCAGCGCCGCGTACACGCCGCGGAACTGCGCCCCGTAGGCCGGCCCCAAATTGGGCGGCGCTTCCATGCCGGTCAGCAGCGTGGGCACGTGGTGGGCGTCCAGCGTGTCCAGGACCGCAGTCAGGTTGGCCTGCATCTGGCCCGGGTCGCTGCCGCGCAGGCCGTCATTTGCGCCGAGCTCGACGATGGCAGCGTCCGGGTGGTCGCCCAGCGCCCAGTCGATGCGGGCGCGACCGCCGGCGCTGGTGTCGCCGGACACGCCGCCGTCCAGGATGCTCACCTGATAGCCGTCCTTTGTCAGCGCCGCCTGCAGCTGCTGCTCGAAGCCCTGCTCGTGCGGCAGGCCGTAGCCGGCGACCAGGCTGTCGCCGAACACCAGCAGGCGCACCGGCGCCTTGCCGGCCGGCGCCGCCCAGGCCGGCACCATGGCGCAGAGTAGGAAAACCACACACGCGCCCTTCGCCAGCCGCCCCGCCGCGCCATATCGCCGCTTCATGGACATCGCCGCTTCTGCCTCCCTGCCTGTTGGTCGCCATTTGGTCGAGACACGCGACCTGCGCCTGACGGTTCCGGCCGCGGCCGGTCCGGTGCACATATTGGCCGGGATCGACCTCGAGATAGACCAGGGTGAGTCCGTCGGCCTGGTGGGACCGTCGGGCTCTGGCAAGACCAGCCTGCTGATGGTGCTGGCCGGGCTGGAGCGCGCCACCGGCGGCTCGGTGCGGGTGGCCGACCACGACATGACGGCGCTGTCGGAAGACGCGCTGGCCCGGGTGCGGCGCGAGACGGTGGGCATCGTGTTCCAGTCCTTCCACCTGATCCCGACGATGACCGCGCTGGAGAACGTCTCCCTGCCGCTGGAGCTGGCCGACGCACCGCGCGCGGCGGCCCGTGCGGAGGCCAGCCTGCGCGCGGTGGGGCTCGGCCACCGGCTGACCCACCTGCCCGGCCAGCTCTCCGGCGGCGAGCAGCAGCGCGTGGCCCTGGCCCGCGCCTTTGTACCGGAGCCGCGCCTGTTGCTGGCCGACGAGCCCACCGGCAACCTGGACGTGGCAACCGGCCGCGCGGTGATGGACCTGCTGTTCGACATGCAGGCACGCTTAGGCACCACGCTGCTGCTGATCACCCACGACCCGGCGCTGGCCGCACGCTGCGGCCGGCAACTGCACATGCAGGACGGCCGCCTGGCCGAGACGGTTGCGGCGTGAGCTTGGCCGGGCTCGCCCTCGCGTTGCCGACGATCGGCCTTCATCCGGCGCAGGCGGTGCGCTGCGGCGATGAGTGCAAGCAAGCACCTTCTTTTTCGAGAAAAAGAAGCAAAAAGCTTTTGCGAGCGCTGTCGCGGACGGCTGAAACAACACGTTTCAACACCGCGCACCCGAGAGAGACAAATGTTTTTTGGTTCTTTTTTTCAAAAAAGAACTGCTTGCCTTGCCTTCGGTCTGAACCCGGAAAAGTCGTTTCAAACACCGTTTGGTCCAACAAGCACGTTGGCCACGCTCAACAGGTGTCCGCATGACCCTGGCCTGGCGCCTGGCGTGGCGCGACCTGCGCGGCGGGGTACGCGGCATGCGGGTGGTGCTGGCGTGCCTGGCGCTGGGCGTCGCCGCGATCGCCGCAGTCGGCAGCCTGCGCGCGTCGGTCGACCGCGGGCTGGCGGCGGACGGGGCGCGGCTGCTGGGCGGCGACATCGCCGTCGAGAGCGGCGCCGAGCCGTTGCCGGACGCGCTGCACGCGTGGCTAGCGGCACGCGGCGGCCGGATCTCCGAAGTGGTGCTGCTGCGCACCCTGGCCGTGGCGCCGTCCGGCGACCGGATGCTGGTGGAGCTGAAGGCGGTGGACGCGGCCTACCCGCTGCTCGGCGCGCCGGTGCTGCACCCGGCGATCCCGCTGGCGCGCGCGCTGGATGGTGGCGTGGCGGCAGATCCGCTGGTGTTGCAGCGCCTCGGCGTGCACGCGGGGGACAAGCTGCGTTTCGGCAGCGCCACGCTCACCTTGCGCGCGGCGCTGGCCTCCGAGCCGGACCATGCCGGCGGCATCTCCATCCTGGGTCCGCGGGTGCTGATGGCAGCTGCCAACCTGGGGGCGACCAAGCTGATCCAGCCGGGGTCGCTGGTGACGCATGAGTGGCGCGTGACGCTGCCGCAGGGGGCGGACCCCCGCGCCACCATCGCCGCCTTGCGCACCGCGTTCCCCGACACCGGCTGGCGCATTCGCGACGCGTCGGAAGCCGCCGCAGGGATCGAGCAGGCGGTGCGGCAGACCAACTCGTTCCTGGTCCTGGTGGGGCTGAGCGCGCTGCTGGTGGGCGGCATCGGGGTGGCTACCGGCGTGCGCGCCTGGCTGGAGGGCCGGGCCCGCACCATCGCCACGCTGCGCTGCCTTGGCGGCTCGGCGCGGCTGATCTTCGCCGTGTTCGGGCTGCAGGTGGGCGTGCTGTGCGCTGCCGGCATCGCGATCGGTCTGTTGGTGGGTGCCGCGCTGCCGGTGGCGGTGATCGAGGTGTTCGGCGAGGTGCTGCCGGTGCCAGCCGAGGCGGGCCTCTACCCGGTGCCCCTGCTGCTGGCGGCGCTCTACGGGTTCCTGACAGCAGCGGCTTTCGCGCTGTGGCCGCTCGGCCGCGCCGCGCAGATCCCCGGTGCCGCTCTGTTCCGCGACGCGATGCTGCCTACCGGTCGTGCCAGCGTGCGTGTGCTCGCGGCCAACGCGGCGCTCGGGCTGGCGCTGGCGGCCGCCATCGTGGGCACCGCGTCGGACTGGCGGTTCGCGCTGTGGTTCTGCGCTGCGGCGCTGCTGACGCTCGCGGTGTTCCGCGCCGGCGCCTGGGCGATGATGCTGGTGGCCGCCCTGCCCGCCGTGTCCGGACCGCGGCGCCGCCACGCCTGGCTGCGTCTCGGCCTGGCCAACATGCACCGTCCCGGGTCGGCCACGCCGCTGCTGCTGGTCGCCCTCGGCCTGGGGTTGACCACGCTGTCCGCCGTGGCGCTGATCCAGGGCAACATCGACGCACAATTTTCCGGGACGCTGCGGGCCGGCGCGCCCAGCTTTTTCTTCGTCGACATCCAAAACGACGAGCTTGCCCGGTTCCGTAACCTGGTCGCTGGCTCCCCGGGGGCCACCGACCTGCACGAGGTGCCGAGCCTGCGGGCCCGCATCGTCTCGCTGAACGGGGTGCCGGCCGAGCGCGTGCACGTGGAACCGGGCAGCCAGTGGGCACTGCGCGGCGACCGCGGGCTGACCTACGCGGCGGACGTGCCGGACGGCTCGCGGGTGACCGAAGGCCACTGGTGGAAGGCAGACTACGCCGGGCCGCCGCTGCTCTCGCTTGACGAGGGCCTGGCGCGTGGCTGGCACCTGCGTGTCGGAGATACGCTGCGCGCCAACGTGCTGGGGCGCGACGTCGACTTCCGCATCGCCAATCTGCGCGCCATCGACTGGCGGGCGCTGACCATCAACTTCGTCATGGTCGCCTCGCCCGGGCTGCTCGAGCACGCGCCGCAGATGCACATCGCCACATTGCGCGACCCGCCGGCGCAGGACGCGGCCCTGCTGCGACGGGTGACCGACGCGCTGCCCAACGTCACCGGCATCCGGATTGCAGACGTGCTGGCGAGCATCGCCGAGCTGGTGGGCAAGCTGGCCGCCGCACTCTCGGCCGCCGGCGGGGTGACGCTGGCTTCCGGCGCGCTGGTGCTGGCCGGCGCTGTGGCGGCGGGCCAGCGGCGGCGCATCGCCGAGGCGGTAGTGCTGAAAACGCTAGGAGCCACCAGCGGACAGGTGCGGGCGGCCTGGCTGGTGGAGTTCGGCGCTATCGGAACGGCGGCGGGGCTGATCGCGGCGGCGCTCGGCACGTTGGCGAGCTGGGCGGTGACGCGCTTCGTGCTGGACGCGCCGTGGTCGTTCCTGCCGGGCACGCTGGCCGAGACGGTGGGGGGCTGCGTGGTGCTGATGCTGGTGTTCGGCTATGCTGGGACAGAGGCGGCGTTGCGCGTGCGGCCAGCTGGGTTGCTGCGGAACCAGTAGAAAGCAAGCAGTTCTTTGTTTGAAAAAGAACCAAAAAACTTTTGCTCCGATGAGGTGCGCGTTGGTGAGGCGTTTCGTTTCAGCTGTCCGCGACAGCGTGATCAAAAGTTTTTTGGTTCCTTTTTTCAAAAAAGAGCTGCTTGCTTGCTTGCTTTGTGTGTCCCCTGCTTTCGCCGATCCCGCCCTACGCGCCGGCGTGGTAGAAGACGCTCCCCCCTACGTCGTCCGCCAGCCCGACGGCACCCTGTCCGGCTTCGCCGTCGAGCTGTTCCGCCTGATCGCCGCGCGCATGCACCGCGACATCACCTTCGCCACCGCGTCCCAGCCGGCGCTGTTCAAGGGCCTCGCCCACGGCGACTACGACGTGCTGCCCGGCCCGATCGCGGCGACGCCGGAGAACGCCGGCCACATGCTGCTGCTGGAAGGCTACGCCTGGTCCGAATACCAGTTCGGTGTGCGCAGCGACGAGCACATCACCTCGCTCGCAGAGTTGCGCGGCCGCCGACTGGCGGTGCGGCAGGACGGCCAATATGCCGAGTGGGCGGACCGGAACGCGCAGCGCTACGGCTTCACCGTGCTGCCGGTCGGCAGCTCTGCGGCGGCAGCCCAGGCGGTGCTGGAGCGCCAGGCGGATGCCAGCCTCAGTGGCAGCCCGGTGCAGGCCTACGCTGCGGCGCGCAACCCGAACTTCACCCCAGGGTTGTCGTTGCCGGAAACGCGCACGCACCAGAGTGCGGCGGTGCGCCTGTCCGAGACAGAGCTTCGCGACGACATGGAGGATGCGCTCAGGTGCTTGAAGATCGACGGCACGGTGGCGCGCCTGTCCAAGACGTGGTTCGGCCGCGACCCGCAGGACGAAGACCTGGAAAACCTGGTGGTGCCCGGCTACGGCGTGCCTGGGTTGTCCGGCTATGACCCGAAGCCGCGCAAGACGCGTTGCTGAGCCGTCCGCCCGCTTTGCCTCAGCACTGCTGGCAAGCCTGGTCGCACTTACCGGTTGCGCCACGCCGCGGCCCAAGGCGACCGGCCCCGGCCCCACGCCGGTGGTGCAACTGCCGAAGATACGCGGGCAGATCGTGGCCGACGAGCACGTGCCGCCCTTTGCCACGCAGGCCTGGGAGCCGTTCTCGCGCGCCGACGCGGTGGCGATCGCGCTGCGGGAGTGGCGACTGTTCGGCCAGCCGGTGGACGACGACCCGCCCGGCACCCGGCCGATCCCGCCGCCCGAGCAGAAGCCGGAACGCGAGCCCGGCCTGTGGCAACGCGTCGGCGAGTACTGGTGGGAGAGCCAGGACCCGGCAGAGCGCGAGGCCGCCTGGACCGGCATCCACGACGCCGACGGCACCCTGTTCGATGCCAGGCGGGACGCCGAGTTCGCATGGTCGGCGGCGTTCATCTCCTACGTGATGCGGGTGGCCGGCGCCGGGCCGGACTTCCCCTACTCGCCCAATCACAGCACCTACATCAACGCGGCGGCGTCAGGCTCCACGACCGTGCTGCGCGCCTACCCGCCGCAGACGACGCCGCCTGCGCTGGGCGACATCATCTGCATGGGCCGCGAGCGGGCGGCGACGTTGCGGTTTGCCAACCTGCCGACCGCCGCTTCGTTTCCGGCGCATTGCGACATAGTGGTGCAGGCGACGCCGGGGCTGCTGAGCGTGATCGGCGGCAACGTGGACGACGCGGTCACCATGAAGCACGTGCCGGTGGGTGAGAGCGGGTTACTGACTGAAGCCGACGGGCGGGTGCTGGATACGCGGTATCCCTGGATGGTGGTGCTGAAGGTAAATTACGCGCGGTAGGAGACGGCAAGGTCTCCTTTTTCGAGAAGAGGAAGCCAAAAGCTTCCGTCTCGGCTATGGCGGACGGTTGAACAACACGGCGCACCAATGAAAGCTGTCGTGGATGCCTGGGATGGCACGGCTCAACCCGGTAAACCGGGTGAGGAAAAGTATGCTGCGCTTGGAGAAAATTGCCTCGATGTGTCGATCAAACAACGATCTAACTCAATCCCCGATACCGGTCAGACATGTGGGATGGGTTATCAGAACTGAGATCTGCTGAGACTGGCACATCAAGCCAATCTTATCTCGATTGGAACCGGCATCGGGCATATTGGGCAGAGGTCGAGGCGGCAGCAAAGGGTTGCGGCGGCAGGTAACAAATCAGCCGATCCAATCCCGCCCAGATGTGTGAACCGCCGGAAACCGCTTGGCTGATGCGGCGTGTATCGCATGGCGAGATGAAATGCTCGCTGCGGCTCTCGCTGTAGCGCAAGCCGAGACTCTTCTTAAAGCCGGAACACTTTGGTCTATCGCGAACATGCGCCGTATACTCGGTTCGAAAGACTACTCACGCTGACTTGGTACGCCAAGGCAAGCCGTCTGCTTGCCAGCCATCGACTACGCCGCGCACCCCGCGCTGGTCCGGACGCCCCTCAAACCCGCCCGCCACGTTGAAACACGCGTTGTAACCCGCCGCCTCGGCCCACTCTGCCGCGGCCAGGCTGCGCACGCCGCTGCGGCAGATGAAATACAGCGTCTGGCCAGGCGCCAGCCCGGCCTGGCGCAGCTCGTCCAGGAAGGCCGGGTTGATCATGCCGGTGGGGAACTGCCAGGAGACCAGCACGGGCTGTTTGCCCGTCTGCGTCAGGTCCGGCACGCCGACGTGCTGCCACTCCGCCGGCGTGCGCACGTCTATCAGGTGCGCCTCTGAGTCGGCGAGGAGCGCTTCCCAGGCGCGCTTTGGCGATACGTCATCTACCATGCTTGGAGACTCGCTTTTCGTTGATTACGGCCGGAAGCTGCCCGCTGAGGAGCAAGCAAGCAGTTCTTTCTCAAATAAGAACCAAAAAACTTTGGTCTCCGGTGGGTATGCCGGGTCCAGACGTGTTGTTTCAGCCCTCCGCGACAGCGCTCGCAAAAATTTGCTTCTTTTTTTCGATAAAGCAGACCTCTTGCTTCTGCCCGGGCCTCACCGCGGTGCTCCACGTGGCAACCGCCGTCGCACTCTGGCCGTTCTGCCCAGACCGCACGCGCTGCGGTCCCAGCACACCCACAGTTGGAGCGCGAGGTCACCTTGAGCCGAGAGATGGCGAGCCGAGAGATGGCCGGCCAGCCGCAGGAGAGCGAGGAGCACGGGCGGCTGATTTACCAGCGCACGCCCGCCTCGGTGCACGCCGTGGACCACCTCGGCATGTTGATCGACGTCAGCGACCGGTGGCTCGAACTGGTGGGCTACGAGCGAGCCGAAGTGCTCGGCCGCCCCATTTTCGAGTTCTACACGCCCGAGAGTGCCGAGCCGGCACGCGACCACTTCGAGGCGCTGCGTGCCGGCAACCTGCTGCTGACCGGCGAGCGCCGCATGCGCTGCCGTGACGGTCGCATCCTCGACGTCGAGATGGTGCTCGAGGTGGAGCGCGATCCTGACGGGCGATTGCTGCGGGTGCTCTCCGCCGTCACCGACGTGACCGGTCGCAAGGAGACCGAGGCTGCGCTGCGCGCCAGCGAGGAGCGCCTGCACCACTCCCGCAAGATGGAGGCGGTGGGCCAGTTGACCGGCGGCATTGCACACGACTTCAACAATTTGCTGACCACCATCATGGGGTCGCTGGAGTTGCTGCAGCAGCGCGCGCTGTCCGACGACCGCGCCAACCGGCTGGCCGGCAACGCGCTGGACGGAGCGCGCCGTGCAGCCCGCCTGGTGAGCCAGCTGCTTTCCTTCTCTAGCCGGCAGTTGCTGCGGCCCGAGCCGTTCAGCCCGGCCGAGGTGATCGCTTGCATGCACGACCTGCTGACGCGAACCGTCGGCGAGCATATCCGGCTGGACGTCATGGCCGAAGGGGCGCAGTGGCGCGCGCTGGCCGACCCGCACCAGGTGAAGACCGCCCTGCTCAACCTGGTCATCAACGCCCGCGACGCGATCTCCGGCGCGGGCGTGGTGCGCATCGAGGTCGGCGACGTGACCCTGAGCGGGGCTGCGCTGGCCACGAGCGACCTGCTCTACGATGCGGCCGAGCCGCCGGCGCCCGGCGACTACGTCTGCATCGCGGTCACGGACGACGGCAGCGGCATGTCCGCTGCGGTGCGCACCCGCGCCTTCGAACCGTTCTTCACCACCAAGCCGCAGGGCAGCGGCACCGGGCTTGGGCTCTCGCAACTCTACGGCTTCGTCAACCAGTCCGGCGGGGCGGTGCGGCTGCAGACCTCGCCCGGCGCGGGCACGCGGGTCGAGCTGCTGCTGCCGCGGGCGGTGAGCGATGCGTCGGTGCCGGCCAAGGTGTCGTAAGGAGGCGGTCGGCGTAATGAATGAGGGGCAAGCAAGCAGCTCTTTTTGGGAAAAGAGAAACAACAAACCTTTGTTCCCTGGCTGGGTTGCCGGGAGTGACTTTTCGGCGGCGCCCGCTCGGCGACGACGAGGGTTGGTTTCCTGATGTCCCCGACCGCACGGCTTGCCCGCATCAGGCGTCTGGCCTGGCTGATCGACAGTGCCTTTCGCCTGCCGGGCACGCGGTTCCGCTTCGGGCTGAACAGCATCATCGGCCTGGCACCCGGAGCCGGCGACGCGGTGCTTGGCCTGCTGTCGCTCTACATCATCCAGCAGGCGCATGCGCTTGGGCTGCCGCGACACAAGCTCGCCCGTATGGCGGGCAACGTGGCCGTGGAGGTGGTGGGCGGCTCCGTGCCGGTGCTCGGCAACCTGTTCGACGTGGCGTTGAAGGCGAACATTCGTAACATTCGGATCATAGAGGGACACCTGCAGCTGCAAGCAGGGCAGGACGTGCCGTTTTGAATATGCCGGCGACCCGTGGCGGTCCGGCGAGGGAGCAAGGCCTTCTTTTCTGCAGAAAAGAAGCAAAAAACCTTAAGTCCTGCTGTCGCAAAGGTTCTTCAGCGCGCGCTTAAGGAAACAAAGGTTTTTGGTCCTTTTTTCAAAAAAGGACTGCTTGCTTTTCTTCTCGGTCAGCTCCCCTGGCAGCTCAAGCCGTTCCTATGCCATAACTAGTGCATGCACACGCCCGTTACCGCATTCTACGCAGCGCTCCTCGCCATTCTCTTCGTGGGTCTGTCGATGCGGGTGATCCGCCTGCGCGGCCTAGCGCGCGTGGCGGTGGGGACCGGCGGCGACCCGGCGCTGGAGCGCGCCATCCGCGTGCACGCCAACTGCGCCGAGTACGTCCCGATCGGGCTGGTGCTGCCTCTGCTAGTGGAACTGTCCGGCTACACGCCATGGGTGGTGCACGTGAACGGAGCGGCGTTGCTTGCCGGCCGCACGGTCCATGCCTGGGGCATGTCGCGGACGAACGAGGTGATTCGGTTTCGTGCCATCGGCATGGTCGTCACTTTCGCCGCTCTGGCCAGTTGCGCGGCGTTGCTGCTGGTCGGAAGCTTTCTGCCACCACAAGGATGATGGCGGCCTCTGTTCTTCGCATGGACTGGGCTGCTTGTCGGGACACGCGCCGGAGCGGTCGGCAGGTCTTCCCGAGCGGCGAGGTCGGGTAAGCACGTGGATTCTTCGACACTGATGGACGCCCACATTCGCCGATCCGGCGTCGCGCCGCCTCCAAGGATCGCAGTGCTCGATGCGGTGCGAGGCGTGCTGGCGGTCATCGTTCTGGTCCACCACACGTTGCTGGAGCAGGGAAACGGTTCTCTAGGCCTGGCCGAGACCTTCTGTGTGATGGCGTTCATCGCGATGTCGGGGTTCGTGCTCGCACGCGGCTATGACGGCCGCCCGGTCGCCTTTGTCATTCGCCGAGTGATACGACTTTGGCCGCTCTATGCCGTCTGCATGGTCGTCGGGTATGCAGTCCTCGCGCACCGGCTGCCATCGGTCGCGGTCATAATGTGGTTTCCGCTTCCGCCAGCGCGGACGGCGTTGGAGGTAGATCCGGCTGCCTGGTCGCTGTACTACGAAGTCCGGATGACGCCGTTTTTCCCGATCCTCTTCTGGATATCGAGACAGAGCCGCATCCTGAGCCTGCTGACCGTGTTGCTGGCGTTCGCACTCGTGTTCCTGGACGCGCTTGCGTTCAGCCTGATCTTCTTTACCGGAGGCGTTGCCGCTTCGCGTTTCGAGTCGGCGTCGAGCTCTCTTGCCCCGCATTGATGCTGTGGCTCGGAAAGATATCCTTTAGCCTCTACCTGAATCATGAGATCGTTTTGCACGTCTGCTTCGTGAGGTTCGGGCTGCCTGGACTTATTGTCGCCGTTCCGCTGTGTTTCGCGGTCGCGTCCGTGCTGTGCCGGGTTGTCGAGCAGCCGTCCGTCAACCTGTCCAGGCATGCCGTTCACTGGCCGGTCTATGCAGCAAGATGACGTCTCTGCACGGATACCAACCGCCCGAGGTTTCAACCGGTGACAGGCGAAGCAAGCGGTTCTGTCTGAAGAAAAACCAGAAAAACATTGTTGCCTTGGGCAGGCGCTGAAGGAAACTCCGCGACAGCAGAACCGAAAGTCTTTTGCTTCTTTTCTCCAGTAAAGAAGGCGTCGCTGTCCTTGCCGGACGTCGAAGGGTCGACATCCAGGGCCGCTGGAACTAAGACGAGTTCCCGCTCCGATGCCAACCCAGCCGCGGCACGTGGAACCGCATGCGCTCGCGCAGCGCGCTGCTGCTCATCATCATCTCCACCCCGAACGCCGCTACCGAGCCCAGCGTGCACACGATCGCCAGCCCGAAGAAAAACAGCAGGACGGTGGCGATGGACTTGTTGCTGACTGCGAACAGGAACAGCGTCATGATCGCCATGCAGGTGGCCGCGGCGCCAGCCGTGCTCAGCACCACGGCCACGTCCAGAACGATGGAACGCCGGTGCAGCCGGGCCACGTCGGCATGCTGCTCGGGCGTGCAGCCTGAGGCGGCGATGTTGCCAGACAATTCGTCTAGCCGGTCGGCTACCCGGGCGAGGCGGGTGGCGAAGACGTTGAGCAATGCGGCGATGCCGGAAAGCAGGAAGACGGGGGTGAGCGCCACCTGCACCAGGTGGGCGGCGGTCTCTAGCGTGAAGGGTTGCATCGGGATCGTTTAGCGGCGCGTCGGGAGCAAGAGAAGCAAGGCCTTCTTTCTCGAAAAAAGAAGCAAAAAGCTTACATCGCGGCTGTCGCAGGAAGCTGAAACACCACGCTTCAACTCGGCGCACCGACAGAGAGCAAAAGTTTTTGGTTCTTTTTTTCAAAAAAGAACCGCTTGTCTTACCTTGTTTTCAGAAAACAAACCCCGCCACCAGCAGGTAGGCCAAGCCCCCGGCGCTGGCGTGCAGGAACACCACCAGGCCCGGCCGTCTCCCTCTCCGCCAGAAAGTCCAAATGGCGAGCCCACCGGCCAGGGCCGCCACGGCAAGCGCCAAGGCATCCCAAGCGAACGGGCCGCTCAGCGTCGACCGGCGCAGCGCCAGGCCCAGCGCCACCGTGCCCAGCGCGCCCAGCGCCCCGTGCACGATGGCCAGGCGCCGTGCCCGGCCGCCGGCGAGCAGGCCGCCCAGCAGCACCGTCACGCTCAACGCCGCGAAGCACAATACCAGCACGCTTTCTTCCCCTCCTGCCCTGCCCCGCCTATATCATCCGCACGCCCATCCATCGCCTGTCCACCCAGCCCGCCGGCCGCAGCTTCGCTTGCGCGCTCCGAAGGTGGCGTGAACCAGCCATTCCGGACCCCGCACAAGCATGACCTTCCCAACCAACCCCGCCTTGGACCGCGCGCTGACCGCACGCGGCTACACCGAGCTGACCCCCGTGCAGCTCGCCGTGCTCGAAGCCGGCGCCGAGGCGCGCGACCTGCTGGTCTCCGCCCAGACCGGGTCCGGCAAGACCGTTGCCTACGGGCTGGCCTTTGCGCCGACGCTCCTGGGCGGCGAGGAGCGGTTCGACCGCGCGGCCAACCCCCGCGCCCTGGTAGTGGCACCGACGCGCGAGCTGGCCATGCAGGTTCACGCCGAGCTCACTTGGCTGTACGCGCAGACCGGGGCGCGCATCCTCTCCTGCATCGGCGGCATGGACGGCCAGCGTGAGGCGCGCGCGCTGGAGGCCGGCGCGCACATCGTCGTCGGCACGCCGGGCCGGCTGTGCGACCACCTCGCCCGCGGCAGGCTGCGCCTGGGCGACCTCGCTGTGGTGGTGCTGGACGAGGCCGACGAAATGCTCGACCTCGGCTTCCGTGACGAGCTGGAGACGCTGCTGGGTGCTACCCCGGCGCAGCGGCGCACGCTGCTGTTCTCGGCGACCATCGCCAAAGAGATCACCGCGCTGGCCCGCAAGTACCAGTCCGACGCGCTGCGAATCGACACGCTGGTCCGCAACCAGCCGCATGCCGACATCGAGTACCGTGCCGTCCGCATCCCGCCGCGCGAGACCGAGCACGCGGTGGTCAACGTGCTGCGCTACTTCGAGGCGCCGACCGCGCTGGTGTTCTGCGCCACGCGGGACGGCGTGCGCCACCTGCACGCGAGCCTGCAGGAGCGCGGCTTTACCAGCGTGGCGCTGTCCGGCGAGCTGACCCAGAACGAGCGCACCCGCGCGCTGCAGGCGATGCGCGACGGCCAGGCCCGCGTGTGCGTGGCCACCGACGTGGCCGCGCGGGGGCTTGACCTGCCCGACCTCGGGCTGGTGGTCCACGCCGACCTGCCCACCAACAAGCAGACACTGCTGCACCGCAGCGGCCGCACCGGGCGCGCCGGGCGCAAGGGCACGTGCGTGCTGATCGTGCCGGCCAACCGGGCGCGCGCGGCCGAGACGCTGATCGGCGCGGCCGGCGTGTCCGCGCAGTGGAGCGGCGCCCCGCTGGTCGAGGAGATCCGCGCGCGCGACGCCGCCCGCCTGCTGCAGGACCCGGTGCTGACCGAGGAGGCCACCGACGAGGAGGTCGCCCTGGCGCGCCGCCTGCTGGAAGGCCGCACGCCGGACGAGGTGGCCGCCGCGCTGGTGCGCCTCTACCGCGCCCGCCTGCCGGCGCCCGAGGAGCTGACCGAGCTCTCCCCGCCGCCGGGCACCCGCGCCGGCCCGCGCGCCCAGCACGACAGCCCGCGCGCCCAGCACGACAGCCTGCGCGACCGGAACGACAGTACGCGCACCCAGCACGACAGCCCACGCGTGCGACCCGGCAATCCGGGCGGCGAGGCCGGGCCGATGACGTGGTTCGCCGTCAACATCGGCCGCGCGCAGAAAGCGGACCCGAAATGGCTGCTGCCGCTGATCTGCCGCATGGGCGGCGTGGAAAAACGCGACGTCGGAGCGATCCGGATCCAGGACACCGAGACGCGATTTGAAATCAGCCAGGCAATGACTGAAGAGTTCGCCAGCAACCTGCCGGATGATCCGGACGACAACGTCCGGGTCAGCAGGTCCAGCGCACCGGCGAAACACCGGGCAGCGCATCGGTAAGGCAAGTTCTTTTGTTCTGAGCGAAAGAAGCGGACTTCATACTGGCTGCCCGAAATGATAACCGGAAGAAAGCAAGGCAGCAGTTCTTTTTGAAAACACAACTAAAAAACTTTTAGGTCTTGGTTGTACGTTGCGGGGAGTCCGCGACGGCAGAGACAAAGTTTTCGCTGTTTTTTCAAAAAAGGCTTTGCTTCTCTTTGCCCATCAAATCTCAACCGCCCTTCTATCAGTTGACGTTTCAGGCTGCTGGTCTGGCGACGACTGACGCGGACACTCCAACACGGCGCGCCCAAGGGAACAGAGGCTTTCCGACGGAAGGCCCAAGCCAGGGCGAACATCGCCTGCGTCGATAGCAGTCGCTCGGCGGCTTCTTCGACTGCTCAAGGCTCGCACGAGGTAATGCCGTTAGCTTGGCCCTGAACAGGCCGACCTACAGAACGATCATCGCGTGTTGTAGGTAGCCTCCGCCTCGATCGGGTTGTTGGCTCCGAAACCCGGATCCGCCGTGCTTTTTTTCAAAAAAGAACCGCTTGCTTGCTTGCCGTGTTAAATTCGCATCGCCTATCACATCGTCCTTGCCCGCATCTTCCCGTTCGGTTAACGCTCTAGCGGCAGACTCTCACGTCTGGCCTGAGCCGACCCGCCCGCACCGATGGCGGGTGACTTGCAACTGCCGGCGGCAATGCGCACCGCGCTTGTCCCGCGCCCGCGACGGGATGACCAACGGATGCATACGGCGTGAGCGGCACTACCTCACCCATTCGGGGCAACCTGGCCCGCGGCGCTGCCAGCATCGCGGCGGCTGCCCTTCTCTCAGCCTGCGCGGCGACGCATGGCCCGCCAATGACGGCAACCCAGGAAGCCGCCACCTACGTGGCCCGCGCCAAGCCCAGCTACGCACCGCCCGGCCCGCCGGAAGACCCCTGGGGTCCCTACATCGCCGAAGCGTCGAAGAAATACGACGTGCCGGAGCGCTGGGTGCGCGAAGTCATCCGCGTCGAGTCGCACGGCCACGAGTTCGCCTCGACCGGCCTGGTCATCACCTCGCCCGTGGGTGCCATGGGCCTGATGCAGGTCATGCCCGAGACCTACGACGAACTGCGCGCCCGCTACGGCCTAGGCGACGACGCGTTCGACCCGCACAACAACATCCTCGCCGGCACCGCCTACCTGCGCGAGATGTACGACGCATTCGGCAGCCCCGGCTTCCTCGCCGCCTATAACGGCGGCCCGGCGCGCCTGGTGGACTACCTGAGCCACAACCGCCCGCTGCCGGCGGAAACCCGCCGCTACGTCGCGATGATCGCCCCCTACATCCAGGGCGAGTGGCCGCAGCAGCGCTCGCCGGCCGAGCAATACGCGGTCAACCAGCTGCCGATGGACATCCCCGCCGGCCCCCGCTACCCGCGCCACGTCAACGTGGCCGTCGCCGCCAGGAGCCGCCGCGGGCGCGAGCAGGTGGTGCGCTACGCCGTGCTCGACCGGCGGCACACGCACCACGCCGGCTCGGCGCCCGTGGAACTGGCCGAAGCGCCGGAGCCGCGCGCTTCGGTCCGCCTGGCGTCCGCCAGCATCGCGCATCATGGTGGCTTCCACCTGATCAGCGCGGCCTACGCCAGCGAGCACGTCAGCCACGCGGTCGGCGGCAACCACTGGACCGTCCGCGTCAGCGAAACGACCTCGTCCGCGCACCTGACCCACGACGCCGCCGTGCACACCTGCCGCAAGACGTCCCACTGCGTCGTCGTGGCCCCCAGCGCCCGCAGGTAGAGCGCCAGGAAGCAAAAACTTTTTGGTTCTTTTTTTCAAAAAAGAACCTCTTGCCTTCTATCGGATGTTGCCGCAATCCGGGCTCTATGCAAGCGATAGTAGTAGAGGCCCTCACCAAGCGCTACCGCGCCGCGCTAGCCGTCGACGGCATCAGTTTCAGCGTAGGCACCGGTGAGACAGTAGGCCTGCTGGGCGGCAACGGCGCCGGCAAGACCACCACCATCGCCATGCTGCTCGGCTTGCTGGTTCCCACCAGCGGCCGTATCCACGTGCTCGGCCACGACATGTCGCGCGACCGGTTCGCCGCACTGGCCAGGGTGAACTTCTCCTCGCCGTACGTGGCCCTGCCGCACCGCCTGACGGTGGCGGAGAACCTGCGGGTCTACTGTCATCTCTACAACGTCAGGCAGGTCGACCGCCGGATCTCCGAGCTGGCGGACGAGCTGGACCTGCACGCGTTCCTGCACCGCCCTGCCGGCCAGCTCTCCGCCGGGCAGAAGACGCGCGTGGCGCTGGCGAAATCACTGATCAACCGCCCCGAGCTGCTGCTGCTGGACGAGCCCACCGCCAGCCTCGACCCCGACACCGGCGACATCGTGCGCACCTGGCTGGAACGCTACCGCGCAGAGAGCGGCTGCAGCATCCTGCTGGCCAGCCACAACATGGACGAGGTCTCGCGCCTCTGCGCCACCGTGCTGATGATGAAGCAGGGCCGCATCGTCGACCGCGGCACCCCGGGCGAGCTGCTCGCGCGCTACAACCGCGACGATTTGGAGGACGTTTTCCTCGACATCGCGCGCGCTCGCACCGCCCCGCTTGAATACGGCGACACCGAAGCGCAGGCGGCGCTGGAGGAATCATGAGCCTGACCCAGCCTGCCGTCCTCTCGCCCACCCTGGTTCGGAACGCACCGGGCCTGGACCTGGTGGCCTCCCTGCGCCGGGTGTGGGGGCTGATGTACCGCCACTTGACGCTGTTCCGCCGCTCGTGGCCGCGGCTGCTGGACCTCGCCTACTGGCCGGTGCTGCAGATGGTGATCTGGGGTTTTACCTCCCGCTTCTTCGCGGCCCGGCTGGGCAATCACGGCGCGGTCACCGTCGGCATGCTGCTGGGCGGCGTGCTGCTGTGGGAGACGGCGCTGCGCAGCCATCTCGGTTTCGCCGTGACCTTCATGGAGGAGATCTGGTCGCGCAATCTGGGCCACATCTTCGTCTCACCGCTGCGGCCGTGGGAGTTGCTGGCCGCACTGCTCGGCATGTCCGTGGTGCGCATGTTGCTGGGCGTGGTGCCGGCGATGGTGCTGGCGTTCCTCATCTACCACTTCAACATCCTCAGCGTGGGGCCGGTGGTGGTGCTGTTCGCGCTGAACCTGATGATGATGGGCTGGTGGATCGCGCTGGGCTGCATCTCGCTGATCCTCAGCCAGGGCGGCGGAGCGGAAAGCCTCGTGTGGTCCATGCTGATCGGGCTGGCGCCGCTGGCGTGCGTGTACTACCCGGTCTCCGTGCTGCCGCACTGGTTGCAGATGGTGGCGCTGGCGTTGCCGGCGGCGCACGTGTTCGAGGGGTTGCGCGCGGCGATTGGTAGCGGAGTGATACTCTGGGGCCATTTGGCGTGGGCCGCGGCGTTGAACCTGGTGTGGCTGGCGGCTGCGATGCTGCTGTTCATGCAGCAGTTCTACGCGGCGCGGCGTAACGGGGCGTTGATGAACATTGGTGAGTGAAGCAAGCAGAACCAAAAACTTTTGTCTCCTCGAGGGCGCCGTGTTGGATGGGTCCGCGCAAGCCGTGACAAAAGTCTTTTACTTCTTTTCTTCAGAAAAGAAGGCCTTTTAGCATTGGCAGACTGCACACGCTTTTGGCTGATCCGCCACGCGATCGTCGAACCAGTCGCGCGCGCGGTTCTCTACGGCCGCATGGACGTCGCCATCTGCACCGAAAGCCAGCGGGCGCAGACAGCAACCTACGCGACGCTGGCTGCACGCCTGCCGCGTGGCGCCGCCTGGATAGTGACACCGCTGCAGCGCACGCGCCGCACCGCGGAACTCATCCAGCAACACGGCGGCGCCGACGCGCCGATCATTGTCGAGCCGGGTTTGACCGAGCAGGATCTCGGCGCATGGCAGGGCCTGCCGCATGCCGACCTGCCGACGCGCCTGGCCGACCCTGCGCACCCGTTCTGGCCGCTCGGCTCCGGCGAGATCCCGCCGGACGGCGAGAGCATGGACGAGGTGCTGCACCGTGTAGGCGACACGTTGGAGCGGCTGGCGCACACCCATGAAGGGCGCAACCTGGTCTGCGTCAGCCACGGGGGCGCGATACGCGCGGCGGTTGCACACGCGCTGGGCGTGGGTGCGCGGGCGGCGCTGCACTTCTCGGTGCAGAACCTGTCGTTGACGGTGCTGGAGAGGTTTGCGACCGGCTGGCGCGTGGTGGTCGTCAACGAGGGAGCGGAGGTTTAGGCGAGCATACACAAGGAGCTTTGCAAATTTGGATCCGCCTTCTGGATCGACCGCAGGAAGCAAAGCAAGCAGTTCTTTTTTGAAAAAAAAACCAAAAAACTTTTGCCTCCTTGGCATTCGTCTCCGGAGACTCCGCGACAGCCGCGACAGCCGCGACAAAAGCTTTTTGCTTCTTTTTCTCGAAAAAGAAGGCCTTGCTTCGCTCACTGGACCAGGCGTGCGCCAATCATGATCACTTTGGTAACTTGCCCCGACCGCGCCATCATGTGCCATTACAGTCCGACCTGTTTCAGCGAAGGACCGTCCGGATGCGCACCGCCAGGCGATTGATGTTTTCGGCCCTGCTTGCTGCCCTGCCGGTCGCCGCCCACGCGGACTCCGCAGAAGGTCAGCAGCAACTGGTGGACCGCGCGACGCTGGCCGCGCAGGAGATCATGAGCGGACCCCAGGGACACGACCCGCGCGCGCTGCTGCCGCGCGCCAGGGCGGTGATGATCTGCCCGCGGGTGTTCCGCGCCGGGTTCCTCATCGCCGGCGAAGGCGGCGGCTGCGTGCTGCTGGCGCGTGGCGGCCAGGGCACCTGGTCGTTTCCCGCGTTCTACACGCTCAGCAGCGGCAGTTTCGGCCTGCAGGCCGGCGTGCAGGATGCCGAAGTGATGCTGTTCATCCTGACCGATAACGGCCTGCGCTCAGTGCTGGACACGCAGTTCAAGTTGGGCGGGAACGCGTCCGTGGCGCTGGTGACGCTGGGCGGCGGCGTGCAGGGGGCGACGACCACCAACCTCAACGCGGACATCGTGGCGTTCGAGCGGCCGCGCGGCTTTTTCGCCGGCTTCTCCATCGAGGGCAGCGTCATGTCGGCGGACACCGCCGGTGACCAGTTGTATTACGGCCAGCCGGTCGGCTCGATCGACATCGTCATGGCGCTGCGAGTGAACAACCCGGCAGCGGATCCGTTGCGCGGCTTGCTGACGCGCAACGGTGCGCCGATTACCGCGCCGCAGTTGCCGCCTCCTGTGGCGGCGAATGGTTACGAGCCGCAGGCGGGCTACGCGGCGCCGAATGGGCCGGTGCAGGCGCAGAGCTTGCCACCGCCTAGGTAGGAAGCAAGCGCTTCTTTTTCGAGAAAAAGAAGCAAAAAGCTTTTGCTACCGCTGTCGCGGTTCTTTCCGGTGAGCGCGCGACAGCGGACGCAAAAGCATTTTGGTTTTTTTCAAAAAAGAACTGCTTGCCTTATGCTAGGACAATGGACCACGGTTCTCTTCGTCTGCCGCAGCGCAACAGACACAGCCTGCGCATCGCCATCGTCGGTGCAGGTTTCGCAGGTATCGGCGCGGCCGTCGTGTTGCACCGCGCCGGCTTCACGAACGCTACCGTCTTCGAACGCGGCCCTGGCGTTGGCGGTACCTGGCGTGAGAACACCTATCCCGGTGCCGCCTGCGACGTGCCGTCCCACCTTTACTCCTTCTCGTTCGCGCCGAAGCACGATTGGAGCTTCCGCTACGCGCGACAGGCGGAGATCCTCGCCTACCTGGAGCACGTGACCGACCATTTCGAGCTGCGCCCACACATCCGTTTCGGTGTATCCGTTACCGGCGCTACCTACGACGAGCGGGATTGCACCTGGCGCGTGCAGACCTCCGACGGCGATGCGGCGACGTTCGACGTGTTCATGCCGGCGGTCGGACAACTGAGCACGCCGTCGGTTCCTGCCTTTGCTGGATTACAGGATTTCCGCGGCGCGGCGTTCCACGCGGCACGCTGGAACCACTCGGCCGCACATGCGGGCAAGCGCGTGGCTGTGGTGGGGTCGGCGGCCAGCGCGGTGCAGATCGTCCCCGAATTGGCACACAGCAGCGCCCGGCTGAGCGTGTTCCAGCGCACGCCCAACTGGATTGCGCCGCGGCTGGATCATGGCTACGGACCCAGGCACACCGCGCTGCTCTGCCACCTGCCCGGCTACCGGCGCCTGACACGCGCGGCCGTGTATGCCTATCAGGAGGGCCTGTTCGGCGCGTTCCGCACCGGCTCGCGCCGCAACGCTTGGTTCACCAAGCTGGCGCGCTGGCACCTGACGCGGCAGGTGCCCGACCCCGAGCTGCGCGCCAAGCTGACGCCCGCCTACACGCTGGGCTGCAAGCGACTGCTGCTCAGCGACGACTACCTGCCCGCGTTCAGCCGCCCAAACGTGGAGCTGGTGACCGAAGCAATCGACAGTTTCACGCCGGACGGCATCCGCACGCGCGACGGCGTCGAGCGCGCGCTGGACACGGTCGTATTCGCGACGGGCTTCGACGTGCGCAACTGCCTGGCACCGGTGGAGATCACCGGGCGCGGCGGGCTTTCCCTGCAGGAGGCATGGGCCGACGGGCCGCACGCCTATCACGGCGTGGCGTTACCCGGTTTCCCAAACTTGTTCTTCCTATATGGGCCGAACACGAATCTGGGCCACAGCTCCATCGTGTTCATGTTGGAGTGCCAGTTCCGCTACGTCGCGCGTTGCCTTGGCGAGATGGTGGCGCGTGGCGCGGCCTCGATCGAGGTGCGCGATGCGGCGTGCCGGAGCTACAACGACGCGCTGCACGCACGGTTGGACAAGACGGTGTGGGCGACGGGTTGCGGCAACTGGTACGGACAGGGCGGCAAGATCACGGCGAACTGGTCGGGGTCGACGACGGCGTTCTGGCGGCAGATGCGCAGGCCTCGGATGGAGGATTTCGTGCTGGGGTAGATAGGCAAGCGGTTCTTTTTTGAAAAAACCAAAAAACTTTTGCTCCCTGTCGGGGAGTTTTCCGGCGAGCGCGCGACAGCGGAGACAAAAGCCTTTTGCTTTTTTCTCGAGAAAGAAACGCTTAGCTAGCTTTCTTCGTGATCACCTCCGCCAGGTCCCCCACATTACGCAGCGAGTCGATCTCCCGCGTGTTCAGCTTGATGCCGAACCGTTCCTCCACCGAGACCATGATCTCGATTTGCTTGAAGCTGTCCCAGCCGGCCACGTCCTTGGCCGAGAGCTCCGGCGTCAACGTCATGTCGTCGCGCATGAACACGTCGTTGAAGATTTCCGTGAGGTCGGCGTAAATCTTTGCCTGGTCGGTCATGAATTGCTGCTTTCGGTGACGTGGATGAAGGTGGGTTCCGGTGTGAACTGCGCCAAGTCCAGCTCCGCGGTGCTGCTGCCGTCGGCTTGCGTGACGAGCGAGGTGAAGCCGAGTTTCGTGTAGTGCTCACGCACCATGCCGTTCTTCTTGGTGGGAACATACTCGCCGATCAGGCGCGTGGCGCCCAGTGCCAGCGCCTGTGCGGCCACCAGGTTCAGCGTGGTGCGCTCCACGCCGCGGCCGAGCACTCGGCAGCTCATCAGCCAGGTGTCGATGGTGACGGTGCCAGGCTCGGTCAGGCGGCCGATGACGATGGCGATGATGCCGTTGTCGCCGAAGCGGTCCAGCAGGCGTATCTGCAGGCCGAACGCGCGCGCGTCGGCCATGATGGCTGCGACGTCCGCATCGTTGTGGCGTCGTGTGGTGAGGTTGAACTGGTTGGTCTTGTTGATGAGCTGCACGACGCGGCTTTGGCCCACGCTGTCGAAGCGGTTCCACACCATGCGCATCTCCAGCGCGCGCAGGTAACCGTCCATGTCGGTGACGCTGGCGCGCAGGTCCTCGCGCGCGCGGTTCTCCTGGTATTGTGCGGTGCGTTCGAGGTCTTCGGCGGTGATGCCGAGGCTCTCGAAGTAGCCGGCATCGGCCAGCACAGCGGGCACGCGGCCGGGATCGTCGTCAGGCACTTCGGGAACGGCCACCATCGGCAGCTCTTCGCGCACCAGGTTGCGCTCGAACGGGTTGTCGTCGAGGAACACCAGAGAGTCCAAGCCGATGTTAAGCTCTGCCGCGATGGCGCGGATGTTGGACGCCTTGTCCTGCCAGTTGGCGCGGAAGCTTGCGATGTCGCTGCGGCGCAACGTCATCTCCGGATGCTTGTCGAACGGTTCCCACGCGTTCGCCTCGTCGTTCTTCGAGCTCACCGCCAGTATCACGCCGCGACGGGCCAATTCCTTTGCGTAATCCTGCACCGCAGTGAACCCCTCGCCCATCGGGCTGCCCTGGCCCAGCACGATGCCGTCCAGCCCGTCGTCGCCTATCACGCCGCCCCACAGCGTGTTGTCGAGGTCCAGCACCAGGCATTTGTAGGAACGGCCCTGCCGTGCGGCGATGATGCGGCCGACGAGTTCGCCGTAGCTGGGTGCGCGCGCCGGTGTCACCTCCTGCTTGGAGCGGTGCCACAACGCAGGGTCGTGCCAGGCTGCCAGCCCGTCACGCCGCGCCGCGTCGTCCACCGCCACCAGGTCGACGCCGTGCGCATCGGCTGCAACCCGCAATGCCTCGTTCAGCCGTGCCACGAAGCGGCCGCGAGAGCCGGGCAGCCGGTGCTCGTTGCTGCCCAGCACGGCGGGAAACACATCCAGCGCGGTCTGCTGCATCACCGGGCAGGCGAACGCCGTCTTCACCAGCGCCCAGCATTGCTCGGTTCGCGCGAGCGTGTCAGCCAGCGCCGCGTCCGCGTCGGCAACGGAGAGCGCCGCGTGCAGGCCTTGCGTCAGGTGGTAGGCGTCGAACGCGAACAGCACGGCGTTCGGCTTGAACGCGTGCAGGCCAGAGTGCTCGTCGAGCAGTTCCTGTAAGTACTGGCCGTAGTCGTTCTCGTAGGTCGTAAGGTGGATGCCCCGGCGAAGCCCGGCTACGCGAATGGAGGCGTGCAGGTGGGCCAGCGTGGCCGAGCCGAGCACGGCCAAGCGCACCGGCTTTGTGCCGGTGCCGGACGGCACCGCGCCGTTCGTGCGCCGGCGCAACGTGTCGTCCAGCGCGTTGGTGCGCGTGAAGTCGAGGCGGGCGTTGGCCAGCGCGACGGCCTGCGCCCAGAAATCCTCGGCAGTGGCCAGGGCGCGCAACCGGGTGCGCCAGTCCGGCAGGTCGGGCAACCAGCGTAGTTGTTGCAGTGTGGACCTCCGGGGTCGCTTGCGGGGGAGATGCCGGACCTCGAAAGGCAAGGCAAGGCAAGTAAGCAGTTCTTTTTTGAGAAAAAGAACCAAAAAACTTTTGCTTCCGCAGTCGCGCGCTCGCCGGAAAGATCCGCAACAGCCGGAGCAAAAGCTTTTTGCTTCTTTTTCTTGAAAGAGAAGTCTCTTCCCTAGGCGACTTCCAGCTCCGCGTATTTCGAAAGATGCTGAAAGATCCTAAAATAAACCATCCGGTCAAAGTGGCTGCCGGTAATCATCTCCTCCTCGCGCACCACGAAGTCGGCGATGCGGATCAGGCGTACCTGAAGGAACTCGGTCGCCACCTGTTCGACCCACAGGTTGATCTTCTGGCGCTTCAGCGACACGCCGGGCGGCTTGCCGGGGCGTGCCAGCGCCTCGTTCATCTGCAGCACGAACACCTGCGTGCCCTGCGGTGCGGCGGCCAGCAGCAGGCGCAGGTTGGTCTTGAAATCAGCCTCACTGATCAGCCCGGCATACTCGAACTCTTCGCGCAAGCTGCGCAGGAACGCAGGTTCCGCGCCGCTTTCGGCATCCGGCAGTGCGATCAAGTCGCGCATGTTGGTACGCACGCCCGTGACACTGAGCGGCGCCAGCACGCCGGTGGCGCGGTGGCGGTAGAGCGCGTAGTCGGCGTCCGCCCAGAAGCTGAGCAGCCACAGGCCGCTGCCGTCCTTCGGGATGCTGGGAATCACGCTGTCGAAATCGGCATCGCGATGGCCGAACAACTGCAGCGCGGCACGCGCCTGCCGGCTGATGCCCGACAGGCCGTAACGGGCAAACATGCTGTGCTCCAGGCGCAGGTTCGCGCCGTCGCGCGTCGCGTTGTACTCGCCGAACACCTGGCGCGCCGTCAGGCTGAAGTAATGCGAGACGGCGAGCAGGTCGCAGCCGCCGCGGGCGTAGAACGTGTCCACCGTGTGTGCGCCTGCAGGACCCTCCACCGCGGCGCCGCCGCTCTCCACGGTGATCCAGTCGATCACCCGTTTGTCGCGGCCGAGGTTGGTCAGCACCTCGCCCGCCACCTTCATCTGCGGCCGGCCCAGGCGGTTAAACAGCCAGGTCTCCACGCCCATGTTGAGGATCCGGCAGGAAAAGCAGAATTGCAGCAGCTTCTTCCACCCGCCGCCGGTCTTGGTGATGTACAGCCCGCACCAGCCGTAATCACCGTAATTGTCGCGCACGCGCAGGATGCCTGCCTGCACGTCGAAGCCGGCCAGCAGCGCGCGCAACGCGGTGCGCGCTTCGTCTGGGTTCTCCGGCAGGCGCTCCTTGGTGTAGTTGAGCTGGTTGGTGCGGTTGATCAGCTCGATCGCACGGTCCAGATGCGGTTCCAGATCGTGCTCGATAGTGACGCGCAAGCCGCTGGCGCGCAGAAACTCCGTGTTGTCGGAGCCAAACTTCCGCTCCTCCGCCTGGCGCTGCTGCAGCAGCCGATACTGCTTGAGGCGGCTGAGCGAGGCGTCGTCCTTGCCGCGAAAAGCCGGGTCGGTGAGCATCTGCCCGATGAAGTCGTCCGAGCGGGTCTGGATGCCGGGCACGTAATGCTGCGCTTCGGCCAGGTTCATCGGGTTGTCGTCGATGAACATCACGGTGGGCGCACGCAACTGGACAGCTTCCAACAATGCAGCCAGGCGCTGGCCTTTCGGCTCCCAGTTGATGCTGGGGAACACGAAGTGATCCCAGATGCCTTCGCGCTCTAGAATCTCCTGCACAGGCGCCTGGTCGTTCTTGGAACAGATCGAACTGACGATGCCGCGCCGGGCAAGCTCGAGGACGATGTCGTGCACGTCACGCCGGTAGGTGTGGCCGCCTTCGCTCAGCGTTCCGCTCCAGAAGGTCTCGTCGAGGTCCCAGACGACCAGCCTGACCGGCTCGGCTTGACTTGCGTCCAAACGCACGTGCTCCCAGTGGCGAACGGCGCGCTTATACCGCGTTGCGGGTTTGCTCGCCAGATTGGGGAAGCAAAGTCAGGGGCTTTGCCCCCGAACACCCACCAGGGCGAAGCCGCTCTGAACCGGCTTTTTGTCAAGGCTGTCGAGGACTCGCCCTCGGCTTACAACCAAGCAAGCAAAAGTTTTTTGTCCTTCTTTTCAAAAAAGGAGTGCCTGCCTCGCTTTCTAACGGTCGGCGTCTCGGGCGGCTGGTATGAGACCGATAACGCCGGCGGTCCTGGGCCATTGCGGCGCGGCTTGCCTCCTCCGGGGCGTCTCCTGCACAAAGGCGGCCGGCGTGTGCCCCGGCCCGGCATCGCCCGAGGGCTCCAGACGATGCCGCGCGACCTCATCCTGCACATCGGCACCAGCAAGACCGGGTCCACCTCCATCCAGAAGGTGCTGGCGCGCCAGCGGCGGGCGCTGCGGGCGCAGGGCGTCTTCTACCCACGCTCGCCCGGCGGCGAGCGCCACGAATTGCTGGCGGTGGTCGCCTGCACCGACCCCAGGCGCCTCAAGCCCGCCAACCGCCCGCTGTGGCACGGCATGGACCCGCAAGCCCGGCTGGACCAGTTCGCCGCCGAGTTCGCCGAAGAGATGGCCGCCATCCCCGGCGACGTGCACCGCATCATCATCTCCGCCGAGCAGTTCAGCATGCTGCTGCTGGACCGCCAAGGCGTGCAGAACCTGCACGACATGCTCGCACCCTACGCCGACCGTTTCACGGTGGTGGCTTACCTGCGCCGGCCGGACCAGCACTTCGCCAGCCTGTATAGCGAGATGATCCGCTGGGGCGACGCGCGCCGGCCGGACCTGCTCGGCATGCACGTCTCCCGCGCGCATGACTACGACTATGCTGCGCTGCTGGACCGCTGGGCGTCCGTCTTCGGCGCCGGGCACGTGCGGCCACGCCTGTTCGAACGCGGCGCCGGCAAGCGCTTCGACGTGGTGGACGACTTCGCCTCGGTCTGCGGCATGACTCTGGCGCCGGCTTCGGGCGAGGACGCACGGTCCGCCAACCCCTCCATCGTGTTTCCAGCCCAGATGGTCCTGGTGGAGCTGGCAGCACTGGTCAACGGCGGGCGCGAGACCAACGTGCAGTCCGCCCAGTGGCGCAACATCACCCAGGCCGCCACCACCGCCCTGCCCGGACCCGGCTGGCGGCCGACCCGGCAGGAGGCGCAGGCCTTCGTGGCACGCTACGCCGAACGCAACGAGACCGTGCGCCGGCGCTGGTTCCCCGAGCGGGAAACCCTGTTCTCCACCGACTTTTCCGACCTGCCGGAGGCGCCGATGGCGGCGCGGCCGCCGGCGCTGCTGGCCGCCTCGCTGCGCATCATTCGCGAGATGGGGGACATGGCTGCAAGGCGGGAAGCCGGGGCGGGTGCCCGAAGGCCCGAGCCGGGCGACGCTGCCGAAACGGCGCAGGCCGATACGGCGCAGCCGGGCGGAAGGGAAACCCTGCCAATCGGGGCACCGGCCGCGGACGCAACATCTGTCAGCGCTGCGCCGGCAGAAGCTGCCGCACAGGTTAAGCAAGCACCAGTAGCCACCAAGGCGCGGCCCCCGGCTGCAGTCGAGCGTAAGCCAGCGCGGACGACCGATGGTGCGCCCAATAAGGCGGCGGCAGGCTCTGGTGACGCTACAAATCCAGCGCCAACGCCTGCAGCACCGCGGTGGGCCGCTGCGCCGACCAAAGGCGCTCGAACCTAGCTCGCCAGGCGGCTTCCTGCACGGGGCTGCGCCGGGCCTGCAGCGCCGGGGACACAGCGTCGCAGCCCGCTTGACTTGTCGGGGTCACGGAGGGTTCAACCGAGGCAGCCGGAGAGTCCTCGCCGCGTCCGTCGCCAGCGGGCACATGTCGTGCAGTCATGCCGCGGTCAGCACGCGCGGGCGCATCTTTCGCCGCCGGGCCGCCCGCCCCGCCGGTGCTGGCTGGCGGGGCAGCCGGACCAGGCATCGCCGCGTCCGGGTCGGCGAGCAGCGCCTCGAAGGATAGGACGCGCAGGTCGGCGCCGATCCGGGTCAGCCGGCGCAGCGCCTGCACGCCGGCCAGCAGCTCGCGCACCGCCTGACGCGGTGCGGCCTCGACCAGCGCGCAGTCCCATCTGTGCGGGGGAGACACCACGAACAGCCAGGTCGCCCGGCGGAACACCGTGCCGAGCACCCCGGCCAAGCCGATACACTCCGCCGAGAGCCTGACGACGCAGCGCCCGTCCAAGCCGCCGGGCAGGCGCACCCGCCCCCACGATGCCACGGCGATACGGAGCAGAACAGCCAGAGGCTGTGGCAATGGCGGTTGCGCACCCGATGCCAGCGCGGCCAGCTGGTCCAGTAGGCCCGGTGCGGTCACCACGCGCGGGCTTACCCGGCGCAACGCCGCGTCGAGCTGCCGTGTGTCCAACTGGCCGAGCACGAAGACGAAGACCGGTTCAGCCTCGGTCGCAGCGGCGGGAGACAGCCGGGCGGCGTCGGTCACGTTCAGCCAGGCTGCGGCGCTGGCGGCCTCGCGTTGGGCGTGGCGTAAATCGGGCGCGGCCAGCACGTGCCAGGGTGCCACGTGCAGGGTGAACAGCAGCGCGCCGGCGGTCAGGTCGCAGGCATAGGGGAGTGCGACGTCGGCGGGAAAGCGGGCGAGCGGGAACGGGGCGCTTAACTCGAAATCGGCCGGATCTGGCACGCGCTCGAGCAGGACCGGCGCGCGGAGGCTGGCGAGACAGGCGGTCCCGGCAGGCTGGCGGGCCGGTCGCTGACCAAAGGCGCGCGCCAGCTTCACCTTCGCCACCGCCAGCGCCCGGGCGTCGGTGTCCAGCCGCGCCGCACGGCCCTCGTTCGCCCCCCCGCCCTGGCCAGCCCTGCCTTCGTCAGCGCCGTCTTGGCTACCACCGTCGTAGCCGCTCGCGTCTTGGCTGGCCCCGGCTTGGCTGGTCCCGGCTTGGCTGGTCCCGGCTTGGCTGGCCCCGGCTTGCCCAGCCTTGCTTTGGGCCGCCCAGGGCCGTGTGCGCCACAGCGCCTCGGACAGCATCAGCGGCACCAGGGCGGCTTGGGCATGGTCGGGGTGGCGCAGCAGCGTCTCCGCCGTCGAGGTAAAATACATCGCATCGCCGTGCGAGCGGGCCGGCCGCATTGCCGTAGCGCGTGCCAGGCTGAAGCCCGCCACGCGCGCCTCCGCCCGGTCCAGCAGCGGCGCGAACGGACGCACCGAGTGGTAGATGAGCCCGTCGCGCGGAGCAGCAGGGATCGTCGCCTCGTCCCAGGTCACGCCCACGCCCAGCGTGCGCCGCGTGTAGCACTGCGGACCGGCGTCGTTGAGGTCGGCGCAACGCAGCCCGCTTGCCACGAGGACGCTCGCGGTGAAGGATTCGTCGTTCGGCCAGCGGTCCGGCGTGGCGTAGGCAGGATCGGCGGAGAGTGCGCGGCGGGCTGCGTGCAGGTGGTCGACGGCGCGGCCGGACAGCCTGGTGATCGGGTAGATGCAGCCCTGTGGCGCCATGCCGGTCGGCACGATCATGTGGGTCCAGTGCCAGACCTCGTCGCGCACGCCGAAGCGGGCCGCCAGCAGGTCGGCAGAGTGCTCCGTGTAGCGTGCGAAGAAGCCGGGCGGATCGGCCACGTTGATGCGCACGTCCGGCTCGACCAGCCAGTAGAGATCGTAGTCCGGGCGCGCGGCGCGGACGACGTGGTAGCAGTAGTCACCGCAGCGCCATCCGGCATTGGGGTGCGCGTACAGGCCAAGCTGCGCGAGCGTGGCGTCGTCGTAGCCGATCGCGGCGCGGCCAAGCATGTCCACCGGGCCGGCACGCTGGTCGATGCAGAAGACCACGTCGGCGCCGGGCGCGCGTGCGTAGAGGTCGTAGGCCTGCAGCGACGCTGCGTCCGCGCGGTGGGTGCGGACGATGATCAGCGTGCGCATCAAGACAGCGCCTTCTGTTTCGAGAAAAGGAAGCAAAAAGCTTTAATCACGGCTGTCGCGGACCCTTCCGCCGACGGGTGCCCAGGAGACAAAAGTTTTTTGGTTCTTTTTTTCAAAAAAGAACCGCTTGCTTTGCCTAAGCCGCCCGAACCGTCAGGTACGGCCAGACATCCCGGATGTCGCCCGACGCCAGCACCACCAGCTCGTCCGCAGCAGCGTCGAGCTTAGCCCGGTTGGTGTCGATCATCGCGGCCGACATCTCCGTCGCCAAGTCGATCGCCGCCTCGCGCTGCTGGCCGAAGTGATAGACGCGGAAACCTTCGCCGAGCAGCCGGTGCAGCAGCGCGGTGCGCGTGATGCCGTTGCGGCTGAGCAGGTTGTTGTCGTGCAGCTCCATGACCACCACCGCGCGGTCACGCAGCAGCGTCGCCGCACCGCCGGCCAGCACCTTTCCCTCGAAGCCCTCCACGTCGATCTTCACCAGGTCCGCTTTCAGACCGTGCTCGTCGGCGAAGCTGTCCAGCGTGCGGTAGTCGATCGCCGCCTCGTGCCCCTCGCCGGAGGTCGGTTCGAGCACGAAACCCTTGAACCGTGTGGTCCGCTGCGGCGCGTCCAGGTCGCCCAGTGCGGCGTGGGTGAGAACGATCCGGTCCGCCTCCGCGCCGGACAGGTTCGATGCGATTACCCGTTGCAGCGCCGGAAAGGTCCGCGGGTTCATCTCGAAGGTGTAGACGTGCCCGCGGCCGCCGGAGGCTGTCAGCGCCAGCAGGCTGAAGTAGCCGAACAGGGCGCCCACATCGAGAAAGGTGGAGTTGGGGCGGGCAGCCATGAAAGCGGCGACCAGCTTGGACATGGTGGGCTCGTGCAAGCCGTTCGCACAGCGGTCCCGCAACCAGTTGAACGCGGCCGGCAGGCTGGCGGGGAAACGGAATTGCGCGTTGCCGAGATCGACGGTGACGCCGGTGTCGCTGCGGGCAACCTTGATGGCTGTGTCAGACATTTGGTTGTTCCTTGGCTGCGTCGGAGGAAGGCAAGCGGTTCTTTTTTGAAGAAAAGAACCAAAAAACTGTTGCTTCCTTGAGCACCCGCCGGTTGAACGGTCCGCGACAGCCGAGACAGATGCTTTTTTGCTTCTTTTTCTCGAGAAAGAAGGCGCTCCTAAGCTACCTACTCGTGATCGACTAACGCGCCCTGCGCCTTTGCCCGCGCCAGCATCGCCTGCAGCGTCGGGTCTTCCGGCCGTGCTTGTACGGCCTGTTCCGCACGGCCCAGCGCCTGCTTCCAGTCCTCGCGCCGCATCGCAATCCTGGTGTGTTCGGCCAGAAGACCGGCGTCGCCGGGCAGACTGGCCAACGCCTGGGCGCAGACCTCGTCGGCCTCCTCGACGCGTCCGGCAACGCTGAGCGCACGGGCGTAGGCAGCTTCCAGCAGCCCGCTACGCGGCGAGACGGCGCGTGTCGCCTGCAAGATCGCCAGCGCCTGATCAGGCTCGCGATCGAGTGCGGCGATCCGCGACCTCGCTGTTGCCAGTGCCTGATTGTCCGGGAACCGCGCGCCCCACGCCGCACCCACGTCGCGCGCCTGTGCCAGCTCGCCCGCCTCGCGCAGCAGCCGCATGTGGGCGATGCCGGCCGGCACGTGGTCCGGGAACAGCGCGCCTGTCTCCTCGAGCAGCGTCAGAAGAGACGGCAGGCGAGCCGCCCTGCCCTCGGCCGGGCCCATCAGCGCGGTTGCGGCGGCGACGCGGGTGGCAGGGTCGTTCGGCGCACGGGCGATCAGCGCGGTCCAGCGGTCCGCCGCGTCGTCCCAGTCGCCGGCCTCGGCCGAGGCGCGCGCCTTGGCCATCAACAGGTCGCGGTCGTCGGGGTAGGCAAGCAGCCCGTCGTCGAGCAGGCCGGCAAGGGTCTCGGGCTGGCGCAGCCGCTCGGCGAGCTGGACGGCGCCGACGTAGCCGGCGAGCGCGTTGGGTGCGTGAGCGCGCAGGCCTTCCCAGCGCTGGAAGGCGAGCGGGGTGTCACCCAGCGCCTGCGCAGTCAGGGCCGCCTCGCGCCAGATCTCCGCCGAGCCGGGGCAGGCAGCCACACCGTCAGCCACCACCGCCTCGGCTTCCGTGTGCCGGCCGGCCTGGCGCAACATCACGGCGGGCATCGCGTAGGCCAGCGGCCGGTCCGGGGTCACCGCGCGCAGCCTGGCGGCCAGCGCCAGCACGCGGGGGACGTCGTCATGCGCACGCGCAAAACGCATGCCGGTGGTCAGGTACCAATCCTGGTCCGCGAAGCTGTCCGGCAGGCCGTCGAAGAAGCGTTCTGCCTCATCCCGGCGGTCGAGCCCGAGCAGGCCCTGCACCACCAGGGGCGGCCCTTCCGACGCGTCCGGCCATCGCGCGCACAGGCGCCGGCCCAACTCCAGCTTAGCGGCGTGGTCGGTGCCGGCAGCCTGCAGGCGCGCCAGCTCGGCCAGCGGCCAGAGCGCGTCGGGGTGTGCAGCGGCGAGCGCTTCGGCCACCGCAAGCGCCGGCGCGCGCAGCCTGCGCCGGCGCAGCTCCAACAGCACGCCGCGCCAGGCCTCCTCCCCGCCGGCGCCGCCGTGGCGCTCCAGCACTGCGGCCCAGACGGTAAGCGTCTCCGCCCGGACGTCGCCGGGCAGGCCGGCACGCGCCACTGCCGTAGCCACAAGGTCGGGTTCGGCTGGCTGCGCCGCGTGCTCGTCTGCCGTGGGCGAGGCAGGCGAGTCCGGCTCGCCCGCGTAGAAGGCCAATGCGGGAGGCTGAGCGGCATGCGACGGGCCAGGGTCCGCAGGGGCTGGCGTCAGCGCGGGTGCAGCCAGCACGCGAGCCGACTCGGCCAGAGCGCCCTCCGGCTCGTTTTCCGGGAACGGCAGGGTCTCGAGGTCGAGCGGGATGGTCTCGGGGTCTACGACTCCGCGCGCAAGGTCGCCCGACGCGCCGGGACGCTGCTGCCGGTCGAACAAGCCGCCAATCTGGCTGGTTGCAGTTTGGCCAGCCGCATTTTGGCCACCCGCAGTCTGGCCGGTTGCAGTCTGGCCGGTTGCAGTCTGGCCTGCTGCAGTTTGGCCGGGCTGGGTTGGCGTCTTTTTGCGGAACCAGGATAACATGCGTTTCCAAACATCAGCTGCGGCCGCACGCGTCGGCCGAAGCGACGTGCGAGGCACAGCCACCCGGCGCGCCGGAACGCGACCGTCTTGGCCTAGCACGGCCCGGCGGCGGGCGCGAAGCGTAAAGGCGCTGCCTCAGGGCAGGGTCTGCAGGGGAGTGGCGTGGGCGGCCAGGCAGACGCCGGGCGCTGGATTTCCAGGGCCAGAACCGGCAACGGGGCCGCCGGCGTTGTGCGCCAGGTCGTCTCCTGCGGCGCGAAGCGCGTCGTGCCAGGCGGCCACGCGCTCGCAGAACAGGCGCCACTGCTCGGTGTCGATGCCGGCCTCGCCCGCCATGGCTTCCTCGGTGAACTTCGTGAAACGACCGAGGAACAGGCCGGGCCGAAGCATCTCCAGCGTGCCGGCAGGGTGGTCAGCGTCGGCCAGCGCGGCGCACAGCAGCGTACGCGGGCCGTAGGTGCACAGCGCATCGAACAGGTGCAGCACCGCGGCCTCGTCCGGGCGTGGGGAGAACTTGAAGACGAACATCTTCTCGCCCGCCTGCAGATCCTCCACCAGCTTGTCCTGCAGGAAACGCGTGCGGCGCAGGCTCTGCTGCAACATGCGGTCGTATGGCAGGTCCTCCACCTTGACGAAGCTGTGCGTCCAGTAGCCGTAAAGCTCGGCGGACAGCGCGTATTCCTCGTGGTCGGCCGAGGCACGCCTGGTGACGACATGAAGGTGATCCGCCGTCGCGATGCCCTTGAAGCCGTTCCGCAGCCCGGCGGCGAGACGGTCGGCGGGGATGGACGCCCAGCGCAGCAGGCCGAGCGAGCCGGCGCCGAAATGGCGCTGCACCAGGCCGAACTCGCAGCCGAGGCGGGTGGCGCCGAGGCTTTCGAAGCGCTCGAAGAAGGCGGCCAGCGCGGCGCCGGGCTCGCCGGGTTCCGGCGCAGCCACGATGCGGCTGACCCCGGCCTCGCCGGCCAGGGAGCGGGTTCGCGCCGCCAGGGCGCGCAGGCTCTGGTCCTGCGGGCGCTTCAGGCAGGCCGCCTCGGCGCGCCGGACCGCCTCGTCCAGGTCGCCGCGCCGCGTCGCCAGGCGCACGTGCTCGGCGAGCAGGTGGGAGTCCTCGCCCACCTGGCGGTGGGCCGCCGCCGCTGCCTGCTCGGCCTCGTCGTGGCGTCCGGCCAGGCTCAGCGCCCGCACGTAGGCCGTCTCGAGCTCGGCGGAGATGGGCGTGCGTGCGCGCACCGCTTCGATCAGCGCCACTGCCTCGCCGGCGCGGCCGAGGTCCTGGGCCAGGCGGGCGCGCATCATCGCGATCTCCGGGTCGGCGGGGAAGCGGCCGCCCCAGTCGAGCCCGCTTGCCTCCGCCCCGTCGAAGGCGCGTGCCTCGCGGAGTGCTGCGAGGTGGGCGGCGTAGGCGGGGCGGTAGTCGGGAAAACGCTCGTGCACCGAGCTCAGGCGGCGCAGCACGTCGCGCAGGCGGCGCTTGCGGCCGGCAGGCGGACCGATCAGCGACATGGCCGCTTCCACCTGCAGCGAGGGGTCGTTCGGCGCCTGTTCGGTCGCCGCGGCCCAGTGCGCCTCCGCCTCGCTCCAGCGCTGGCGGCCGGCCTCCATGCGGGCTGAAGCCGTCCGCAGCACCCGGTTGCGCGGAAAGGCGGCGACCGCGTCCGCCAGCAACTGCTCGGTTAGTCCCGGCCGGGCGCGGCGGCTGTACTTGATGGCGCCGAGATAGCCCTGCGGCGAGCCCGGTGCCACCGCCCGCACCTCCGCCCAGCGCGCGAGGGCCAGTTCGTGCCGGCCGGCTGCCTCGGCGACGAGGGCGGCTTCCTGGCGCACATCCATCCGGTTTGGGCAGGCGGCCAGCGCCTGCTGCACCAGCGACTCGGCTTCGTCGGTGCGGTCGAGCGCGCGCAGGCTGGCGCAGGCGGCGAGGTAGCCGAACGCGTCGGCCGGCGCTGCCACACGCAGCAGCGCGGCCTCTTCCAGCACGCAAGCGTGGTCGTGGCGCTGCATGGCCACCTTGATCAGCGCGGTGCGCACCCAGGCCAGGCGGTGGGAGGCTTCCGGCAGGGCCACCAGGACGTCGTGCGCCTGCTGGGTGTGGCGCAGCGCCAGCAGGGCGGAGACCATGTGCAGCGGTCCGGCGGCGTCGCCCGGGAAGGCGGCCACGATGCGCCGCGCGGCGGCAAGGCTGGCGGCGTGATCGCCGACGCGCGAGGTCAGCCTGGCCAGCTCGACCAGAGGCCAGGCGCGGTCCGAATAAGCCTCGGCTAGGCTGGCGGCTATCTTCGCCGCCACGCGAGGGAGCCGGTGCTGGCGAAGGGTGAAGAGGTAGTCCCGCGCGGCCTGCTCGGGCTCGTGATGGCGGGCCTGCACGGACTGCCAGAGGCTGGCTGCCTGGTCGGCTTGGGCAGGTGGCAGACGGGATGCGGCAAGGGCTAGGGCAACAGGGTCGGCGGCGACGGTCTGCGTGCTGGTTACCGTCATGCGCGTTTGGCTCCGGCGAAGGGAGGTAAGGCCTTCTTTTTCGAGAAAAAGAAGCAAAAAGCTTTTGCTGCGACCGTCGCAGACGGCTGAAACACCGCGTTTCACCACGGCGCACCTACACGTGACAAAAGTTTTTTGGTTCTTTTTTCCAAAAAAGAACTGCTTGCTTTCTCACGCCACCCGATCCAGCGCCCGGTAATACCAGGACCCCAACACAGTCAGCGGCACACGCAAGCTGCGCCCGCCGGGAAACGGCGAGTAAGGCAGGTTCGCGAACGCATCGAAGCGCGCCGTCTCGCCAGCCACAGCCTCGCCCAGCAGCCGGCCGAGCAGGTGGGTGGTGGTGACGCCGTGGCCGCTGTCGCCGTGGCTGAACAGCACGGTGGGCGAGACTCGGCCGACATGCGGGATGCGCGGCAGGGTGAGCGCGAAGTTGCCGCTCCAGGCGTAGTCGATGCGCGCGTCCGCCAGGCCGGGGAAGGTATGGCGCATCAGCGGGCGGAGCTTGGCCTCGATGCTGGCGGGGTCCGCACCGCCGTAAACGGTGCCGCCGCCGTAGAGCAGGCGGTTGTCCGGGGTGCGGCGGAAGTAGTCGAGGAAGTAGTTGGCGTCCTCGACGCAGTAGTTGGCGGGCAGCAAGGACGCCAGGCGATCGGGGTCGAGCGGTTCGGTAGCCATGACCTGGCTGGAGACGGGCATGATCTTGCTGCCGACCTCGCGGTGGAGCAGGCGGCCGAGATAGGCGTTGCCGCAGACCAGGACGTGGCGGGCGCGGACGCGGCCGTGCTCGGTGGTGACGACCGGGCTTGGGCCGGTGTCGATTTCGGTGACACGGCTGTGCTCGTGGATGCGGCCGCCGAGGCGCTCCAGGGCCGCGGCCTGGCCCAACACCAGGTTGAGCGGGTGGACGTGGCCGCCGAGCGGGTCGAGCAGGCCGCCGACGTAGCGGTCGGTGTGCACGATGCGGGCGAGGCCGGGGCTGTCGACCAGCTCGAGCGCGGTGTGGCCGTGCTGCGCCCAGGTCCGGCGGGCGTGCTCCAGGCCGCGCATCTGGCGGGCGGTGAAGGCGGTGATGGCATTGCCCGGGGTGAGCGCGCAGTCGATGGCGTATCTGGCGACGCGGTCGCGGATGATCTGGCCGCCTTCGAGCGCCATGCCGCCGAGCGCCTCGGCGGCGGCGGCGCCATAGCGGCGCTCGATGACGTCGAGCTCGCGCGAGTAGCCGTTGACGATCTGGCCTCCGTTGCGGCCCGAGGCGCCCCAGCCGACACGGGCGGCTTCAAGGACGGTGACGGTGTGGCCGCGCTCGGCAAGTTCGAGGCCGGCGGAGATGCCCGTGAAGCCGGCGCCGATGATGGCGACGTCGGCTTCGGTGTCGCCGCGGAGCGCGTGGCGGTCGGGGGCGGGGTTGGCGGTGGCGGCGTAGTAGCTGGGGGCGTGGGGGGTCATGCGGGGTGGATTAGCATGGAACAGTCGGGCGGTTTGGACTCTGGGGCTTGCTGGTTGTGAGTTCTTGAAACTACAGCAACGAAGCAAGGCCTGCTTTTTTGAAAAAAAGCAGCAAAAAACTTTTCGTCCGGGTGTCGCGGAAGTTTCTGCAACATGCGCCCTCTGGACTCAGAAGTTTTTGCAGAGAAGGATCAATCGGTTTCCCTGTCATGGTTTGTGAGCGACGTCGAGCTACTTGCGGAAGCTGCAGCGCCAGCGCCTAGTTCTGAATTTTGGCTAAGAGAGTGCGTGGGTAAAGACACGCGCCGACCGTTGCGCATGGTGCGGCGATTACCGCTGCAAAGACCCAAGGCGTTACGTGCGGTTGGGTCGCGGCGGCGGCGGCGAGTGAGGCCAAGGCGATCAGGGTCGCAACCACGGCAGCAATGCGGAGGGTGTTGACTGCCCAGGGCGTGTAGTTGGCCAGCGAGGCGGCCCACCAAGCGAAAGGCAGGATAAGCGCCCAATAGAGGGGGTTGGAACGGTCGGTATTGCGGGAGGAGCCGAGGAGGATGCCGATTGCGGCCAAAATGGCTACCAACGCGGCGACGATGACAAGCATGACTACCAACGCGGAGCGTTTGTCCTTGCGAAGTTTCTGCCAGTGTTCCTGGTTACGGCGTGGGGTCACTGAGCGTCCTTGGCTTCTGAGACCGTCCAGACGACAACGTCGTTGATGACCCCGTCGATGGCGCTGCCGGCCATGCCGATAACGCCGGCGAGGGCGTCCAGCAAACGTTGTTTCACGACAGCGTTGATCAGGGCCGAGGAGACCCGTTTGGCACCTTTGAGTTCGAGGCTCTCGGTTAAGACTTTTCTCATCGGACGACTAAGGCCGCTTCCGGCCGCGGCACGCCATCCCACGCCGGCCTCACCCAACGCGCCATGAGCTATTTTCATTTCCTTAAGTGCACCGCCCGCGCCTACGAGTCCGACGACGTCCAGCCCGCGCATTGTCCAGACGTAACGTGGGTCTGCGTCCAGCTTGTCATTGATCGTCTCGCGGCCGTTCGTCGCGTTGTAGGTGCGGTATACGGAGGCGCCGCATTGGGCGGATGTCGCCAGCGCACCGCCCCAGAGCAGGCCGGTTGCAGGAAGAGAGAGGCCGCCGGTGACGGGCGCAAGCGCACCAGTACCAGCGACACCGACCCAGGCGAGCACTGCACCGCCACAGTTGAACCCGAGCGAAATCCATTCCTTCGCGGCGGAACTACCGGCGTGTCGTTGGGGCGGGGCTGGAGCGACAGGCGGCGTGTAAGGTCTTTGCAGTTGTACTTTCGGGCGAATTTCCACAACAAGACAGATGCCGTCGGAGTCCGGCGCGCGAAGCTGTTCCACGCGGCCGTCCTGAATGAGTATGACACCAGTGGTCTTCAGCTCGGGAACGGTATCGACAGCCTGAAGCACCGCAGGTGCTGCGGAAACGGGGAGAAAGGATGGAAGGTAGACTTGGGTCAGAGCCTCGCTCATGGACTCGGCCCAGACTGGAGTGTCACGTTTTGGCTCCGTGATTGCTTTGCGGAAGTTGCAGGCAAGATCGGGCTTATCTTAGAAGCATATATTATTCCCTAGACGCCTCCGAGCGTGTCAGCATGTGTGCAACTCGAAAACTAAGATATGCCCCAAGACATCATCACTTACCAGAGGTTCAGCAACGAATCCATCTGCTACGACATCGTTGAAAGAAACCAAGCTCCGTGAGCTCGCTGAAACGGGGTCTGGGGCCGACTGGCCCCAGCGGGGTCGAGGGGCAGAGCCCCTCGCCTTGTCTTTCTCGGTTCAAACCGACTGCAAATAAGCGTCGTACTCCACGTCAGTCACCCGGCGCCGAAACTCCGCCTGTTCCTGTCGTTTGCAAGCCGAAAACAAATCCTGATAATCCAGCCCCATATACTCCCCCAGCACGTCGCTGGCGTCGAACGCGTCGATCGCGTCGTCCCAGTTCACCGGCAGCACCGGGTGGCCCTCGCGTTCCTCGCCGTCGATCGGCCGGCCGGGGTCGAGCTCGCCGGTCAGCCCGTGCATCGCCCCGGCCAGCACGCCGGCCACCGCCAAGTAAGGGTTGCAGTCCGCACCTGCCACCCGGTGTTCCACCCTGGTTGCGTTGCCGGCGGTGATCACCCGAATGGCGGCGCTGCGGTTGTCCAACCCCCACGTCACGTTGGTGGGCGCGTGGCCGCCGGGCGTCAGCCGCCGGTAGGAGTTCGCGTGCGGCGCCAGCAGCAGCATGGTGTCCGGCAGCGTCGCCAGCATGCCGCCCACCACGTGGTGCAGCCGCGCGGTCGGCGCACCGCCGTCGCCCGCCATGATGTTGCGGCCGAGCTCGTCCAGGATCGACATGTGCACATGCATGCCGCTGCCGGCCAGATTGCCGTAAGGTTTGGCCATGAAGGTGGCGTCCAGCCCGTGCTGGCGCGCCACCCCCTTCACGATGCGCTTGAGCAGAAAGGCGTGGTCGGCGGCCACCAGCGGGTCGGCCACGTGGTTGAGGTTCACCTCGTATTGGCCAGGGCCGTTCTCGCGCACTACGGTGTCGGCGGGCAGGTTCTGCTGCTCGCAGGCGTGGAAGATGTCGGCCAGCAGCGGCTCGAAGCTGTGCAGCTCGGCGATCGAGAGCACCTGCGTCTGCCAGCCGTTCCAGCGCCCCTCGTGGCTGCTGGGCGGGGAGACCGGGTCGCGCGGCGTGCGCCTTCGGTCGATGATGTAGAACTCCAGCTCGGTCGCCATCACCGGCGTCAGCCGCGCCCTCTTGAAGCGTTCGCACACGCGGGCCAGCACCTGACGCGGGTCGGCGTAGAAGGGCGTTCCGTCCTGTTGCAGCATGCGCAGCAGCACCTGCGTGGTCGGCCGCGTCAGCCAGGTCACCGGCAGCAGCGTGCCGTCCACCGGCATGCAGATGCCGTCCGGGTCGCCGGTGCCCACCGCCAGTCCGGCCTCCGGCACGTCGCAGCCCCACACGTCCAGAGCGTAGACCGAGCGTGGCAGCGCGACCCCCTTCTCCATCACCTCGGGGATGCGTTCTGCCGGCACCCACTTGCCGCGCGCGATGCCGTTGACGTCCACAACGAAGGCTTCCAGCACCGAGGGCGCCTGCTTGGGGCCCGGGATCAGCGTGTGGGTGGAGGGGACGTAGGTCGGCGGCGGCGCGGTGAAATCCAAAATGGCATGCTCCGTGGTGGTTGGGTCAGTCAGGCAAGCTGCGGCTCGTGCTGGCGGGTGCGCGCGTCGCGGTAGGCGCGGCAGGCGGTGCCAAAGGCGCGGAAGATGACGGCCGAAAGCGGGTCGTCGGCGAACGACCACTCCGGGTGCCACTGCACGCCGAGCAAGAAGGCGTCACCGCGCGCCAGGCGGAAGGCTTCCACCAGGCCGTCCGGCGCGGTGGCGTCCACCGCCAGCGGCGGGGCCAGGCGGTCCACCCCCTGGCCGTGCAGCGAGTTCACCCGCGCCGTTTCCATGCCGCTAAAGGCGTGTAGCAGCCCGCCTTGTGTGAGCGTCACGTCGTGCACCGCCTCGTATTGCTCGTATACCGGCAGGCCCGGGCGCTCGCGGTGGTCGTCCAGGCCCTGCACCTCGTGCACCGCCTGGTGCAGGGTGCCGCCGAGAGCGACGTTGATCTCCTGGCAGCCGCGGCAGACGCCCAGGACGGGCATGCCCCGCCGGACCGCCTGCGGCACCAGGCCGAGCGAGACCTCGTCGCGGGCGGCGTCGGACGGGGAAGCCGCGTCGGCCAGCTCGGCACCGTAGTGCCGCGGGGCGACGTTGCTGAGCGCACCGGTGAGGAACAGGCCGTCGAGGTTGCCGAGGATGTCGGCCATGTCCTGCGCGTCGGGCCAGGTGGCGTGGCCGGCGGCGATCAGGCTGGGCAGGATGACCGGCGTCGCATGCGCACCGAACGCCAGGGCAACGAGGTATTTCTGCTGGACGCTGTGGGCCACGTGCTTGCCGCCGGCTTGCACATCGGCGACCACGCCGATGACGGGTTTCATGTTCACACTCCTTGTTTGCATCATAGCTGGGCGGGGGTGCGGCGACCACATAAGAAAGCAAGCGGTTCTTTTTTGAAAAAAGAACCAAAAACTTTTGCTCCCTGTCGGGGCTCAGTTCTGTAGCGCGCTACCGCTTCGATCTACTTTTTCCAAAAAAGACGGCCTTCTGCTACGAGTTTGCCGATGTATACACCTACCGCCCTGCGCGCGCGCGACGCCCGCCATCACATCCACCCGTTCAGCGACATGGCGTCGCTCAACGCCGAGGGCACGCGCATCATCACCCACGCCGACGGCGTGTGGCTGACGGACGTGGACGGAAAAACCTACCTGGACGCGTTCTCCGGGTTGTGGAACGTGGCCGTCGGCTACGGACGGCGCGAGATCGCCGACGCGGTGCACGCGCAGATGCTGCAACTGCCGTTCTACAACAGCCTGTTCAAATCCACGACGCTGCCGACCATCGAGCTCGCCGAGACGCTGGCCGAACTGGCACCCGGCTTCCGCCGCACCTTTTTCACCAACTCGGGCTCCGAGGCCAACGACACCATCATCCGCATGGTGCGCCACTACTGGCAACTGCGCGGCCGGCCGGAGAAGACCCACTTCATCGCCCGCCAAAACGGCTACCACGGCAGCACCATCGGCGGCGCCAGCCTGGGCGGCATGGCATGGATGCACAGGCAGGGCGGCCTGCCGATCCCGGGCGTGACCCACGTGGCGCAGCCCTGGTGGTGGGGCGAAGGCGGCGAGATGAGCCCAGCCGAGTTCGGCCTGTGGGCCGCGCGCGAGGTCGGCCGCGCCATCGACCGCATCGGCGCCGAGCACGTGGCCGCCTTCATCGGCGAGCCGGTGCAGGGCGCCGGCGGGGTGATCATGCCGCCCGACAGCTACTGGCCGGAGGTCGAGCGCATCTGCCGCGAACGCGACGTGCTGATCGTCAGCGACGAGGTGATCTGCGGCTTCGGTCGCCTGGGCGCGTGGTTCGGCTGCCAGCATTACGGCTTCACGCCGGACCTGATGACCATCGCCAAGGGGCTCACCTCGGGCTACCTGCCGATGGGCGGCGTGATGGTGGCTGACGCGGTGGCCGACGTGCTCGCCGCTGGCGGCGACTTCAACCACGGCTACACCACCAGCGGCCACCCGGCCTGCGCCGCCGCGGCACTGGCCAACCTGGCCATCCTGCGCAACGAGGGCCTGGTGGAGCGGGTGCGGACCTCGATCGGGCCTTACCTGGCGGCGCGGTGGACGGCGCTGGCGGACCACCCCCTGGTGGGCGAGGCGCGCATGGTGGGGCTGATCGGCGGGCTGGAGCTGACGCCGGACAAGGCGGCGCGCGCGCGCTTCCCGACAGCAGGCGAGGCGGGGGTGATCTGTCGGGACATCGCCTACCGGGCTGGGCTGGTGCTGCGGGCGACCGGCGATTGCATGCTGGTGGCGCCTCCCTTCGTGTTGAGCGAGGCGGAGGCGGACGTGCTGGTGGCGCGGACGCGGGAGGCGTTGGATGGAGCTATGGAGGTGCTGCGCGGAAAGGGGTGGGTGCAGTAAGCAAGCGGTTCTTTTTCAATGTTCGTTTGAAAACCCGCCTTGGCGGACACGCGGCTTTTCTCCGCTCCGGCGCTCGGAATCCACGCCGGCCGACTCACCAGGCCCAACTTGTGAAACAGACACTGAAAAAAGAACCAGAAGAGTTCTGTCACCTAAGTACACGCTACGGAGAGTTCCGCGACAGCCGCAACAAAAGTTTTTCGCTTCTTTTTTTCAAAAAAGAAGGCCTTCTTACGTTTGAGGCGTCATTACAAACATGTCCGAACCCAACCCAATCACCCGCGCCCTCGTCTCGGTCATCATGCACAGCACCGAGCCGATGGTGGTGACCGACCCGCACGCGCCGGACCACCCGATGCTCGCGGTCAACCAGGCGTTCGAGACCGTCACCGGCTATCCGGCCGCTGAGTCCGTCGGCCGCAATTGCCGTTTTCTGCAGGGATCGGGCACCGACCCGGCAACGTCTAGGCGCATCGGCACGGCGATCGCGGCCGAGCGTGGCTGTGTCGAGTGGATCGTCAACTACCGGCGCGACGGCACGATGTTCTGGAACCTGCTGTTCCTCTCGCCGGTGTTCACCGGGGACGGCACGCTGCTGCACTACTTCGGCAACCAGCGCGACATCACCAACGGTCAGCCGTCCAGCCTGCCGGACTACACGCTCGGCCGCGCGGACATGCCGGCGCAGGGTGAGATGGAGTTCCACGCGTTGCTGCTCGGCCTGCTGGATTCGCACGTGGATGGCGAGCAGTCGGCGCGCGCGCTGGAGAGCCTGGTGGAGGCGGCGCGGCAGCTGGATCGGGTGACGACGCGGCTGGCGCCGGCGGCTTGGGCTCCGTCGGAGAGGAAGTGACCTTTCGAAGTCGGCAAGGAAAGCAAGGCCTTCTTTTCTGAAGAAAAGAAACAAAAGACTTTTGGTCCTGCTGTCGCGAAGGTTTCTGCAACGCGCGCCCCAAGGAACAAAAGTTTTTTGGTTCTTTTTTTCAAAAAAGAACCGCTTGCTTTGCTTGCCTGCGCTGTCGCGGACTTTTTCGCGCGCGCGCTCAGGGACTAAGGTGTTCGGTTACCTGACGTCGATACCCACCACGTCGTGCACGTCCCGCGCCCCGTGCTTGTCGCCCGGCGCGATCAATCGCAACGTCGGCAGGTCGCCGGCCTGGCCGTCTTCGCGGTAGGCCACGATGACCTGCTTGCCTTCCAGCGTCGGGTCGATCTCGCCGATGGCGAACGCGGCGGCGTAGCCGTCCTGGCCGGAGACGGTGATGGTGTGGCGCATGGTGGTGCGCCGGCCGGGTTCGTCGCGCAGCCCGGCCTTGGCGACCAGGTCCCACAGCAGAACGCCGGTCCAGCTATGGTGGTCCTGGCCGTGCATCGTGGTGAAGGAGGCGTCCACGTGGACGGCCGGCATCGCGTGAAGCTGGTCCATCGTGAGGGACTGGGCGTGCTGCACCATTCCGTCAACCTTGAGCGGCGGTTGCGGACCGGCGGCGTCTGCGGCCAAGGCAGACACACCGGACGAGAGCGTCGCGACGACCAATAGGCTCACTGGCGCGCCGGTCGGCGATCTCAGCACGACGGGTTCACTTGGCGATCATGACGTCGGACGCCTTGATGACGGCCATGGCGTGGTCGCCGTCTGCCAAGCCGAGCTCGTCGATCGCCTCGTTGGTGATGGACGCGGTGATGGTAACGCCGGGCGCGATCTCGATGCGGACGTGGCCGGTCGTCTGGCCCTTCTGCACGCCGGAGATGGTGCCTTCGAATTGGTTGCGGGCGCTGAGTTTCATGGTGGCTCCAACAGAAGGAAGGCCTTCTTTTTCGAGAAAAAGAAGCAAAAAGCTTTTGCTACGGCTGTCGCGGACAGCTGAGACAGCACGCTTCCACGAACGACACCTAAGGGAGCAAAAGTTTTTAGGCTTTCCTGCCTAAAGAAAACTCGGCCGCTTCGCCTCGCAGATCGGCACCCCATTGCGCCCCAGCAGCCCGCGCAACTCGCGGATCGCCGGAAATACCTCCTGGTTCCAGTCCGAGCCTTGCGCGTCGTGCGCCTTCTGCTCTTCCTCGACGATCCAGCGGTCTTCGGTGAAGATCCGTTCGGTGAACCACACCAGCACCGGCCAGGCGGCGTCTAGCAGGAAGCCCACCTTGGCGGGCCGCTGGATGGAGAGCAGGCCGAAGGTGCGGTTGGTGCGCTGCTCACGGTCGAGCGGCACGTAGACGATCCACAGGTTCATGACCGGCAGGTCGCCGTCGGTCCATATTTTCAGGTTCTGGTAGGGATACTCGGTCCTGATGGTCATCAGGTCCTTGTGGTTGTTATCGCCGGTCTTGCGGCGCTTGCCCAGGATGGCGGCCTCGCCCAGCGGCTGCTTTCCGCCGGTGCGGCCGAAGGTGTAATCCACCTCCATCCAATCCTCGCCGATGCGCATGCCGCGGTGACGCGGGCGCATCTGGCCCATCTGCTTGCGGTGCAGGAACTGGTGGTTCATGTCCGTGAGGTTCTCGTGCATGAACGTGTAGTGGCAAGCCACTTCCTGGCCGAAGCGGCGGGTGCGGTAGCGCGGGTCCTCGCTGCTGCCGAGTTGCGGGAACGGCAGGGTCTCTGCCAGCGCCGGGTCGCCGGGGAAGACGAAAATCAGGCCGGCCTGCTCGCGGCAGGGGTAGGCGCGCACGCCGTTGGGCAGCTTGTCCTTGCCGAGGTAGGGCACGTCGATGCATGCGCCGGTCTGGTCGTAGGTCCAGCCGTGGTAGCAGCAGCGCAGCGCGCAGCCATCCACCACGCCGTCGTGCAGCGGCACCTGACGGTGGGCGCAGCGGTCCTCTAGCGCGAAGACGGGGCCGGATTTCGGCCTCACGAGCACGATGGGTTCGCCGGCGAACCGGGCGCCGAGGGCCTTGCCGGGTTTGAGTTCGTTCGACCACGCCAGCGGATACCAGTTGTTCGGATTGGCGCCGACACGGCGCAGGTCGTGCGGCGGAGACAAGTCGAGCGTTGAGGGTGCAATCTCGGCGGCGTGAGTATCCATGGGCGATTAAGGAAGGAAGCTTGCATAGGTTGCAAGGCACAATCGAGGCCCGGCAGGCGAAAATCGTGCCGGAAGATGATGGTTGGACGGTGATGGTACGAGCGGTAGCGTGCTACCGGACACGGCCGAGAACACGACCGCGTGCGTGGGTGAAGATCTTCGCCCCGCGTTTCGGCCATTTGAAGCGAGACAGGCCAGAATCAGCGACGATCCACCCGCGCGAGACAGGCCTGCTACGCGGCAGTTGCGGCAGAAAACCAGGTGCGTGGTGCCCCGTACGGGATTCGAACCCGTGTAGCCAACGTGAAAGGCTGGTGTCCTAGGCCTCTAGACGAACGGGACGCGCGGACAGGCTGGGTAGCGAAGTGGCCCTGGCAGGTCAAGGTCGCGGGGTTCTGCGCTGCAAGTAGGTGTTCCGGCCGCTCTTGGTCGGTGTTTGGCCTTGGCCTGGCGCGGTCGGGTTTGTCGGCGATTAGGTGCTTCAAAGGAAAGCAAACGCCTTGTGTGTCCTTTGCTGGCGCGCAGGAAACCCTAGAAGCGACGAAAGCACTGGTCGCAAGGATGCGCGGCGCACGTTGCGGCAAGGCAATCAGTGCGCTATCGGCCGTCTCCCCTTCGACCAGTGTCTCCAATATGACGATAGACGGATAATCATCGCGCTGATCGTCTCCAAAGCGGGGTCGGTCCTTGTTACGGCAGCACGCGTTCAGCTCTAGTCTCTCCCCGCACCTAGCAACAAGAGAGTCTGCGCGGCGCTTGCCTCTGGTCGGCTCGGCACCATTGCGCACCCGCCGCATGCCTGCAGTCCCGCGTGAGTCCGGTCCACTGCTGGCATTCGTGTTCTCACATCCTGCGTCCAACAAAGACGTGTCTCAACGCTGGCTGCAAAGAAGCGCCAGCTCTTCAGAGTAGCAGCAACGAAAACCAGTTTGGCTGTCGCGAAGGGTCTGCAACGCGCGCCCAAGGAGACAAAAGTTTTCGGTTCTTTTTCAAAAAAGAACCGCTTGCCTTGCTTTCATGCAGCGACGCCCCGGTTGCTCAGACCTCCTCGCCTTCCTCCTCCACCTCGCGCGCCAGTTCCAGCAGCGCATCGGCATGCTCCGGCCGCAACGTCTCCATACCCTTCAGCTTCTTCACCACGACGCGCGTCCGCCGGCGGGCATCCTCGATCGTCTTCGTCATTGTGCCCGCCGTCTTCGACAGTCGCTCCATCGTGGAATCCATCGTCAGCATCTCGCGTTTCGTGGCCCCCAGCAGCTCGGCGATTTGGCCGGTCTTCTGTTCCAGCGCCAACGTCACGTAGCCCAATTGTACCGTGCGCAGCAGCGCCGGCAGCAGGCTTGGGCCCATCACCATCACACGCAGGCGCTGGCCCAGCTCGTCGATCAGCCCCGGCACGCGGGCGGCCTCGGCGTAGAGACCGTCGGTCGGCAGGTACATCACCGCGAACTCCACCGTCGTCGGCGGCACGATGTATTTCTCGCTGATCTTGCGCGCTTCGAGCCGCAGCCGAACCTCCAGCGCGCGGCGTGCGCTGCGCTCGGCGTCGGCATCGGCCGCTTCGGTGGCGTCGAGCAGCCGCTCGTAGTCGCTGGTAGGGAACTTCGCGTCGATCGCCAGCAGCGGGCGCACCTCGCCGCGCACCGGCATCATCACCGCGAACTCCACGACCTCGGCGCTGCCCTCGCGCAGCCGCGCGTTGGACACCACCGTGCCCTCGGGCAGCAGGTCGTCCAGCAGCGCCTTCAGCTGCGTCTCGCCCCAGCCGCCGCGGCTCTTCACGTTGGAGAATACCCGCTTGAGGTCGCCGATCTGTGCGGTGACACTGGCCACGTCGGCCATCGCCTTTTGCACCGCGGTGAACTGGTCGATCACCCGGCCGAAGCTGGTCTCCATCTGGCGCTCCACCGCCTGGGTCAGCTGCTCGTTCACGCTGCGCTGGATGTCGGCCAGGCGGCGCGCCGTGGTGTCGGCCATCTCGCGCAGCTTGGCCTCCAGCTGCACCCGGTTCTCGCCGTGGTCGCGCGCCAGCCTGGTCGTCAGCTCGCCGGTCCGCTGCTCCAGGGTCGCGTGCAGGCGCTCGAGCTGCGCGGCCCCTGCCCGCTCGGTGCCGGTCAGCGCCATGCGGGTGCGCTCGGCTTCGGACCGCTGGCTGGCCAGCGACTGCTCGGCCAGCAGGCGCAGCACTTGCGAATCGTCCTGGCGGGCCGCCACGCTGAGGACCCGACACATCAGCGCTACGAGGAGGAGCGCCGGCAGCCAGAGGCTGAGCGCAGGGTGGGCGGCCAGGTAGAACCAAGCCTCGTCGGTAACCATGCGTGGACCTGTTCACGGTTTGGACCGGGAGGTTGGCACATACGGCCGAGTCGCAAGCAAGTAGGCAAGCGCTTCTTTTTCGAGAAAAAGAAGCAAAAAGCTTTTATTGCGGCTGTCGCGGATCTCTCCGGCGAGCGTGCGACAGCGGAGTCAAAAGTTCTTTTGGTTCTTTTTTTCAAAAAAAGAACGGCTTTCTTTCTTGCCTCACACCCACCACCCGCCGAGAGGCGTTAATCCCTGCGCCAACCCACCGGAGCGTTGCACGATGTCGGCCAAGAAGCTGCCCACCCTGATGCTGGGCGCCCTCGGCGTGGTGTTCGGCGACATCGGCACCAGCCCGCTCTATGCCGTCCAGCAGGTGTTTCACGACACGCCGGAGTTCGCCCATGACCCGCGGAACATCGTCGGCATTCTCTCGCTAATCCTGTGGTCGCTGGTGCTGGCAGTCTGCGGCAAGTACACGATCTTCGTGCTGCGTGCGGACCACGACGGCGAGGGCGGCACGCTGGCCATGCTTGGCCTGATCCAGCAGGACAACCCGCCTGGCCCGTTTGCCGGACCGGGCGCGCTGACGCTGCTGGTGCTGTTCGGCTCCGCCCTGCTCTACGGCGACGGCATGATCACGCCGTCCATCTCGGTGCTCTCCGCGGTGGAGGGCCTCAACGTCGCCACCGACGCGCTCAAGCCTTACGTGCTGCCGATCGCTGCCGGCATATTGCTGGTGCTGTTCCTGGTGCAGTACCGTGGCACCGGTGCGGTGGGGCGGTTGTTCGGCCCGGTGATGCTGCTGTGGTTCCTCACCATCGGTGCGGTGGGCGTGGCCAGCATCCTGGCCCACCCCGGCGTGCTGGCGTGCCTGAACCCGGTGCACGCGGTGCGCTTTCTGTTCGGCCATGGCTGGCTCGGCTACGCGACGCTCGGCAGCGTAGTGCTGGCGTTCTCCGGCGTGGAAGCATTGTTCGCCGACCTCGGCCATTTCGGCCGGCCGCCGATCATCCTGGCCTGGTACTTCATCGTGTTGCCGGGGCTGCTGCTGAACTACCTGGGCCAGGGCGCCTTGCTGCTGCGCGACCCGGGCGCGGCCGCGCAGCCGTTCTACGGCCTGGTGCCGCATTGGGGCGTCATCCCCATGGTGGTGCTGTCCACCGCGGCCACCGTCATTGCCAGCCAGGCGCTGATCTCCGGCGCGTTCTCGCTCACCCGCCAGGCGGTCAACCTCGGCCTGGCACCGCGCTACGTGGTGCGCCACACCTCGGCCGAGGAACGTGGCCAGGTCTACATGCCGCTGGTCAACGCGTTCCTGATGGTCGGCTGCCTCGCCATCGTGCTGGGCTTCCGCTCGTCCAGTGCGCTGGGCAACGCTTACGGCCTGGCGGTGATCGGCACCATGACGATCACCTCGATCGTGTTCTTCGTCGTCACACGCCGCGTGTGGCACTGGCCGCTCATATACTCGGTGCCGCTGCTGGCGGCCTTCCTCACCTTCGACCTGGCGTTCCTCGGCGCCAACCTGGCGAAGATCCTGGAAGGCGCCTGGGTGCCGCTGGCCATCGGCGCCTTCGTCTTTGCCCTGCTGACCGTGTGGACCGTGGGCCGCGCCCGCTTCCGCCGCGCGCTGGCCGAATGGTCGATGCGCACGGTCGATTTCGAGCACGACATGGCGACGTGGGACAGGCGCAACGGCGGCAGCGCGGTGTTCCTGACCTCGCACCTGGACTGGGTGCCGCTGGTGGGCAAGCACCGGTGGCTGCGCGAGAACTGCCGCTACGATAACGTGCTGCTGCTGCGCGTGGACCTGACTAGGACGCCCTACGTGGACGACGCGGATAGGGTGAGTGTCACGCGGGTGTGCAACGGCTTCTACACCGGGCAAGCCAGCTTCGGCTTCATGGAAAGCCCGAGTGTGGGCCAGGTTCTGCCGAAAGCTCTGCCGTTCGATTGGGAGTCCGCCGTGTTCATGCTGCCGCGGCCGACGGCTGCAACGGCAGGTCCTTTCGGGCGGCGTCTGATGCAGCGGTTGTACTTGTTTCTCAGCCGCACGGGGCAGAGTCCGATCGAGTGGTTCAAGATACCGGCGCACCAGGCGGTGTCGGTTGGGGTGGAGCTGGAGACGTAAGGCGCGAGTGGGCACGAGAGCAGAAATCAAGCGCCAGCGAACGAAGCTGTGTAAGACGAACGTTGCTTTCAGGTGGACAAAAACACTGAGTGGGCGAGCAGAAGACAGAATCTTCTTGTTAAGAAAAAGAAGCAAAAAGCTTTTGATTTCCGTGTTTGTGCCATGCTGTTTTGTGATCGGGCAAGCGCATCACCGCCACGGGCCCGCGAGAAGAAGCTTCCGCATACTCCATCGGCGCGACCGGGATCGGTGAAGCCCGCTAATGTGCTTGGTGCGTTGGTGGCGGGTCTTTCTCCCAACGAGCGACCTGGCGAAGGGTGAAGCGTCAAAACGAAGATCACGCGGCTCGATCGGGATGACCGACCTCACATCCGAAACGTCCTCGCTGCGCAATACCGGAGTTCATACTGCTGTGCCGACGCTGCTATCCCACCGTCTTGAAAACCTTGTGCCGAGGCGAGTGTGCGCCGGCGACACGCGGCGTATCAACGACAGCGCTGCTCTGCTTCTTTACTACCCCGGCGATGCTCGCATCGGCCTGCAAAAGCCAAGCAGTTCTTTCTTGAAAAAAGAACCAAAATACTATCGTTCCTTAGGGGCGTGCTGCAGAAACCTCGGCGAAAGCAGGGATAAAAGTCTTTTGCTGCTTTTTTCAAAAAAGCAGGCCTTGCTTCCTTCTCGGGCGCGGCAGTCAGCATCCTACAGTTACTGGCATCACGCCTGCCAAGGATCATACGAGCCAAAACTCCACAAACACCCCTCGCAATCCCGCACCTCGTAACCGCGCCCGCCATACTCGTTGTCGCGCGGCGGAATGATCACCGATGCACCGTATGCCACCGCCTGCGCGTGGTGCGCGTCGGGGTCGGCCACCATCACGTAGATGCTGCCGGTAACCAGTCCGTTCGTCGCCTGCGCTGTCACCAGGCCGAAGCGCTCGTGGTGGTCCGGCTTTGCCGAGCTCAGCATGACCATGCTGTCGCCCAGCCGCAATTGCGCGTGCGCCACGTCACGTTCCGTCTCGCCCGGCACCACCAGGTGGCGCGCGAAGCCGAATGCCTCGCACAGAAAGTCGATCGCGCGCGGTGCGTCTTCGTAGACCAGGCACGGTATGACGCTTGTTCGCGCAACCATTCGACTCTCCTATCAAGAAACGAACACCGGCGCGACACCGCCCATCCAGTAGGCCAGCTCGCGCGGGTGCCCCACGCGCCACACCGCGAATTCCGCCGCGCGGCCCGCCTCCAGCGTGCCGGTCTCCGCCTGCAGCCCCAGCGCGCGCGCCGCCTCACGCGTGGTGCCGGCCAGCGCCTCCTCCGGCGTCATCCGGAACAGCGAGCACGCCAGGTTCATCGCCATCAGCAGCGAGCACATCGGCGAGGATCCGGGGTTGCAGTCCGTCGCTACCGCCATGCCCACGCCGTGCGCACGGCATGCCGCCACCGGCGGCGGCTGGCGCGCGCCCACCGTGGCGTAAGCGCCGGGCAGCAGCACCGCCACCGTGCCGGCAGCCGCCATCGCGCGCACGCCGGCCTCGGACGCGTATTCCAGGTGGTCGGCCGACAGGGCGCCGCACTGCGCGGCCAGCGCCGCGCCGCCGCTGTCGGTCAGCTGGTCCGCATGCAGCTTCACCGGCAGGCCGAGCGCGCGTGCGGCGGCGAACACCCGCTCCACCTGGGCGTTGGAAAACGCGATAGTTTCGGCGAAGGCGTCCACCGCGTCGGCCAGCCCCACCGAAGCGGGCAGGATCTCCGCCACGATGTAGTCCACGTAATCGTCCGCGCGGCCGGTATACTCTGGCGGCACGGCGTGCGCCGCCAGCAGCGTGGTGCGGACGCGGATGTTGGCGTGGACGGCCAGCATGCGGGCGACGCGCAGCATCTTCAGCTCGGACTCCAGCGACAGGCCGTAGCCGGACTTCACCTCGACGGTGCGCACGCCCTCTGCCAGCAGCGTCTTCAGACGGCCCCTCGCCGTCTCGAGCAGCTCCGCCTCGCTGGCCGCCCGGGTGGCGGCAACCGTGGAGAGGATGCCGCCGCCGCGGCGTGCCGCGCTCTCGTAGCTGTCGCCGCGCAGCCGTGCCTCGAACTCCTCGGCGCGGTTGCGGCCGAACACCAGATGCGTGTGGCAGTCGATCAGCGCCGGGGTGATCCAGCCGCCGTTGGCATCGTGCCGCATGGTTCCCGGCCCGGACAGGGCGGGTGGCAGCCCGGCGGCGGGCCCCGCGTATTCCAGCCGGCCGCTGCAGATGGCCAGCGCGCCGTCCAGCACCGCGCCGTAGGGTGCGCCGCCCGGCACCATGGTCGCCAGGTTCGCGTGCCAGATGGAGTCGGCCGGTCGTGTGCCCATGACGCGAACTTTACGGTGCCGGTCCGGGAAGCTACAACACAAAGTCAGGCAGCCCGGGCGAGACAATGCCGTCACTCTCCGCCGATTGGGCGCTGCTCGACGATGGCTGGGCGGCCGACGTGCTGATCGAGCACCAGGGCGGCAGCATCACCTCGGTGACCACCGGCCGCGCGCCCGACCACGTCGCAGGCGCGCTGCTACCCGGCATGGTGAACCTGCACAGCCACGCCTTTCAGCGCAGCTTCGCCGGCCGCACCGAGTATGCCGGCGGCGGCGGCGATTTTTGGACCTGGCGTGAGGCGATGTACCGCGCGGCCGGCAGCATCGAGCCCGACACCATGGCGCCCATCGCCGCCTACCTGGCGATGCAGTGCCTGCGCGGCGGTTTTACGTCCCTGGTCGAGTTCCACTACCTGCAAAACGACCGTGCGGGCGCCCCTTACGCGCACCGCCCCGCCATGGCCGAGGCTATCATCGAGGGCGCCCAGCAAGCCGGCATCGGGCTCACCGTGCTGTTCGGCATATACGAGGCCGGGGATTTCGGCGGCGCCCCGCTGCATGGCGGCCAGGTGCGCTTCCGCGCCAGCCCGGACGCGGCGCTGTCCATGCTGCAGGACGCGCGCCGGCACCAGGCCCCGACGATGCGCTTTGGCCTGGCGCCGCACAGCCTGCGCGCCGTGCCGCCTGCCTCGCTGGCCGAGACGGTTGCCGGTGCGGCAGCCATTGACCCGGCCGCACCCATCCACATCCACCTGGCCGAACAGCGCGCCGAGGTGGAGGCGTCGATCGTCCATCTTGGCGCGCCACCGGTGCTCTGGCTGCTGGACCACGCGCCGGTCGCGGAGAACTGGTGCCTGATCCACTGCACGCATACGACGCAGGAGGAACGCCTGGGCATCGCACGCAGCGGCGCGGTGGCCGGGCTGTGCCCGAGCACCGAGGGCAACCTAGGCGACGGCCTGTTCACCCTGCCCGACCTGGCCGGCGCCGGCGGGCGTTTCGGCATCGGCACGGACAGCCACGTATCGCTGGACAGCTTTGCCGAGCTTCGCCTGCTGGAATACACGCAACGCCTGCGCAGCGAGCGCCGCAACGTGCTGGCTGGCGCTGACGGCCATACCGGCCGCAGACTGTGGCAGGCGGCCTGCGCCGGCGGCGCACGGGCGGCGTCGCGCGCGGTGGGTGCGCTGCGGGCGGGCTTGCGCGCGGACCTGGTGGTGATCGAACCGGCGCCGGAGGTGCAGGCAGCGCACCCGGATTTCTGGCTGGACGCGGCGATGTTTGCGTCGGACGCGCAGCCGGCGCGGCACGTGATGGCGAATGGTGCGTGGGTGGTGCGGGACGGCGTGCACGTGCGGCAGGCGGCGATCACGCATGCTTACCGGCGGGCGCTACAGGGGCTTGTCGCTTGAAAGCGGAGTGATGGTGTTTTCTGCTGTCTTGGCGTTTGTGGCGTCAGGGTAGACGCCGAGAATTTCATGCTGTGGGGCGGAATAAGGTTCAGGCACGAAGAACGCGAAGAGGAAAGGAGATTCACCACCAAAAGCATCAAGAAGGAATTTTGTTTTTTCTGGCCGCCTGAGTCTCATACCCGCTGCCCGATACATAGACCGTTGCACCTGAGGGAAGCAGGTCTTTTCCACCAACAGACTAAAAACTTTTGTTTTCTTGGGAATATGCTGCGGCAGAGTCCGCGAATGCAGAGAGAAAGCTTCTTGCTTCTTGTCGAAAAAGAAAGCCTTGCTTTCTCGTCGCCGGCCATCGCAGGAGTCATTGTTTCGGACTGCTGGTATATGATGGAGGAAGCCTCTTGGTGACCTTGGTGGTAAATTCCCTGTCTTCTTCGTGTCCTTCGTGCCTTCGTGGTTACTCTCCGCTTTGTTTCCACAGCACACACTCACCCAGCTAGCGCGCAGCTCAACCAGGTCCAGCAACGACAAAACGCCCAGCCGGAGCCCGCCCTTGAAGAACACCCGCGTCATCCGCGCCGCCACCGGCACCACGCTCACCGCGCGATCCTGGCAGACCGAAGCGCCGCTGCGCATGCTGATGAACAACCTCGACCCCGACGTCGCCGAACGCCCGGAAGACCTCGTCGTCTACGGCGGCATCGGCAAAGCCGCGCGCAACTGGCCGTGCTTTGACGCCATCCTCGCGTCGCTCACCACGCTCGGCGCGGACGAAACCTTGCTGGTGCAATCAGGCAAACCCGCCGGCATCTTCCGCACGCACGCGGACGCGCCGCGCGTGCTGATCGCCAACTCCAACCTGGTGCCGCACTGGGCCACCTGGGAACACTTCTCCGCACTCGATCGCCTCGGCCTGATGATGTACGGCCAGATGACCGCCGGCTCCTGGATCTACATCGGCAGCCAGGGCATCGTGCAGGGCACCTACGAGACCTTCGTCGAGATCGGCCGCCAGCATTTCGGCGGCTCGCTCGCCGGCCGCTGGATCCTCACCGCGGGCCTCGGCGGCATGGGCGGCGCCCAGCCGTTGGCGGCCACGCTCGCCGGCGCCTCGATGCTGGCGGTCGAGGCGCAGGACAGCCGGATCGAGAAACGCATCGAGACCGGCTACCTCGACACCCGCGCCGACACGCTGGACCAGGCGCTCGCCATGCTCGAGGACGCCCGCATTGCGGGCACGCCGCGCTCCGTCGGCCTGCTGGGCAACGCCGCCGAGCTGTTTCCGGAAATCCTGCGCCGCGGTATCCGCCCGGATGTCGTCACCGACCAGACCAGCGCGCACGACCCCGCCAACGGCTACCTGCCCGCCGGCTGGACGGTGGCCGAGTGGGAGCAGCGCCGCAGCACCGACCCCGCCGGCGTTGCAAAGGCCGCGAAAGCCTCGATGCGCACCCACGTCGAAGCCATGCTCGGCTTTCACCGTGCAGGCATCCCCACCGTCGACTACGGCAACAACATCCGACAGGTCGCCAAAGACGAAGGCCTGGCCGACGCGTTCGACTTCCCCGGCTTCGTGCCCGCCTACATCCGCCCGCTGTTCTGTCTCGGCAAAGGCCCGTTCCGCTGGGTGGCGCTCTCCGGCGACCCCGACGACATCCGCGTCACCGACGAGACAGTGGCCGCCCTGATGCCGCACGACACCCATCTGCACACCTGGCTCGCCCATGCAGGCGCCCGCATCCGCTTCCAGGGCCTGCCCGCACGTATCTGCTGGCTGGGCCTGGGCGACCGCCACCGCGTCGGCCTCGCCTTCAACGAGCTGGTGCGCAGCGGCCGCGTGCGCGCCCCCATCGTCATCGGCCGCGACCACCTCGACAGCGGCTCGGTCGCCAGCCCCAACCGTGAAACCGAAGCCATGCGCGACGGCTCGGACGCGGTTTCCGACTGGCCGCTGCTCAACGCGCTGCTCAACACGGCGAGCGGTGCCACCTGGGTTTCGCTGCACCACGGCGGCGGCGTCGGCATGGGGTATTCGCAGCACGCCGGCATGGTGATCGTCTGCGACGGCACGGCGGACGCCGACCGCCGCCTCGAGCGCGTGCTGTGGAACGACCCGGCCAGCGGCGTGATGCGCCACGCCGACGCCGGCTACCCGGAGGCTGTTGATTGCGCTCGCCAGCATGGGCTCAACCTGCCGATGCTGGATGCCGCGCCATGACTGGCAAAGGAGCGCTCGACACGCATCGCAATTGGCTTAGAGGCCGTCCGATACCAGACGAACCGAGGGTTATTGCGTCAGTGCAGAAAGCAAGGCCTTCTTTTTCGAGAAAAAGAAGCAAAAAGCTTTTGCGAGCGCGGTCGCGGAGGGCTGAACGACACGCGTCCACAAAACGCACCCGAAGAGACCAAAAGTTTTTTGGTTCTTTTTCTCAAAAAAGAACCGCTTGCCTTGCCCTGCTTGCAGCCGCGCGAGAGTCGCTCTCAAGCCGGCGAGAGGCCCAGTGACCATCGTCATCGGCCACACGCTCGGCCTCGACGCGCTGCGCCGTCTCACCGCTGGCGAGGACGTTTCGCTAGACCCCGCCTGCCTGCCGGCCATCGAGGCTTCGGCAGCCACCGTCGCAGGCATCGTCACATCCGGCCGCACCGTCTACGGCATCAACACCGGTTTCGGCCTGCTGGCGCAGACCTCGATCCCGGTTGGCAAACTGGCCGAGCTGCAGCGCCGCCTGGTGCTCTCGCACAGTGCCGGCATGGGCAGGCTGATGCCGCCCGCCATCGTGCGGCTGATCATGGCGTTGAAGGTGGTTGGCCTGGCGCGCGGCTACTCCGGCGTGCGGCCGGCGGTGATCGAGCAGATCCTGGCGTTCCTGCGCGCGGACATCGTGCCCTGCGTGCCGGAAAAGGGGTCGGTCGGCGCGTCAGGCGACCTGGCGCCGCTGGCGCACCTGTCGGCCGCGCTGATCGGCGTGGGTGACGTGGATGCCGGCGGCGTGCGGATGACCGCAGACGCGGCGCTGCAGCGGGCTGGGCTCTCGCCCCTCGTGCTCGGCCCGAAGGAGGGGTTGGCGCTGCTGAACGGCACGCAGGCTTCCACCGCGCTGGCGCTGCACGCGCTGTTCCGTGCCGAGCGGATCTTCGCCGCCGCGTTGGTTGCCGGTGCGTTGTCGGTGGACGCGGCGAAGGGTAGCGACACGCCGTTCGACTCGCGCATCCACGCCGCCCGCGGCCAGCCAGGGCAGATCGCCGTGGCTGCCTGCATGCGCGCGTTGCTGGCGGGCAGCGAGATACGCCACTCCCACCTCGATTGCGGCCGCGTTCAGGACCCCTACAGCCTACGCTGCCAGCCGCAGGTGATGGGCGCCTGCCTGGACACCATGCGCCACGCGGCCTCCGTGCTCGTCACCGAGGCCAACGCTGCCTCCGACAACCCGCTGGTGTTCGCCGAGCACGACGAGGTCCTCTCCGGCGGCAACTTCCACGCCGAGCCGGTCGCCATCGCCGCCGACGTGTTGGCAATCGCCATCGCCGAGGTCGGCGCGCTGTCCGAACGCCGCATCTCGCTGCTCACCGACCCGGTGATGAGCCGCCTGCCCGCCTTCCTGGTCACCGACCCGGGCATCAACTCCGGCTTCATGATGGCTCAGGTGACAGCGGCCGCGCTGGCCAGCGAGAACAAGTCGCTCGCTCACCCGGCCAGCGTGGACAGCCTGCCCACCTCGGCCAACCAGGAGGACCACGTCTCCATGGCCACTTTCGCCGCACGCCGCCTGGGCGAGATGTGCGACAACACGGCCGGTATCGTCGGCATAGAGCTGCTGGCGGCGGCACAGGGCATCGGTTTCCACACGCCGCACCGCAGCTCCGCCCCGTTAGCGGCGGCCATCGCCGACATCCGCGCCCGCGTGGCGCCCTACGCCGAGGACCGCTTCATCGCCCCCGACCTGGCCGAAGCCGCTGGCCTGGTGGAAAGCGGCGTGCTCGAGCGGCTGACCACCGGGGTCGGTCTTGCGCGCGACTGACCGCCAGGGTGGGTCCCACGCTTGGTCTAGCGCGTAGCCGTCTGACCAGCCTCGCGGACGGTTGAGGCACTGCATACAATTTTTACGGGAACCGATCGACCGTTGTTCCAGCGCCGTTTGAGGAACCCTTAACCTTTTGCCGCGTGAGACCTGCGACTCAGCGGAGCAAGGTGCAATGGCAGCACGATGTTACCCTATAGCGGCCGCATTGATTGGCGCCACTCTCTTATACTCGGCTGGTGCTCGCTGCGCGCCGGCAACGTTGACCGCGGACCTCGCCTCGCCGCAGGCCCAGGCTCAGGCCGCCGCGGCGGCCCAGTTGCCGCCCGTCGCCCCGCCACCCGGGCACCGGGTCGTAGAAGACCCGAGCGGGCGCAAGCAGGTTGGCGGTGCCAGCGTCTACGCAGGCCACTTCGAAGGGCATCGCATGGCGGACGGCAACCGCTTCCGGCACAGAGGCGCGGTCGCCGCCAGCCGCAGCCTGCCGCTGGGCACCGTGGCCAAGGTCACCAACCTGCAGACCGGCCGTACCGCCACTGTGACGGTGGAGGACCACGGCCCCTACGTGGACGGGCGGGCGGTGGACCTGACGCGCGCCACCGCGGCGCAGATTGGTCTTACCCGCAAGGACGGCGTGGCACCGGTGGAGGTGGCGCCGGTGGCAGTGCCGCAGAAGGACGGGACTGTAAAAGCGGGAGCGGGGGCGCTGCCGGGGCCGGCTTAAAGCAAGCAAGCGGTTCTTTTTTGAAAAAGAGAACCGAAAAACTTTTGTTCCCTGGACTACACGCTCAGGGAGACTCCGCGACAGCAGGACCAGGAGTTTTTTGCTGCTTCTTTCAAAAAAGCAGGCCTTGCTTTCGGCCTGTCCGCCTACTCGCCTTTCGCCAGGCGGATAGTGTAAGCACGAATCCATGACCCTCGCCGCACGCGCCACCGCAGCGCCCCTGCTCCTCGCCCTGCTGCTCGGCGGGTGCGCCACCATCAACTCTATCCTGCCGTTCACCAAGACGGACGACACGCCGAAGGTGAACCTGGCCGACGAGCCGCCGGACCAGCTCTACAGCAACGGCATCGACGCACTGCAGCGCGGCAACTACTCCACCGCAGTGAAGCATTTCGACGCTATCCAGCAGAACTATCCCTATTCCAGTTGGGCCAGCAGCGCGCAGCTGATGGAGGGCTACACCGAGTATCGGCGCGACAACTACAGCGAAGCCGTCTCCCAGCTCGACCGATTCATCGCACTGCACCCGGCCAACAAGGACATCGGCTACGTCTACTATCTTCGATCGCTGTGCTACTACGAGCAGATCGCCGACATCTCGCGCGACCAGAAAGGCACCACCGAGGCGATGGCCGCGCTGCAGGAAGTGGTCAACCGCTTTCCGGACAGCGCCTACGCCCGCGATGCGCGCCTGAAGATCGACCTGTGTCGTGACCATCTGGCCGGCAAGGAAATGGATATCGGCCGCTACTACGAGAAGCAGCATCTGTACGCAGCCGCAATCGGCCGCTACCAGCGCGTGATCGACGACTTCCAGACCACGAACCACACGCCGGAAGCGCTCTCGCGGCTGACGGAGATCTACCTGAAATTGGGCCTGGTGGGCGAGGCGAAGAAGACGGCGTCCGTGCTGGCCTACAACTATCCGGGCAGCCACTGGTACGAAAATAGCTGGAACGATCTGATCCAGGTGGGCGCGGTACAGGGTCCGCAGGTGACGAACGGCACGCCGGACAAGCCCGGGTTTTTCACCCGGTCGTTCAACTGGGTCTTCTAAGAAAGAGTCTTCTTTTTTGAAAGAAAGAAGCAAAAAACTTTTGTCTCCGCTGTCGCGCGCTCGCCGGAGAGTGCGCGCCCCAGAGAACAAAAGTTTTTTGGTTCTTTTTTTCAAAAAAGAACCGCTTTCTTGATGCTGACTTCGCTGTCCATCCGCGACGTCGTGCTCATCGAACGCCTCGACCTGGGCTTCGGCCCGCACCTCACCGTGCTGACCGGCGAGACCGGCGCCGGCAAGTCCATCCTGCTCGACAGCCTGGGCCTCGCCCTGGGCGCCCGCTCGGATGCCGGCCTGATCCGCGCCGGCGCCGAGCAAGCCAGCGTGTCGGCCGTGTTCGCACCGCCCGGCCAGCATCCGGTGAACGCGCTGCTGGAGGAGCTGGGCCTGCCGGCAGACGACCACGTGGTGCTGCGCCGTGCGGTGAGCAAAGACGGCCGTTCGCGCGCCTGGGTGAACGACGCGCCAGTGGGCGCCGCCACGCTGAAGCGAGTGGGTGCGACGCTGGTGGAGGTGCAGGGCCAGCACGACCAGATGGGCCTGGCCGACCCCGCCTCCCACCTGCGGCTGCTGGACGCATACGGCATCAGCCCGGATTTGCGCGCCGAGGTGGCGGCCCGGCACCGCGCCTGGCGGGCGGCGGTGGAGCGGCTGGAGGCGGCGCGCGCTGCCATCGTGGACGCCAAGCGGGAGGAGGATTTCCTGCGCCACTCGGTGGGCGAGCTGGCCAAACTGGCGCCGCGCGAGGGCGAGGAGGACGAGCTGGCGGCCACGCGCCACCGGCTGCAGCAGGGGGAAAAGCGGGCCGAGGCGATCGCCGCGGCGTTGTCCGAGCTGACGCCGCGCGACAGGCGGAACAGCGGCCCGGCTGCCGCCCTGCGCGCGGCCGCCCGCACGCTGCAGCGGCTGCTGCCGGCAGGTTCGGACGCGGAGAACCCGGCGCAGGCCGCGTTGGCCGCGCTTGAGCGGGCCGAGGAGGCGCTGGCTGACGGCGAGAGCCTGCTCAGCCGGTTGGCTGCAGAGGCGGATGCCGACCCGAGGGCGCTGGAGCAGGCGGAGGAACGGCTGTTCGGGTTGCGCGGGGCGGCTCGCAAGTATGCCGTGCCTGTTTCGGAGTTGCCCGGGCTGCTCGAAGGTTTTCGTGAGCGGCTGGCGGCGCTGGACAGCGGCGAGGGCGCCATCGCCGGCATGGCGCGCGACGCTGCCGCCGCCCGCGCGCGCTACGTCGACGCGGCCGAGCGCTTGTCCGCGGCGCGTGCGGAGGCGGCGGGCCGTCTGGAGGCGGCCGCCAACGCGGAGCTGCCGCCGCTGCGGTTGGAACGTGCGCGCTTCTTCGCGGCGGTGACGCGGCTGGAGGAGGAGGCCTGGGGTTTGGCCGGTGCGGACACGGTGCGGTTCCTGATCGCCACCAACCCCGGCCAGCCGCCAGGGCCGCTGGGGCGCGTGGCGTCGGGCGGCGAGTTGTCGCGGCTGATGCTGGCGTTGAAGGTTGTGCTGGTGAGCGGCTCGCCGGTGGCGACGCTGGTGTTCGACGAGGTGGACAGCGGCATCGGCGGTGCGACGGCGGCCGCGGTGGGGGAACGGGTGGCGCGGGTGGCCGAGGGCGTGCAGGTGCTGGTGGTGACGCACTCGCCGCAGGTGGCCGCGCGCGGGACTGCGCATTTGCGGGTGAGCAAGTCGGTGAGCGGCGGGCGGACGGAGACGCAGGTGCAGGTGCTGGGAGCGGAGGAGAGGCGGGAGGAGATTGCGCGCATGCTGGCGGGTGAGACGATTACTGCGGCGGCTCGGGCGGCGGCGCAGTCGCTGCTAGACGTTTAGGTAAGCGTTCTTTTTTGAAAAAAAGAACCAAAAAACTTTTGCTTTCGCTGTCGCGCGCTCGCGGGAGAGTCCGCGACAGCGGAGTCAAAAGTCTTTTTGCTTCTTTTTCTTCAGAAAAAGAAGGCCTTGCTTGATGACGCCAGCCGAAGAACTCGCGTTCCTAGCCGAGGAACTAGCCCGCCACGACCGCGCCTATCACGAGCAAGATGCACCGCTGATCACCGACGCGGAGTACGACACGCTGCGCCGCCGCAACGCCGAGCTGGAAGCCGCTTATCCTGAGCTGGTGCGCGCGGACTCACCGTCGCGTCGCGTCGGCAGCGCGCCGTCCGGTGCGTTCGGGAAGGTGCACCATCGGGTGCCGATGTTGTCGCTGAACAACGCGTTCGGGCAAGCGGACTTCGTGGAGTTCTGCGCGCGGGTGCGGCGTTTCCTCGGTCTGCCGACGGACGCGGCGTTGCCGATGGTGGGCGAGCCGAAGATCGACGGGCTGTCGATATCGCTGACGTATCAGGACGGACGGCTGGTGCGCGGGGCGACGCGGGGCGACGGCGCGGAGGGCGAGGACGTCACCGCCAATTTGCGCACGATGAAGGTGCTGCCGGCGAAGCTGCACGGCCGGGCACCGGCGCTGATCGAGATACGCGGCGAGGTGTTCCTGGCCAAGGCGGACTTCCTGGCGCTGAA
>CAXSZX010000014.1:0-113291 GCA_964242115.1 uncultured Acetobacteraceae bacterium | reverse complement strand
AAAAAAGAACTGCTTGCTGTCTTTCGCAGGCTACTTTGCTACGCCGCATCGAGACATGGTGAGAGCAGGCGCATGAGCGGCACGACAGTCAGGGCGGTGAGCGCGGCTGCGGCGGTGGCCCAGGCGGGGCCGGCGGCGTCGCCGAGCCGGCCGTAGAGGACGGGTGCCAGCGCGCTGGAGCCGAGGACGCCGGAGTAGAACAGGGCGAAGGCGCGCTCGACTTTGTCAGGGGCGACGAGTTCGGGGACGGTGCCGTAGAGGACCGAGGACGTGCCGTTCAGCATCATGCCGAGCAGCGGCAGCAACGCCAGGCTGGGGGCCAGCGGCAAAGCGAGGATGGCCAGGATTGCCGCCGCGGTGCCGGCTTCGGTGACGGTGACCGTTGCCAGCAGGCCGAGGCGTGTGCCGAGCCAGCCGCAGACGGCCTTGCCGAACGCGCCGCCGAGGAAGACCAGGGACAGGGCCAGGCCCACGGTGGTGAGTGCAGCGCCCTTGGCGTGGAGCAGGAACGGCAGGAACAGCAGGAAGCCCATGCGCGGGGCGCTGTCGAGCACGCCGATGGCGAGAAGCAGCCGGAAGCCGCCTTTGCCGGTGGCGTGCGTCGGGTTTGGTGTTGGGGCGGTGTGGGGAAGGCGGGGCTGGGTGACCAGGGGCATGAGCCACCGGATCAGGACTGCGACGACGGCGCCAAGGCCGGCGACCCACCAGAGCGTGGCGCGCCAGCCCATGACGGTCAGCAGGAAGGATACGGCGGGTGGGAGTGCGGCTTTGCCGAGGTCGCCGGCGAAGTTGTAGGTGCCTAGCGGGACGCGGGCGGCGGTGCCGTAGGCCCGGGAGATTGCCGCGGAGGCGAGCGGGTGCTGGGTGCTGCCACCGGCGCCGGCGATGACGAGGGCGGCGCACAGGCCGGCCAGGCTGCCGGAGAGGCCGGCCAGGGCGAAGCCGAGCGCGCTGAGCAGCGTGCCGAGGACGAGGACGGTGCGGGCGTTGAGGTGCCGGGCGAGGTGGCCGGAAGGGACCTGGAGGGCTGCCAGGGCGCCGACGTAGAGGGCGCGCAAAACCGCCAGGGCGCCGTAGCCGAGCGCGAACTGCGTCTGCCAAACGGGCAGGAGGACGTAGATCATGTCGGTGAAGCCGTCGTGCAGGGCGTGGGCGAGGCTGGCGAGGGCGAGGGTGCGCCGGGCGTGCGAGGTGTCGGGTTGGTGGGTGGCGGGAGAGAGGGCGGCGAGGCGGCTCATGCGCAGGTGCTTTCGTTGGCGCGGCCCTGCGGGGCCGGGGGTGTTTGTCTGGCGACCGCTGGCGATGGGCTTGGCAGAGCGCATGGCGGCGGGGGTTGTTGGGCGTGATCGTAGTGGCGGTAGATCGGTCTGGCGACGTCGGGGCAATGCCGCTGCGGCGGTAACGAAGGTCGAGCGGTTGGTGCGCTTCGTTGCTGTGCCGTCGGTTTGTTTTCAGCCAACTTGGAGGCAGATCGGAGAGCGTCGGTTTCTTGCGAGCGATGAACAGGAAGAAGCGGGTCGACGCCGTTCAGGTAAGCTGCTCCGGTAGCCAGATGGCCAGGTGACAAAGTTTTTTGATTCTTTTTTCCAAAAAAGAACTGCTTGCTGTCTTCCTATCCAGCAGCCCACGCGACAACCGCCGCGCCGACTGCGCGCAGGACGGATTCCTGTGCTGGGAGGTCGGTGCCGGCAGCTTCGTAGAAGGCGGCGATGACGAGGGGGGCGCGGTTGGGGGGCCAGGTGACGGCGTAGTCGTTGCAGATGCCGGTGCCGGTGCCGGTGCGGTCGGCGGTAGTCCAGGTCGCTGGTACGGCGGCGCGCAGGCGGGTACGGCCGGCGGCGTTGGCCTGCATCCAGCGGCGGAGGAGGGCGCGGGATGGCGGTTTGAGGGTGGTGCCGACGACCATGGTGTGGGCCAGGTTGGCGATGGCGCGAGGGGTGGTGGTGTCCATGGTGCCGGACCAGCCGGGGATGGGTTCGTAGCGATCGGTGCGGGTGGTGGTGTCGCCGAGGCTGCGGATGTAGGCGGTGAGGGCTTGTGGGCCGCCGATGTGGGCGAGGAGGAGGTTGGCGGCGGTGTTGTCGCTGCGTTCGAGGATGGCCTGGCAGAGGTCGGCAACGGACATTTCGGTGTGGGCGGCGGCGGCGAGGTGGGCGTTGGTGATGGGGGAGGCGGGGAGCAGGTCGGCGCGGGTGTAGGGGATGGGGTGGCTGGGGGTGTCGGCGCCGGAGTCGATGCGGGAGAGGACGAGGGTGGCGAGGATGCCCTTGAAGGTGCTTTGCATGAGGAAGCGTTCGTCGGCGCGGTGGGCGAGGGTGCGGTTGGTGGCAGTGTCGAGCGCGAAGACGCCGAGGCGGCCGCCGCGGGTAAGTTCGATGGTGGCGATGGGGTCTGGGGCGGCGGCGGCGAGCAGGGGGGCGGCCAGGAGGGTGCGGCGGCGGATGGGGTGGGGCACGCGGTAGGCTCCTCGAGGTGGCGTTGTGCGGATCTGCCAGGGAGGTTTGGCCGTCAAGTACGGGGCGGCGGCTGCCAGCGCGATAGCAGGCGCAAAAGTTTTTTGGTTCTTTTTTTCAAAAAAGAACGTTCTTGCTTGCATGCTTCATCCAGACACCTGGCTCTGCGTCCGCCCTGAGGGTTTGTACTGCACGCCGGGGGATTTTTTCATCGACCCGGTGCAGGCGGTGCCGCGCGCGGTGATCACGCACGCGCATGCGGACCATGCCAGGCCGGGGCATGGGGCGGTGCTGGCGACGGCGGAGACGCTGGCGATCATGGACGTGCGGATGGGGGTCGGGCGCTCGGGGGAGAGCCAGCAGGCGCTGGCGCCTGGCGAGGTGGTTCGGGTGGGCGACGTGCGGGTGTGGGTGCAGCCGGCGGGGCACGTGCTGGGCAGCGCGCAGGTGGCGATGGAGCATGGCGGGGCTCGGGCGGTGGTGAGCGGGGACTATAAGCGGGCGGCGGACCCGACATGTGCGCCGTTCGTGCCGGTGCCGTGCGACGTGTTCGTGACGGAGGCGACGTTTGCGTTGCCGATCTTCGTGCATCCGCCGGCGCTGGGGGAGGCGCAGAAGCTGATCGACAGCGTTGGGTTGTTTCCGGAGCGGAGCCACGTGGTGGGGTGCTACGCGCTGGGAAAGGCGCAGCGGTTGATCGCGCTGTTGCGGGAGTGCGGGTGGGAGCGGCCGGTGTATTTGCACGGGGCGTTGATGCCGTTGTGTGAGGTTTACGAGCGGCTGGGGGTGCGGCTGGGGGAGTTGCGGCCGGCGACGGGGGTGGCGGCGGGGGAGTTGGCGGGGGCGATCGTGCTGGCGCCGCCCTCTGCGATTGCGGATCGGTGGGCGCGGCGGATGGCCGAGCCGGTGACGTGCCTGGCGAGCGGGTGGATGCGGGTGCGGCAGCGGGCGCGGGCGCGGGGCGTGGAGCTGCCGCTGGTGATCAGCGACCATGCGGATTGGCCGGAGTTGCTGGCGACGCTGGACGAGGTGGGGGCGCCGGAGGTTTGGGTGACGCACGGGGCGGAGGAGGCGTTGATCCATGCGGCGGGGTTGAGGGGGATACGGGGGCGGGCTTTGCGGTTGTTGGGGTATGGGGATGCCGGGTTGGAGGAGGCGGCTTGAGGGGGGAAGAAAGCGGTTCTTTTTTGAAAAAAGAACCAGAAAACTTTTGCTTCTTGGGTGTGAGGTGGGGAGGCTTGGTGTTTCAGCTACGACAACAGGGGGAGTAAAAGTTTTTTGCTTCTTTTTTTCAAAAAAGAAGGCCTCTGGTGCGGCTTTGGAGAGATGAAGACATGGATGACGTGCTGGAGGAGTTGCGCGCGCTGCTGGCGGGAGAGACGGATGCGGTGGCGAATGCGGCCAACACGGCGTCGTTGCTGTTTCAGCGCGTGGAGCGGCTGAACTGGGTGGGGTTCTATTTTCTGCACGGCGATGACCTGGTGGTGGGGCCGTTTCAGGGTTTGCCGGCGTGTACGCGGATTGCAGTGGGACGCGGGGTATGCGGGACGGCGATGGCGCGGGGTGAGACGGTTGTTGTGGCGGACGTGCATGCGTTCGAAGGGCATATTGCGTGCGACAGCGCTTCGATGTCGGAGATTGTGGTGCCGTTTGGGGTGCGTGGAGGGATGGCGGGAGTGCTGGATGTGGATAGTCCGGAACCGGGGCGGTTTTCGGAGAGCGATCGGGTGTTTTTCGAGGCGGTGGTGCAGCTTTACGTGGAGGCGAGCGGGGCGTGTTAGGATGACGTGCAGGCCTGCAAGTTTGAGTTTGGTGGTTCACCTGACTGCTGGACAGTAAGGCTCAACATTAATGAGTAAGGCAAAAACGTTTGTTGTTTGAAATATTGACTGACCAACGGCTGCAGCTGTGGGTTCGATAGGTAGAGGTCAACGTTGGTTACCGCGTTATCTGAACTTGTTGGGTCGGATAAGCAGACTGGAAAACACTGAAGTGCCTATGTCGGCGGACATGTGCGTCCGACGGGTGACGTCGTTGGGCGGATGATGCTCTAGCTGGCTTCGAGCGCGGGAACGCTAGCTTCTGCAACAAGTGCCGAATGTTTCAAAAAGATTGCCGATCGTCAATGGCAGACTTTGATTTTTCGACGAAGGACTGGTTGTTCCGAGCCGGTAGAGGTAAGTCTGAGAAAACCGGTCAACGTCCGTGACCGCCGCCTCCGTGGCCGCCGCCGCCGCCGTGGCTGAAGCCGCCGGGCGAGAAGCCACCTGCGTGGCCGCCGCCGCCAGGGATGGATGCAAAACCGCGTCCGCCGCCGCCGTGACCGCCAAAGCCTGGGCGGCCGAAACCGCGGCCGCCGTAACCTTCGCGATAGGGGCCGACCGCGTAGCCGCTGTCCCAGCCGCCGTAATCCCCGCCGTAGCCGCCGCCGTAGTAGTCGGCACCAACGTCGTAGCCACCGCCACCGCCACCGTAGCCGTAACCGGCTGCGCAGCCGGAGGAGAGGAATGCGACAGGCGCGGCGAACGTTGCGATAAGGAGCCAGCGTAGGAGGTAGGGACGCATGTTGGGGGTGCTCACTTTGTAACGTCCTTGGTCTCGACGCCTTCTGCCCACTCGAAGAGGCCGAGGGGGGCGCCTTCCGGGTCGGCGATGACGGCTATCATGCCGCCATGCCTGTCGGGGTGAGGTGGGACGAGGACGCGACCGCCGAGGGACGTGGCGGTTGCGGCGGTCTGTGCAGCGTTGGCAACGCGGACGTAGTTGAGCCAGTGCGGGTGCATGTCGGGTCGATTGCTGGGGAACGAGTTGGCGGTGGCGCGGGCGTAGGTGCCGGAGACGAGCAGGAGATGCTGGACGGCGCCTTCGGAGGGGAAGGCGGTCGCGTCGAAGCCGAGCACGGTGTTGTAGAAGGCCGCGTCAGACGTTGGGTCGGAGGTGAGGAGGGAGCGCCAGATCCAAGTGCCGACGGGGGAGAGCACGTCCGGCGGGTCGCCGCTGCTGGAAGCGAGGATGCCGAAGACGGCACCTTGCGGGTCGGCCAGGACCGCCTCGCGGCCGAGGCCGGGGACGTCATGCGGGGCGGCGAGGGTTTTGGCACCCTGGGCGACGGCCAGCGTAACGGCGGCGTTGACGTCGGGGACAGAGAAGAAGCCGAGCCAAGCGGATTGCAGGTGCTGGCCGGCGGGAATGGCGCGCTGGGCGGCGCCGCCGACGAGCGTGCCGCCGGAGAGGGCGACCGCGTAGGGCACGCGGGTGTTGGCGACAGGCTGGAACTGCCAGCCGAGCAGGCCGGTGTAGAAGCGTTCGGAGGCGGCGAGGTCAGGGGTGACAAGCTGGACGAAAACGGTCTTGCCGGTGTGGTGCTCCTGGCTGGCTGGCGAGGCGATCGGCGGTAGTAGCGCCGGATCGGCGCGGGACGGTGAGGCGGCGAACACGGCGCAGGCGGCGAGCAGGACCGACTTGGACGCGCGCGCGTTGCGCCTGGATAGGTAGGAGACCATCGGGCGTTCCAGTGCTTGTCGGGGGGGCGGCGCTTGTGGATAGCAACGTGGGCGGGCGCTGCGGGGTTCCGGACGGGGAGGAAGCGAGGCAAGGCGTTCTTTTCTGAAGAAAGAAACAAAGGATTTCTGGTCCTGCCGTCGCGATGGTTCTGCAGCGCGCGCCTGAGAGGACAAAAGTTCTTTGCTTCTATTTTTCAAGAAAGAACCGCTTGCCTTGCCTGTCACCGGTCAACACTACGGGCCATATGGCGGCTTGGCCGACCGATCTTTGGTCGTGCGGCACGCCCTGCAGGGGCAGAAACGAGCGGACATATCGAATGCGTATCTTGTTTTTGGGTGACATCGTCGGGCGTGCGGGGCGGGACGCGGTGGGGGCGGCGTTGCCGCGGTTGCGGGAGTCGTTGCGGTTGGACCTGGCGGTGGTGAACGTGGAGAACGCGAGCCATGGGTTTGGGTGTTCGCCGGAGATGGCGGACGCGCTGTTCGCGGCGGGGGCGGACGTGCTGACGCTGGGCAACCATGCTTGGGATCGGAAAGAGCTGGCGGGATACATCGAGACGCAGAGTCGGCTGATACGACCGTTGAACTTTCCGCCGGGGACGCCGGGACAGGGGTCCGTGGTAGTGGAGCTGGTGGATGGGCGGCGGGCGCTGGTGCTGCAGGTGATGGGGCGGCTGTTCATGGAGCCGAACGACGATCCGTTCCGCCTGACGGCTGAGTTGCTGGGTAGGCACCGGCTGGGGGTGACGGTGCAGGCGGTGGTGGCGGATTTCCATGGCGAGGCGACGAGCGAGAAGATGGCGTACGGGCATAGTTTCGACGGGCGGGTTTCGTTGGTTGTGGGGACGCACACGCACGTGCCGTCGGCGGACCACCAGGTGTTGCCGGGGGGGACGGCGTATCTGTCGGACGCGGGGATGTGCGGGGACTACGACAGCGTGATCGGGATGGATAAGGGGGTGGGGGCGGCGCGGTTCTGGCGGCGGGTGCCTGGGGAGCGGTTGGCGCCGGCGGGTGGGGAGGCGACGATTTGCGGGGTCTTCGTGGAGACGGCGGATGCGACTGGGTTGGCGTTGCGGGTGGAGCCGGTGCGAGTGGGGGGGCGGTTGTCGCAGGCGATGGTGGGGTGAGGGGCGGGCAATCAGCAAACGGCACTGGGCGCGTGGACACGATCGGTTACCACAAGCTTTTAGTTTGGATCGTTAGGAGAATCGAACCTGATATCAAGCGGCGTGAAGGTCGACCGTTCCGAAGCTAACAAGGCCTTCTTTTTTGAAAAAAAGAAGCAAAAAACTTTTGACTCCGCTGTCGCGGACCTTTCCGGAGAGCGCGCGACAGCGGAGTCAAAGTTTTTTGGTCCTTTTTTTCGAAAAAGGACTGCTTGCTTTCTATGAGAAAGCATCATCGGGTGTTGGTATAAGCCGTCTTGAATTGGCGTTGTTGGACTGACCGGTAGGCTGCGCAGATTTGGACTATGCCTTGCTTACCGCTTACGGTCCTTGAGTGACATCAGAAGCGTTCGAGACGGAGGAGTTTTGTTCGGCGCCTCCCAATCTAATTGCGTCGTCCAGGGCTGCCAGCATTTCAGGCGAAGCATGCACAGGAGCAGCCATGCGAGTGGCGAAATGATCAGCCATAAGACGATGTTGACGACGCTGATGAAACTCAGGTCGGGAGACGCCTCGGGTAGCAAGCCGAGCAGGATGGCTGCGCCAAGAGCGAGACCGATCCCGTAAGCTGCAAGGAGGAGGCTGCCGAAAGCGAAAACGAAGGTGATGTACCAGCTTCGTCGGCGAGACAGCCCGAGCCCGACGAGGAGGCCGACAGCGGCGCTCGCACCGAGGACGGGGAGGAGGCTTGTGAGCCAGACCTGGGTTCCGTTTTTCAGGACAGGGACGAGGCTTTGCATGACGAAGAAGGGGATTACGCCGGTGAGGATGCCCAACGCGATCAGGCCATGCGGTGAGCCCTTTGACACGGAGCGAGCCGGGCTAGTGAGCTACTGCTTGCAAGCGGCCTACACTGTTTGCGCAATCTGGTCCGCTTGCAGCTTGCAAATCGACCCTATGGAAACCTTTGCCCATAGCTTGCACAAAGCAAAACTGGCTTTGGAAGCTTGTTCCGGTGACATCATTGTACAAGACCTGCCCTCGAAGATAAACAGCGACTTGGCCAGTATATACTTCTATGGCATCCTGATGGCTGAGAGTAAGCATCCGTGGTGGGTCGAAGGCCATTTGATGCACCCCTTTCGCTTCTAGAATGAGATCTGTAGTATGATACTCAGGTGGGAAATAGCCGTCCGTTAGTCCCAGAGTGAGTTTTACAACAATCTCTCTAACCACCGCAGGACTAATTCCGAAGTTTTGGAAGCTAAGAGAACAGTGAAACGGAAAACTTGCCGTAGTCACCATAACACTTGTCGGGGTGACAAGTAGTTTGTCGTTCTCAATGACGGGCAAGACATAAGGCATCGCTCCGTTCTCGCTTATGACAGTTTGTTTTTTCGCTTCACGAAGTTGCCCTTCAATAGCAACTGCCTGCCGTTTGGATTCTCTGTAGCTGCCGTAAGCAGCGAAGAGAGTGAGGGATACTACGAACGCTAGGCAAATATTCAGGGCGAAAGTGGCAACGTTCAGGGCGAAAGAGTTGCGCTGATTGACTTCTTGATAGGTTCGGCTTTCTGCTTCGCTGGAATGATCGTAGTGACGATATGCCTGACTCGGCGGTTTCGGCGTGACTAGCCGCTCTTCGTTGCCGACAGCATTGCTAGTCTCTCCGCGGGTAGCTACTTCCTCCCGCTTTGACACTAAGAGTCCAATCCCTAACGCCAATCCTCCACAAGCAAGGTATGTGCGCCAATGGCTCGCATGAACGCGTACAAAACCCATGCCGGGAATACCCCTCGGTTCACCTTAGCAGCAAACGACCTATCTTTTCCGATACTTCCATTTTGGTTACGCGCCGGGCAAGCTCGACATAATCTAAGTCTGCGCACGTCAACTCCGCCCCGAGGCGCTGGTTGGCGTCATCCAACCTTTGTCGCTAGTTCGTGCCATGGCGGTTTTCACGCCTCTGCAGCGAATTCTACATCTGCAAACAGTATTGCCGATGCGAAGAAAACAGCATGTGATTTACCAGTACAATCGTCAGTTAGGCTTATCTGGCGCAAGTTTCTGCTCTGCGTGAACCGTTGTTAATTGATCCGCGACAGCCGAGACAAAAGTTTTTTGCTTCTTTTTTTCAAAAAAGAAGGCCTTGCTTTTGCCGCAGGATAACCAGGGCACGCCCGTCGATCGCGGCCAGGCCCAGGCCGATCAGCAGCATGCCGGGATAGGTGCGGATGGGCACTGATTCGTGGAGGAACAGCCAGCCGAGGATGAGGGCGCTGAGCGGGAGGAGGAAGGTGACCAGCATGGCGTTGGTGGGGCCGGCGGTGGCGGTTAGGCGGAAGAACAGGACGTAGGCCAGCGCGGTGCAGAGCAGCGAGATGCCGGCGAGTGCGGCCCAGGTGTCAGCGGACGGGGTGGGGAGGGTCCAGATGCGGTCGGCGAGGATGGCGAGGGGGAGGAGGAGGATGGTGCCGGCGGTGAGTTGGCCGGTGGCGACCTGGAGTGCGGGGAGGTGGCGGAGGCGGCGGCCGTATTGGCCGGCGGCGGCGTAGCTGAAGGAGGCGACGATGCAGGCGAGGTCGCCGGCAAGGTTGGCGACCGCACCGCGTAGGGCGGTGGGGCCGATGAGCACGGCGACGCCGAGCAGGCCGGAGGCGACGCCGGCGGCGCGGGGGAGGGTGAGTTTCTCGTGACGGAGGGTGTGGGCTAGCAGGACGGAGAAGAGGGGGGTGGTGGCGTTGAGCATCGCCGCCATGCCGCTGGAGATGTGGGTTTCCGCCCAGGCGAACAGGGTGAAGGGCAGGACGCAGTTGAGCACGCCGAGGATGGCGAGTTGTGGCCAGGGTGCGGCGCGGGTGAGGGGTTGGCCGCGGGCGAGGAGGACCAGGTTCAGCGTGAGGGCGGCGAGGCCGATGCGGCCGAGGACGATGGTGAAGGGCGGGAGGGCGGCGTCGAGGATTTTGTAGAAGAAGAACGAGCTGCCCCAGACGCAGGAGAGAGCGAGCAGGAGCGCCCATTCCGGGGCGTTCATTGCTCGGTGGCCGTGTGGCGGGGGGGCGCTGGCGAGGGGTGGTGCCTCGGCCTCGGTGTGGCTCGGCATCTTGGTCGCCTGTTTTGGGGGGGGCTGGGACGGAGAGTAGGGCGGACCGGCGGGTTGCGGGAAGGCAGGCACATGCGAGACGTGGTGGTTACTCACGGACCGCAAGCCATGTTTGTGCGAACGCACGCGTTAGACTTGCGCCGGGTGGAGATAAGGACAAATCGGGCCAGAGGCGATGCTCGGAGCAGAAGCAATCTGCTTCGGTTCCGGTAACCTCTACTTTTCAATCAAGAGCGTTCAAACTCGCGCAACCGATCTCCGTGTCCATTGCGTCTTGCTCAGAACTGGTAGCATGTGCAGCGATTTTTACTTTCAGATGCTCCGGCACGAGCTTCATGTTGATTGGCGTGAGAGCGAACTCCGGCCTGCAGTCTTGGTCATCCGCGTTATCCTCGGTCAACTTCACTATTCTTCTCCGAATAGTTTCGGTTTTTCGTTTTGATCAGACAGCTGATTCGCGCAGCCCAAGCGCGTAGATGTCTTCATAACCCACGCTAACTTGGTCCGGCTGTCGCGGAGATTCCTGCAGTCGGGTGCGCAAGAGAGTAAAAGTTTTTGGTTCTTTTTTTCAAAGAAGAACTGCTTGCTTTCCTGCTCAAGCGTCCACCGCCGAACTTTGCAAGACATGCGTGATCAGGCTGCGCAGCCGCGCCGGCCGCACCGGTTTATGTAACAGATACAACCCCGCGCCGGTCACTTCGGCCTGCACGTCGGCGCCGTGGTCGGCGGTGACCACGATGGCGGGCAGTTCGCCCCAGCGGCGGCGCAGGGTGGCGATGGCGTCCAGGCCGGTGACGCCGCCTTGCAGGCGGTAGTCGGCGATGATGAGGTCGGGCGGGGGGCCGGGCTGAGAGGCGGCTTCCAGCGCGCGCGCGGCGGTGGGGCTGCCGGAGACGCGCATGCCCCAGCCGGTCAGCAGCAGGCTGAGGCCTTGGAGGACATGGGGTTCGTCGTCGATGAGCTGGACGTGGCGGGCGCGGAGCGTGTTGGGGGTGGCCGGGCCGTCGGCCTGGGTGCGGGGGCGGGGCAGGGCGATGGGCGGGGCGTCGGAGAGGGGGACGACGATGCCGAACAGGCTGCCGCGGCCGGGGACGGAGCGGACCACGAGGGGGTGGCCGAGCATGCGGGAGACGCGGCGGACAATGGAGAGGCCCAGGCCGGCGCCGCGGACGCTGCTGCCGTCGGCCTGGGGGAGGCGGTGGAACTCCTCGAAGATCTCTTCCTGTTCGGCCGGGGCGATGCCGATGCCGGTGTCCCATACGCCGACGAGCAGGCCGCCGGGTTCGCGCTTGTGGCCGATGAGCACGCCGCCGGTGTTGGTGTAGCGCAGGGCGTTGGAGACCAGGTTGCGCAGGATGCGGGCGAGGAGGTGCGGGTCGGTCTGGATGGTGGCGGTGCCGGCGAAGAGGCGCAGGCGCAGTTTGCGGCGGGCGGCGATGAGGCGGTACTCCTCGGCGACGCGGCCCATCACCTCGGCGACGGCGAAGCTGCAGGGGGCGGGCGGGGTGACGCCGGCGTCGAGCTTGGCGATGTCGAGCAGGGCGGTGAGCATGTCGTCCACCGAGTCCAGGGCGGCCAGGGCGTGGCGGACGAGCTCGCGGTTGGGCGGGGAGAGGCGGCGTTCGCTCAGGGCCGAGGCGAAGACGCGGGCGGCGGCGAGCGGCTGCATCAGGTCGTGGTTGGCGGCGGCGAAGAACTTGGTTTTCGAGAGGTTCATCAGCTCGGCTTCGGCTTTGGCGGCGAGGATCTTGGCGTTGGCCTGGATGAGCTCGGCGGTGCGGGCTTCGACGCGGCGTTCCAGGCCCTCGTTGGCCTCCTGCAGAGCGCGCGAGATGGAGAGCTGTTCGGTGATGTCGGTGAAGGTGGCCACACAGTAGCAGCCGGGCATGATGGAGCAGCGCAGGTCGATGGTGCGGCCGTCGGCGGTGTGGACGTTCTGGCGGCGCTGGCCGGCGCCGGGGTCGGGCATGGAGTGCACGAAGCCGAGGTCCATTGCGTCGAGCCGGTCGGTGCACCAGGCAGAGAGGAGGGCGGGGTCGGCGGAGGCGGGGGGACGGCCGAGCAGGCGGAGGAAGTTGGTGTTGCAGGCGACCAGCGCGCCGCGGGAGTCGAAGACGGAGACGCCCTGGCTGATGTTGTCGAGGGTGGCTTGCAGGAGGGCGGATTTCTCGAACAGTTCGCGTTCGCGGCGGCGGGCTTCGGCGCGTTTGACCTCGGTGATGTCGGTGTAGAGGGAGACGGTGCCGCCGCCGGCGACGCGGCGTTCGGAGACCTGCAGCCAGGTGCCGTCGCGAAAGGCGATGACGAAGGGTTCGCCGGGGTTGCGGTGTCGGTCCAGACGGAAGGCTTCCCAGGCGGCGGTGTCGGCGAACAGGCCCTGGAGGAGGATTTGCGGGGCGGAGCTGCGCACCAGGTCGGCGAAGGGGGTGCCGGGCTCGGCGGGGATTTCGCCCCAGAGTTCGCGGTAGCGGACGTTGGTGAGCAGGACGCGGTCCTCGGCGTCGCAGAAGACGATGCCCTGGTTGATGGCTTCGAGGGCGGCGGCCATGCGCTGCTTGGCTTCGGCCTCCTTCTCCTTCGCCGCGGTGAGTGCCGCGAGCGCGGTGGTGAGGGCCGCGGTGCGCTCCTGGACCTGGTCGCCCAGGGCGGCGGCGGTCTGAAACAGGGCGAATGCGCTGCCGGCGTAGTCCGGGCCGCGTTCGGCAGCGTGCATGAGGGCAGCGTTGATGCGGCGCAGCTTGGCGTTCTCGCGCAGCAGGGCGGCGTGCTCGTCCGGCGTGGCGGTCGGGGCGGCTTGGACGTCGGGTTGGGCAGCTTGCGACAGGACGGCGTCAGGTTTGGCGCCGGAGGGGACGTTGCGCGGCAGAGTATGGAGGATGGAGTCAGGCATGGGCTGCGCCGATGGCGATGCCGGAGAGGGTCTGGTTGACGTGCATGGCCTCGTATTGCTCGCCGTAGGTGCTGAAGCCGACTGCGTTGTTGCTGTCCATGAGCAGGCTGGCCTGGCGCCTGGCCTGGCTCTGCTCGAGTTCGAGGCCGCGCAGGATGCAGTCGAAGCCGATGACCAGTTCGGGCGGGCCCAGGGCGCGATGGGCGTCGGCTAGGCTGTCGGCGAGGTTGCCGATTAGGTTGCCGCCGACGCCGACGGTGAGGACCACGCCCTCGTCGATGGCGCAGAAGAAAGTGAGGCTGCGGTCCGGGTTGAGGCGCTGGATGGAGCGCACGAAGCTCTGGCCGCCGACGCGGACGACCATCGGGTGGGTGGCGAAGGTGGCCGGCGTGAGCTGGGCGACGGTGAGGCCGGTGAGGCGGGCGTATTCCTCGGCGGCGGGTTCGGCGTTGATCTCGGTGACCAGGCGGTGGCTTGGGTCCGCCCCGGTGACGACGCAGCGTTCGGGGCCGGGGACGAAGTGCTCGGTCTTGAAGGCGTGGAAGGGACGGCTGGTAGCGACGACGACGATGAGCGCGCAGTCCTGGCGGACGTCGCCGCGGTGCAGGATGAAGGTATGGCCGAACTGCAAGCCGTCGCCGGCGGAGCCGCCACGTAAGGGTATGCCGGCCAGGGCGCCGGAGGCCGCGCTGGCGACGAGTTCCTCGCAGCCGCACATGCCGTCGATCAGGGTGATGGCGAAGAGGTTCTCGTGCCGGGCCCAGGGGGCGGCGTCGTAGATGGCCAGGCGGGTGCGGCGGACGGTGGCCTGCATGGCGGTGCCGTTCAGCTCGCCGAGGTGTTCGATGAGGCCGATGGAGGCGGCGAAGTCCGGCCCGGCGAGGCTGAAGCCGGTGACGGTGCGGTCCGCGTAGCCGCCCGGGCCGATCTCGCCGGCGGTGGTGCAGCCGGCCAGCGGAGTGTCGCCGAACTGGCGGGCGAGGGCGGCGGCAAGACGAGCCACGTCGTAGGCGGGGGAGGCGAAGATCATCACCAGGCAGCAATCGGGCTGGCGCAGGGAGAGGGCGAGCTCGCTGGCAGCAAGCTCGGGCTCCTGGGCGGTGGTGATGGCGCGTTTGATGCCTGGCATGGAGCGGAGCGTGTTCTTTTGAGAGAGGATACCTGCGGCCTTATACAGCAGCCGTCGGAGTTGACCTCAAACAGGCAAGCAAGCGGCTCTTTTTTGAAAAAAAGAACCAAATTATTCTGTCACCTTGGGCGCACGTCGCAAAACCATCGCGACAGCAGGACCAAAAGTCTTTTGCTTCTTTTCTTCAGAAAAGAAGGTCTTGCTTATTTCTCAGGCACAGCCGGGGCGAGCGGCCGTCCCGAAGCTTCCCACCCATCGGAGCCGTCCGGATACCAGAACACGTGCGTGTAGCCCGCGCCCACCAGGCGCTTGGCCGCGTTCCAGCTCATCCAGCATTGCGACAGGCAGTACAGCACGACCGGCTCGTTCAGGTCGCCGTGCGTGGCTTGTGCCACATGGGCGAGGAACCAGGCCAGCGTGGCTGGTGCCAGGGCACCGCGTCCGACTTCCGGGAGCCAGTGGCTGCCGGGGAGGTCGCGGTGAGGGAGCGGAAGTCGGGGCAGGCCTGGGCGCGAGTCCGGCGGCGGTGCCGGGGCGGGGAGCACGTCGATGAGGACGGGGTGATGCGGCAGCATCTGCGCGAGGGCGGCTGAGTCGAGCACTTGCGCGCCGTGCAGGGTAGCCGCGACCGGACCACGGTAGTGGTCCAGTCGGTAGCCGTCAGGTTCAGGGACTGCTGCGGCCAGGGCGGGAACAGCCAGGAGAGTGGCGGCGAGCGTGGCGAGGCGGGACGGTCTCATTGGCCGGGGTGGGGTGCTCCTGGAGGGGATGGGAGCGGGTGGTTCTGCTCGTCGAGAAGGGGCACGCCGTAGTCGCGCAGAATTTGGGTGATCTGCGGCTGGTCGCGAGCGATCACCTGGTTGAGGCGGCGGCGGAAGTCGACGTCGCCCGGGCGGACGCCCATGGCGATGTGGTAGTCCAGCCTGACGTGAACGCCTCGGGCGTCGAGGAAGGTCAGGCGCAGCGGAAGGTGGTCATGCTGCGTGTAGTAGCCGGCGATCGGGCCCCAGAGCAGGGCCACGTCGATCCGGCCTGCTGCCAGGTCCTGCACCATGGCGCGGCCAGGCTGGTCCAGACGAGTGTCCACGACGAGCTGGTAGATGGCGGTCTGGTCCATCAGGTTGTGCTGGACGACGAGGTCGGTGGGCGGAGTGGCGGCAATGAGGCCGAAGCGGCGGCCTGCGATGTGCCAATCGCCAACGTCGTTGGTGGTGATGTTGTCCGCCGTGCGGGTGAGCATGACGTAACCGGTGTGATAGTAGGCGTCGGTGGTCGAAACGTCCTCGGCACCGGAGACGGTGCCCATGATAACGTCGCATCGGTTCTTCATGAGCGTGCCGCGCACGAAGCCCTGGCTGTCAGGAAACCAGGTGTAGCTGACGTGAAGGTGGAGCTCGCTTGCAACCAGCTCGGCGATCTTGTTCTCGTAGCCCTCGCCCTTCTGGTTGGAGAAGGGGAGGTTCGACGGGTCTGCGCAGACACGCAGGTCTGTGTGGGAGACCAGATCGGGGGCTAGCTGGGCATGCGCGAGAGCAGGGGAAAAAAGGCAGGCGAGCAACGCCTTCTTTTTTGAAAAAAAGAAGCAAGAAGTTCCCGCGCTGATCGTCGCGGATCCTTCAACAGTCAGGTGCGCAAGAGATAGAAGCTTCTCGGTTCCTTTTTTCAAAAAAGAACTGCTTTCTTTCTTCACGGATCAAGATGCTCCGGATGGCCGCGTTCAAGGTCGCCATTCGAGCGCGCCAGCAGGTAGTTGTAGATGTTGTCGATGTTGCTGACGACGTCTTCGTTGGTGCCGAAAGCCGGCATGACGTTTTGGTTGCTGGTGGTGACGTTCTTGCGGCCGTTGATGATGGTGCTCTCGACCTGCTCCTTCGTCATGTGCTTGAGGCTGTCAACCAGCTTCGGCGCGTAGGAGCTGCCCATGCCGTCGGGTCCGTGGCAGCGCATGCACTGGTCACCGTAGTAAAGATAGCCGTGGTAGGTGTTGATATCCACCTTGCCATCCTTGATGGTGTAGGGCTTCGGATTGGCCGAGGCATCCGTTGCGTGCGCCACCGGGCGCATGACGAAAGCGGATGCCAGGACCGCAGCGGCAACTGCCGACAGGCGGGCCGTCCTGCTGAGGTAACGAGTAAACATCCAGGTCTCCTTGGAGGCAAAGCCCTGCAACCTGGATTGGATGCCGGCGGGTCTGCCAAAAAGCAGCCGCCCTGCCTGCGTTTCCGCAGGCAGGGCGGCGTTGTTAGGCCAGCTTAGTTCGACAGGCCGAATACTGTCAGAACGCCGCCGAGCTGGGTGTAGTTCGACAGCTGCTTGTAGGCGCCGACGGCACCGAGGCCGGCGTTGTCCTCGCTCAAGCCAGCCGCCATGCCGATACCGGCCCAACCGCCGACGCCCGACAGAACGGCAAGGTACTGCTTACCGTTATGGGTGTAGGTGTTGATGTTACCGATGATGCCGGACGGTGTCTTGAACGAATAGAGCAGCTTACCGTGCGCCTGGTCGACGATCTTGAGGTTGCCGTCCAGGGTTCCGTAGGCGACGACGTTGCCGGCAGTCGCCAAGGCGCCTGACCACACCGAGAACGTCTCCGGATCGCTCCACCTGATCTTGCCGGTGTCGACGTCGTAGGCGATGAAGTTGCCGAGGTTGTTCTGGCCCTGCGGCGGATACATCGACAGCGTGGCGCCAACGTAGGGCTGGCCGGCGGTGTAGCTCACCTTGAACGGCTCGTAATCCATGCAGACGTGGTTCGTCGGCACGAAGAAGAGGTGGTTCGTGGGCGAGTAGGCGCTCGGCTGCTCGTCCTTGCTGCCGAGCGCGGCGGGGCAGACGTTCTTCGTGTTGTGGTCGGCACCCTGAACGCCGGGGCCGAACTGGTTGACCAGCACCGGCTTGCCGGACGCGAGGTCGATCTTGCTGGCCCAGTTGACCGCCGGGTCGTACTTCTCGGCCTCAAGCAACTTGCCATCCGTGCGATCGAGCACGTAGGCAAAGCCGTTGCGGTCGAAATGTACCAGCGCCTTGGTCTGCTTGCCGTGCACGGGAAGGTCGGCGAGGACCATCTCGTTGATGCCGTCATAGTCCCACTGGTCGTGCGGGGTCATCTGGTAGACCCACTTGGCCATGCCGGTATCCGCATTACGGGCGAACACGGTCATCGACCACTTGTTGTCGCCGGGACGCTGCGTCGGGTTCCAGGTGCCGGGGTTGCCGGACCCGTAATAGACCATGTTCAGCGCCGGGTCGTAGGAGATCCAGCCCCAGGTGCCGCCGCCGCCGTTCTTCCACTGGTCACCCTTCCAGGTCTTGACCGAGGAGTTGGCGCCGACCGGTTTGCCAAGTTCGGTGGTGGTGTTCGGGTCGAACTTGATCATGTCGTCAGTGCCGGAGGAGTAGGCCACCCAAGCCTTGCTGCCGTCCTTGATGTTGTAAGCCGTCAGACGGCCCTGAATGCCGAACTCACCGCCGCTGACGCCGATGTAGATCTTGTCCTTGACGACGAGGGGAGCCGACGTGCCGGTCTCGCCCTTGCCGGGATCGCCGTCCTTGACCTGCCAGATGACCTTGCCGGTCTTGGCGTCGAGTGCGACCAGCGTGGTGTCGGCCTGGTGCAGGAAGATCATGCCGCTGCCATAGGCGACACCGCGGTTGACGGTGTCACAGCACATGACGGGAATGACGTTGCTGTCCTGCTTCGGCTCGTACTTCCATAGGATGCGGCCCTCGTGGTTGAGGTCCAGCGCGAAGACGGTGTTGGGGAACGGTGTCGACATGTACATGATGTCGCCGATCACCAGCGGACCGCCTTCATGACCACGGAGCACGCCGGTCGAGAAGGTCCACACCGGATGCAGCTTGGACGCCGTGGTGGTGTTGATCTGCTTGAGATCGCTATAGCGCTGGCTTGAATAGTTGCCGAGCGGAATAGCCCACTGGTTGGCGTCCTTGGACATCTTCTGCAGGTCTTCCTGCGCGAAGCTTGGCGCTGTTGCCAGCAACGTGACGGCCGCGGCGCAAGCCGACGCGGTGAGAACGCGTTTAAGCGAATAGGTCATGAAGTCCCTCCTAGTTCCGCCCGGTAGACCCGGTCGTTACATGTCAATGTCGCATCAGCGACGTTTATATGAAGCGCCAAAGATCAAGATGTCCAGCCAGCCGTTTTTTTGGAAAACGGCGATAAATGGAAGCGCCCAGTCGCTCTGGAACACACGCGACGATAAATGCTGCGCTGCACAACGACCGGCCTCAGCTTTCCATAGATCGGCACCGACGCGGGGATTTCCCGGTCGGTTCCGGTGTATATACCGGACGTAAGCGGAAGGGAACGACAACTACGACCTTGGTCCAGGAATTTGCAAACCTGGAACGCTGCACTGCAGCAAACTCGTTCAGGCGGGCGCCTGACGCGGCACATTCATTTCGCAGCGGAAGCTCTTCATCGTGTATTTCGGATGCTCGGCGAGGTATTCCTGCGCCCTCTGCTGTGCGCCGGTCGTGCACGCGACGGGAGACTGGAAACCCTCCATGGGTAACCGCTTCTCTATGCAGCTGTTGGCGTCCGTGGCCAGACAGTATACGATCACCAATTCAATCATGACACGCTCCAGGTTCATGCCGAATTTCAACGCTTTTGCCGATAAGACAAGTGACATCCGCCTGAAATGCAGGATTGCCGGCTCGGCGGTGCTTGCGATGGCGCTGCTGCTGGGTGCGACGCCCGCGGTGCACGCGCAGAGCCCAGGCGCACACTCGCCGCTGCACGATTATCCTACATCCGTGCGTGCGGACTTCGTGGTGGGGTGCCTGGCAGCCAACGGGTTCGAGCACCAGAAACTCGACGCATGCGCGTGCAGCATCGACGAGATTGCCAACCGCATGAGCTATGACGAGTACGCCGAAGCGAGCACGGTGCTGAGCATGCAGCAGGCGGGTGTGGGGCCACGCGGCGGGCTGTTCCGCGACACGCCGCAGGCCAAGCAGGCGCTCGAACGGCTGCGGCGCGCGCAGGCCGAAGCTAACCTGCGCTGCGGAACTTGATGCAGGCGTAGAAAGCAGGCGGTTCTTTTTTGAAAGAAAGAACCAAAAAACTTTTGTTTTCCTGGGCTGCGCTGCGGGAAGAATCTGTGACAGCTTTACCAAAGTAGGGCTTGCTTAGCTTGGTTGGGCAGTCAGCGGTAGTTGGCTATGGAAAACGGCCTTGGTGCTGTCGTGGACTTCCACGTCCAGCGGCGCGTTGCCGACAGGATGGAACGCGAACGAGATAGCCGGGTCCTGGGCGAGTGATATGTCGCCGTCCAGGGTGAGGACGGTCTGGCCGGCTTCGGTGACGCGGACTGTCTGCACGTAGCGCGCCGGCGTGTAGAAGCGGGTCACCGGGTCCATCTGCATGCCGTTGAAGTTCGGATGGCTGATCAGCAACTCCGCCTGTTGCGCGCGGCCGGGTGCGTCGGGCGGGTCCACGCGCAGGCGCATACGGCCGATGCGGGCCAGGGCTTCCTGCTGGTTGGTGGTGCCGGGGGCGGAGCAGCCGCCGGCGGCCTTGATGAAGCGGGAGGTGCTGATGAGGCGGCCGTCTTGCAGCTCGGCAACGGCGTGGACCAGCGTATATTGGTCGACCCGTATGCGCAGCTTGAGAAGATGCGGGTCGGCGAGGGAGCCGAAATGTATCGCGGCCGCGACAGGCGCGGGGTTGTCGTCCACGACCAGCGTGAGGGAGACCACGTGAGCACTGGGGTCGGCGGTGATGGTGACGGGAACGAGCGCCGCGTCGAGCGCGCGGACCGGCGCCTCGAGCTGCAGCAGGCTGGAATCCTGCACCGTCTTGCCAGGGAAGATGGCAGCGGCGACGTCGCGCCAGCGTGCAGTGCGGCTGGCGTCTGTTTCCTCAGCGTGAGCGCAAGCCAAGGGCAACAGAAGCAGCAGGAAAGCTCGTTTCCCAACCGGTGCCGTGCGAAGTAGTCCGCGACAGCCGAAGAAAAGTTTTTTTGCTTCTTTTTCAAAAAAAGAAGCGCTTGCTTTCATTCCCATTGCAACTCCTTGAACGCCACGATGGCGTTATGACCGTTGTAGTCGTCAAACAGGCACCAGCGACCGCGCTCGGACTGGGCGGCGTCATCAGCCACCTTGTCCGGGTCCTCGCCTTTGGCAATGTCGGCGCGCACGTCGTGCAGCAGGGTGGTGAGGTAGCGGCGTTCGTCCGCGGCGCCGGCGGGCCAGGGGACGCTGACGGGACCGTGGCCAGGAATGGCGCGTGCGGCAGGGACGGACTGCAGCTTGTCCAGCGCGTGCAGCCAGCCGGTCAGGTTGCCGTCCAATGAGGGCACACGCCCGACGAAGAGCAGGTCGCCGGCCCAGAGGGTTGCGGTTGTCTGGTCGAAGACGGTGAGGTCGGTATCCGAGTGGGCGACGTCGTAGGCCTGAAGGGTGAGGGTGCGGCCGCCCAGGTCGAGAGTGGCAACGTCGTGGACCAGCAAGGTGGGCGTGACGGAGGCGCCGGGATCAGCGGTGTTGAGGGAGGTGGCGAGTCGGCCGCGGTCGTAGGCGGCGCGCGTGGCCAGCGCGGCGGGCAGGCGCCAGTGCCCGACGAAGACCGGGTGGTCGGGAAGGAATGCGACGGCGCCGAACACGTGGTCCGGATGCGCGTGGGTCATGACGACGAAGCGAATCGGCAGCGGAGTCCGTTGGCGGATGGCGTTGCGGATGGCGGTTCCGTCCGCGAGGCTGCCGCCCGGATCGACGACCGCGACCGCGGTGGTGCCTACGACGAAGCCGGCATTGGCGATGGCATCGTTGTTGGTAGCGTTGGCGTCCTGGCAGACGCCGTGGCGCACGAAGATTCCGGGTGCGACCTGCTGGAAGACGCCCTGCGCCGCAGTAGCACCCGCCGGGCACGACCAGACGATGCACAGGAACGCGACGAGGCGCCGCATGGGGTTGTTGTGCGTGAAAAGGCGTCCCGTGCGGGACGCCTTGCCTTTTGCTACTTCTTCGCTTCGGCGCAGGCGTAGGAGTTGATCTCGGCGCCGAGCGCCACTTCCACGATCTTCGGTGCTTTCCAGGTCATAAGTCGTCCTCCGTTCAGACACAGGGATTGGGCACGTTACCTGGCGGATCAGGTTGTACCGAGTCCGATATACATTCCGATGGACAGCGCGCAAGTGCGACATGGACAGGCCAGGTCGGCGCGAGTCTGTTGTGCAGTGCAGCATGTTCGGACGAAACTGCCTGCGCTGGGCATACTGCGCAGGTGCCAGTTGACACCATATGTCTGCCGCGTCCACCGAGACGCGGTAGGTATCAATTCAGGAGTGACGATGCGAAACGGTCTGTTCGGCGCGGTAGCGCTGGTCGGCATAGGCTTGCTGATGACACCGGCGTTGGCGGCGGGCGACGCCGAGGCCGGCAAGGCGTTGTTCAACGCCAAATGCTCTCTGTGTCACGCGCCGGTGGAGGGGCAGAACAAGATCGGGCCCAGCCTGTGGGGCGTGGTGGGCCGCAAGGCGGGAACGTTGCCGACCTACACGTATTCCGACGCGATGAAGAACGCCAACCGGACGTGGAGCGACGCGACGCTGGATGACTACCTGGTGAACCCGCGGCAGAAGATTCCGGGGGTGAAGATGATCTTCGCCGGGCTGCCGGAGGAAAGCGACCGGCAGAACGTGATCGCCTACCTGACCACCCTGAAGTGACTCGGAGGAGGGGGGTGGTTGCCGCTCCCCGCTTCGGGGCTGAAGGGTTGTGGACCGGTAAGCGGCTGATGGCGGCGGGTTTGGCCGGCGGTCTGACTGTGGCGGCTGTCGGGCCGGCTGTTGCAGCGCCGGCCGAAATCGACGTGGTGTACCTGTCGCTCGACAGGCACCAGCCGACACCGTCCACGGCGCTGGAGCCGGTGCCGTCCGATACGGGCCTGCGTGGCGCACAACTGGCGGCCACCGACAACAACACCACCGGGAAGTTCACCGGCCAGGCGACGGTGCTGACGCCGACCGTCTCACGGGATCCCGAGGCGCTGGTTGCGGCGTTCGGCAGGGCGCTGGCAGCGGGGCAACGGTTGTTCGTGACCGACGTGCCGGCGGCGCTGTTGCTGCGCTTGGCCGACAGCAAGGGCGCCGGTGAGGCGGTGCTGCTGGATGCGACCAGTGCGGACGACGCTTTGCGCGGCGCGGATTGCCGGACCAACACGCTGCACCTGCTGCCGAGCCGGGCGATGCTGGCCGACGCGCTGATGCAGTACCTGGTGACGAAGGACTGGCGGCGGATCATGCTGCTGACCGGACGCGGGCCGGACGACGGGCTGTATGCCGACGCGGTGCGGCGGGCTGCCGAGAAGTTTCAGGTGAACATCCGTGCGGACCGGAAGTGGAGCTTCAACCCTGCCGCACAGCAGGCCGATACCGGCCACTACCAGGTGAACGACGAGGTGGTGAAGGCGACTCAGGGTGCGACCTACGACGTGCTGGTTGTGGCCGACGAGGCGGACAATTTCGGCGACGAGCTGGCCTATCGCACGGACTCGCCGCGGCCGGTGGCCGGCACGCAGGGGCTGATGCCGGAGGCGTGGTCGCCGGTGATGGACGAGTACGCCAGCACGCAGTTGCAACTGCGGTTTCGCAGGACGGCGGGGCGGGCGATGACGGTGGCCGATTACGGCGCCTGGCTGGCGGTGCGCGCGGTCGGTGAGGCGGCGACGCGGAGCGGCAGCGTGGACCCGGCGCGGATTACTGCCTACATGCGCGGGGCGGACTTCACGCTGTCCGGCTACAAGGGGCCCGAGCTGAGCTTCCGGCATTGGGACGGGCAGTTGCGGCAGCCTGTGCTGCTGGCGGATGATCGCTCGCTGGTGTCGGTGGCGCCGATGCCGGGGTTCCTGCACGAGAAGAACGACCTGGATTCACTGGGGACCGATGAGCCGGAGACGCAATGTCACGCGAAGTAAGCGGTGCTTTCTTGAAAAGAAGGTCCAAAGAGCTTTTGATCTCGTGGCGCGCTTTGCAGAACGCTCCGCGACAGCAGGACAAAGGTTTTGTAGTTCTTTTTTTCAAAAAAGAACTGCTTTTTTCCCTGTTTCTTCTGTGGGCGTCACCCGCATTCGCCTTCCGCATCTTCGTCTCGAACGAAAAGGACAACACGATCACCGTGCTGGACGGTGCGACGCTGAAGATCACCGCGACGGTGCCGGTGGGTGCGAGGCCGCGTGGCATCGTGCTCTCGCATGACGGCAAGCAGCTCTACATCTGCACGTCGGATGCCGACCACATCGAGGTGCTGGACCTGGCGAGCCTGAAGGTGACGCGCGTGTTGCCCAGCAACCCGGACCCCGAGTACATGGCGCTGAGCCACGACGGAAAAACGTTGTACGTGGCCAACGAGGACAACAGCCAGGTTTCCGTGCTGGACGTGACCAACGGGCGGATCACGTCGGAGATACCGGTGGGCGTGGAGCCGGAGGGCATGGCGGTGAGCCCGGACGACAAGGTGGTGATCTGCACGTCGGAGACGACGAGCATGACGCACTTCATCGACGTGGCGACGCACACGGTGGTTGCGAGCGTGCTGGTGGGGACGCGGCCGCGTTTCGCAGTGTTCACCAAGGATGGCTCGCAGATCTGGGTCTCGTCGGAGGTGGCGGGGACGGTGGCGGTGATCGACGTCGCCACGCACAAGGTATTGCACACGATCACCTTCAGCCTGCCGGAGGTGCCGACCGCGGCGATCCAGGCAGTGGGGATCAACCTGACGGGTGACGGACGTTACGCGTTCGTGGATCTGGGTCCGGCGAACCGGGTAGCGGTGGTCGATCCGAAGACGTTCGAGGTGAAGAAATACCTTCTGGTGGGACAGCGGGTTTGGCATGGGGCGTTTTCGCCCGACCAGAAGTTCCTCTACACCGCCAACGGGATCAGCAACGACATGTCGGTGATCGACGTGGACGCGTTGGAGGTGACGCAATCCGTGCCGGTTGGGCAGGCGCCTTGGGGGGTGGTCGTTGCACAGTGACGCGGCGGCGTTGCGGGTGGACGGTCTGTCCTACGCGTTCGGGGCGCGGCAGGTGCTGCACGACGTAGGTTTCTCGGTGCAGGCTGGGGATCTGACGGTGCTTCTCGGGCTGAACGGCGCCGGCAAGAGCACGTTGTTCGCGCTGATCACCCGGTTGTACAGCGCGCGGCAAGGGCGGATCTCGGTGTTCGGGCACGACGTGGAGCGTGAGCCGCTGGATGCGCTGGCGCGGCTGGGCGTGGTGTTCCAGCAGGCGACGCTCGACATGGACCTGACCGTCGAGCAGAATTTGTTTTACCACGCCTCGCTGCATGGGTTTTCGCGCAACGTGGCGCGGTCGCGCGCGCAGGATGAGTTGGCGCGGGTGGGGCTTGCGGAGCGGGCGCGGGACAGGGTGCGGTTGTTGTCCGGCGGGCAGAGGCGACGGGTGGAGCTGGCGCGCGCGCTGCTGCACAAGCCGTCGCTGCTGTTGCTGGACGAGCCGACGGTGGGGCTCGACATAGAGAGCCGCGCGTTCCTGCTGGCGCACGTGCGCCAGTTGTGCGCCACGCATGGGTTGGGTGTGCTGTGGGCGACGCATCTGATCGACGAGGCGGACGATACGTCTCGGGTGATCGTGCTGCATCAGGGGCGTGTTCTGGCTGATGCGCCGGCGGCCGAGTTGCGCGCGCAGGGATCGGTGCAGGATGCTTTCGAGCGGTTGACGCGGCGGGTGGCGGCTTGAGGGAGGGAGCAAGCAAGCGGTTCTTTTTTGAAAATAAGAACCAAAAAACTTTTGGTCTCGCAGGTGGGCCGTGTTGAACGGTCCGCGACAGCGGGAGCAAAAGGTTTTTGCTTCTTTTTCTCGAAAAAGAAGGCTTGCTTATTTCCTTTGCCTGTCCGGCATCATGCGGCGCGAGGCGCTGCGCTGGACTAACCAGCGCGGCCGGTTCGTCTCGGCGCTGGTGCGGCCGCTGGTGTGGCTGGTGATCTTTGCGGCGGGTTTCCACTTCGTGTTGGGCGTGTCCATCAGTCCGCCTTACCGCACTTACATTCCATACGAGGTGTACATCGCGCCGGGTCTGGCCGGGATGATACAGTTGTTCAACGGCATGCAGAGCTCGCTCTCGATGGTGTACGACCGCGAGATGGGCAGCATGCGTACGCTGATGGTCAGCCCGTTCCCACGCTGGTTCTTGCTGAGCTGCAAGCTGCTTGCAGGTGTGGCTGTGTCGATCGTGCAGGTGTACATCTTTTTCGCCATCGCCTGGTTCTGGGACATCCGTCCGCCGGTGAGCGGCTACGTGTTCGTGTTGCCAGCGCTGGTGTTGTCAGGGACGATGCTGGGGGCACTTGGGCTGGTGCTGTCCTCGTTCATCAAGCAGCTGGAGAACTTTGCCGGCGTGATGAACTTCGTGATATTTCCGATGTTTTTCACCTCGTCCGCGCTGTATCCGCTGTGGCGAATGCAGCAGGCGAGCTTGCCGATATACTGGCTGGCGCAGTGCAACCCGTTCACCCACGCGGTGGAGCTGATACGCTTCGCGCTGTATGACGAGTTCGACTGGGTGTCTGCGCTCGTCGTGTGCGCCTACCTTGCGGTGTTCATGGGTGCCGCAATACTCGGCTATGATCCCGGCCGCGGCCTGTTGGCCAGGCGCGGCGGGGCAGGGGAGTGATCATGTGGAAGAATGTCTGGTGGCTGGCGCTGGTGTTTGCGCTGCCTGGTCCGGTGTATGCGCAGTTCCAGATACCTGGCCAGAATCCGAATTGGCCGTGTGCGCAGCGCCTGGTCACCGAGCTCTCTCCCGGTTCGTACTGGAATGGTGACGTGCCGTCGCACACGGCCTGGCGCGACGACGAGACGCTGTTCACGCTGGTGACGGAAATTGTCGATCGCGACACGCCGGAAGACGTGGCACTCGCCAAGCTGCGGGCCTACGTCGCGACGATACCGGCCGAGAAGCGCGCAGCCGCCATGCCGGCGCTGTTCTCTGCGTTGGTGGACCAGACAAACGATCAGCGGTCGCTGCTGGTTCAACGGCTGGAACAATTGGGTGAGCGGCAGCGCGGGATGGGGGACACGATCGCAAAGCTCAGCAACCGCATCGACGCGATGGCGCAGAGCGACCCGGCGCGGGGTGAGGCGGGTGATCAACGCGATTTCGACGTGCGCGCGTTTAGCGAGACGCAGCACACGATGCGGTATGCGTGCGAGGCGCCGGCGAACATGGAGCGTAGGCTTGGGGCGTTTGCGAGTTTGCTCAAGGAAGCGAAGTAAGCAAGCGGTTCTTTTTTGAAAAAAAGAACCAAAAACTTTTGTTCCCTTGGGTACGCGGTGCGGAGAGGTCCGCGACAGCCGTGATAAAAGTTTTTTGGTTCTTTTTTCCAAAACAGAACTGCTTGCTTACTGCTTTTCCCCAAACACCTGCGTCAAGCTAACCTGCCCCGAGCCCGGCCGTAGCGGTTGCGGCTGTGTCGCCGCCGGCGCCCAACCGGTCAGCATCGCCAGCCGCAACCGGACCAGAGTACGCCCATCGCGTACGGGCAAGCCCGCCAGGGAGACGGGGATCAGCGACGCCGGCGGGGTCCGCCGGTTACGCAAGGCGACGGCGTTCGTCTCGCCGGCGTGGCGGAGGTCGGTCACCAGCGCCAACGGGTCGGCGTAGAGCAGTTCGATCTCGTCGGCGTCGGCCACCGGCAGGGCGAAGCCGGCACGCTGCAGCAGCGCGGCGCCGTCGCGCAGGTCCGGGAAAGGAGAGATGCGTGGCGAGGCGCCGCCGCTCATCGCCGCTTCGGTGCGGGTGAGGAGCTGGCGCCAGTCGTCCAGGGTGCCGAGCGCGGGGAGGCTGGCGAGCAGCAGTCCGTCGGGCCGCATCGCCATGCGCAGCTGGATCAGCGCGCCGACGAGGTCGTTGGCCCAGTGCAGCGAGAGGTTGGCCACGACCAGGTCGAAGGCGCCGGACGCGAAGGGCAGGGCTTCCTCGTCGCCGGCGACGGCGAGGCCGCCGGAGAGGGCGGCCATGCGGGGGGAGAGGTCCATGCTGACGACGGCGATGCCGCGGGCTTGCAGCATCGGCGCGATGACGCCGCGGCCGCCCAGGTCCAGCGCCTGGGTGAAGCGGTGGGTGGTGTCGTCCAGGCGGTCGAGCAGGCGCTCGGCGACGTTGGCCAGGATGGGGTGAACGCGGTGGACGTGGGGGGCGGCGCGGTCGCGGTGGGCGCGGACGGCGTGGCGGTCGAAGATTTGAGCTACGGGCATTCGAGCGAAAAGGCCTTCTTTTTTCGAAAAAAAAGAAGCAAAAAAACTTTGTCGCGGCTGTCGCGGACTTTTCCTTGGGTGGGGCGCCGTGTTGCGTCAGGTGCTGGATCTTTTGTTGCCGCCGGCCTGCGTTGCCTGCGACGCGCCGGTGGCGGCGCCGGGGCTGTGCGGCGGGTGTTTCGGCAGCCTCAATTTCATTGCTTCGCCGCTTTGCATGCAATGCGGTTTGCCGTTTGCGACCCAGGCGGAGGCGGGGCGTGCCTGCCGGGCTTGCACCGCCGCGCCGCCGCCCTGGGGGCAGGCCAGGGGTGCGGTGATGTATGACGACGCTGCGCGGGCGCTGGTCCTGCCGCTGAAATACGCCGACCGGACGGAGATTGCGGCCACGCTGGCGTTGCACATGCAGCGCGCGGGGAGCGAGCTGCTGGCCTCGGCCGAGCTGCTGGTGCCGGTGCCGCTGCATCGTTCTCGGTTGCTGCACCGGCGCTACAACCAGGCGGCGCTGCTGGCGGCCTCGCTGTCTCGCCGCACCGGGGTGCGGAGCTTGCCGGACGCGTTGCAGCGCTCGCGGGCGACCGAGTCGCTGGGTGCCCTGTCCGCGGCCCGGCGTGCCGAGATGTTGCTGGGCACCATTTCCGTGCGGGCCTACCGGCGGGACGCTGTTGCCGGGCGACGCGTGGTGCTGGTCGACGACGTGCTCACCTCGGGCGCGACCGCACGCATCTGCACGACGGCCCTGCTTGACGCGGGGGCGGCGAACGTCAACGTGCTGGTGGCCAGCCGCGTGGCCGATCCTCGCCGGGAGGCCGCGAACGCCGATGGAGACGCCGAGCTTGACCACAATTGAGATCTACACACAGCCATTCTGCCCGTACTGCGCACGCGCGATGAATTTGCTGACCAAGAAGGGTGTCAAGTTCCGCGAGATCGACGCGCCGGGCGGGTCGGCGGCGCGGGAAGAGGCGCGGACGCGGTCGGGGGGGCGTAGCACCGTGCCGCAGATTTTCATCGGCGAGGTGCATGTGGGGGGAAGTGACGATCTGGCGGCGCTGGAGCGTGCCGGGACGTTGGATGCGATGCTGAAGTAAGCAGAAAGCAAGCGTTCTTTTTTGAAAAAAAGAACCAAAAAACTTTTGCTTCCGCTGTCGCGCGCTCACCGGAGAGGTCCGCGACAGCGGTCATAAAAGCTTTTTGCTTCTTTTTCTCGAAAAAGAAGGCCTTGCTTCTGCTTACTGGACTTGATCGTATCCGAGCTTCTCAAGCAAAGGCCCGGTCAGCAGCCGCACAGCCGCCCTGTCCTCGTGGCTCAGCTTCTCTCGCCATCCGCCGACCGAGCTGTCGAAGATCGCGCCGGCCGCGCGCGGCTCGAACGGGTCGGGGGGGCCCGGGTCGGGCGCCGGGGTGAGCAGCGTGTCGCTCCAGGGCAAGCCGAGAAAGGCGAGCAGGGCGCGCAAGGCGGGTTCGGGGTCGCGCACCAGGTCTTCGTAGCGCACCTCGTGGTAGGCGGGGTCGCCGCGGAAGCGCAGACCGGCGATGACGTGGGTGCGCCATTGCAGCGCGCAGCGTCTGGCTGCCGCCGCGCTGTTCCACGAGGCGTCGTCGACTTTGGAAAATGGCTGGCGGCGCAGCGAGCAGACGACGTCGCGGCCGTCGCGGATGACGTGCACCAGCTTGGCGCGAGGGAAGCGGCGGCGGACGAAGCCGAAGCGGAGCACGTTGCTGGGTGTCTTTTCCGCCCAGACCGGCTTGCCGGACCGCCTGGCGGCCTCGGCGGCAAAGTGCTCGACGAACTCCGTCTGCGACCTGCTGGCGCGCTGCCACGATTCGATCTGTGTGGCGTCCCAGCCGAGGCGTTCGGCGATGTCGGTGGGCGAGGAGATGCGCTGCAGGAAGACGGTGGATTCCGGTGCGGCGAAGATGCCGGGGTGGCGGCCGAGGATGGCGCGCAGCAAGGTGGTGCCGCTGCGTGGCGAGCCGCCGATGACGACCAGGTTGGCCAGCTTGGACCGGGTCGGGGCGAAGGGGCTGCGCAGGTTCCACCACAGCCGGTAGCCGAGGAGGCGGAACAGCGCGGAGGCGGCGTCGCGTTCGCCCAGGGCGGCGGACGTCTGGTTGCTCAGGCGCAGGACGGCGCGGCGGGTGTGGTGGTGAGAGCGGCGGATGCTGCGCGTGGCTACGAGCCAGAGCGAGAGGAGGTGCGACCTGGTGGCGCGCAGCCAGGCGGGAGGCAATGCGCCGGAGCTGGGGGGTGGCGCGCGGCGGAGGGCGGTTGCGGGACCGTTCTGCCCGGCCTGGAACATCAGCCGGGCAAGCAGCAAGCCGGCGAGGCTGAATCCGGCCTCGTCGAAGTGGCCGAAGAAGGGCGTGGCGTTGGGGATCAGGTCCCAGGGACCCAGCATGTAGCTGAAGCCGGCCAGGACCGCGGCTTTCGGCAGGAGGCACCTGGGGGAGAACAGGATGTAGGCGTAAATGCGGCACTCTGCGAGGAAGGTGCGCCATGCGCCCGCGGCCGCCATCCTGTCTCCGCCTGTCTGGTCGGGGCGGGAACGTGCTCGCCCGGGGTGGTCCCGTTCGGAGCGAGGCTCCGGGTCATGTTACTTGCCACGAGTGGTGCGGCTTGGGGAAGCATTGCTTGCTGAGGCGGCTGGTCGGGCGTTGCGTGAGGCTCAGGCTTGCTGCGGCACGTCCGTCGCAGCACGCTTGCCGCAGCATTGGGGCCTTGCCGTATGTTGGCGCTGACCTGATCTATCTAGCCTCACCCTTGCAGTCAGGCCGATCAGGACGCGAATGATCCATTACGCCCTTCGCTGCGTCGACGGACACAGCTTCGACGGCTGGTTCCGCAGCAGCGGCGATTTCGACAGCCAGGCCGCAAGCGGATTGTTGGACTGTCCGGTTTGCGCGAGCACGCAGGTGAGCCGGGCCATCATGTCGCCGCGCGTGTCCACGGCGGTTGCGGCCCCGGCCTTTGCGATACCGGAGCGTTCGGCTAGCCCGCCACAGGAGGCGCTGCCCGCAATGCCAAGCCAGTTGCGTGCGGCGCTGCAGAGGTTCCGCGCGGAGGTGGAGCAAAAATGCGATTACGTCGGCCCGCGCTTCGCCGAGGCCGCCCGAGCAATGCATGCTCGCACGATTGATGATGGTGCGCCTTCCCCGCGCCCGATCTACGGCGAGGCGACGCCGGACGAGGCGCAGTCGTTGACCGATGACGGGATCGCCATCGAGACGATACCGTGGGTGGAACGCGCCGATGGCTAGAGGCGGAGGCAGCCTGGTAGGTGTGGCGGCTGCGTTGTGCCTGCTGGCCGATGTAGCGGCGGCGGCGCAGTCCCGTTCTCCGGTGGGCTACTGGTTCACCGAGGATCGCAAGGGCATCATCCAGATCGAACCCTGTGGCGCCAACTTGTGCGGGGCTATCGTCGGGTTGCTGGAATGGCCGGCCGAGGGGCCGCCATTGGATTTCCGCAAGCGGTCACAATGCGGCTTTCACCTGCTTGCCGGCCTGCACCAGGGGGAGGACGGGCGCTGGCACGGCACGGTCACCAACCCTCGCGACGGCCAGACCTACAGCGCCGAGGTGTGGGTGCCACAGGACGGAATCCTTCGTCTGCACGGCTATATCGGCCTGCCAATTTTGGGGTCGACCGAGCGTTTCCCGCCGTCCCCGGGCGGCGCGGAGCCGGATTGCCACTTCTTCAAAGGCCAGCAGGGCTGAGAGCAAGCCTGGCTTACGATAAGCCTGCTTACAATCACCTTGGTTGGGCTTATATTGCAGTCCAGGGTTGTTGAGGCACTGGCAAGATGGCGCATCGTTCGGTCAAGGCAGTTGTAGAGGCTGGCGTTGCTATGGTGGCCGTACCCTGGTCGATGTTCGTGGCGGCGTTCTTGTATTTTACGCTGCTGACCCTCCTGGCGATTGGCGGTGTGGAGCTGACGGATAGGTTCGTGGTCCTCGCTTACGGGCTGCCAGTTGCGCTTTACGGCGTGGTGCTGGTGACGCGGGTTGGCCGGAGCGTCGTCTCAGTGTTCCCGGCGCAGATTGGACTGCGAGGCGTTCACGCATTTCCGCGCTGATGCTTAGTCGCTGCCTTGTGTCGCATGGCTTGAGTGGAAGTCTCTGTGCCTTCGAGACACGCTGTGGCGGTCCACTGTTGGCAGGTGGTAAAGACGTACTTGGCCTGATCGGATTGCTTGAACTGACAGTGGTCTCTTTTCAGATGTAAGCCTCGAGGCGAGGCCTACTTCTCTGCACAAAAGCAGCAAAAAACTTTTGGTTCGGCTGTCGCGAGGTCTCCTTTAGCGCGCACCCAATGGAACAAGAATTTTTTGGTTCTTTCCTTTATGAGGAACCGCTTGCCTTGCTTTTCCGTCGCTAGGATTTCCGCCCTCAAGTGTGAGCCAGCACGAAGGCGGCGATGTAGTTGACGGACGCGTCCGAGGCGATACGCCAATTGCCGCTGAGGTTGTTGCGTCGCATGCCTGACAGGCCGACGAGGGTCAGCCCGGCATCTCTCGCGCCTTTGGCCAACTCGTCGGGTTTGACAAAGCTGCGCCAGTCGTGCGTGCCGATTGGCAGCAGGCGTATGAGGTATTCGGCACCGAGCTTGGCGAACGCGAGCGACTGCCAAGTTCGATTGAGCGTAGAGACGAACAGCAGGCCCTGAGGCCTTAGTAGCCCGGCAAGGCTTTGCATGAAGGCCCGCTGGTCGGGCACGTGCTCGATTATCTCAAGCGCCGTCACCGCTGCGAACCGGTCTCCTCGCGCCAGAGTGTCTGCTGCAGTGCCGAGTCGGTAGTCGATCGAGAGGCCCTCGCGCTCGGCGTGGGTGCGGGCGACGCCGATGGCTTCGGCGGCTGCGTCCACTCCCGTCATGGCGAAACCGGCCCGGGCGAGCGACTCGGTGGCAATGCCGCCGCCACAGCCGAGATCCAGCACCGGGAGGGAACCCTCTCCTAACTGGGCGCGGAGGTGGCGGGTAATCCAGGCCGTGCGCACCGGGTTCATGCGGTGCAACTCGCGCATCGGCCCAGTGGCGTCCCACCAGCGCGGCGCGAGTGCTGCAAATTTCGCGATTTCGGCCGGGGAAGCTGCTTCGTTGTTCGCCAATGGCTGATCTCCGGTTGGCGCAGTTGTCCTATGGGCGAGGGCCGCCTAAGGGAAAAAGCAAGAATGTTCTTTTCTGAAAAAAGAACCAAAAAACTTTTGCTCTCTTGGGTGTACGCTGAGGGAGACTTCGCGACAGCGGGGATAGAAGTTTCTTGCTTCTTTTTTTCAAAAAAGAAGGCCTTCAAGGTAGCCATGGCCCGCATCGTGATGAAATTCGGCGGCACTTCGGTGGCCGACCTGGACCGTATCCGTAACGCGGCCGAGCGCGTCCGCCGGCAGGTGGCGTTCGGCGACCAGGTGGCCGTGGTCGTCTCAGCCATGGCGGGTGCCACCAACCAGCTTGTCGGCTGGTGCCAGTCGCTCTCGCCGCTGCACGACGCGCGGGAGTACGACGCGGTGGTGGCTACCGGCGAGCAGGTCACCACCGGGCTGATGGCGATCGCGCTGCAGGCGCTCGGCGTCGAAGCGCGGTCCTGGGCCGGCTGGCAGATACCGCTTCATACGGACGACGCGCACGGGGCCGCCCGGATCGTCGGCATCGAGGCGGACGAGCTGGTTGCTCGCATGGAGCGCGGGCAGGTGGCCGTGGTCGCGGGGTTCCAGGGTTTGGCGCCGGACGGGCGGATCGCCACGCTCGGGCGTGGCGGTTCTGACACGTCGGCTGTGGCGCTGGCCGCCGCCCTGCGGGCTGACCGCTGCGACATCTACACCGACGTCGATGGGGTCTATACAACAGACCCGCGTATGGTGCCGAAAGCGCGCAAGCTGGACCGCATCGCCTACGAGGAGATGCTGGAACTTGCTTCGGTCGGTGCCAAGGTGCTGCAGACCCGCAGCGTCGAGCTGGCAATGAAGGCGCGGGTGAGGGTGCGGGTGCTCTCCAGCTTCGCCGACCCGGAGACAACAAGCCCGGATGGGACAGGAGGCGGTACGCTCCTGGTCGATGAGGACGAGATCGTGGAAAAGGAAATCGTCACCGGCATCGCCTACTCGCGCGACGAGGCGAAAGTGACCTTGCGGCACGTGCCGGACCGGCCGGGGGTGGCGACGTCGGTGTTCGGGCCGCTGTCGGCCGCGCACGTGAACGTGGACATGATCGTGCAGAACGTCTCCGCCGAGGGCTCGACCGACATGACTTTCACGATCGGGCGGACGGATCTGCCGCGGGTGATCGCCTGTCTGGACCACGAGCGGGAGAACATCGGTTTTTCCGAGCTGCTGACGGACGCGGACGTGGCGAAGATTTCAGTAGTGGGCGTCGGCATGCGCAGCCACACCGGCATTGCCAACACCATGTTCCGCACGCTGGCCGAGCGCGGGATCAACATTCAGGTCATTTCAACGAGCGAGATCAAGGTGAGCGTTCTGATTGCCGAGGACTACACCGAGCTTGCGGTGCGCGCGCTCCATACCGCGTATGGCCTCGATGCTGCCTGACGCGCTGATGTCCGAGACGCTGTTGCAAGCTGCGCCGCCGACCGACGCGCCGGACGGCCTGGCCGCTTCCCGCGCGCGCCTGGACCGGTTGTGGGCGCGCGGCCGGGCGTTCCTTGGCACGCGCACCGCCATCATGGGCGGGGCGATGAGCTGGGTCAGCGAGCGCCGCCTGGTGTCCGCGATCAGCAACGCCGGCGGGTTCGGGGTGATCGCCTGCGGGTCGATGGGGCCGGCGCTGCTGGAAGCGGAGATCGCAGCGACCCAGGGGCTGACCGACATGCCGTTCGGCGTCAACCTCATCACCATGCATCCGCAGCTCGAGGATCTGGTTGGTGTCTGCCTGCGCGCCGGGGTGAGCCACGTGGTGCTGGCCGGCGGCATCCCGCCCGGTCCGGCGGTGCGGGCGGTGAAGGACGGTGGTGCGAGGCTGATCTGCTTCGCGCCGGCGCTGGTCCTGGCCCGGCGGTTCGTCAAATCGGGCGCCGATGCGCTGGTGATAGAGGGGAGCGAGGCTGGCGGCCATATCGGCCCGGTGTCGCTGACGGTGCTGGCGCAGGAGATACTGCCGCATGTGCGCGAGGTGCCGGTGTTCGTGGCCGGCGGGTTGGGGCGCGGCGAGGCGATCCTGTCCTACCTCGAGATGGGGGCAGCCGGGGCACAGCTGGGCACGCGGTTCGCGGCGGCCAGCGACAGCGTCGCGCACGCCAATTTCAAGCGCGCCTTCATCCGGGCCAACGCGCGCGACGCGCTGCCCTCGGTGCAGCTGGATCCGCGCTTTCCGGTGATCCCGGTGCGCGGGCTGGTCAACGAGGGAACGCGGCGGTTTGCCGAGGCGCAGGCGGAGGCGCTGCGGAGGTTTCAGGCGGGCGAGGTGACCAAGGAGGGGGCACAGCTCGAAATCGAGCATTTCTGGGCGGGCGCGCTGCGGCGGGCGGTGGTCGATGGCGACGTGGAGCAGGGCTCGGTGATGGCCGGGCAGTCGGTGGGGATGGTGACGCGGGAGCAGAGCGTGGCCGAGGTGATCGAGGAGCTGACGGAACAGGCCGTGCTTGCAATTCATGCTCGGGAGTAAGGAAGCAAGGCCTTCTTTTTCTGAAGAAAAAGAAGCGAAAAGACTTTTGTCCGGCTGTCGCGGAACGTTCTGCAGCGTGCGCCAAAGCGGGCAAAGGTTTAGTTCTTTTCAAAAAAGAACTGCTTGCCTTACGTGACCGGCCCCCAGCCGATGACCCCAGGCCGCCGCCTGCTGGGCCGGCTGCGCACGCTGATGGCCACCGGGACCGCACGGCTCGACGAGATCGTCACCATGGTGGCGGGCGACCTGGTGGCCGAGGTGTGCTCCGCCTATGCGCTGCGTGCCGGTGAAATACTTGAGCTACGCGCCACCCACGGGCTGAACCCGGCTGCGGTAGGGCGCACCAGGCTGCGGGTGGGCGAGGGCATCGTGGGCCTGGTTGCCGCGACCGGCACGTTGCTGAACCTGGCCGATGCGCAAAACCATCCCTCGTTTGCCTACCGGCCGGAGACCGAGGAGGAATCATACGCCTCGATGCTTGCGGTGCCGGTGCGGCGCGGCGGGCGGACCCTGGGCGTATTGACGGTGCAGAACCGCACGCCGCGGCACTACACCGAGATTGAGACGGAGGTGCTCGAGACGGTGGCGATGCTGCTGACCGAGCTGCTGGCCGCCGGCGGCAGCGACACGCGGGAGGGGTTCGCCGGCAGCCTGCCGCGGCAGTTCGACGCGGTGCTGCTCTCGGCCGGCATCGTGTTCGGGCCGGTGCGGCTGCACGGTACGATCCTGGCGCCGGACCGGCTGCTGGCGGATGATCCCGGGCACGAGCTGGCGCGGCTGCAGCACGCGTTGGGCGAGATGCGGCACGGGCTGGACGCGCTGATCGAGACGCAGCTTTCGCGCGCGGGTGCCGGCGCCGACCTGCCGCGCGACATACTGGACGCGACGCGCGCGGTGGCGGCCGACGACGGCTGGCTGCGGCGGGTGGCCGAGGCGGTGCGCAGCGGGCTGACGGCGGAGGCGGCGGTCCACCGCGTCGCCAACGATTTCCGCGCCCGGATGCGGCGCATTGCTGACCCGTATTTGCGTGAGCGGCTGGCCGACCTTGAGGACCTGGCGGGACGGCTGCTGGCCACGCTGGACGGTTCGGGTGCTGCTGCACCGGTGGCGGCGGGAACGATCCTGCTGGTGCGCAGGCTTGGGCCGGCGCAGTTGCTGGACTGGCACGCGCGCGGCATCGCCGGCGTGGTGATCGAGGAGGGCAGCGCCGGCGGCCACGCGGCCATCGTGGCCCGCGCGCTGGGGTTGCCGGCGGTCGGCGGCGCGCGCGGTGCGATCGACGCGGCGGAGGCGGGCGACGAGGCGGTGTTGGATGCCGATGGCGGCACGCTGATCCTGCGGCCCGATCCGGGCGTGCGGACGGCCTACGACCGCGCGCTGCGCGCCCGCGCCATGCGCAGCGCCGCCTGGGCGCAACTGCGCGACGAGCCGTCGCAGACCACCGACGGCGTGGCGTTCAAGCTGATGATGAACGCCGGGCTGGCGCTGGAGCTGGACCAGCTGGAGGCGACAGGGGCGGCGGGCATCGGCCTGTTCCGCACCGAGATCGCGATGATGGCGCGCGGCTGCATTCCGGACGTGGCCGAACAGGCGGCGATCTACGCGCGCGTGCTGGACGTGGCGGGCGAGCGGCCGGTGCAGTTCCGCACGCTGGACCTCGGCAGCGACAAGCTGCTGCCCGACAGCCCGCCGGCCGAGGAGGAGAACCCGGCGATGGGCTGGCGCAGCCTGCGCATCGGCCTGGACCGACCGGCGATCCTGCGCCGCCAATTGCGCGCGCTGCTACTGGCGGCCAACGGCCGGCCGCTCAGCATCATGTTCCCGATGGTGGCCAACATGACGGAGTTCCGCCAGGCACGGGGCCTGCTGTTCACCGAAGCTGCGCGCATCCGGCCGGCGCCGGCCAAGCTTTCGATCGGCACGATGCTGGAGATACCGGCGCTGCTGTGGCAGTTGCCGGAGTTGATGGCGGAGGCAAATTTCGTCTCGATCGGGTCGAACGACCTGATGCAGTTCGTGTTTGCCGCCGATCGTTCGACGCCGGCGCTGGCCGAGCGGTACGACATGATATCGGCGCCGATGCTGCGTTTGATCCGGCAGGTTTGCGAGCAGGCCGAGGCAGCGGGCACGCCGCTTTCGTTGTGTGGGGAGGCGGCGTCGCGTCCGCTTGATGCGGCGGTGCTGCTGGCACTGGGGGTGGATTGCCTGTCGATGTCGGCGTCCAGCCTGCTGGCGGTGAAGGAGGCGTTGACGGGGTTGGACCTGGGCGCGCTGCGCGGGTTTATGCAGACGCTGAAACGGACGGCTACGGCGCATGCCAGTTTAAGGGAGGCATTGGCGGCGTGGGCGCGGGATCATGGGATGGATGTCTGAGTGTCCGTTTGAAAAATCGCCGTAGTGGCCATCTGACGCGGTTTTCCCCCGCTTCGGTGCTCATTGCCACAAGAGGCCACTCCGCTCCGGTGCTCGAAATACCACGGCAGCTGACTCACTATGCCGACTTTTGAAACGGACACAAAAGGAAGGAAGCAAGGCCTTCTTTTCTGAAGAAAAGAAGCAAAAGACTTTTGGTCCTGCTGTCGCGGAGGTTTCTGCAGCGCGCGTCTAAGGGAACAAAAGTTTTTTGGTTCATTTTTTTAAAAAAGAACTGCTTGCTTACTTGAGCTGCTCCGCGAAAAACGCCGCCCGCGCCTCGTCCACCCGCGTGCGTATCGCCGGGTTTGGCAACTGGTGTGTGCCAGGCAATAGCAACAACCTGTACGGTTTGCCTGCGGCCAGCAAAGCCTGCGTCAGCTTCACGCTGTTTTCGAAGTAGACGTTGTCGTCCGTCAGGCCGTGCATGATCAGCAACGGCCGGCTGAGCTCGGCCGCGTGGGTCAGGACGTTGGAGACGCGGTAGGCGTCAGGCGAGGTGCGCGGGTCGCCGAGGTAGCGTTCGGTGTAGGCGGTATCGTAATCGGCGAAGTCGATGACCGGCGCGCCGGCGACGCCGGCGTGGAAGACGTCCGCGCGGCGGGTGGTCGCCATCGCAGTAAAGTAGCCGCCGAAGGACCAGCCGGTAATGCCGACGCGGTTAAGGTCGATTTCGGGAACGGCGCGGGCGAGTGCTTGCAGGCCGTCGATTTGGTCTTGCAGCGGTATGTCGATGAAGTCGTATTTGGTGGCGCGTTCCCAGTCGCGGCCGCGGCCTGGGGTGCCGCGGGCGTCCACGGTGGCGACGATGAAGCCGTGGTCGGCGAGGCACTGGTTTTCGAGGTAGGCGCGCGGGGTGCGGCGGACTTCCTTGTCGGTGGGGCCGCCGTAGACGGAGAGGATGGTGGGCAAATGCTGCCCGGGTTTGGCGCCCGAGGGGCGGAGCACGAGCGCGTCCATCTGAAGGTCGCCGGCATTGCGGAACTCTACGCGGGGGATGCTGGGCGGCTGTTCTGCCTTGCTGGGCAGGGTTGCGACGACGTGGCCGTGCGGGTCCAGGACGTTGAAGGCGTCGCTGCCGTCGGCGCCTTGGGCGTGGTCGATGAGGATGTCGTGGTTGCGGTCGTTGAAGCTGGCGTCGTGCATGCCTGGTGCATCCGCAAGCTTGGTGGCGGGGCCGCCGGCAAGCGGGACTTGGTAGAGTGCGCTGCCCAGGCGGTCCGGGTTGGCAGTGAAGGTGACGATGCTGGTGGCGGGGTTGAGGTCGTTGAAGGCGACGTAGGGTTTGTCGGCGGGGGTGACTGCGTGGTCGAGGCTGCCGTCGGCGTGGTGCAGCTCGAGCTGCCAGGCGCCGGCGCGCTCGGCGGCCCATAGGAAGCCGGAGCCGTCCGGCAGCCAGTAGGGCAGGTCCCTGCCGCCGGCGATACCCAGGCTGTGGCCGGCTTCGAGGTCCAGCCAGGCCGGGTCGGTGTCTTGCCACAATTGCTTGGTGTGGCCGGTCTGCGGGTCGACCTGCATGACCAGCTCGGAGGTTTGCGCGCGGGTCAGCAGCACCAGCGAGAGTTTGCCGCCGCGTTGCCAGACGACTCGGGCGACGTAGGGGTAGGTGGTGTTGTCCCAGGTGATCCAGACGGTCTTGCCGCCGGCGCGCGGGATGATGCCGAGTCGCAGCTTCGCGTTGGCGGTGCCGGCGCGGGGATAGCGGAACTCGGTAGGCTGCACCGAGGGGTGTTCCGGGTCGGCGATGAAGTGCTTTTCCACGCCGGTGCTGTCGGCTTGTTCGTAGACGAGGAATTGGCTGTCCGGCGACCACCAAATGCCGTCGTTGCGCTCGAGCTCCTCGGCGGCGGCGAAGTCGGCGAGGCCGTTCGGCACGGTCTCGGTGCCGCCGGTGGTGAGCTGGCGGTCCTGACCGCTGGCCAGGTCGGTGACGTGCACGTCGTTGTCGCGCACGCCGGCGACCTGCGTGCCGTCGGGGGAGAGGTGCGGGCCGATCCAGCCGGCGCCTGGCACCGGCGCGGTCTGGCCGGAGGGGAGCGCGATGGTGGAGAGGTGGTCGGCCTGGCTGACCAGCACGCGGGTGCCGTCGTCGCTGATGGCAAAGTCGGTGATGCCGGTGAGCGTCATGCGCATCCGCTCGCGGCGGGCTTTTTCCTCGGTGCTGAGGTGTTCCGGGGCGGCGGCTGGCTGGGCGAGCGCGTGTTCGGCGTGACTGGCGATGTCGTAGGCGTAGAGGCCGAGCTTGGTGTCGCGCGGTCCGCTGCGCAGGAAGAGAACGCTGTGGCCGTCTGGGGTGGGCATGGCGCGGCGCGGCTGGCCGAGCGTGTAGTTGCGGGTTTCGGCTAGCGACTGGAAGCAGCTCTCGGCGTGCGCGGCCAGGCCGATGGTCGTTGCGGCAAGCGCGGCGAGGCAGAGGCGCTGTGCGCGTGGCGTCATGTGGGGCTGACCGTGTCCGTTGCTGGTGGCGGGATGGGGTAGCGCGTGTGTGTGCCGGGCGCAAAACGTAGGCAAGAAAGCAAGCAGTTCTTTTTTGAAAAAAAGAACCAAAAAACTTTTGCGTCCGCTGTCGCGCGCTCGTCGGAGAAAATCGCGACAGCCGAACAAAAGCTTTTTGCTTCTTTTTCTCGAAAAAGAAGCGCTTGCTTGCTTATACCCCGCACATCGCAGATCAGCCCACGCAGGATCGGCGTGCCGCGACGCGCGAGCGTTACTGCGGCAGGATCGCAGGCTCCGGGGCAAGGCGGGCGCGGGCGGTGCGGGCTGAGCCGACCGGGTCACGCGACGGGGCGAAGCCGCCGAAGCCCAGGCCGGGCGTGTTCAGGTAGATGCCCTCCATGCCGCCGCAGATGCGGTAGCTTTCGTGCCAGATGCCGTTGCCGTCCGAGTCGGTGGCAAAGTTCTTCCACAGGGCAGCGTGGAACGGCGCGCGGGTGAAGGCTTCCAGGCTTTCGAGGTCGCGCCAGTATTGGCGAAAGCCGGGGTGCAGCAGGCCGAACATCATGTTCTCGTGCAGCAGCAGGCCATCGGGCGGGGTGGTGCGCAGTGCTTGCAGACCACGGCCGATGCCCAGCAGCCGCCGCAGGCCGCGCAGGCTGGCGACGCGGTAGCCAAGATAGATGACGACCAGGTCGGGGTAGCCGGAGAGGTCGATGCTGGTTCTTTGGGGCTTGGGCATGGAAGCAAGCAAGGCCTTCTTTTTTGAAAAAAGAAGCAAAAAACTTTTGGTTCTTGGCGCGCGCGCTGCGGAAAGGTCTGCGACAGCGAGAGATAAAAGTTTTTGCTTCTTTTTTCAAAAAAGAAGGCCTTGCTTGCTTTGCTGCGACTCGCTCATGAGTGCAAGACGTCCTCGATGCTAGACTGCGCCCTGCCGACCGGCCCTGTTTTAGGCGTAGCAGCTAGCCTTACCGGCCGAACCTGGCTTTGGCCGGCCTGCGAGGACCGCACAGCTTTCGCGCTGGCGCAGCGGCTCGATCTGCCGGACACGGTCGCGCGCATCCTGGCCGGCCGCAACGTCACGCTGGACACCGCGGCGGATTTCCTGGCACCCACGCTGCGCGCGCTGCTGCCGGACCCGAACGTGCTGACCGACATGCCGCGTGCGGCCGAGCGGCTGGCGCGCGCGGTGCGCGCCGGCGAGACGGTGGGGATATTCGGCGACTACGACGTGGACGGCGCCTGCAGCACGGCGCTGCTGACGTTCTTCCTGCGCAGTTTCGGCTGCCCGGTGCTCCCCTACATTCCGGACCGCATCACCGAGGGCTACGGCCCCAACGAGGCCGCCCTTCTTCGCCTGGCCGCGCAGGGTGCCACGCTGGTCATCTGTGCGGATTGCGGGACGTCAGCGCACGACGCGCTGGCTGCGCTGCGGCACCGGGCGGAGGTGATCGTGCTCGACCACCACAAGGCGGAGGGGCTGCCGCCGCCGGTGCTGGCCACGGTCAACCCGAACCGGCTCGACTGCCGATCCAACCTCCGCCACCTGTGCGCCGCCGGCGTGGCGTTCATGGCCGTGGCCGCGACGGTGCGGCACTTGCGTGCGGAGGGCTTCTTTGCTGCGCGTGCGGAGCCGGACCTGCTGGGCCTGCTCGACCTGGTGGCGCTGGCGACGATCTGCGACGTGATGCCGCTGACCGGGCTGAACCGCGCCTTCGTGGCGCAGGGCCTGCGGGTGATGGGCAGGCGGGCGCGGCCTGGCCTGGCCGCCTTGCTGGACGTGGCCCAGGCACGCGAGGCGCCGACGGCGTCGACCTGCGGGTTCGCCCTGGGGCCGCGCATCAACGCCGGCGGCCGGATCAGCGAGGCCGACCTCGGCCTGCGGCTGCTGCTGTGCGACGACGCGCTGGATGCGCGCCTGCTGGCCGAACGCCTGGACGCGGTCAACCGCCAGCGCCGGACCGTGGAGGCCGCGACGCTGGCGGCGGCCACAGAGGCCGCGCAGGCGCAGGTGGATGCGGGACGTGAGGTCATCTTCGTTCATGGGGCCGCCTGGCATCCGGGGATCGTCGGCATCGTTGCTGGCCGCCTGCGCGAGTTGTTCAACCGGCCGGCCTGCGTGGGCGGGGTGGCGGCGGACACGGGTCAGGCGGGGACGGACGCAACGATCAAGGGGTCCGGCCGCTCGGTCCCCGGCCATGATCTCGGCGCCGCCATCATCGCTGCGCGTCAGGCCGGGTTGCTGGCCAACGGCGGAGGCCATGCCATGGCGGCCGGTTTCTCGTTGCCGCCGTCACGCACGGCCGTGTTCCACGATTTTCTCGACAGCCGCATGCCGGCGCCAGGTGCGTCCCGCCGGCCGAACCTGACCGTGGAGGCTATCCTGGCGACGAGCGGTGCCAGCGTCGACCTCGCCGGGAAGTTGGGCCGGCTGGCACCTTTCGGCACTGCCAACGAGGAACCCGTGGTCGCCATCGCGGCAGCGCGGATCGTGAGGTCCGACCGGCTGGGCAACGACGGCAACACTCTGCGTGCCTACGTGCAGTCGGAAGGCGATCCGGTTCGCTTGAAGACCATGCTGTTCCGCGCCGGCGAGGGGGCGTTGGCCCAGGCGCTGACCGCCCGACCGGGACCGCTGCACCTGGCCGGGCACCTGCGCGCGGAGACCTGGAACGGTTCGACGACGGCTAGCCTGTGCCTGGTGGATGCGGCGTTCGGCTGACGCCGAACCGCGTCGAGCTTGGCTGTAGACGGCAAGCCAAAGCGGTTCTTTTTTGAAAGAAAGAACGTAAAGATTTTGGTTCGCTGGGAATCCGCTGCAGAAAACTCAGCGACAGCAGTATCAAAAGTTTTTTGCTGCTTCTTTCAGAAAAGCAGGCCTTGCTTTCCTGGGCCGCCAGCCCGCGAAATGCTGGCCAACCATTCCAAGTCCTGCTTCTCTGCCCCAGGAGCCTAGCAGAGACATCGAATTGCCTATCCAGAAAACCTTCCTGGGCCACCCCGCTGGCCTGGCCGTCCTGTTCGGCACCGAGTTCTGGGAGCGGTTCTGTTATTACGGAAACAGTGCGCTCCTGACCTACTACATGGTGGACTACCTGTTCGCCGGTTCGCGGCCGCAGGTGATCCTTGGCTACGGCGCAGTAAAAACGGGGCTTGAGGCCGTTTACGGCCCGCTCGCACCACAACCGCTTGCTGCGCTGATCTACGGCAGTTTTACCGCCTGCACCTATCTTCTTGGTCTGGCCGGTGGTGCGGTGGCCGACCGCGTGCTGGGCCAGTCCAAGGCCGTCATCGTCGGCGCCGCAATCATGGCGGCAGGCGAGTTCATGCTCACTGATCCTGCGCTGTTCTTTGTCGCCCTGCTCGTGTTCACCCTCGGCGTGGGCCTGCTCAAGCCCAACGTCGCGACTCAGGTGGGCGGGCTGTACGCGGCTGGCGACGCACGCATCGATCGCGCTTATTCCATCTTCTACGTCGGCATCAACCTTGGCGCGCTCATCGCACCGCTGGTCGCCGGCCGCATCGGGCATAGCGCGCCTGGCCAGCCGCCGCATTGGCAATACGGTTTTGCTGCAGCGGGCTTCGGCATGCTTATTGGACTGCTCGTGTTCGTCATCGGTCTGCGATGGCTTCCGCCGGACGTGCGCGCAAGACGGCGCGACCGGGAGGTGGCCGGCCGCGCGGGTGTTCTCGGCGCGCCGCCGGCGAGGCTCACACAGCGCGAACGCGGCACGATGACGGCGCTGTTCCTGATTGCGTTCTGCAACATCTTTTTCTGGGGTTGCTACGGCCAGCAATACTCCACGATCGCGCTTTTGGCGCAGAACAACATGAACCTTTCGTTGGGCCTGGTGACGCTGCACCCGGAGGACGTGCAGTCGTTCAATCCGTTTTTTATCTTCACGCTCACGCCGTTGGTCATCGCGTTCTGGGGCTGGCAGGCGCGGCGCGGACGCGAGCCCAACCCGGTGACCAAGATGGCGATCGGGTGCACCGCCACCGCCGGCTGCTTCGCGCTCCTCGTGATACCGGCGCTTTCAGTCGATCGTGGCGGCTACCCGAGCGTGGTCTGGCTGGCGGCTGCGATGTCGCTGCAGACGGTGGGTGAGCTGTACCTGATGCCGGTGGCGTTGTCGTTGTTCAGCCAGATGGCGCCCGCGCGGCTGGTTTCGGTGATGATGGGCGTGAACTATTTGTCGTTGGCGTTCGGCAACTACCTGGCGGGCTACCTTGCGCATTTCTGGAGCGACACGCCGAAAGCCTGGTTCTTTGCGTTGATTGCCGGGATTGCGCTGGGGACGGCGGGGGCACTCTACATGCTGAGCCGGGTGTTGGCGCCGATATTGGCAGGAAGGAAGGAAGAAGTTATTTTTTGAAGAAGACTACTAAAAAACTTTTGTCGCTGGGCATCCGTCTGCAGACCCGTCCGCGACAGCCGAAGCAAAAGTTTCTTGCTTCTTTTTTCAAAAAAGAAGCGCTTGCCTAGAAGTATTTCAGCGTGAAGGCTACCCGCGTAACATCGTCTCCAACTGCAAACGCAGCATCGGCGAATCGCGGCGGACCAAGCCGCATGGGAGCGTTCCGCGAGAATCCCATCGCCTCCTTTGGCAGGCCGAGAATGTTTCGATTGAGCAGGCCGTCACCGTTCTCGTCGTGGAAAGCCTGCGCGGCATACAGCCCGGGCGGCACGTCGTCGATTGTTACCACGACAGTTCCGGCACGTGCCGGGGTTCTCCCGTGCCAGGCGCAATGTGGCCGAAGGAACTCGGCTTTGCTGCACAGAGCCACCAGCACGTGGCCGCGATCGTTTCGAACGCCCTGCACGCTTACCTGAACTGTGCCGGCGCGTGCGGCACCTGCGAACAGCAGGCAGGCGGTGGCCAGTAGCCAGCGCATTTAGCTTTGCGCCGGGTAGGCACGCCCGCGCCAGGTTGCCGGCCTACCGCTCGCGGCGCGCAGCAACGCCGCCCATTGCAACGCGAGCAAGGCGGCCACGCCCACCGGATGCAGGAGAGCGCTGATGATAGGCTGCCGGAAGCGCCACGCCAGGATCAGACGCGTGGCAAGGCTGAACACACAGGCCAGCCCCGCCTGCCAGGAAGGTGCCACCGCCAGCAGAACGGGCGGCAGGACAGCGCCGCCGGCCAGGATCGCCGTCCAGACGGGTAGCGCGGCTGGCTTGGCCATGCCTTCGGTTGCGTTCTTGGTGAGGCCTTCCCAGACCTGGGCGGAATCGGAATACATGCGGCAGGTGGCGAAGCTGCTGGCGTCGAACAGCCCGGTCATGAAGCCTGCGCGCCGGAACGCACGCGGCAGCGTCAGCCCGTCATGCAGGGAAGCGCGGATGGCGGCGTGTCCGCCGGCGGCGACGTAAGCCGGGCGGCGGGCGATGAACAACTGGCCGCAGCCCGCGCCCAAGCCGGGCGACGCTGAGCGCTGTGCCTGGGCCAGCGGCAAATAGCCGAGCAGCAGGAAGTGGATCAACGGCAACAGCAGCATTTCGGACCAGGATTTGGTGATCTGCCGCGGGAAGCCGCTGGCCAAGCCTACCTCATGGCCGGCCATGTAGCCTGCCATCCGGTTCAGCGCGTCGGGCGCCAGCCGAACATCGGCGTCCACGAACACCATCAGGTCGTGGCTGGCCAGCCGTGCCAGTGCCGCACAGGCATGCTGTTTGCCCGACCACCCGGCCGGCAACACGCCGCCGTTGGCCACACGCAATCGAGTGTCATCGATGCCGGCGAGTATCTCCGGCGTGGCGTCGGTGGAGCCATCGTCCAGGACCACGAGCTCGAGTGCCACGCCCTGGCTCGCGAGTACCGCGTGCACTGCGTCGCAGATGTTTGCCGCCTCGTTGCGGGCTGGGATCAGCACCGAGACGCACGGCGCGCCTGCGACACGCGGCGGTACGCGGTAACGCCGCAAATTGTCCAGCAGGAGGAAAAGTGGCAGCGCTGCCAGCACGAGCGCCGCCCAAGCCAGCGCCGCCATCATCGCCGCTTCGGCTCGTGCCGCGCGTCGAACGACTGGCCTGTCATGGTTGCCCGCACCCGGCGCCACGCATCGTATAGTCCGCCGACGCCGGCGGTTCCGCTGAAGACCTTGTCGAAGTCTGCGCTGTTGCGGCTCATCGAGGCGGATGCCAGCTTACCCATCGTCGTCGTCAAGCCATCCTCCAGCGCGTGCTGCCACTCTGCCACGCTGGCTTTTGCAGCCAAGCGCACCGGAGCGCCGAAGCGCAGCAATGCCTCCGGCTTGCTTTCGTTCCAGAACGTGTACTCCATCGCCAGCGGAAGCACCACTGCTTCCGGGCTGCGCCGCGCCAGGTGGGCGAGCCCGGCGCGTAGGCGGACCGGCCGGGCACGGGGGTCGGTAAAGGCGCCTTCCGCGGTGATCACCAGGCAGGCAGCGGGTCGCGTCAGCCCGGCGCGCGCCACACGGAGGAACGATGCCGCACCCCGGGCAGTGCCGGGCTCGATGCCGAACAGCCCCATGCGCTGCAGGACCGCATAGCGGTCGAGCTCGGCGGCATCCATCGGCCCAAACCCGAGCCGCCCGGGCAACAGGCGTGGCAGTGCAAGCAGGAGGAGTGCCGGGTCCCACCAGGACGGATGGTTGCAGTAGACGATGAGCGGGCGCCCGTCATAGGAGGGCGGGAGCGTCTCCGGTACGACGCGCACGGCGTGGAACCGACGCCAGAACATGATCTGCAGGTACAGGCGGAACAGCCTAAGCAGGAAGGCTGACCGACGTTCCAGCGGATGCGACGGATCCAACGCGCGAGAGGGTGTTCGCGCGGTGTCGGCACGCCACGCGGAGGAGGCCAGGTCGGGACCGGCAGCCGCCTCCAGCGTGATGTCAGGCCGATTGAGCAAGGGCGGAGGCCGCTACGTCTGCGTCCAGTGTGTCCGCGGCGATCCATCCGGACATCAGCACCATCGGCATGCCGGGGCCTGGGTGGGCGGCACCGCCGGCCAGGTACAGGCCGGGGAGGTCGCGCGATCGATTGCCCGGCTTGAAGGCGCCGAACATGCGGCCGTGGCTCGCCAGACCGTAGATGGCGCCGTCCAGCACGCTGTAGCGGTCGTTGATGTCCTGCGGGGTGAGGATGCGTTCGACCTTGATGCGGCTTCGAAGGTCGGTCAGGCCGGCAGTTCGCGCCAGCTTGTCGAGGATGACCTCCCGGTAGGTGGGGAGCATCTTGGTCCAGTCGTGATGCGGCCGCAGGTAGGGCGTGTGCACCAGGATGTAGAGCGCCTCGCCGCCGGCGGGCGCCACGCCCGGCTCTGTGCGTGAGGGCGCGGCCACGTAGCAAGTGGGGTCGGGGGCGGGCTCGCCCTTGTTGTAGATGTAATCGAACTCCTCTCCCGGATCGCGCGAGAAGACGAAATCGTGGTGGGCGAGGTGCTCGTAGGCGCGGTCCAGGCCGAGGTAGAGCACGACGCCAGAGCAGGCCGGTTCGCGCTTCCAGCGCTTGGCGAAGCTGCGTGCCGGGGCGCCGCCGACCAGGTCGCGGTAGGTACGTACCGCGTCCATGTTGCTGACAACGGCGGAGACGTCCACCAGCTCGCCCTCTTCGGTCTCGACCGCGCTGGCGCGGCCGCCATCGGAGTGGATGTGGGCGATGCCGCAGCTGGTGCGTATGGTGACGCCGAGGTCGCGGGCGAGCTTTTCGAGTGCAACCGGCACCGCGCGTGTCCCGCCGATCGGATACCAGACGCCGTCGTTGGTCTGCATGTGGGCGATGCTACACAGCACCGCTGGCGAGCCGTACGGCGAGGAGCCAACGTACTGGACGAAATGGTCCAGCATTTGGGCGACGCGCTTGTCTTTCACGCGGCGGCGGATCTGGCCGGCGACGGTGGTGCCCATGCGCAGGCTCATCACGTCGCGCAACGTGGCGAGGTCCATGTTCTTCTTGAGGTCCATGGTGTCGAACACGTCTTCGACGGAACGCCAGAAGAAGAACTTCTCGCTGACCTCGTGCAGCTTGGCCGACATGGCGATGAAGTCTTCGTAGCCGTTCTCGGTGCCTGGGGCGTAGGCGGCCAGGACGGACTTCATCTCCGCCATGTCCTGGCGCAGGTCGAGCACCGAGCTGTCTTCGAAGAAGCAGCGCCATTGCGGATCGAGCCGGCGCAGGTCGAGCTCCTCGTCCATCTTGCGGCCGGCTTCGCTGAAGATGCGCTCGAGCACGCGCGGCACCGTCAGGATGGTGGGGCCCATGTCGAAGCGAAAGCCGTCCTGCTCGAAGATGGCCGCTTTGCCGCCGAGCCAGTCGTTCTTCTCGAACAGAACAACCTTGTGGCCGCGGGCGGCCAGCGTGCAGGCTGCGGCCAAGCCGGCGAGGCCGGCGCCGATAACGGCGACGGGGTGTGGGGACGGGGGTGGCAGGTTCTGACCGTCGGGCATCGTTTGGTCGTCCTTAGAGAAAGTAAGGCAAGCGCTTCTTTTTTGTAAAAAAGAAGCAAAAAACTTTTGTCAGCGCTGTCGCGGAGTTTCCTCAGGCGTGCGCCCAGGAAGCAAAAGTTTTTGGTTCCTTTTTTAAAAGAACCCCCTTTCTTACAGCGCTTCCGCCAGAACTGGCGTGTAGTCAGGTTCTGCCATCTCCGAGCCGGCGCACCAGTGACCGTTCAAGCCCAGGTCGTCCGCGATCAGCCGGCTGGTGATCCGTGCGCTTTCGAAGATCACCGGCAGGCCGCTGCCCGGGTGGGTGCCGCCGCCCACCAGATAGACGCCGTCGAGGTCCTCGAAGCGGTTGCGTGGGCGGAAGCAGAGCATCTGGTCCAGCGAGTGCGCCAGGTTGAAGGTGGCGCCACGATGCACGGCGAGTTCGGTTTCCCAGTCGTGCGGGGTGAACACCTTTTCGAAGCGGATGCGCTTTTCCACGTCGCGCACGCCGATGCGTTTTAGCCGGTCCAGGGCTACGGCGCGCAGCCGGGGCGCTTCGGCAGTCCAGTCGATGCCGGCGCCGGTGCGGTTGCCGACCGGCAGTAGCACGTACATCGTCGAATGGCCGGGCGGTGCCAATTCCGGATCGGTGACGCACGCGTTTTGGGCGTAGAACGATGGCTCTGTCGGCGGCGCGCGACCTGCCTCGATCTCGGCGATGTTGCGCCGGTAATCGGCACTCAGATAGATCGTGTGATGCGCTACGTCGTCGTCGATCCCCTCAAGACCAAGGTAGAGCATGAAGGTGGAGCAGGAGAACTTCTTGCCCGCGAGCTTGCGGTTGGTCCAGCGGCGGCGCAGACGGTCGGGCACCAGGCTCTGCATGGCGTGCGCGAAATCTGCGTTGACGACGACGGCGTCGAAGGTTTCTTCGCCGGCCTGGGTGCGCACGCCGACGGCGCGACGGCCCTGGAACAGGATCTCCTGGACCGGTTCGCCAAGACGGAAATGCGCGCCCAGGTCGCCGGCCACGCGCGCCAAGGTGTCCATCACCGCACCGCAGCCGCCGCGCGGGTGGAAGACGCCGAACTCGTACTCCATGAACGACAGGATGGTGAACAGGCTGGGGCAGCGATACGGCGACATGCCCAGGTACTTGCTCTGAAAGCTGAAGGCCAGTCGCACGCGCTCGTCGCTGAAATACGTCGACAGGTCGCTGTCGACGGTGCGCAACGGCCGCATCATCGGCAGGCTTTTCAGCATGTGCGGGCGCACCAGGTCGCGCATGCCGTGGAAGGCCGCTTCCAGCACGGGACGGAAGGCCGCCAGCTTGGCGCGGTTGTCGGCCATGAAGCGGGGCAGGGCGGCCGCGTCTGCCGGGGCCAGGCGAGAGACCTCCGCCATCAGGCGTGGCAGGTCCGGGGTGGCGCGGATGTGACCGCCGGCCTCGAAGATGAGGTCGTATTGCGGGTCGAGGCGGATCAACTCGATCTCGCGCGCCAGTTCGCGGCCGCAGGCGGTGAAGATGTCGTCCAGCACGCGTGGGTAGAGGAAAAACGTCGGGCCCATGTCGAAGCGGAAGCGGCCCTGGGTGCGTCCGTGGCCAGCGGGGCCGGCCACCGGTGCGGTCACGTCGATCGTGGCGGACCGGCCACCTACGCGCTGGGCCTTTTCGAAGACAGTGACTTCAGCACCGGCCCTGGCGAGCAGCATTGCAGACGAAAGGCCGCCAGGCCCTGCGCCGATGATGGCGATGCGACGACTCAACACGTAACTCCTTGGAACGCTTCGGCCGTTGTCGGTTCGGGTAAGAAGACGGACATGCGGGCGGGGTTCCTGTCGTGACCGGCGGTTCACTTGGGAGCGTTCCCGGCCTTGTCATGGGCCGGTGATGGACTGCACGCAAATCGCGATGCCGCCAGCCTCCGGCATGCTGGCACTTTGCCCCGCTGCCGAGCCGGGCCGCTTCACGGCTAGCCTGCCGTCGGGTGCGGCGGGCCAGTGGTGCCGGATGTCAGCCACGCTGGACCGGCCGGGCGCGTGGTGGATCCGGGTGTCGGCGCTCGACGAGGCACGCGGCCAGGTGGTCCGCGCGGCGTTCCTTGGCCCGTTGCGGGGACACACGCGCACGCTGCTGCTGCACGTTCCCCGCGACGCGAGCCGGCTGACGCTGGCCGTCTTTGCCGAGGGGGAGACGGGCGGGGTTGCGCCGGCGGTGTGCCTGCGCGTGCTGCGGCGTGTTGCGGCGGCTGTGCGGCTGGTCGCCTTCGGGTGGCGTAGGCTGCCGGCCTGCCTGCGTGGAGACGGCTCGGGACTTGCCGGCCGGGTGCGCAGCGAACTGGGACAGGCGCCGGCCAGGGCTGGCGAGGCGCCACCCTACGAGGTCTGGCGCAGGCTCTACCAAAGCTGGGACGACGCCGACCGCGGGGCGCTGATGCTGGCGATCGGCCGCTGTGCGCCGGTAGAGGTGGTGGTGCTACCCGCTCAGGACCGGTTGGCGCCGGCCCAAGCGCTCGAGTCAGCCAGCCTTGCTTCTGTGGCGACGCAGTGGAGCCGGCCTGCACGGGTCATCCGTGCCGGCCAGGATGACACGTGGCAGCGTGCGCCGGGGACGTGGCTGCTCATCCTGCACGCGGGCGAGAGGCTGGCGCCGTTTGCCACCGCATGCTTCGCCCTGGCCATCGGGCGCTGCTCGGCCGAGACGAGGCTGGTCTACGCCGATACCGATGACGTGCAGGACGGCCTGACGAACCCGCTGTTCAAGCCGTCCGCAGATCCCTGGCTGAAAGAGAGCGGCCTGCTGACGCGCGGGTGCTGCGCCGTGCATCCCGACGTGGCGGTTGCCGCCTCGGTGATGGCCGATCATGACCCGCGCGCCAAGTTGGCGGCCAGCATACCTGCGGCCGCCATGCAGCGCATCCCGTTCATACTGACGCACGTGCCGGCTGGTGTATCGGGCTCGCCGCGCAAGCCGCCGGCGTGCGTGGCGAACGACACACCGTTCGTCACCATCATCGTCCCGTCTGCCTGCCGGTCGCGTCACGTGCTGCGCTGTCTGAGCGGCCTGGTGGCCACGACCGATTACGCAAACCTGGAAATACTGATCGTCGTCTCGCACGTTGATCCCGCCGACCGGCGCCAGCTTGCGTTGTTGAAGGCGTTGTGCCGTTTGCCGGCTGTGCGGGTGATCGATGCCGCTTGTCCGGTGTTCAACTACGCCGCGGTCAACAACCTGGCAGCAAGCCAGGCACGTGGTGACCTGCTGCTGCTGCTCAACGACGACGTGTTGCCGATCCGCCCGGATTGGCTGCGCAGGCTGGTGTCGTTCACCACGGGCGGAGCTGTGCAGGCCGACATCGTGGGCGCGCGCCTGTTGTACGGCAACGACCGCGTGCAGCATGGCGGCGTGATCGTGGGCCTTGCCAACCTTTGCGAGAATGCCTTCCGATTAAGCGTTCGTTCGGATGCCGGGCCGCACGGGATCGCCCTGCTGGACCGCCAGGTCTCGGCAGTCACCGGGGCTTGCATGCTGGTTCGCCGATCGGTGTGGCAGGATAGGCGCGGCTTCGACGAAAGTTTCTGTATCGCATTGAACGACGTTGATTTCTGTTTGCGTGCGGGCCAGGCTGGCGCGCGCATCGTCTACGCAGCCGGTGTGGAACTGTATCATTTCGAATCTTTGTCTCTGGGCCGGCATTACCACGGGGAGCGTGCTGCCCTGGAGGTGCGCGAGGTTCGACGGTTGCGTGACCGCTGGCAATCGGCGATTGCAAATGATCCATTTTACAACCCACAGGCGTCCTTGGAACCCGGGCGCGAGTTTCAGCCTGCTTTTCCCCCGCGCTTGACGCCGCTTCGCTGGGTTGCCGGAGACGACGCTGACCTGTGCTAAGGTTTTACGAAGCAGGTGTTGCACGTCGTCGCCAAAGCGGCTATTGCAATCACGAAAGGTTGTGTTTTCCAGAGTCGCTTGATGGGGGCGGACGTTTTCGGGTGGCAGTTAACGCGACCATCCGAACTCCGCAGGTGGTACCTGGAGAGGCAGTCGATCGAAGCTTCGCGCCGAGGGGCGCATTGAAGAATGTTAAGAAAGGATAGAAGAGGACTATGAGCAAGGCTTTCATCGCTGGTGTCATTCAACAGAGCACGGACTGCACCGGAGTGGCTGCAAACGCCGCCGCCGGCACGTTGATCGACGCAATCGTCAAGCAGTTGAAGAAGGATGGCGGCTTTACGCTGCCGTCTTTCGGCACGTTCACGGTGCGTAAGACCAAGGCGCGCAAGGCGATGAACCCGCGTACCGGCGAGCCGGTGAAGGTAAAGGCGGGCAAGACGGTCCGCTTCAAGGCCAGCCCGAACCTGAAAAAGGCGGTCTAGAGCGTCATCCATCCACAGGTTGGCCTCAGGGCGAAGAGCGTTGCCTGGTCGATCACATCGGGCAACTCCGGTCTGCGACCCGCACGGAGTGCTGGTCGGACTATGCTCTGGCCTTCACGGGTCGGGCCGCGTAGGGGTAGAAACAAGGGGGAGCACGTCTTCCCCTTGTTCCTATTCGGAGTGTGGCGATGCCGGGCCTAAGGATATCCGTTGTTCCCGTCACGCCGCTGCAACAGAACTGTACGTTGATCACCGATGTGGACAGCTTGCAGACCGTCATAGTCGATCCTGGCGGTGAAGCGGACCGAATCATCGCTGCCCTGCAAGCGTCGGCGTTGCAGCCGACTGCCATCTGGCTCACCCATGGACACCTCGACCACGCCGGTGGTGCCGCGGAACTTGCCAGCAAGCTGAAGCTGGAAATCATCGGCCCAGACAGGCGCGACGACGCGTTGCTGGGCTCGATAGCGACCCAGGCGGCCACCTACGGACTGACCGGGTTAAAAAATTGCACGCCCGACCGCTTCCTCACCGAAGGCGACACGGTGTCGGTGGGCGCGCACGTGTTCGACGTGCTGCATTGTCCGGGCCACACGCCGGGCCACGTGGTGTTCGTCAACACCGTAGCGCGCTTCGCCCAAGTTGGCGACGTGCTGTTCCGCGGCTCGGTCGGGCGGACGGATTTTCCGTATGGCGACCACGACGCGCTGATCAGCTCGATAAAAACCAAGCTGCTGCCTTTAGGGGACGACCTTGCGTTTGTTTGCGGACATGGGCCGAGTTCGACGGTCGGCGCGGAGCGGCGGGGTAACCCGTTTATTCAGTGAGAAGGAAGAAAGCGGTTCCTTTTTGAAAGAAAATGAACAAAAACTTTTGGTTTCTTGGGGCCACCGTGTGGAAAGTTTGCGACAGCAGGGAGAAACGTTTTCTCCGAAAGAGAAGGCCTTGCTTATAGTCCTTGTCCCTGCCCCGGCTTCAGCACGTCCATGTCGCTCGCCTGAGCGTCCATTTCCTGCGTGCGCTGAAACATCCAGTCCTCCGCCTCGGCGAGAGTTTCGAACTCTCCGGCCTCGTCGTTAGGGACCGTTTCGCCGACCGCCTGCACGGCGTAGCGGCCGTTGTCGAGCTTGACGACTTCCAGCATCTCCGATTGCGGGTTTTCCATGTGCGGGACTCCTTGAGGCGTGATCGTCGAACACTTGGGCGGTGAGGTGGTTGCGGAGACTGCAAGAAGCAAAGCTTGCTATTTTGAAGAGCAGCAAAGCCCTTTCTATCTGCTATCGCGAAGTCTCCCTCAGCATCTACTTCAGGAAGCAAAAGTTTTTTGGTTCTTTTTTCAAAAAAGAACTGCTTGCCTTGCCTGTGCAGATGTCGATGCCGCGGGGCGCCAGCACTACCCATGCTCGATCCTGATGAGCGAAGGCCGTTCCAGCACGCTGTCCAGCCGTTCGATTTCCGTCAGCGCCGCGCGCATGCTCGCCTCGCGGGTCTCGTGGGTCACCAGCACGATCGGCACTGCTTCCCCGGGCGAGCGTCCGTGTTGCAGCATGCTCTCCAGCGACACGCCGGCGTCGCGCAGGGCGCAGGTGACGTCGGCGATCACGCCTGGCCGGTCGGTCACCATCAGGCGCAGGTAGTAGGCGCCGGTATAGGCGGACATCGGCACGGACGGTGCTGCCGAGAGGTAAGCTGACCCGGTGCCCCAGACCGGGACCGCGCGTCCGCGAGCGATGTCGATGAGGTCGGCGACGACCGCGCTGGCGGTCGGGCCGGCGCCGGCGCCGCGGCCTTCCAGCATGAGGCGGCCGGCGAAGTCGGCTTCCACGACCACGGCGTTGTAGACGCCGTCCACCCGGGCCAGCGGCGCTGCCTCGGGTACCATGCAGGGATGCACGCGGGTCTCGATCCCATCAGCGGTCTGCCGGGCGATGCCGAGCAGCTTGATGCGGTAGCCCAGTTCACGGGCGAAGCTCTGGTCCAGTGCTGAGACGGCGCGGATGCCTTCCACGTGCACATCGGTGTATCGGACAGGGCGGCCGAAGGCGAGGGCGGCCAGGATGGCCAGCTTGTGGGCGGCGTCCACGCCGTCGACGTCGAAGGAGGGGTCGGCTTCGGCGTAGCCGAGGCGCTGCGCGTCGGCCAGCACGTCGGCGAACTCGCGGCCGCGCTCGCGCATCTGGGTCAGGATGTAGTTGCAGGTGCCGTTGAGGATGCCGGTGACGCGCCGGATGCGGTTGCCGGCCAGGCCCTCGCGGATCGCCTTGATGACCGGGATGCCGCCGGCCACCGCGGCTTCGAAGGCGAGCACTGCACCGCCGTCTTCCGCGGCCTGCGCCAGCTCTGCGCCGTGTAGCGCCAGCAGCGCCTTGTTGGCGGTCACCACGTGGCGGCCTGCCCGCAGCGACGTCTCGACCAGGGGGCGGGCAGGCTCGCCGGTGCCGCCGATCAGTTCTGCCACGACGTCGAGGCCGGTGTCGGATGCCAGGGCGAGCGGGTCCTCGTGCCAGCGCAGCCCCGACAGGTCCACGCCACGGTGCCGTGATCGCTCGCGCGCGCTCACCGCCGCCACCGTGATCGGCCGGCCGGCGCGCGCCGTGATCAGCTCGGCGTTCTCCCGCAACAGCCGGAGCACGCCGGCGCCCACCGTTCCCAGACCGGCAACCCCGACAGAGAGCGGTCTGGCTGCCGCCTGCTCCCGGGCAGCCCCGATCAACGCGCCGCTTCCAGCGCCGGGGCGGGGGCCACGTTGCTGTCGGTCTGCAGAAAGGCGCGAATGTTGCGGATGGCCTGGCGCAGGCGCTGCGGGTTCTCGACCAGGCCGATGCGGACGTGGTCGTCGCCGTGCTCGCCGAAGCCTAAGCCCGGGGCCACGGCCACCTGCGCGCGGCTGAGTAGCAGCTTGGAGAACGCCACGCTGCCGAGATGGGCGTAACGCTGCGGGATGGGCGCCCAGGCGAACATGCTGCCGGCGGGGCTGGGGACCGGCCAGCCGGCCTGTTCGAGGCCGCGGATCAGCACGTCGCGCCGCTCGCGGTAGAGCTCGCGCATCTGTGCGACGCAGTCCTGCGGACCGTTCAGCGCCGCGGTGGCGGCGACCTGTATGGGGGTGAAGGCGCCGTAGTCCAGGTAGGACTTCATCCGCGCGAGTGCGTCGACCAGTCGGGCGTTGCCGGCGGCGAAGCCGATGCGCCAGCCGGGCATCGAGTAGGTCTTCGACATCGAGGTGAACTCGACGGCGATCTCGCGCGCGCCGGGCACCTGCAGGATGGAGGGCGGCGGCTCGGTGCCGAAGTAGATCTCCGCGTAGGCGAGGTCGGAGAGGATCCACACCTCGTGGCGGCGGGCGAAGGCGACCAGCTCGGTGTAGAAATCGAGGTCGGCCAGGTAGGCGGTGGGGTTGGAGGGAAAGTTGACGATCAGGGCTGTGGGTTTCGGCACCGAGTGGCGTACGCCGACGTCGAGCGCGCGCAGCATCGCCTCGCCTGGGTGGGCGGGGATGCTGCGGACCGAGGCGCCGGCGATGATGAAGCCGAACTGGTGGATCGGGTAGGACGGGTTGGGCACCAGGATGGTGTCGCCGGGGCTGGTGATGGCGGACGCCAGGTTGGCCAGGCCCTCCTTAGAGCCCAGCGTGGCGATGACCTCGGTCTCCGGGTCCAGCTTCACGCCGAAGCGGCGGGCGTAGTAGCCGGCCAGAGCGCGGCGCAGGCCGGGGATGCCGCGGCTGGTGGAGTAGCGGTGGGTGCGCGGGTCGGCCACGGTTTCCACCAGCTTGGCCACGATGTGCGGCGGCGTGGGGCTGTCCGGGTTGCCCATGCCGAGGTCGATGATGTCCTGGCCGGCGGCGCGTGCACGCGCCTTGGCGGCGTTCACCTCGGCGAAGACGTAGGGGGGCAGGCGGCGGATGCGGTGGAATTCTTCGGTCATGTGCGTGTCCAGCGGGCGTGTGCGCTCAGAATGACAGTTGCAGCACCGCGCCGCGACCAAAAGCATTGGCGCCGACGCGGATTAGGTTTGCAGGTACGTGCTGCGCCTCTAATGCGTCGGCCACCGATTTGGCGCGCCGGAGTGCGAGTGAGATCGCCGAGGCTTGGCCGTCCGGCGTGTCGGACGTCGCCTCGCCCAGGCCGATCACCAGGATTGGCTGTTTCTGCCGGTGCGAAAGGAAGTCTTTGATCCCCTGCGTCTGGCCCGGCGGCAGCGCGTCGCTGCCGGACGGGAAGAACAGCTGTGTCCCCGGCGGGGTGCTCGACGCGATCGGTGGCAGGACCCTGGGCGTGGGCAGGGGTTCGGCAGGCACACCCTCGAAGGCGGCAGGCGGCGGGGGCGCGTCGGGGATGGAGGGCAGGCCCGGCGTGTCCACCGCGTCGCCGACCACGGTCAGCTTCGTGCCGGGGGCGGGGCCGGAGTCGGCTGGGGTGGCGCCGGGCTGGTTTGGGCCAGGCGCAGGCGGGCTTGGCTTGGCTGGTTTTGGCGGCGGCGGCGGCGGCGCGTCCGCCGTTGCCAGCGTGGCTTGGGCTAGTGCCGGCTGGGACGGGTCCAGCCCGCCCGGCGGTGACGCGGCAGAAGGCGAGGTGGCGGGCGGCGACGAGGCGGCTGGGCCGCCGGCCGAGGTGGGAGGTGATGGAGCATTCGAAAGCGGTGCAGCACTGGAAGTCGGTGGAACCGTCGGAGCCGCGCCCGGCGGCGGTGGCAGCACCAGCTTGTCCAGCGGCGTGTCCGAGGCGATGCGCTGCGTGCGGTCGCGTTCAGACAGCAACTGCGCCTGCAGGCTGTTGCGGAAGGCGGGCGGGGTGAAGGCCGGCTTCGGCGGGACCGTTCCGAGCTTTGGGTAGGGCAGCCCGGCGCCGGGCGGTGGCGGCCGCTGCGACGCGATCTCGCCGCCCTGGAGGTTGTGGTAGAGATCGAGTGGCGTGGCCAGCGGGTCGTCGCAGCCGGCCAGCATGAGGCACGCGCCCAGGGCCAGCCGGGCGGACGGCCACACGCGGCGTGCTCCGGCCCTCGCTTGAAGCGGCGCGCACCCGAGCCTACCGTAACCCCAACAACCAGGCATAAAGCCGCAGCCTCCGACCGACGCGCAGATGTAGCCCGGGCGCGCCTCCGCCGGAAAGGATAGACCAGGAAATGCCACAGACCCGCACGCCGGACGCCGCCCCGAACGCGCCTTCCTCCAAGCCGGCAGGGCCCAGCCCGGGCGACCAGAAGACCGCAGATTTCAGGCTGTCGGACCCGCAGGTGATCGGCCGCACCATGGCAGACGTGGCCGAACGCTCGCAGCGGATCGTGGGCGACTGGCTGGACCGGCAGTCCCGCACCACGCCCAGTGCGGACCCGCTCAACATCGGGCGCGCCTTCCTGGAGATGACTGCGCGCCTGGTCGCCAACCCCGCCCACCTGGTGCAGGCGCAGATCGGCTTCTGGCAGGACTACGTGACGCTGTGGCAAAACACCACGCGGCGGATGATGGGCATCGACAGCAAGCCGGTGATCGAGCCGGACGCCAAGGACAAGCGCTTCCGCGATGATTCCTGGCGGCAGACGGAGATCTTCGACTTCATCAAGCAGAGCTACCTGCTCTCCGCCCGCTACGTGCACGACGTGGTGGGCAACGTGGAAGGCATGGACACCAAGACGGCAAAGAAGGTGGATTTCTACGCGCGCCAGTTCATGGACGCGATGAGCCCTTCCAACTTCCTGCTCACCAACCCCGAGGTGCTGCGCCGCACGCAGGAGACCGGCGGCGAGAACCTGCTGCGTGGCCTGAACAACCTGCTCACCGACCTCGAGCGCGGCCGCGGCAAGCTCAGCATCCGGATGACGGACCAGGACGCCTTCAAGTTGGGCGAGAACATCGGCGTCTCGCCGGGCAAGATAGTGTTCCAAAACGAGCTGATGCAGCTGATCCAGTACAGCCCGGCCACCGACCAGGCGCTACGCCGCCCGCTGCTGATCCTGCCGCCTTGGATCAACAAGTTCTACATCCTGGACCTGCGGCCGAAAAACAGCTTCGTACGCTACGCGGTGAGCCAGGGCCACACCGTGTTCATGGTGAGCTGGGTCAACCCCGACGAGACGCTCGCGGATGCCGGCTTCGAGGACTACATGCACAAGGGCGTCTTCGCGGCGCTGGACGCGATCGAGGCGGCCACCGGCGAGCACGAGGTCAACGCCATCGGCTACTGCCTGGGCGGCACGCTGCTGGGCAGCACGCTCGCCTGGATGGCCAAACGCGGCATCGACCGGGTGAAGTCGGCCACTTTCTTCGTCACGTTGCTGGACTTCGAGGAAGCCGGCGAGCTCGGCGTATTCATCGACGAGGAGCAGCTGCAGGCGCTCGAATCACGCATGCAGGAACAGGGTTATCTCGACGGTGGCGAGATGGCCGCCACCTTCAACATGCTACGCGCCAACGACCTGATCTGGTCGTTCGTGGTCAACAACTACCTGCTTGGCAACGACCCGTTTCCGTTCGACCTGCTGTACTGGAACTCGGACGCGACCCGCATGCCGGCGCGCATGCACAGCTTCTACCTGCGACACATGTACCAGCAGAACTTGCTGGCCAAGCCAGACGGCATCACGCTGGACGGCGTGGCGCTGGACCTGAGCAAAGTTCAGGTTCCGGCGTATTTCCTGTCCACGCGTGAGGACCACATCGCTCCGTGGCGCAGCACGTACCGCGGCACCCAGTTGCTCGGCGGCGAGACGCGCTTCGTGCTGGCGGCGTCCGGCCACATCGCCGGCGTGGTGAACCCGCCGGACGGCGGAAAGTATAATCACTGGATCAACGAGGCGGTGCCGTCCGACCCGCAAGCCTGGCTGGATGGCGCGGCCGAGCTTGCTGGAAGTTGGTGGCCGGACTGGAACCGGTGGGTGGCAGCCAAGGCGCCCGAGCTTGTTGCAGCGCGTGAGCCGGGGGATGGGCGGTTGCCAGTGATCGAGGATGCACCTGGCGGTTATGTGCGCGTGAAGTCTGACAAGTAAGAAAGCGCCTTCTTTTCCGAGAAAACGAAGCAAAAGGCTTTTGTCGCGGCTGTCGCGGACCTATCCGGCACGGCACAACCAAGGTGGCGAAAGTTTCCTGGTTCGTTTCTTCGAAAAAGAACTGCTTGCTTACTTTATCTGCGCTCCAGCCAACCCATCCGCCCCGGCCTCCTTCGGCCCCGACGTTTTTTCCTGGAACGCATCCATCAACCCTTCGATCTGCCCGTCCAAACCGGCTGACCGTGCCTCCAGCACGTAAGCGAGCCGGGTCATCTGCGGCGTCTCCTCGGCCAGCGTGACATGCACTTCGCCGCGCTGCCCGCGGAGTGTCAGGGCGCTCATCGGTTCGGCGTTTTCCACCGCGACCTCGTCGTTGATGGGCGCGGCGACGGCGAACGTGTTCTCGCGCACTTGCCGGACCATGCCAGGCGCGGCAAAACAGGAAGCCAGCGTCTGTGCGTCCTGCAGGCTGGCCCAGACTTTCGCCAGTGGCGCGTTGATGAAGCGTTGCCCAGTATATTGCATGTCGGTCCAGATGCAGTGTTAGCACGTCCGAACGTGGCCGGGTCGTCAGGGTTCGGCGCCAACTGAAAGACCAAGGGAGCAAGCACGTGCCGGACATTCTCGCTCACGACTGGTTTCGTCCGAAGTTGACCGCGTTGCTTGCAGAGGCGGACGCGGCTGGTTATGCGCGTGACGTGTCGCAGGCGGCGATTACGGACCTGGTCAACGGCGCGCTTGCCACGGCAGCACCCGCGAAGGCGGACGAGGGATGGGCGCAGGACATCGGCGAGCCGGAGTACATGGTCAACGAGCCAGGGATTGATGTGCCAGCTGATACGGGTGGTCACGTGGGCAATCCGCTTGATCACCTCGGGCGCGGTAACCGGTTCGTTTGAACCGATGGGTGTGCTGACCTGAAGGCAACGAGCCTTCTCTTTTGAAAGAAAGAAGCCAGAAACCTTCGCTTTCTTGCTGTTGAGGCACGTCGACTTGTCTTGGGAGCTTAGCTGCTGACTAGGAAAGCTGACGTTGAACGCCACGGCGGATTGGCAGAAGCTCGCGGAGTTCGAACGCTCGTTTTCAATGCCGCTTAGATCAGCCGCCCAAGACCTTGGCCGACGCAGATAGGCAGGCGGTTCATTTATGGAAAAAGAACCAAGAATTTTCGGCGCACGCTGCGGTGGAGTCCGCGACGGCCATGACAAAAGCTTTTTGCTTCTTTTTCTCGAAAAAGAAGGCCTTGCTTTCTCGCCAATGGCCATCGCAGGAGTAGTGTTTAGGGCTGCTCGTATCAGTATAGACCATCGTCGATGGTGCGGAGTTTCAGGAAGGTGAGGCGGGTGCGCTTCGCATCTGCGATGCACCTTCACCCAAACCGGAAAGCTTAACTAATCCATCAGGTAGAACGTAGTTTCGCCACCCGGGTTAGGCCAGTTCCCGCGCATGGTGTTGCAGATGGTCGCCGATAACCGTCTGGATGAACCAGTAGGAATGGTCGTAGCCCTCGTGCCGACGCAGCGTCAGCTTCTGGCCTGACTGCTTCGCGGCGGCCTCGAGCGCTTCTGGCTTGAGCTGAACCTGCAGGAACTGGTCCAGTGTGCCCTGGTCCACCAGAATCGGGCCTGGGAAAGCCTTACGGGCCATCAGCACGCTCGCGTCGTACTCCTGCCACGCGGCTTGGTCTGACCCGAGATAGTTGCCGAAGGCCTTGTGTCCCCAAGGCACCTCTGCCGGGTGGCAGATCGGTGATAGCGCGGACACCGAGCGCCACTTACCAGGGTAACGCAATGCCGAGACCAACGCCCCGTGGCCACCCATCGAATGGCCCATGATCCCCTGGGCGCCGGACCGGACGGGGAAGTTAGCGCCCAACAGTGCGGGCAGTTCCTCGTTGATGTAGCTGCCCATGCGATAGTTCTTCGACCAGGGTTCCTGCGTGGCATCCAGGTAGAAGCCTGCGCCGGTGCCGAAGTCCCAGTCCGTATCCTCGCCGGGGATGCCGGCACCGCGCGGGCTGGTGTCGGGCGCAACCAGGATCAGCCCCAGCTCGGCGGCCAGGCGTTGCGCGCCGGCCTTCTGCACAAAGGTGTCCTGCGTGCAGGTGAGGCCCGCCAGGTAGTAAAGCACGGGGCAGGGGCCGCGCTCTGCCGCTGGCGGCAGGAACACGGACAGCGCCATCTCCGTGCCGGTCTCGCGCGATGTGTGTGCGTAGACGCCAAGCTTGCCGCCGTAGCAGAGGCTTTCGCTGCGTTTCTGCAAGGATGTGGAGGACATGTTTACTGATCCCGCGATGCTAGGAAGAAAGGCCTTCTTTTTTGAAAGAAGGAAGCAAAAACTTTTGTCTCCGCTGTCGCCCGTTTGCTGAAACGACACGCCTCAACGACGCGCACCCACCGGGGACAAAAGTTTTTTTGTTCCTTTTCAAAAAAAACCGCTTGCTTCCTTAGTAGACCACCACGCTGCGAATGCTCTCACCGCGCGTCATCAGATCGAAGCCCTCGTTGATCTTCTCCAGCGGCAGCACGTGCGTGATCAGGTCGTCGATGTTGATCTTCTTTTCCATGTACCAGTCGACGATCTTCGGCGTGTCGGTGCGTCCGCGCGCGCCGCCGTAGGCGCTGCCCTGCCACACGCGGCCGGTCACCAACTGGAACGGCCTGGTGGAGATCTCCTGGCCGGAGGCGGCCACGCCGATGATGGTGGACTTGCCCCAGCCGCGATGGGCGCATTCCAGCGCCTGGCGCATCAGCGTCGTGTTGCCGACGCATTCGAAGCTGTGGTCCGCGCCGCCTTTGGTCAGCTCGACGAGGTGCGGTACGATGTCGCCGTCGATCTCCTTTGGGTTGACGAAGTGGGTCATGCCGAACTTCTCGGCGAGCGCCTTGCGGCCGGGGTTGATGTCGACGCCGATGATCATGTCGGCGCCGGCTATGCGCGCGCCCTGGATCACGTTGAGCCCGATGCCGCCGAGGCCGAACACCACGACGTTGTCGCCGGGCGCCACCTTGGCGGTGAACACGACGGCGCCGACGCCGGTGGTGACGCCGCAGCCGATGTAGCAGATCTTCTCGAACGGTGCGTCCTGGCGCACCTTGGCGAGTGCTATCTCGGGCAGCACGGTGAAGTTGGCGAACGTGCTGCAGCCCATGTAGTGCATGATTGGCTTGCCCTGGAAGCTGAAGCGGCTGGTGCCGTCCGGCATGACACCCTTGCCCTGCGTGGAGCGGATGGCGGTGCAGAGGTTGGTCTTGCGGCTGAGGCAGCTTTTGCACTGCCGGCATTCCGGCGTGTAGAGCGGGATGACGTGGTCGCCCTTCTTCAGGCTGGTCACACCGGGGCCGATGTCGACCACCACGCCCGCACCCTCGTGCCCGAGTATGCAGGGGAACAGGCCCTCCGCGTCGGCGCCGGAGAGGGTGTACTTGTCGGTGTGGCAGATGCCGGTCGCCTTGATCTCGACCAGCACCTCGCCCTCGCGCGGGCCTTCCAGCTGCACGGTCTCGATGGTGAGCGGCTTGCCGGCCTCGAAGGCCACGGCGGCGCGAACGTCCATGTTGTCTGTCTCCCTGGGCGTGTGGATGCGGCGGGCACCCTGGACGACACGCCCGATTTGCACAGGGGCGAATGGCAGGGGCGGGCGCCGACGGCGATAGAACCTTGGTATGATTGACGCGGTTGGGGCGGGCAACCCCGGAAGGAAGCAAGGCCTTCTTTTTCGAGAAAAAGCAGCAAAAAGCATCCATCGCGGCTATCGCGGACATTTCCGGCGAGCGCGCGACAGCGGAGTCAGAAGGTTTTTGGTTCTTTTTTTCAAAAAAGAACTGCTTTCTTGCCTGCGCTGGCCACTGCTCCCCTCCGCGCGTATTCTCTTGTCAATCAAGAACGGCGGGAGAGACACATGCGCGACTATCGGCAGTTCTACATCGACGGCGCCTGGGTGGACCCTGCTACGGCCAGGCCGCTCGACGTAATCAACCCCGCCACCGAGAAGCCGTGCGGCCAGATCAGCCTCGGCGCGCAGGCCGACGTGGACCGTGCGGTGGCCGCAGCCAAGCGCGCCTTCGAGAGCTACGCGCACGCTACCCGTGAGGACCGGCTTGCGCTGCTCGGCCGCATCCTCGACGTCTACAAGCGGCGCTACAACGACATGGCCGCCGCCATCACCGAGGAGATGGGCGCCCCCGTCAGCCTCAGTCAGAACGCCCAGGCTGCCATCGGCATGGGCCATTTCCAGGCCGCACAGGCGATCCTGCAGACCTACGTGTTTGAGGAGATGCGCGGCACCACGCTCATCGCGCGCGAGCCGATCGGGGTCTGCGGCTTCATCACGCCGTGGAACTGGCCGGTCAACCAGATGGCCTGCAAGGTAGCGCCCGCTTTGGCGGTCGGCTGCACGATGGTGCTCAAGCCCAGCGAGATAGCGCCGTTCAGCGGCCAGATCCTGGCCGAGATACTGCACGAGGCCGGCGTGCCGCCTGGCGTGTTCAACCTGGTCAACGGCGACGGCCCCGGCGTGGGAGCGGCCATCAGCTCGCATCCGGACATCGACCTGGTCAGCTTCACCGGCAGCACGCGGGCCGGCATCGAGGTGGCGCGCGCCGCCGCCCCCACCGTCAAGCGCGTGCACCAGGAGCTGGGGGGCAAGTCGCCCAACATCATCCTGGCGGACGCGGACCTGCAAAAGGCGGTGACAAGCGGAGTGAAGCACGTGATGCAGAACAGCGGCCAGAGCTGCAACGCGCCGACGCGGATGATCGCGCCGCACAGCGTGATGGAGCAGGTGGTGAAAATCGCTCGCGTAGCGGCCGAGTCGACGACCGTCGGCGATCCGTCCGGCAACGCCGAACTCGGCCCGGTGGTGAGCGAGACGCAGTGGACCAAAATACAGGGGCTGATCCAGAGGGGCATCGACGAGGGCGCCCAGCTGGTCGCCGGCGGCCCCGGCAAGCCGGAGGGGCTGGAGACCGGCTACTACGTCAAGCCGACCGTCTTCGCCGGTGTCACCAACGACATGACCATCGCGCGCGAAGAGATTTTCGGGCCCGTGGTGGCCATCCTCGGATACGACTCGGTAGACGAGGCGATCGCCATCGGCAACGACACGCCTTACGGCCTGGCCGCCTACGTCCAGGGCAAGGACCCGGCGCAGCTGCGCTACGTGGCCGGCCGGTTGCGCGCTGGGCAGGTAAACATCAACGGCGCGGGCATGGACATCATGGCGCCGTTCGGCGGCTACAAGCAGAGCGGCAACGGGCGCGAGTGGGGTGACCTGGCGTTTGGGGAGTTTTTGGAGACCAAGGCTGAGATTGGCTACGGAGCGATTGCGGCGGAGTAAGAAAGCAAGCAGTTCTTTTTTGAAAAAGAACCAAAAAACTTTTGAGTTCTGGGGTGGGCGGCTGCTGAGAGGTCCGCGACAGCCGGGACAAAAGTTTTTTGCTTCTTTTTTTCAAAAAAGAAGTCTTTAAGCCGTCATGCTTCTTGGCCGCCGCGTCACCGTCGTGCTTCCCGCGTACAACGCTGCGCAAACACTCGAGCGCACCGTGGCGGAGATCCCGCGTGACGTGGTGGACGACATCATCCTCACCGACGACCACAGCCGCGACGACACCACTGCGCTGTCCCGCCGCCTCGGGCTGCATACGATCCGCCACGACCGCAACCGCGGCTACGGCGGCAACCAGAAGACCTGCTACAGCGCGGCCCTGGCCCGCGGTGCGGACATCGTGGTGATGCTGCACCCGGACTACCAGTACTCGCCGCGCCTGGTCACCGCGATGGCCTCGATGATCGCGTCCGGTCACTACGACATCGTGCTGGCCTCTCGCATTCTCGGCCGAGGGGCGCTCGCCGGCGGCATGCCGCGCTACAAATACGTGGCCAACCGCGCGCTCACCTTTATCGAGAACGTGCTGGCCGCGCAGAAACTGTCCGAGTATCATAGCGGCTACCGAGCCTGGAGCCGGCGCGTGCTGGAAACCCTGCCGCTGCAACGCTGCTCGGACGATTTCGTGTTCGACAACCAGATGCTCGCCCAGGCGATTCGCGCCGGCTTTCAGATCGGCGAGATTTCGTGCCCGACTCGCTACTTCGCCGAGGCTTCCAGCATCAACCTGCGCCGCAGCATCACCTACGGCTTCGGCGTGCTGCAGACGGCGGGCGCTCTCTGGCTGGATCGCCACGGCGTGGTCCGCTCGAAGCTGTTCGCGGCCGACGAGGGCGGGCGGCTGCCGGTGATGGATGCTGCCGCTGCGTCCTCGCCGCGATGATGCAAGGTGAGGTCCTCGAGCCGGCCTCTGCAAGCTCGGGCGGCCGGCTGAAGGCGCTCGCCGGCCTGGCGCTGGGCGCGGTGATCCTGGGCAGCCTGGCGCTCGCCAGGTTCGGTGTCGGCGGGCTGGAGCATTGGGTCGGCGCGCTCAGCGACCGAGCCAGGGATGCGGGTCCCTTGGGGTGGGTGGCGTTTGCGTTGGCGCAGACCGTCGTGGCGGTGGTGGGTGTGCTGCCCGCCTCGCTGATCGGCATTGCCAGCGGGGCGATCTATGGCGTGTGGCTGGGGTTCGCGTTGTCGTCTGTCGGCACCTTGTTGGGGGGCGGGATCGCCTTCGCGCTAGCACGCTCGCTCCTGCGGCCCTGGGTCGCGCGGCACATTGCGTCGCGTGCGGGCGGCCGGGTGGCCGAGCTGGACGCTGCCATCGGCCAGGACGGGTGGCGTCTGGTCTGCCTGCTTCGCGTCTCGCCGGTGATGCCGTTTGCGTTGACGAGCTACGCGCTCGGGCTGACCCACATCTCCGCCCGCGACTACGTGGTGGGCACGTTTGCTGCGCTGCCGGCGCTGCTGGGCTACGTGGCCGCCGGGGCAATGGCCGGTGGCGGCCTCAGGCTCGCCACCGGCCCGGCGAGCGGATACGGCCCGATGCAGTGGGTGCTGGCCGGGGTGGGCGCGCTGTCCACCGTGTTCCTGATCTGGCGCAGCGGCAGGCTGCTTGCCTCGTGCGGGTTGCTGCCGCGCGTGAGTGGGGCTGGTCCGGCCGAGCGCTGACGCGGGACGGAGAGCCGGCCTTAGCGAGCGGAGGTCTGCTTGTCTGACGCCCGGCGCAAGCGGGTGAGCGTGCGCGCGAGCACCACTATGCCAAACGCCGCGAGCAGCAATGCCAGGCTGTGCGGTTCAGGTATCGCGGTCGCCGAATTGGGCGGCGTGGCCGAGCCGGGTGTTGTCGAGCCGGGCGGCGTTGTTGTGTTGGGCGGAGTGGCTGCCCTGGGCGAGATGGAATGCTTCGCAAGACCGGTGTAGCCGGGCAGTTCGGCAGGAAGCGACACTCCGACGGCCGACGGTCCTGCGGGCGATGGCGTTGTCTGGGCCGGGCCGGGCGACGTGTTGGGGTGGGCGGTTCCGAGGAGTCCGGATGCCGCCAGGCTGCCCGCGAGCGCGGAGGCAGCCAGAAGACCGCCGGCTGCCGTCTTCGCGCTGCCGGCCAGGAGCCCGCCAGCCGTTGCTTTCGAGGTGGCAGTATGAACGCCAGCGGCCGCTGCTTTCGCGTTGCCGGGAGCGGTCTTGATGGCAACGGCGGGCTGGTCCGGCCCGAAATGCTTGCCGCAGGCTTCGCCGACACGTTCGGGCGCCGGGACGTGATGGACCGGCAGGTGGTGCGCATGGTGCACCCGGTGACGGATTCGGCCCACGACGTGGTGGATCACGTGGTGGTGGTGGCCCGTGCTGCCGACTGCGTTTGCAGCCGGTGCCGCCTCGGACGGCAGACAAGGATCGGTAGCCACTTGGCGCTCCGCATGCTGTGTTCATGCTTTATGCGCCGGCAAGGTTAAGACACTCTTTGCGAACGTCCACAGGAAAACGCAGGCGGTTCTTTTTTGAACAGAAGACGCAAAAAGCTTTTCCGTTCATGCGCGCAGTTTGTCGAATATTACTCGACAGCCGAAACAAAAGTTTTTTGCTTCTTTTTTTCAAAAAAGAAGGCCTTACTTTCTCTTTTAGGCGAGCAGTTCCAGTACAGCCCGCGCCGCCGCGTCCGAGGGCGTTCCTTCAGGCGACCGCAAACTCGCCATCACCGGTCCGAACGCCGCACGCTGCGCGTCGGCAGCCTCGTGGTCCGTCAGCAGCGTGCGCACGGTCGCGGCCAGGCGCGCGGGCGTGCAATCCTGTTGCAGCAGCTCCGGCACGATTTGGCGTCCCGCGAGCAGGTTCACCATCGCCACGTGGGGCACGCGGATCATCCGCCGCGCCATGGCGGCGGTGAGCGGGTTGACTCGGTAGGTCACCGCCATCGGCACGCGCGCCAGCGCCAGCTCCAGCGTGGAGGTGCCAGACTTGGTGAGTGCGGCGCCGGCTGCGGCGTAGGCGTCGTGCTTGTCGTCGAGCTCGGTCACGATCAGCGGTTTGCTTGCCCAGCCAGCAGCGTGGCGGGCGACCACCTCGGCCACCGCCGGCGAGCTTGGCACCACCGGGACCAGCGACGGGAAGTCGCGTTTCAGCAGCGCCACCGTGCGGCCGAAGACCGGCAGCAGGCGCGGCGCCTCGGTGCGGCGGCTGCCGGGCATCAGCACCAGCACGGGCGCGTCGGGCGGGATGGCGTGGCGAGCGCGGAAGCGGGCGGCACAGCCGGTGTCGGCGCCGGATTGCAGCACCGGGTGGCCCACGAAGGTGGCTGGCAGGCCGTGGCCGGCGAAGAACGCCACCTCGAACGGCAGCAGGCACAGCAGCTTCTCCCACAGGCCGGGAAACTTGCGGGCGCGGTGCTCGCGCCAGGCCCAGACCTGCGGGCCCACGTAGTGGACGCGTTGGATGCCGAAGCCGCGTATGCGGGACAGCAGGCGCAGGGCGAACCCGGGGCTGTCGATGGTGACGACAAGGTCCGGCCGCCGTGCCGCGATGTCGGCGACCGCTTCGCCCAGCCTGCGATTCAGCGTGCGCAGGCGCGGCAGGATTTCCGCCAGGCCCATCACCGCCAGCTCGCGCATCGGGAACAGGCTGTGCAGGCCTTCCTGTTCCATGCGCGGGCCGCCGATGCCGATGAAATCCAGGTCCGGACGCTGTGCGCGCAGCGCCTGCATCAGGCGGGCGCCGAGGACGTCGCCGCTGGCCTCGCCCGCCAGCAGCCAGATGGTGCGGGCCGGCATCAGCCGTAGAGGGCAGCCGGGTCGGTGGTGACGGGCTGGATCTCGACCACCTCGCCGTGGCGCAGCGCGGAGTAGAAGCAGCTCCGCCGACCGGTGTGGCAGGCGACCCCGGTCTGGTCCACCAGCAGCAGCAGGGTGTCGCCGTCGCAGTCGAAGCGCAGTTCCACCAGGCGCTGCACCTGGCCGGACGTCTCACCCTTGCGCCACAGCCGCTGACGCGAGCGGCTGTAATAGCAGACTTGGCCGGTCTCGATGGTCTCCTGAAGAGCTTCGCGGTCCATCCAGGCAAGCATCAGCACCTCGCCGGTGTCGTGCTGCTGGGCGATGGCGGGGATGAGGCCACTGCCGTTGAAGCGGAGTTTTTCCAACATGCCGGCCGTCATAGGGGGCGGGTTGAGTCTGCGCCATATGGCGGGATGGGCGGGATACGGAGGGAAGCAAGGCAAGCAGTTCTTTTTTGAAAAAAGAACCAAAAAACTTTTGTCTCCCGGACGTGCGCCGGGATGAGGCGTGGTGTTCAAGTTGACCGCGACAGCCGTGATCCTGAGGAGAGGCAAGGAAAGCAAGGCCTTCTTTTTTGAAGAAAAGAAGCAAAAGACTTTTGGTATGGCTGTCGCGGCGTTCCCTCACGCGCGCGCAAGGGAACAAAAGTTTTTTGGTTCTTTTTTTCAAAAAAGAACCGCTTGCCTTGTCTTTCAATGGGCCAAGTTTCGTAATCTCAATGTCACCTCAAGACGTTCCTGTGCGCGTCCACGCGCAACGATACCGACGCGCATAGATCCAACCAAGGATGCCGGTGCTGCATGTCAGCAGCCAGCGCCTCGCGGTTCTCGCGTTTCTCGGTCGTGGTGTGCAGCATGGAGCCGCCGTGCACGCGGTATTCCGCCAGCACGTCCGGCACGCTGACGCCGTGAAAGCCGCGTTCGGCGAGGCGGCACCAGAAGTCGAAATCCTCCCAGCCGTGCTGCACGTGGTCGAAGCCGGCGGCGGCCGCCCAGGCGGATTTGCGCACCAGGGCCATGGCGTCGATGTAGTTGCCGGGCTGCAGGCGCAGGGCGGAGTAGGGTTGGTCGCCGAAGACGTCCGAGGCGGTGCCGAACTGCTGGATGGCGGGGTAGGCGAACGCCGCGCTGGTGCCGCAGAGAGCGCGCAGCAGGCTCTCGCAGGCGGTGGGACGCAGGCGGTTGTCGGCGTCCAGCGGCAGCACAAAGGGCGTTTCCGCTCCAGCGAAACCGCTGTTGCGGGCGAAGCCCAGTCCGGCGTTCTGCGTATGGCGGAGCACGCGGATGCGGTTGAAGCGCTGCTCGTGCGAGCGCACCCAGTCTAGCACCATCTGGCCGGAATCGTCGGGGGAGGCGTCGTCAACCACCACCAGGTCCAGCCGCTGCAGCGTCTGGTCGGCGACGGATTGCAGCGCTTCGGTCACGTAGTCCGCGTAATTGAACACCGGCACGATCACGGTTACTGCGGCGTCGGCCATCATGTCGCGCGCGAACAGGGTAGTGCTGGCGGGCACGTAGGGCGCGGCGCTGGGCGGCAGGCTGGCACGATAGCGGACGCGCTCGAAGGCCGCGGCACCGTCCGGGCCGCCTTCGATCTGCGCCAGCATCAGGGCAAAGGCATCGGCCCGCGCTTCCGGGCCGAAGCGGGCGAGGCTGGTGTGGTAGGCGGCCTGGGCGAGACGGGCGCGCTCGGCCGGGTCCTCGATCAGGCGGGCCAGTGCAGCGAACCACTCGTCCTGGCTGTCCGCAAGCAGGCCGTTGGCGCCGTGCTCGATGGCGCGGCGGAACGGGCCGGTGGGTGAGGCGACCGTGGGCACGCCGGCCAGGGCGGCTTCGAAGAACTTCAGCTCGCTCTTGGCCTCGCAGAACGGGTTGCCGACTTCGAGCGGGGCGATGTTGATGGCGAAGCGTGCGATCTCGGCGGGCAGTTCGGCCAGCGGGACCATGTCGCGCCATTCGATGCGGTCGGCGAGGTCCTCGAACTCGGGGAACTCGTGGATCAGCACCAGGCCTTCGCCGCTGGAGGGGTCGCGGAACAGGGTCAGGCGGGTCTGCGGGTGGGCGCGCAGCACGCGGGCGATGGCCGGGGCGGCACGGGCGAAGTCGCGCTGGTGGGTGCGCGAGCCGCCGGCGTAGCCGATGCGAACCAGGTCGTCGGCGTAGGTGAGCCAGTCGCGGTGAGCGCGGCGGGCGGCGGCGTGGCTGGCGGCGTCGAAGCCGTTGGGTAGTACAGTGGCCGGCCGGCCGGTCTGGCGGACCTGGTGGGCCAGTTCCTCGGTGGGGCAGGTGACCAGGTCGCAGGCGCGTAGGGTGCGGCTGATCAGGCGGAAGAACTCCTGGGTGTCTTGCTCGGAGAAGCGCTGCGAGCGGATGCCGTCGATCACCTCGATGGTGGCGAGCTCCGGGCGGAACATCAGGTCGTCGACGTCGAATATGACGGTGGCACCCTGTTCGTGCGCCACCTGGATGATACCGGCGATGTGGGTGCTGTAGGGAACGCGCCAAAGCACCACCAGGCGGGCGCCGGCGAGCTCGGCGGGGCCGACCGGGCCGGCGACCGACGCGCTCGCGTCCAGGCCGAGCGCGCGCACGGTGGCGGCATAGCGGTCCACCCGATAGGTGGTGCCGGGGGTGTGGTCCTCGCCGCTGATGAACAGCAGAGGGCGCCGAGGCGGCGCGTCGGGAAGTGCGGGTGCGGAGGACGCTGGCGCGTCGGCCGCCCCTGCGGGGACGGTGGCCATTGCGGGCGCTGGCGTGTCCGTGCCTGTCGCCGGCACGGCCGACATGGCAGCCGCTTGCGCTTCGGCGGGCCCTGCCATGGTGACGGGTTGTCCGGGCGCCGGCACGTCGCTGGGGTTCGGCAGGGAGGCGGCAGCTTGCGGCGAGGCCCGGTTTTCAGAAAGGCGGGCGGACGGCGCGCCGAGCAAGCGCCGCAACGGTGCCGTCAGCCGCCAGCTCGTGGAGCCGAGAATGCGCGCCCGCGTCTCCTCGAGCGCGGCTGCGTGTGCCTGGGCGCCGGCAAGGGCGGCCTCCGTCTGCGCGGCGCTGGAGCGGGTGTGTCGCAGCTCCGCCCTGGCCCTCTCCAGCTCGGCTCTGGCCGCCTCCAGCTCGGCTCTGGCCGCCTCCAGCTCGGCTTTGCTCGCGGCGAGCTCGGCGCTGTTCGCTGCCCGTTCGGCTTGCAAAGCCGTCAGCCCGGCCGCTGCCGCAACGTCGCGTTCCGCCAGCTCGCGCTCGCGGGCAGAGATGTCGTAGCGCGCGCGGGCGAGGTTGGCGCGGACCGTGCGATGCGTCTCGGTCAACGTCTGCCACATCGGGAACAGCTTGTTCACCTCGGTCTGCGCCGTCTCCGCCCAGTTGCGGGTCGCGGCCAGGTCCTGCTGCGTCTTGGCCAGCGCTGCGGCAAACTGGTCCTGTGTCTGCAGCTGCCGGCGCATCTCCCGGGTGGCGATCCAGCGTTCGCCGATCAGGCCGAACCGGTCGCGCAGCGCGGCGACGGCGTGCGGGTCGCGCAACGCGCACAGCTCCGCGACGCTGCCCTGCACCTCCGCACCACAGGCAAGCACGCCGAGGCCATGGCCGTGCAGGAACTCGAAGGAGGGATGCCGGTCCCGTAGTTCGGCCCACAGCCGCCAGACGCCGAAGTCGCCCTGCCGCACGTTGGTGTCGTGGAACAGCACCACCGCGCGCGGCGAAAGCTTCGGCGTCCAGGTGGCGAAGTCGTGCGAGACGTCCTCGTAACGGTGACGGCCGTCGATGTGCAGAAGGTCGACGCTGCCGTCGAGCACGAAGCCGAGCGCCTCGTCGAAGGTGGCGCGCAGCATGGTGGAGAAGCCGGCGTAATGCTGGTCGTGAAACTTGACGAGGTCGGCGTAGACGTCGTCGCCGTAGAAGCCGGCGTGTTCGTCGCCGCGCCAGGTGTCGACGGCGAGCGCGCTGGCGTCCACGCCCTCTCGCAGCACGGCCTCGCAGAACGCGGCGTAGGAGACGCCGTTATGCGAGCCGAGCTCGACGATGCTGCGGGGGCGGTGCTGGCCAATGATCCAGTGTGCGAAAGGGACGTGGCCGAACCAGGCGCTGTCTGCGGCGAGGCGGGAAGGGCGCCAGAAGAGCGGGGCCAGTTCGGGGGCGGTGAGGGCTTCTATGGGGTTCATTGGGGATGTATCTCAGAAAGCAAGCGGTTCTTTTTTGGAAAAAAGAACCAAAAAGCTTTTGGTCCCTGGTGTACGCGGTGCGGAGAGGTCCGCGACAGTCTGCGCAAAAGTTTTTTGCGTCTTTTCTTCAAAAAAGAAGGCCTTTCTTGACTCGCTTCAAAGTGACGTGCAGCGCCTCCGCCTGCGCGGCGTATCCCATGATCTCGTCTACATGCGGATTATGGTAGTTTGCCAGTCTTCCTGGCGTTTCCAACAGCTTTTCTATCGCGGCGAGCAGGCCAAGGTGGCTGCCATCCAGCGGGATCAGCGTGCCGTTGACCCCGTGCGCGATCGCCTCGGCCGGGCCGCCGCCTTGGGTTGCGATCACCCACACGTCGCGGGCCAGCGCCTCGCGCACGGTCAGGCCGAAACTCTCCTGCCACTGGGAGGGGAACACCAGCACGTCGATGCCGGCGAAAAAGGCGTCGATGCCGTCCTGCGCGTAGGCGGGCACCACGGAGAGGCGGCCGCGCACATGCCAATTGGCCGCGTTCACGCTGGAGAAGCCGAGGTTCAGCGTGTTGTCCACCAGGATCAGCTCCCAGTCCGCGCGGTGTAGCGCTTCGAAGGCGCGCCGGGTGACCGTGTAGCCTTTCACGTCCACGTTGCCGCCGACATACGCGAAGCGCAGTTGTGCGCCCGGGGTGCGCGGGCGGCGGATGGCGGGCAGTCGTACGCCGTTGGGGGCGACCTCGATCCGGGCGGGTGCGATGCCGTTGGCGAGGTAGAGCGCGCGGTGGGACTGGCTGGGCGAGAGCAGGAGTGCGGCACCGCGCAGGGCCGCGTGCATCAGCTTGGCGCGGCCTTCGAGATGGTAGGCCGCGGGGACGCAGTTCTGGCAGACGTGCAGGTCGATATGCGTCTGGAAGCAGTAGGTGCCGTCGGCGCGTACCATAAACTGGCGGTCGCACAGCCACCAGGCGTCGTGCAGGGTGATGACGTAGGGGACGCCGCGTTTGGCGCAGGCCAGGGCCAGGCTGGCGCCGAGGCCCTGGATGGCGTGCAGGTGCACGACGTCCGGCTGCACCGCGTCCAACACCTCGGCAAGGGCGGCGCCGCAAGCGGGGTCGTCGAAGGTGCCGACGGTGTCGCCTTCCGCGGTGGGGACGGCGAAGACGGTGATGCCGTCCCGGTCGGTGCGGGTGAGTGCACGGACCTTGTCGTCGAGCGACAGGCCGGTGAAGACGTGCACGTCGGTATCGCCGCGCGCGTGCAGGCGGCTTGCCATCTCCTCGACCACCAGCGTGGCGCCGCCATAGCTGCGCGGTGCGTAGTATATGTTGGCGAACAGGACGCGCAGGTCACGGGCCGGCCTGCGGTCGGGCGCGCGCAGCAGCAACGGGGCGACCTGGGTGCGGGCGACCGCTTCGGGGGCGTAGCGATCGATTGTGGCATGCAGCGCGGCCTGGCCGATGCGCGTGCGCAGCGCGGGGTCTGAAGCGAGCCGGTTCAGCGCGTCGAACCAGGCCTCGTCGCCCTCGGCGAGCAGGCCGGTTTCCCCGTCGGCGATGGCGTCGGTGAAGTGGGCGCGCGGCGAGCAGACCGAGGGCACGCCGAGGATGGCCGCCTCGAGAAACTTGATGTTGCTCTTGGCATCGTTGAACAGCGTGGGCTCGAGCGGGGCGATGCTGACGTCGCATTCGGCGAGCAGGGCGAGGTAGCGGGAGAAGGGGACCGGCGGCAAGCGCTCGATTTGGGCACCCATGGCGGCCAGCTCCGCGGGGAGTGTCAGCTCGCCGACGATGCGCAGGCGCACGTCCGGACGCGCGCGCAGCAGGCGCAGCAGGGCAGGGACTGCCTGGCGGAAATCGGCGTCGTGCGTCTTGGTGCCGGAGCCGTAGCCGATCAGCAGCGTGTCGCGTGCGGGGGCCGTGTCGCGGGCGGCGCGCAGGTCTGTCGCCAGACGGAGCGTTTCTGAGTCGAGCGCGTTCTCGACGACCGCGACGTCGGTCAGGCCGGCGGTGCGCATCACGTCGGCCAGGTGCGCGGTGCTGGCGATGCCGGCGCCGCAGGCCAGCATGGCGGCACGGTAGAGGTCCACGCCGGAGAGGATGCCCTGGCGCATCTCCGGCTCCAGCGAGTCGACGTTGCGGTTCTGCAGGAACAGCGGCGCGTCGAAGATCAGGTCGTCGACTTCCCAGGCGAGCGGCAGGCGCAGGCGGTGCATGGCCGCGATCATCTCCAGCACGGCGGGGTAGCCCGGCACGCGGTAGAAGATCGCCTGGGTGGCCAGCGAGGCGGCGGCGAGGCACTCGTCCGTGCGGCGCCAGTCCACCACCCGGCATGGTATGCCGAGGCGGGCGAAGTGCTCCTGCTTCTGCCAGACGCGGTACTTGGCGCATTGCTGCAGGGTGAGTTCGGCCACGATCAGAACGCTGGGTGCCAGGACCTCGCACGGGAGCGGCATAAGGCGGGGTTGGGCTTCGGGGAGGGCGGCTTGCGGCGGGGCGGGGTGCTGCGCGGCGGCAAAGCCACGGCGTCGGCGCCGGTAGTCCTGCAGGGTCTTCCAGCCTGCAGCCAGGCCGTCACGGCGGATCAGGCCGGCGCCGTGGCGCAACAGCCTTGCTTCGGCCGACGCGGTTGGCGGAGCGCCGCGGGCGAGGTCCACCGCCACGCGCAGTGGGAGCGTCAGGCGCCAGAAAAAGCTTGCGCGCATGGCTTGCACCTGCAGGCGCATGGCGTGGGCTTGCCCGCCCTGGCCGCCGGCACGCATGCCTTGCAGCGCGGCGCTGGCGGCGGATTGCTCGGCCAGCAAGGCGAGCCGGGCACATTCGGCGCGCAGGGCTTGGAGCTCTGCCTGGGCTGGGACGTCGTCTGGCATCTGGCCTGGAGCGCTAGCGGGACTCTGTCTGGGGCACAAGCAAGGCGTTCTTTTTTGAAAAAAAGAACCAAAAAACTTTTGGTCCTGTTCGGTGTGCGTCGTGGAGGCGTGTCGTTTCAGCGATCCGCGACAGCGCAGGCAAAAGTTTTTTGCTTCTTTTTTTCAAAAAAGAAGGCCTTTCTTCCTGCCGATCAGCCGAACCAGAGGTAGGTTAGAACCATGAAGCGGGCTCTTGTGACAGGTTTGGCTGTGCTCTGCGTAGCGGGTGCCGCTTCGGCGCAGATATCGGGCGGCGGCGGGCGGGGCGGCGGTTCCGGCAAGAACGACCACGCCGCCGACCTGCCGCCGCCGTTGCCGGAGATCAAGGGGCAGCCGGATCCGCGGCAGCGCCTGGATCCCGGTGCCCTGCTGTGCGCCACCGAGGCGCAGTTGCGTCAGCATCAGCAGGCGGTCGCGGCCAGGCTGGGTGGCGGTTTCGCGCCGGAACCGACGGGGTGCCGCATCGTGCGTGCGACCGTTGCTGTGAGCGTGGTCGGCCGTGACGGGCCGGCGGCCACCGAGGTGAACCTGCCGGGTGCGACCCCGCCGGTGGGGTGGACGGACTCGCGGTTGCGGGAAGCGTCCGGATCGCATTGAGGACGGGGCGGGGTTTCTTGGTTGGGCGGTGATAAAGAAGCAAGCAAGCGGTTCTTTTTTGAAAAAAAGAACCAAAAAACTTTTTTGGTTTTTTGGGTGCGCTGCCGAAACTTTCGCGACGGCAGAGCCAAAGTTTTTTTGCTGTTTTTAAAAAATTGGCCTTGCTGTCTTGAAGCTGCAACTAGTGAACCACGATTGCCGTGCGCGATGAGATCGCCGAGTTGAAAACAGGCAGGATGGCTGGAGTTCGAGGCTGTCACATCGACGCACATGGCCAGGATCACTGAAATCGGTGCGCTACATCGGGGTGGCTGCGCGCGAACACAGCCTGGCGCCGACGCCGACGTTCCTGTTCGGCGCAATGCCGGATTACCTGACCGAGTCCATGTTCGGTGCAACCGACCTGGAGCCGGTTGGCTGGGCTTCATTCAATCGAGCCTTGCCGCCGCGTTGGAAAATCACTCAGCTATGTTCCGGCTACACCAAACCGCACGCTGTGAGGTACGACTTCCCCATAAAGCCTGAGGATTTCAGGCGCGCGCAGAGGTGTCTGGAGTTGGAGATGGAAACTGCGATCGCCCTGAAGGGAAGATCAAGCTTTTCGTGAATCCAAGCCGCCAAGAGTGCTGTCACGGCATCTCCCATAGCTTGCGCCTCAGGAACAAAAATTTTTCGGTTTTTCTTCTCAAGAAGAACCGCTTCCTTATGCCTACCAGCGCGCCACACGTGGCCTGCGAGCCAGACCCGCCATGACAGACGTGGCCCGAAAACCTCACACAAGAAACATTCGTGCTGTATCACTGGTTCGTGTTGCGTTGCCGCATTATATAATGGTTTCGTATTGAACTCGAATAGACAGAGGCACGATGACCATGCTGGACCACGACGCCAGCGACTTGGATTGGCTCAAGAGCGAGCTTCTCGCCCGAGGCTGGGGAGGGATCGAGGAGTCCGAGCAGGAGCCGGCGGTGTCGCCGGCGCGGGTGGACGCCCTGCCGGGCGGTGCGGCGCTGCCCGGACTGGCTGGCGTGGTGGTCTTGCCTGACGCGGAGCGCAACCTGCTCGCCAGCGCGCCGGACGTTCTAGATCCGCAGCTGGTGTTGGCGCAGGTCTCGAAACATCTGCGCAGCATCGGCCGGGTCAACATCCTGGTTGCCGGGCAGACCGGCGTGGGCAAGAGCACGCTGATCAACAACGTTTTCGGGGAAGACTTTGCCGCCACCGCGGCGGGTATGCCGGTGACGCAGTATGCCGCCTGGTATAGCTCGGACAAAATACCGCTGCGTATCCTCGACACCAAGGGATTGGAGGCCGAGGATTACGACAGCACCGTCGCGGACATGCGCGCCGAGATCGAGCGGTGCCGCGGCGAAGCCGACACGCGCGATCAGCTTCACATCGCCTGGGTGTGCATCTCGACACCGAGCAGCCGTGTGCAGCCTTGCGAGATCAGCACCGTGCGCCTGCTCAACAGCTACAACATCCCGGTCATCATCGTTTTGACGAAGGACGACGAAGACCCGGACTTTCCGCAGATCGTAGCACGCGTGATGAACGAGAAGCAGGCGCACTACGAAGCGGTCACGCCGGTGCGGGCGCTCGCGCGCCGAAGCACGCCGGCATTTGGTCTGGAGAACCTGGTCTCGGCGACCTACCGGGTGTTGCCGCAGGCACACCGGGCCGCGTTCGCCGCGGCACAAAAGGTAAGCCGGGAGCTGAACAAGTCGGCGGCCGACGAGTTCGTCATGGCTGCAGTCACCGCCGCTGCGCCGCGTCGGTGATCCCCATTCCGTTCGCCGACGTGCTGACGCTGTTGCCGATACAGGCGGGGATGCTGATCGGCATCTCGAGCGCGTTCAACCTCAACCTGGACAAACAGCAAACCTTGCAGATTGTTACTGCAACCATGGGCAGTCTGGCCGCCACGCTCGCAGGGCGCTGGGCCGTCGGCAGCGCGCTGAAGTTCATCCCCGGTCCAGGATCGGTGATCGGCGGCGTATTGAACGCCGCCATCGCCGGCACGCTCACTCGCGCGATGGGGAAAGCCTACATACGCTTCCTTTACGACTTCCTCGAGGTGAACGGGCGGGTGCCGCGCGCGGAGGAGATCCTCGTGATGTTTCCCAAGCTGATGAAGGGCGGGGCGAGCAGGCAAGCCGGATAGCGACGAGGAAGGCGGTCACCTGACGCAGTGTTCGGATAGCCGCCGATCGATACCAGGCGTGCCAAGCTTCGACCGTTGACAGGCAGCAAGTGCGTCTTTTTGAAGAGGACGGTGGACTTAATCTTCGGAGCGAACACCCCGACGGGGATGGCGACTATCTTCGACGCGCGATGACCGTCCGGCCTGTAAGGCCAAGCCGCCGCCGGCGGTCGCTTACGCGAGCCTTGAGCAGGCCGGACGGCCGAACAAAGCGCTGACATCGAAGAAAGCCGGAGAAGGTAGCGCCCGGGAAGCTCCGAGCGCCGAGAGATTCGCTACGAGGCTTGAGTCTGTCGACCAAAAATCGTGTTGCCTTGTGCGCGCGCTGTAGAAATTTCTGCGGCAGCATGACCAGAAATGGTGATGCTTTCGCTGACAAAGCAAGCACTGCCTATCTGTGCTCGGTCGGCATGCGTCGCTGAGGCACGTCGTTTCAGCTTCACGCGACGGCGAGAGCAAAAGCTTGCTTCCTTTTTCTCGACAAAGAAGGCCTTGCTTCCGGCCTGTCTCGTCACTCCCTCACAAGATACACTTCGACGCGCCGATTGCGCTCACGGCCCTCGGGTGTCGCGTTGTCGGCCACCGGAAGCTCCGAGCCGAACGCCACGGCGCGACCCGGTGCCACACCCGACTTCGACAGTGCGGCGACCACCGCCTCCACCCGGCGCTGCGATACGACCTGGTTGCTAGACTGCGAGCCGGACGCGTCGGCGAAGCCGGCCAGGACCAGCCGGGCGCCGTCCGCGTGTTGCGCGCGCAGGAACGCGGCGAGCCGGTCGATGTCGCGCGCGGCCCGGCTGTCCAGCGCGATCGAGGCGGGTTGGAAGCGGAAGTCGACCGACACCCGCGTCGTGTCCGCGGTGAGCGCGCGGAAACGGTCCGACGAGGTTGTGGGCACGGCCACCGGCGCCGCACGGAGTGTTAGCGCCGTGAAGCCGGCGGCTTCCACCGCGGCCTGGCCGGAGGCGGAGGCGGCGTAGTCCACGAAGCGACGGGCGACCGCGTTGCCGCTCGCCGAGCCTCCGTAAAGGGTGATGCGCCGGGTGAGCGGGTAATCTTCCGTCGATATGGTGAGGTCGGTGGCTTCGATGGGTGCGGCGCCCGGGGCGGCAATGGCCAAGACGTGCGCGGTGCCTTCGTGGCCGCGGGAGACCAGGCCGATCGCGAGGTGGTCGGAGGCGACGCGTCGTGCGACGTCTGCCTCGCTGGCAACGCGGGTGATGCTGGCGGCGGCCGGAGCGCCGCCGAGAACCAGGTCGGCGGCGCTGTCGGTGCTGCCGTCGGCACTATTCTGGATCACCGCGTGGATCTGGCCTGGAGCCGAGCCGAGTTGCGACCAGTCACGCAGTTTGCCGGTGAACACCGCCTGCAGTTGCGGGACGGTGAGGGTAGCGAGGCGGCTGGCGGGGCTGACGATGGCGACGACAGCGTCCACGGCGACCACGTGCTCGTTGGCTGGGCTGGTGAGGTCGACCACGCTGGCGAGGTGCTCCACCTCGTCCTGGGTGGGCGGGCGGACGGACATGGCGAGGTCCGCGGTGCCGCGCATAAGGGCTGCGAAGCCCGAGGCAGAACTGCCGGCTGCGATCGTCACCGCCTCGTGCTGGCCGGCCTGGTTGCCGATGATCGAGAGGGTTTTGCTACCCTCGCCTGGCTGGGCGGTGATGTCGGAATCGCCGATAAGGGCGAGGTATCCGGAGGCAAGCCGGCGGGCCAGTCCACCTGCCACCACGTCGGACCCGGCCATCTGCAGAAGGGGCGTGGCCTGGGTGGCGGGTGCGGCCGGGGTCAACGCCATGGCCGGTATCGGGGTTAGGCCCTGCGTCGGCGCTGGCATCGGCATCGGACCCGGTATCGCCGCGGCTGGCGCCGGGGCGGTTGCGGGCGCAGCGGCGGCGAGGCTTTCGGCGGTGACGATGGGGCTGTCGGCGTTCGAGACGCCGGCGATCAGTAGCTTGTAGGCGAGCCCGGCGCCGGCAGTCAGGATCACCGCAGCCTGGACTGCGAGCACGGCGCGGTTCTTGCGCACGGACGGCGCGGCCCTGGCAATCTCCTCCAGCCTCTCGCCGCAATTCGGGCAGACGAAGGCGACGTTGCTGGCGAGCGTCACCGTGCGTTGCGAGACGGCCGCAGAGCAGAGCTCGAGGTTGGTGCAGCGTCCGTGTCTGTCGGTCATGCGTGGTGCTCCTGAAATGCGGTCGGGACGTGGCTGCTGCCGGCCAGGGCGGAGAGAACCACGTGCGGAAGGGTGAGGCAGGCCAAGCCCCAGAACAGGCCGTTGGCGCCGAGCCACTGCAGGCCGGCGGCCTCTGGCCGTATTGTCCAGGTGGCGAGCGCGATCAGCACCACAGCGGCGGCGCTGACCGCCAGCCGCTCCCGTCCGGCGAGCGCAGGCGGCAGGGTGGCCATGTGGCGCGGAGCGTGGACGGCACAGAACCAGATGGAAAAGGCGATGAGCGGCGGCTGTGCGGCTTGCAGGAGTGTGGTCAGGCAGAGTTCGCCGGCAAGGCGCGCGGACCGGCCGGTCGCGCGTGCGAGGGTGCGTAGCGCGCACGCCGCCCAGACGAGGAGCGCTGCGACAGCGACCCGATGCAGGGTGGCGGCCTGCAAGGGCACGCCCATGAGCGAGACGATGGTCTGTGTCTGGGCCGGCCAGAACAGCGCCGGCGCGCAGACCGGCAGCATGCCGAACGTCAGGCGATCAGCGAAACCGCCAGGCAGGTCCAGGGCGTGTGCGTCTTCGCCGCCGAAATGCCAGGTGGCGACCGCGACGAAGCCCATCAGGGCAAGGACGGGCGCCTGCCAGGCGAGGATTGCGACGCAGGCGCCCAGCCCGCCGTAGAGCAGGACGAACGGCAGCAGCCAGCGCGCGCCGTGGCGCGGCGCAAACAGGGCGCGTGCCTGGGCGTAGTCGGTGGCCCCATGGGGCAGGCCGAAGACGGCGATTGCGGGCAGGCAGAGGGCGAGCTGCAGCGGCAGACCCGGGCGCGGCAGAGCGAGGCCGCAGGCCGAGGCGGCCAGGAGCGCGACGGAGTGCCACGCGGCACCGCAAGGGACGACGCGGCGCATCACGTGCCGAACGCCAGGTCGCGCATGAACGGCAGTTTCGGCATGCTGAGCGCCACCTGGCCGCCGTCCATCAGGCTTCCGGTGCCGCTGAGGAAGCGTACGAGCGGACCGGTCGGGCAGCGGCGAAACAGCGTGGTGAGCACCGCCGGGCCGATTTCTGGCCGGCGGCGCAGTATGCGCAGGAACATGCGGTCCATCGCCTGCATCCAGGCGGGCGGCAGCGGCGCCTGCCAGCCGATCGCCGCGTCCGTGCCGCTGCGCAGCGTGGTTGCGATCTGCGCACACTGGGCCTGGATGTTGGCAAACCCGTAGCCGGTGGACGCCCGGAGCGCGCCGGCCGGCGTGCCAAGGCGGATAAGGCGGGACGCTGTGGTGCTGGCCGGTGCGGGCGGGCGCATCGGCAGGCAGCCGGTCTCCTCGCGGATGATGGCGAAGTCGCACCCCAGCCGTTCGCGCAGCATGTCTGCGAGTTGCGTGCGCGACAGCAGGGCGAAGGGGCGCGGCGACATGTGGGTGAGCTCGATCAGCGCGCGCGTGGGCGAGAAGGGCAGCGTGTAGACGAAAGTGATCGCCTGCGAGCAGGACTCCTCGAACGCCATCAACCCGACCGTGTCGGGGGTGAAACAGGCGCGCTCGGCTTCCACTTCCAGCCCGATGAAGCTTTGCAGCAGGCCGTCTGCGCACGCGACGGGCGGCGGCCTGGTGTCGATGACCAGGCTTGCGCAGAGCTGGCCCTGGTCGGTGGTGACGCTGACCCGGTCCGGATGTTCGTCCACCTGCAGCGCGGTGACGCCGCGGTGGAGGTGGACCTTGTCCGACCCGGCGACGGCGGCCAGCGCGGTGTCGTAGAACCTGTCTGCAGGGATCGTGTCGTAGGGCAGCCGGCTGTCGGTCCGGACGACGTCGCGCCGCTGGTAGGACACCGCCCAGCGCGACCAGCTCGCACGCACGCAGGACAGGAAAGGGTGCTCTGCCGCACGCCAGCCCGACCAGGTACGGTCGTTGCCGTATTCGGCACGCGGCTCGAGCACGAGGACGCCGGGTGCGCTGCTGCCTTGCTGTGCGAGCAGCGTCGCCAGCGACAGGCCTGCGCACCCGCCGCCGATCACGACGATGTCTGCGTCGATCATCGCACGCGTCCTTCTGCGAACGGCCGGGCCTTTGTCTGCCTACGCCGCCCGTCGTGCCGGCTGGCTGGCGCGCAGCACACCGTCATTGGCGATCTCGGACTTGCGTGCTGCAATCGCGTAGATCAGCAAACCGTAGCCGACTTTCGCGGCAAGGTCGGCGCCGGCGTAGCCGAGCTGGGTGGCGATGAACGCTGTGGTGCCGGTGACGCCTATCAGCGGCAGCACGTATACCGCAGGGTAGAAACACCAGGTCAGGACGGTGACGAAACGCGCCAGGGTGACGAGGCCGCGCACCTGCGCCGGCTGTGCGGCCACTGCGCTGGCCAGGCCGCCGTAGAGCTGCTGCACGATGATGGCGAACGGCACCATGGCAGCGCCCCACCAAAGCCAACGCGTGGAGGCGAGGGTGGAGATTTGACCGGGGTAGCCGAGCAGGATCATCTCTGCGGCCTGTATGCCGAGTACCAGGGAGCGCAGCTTGGCTTGCCGCGCGGGCAGGTCGAGGACGAGCACGAGAGCCACGACCAGCATCGGCACGGTGACCAACCAGTCCGCGGACCTGTAGGTGTCGTTGAACGCCCGGCCTGTGGACGTAACAACGCCGTTGCTCACGCTGAACGCCATCTGCCAGGCCTCGAACAGCCGGTAGTAATTATACGTGGCCACGAGAGGCACAAGTGCGACGAGGACGACGGCCACCCGGTAGCGCGGCAGCACCTCTTGACGTTGCAGCATGGCAAACGCGGCGGCGGCGCCCATTGCGGACATCGTGAACGAGAAGACGTTCACCACAAGGTCGTATTGCAGCACACTGATCGACATCAGGATATGTCCCTCAACCCTCTGCGTGCCCGGCGATGTTCACCGGTCCACGTGTTTGCGGGCCCATATAGATGTCGATTTATTGCGCTTGCAACACTTAATTGAAACTATGTCAAAACAAATGGCACGCCTGTGTCAGGCAGGCCGCCCGCGCACTAGCTCGATTGAGCCAAAGGGATTGCGGAACGATGGCGCCCTCCGCGGCACGGCTGATGGTGACAGGAGCCCGCCGGAGGATGCACGGCTGATATCAGGATCCCTTGATTTTTCGAACCCCGGCAAGGAGGGCAAGGCCTGCTTTTTTGAAAAAAAGCAGCAAAAAACTTTTGGTCCTGCTGTCGCGTAGGTTTCTGCAGCGCGTGCCTGAGGAAACAGAAGTTTGTTGATTCTTTCTCAAAAAAGAACCGCTTGCTTCGCCCTTCACTGGCCGATGCGCGGGTGCACCTGCGGGCCATGCCGTTGCCGCGGACGTGCCTGCTCTCCGGTCGCGCGCTCGTTTGGAGTGAGGCGAGCCCGACCCACGTCGGCCGGGCCGTTCCGTCAGCTTTCGCCCCAGACCGCCATCACCCGCGCAACCGCCGGCTGCTGCTTCATCCGGCGCAAATGGGCTGCGAGGTTGGACGGCAGGTCGATGCCCTGCTGGGGTGCCCATCTGGTCACGTAGAACAGCGCCGCGTCAGCCACGCCGGGACGCTCGCCCGCAACCCAGTCACGCCCGGACATCTCCCTGTCGAGGATATCGAAGGCTTCGGCAACCATCGCCTCGCCCTGACGCTTCACCGAGCCTCGGCCCAACCCCAGCCCCTGGTGCAACGGGTCCTGCGGCTCGAACTTGGCAGGCAGGAAGACGCGGCCAAAGCCCTGGCCATGAACCGTGCCGACAGCGTAGTCGGTAATCGACAGTGCCCGAACCTCCTCGTCCGGCTCGCTCGGCAACAGCCCGGCCTCGGGGTTGGCACGCGCGAGCCACGTGCCGATCGCCGTGAATTCGGTGAGCACCCGTCCGTCATCGAGCACGAGGGTGGGCACTTTGCCTTTCGGGTTGATCGCCTTGAACCAGGCCTCCTCGGTGGCGCCGCCCTGAACGTCGATCTTCTCCGCCTCGTAAGGCTTGCCGATCTGCTCCAGCAGGACGTGGGTGCCGATGGCACAGGTGTGAGGGCCCCAGTAGAGTTTCATGCTGTTCTCCGTTGTGTCGAGCGCGCGTCACGCAACGCGTGGCGGACGACTTGGGCACCGGCGCGTGCACGCCGTTGTGAAGAACGCGATTGCGGCACGACACATGCTAAGGCGGCCGGTTAGGCGCGATGTCCGGCGCCGGTGTGCCACCGGCGGCCGAACCGTCCGGTTGAAGCTGCAGATCCCCTGTCCTGGCCGGTTTGGTGAGGCAAGCTGCGCTCGCACCTGGGCGGCACTGGCTGGTCAACGACGGTCGAGCGTGCTTGTGGTTCAGAATGCGTTAGTGGCGCGGTGTTTTGGGCAGGGCAGGAGTCGGTGGCGCCGATGCCTGCAGGTAGAGGCGCACGGCACTGGCCTGGCGCCCGAGTAATACGCTGGCTGTAGGAGAGAAAGCGATGAACGTTTTGATGCTGTCCCGATACCTCGGATGGTTCAGCCTCGGCCTTGGTGCGACGGAGACGGCCATGCCGCGCGGACTGGCCCGGACACTCGGTCTGTTCGGCAAGGGCTGGCTGGTTCGCGCTTTTGGATTCCGCGAGATCGCCACCGGCGTCACGATGCTTGCCACGCCGGACAAAGCCGCAGGGCCATTGCTGCGGGTTGCAGGCGACATCCTGGACTTGGCCGTGCTGGTGCCCGCGTTGTCCGCGCGCAACAGGCAGCGGAACGCGGCCCAGGTCGCCTTCGTGATGGTGTTGGGGGTGACGGTTTTGGACGTCGTTTGCGCGTCGGCCTTGGTCAGTGGGGAACGGCGCCGTGCAGCGACCTCGCAGCGCGCTCGACTGCGTAAGCCACCCCGCGTGGCGCGCGTCGCGTCGAAAGCTCGGAGGTCGCGGAGCAAAGGGAGAAAACTTGCGACGGCTGTGCGGGGTGGATGAGTTGGGCAAGGCAAGCGTTCTTTTTGAAAAAAAGAACCAAAAACTTTTGCTCCCTGGTGCGCGCCGTGTGGGAGAGTCCGCGACAGCATTGGATAAGAATTGTTTGCGGCTTTTCTCAAAAACGGGCTGGCCGTTCTTCTCGGACTCCGAGAACAACGGGTTTATTGTTGCCAAATTGCGAAGATTACGTCCTCGACATTCAACCTGGAGCGGCCCGCGCCCTGGATGCTGGTTTTCCGAGCACATCTGAACGGCTTGCAGATTTTGCGTTACTTTGTAGATGATCGCGGGTGTGACCGTGTGGTCCACGAACGGGAACCGATACCATGCCTTCCAATAGACTTGTCGCTGTGTTGTTTCTGTTGCCCACGGCCACTGCGTCGGCTGCAGTGCGCGTGAGTTGCCCGTTGACGATAACCGTGTCGGACGACGTGCACCCGCTCTCCGGCGCCCGTGTCTATCACGGGCCTGCGTCCGGCAAGGGCGAGCTGATGCCGGTGCACGGCAACTTCGACTTGGGCGGGGCTGCGGGGACGGGTGGCGGTGGGCCTTTCAACATGGTTTGTGTCTACAGCGGGACGAAGGAGGTCCAGACGTTGGCTCTCCCGTCCGACGTGTCGAGCTGCGACATAACCGACGCCGGTTCCGGAACACGGGTTGGCTGTCATTAGCAGCGAGGCGCCGTCACCGCGGCTTTTCCTCTCGCCGGGTGAGAGGCAAGGCAAGCGGTTCTTTATGAAAAAAACCAAAAAACTTTTGTTCCCTTGAGCGCGCGCTGCAAAACCTTCGCGACAGCAGGACCAAAAGTCTTTTGCTTCTTCTCTTCAGAAAAGAAGGCTTTGCTATCCTTGCCGGACGCCGAAGGGCCGCTGGTTTGACATGAAGCCATCGTGATTGCTCCACAGTGCACGGATCGCACGCTTGCTACCTCAGCGCGCGAAAACCAGGAGCGAGGCGCCGATGGTCAGGGCGGTGACGAGGAGACCGGCGCGTCCAGCGGGGTCGAACAGGTCGAAGACCACGACCGCGAGCAGGAACAGCAACCCGAGCACGGGTGGCGCCGGAAAGGCGGGCATTTGCCAGGCGGCGGCGCCGCTCACGCCCGTTCGCCGGCCGTGCAGCGCCGCCAGGCACAGTCCGGAGTAGGTGGCGACGTTGCTGTTGCCCAGGATCAGCACCAGCGTGTGTGGATCAAGCAGGCAGCTCAACAGCCCGCTTCCACCCATGACCAGGGTCGCCACCCAGGGTGAGCCCCAGCGCGCGTGGGTGGCGGCGAGCGCCTTGCTGACCGGGCGGGGCCAAAGCCCGTCGCGCCCTGTTGCGTAGAGCTGGCGCCCGGCCATCAGCGCGATGGCGATCATGGTGTTGAACACGGCAAGCGCCACGCCGAGGCTCATGAGGCGGGCGAGGTTGCGGCCGCCGACCTGTGCGATGAACGTGGCAACCGGCGCCGCAGACGCGGAGAGGCGGCCGAGATCCGGCGCGCCGAGGACCACGGCGGCGATCGGCGGCATGACCATCACGACGCCGGCAGCCAATGCCAGGAGCACCACCGGCGCCAGGTTGCGGCCCGGATCACGCATGTCTTCGCCGAAAAAGATCGCCGCGCCGTAGCCGTTGAAGGCGTAGATGCCTGCAGCCGTGGCTGCACCCAGCCCAGCCCAGGTGGGCGGGGCCAGGCCAGAGGCCGTGGCGACGACGGGGTGCAGCAGGGCAGACAAGGGCTGGTGCGCGTGCCGGGCGCCCAGAGTTGTCAGAACGACGAGCGCCAGCAACTCGACGAGCAGGAAGCCGCCGGTGACCACCGCACCTACCTTGATGTCGAGGACGGCGATGCCGGCCACAATTAGCACCATGACCGCCGCCAGAGGCCTTGCGGGTAGCCCCGGCAGGATTGCGCCGAGGTAGGTGGCGACGCCGAACCCGGACAGTGCAAGGGATATGCTGAAGCCAAGCAGGTTCAGGCCGAGCACGCCTTTCGCCCAGTTCGGTCCGACCACCCCCCGAGGATGGTGTACTCGCCACCTGCGCCGGGAAATGCGGAGCCGAGTTCGCCGTAGACGCAGGACATCGCCACGCCGAACAGGGCCGCCGCGGAGAAGCACAGGAAGACGCCCGTGCCCACCTGCCGGATCACGTCGGAGCCGACGATGAACACCGCGATGCTCGGTGACAGGACGGACACGGTGATGAACAGCGACCCTACCGGGCCCATGGAGCGTTTGAGGCCGGAGACGTCTCCGGTGCTGTCTCGAGCGGTCAGGATGAGGCCCTCAGGCGTGTCAGGCTCACGCAAGCCGAACTGGCGGTGAAGAACACTGCGGGTCGTCATAGGAAGAGACTAGCGGAGTGTCCATGCGAGTGTGGCGGGACGAGCTGTGCTGGTTTCGACAGCTTGAGGCTTCGCGTGGTGACAAAACAAGACGAGCGGTTCTTTTTGGCAAAGCGAACCAAAAACTATTGTTGCATGGAAGACGCGCCGCAGGAGAGTCCGCGACAGCCGAACCAAAAGTTTTTTGCTGCTTTTTTTCAAAAAAGTAGGCCTTGCTCCCTTGCCCGATCACGTCGTGCCACACCAGTCGACAACACCGCCTGACGCGCCGCTGAGTGTGAGCGATCATCCTGCAGGAATACGTATCGTATGTTTGCTATGCGCACACCTGCGCGGCGGTAGGTGACGTTCTCGCAGGTTCCTCGACGACGCCTTGGCGCGCTGCAAGACCGCGCGTCACGGCTTGGACGATTTGGCGAAGGGCACGCCGGGCCACAAGCCGATCCATCCGCAGTACCTGGCGCGGGTGGTCAGCGATGCGGCCGCGCACGACGCCGTCTTCACCTACGACGTCGGCACGCCGACATCTCGGCCGCCCGCTACCTGCGAATGACCGGGCGCCGCCGGCTGGTCGGCCCGCTGGTGCACGGGTCGATGGCCAACGCCATGCCGCAGGCGATCGGCATCCAGGCGGCCGCACCCGGGCGCCAGGTCATCTCCCTGTCAGGCGACAGCGGGTTCACCATGCTGATGGGCGACCTGATCACGCTCACCCAGCAGAAGCTGCCCGTGAAGGTGGTGACCTTCAACAACGGCGTGCTCGGCTTCGTCTCGCGCGAGATGAAGGCGCCCCGATTCGCTGCCATGGCCCGCGCGATGGGCCTCCACGCCAGGCGCGTTGAGGATCCTGGCGAATTGCCGGGCGCGGTTGCGGACATGCTCGCCCATGACGGGCCGGCGCTGCTCGATGTGGTCACGGCCAAGCACGAGTTTTCCATGCCGCCGACCATCGGGCTGGAGCAGGTGAGGGGGTTCAGTCTTTGGGTGCTGCGGGCGGTCATGAGCGGCAGAGGCGACGAGGTCATTGACCTCGCGGCGACGAGCCTGCTCCGCCGCTAGCGTGGCCTGGTTGGGCCGTCTGAAATGACGGTGGCCGAGGAGATCCCTGGCCGGTGGCAGGCTGCCACGCCTTGGTCGCAGGATGTACGCTGCCTGGGTAGCGGCTCGCTGCGGGATCGCAGGGACAGCCGGTGGCGGCTTGTCCGGCGGCGGGAGCAACAGGCGCAACCGGCGTGCACCACCCTGACCCGCGCCATGGCGGATGATGTGGAGCAACGGGCCCGTCCGCAGCGAGATCAGAACCATGCCAGACTGGCGAGAGTGCCACGGCGAACAGCACTGCGCTTGCCGCGGCAGGACCATTTGCCGGGTTGCTCGAGCTGACGGTACTGCCTGTTCTGCAGGCAATAACAACCGTGGTAGGCGCGCGCCCATGGCGCCGCTTCACCCATGTGTCGAGGGAGAACATAGAGTTGGCTATCAGGTCCTGCACGGTCGGGGTCCGGCCGCGAGCCCAGGAGCGGATATCAAACGCCATGCACATGGCGACGCACGACAGTCGGGATACTGCCTTCGAAGCCTGAGCCGCCGCTGTTCGACGGGCTCGAAAAGCCGTCCGAGACCCGTTCGGTCAGGCCAGCATCGGGCCCCGCCACCGCTGCGGCCACCTGCAAGCCTGGCTGTTCGGCATTTCAAGCGCGGACGGTCGTGCGTTGCCCGCATGATCCGGGCAGGTGCACAAGGCGGCTTCTGCTCGCCACGTCGCACAGGCGAAATGACTGTTCATGCATCCGTCGATCCTCACGCGAAGCGGACAAGACGAACCAGGTAAGCAAACGATCTGCACAAGATGATCTGCAAAGGAGATGCCCATGAACCTCCACGAGTACCAAGCCAAGGAATTGTTGCAGGGCGCAGGTGTCGACGTACCGCGCGGCGCCGTGGCCTTTAGCCCCGATCAGGCTGTCTACGCCGCAACCGAGATTGGCGGCTGGCATTGGGCGGTGAAGGCACAGATCCACGCCGGCGCGCGGGGCAAGGCCGGTGGCATCAAGCTGTGCCGGACCTACGGCGAGGTGCGCAACGCGGCCGAGGAGATGCTGGGCAGGCGCCTCGTCACGCACCAGACGGGACCGGAAGGCAAGCCGGTCCAGCGCGTCTACATCGAGGCGGCGGACAAGATCGTTCGCGAATTCTACCTTGGTTACGTGCTTGACCGGAAAGAGGAGCGCATCCGCGTCATCGCCTCGCGCGAGGGTGGCATGGAGATCGAACAGATCGCCGCGGATAAGCCGGACGCGATGATCCAGATCACCGTGGAGCCTGCCGTCGGCCTGCAGCCGTTCCAGGCGCGCGAGATCGCGTTCGGCCTCGGCCTGAACATCAAGCAGGTGCAGCGCGCCGTGCAGACTATTCTGGGTGCCTACCGCGCCTTTCGCGATTCGGACGCCACCATGCTGGAGATCAACCCGCTGGTGCTCACGCAGGACGACCGTGTGATCGCGTTGGACGCGAAGATGATCGTCGACGACAACGCGCTGTTTCGGCAGCGCGCGATCGAGGGTATGCGCGATCATTCGCAGGACGACCCGCGCGAAGCCCAGGCCGCCGACCACAATTTGAACTACGTAGGCCTGGACGGCACGATCGGCTGCATCGTCAACGGCGCCGGCCTCGCGATGGCGACGATGGACGTGATCAAATACGCCGGCGGCGAGCCTGCCAACTTCCTCGATGTCGGCGGCGGTGCCAGCCCCGAGCGTGTTGCCACCGCCTTCCGCCTCGTCCTCTCCGACAGCCGCGTGAAGTCCATCCTGGTCAACATCTTCGCCGGTATCAACCGTTGCGACTGGGTGGCCGAAGGTGTGGTGCAGGCCGCCCGCGAGACCAAGATCACCGTGCCGCTGATCGTGCGCTTGGCCGGCACGAACGTTGAAGCCGGGCAGAAGATACTTGCCGAAAGCGGGCTGCCATTGATCACCGCCGAGACGTTGTCGGAGGCGGCCGAGAAGGCGGTTCGGGCAGCGAACGGTCACCAGTGAAAAACACGCTCTTTCACCGCACAGAACGAAACACTTTCAAAGGGAACGCGCCATGAGCATTCTCATCGACAAATCCACCAAGATTCTGATCCAAGGGTTCACCGGCGACAAGGGATCCTTTCACGGCAAGGAGATGCACGAGTACGGAGGCAACGTCGTGGGCGGCGTCACCCCCGGCAAGGGCGGGCGCGACCACCTTGGTCTTCCGGTCTTCGACACAGTGCGTGACGCGGTCGCCGCCACCGGCGCGGACGCTTCCATCACTTTCGTCGCACCGCCCTTCTGCGCGGATGCGATCATGGAGGGTGCTACCGCGGGCCTGCGCCTGATCTGTGCGATCACCGACGGCATCCCCGCGCAGGACATGATGCGGGTGAAACGCTATCTTCGACGCTTCCCGAAGGAGCGCCGTACCTTGCTGGTCGGCCCCAACTGCGCCGGCATCATCAGTCCAGGCAAAGCCATGCTCGGCATCATGCCGCCGCATATCTACATCCAGGGCAACGTCGGCATCGTCTCGCGTAGCGGAACGCTGGGCTACGAGGCGGCCTCGCAGCTCAAGGCGCTCGGCATTGGCGTGTCGACCAGCGTCGGCATCGGCGGCGACCCGATCAACGGCAGCTCCTTCCTCGACCACCTGGCCCTGTTCGAGCAGGATCCCGAGACCCACGCCGTGCTGATGATCGGTGAGATCGGCGGCGCGCAGGAAGCCGAAGCTGCAGCCTGGATCAAGGACAACATGACCAAGCCGGTTGTCGGCTACGTCGCCGGCCTGACCGCGCCGAAAGGGCGCCGCATGGGCCATGCAGGCGCCATCATCTCCGGTGTTGGCGACAGCGCCGCCGAGAAGGCCGAGATCATGTCCTCCTACGGCCTCACCGTCGCGCCGAGCGCCGGCGAGCTGGGATCGACAGTCGCGGGACTGCTCGACAGGAGGCGCCAGGCAGCGTGATGAACGCCCTGGTGCCGCGCGATGCAAAGCAGTCCGGTGATGGCTCCGCACTCGCCGGACTGCTGTACGACATGCTGCTCGACATCGTGCAGCATCACGACCCGGAAATCGGCCTCGTTCTTCGCAACGAGGTGCAGCTCTCGGAGTGCTCGCCCGAACGGCTCGGCCGCGCCCTCCGTGCCCAAGGTATCTGGTTCCAGCTGCAATCCATCGCAGAGCAGAACGCCGCCATGCGCCAGCGCCGCGAGGACGAACGCGCCGCCCCTGCAGGCGTGGTTGAAGGCAGCTTCGAAGCCACACTTGCGCAGGCGGCAGCGGCCGGCATCCCAGCCGAGGCCATCGTCAGCACCCTCGGCAGCTTGCGCGTCAGGCCGGTCGTCACCGCTCACCCGACCGAGGCCCGCCGCATCACCGTGCTGGAGAAGCTGCGCGCCATCTACCTGCTGCTGATCGACCTGGAAAACACGCGCTGGACCGAACGCGAACGCGCGCAGATCATGTCTCGCCTGCGCGACCAGATCGAGCTGCTCTGGCTCACCGGTGAACTGCGTCTCGAGAAACCCACCATCACGCAGGAGATCGCCTGGGGCCTATATTTCTTTCACGAAACGCTCTTCGACGTCGTTCCACAGACCACGATCACCCTGGAGGAAGCGCTCGGCCGCACCTATCCGGGCGTCTGCGTCGATGTCGGCCAGTTCCTGCAGTTTGGCAGCTGGATCGGCGGCGACAGGGACGGCAACCCGTTCGTCACCATCGCAGCAACCCGCGAAGCACTGTTGGGAAACGCCCGCGCCAGCCTGGAATACTACCAGGCGGCCCTGACCAGCCTATCCCGTCAGCTTTCCATCGCCGAAGCCACCGTCGCCACACCACCTTCGTTCCGCACCGCCCTCGACGCGGCGCTCGCGCTGTGCGGGGAGCAGATTGCCGCCCGCAACCCCGGCGAGATCTTTCGCCAGTTCATCGGCTGCATGCTCTCACGGGTCGAAGCCACCCTCGTTCACCTGAACGGGCAATCCAAAAGTCAGCGTTACGCCAACGCCGACGACCTCATCGCCGACCTCCTGCACCTCGAAGATGCGCTGCGTGAATGCCGGTGCGACGAGCTCGCCTCTCGCCTAGTCCGCAAACTGCGCCGCACAGTTGAGATCTTTCGCTTCTCTACAGTGCGCCTCGATCTTCGCCAGAACAGCACACGCCTCAACCAGACCCTGCGCGGCATCTGGTCGGCCACCAACCAGCCCGGTGCCGCCCCTGACCCCGCGAGCGCCGCCTGGGCCGACTGGCTCCGCAGCCTTCTCGAGCAGCCGCAAACCGGTGGTTCGCTGCCCGAGCTCGAGCCCGAAGCCCAGGAACTGATCGATCTCTTTCGCCTGGTGCGCGACGTTCAACGCGACCTCGACCGCGAAGCCTTCGGCAGTTTTATTCTGTCGATGACCCACACCGCCGCCGACGTCATCGGCGTCTACGTCGTGGCCAAACTGTCCGGTCTGTTCCTGGACAGCGCCGGAATCGAGCTCTGCACGCTCTCTGTGGTCCCGCTGTTCGAGACCATCACCGACCTCCGTGCCGCGCCGGCCATCATGCGCGAGGTCCTCGCCGTCCCGGTCATTCGCCGCAGCGTACGCCGCCAGGGCAACGTGCAGGAAGTGATGATCGGATATTCCGACAGCAACAAGGACGGCGGCTACTTTTCCGCGAACTGGGAGCTGTTCAAAGCCCAGGTCAAACTCACCGCGTTGGGTGAAGCCGCCGGAATCTGCATCGCCTTCTTCCACGGTCGCGGCGGGTCGGTCTCGCGCGGCGGCGCGCCCACACAACGCGCCATCGCAGCCCAGCCGCGTGGTTCAATCCGCGGGCGTTTCCGCAGCACCGAGCAGGGCGAAGTGGTCAGCGTCAAATACGCCAACCGCGGCACCGCCAGCGTGCAGCTCGAACTCCTCGCCAGCAGCGTGTTGCAGCACGCGCTCGGAGCCGGCGAGCAATCCGTCTCAAACGACCCCGAACATGACGACGCCATGGAGGCGATCTCCGGCGCTTCCAACGCTGCCTATCGCAACCTGCTCGGCCACCCCTCGCTCGTTACCTATTTCCAGCAGGCGAGCCCGTTGCAGGAAATTGGCATGCTGAACATCGGCTCCAGGCCGGCCCGCCGCTTCGGCTCCGCCGCCTCTCTGGACGATCTACGCGCCATCCCCTTCGTCTTCGCCTGGGCGCAGAACCGTCATGCCATCACCAACTGGTACGGCATCGGCAGCGGCATCGAAAGCATTCTCCAGGTCCGCGGCCCGGCGGTGATCGGCCTGTTGCGCGAGATGTTCGCCTCCCACCGTATGTTCCGCCTCATCATCGACGAGGCTGAAAAGGCGCTCGCCACCGTCGACCTCTCAGTTGCCCGCGAATATGCCGGCCTGGTCGAGGATGAAGCCGTCGCGCGCGAGATTTTCGCGATGGTCGAGCACGAGTATCATCTCACTTACCAAACTATCGTCAGCATCACCGAAGTTTCGCGCATTGCCGGCCGCTTCACCCAGTACAGTTCTCGTCTAGCCTCCCGCCTGCCGGTGATCGATGCCGTCAACCGGGAGCAGGTCGAGCTGCTCCGCCGCTACCGCGCAGACCCTACCGACGCGGTCCGTGTCGCCCTTCTGCGCTCAATCAACTGCATCGCCGCGGGCTTCGGCACCACGGGCTGACAACGCTCCAGCTGCACAAGGATTATCCATGAGTTTTTTCCTCGTCGACCAGGCTACGCCGCGCATTCACCGTTCCGAGCTCGCCGTACCAGGCTCCAACACCGCGCTTTTCGAAAAGGCCGCAACGAGTGCGGCCGACGTGATCTTCCTCGACGTCGAGGATGCCGTCGCCCCCGACGACAAGGAGCAGGCCCGCAAGAACATCGTGCAGGCGCTCAACGACATCGACTGGGGCCGCAAGACGATGATGGTCCGCATCAACGGCCTCGATACGCACTACATGTATCGCGATGTGATCGACATAGTCGAAGCTTGCCCGCGGCTAGACATGCTCCTGATCCCCAAGGTCGGCACGCCTTCCGACGTCTACGCCATCGACATGCTCGTCACCCAGATCGAGACGGCGAAGCAGCGCAAGAAGAAACTGGGCTTCGAAGTGCTAATCGAGACCGCCCTGGGCATGGCGAACGTGGAAGCTATCGCCCAAAGCAGCAAGCGCCTCGAATCGATGAGCTTCGGAGTCGCCGACTACGCCGCCAGCACGCGCGCGCGCACCACGGTGATCGGCGGCGTCAACCCTGACTTCGGCGTCCTCACGGATAAGTCCGAGGCCGGCGATCGCGACTTTCACTGGGCAGATCCCTGGAACTTCGCGCTGAACCGCATGATGGTCGCATGCCGCGCCTATGGCTTGCGGCCGATCGATGGTCCCTTCGGCGACTTCAACGACCCCGATGGCTTCCGAGCCGCTGGCAAGCGCGCTGCTGTCATGGGCTACGAAGGCAAATGGGCCATCCATCCCAGCCAGATCGCTTTGGCCAACGAGGTCTTCTCCCCGTCCGAAGCCGAAGTGGACAGGGCCCGCCGGATCCTGGTCGCCATGAAGGAAGCCGCCGCCGCCGGCCGTGGCGCAGTGTCGCTAGACGGGCGGCTGATCGACATCGCCAGCATCAGGATGGCCGAGGCGCTGATCGCCAAGGCCGACGCGATCGCCACAGGCTAGTCACGAAAAACTTGCCGGTACACGCTGGCAGGCACTGCCGGGAGAGACGATAGACCTCATTGCCTGGAGCAGAGAAAGAAAGGCAAGGCCTGCTTTTTTGAAAAACAGCAGCAAAGAACTTCTGGTCCGGCTGTCGCGGAATCTTCGTCAGCATATACTCCAGGGAACAAAAGTTTTTTGGTTCTGTTTTCCAAAGAAGAACCGCTTGCCTGGCGTCGTGTGGTCAAGTTTTCGGATCGCGGCAAACAGGCGCATAACGACAAATACGTGAGCCGCCCTTCGATCAGCGAACGCCTCGGCGCGTTGCGTACCTTGCCGCCGTTCATCGTCATGATATGGCGCACCAGCCCGGCGCTGACGCTGGCAACTGCAGGCCTGCGGCTGGTCCGCGCAATTCTGCCGATCGCCACGCTGTTTGTCGGCAAGCTGATCATCGACGAGGTGGTGCGCCGGTCCCGGCTGCCGCAGCCGGCGGGCGATTTGTGGCGGCTCGGGTTGCTGCTGGGCGCCGAGCTGCTGCTGGCACTGCTGGCCGACGCGCTCGGCCGGGCCGTCGCGTTGCTGGACCAGTTGCTGTCCGACCGGTTCAGCGACGAGACTAGCCTGCGCCTGATGCAGCACGCCGCCACGCTGGACCTGCGCGATTTCGAGGACAGTGAGACCCAGGACAAGCTGGACCGTGCCCGGCGGCAGGCAAGCGGCCGCTCCGGCCTGGTCAGCCTGCTGCTGGGCCAGGCGCAGGATTTGATCACCCTGGCAGGCTTCGCCGCCGGCATCGCCGCCTACGCACCCTGGCTGATCCTGTTGCTTGCGGCCGCCCTGGTGCCGGCTTTCGTCGGCGAGGTGCGGTTCAACCGCCTGGCCTACGAGATCAACGTCAAGCGCACCGCCGACCGGCGGGAGCTTGACTACCTGCGGCAGACCGGCGCCAGCACCTACACCGCGAAAGAGGTCAAGCTGTTCGGCCTGCACGGCTTCCTGATCGGCCGATACCGCGAACTGGCGGTGTCGATGCAGCAGGAGAACGCGGCGTTTGCGTGGCGCAGGGCCGCATCGGGCGCGGTGTTGGCCGCGCTGGGCACGCTGGGTTACTACGCGGCCTACGCCTACCTCGCGTGGCGCGCGGTGGCGGGTGGGCTGACGGTGGGCGACCTTACCTTCCTGGCGGCGTCGTTCCAGCGGCTGCGGGGATTGTTGGCGGGCGTGCTGGCCGGGGTGTCATCGCTGGCCAGCCAGGCGCTGTATCTGCAGGACCTGTTCTCGTTCCTGGATTTGCGCGCCGCCATCGTGTCGCCCGCCGGCGGGCTGGCGTTCCCGGCCACCCTGGCGCGGGGGATCGAGTTCCAGGACGTGGGCTTCCGCTACCCTGACGCGTCGGCCTGGGCGATGCGGCACTTGAGCTTCCGCCTGGAGGCAGGGCGCGTGTTGGCGCTGGTGGGCGAGAACGGCGCCGGCAAGACCACGCTGGTGAAGCTCCTGACCCGCCTCTACGACCCGGACGAGGGCCGCATCCTGGTGGATGGCCGCGATTTGCGTGACTACGACCTGGACAGCCTGCGCGCAGGTGTCGGCGTGATCTTCCAGGACTTCGTGCGCTACGATCTAAGCGCGTCCGACAACATCGCAGTCGGCAGGATCGGGCAGCGCGCCAACCGGGGCCGCATCGAGCAGGCCGCCGCCAGCGGGCGCGCCGACGAGGTGATCGGCCGGCTGCCCGGCGGCTACGACCAGATGGTCGGACGGCGCTTCCGCGGCGGCATGGAGCTGTCGGGCGGCGAATGGCAGAAAGTGGCGCTGGCCCGCGCTTACATGCGGGACGCGGCCGTGCTGATCCTGGACGAGCCGACTGCCGCCCTGGACGCACGCGCGGAGTTCGAGGTGTTCGAGCGCTTCAAGGCGCTGAGTGCCGGCCGCACGGCGGTGCTGATCTCCCACCGCTTCTCCTCAGTCCGGATGGCGGACCAGATCCTGGTGGTGGCCGGCGGGCGGGTGGAGGCGAGCGGGACGCACGCGGAGCTGGTGGCGCAAGGCGGGCGGTATGCCGAGCTGTTCGCGTTGCAGGCGGCAGGATACCGGTGACGGCACCCGTCCTGCCCTGACGAATGACAGTTTCCGAGTGGGACCGCAGCGAAGTGCAGCAAGGCAAGCAAGCCTTCTTTCCTGAAGAAAAGAAGCAAAAGACTTTTGGTCCTGCTGTCGCGAAGTTTCTGCAGCACGCGACCATGGGAACAAAAGTTTTCTGGTTTTTTTTCAAAAAAGAACTGCTTCCCTTGTCTTTCGCCGGGGCAGGATGTGATCACGGCGCGTCCGGTTTCGCGCCCGCACGCACGAGGGAACGACATGGACGCGCGCTATGGCTTCGGGATCGAGGAAGAGTACTTCCTGGCGGACAGCATCACCCGCGGCACGCCCGAACGCACGGAGCCCTTCCACAAGGCGGTCCAGGCGCGCGTGGCAACGGTGGAGCGGGAGTTGCTGGCGGCGCAGGCGGAGGTGGCAACGGAGCCGACCGACAGCCAAGCTGCCGCCCGCTCTCAACTGCTGGAGCTGCGCGCGGGCCTGGTCGAGACGGGGCGCGAGCACGGCATCCTGGTGCTGGCCTCCGGCACGCAGCCGCTGGCCCGTTGGGATCAGCAGCGCCAGACGAGGAAGGCGCGCTACGACCACCTGATGGAGCGAATGCAGATGCTGGGGCAGCGTGACCTGGTGTGCGGCATGCACGTGCACGTCGAGGTGCCCCGGCCCGAGACGCGCGTCGACTTGATGAACCGCATGCAGCCGTTCCTCCCGCTGCTGCTGGCACTGTCTGCCTCCTCACCGTTCTGGCAGGAACGCGACACCGGGTTGGCGGCCTACCGCCTGTCGGTCTGGGGCGAGATGCCGCGCACCGGCCTGCCCGATCTTTTCGCGGATGCGGCCGACTACGACCGCTACGTCGCGGCTATGGTGCGGTCGGGCTCCGTCACCGATGCAAGCTTCCTGTGGTGGACCCTGCGGCCGTCAACGCACTTCCCCACTTTGGAACTCCGCGTGGCGGACAGCTGCACCCGGGTCGATGACACGCTTGGCGTGGCTGCGCTGTATCGCTGTTTGGTGCGGCACCTCGACCAAACCCCGGCTCTCAACCGCGGGCAAACCGGTTCAGCGCGGGCGATCACCGCCGAGAACCTGTGGCGGGCGCAGCGCGACGGCGTGCGCGCGGCGTTCGTGGACATCGACGGTGAGACAGTCGCGTTCGCCGCCGGGCTCGACGCCGTGCTTTCGCAGGTGGAGGCGGACGCCGCGGCGTTGGGCTGCGAGACCGAGTTGGCTTGGCTTCGCAAGCTAGCCTCAGAAGGCACGAGTGCCGACCGGCAGCTCGCCGTCTTCGCGGCGGCCGAGGGCGACGCCCGTCAGGCGCTGTCTGCCACGGTCGACTGGATCGCGTCTGCTACAGCCGGAACTGCTTGCTGATCCGGAAAACGCCGACTTCGCGCGGTCACGTTGACGAACCGCGCTGGTAGCTGCCCGAGCCTGAGCGCACGACATTGATACGTAACAGTCAGAGCCGAAAGTTGGAGGCGCTCTGCTACGACGCTCATGAGCGTTTGAAACGTTGTCTTCCCGACAAAATGCAGCAAGTAGGCAAGGCTGCTTGTCTAAAAAAAAAGCAGCAAGAAATTTTTTCTCTGCTGTCGCGGGCTCTCATGCAGCATTCGTTTCATGGAGCGGAGTTTCGGGGTTTGTTGGTTACCAGTCCGTGTTCAGGCCGTTGCGACCAACCGGCCAGTGAGTGTTGTATTGTTAGGATCGGCGAACGCCGAGGTCGCCGTTGCAAGTGGCCGAGCGTGATCGGTGCGGCCCAGCCTACCTCCGGCATCAACCCGGAGAGGCAAACGAGCCAGCGTCGACAAAGCCGATCGACATGCGCGGAACCGACACAGCAGATGCTCGCAGCCCACGCATCCGACTACGTTTCGGCTTATCCTGATGGAGCTGTGGCGGAAGGAGTGTCTGACAAAGTTAGGCGGAATGAAATCCCGATTCGTCCAAAACACCAGTTCATGACACGATGTTTCAGTTTTCCGAACCACTCACAAACGATACGGCACCCTATTGAAACCCCCACCGTCGCGATATAAAGTGTAGCAAGGCTGTTGGGGACTTGTTGCGGTGGTGCGAAATAAGCTGAACGCTGGGGCCATCGCCGAACTGGGCGCGGGCAATCACCCTGACGGGGGCAACCTTTACCTCCGGGTGATCGGCGGGAGTCGAACTTACAGTTTCAGATTTACGCAGCAAGGCCGGTCACACTGGCTCACCCTCGGCTCCGCGGAAAACTGGAGCCTGGCCGAGGCTCGGAAGCGCGCGAGGGCCTATCGCCGCAGGTTGGACGATGGCGCGGACCTGGCGGCCGAGGTCAAGGCGGCCAAGGCGCCGGCCGTGGTCGGGAAGACGTTTGGCGAGGTGGCGGCCCTCTACATCGAAGCTCACCAAGCCGGCTGGCGCAGTGCCAAGCATGGCGCGCAGTGGCAATCCACCCTGGACCAGCACGCGGCGCCACTTCTCAAGATGCCGGTGGCCGGGGTTGGGGTAAGTGACGTGCTGGGCGTTTTGGAACCGATCTGGCGCACCAAAACCGAAACCGCGACGCGGGTGAGGGGGCGTATCGAGGCGATTCTCGACTACGCCACCGCGCGGCATTGGCGCGCGGGGCCAAACCCGGCCACCTGGAAAGGGCACCTCTCCGCCTTGCTTCCCGCTCGCGGCAAGGTGGCTCCGGTTGAGCACCATGCCGCGTTGACCTGGGCGCAAATGCCGGTGGTGATGGCCAAGCTCGCCTCCAGCCGAGGCACAGCGGCGCGTTGCGTGGCCTTCGGGGTGTTGACCGCCGCGCGCAGCGCCGAGGCACGCGGCGCCCTCTGGCGCGAGGTCGACGTCACCGCCCGCGTTTGGACGATACCTGCCGGCCGGATGAAGGGCGGGCGGGAACACCGGGTTCCGCTGTCCGATGCCGCCTTGGCGATCCTGGCCGAGATGGCGCCGGTCCGGGGCGAGTCCGACCTGGTATTTGAGGGCGGCAACGTGGGGCGATCGCTTTCTGACGTGGCCGTGTCAAAGGCCCTGCACACAGCGGCCGGCTCGTCGGACGTCACGTTCCACGGCTGTCGGTCGACCTTCCGGGACTGGTGCGGCGAGGCGGTGGCAGTGCCGCGCGAGGTAGCCGAGGCTGCGCTCGCCCACCAGAACCGCGATAAGGTCGAGGCCGCGTACGCGCGCAGCGACCTCTTCGAACGGCGCCGACAGCTCATGGCGGACTGGGCAACGCATTGTTGTCCGCGGTCGGGTGCACGCTAAGCCACGCAAACCGTTGCATATTACGTTTGGTCTTGAAACCCGGCATCCGGCCTGAGCATGTGATTACAGGTTCAACCCGAACGGGATGCGATTATGAGTGAAAGTATCGCGACAACTGACCGATGGATGCTTCCCGTTGACGAAGCAATCCGCCTCTCCGGCCTGACACGTACCGGACTCTTCAACGCGCTGGCCGCCGGCCTCATCACGTCGCGCAAGTCGGGACGCCGCACCCTCGTTGAGACCGAAAGCTTGCGAAGCCACCTCGCGAGCCTGCCGGTCACGAAGTACGGCAAGTCTCGCCGCAGCGACGCCACGGCGGGGAGGTGAGCCGTGGAAAACTCCTCTTCCCCGCAAGCTCGAAGCGACGCGTCTCCGCCAAGCCGGGTCCGCATCGACCTAGACAAGGTGTCGTTCTCCGGGCCGCTCTACGGCGCGCAGTTGGTCCGGGACACGCGCACCGACGAAACTGTAGTTGAAGTGCTGGTGCCCCGTGCTAGCGCGCCGGGAGTGTCCTGACATGGCGCTCATAGTCATCGACGGTTTTGACAGCTACCAGGGCGTGCCGGACCTGTTCAGCCGCGTCGGCGCGCTGCAGTGGGTGGAGCTTGGCGGCTTCGAAGAACCGACCATTCTTTTCGTTCCGGGTCGGACCGGGGCCGGCCAAGCCCTTGCGTTTGCGGGTGGCGGGCTTGCCGCGATTGATCAGGACCAAACCATCGCAGCCGGTTTCAACGTTAACCTGACGACCGGGTATCTTGGGTTTGCGGTGTTGCCGGCCGGTGTGGCGCAGCTTCCAAGTTGGGACCTACAACTTCTGGACTGGGGAAGCAGCCTTGCGCAGCTAACGGTTCGCTTCAATCTGTTTGGTGGGATCATCACCGTCTACGCGGGCGACCCGACCACGACCGCGGAGCCGGTCATTCTGGCGCAGAGCGGCCCAGGGGCGTTCAGTCCTTATATCTGGAGCTTCATCGAGATCGGCGCGACGATCGGCGCATCTGGGTCCTTCGACTTGCACGTGAACGGCAACAGCGCCGTGTCTGGAACCGGGGCTACGATCTACCCGGCGCCTCTACCCGTTAGCGCTACCTCGTCGACGGTGTTCAACGGTTTCCGGATAAGGTTGAATACGCGTGGCGCGCCGAACCAAGCGTCCGGGACAAGTTCTTCGTTCTCCATTGATGATCTGTACTTGTGCGACAGCACCACCGGCCCCGGCACCTACCCGGCCAACGGCTTTTTAGGGGATGTATCGGTTCTAACCCTTCACCCAACCGCGAACAAGTCGGTGACCTGGACACCGCTCGCCAACACGAACTGGCAGGAGGTCGGGACCGCGACGTTCGAGGGGGATGCTTCTTATAACTCGGCCGTTACGGTTGGGGATCAGGACTTGTTCAGTTTCGGATCACTGCCGACCAACATCTTAGCGGTCCTGGGGGTACAGATGACCGGAGCTTACCGCAAGCTGAACGCGAGTGCGCAGACAATCACGCAGAACCTCGTGTCCGGCGGAACGGCGGTGTCCGGCGCACCTCGTACGCTCTCGCTTAGCTACGCCTATCACACTGACCTTTTCACCGTTGATCCGAACACCAGCAAATCTTGGTCCGTCGCTGCCGTAAACAGCCTGGCCGGGGGTTACACGCTCGCGAGTTGAGTGGCTGCAAATTGCAAAGGAAGAGTTTTCGCGCATGCCAAATCTGTCAGGGTATCCCGTTCGCTCGTCTGTCGCGATGACCGACCGCCTCCCGATCTGCACCGCCGGGAGCGACGAGCTGAACGGCGCCACGGTAGCTCAAATCCTGGAAGCAGCCGGCGCCGCGGTGGTCGTTCCCGACAGCGCGCCACTGCTCGGAAGCAACGCCGGCGGGACGCTCTCATCGGTGCAGGTGGGCTCCGGGCTCTCGCTGGTAGGCGGAGTCCTGTCGGCGAGCGGTGCGTCTGCGGCCTCTTACCTCGGCCCCATACTCGGCGAAGGGGCCGCGCTGGTGCGCCCGACCCTGGCCAGCCTGACGCAAGTCGCGCAAGCCGGCGTTGCCGCGGGCAGCGTCACCTACACCGAGACGACGCCCGGCCCGATCACGATGGTAAGCCAGAACTCGGGCTACAACGTGACGGCGCTTTGCCTTGCGCCACCCACATCGGGGAACTGGTCTTACGACCTACTGGTCGAGGCGCTACCATTCGGCTCCGGCCCGGGCCTGTATCTGGAGGACGCGGCCGGCAAGGGGTTCATCGCCTACTTCTACGAAGGAACCGCTTGGCTGGGGCAATACCTCACTGGCAGAAGCAACTATGTCAACCAGCCCATCTCCTACAACCCGATCACGACACCGCAAACGTTATGGTATCGGGTCATGTGGGACGCGACGGCGCAATCCATAACGATCCTCGTCAGCTCGAACCGCATAGTCTGGTCCATGTTCGGATCGGCCCTGCTTTTGTCGGGAGGCTACATCGGCGTCCCGGTTTTGCTCGGTATGGGCTGCATCAACATCGGCGCGTTCGGTGCGCAGATGCATCTGTGGCACTTCGCGCCGTCGGCTAATCCGTGACCAAGCACCTGCACCAAACGCAACGCTTGCACAGCCTAGTGGAGCGCGTTGGCGGCCAAGCTGCGGCGCCGGTCGGCGACGTCTCGCAGAGCCACGTAGCAACGCCTGCGGGGCCGGTGGGCAGTTCCAAATGGATAGAGCCGGGGCGAAGCCTACCCCCACGCCGGTATCCTCTCGGCCGAAAATGGCTGTGGAGGAACCGTATATTGGTCTTTTCCTTACGAAATGGGTCCCGGTTTCTGGGTTTCCCGCCTACCAAACGGCCCTGGGCCAGTCTGATCAGGAGTGTAACAACGTGAGCGCACGCAAAAGCAACGCGGAAAAGGCTCTTGCGGGCACACTAAAGCCGGTGAATACGAACGCTCACGAGCCGATCGGGGTTGCCGGTCCGCCCGACTTGGGAAAGGCGAGCCTCACGCCGACTGCGCGCAAGTTCCTGCCCTGGTTCCTCGGCCTGTTGGCCCCGACATGCAAGCTTTCTGCGGAAAACGGGCCGGCGCTCATCGCCATGCTTGAGGACTGGGCGGAGATGCAGGATTGCCGCGAAACGATCCAGAAGGAAGGCCGTTTCTTCAGGACTGTTAACGAGAAGACAGGTAGCGAGATGATTCGAGTGCATCCGGCGGTGGCTGTTCTAGCGGCGGCCGACAAGCGGTTCGGGAGATACGCAGACCAATTTGGCCTCACACCGGCAACGCGGCTGAAGGCTACGGCGCTCCTTGATCACCAGCCAAAGTTAAATCCTTTCGATGCAATTTAAGAGGTAAGCCTGTGAGCGACGCACCGAACTCGACGAACCACCCACCTGCCATACCGGACGGGGCGTTAACCGCCCGCGCCCAACCGTTCCTCGAAATGTTTCTTCCCCTTGTGACCATGAACGGCACCCTCAGTGAGTCGACGATGCCGCAGTTTTTGGAGATGGTCGAGGTCTACGCGGAGTTGCAGGAGGCCAGGGCAGTCGTGCAAAGAGACGGCGATTTCTTAACCACAACCCACAAAAACGGGGCGACACGAATACGTGCAAACCCCGCTCAGCGCGTCGTTAGCTCCGCCTGCTGGCGCTTCATGCGTCTGACCGATGTGTTCGAGATGAACCCAGAAGCACGCCACAAGGCTTCAACCCGGCGAGCGCGTGCGATGCGAGCCTCGACTGCCGGCCGGTGAACCTAAGCATATCGACTTGAATCCGTTACCGCCGGCCCAAACGAGCTGGCGGTAACGGGCGGGGCTAACAGCTCGCATGCAGCGGTGCTTCTGGGCGACGGCTCGCCGCCGGGGGCCGCACCAGCTTGACTACCTTCGCAGCGCGACGTGTTGGCCGCTCGAAAGGCTCGGTAGTGGCAATGCGGTATATTGCGTCGCCCACACGCCTCAGGTTTGCCTCAGTGACTGCGTGCCGCTGGCGCTCCCAAACGTGCAAGAACTCTACGATTGAGTCTTCCAAAGCACCGCTAATCTGCTTCTCAAACTCCGGAGGACGCGGTGCCTTTTGACCAGTGATGCTCATGTTTAACTCCTATTAGACCGCCGGCCACGTCGGCCTGCTCACGAGAAAGTGAGCCTCGGAAGCGGTTCCGTCAACCGATAAGTTGAGTTTGTTACAGTAAATATCTGCTAAGTCTTGAAGTGCAAAACTCCGAGTCCGCAACGATCTACCGCCACCTTGTTCCGTCCGAGACAATAGATTAGACAGTTCCGACAACGGAATGTTATACACGGTAGCGATGGGGCTACGAATGACTGATCTAAGTCAAAGCGCTGGCGACCTCCTGTTTGCTCTGCCTGCCCGAGATGTCAGCAAGCTATTCAGGGCAGGCTACGTCACTCGCGAGGCCCGCGACCTTCGCCGCAATGCGGAAATTAGGCTTGGCTTCCGCACTTACTACGGCGGGCCGGCGGCAACGTCCGAGGCACGGAGGTTTGCCGGTGACTTGGAGAAAGGCCCGCGAGCGTTTCTGGACGTTCCAAGGAAAGCTGAACTGCTTCTGAACGTACTCGCGCTGAACGACCGGGAGCCGCTACAGTGGCGGCGCCTATACGATCTTCGGAACCCCGACTGACTTTGCAATCCTAACGACATTCGTTGCACATTATTGCGACCACCTAATCCGTCTCCGATAATGCTCTCAGACGATTGGAGCGCGGATACATGGCGGGATTTCGGCAAACCTGGCTCGGGCGGCGCAAGCTGCGCACGGTGGAGGACTACACGAAGGCGCTGGCCGAGCGGCAGGCCGAGCAGCAGGCGCTCAAGGTAAAGCAAGCGGCCGCCTGGGAACGTCGCGCGTCCGTTCTGCTCGACGGCACGAAGGATGATGTTCGAGCTTACGAGCTTGAGATTGACGACTGCCGGATCGAGATCGAACAGCTTGACGGCATCAAGGCCGATTTGGAGCGCCGACTCACCGCGTTACGGGCCGAGCTGGACCAGCGACGTATTGCGGAGCAGTGCGCCGCCTACGACAGCGCCGTTGAGCATGTCTGTGCCAAGGCGCAGAGCCTCGCGGATGATCTCGAACGTATCTACGCACCCATCATCGCGCTGCGTGAAGAAGGGTTCAGCGCGGAGGCGTCTGCGCTGCCGCACCCGCCAAGCCTTTTGATCGATCTCGGCGCGATGAACTCAAACCTTATCCAGCTCGCGCCGGTTTGGTTTGAGTTTGAGCAAGCTGCGGCCCGCTCTAGAGCGGCCCGGGCGGTCCAGTCGTGAGCCCGCAACAGATACTTGCGCATGTCGCGACGCTTCCCTTGCTGGAGTGTGTAGTGGTCAGAGCAGGCTTCCAACTTGCCAGTGGCGACTGGCCAAGGAACGGGGCCTTGATCAATGTCTCAGGAGCGGAAGCAGCACTCTACCTGCGCAGCGGCCTAATCGATTTGGCCGAAGCTCTGGAAGAGTGTCCGCGATGACCAACCCCGTGCTGGTAGCCGTCGGCGTGGCAACCGGTCCCGCCGGGCCACAGGCGGTCTACGCCGACCTGAGTAACGGCGTAGACGGCGGATACGTCGGCGCCGTTAACTTCACGGTCGGTGTGGGGTGGTCAATTTCGCTTTCGCCGCGGGCGCCGCTACTTCCGTTGCCGGCAGGCCTGACAGGCAGTGCAGCCCCATACGTTTCGGCCGCCCAATACGGGCCTGGCACTGTGTTGGCTCTGCTTCTGCCCGAAGCCCTTGGATTCCAGTCTGCGGGAGCAGGGCAAGTCACTGCTTATCTCTGAAACTAAATCGGGAGAAAATCACCATGCCGACCGACCGCGAACATGACGAGGCCAAGCCTGCAGTTTGGAAGTCCGCCCCGGGGTTCAGCGCCCGAATGGACGGATGTATCACAAAGGCCGGGACCCCTGGCTACGACAACACCCTTGGCCCCCGTGAGGTCCGGGTGCTTGCGAGTACGCCCATGGTCGACTTCGCCAAAGAGATTGTCTCGCCAATGGGCCTTCAGCCGAACCCGGCAGACGTGCCGGTCTACTTCAACCACAATTCCTCCGCGCCGGATGCGCTGCCGATCGGCCGGGCCTATCTTCGAGCGACACCCAGCGGAGTCGTAGGCACGATCGTTTTCGCGCCGGCCGGCGACGATCCGTTTGCAGACCGAGTTTGCGCCGCGTGTAAGAGCGGGGTGGTCGATGCCGTCAGTGTCGGGTTCACGCCCTTGACGACTTCGCGGTCTAAGGACGGGAAAATCCTGACCTACTTAACTTGGGAGATCAACGAGTTATCGGTGGTCGGGGTCGGCATGAACAGTCAAGCCCGCATCACCCAACGGGGCCTTAGTCGCAGCAACCCAGATCGAGACGCACGCATAAAGCGCGCGGCGGAGGTGATGGCCAAAGCTGAACGCATGGAGAAGGCGTGGGAGCAGACCAAGAAGGGCTTCCCGACTGCCGCGCAGCTCGCCGCTACGCTCCCGCACCCGGTGGACACCATGACGGCCGCCGAACGCCGTTCGTACGCGCAGACCGTCATCTCCCGCAATGCGCAGCCGGCGCCGCAAACCCCGCCCACACTGTACGAGGCGGAGTCTCGCCGTGCAGCGGCGCACGCGGCGGCGGTCGGCGCGCTCCAGCAACCCAACACGAAAGCCGCAAGGGTGATTCGCGCGGGTCGGCTGGTGGCGCCGCATGGGCGCATTGGCGGGCTGGGGAACCTGTAAGATGAAGACTGGAGCGGTGCGCGCTGCCCCTGTGGTGGTGCCTTGCGGAGATTGGCGTACGCGCCTTTCGCGCGTTGCGGTGCATCGGGCCGAGCGAACCATACGCTCGGCCTTTTTCGATGCTCCTATCCGGCGTGATAGTGCGTCGCGCGTTGCGGCGGAGCGTGTCTTTCCAAAATTTGACCAGGAGGACAGCAAGTGACCGGCGTAAGCAGGGGCGCCCGCAAGGCCGCAACACCGCCGCTACCGGCAGCGCCACCGGTGCGGATCATCCCGGAACCCATGTTTTCGCATGATCCCACCTACCTCGTCGGTAAAGGTCCTCCGAATTTGCCGACAGTCTGGCATATTTTGCGCGAGACATGGGTCCGGAACTCGCGCCAAAAACTGCTTCACGCCGGCCGGGGATTCTGGGCCTGGACGGAAGCGGAGCAGACTTGGCGGCTGGTGAGCGCGGAGGAGATGGAAGTCTGCCTCTATGACGTCTTACGGGCGAACCGGTGTCCAGTAACGCCGGCCTACATGTCGGGCTTGCTGCGGCTCCTGCGCCTCGAACTGCACTGGCCACGGTCGGAGATGTGCCGCGCCGCCTAGCCTAGAAAGTCGTTCCGGGTTCGTGGTATTTCGAGGGTCAGAAGATAGAGAGAAGGCCGAGCAGTATCCCGCTCGGCCTGGTTACTCTGCGACCCTGACAGGACGCACAGTAAACCGAGTTGAGCCGGGGTTCAATATCCGCACTCGGAGTCCGCCTACATGTTGGCCACTGCAGCAAGTTCACCCACCGACGCCGCACCCGGCGCCGCGCGCACTGATGCGCCCGCATCCGAACCGAGCAAGCTAGACCACGCGCTCGCCTTCGCCGCGCGGGGGCTTGCGGTGTTCCCGCTGCAGGAGAACGCCAAAACCCCGTTGCCAGGAACACGCGGCCACCTGGACGCCACCACAGACCCGGAAGCCATTCGACGGGCCTGGAGCTGCGCTCTTACTGGCGCCGTGCTGCCTTACAACATCGGCGCGTCGCCCCGTGACGGCCGGACGGTGATCGTGGACCTCGACGTCAAGGATGGGCGCGACGGCATCAACGCGTATTTGGCCCTCGGCGGCGAGTTGACGGGGCTTGTCATTTCGACGCCGTCCGGCGGGCGCCACATCTACTGCGCGGGCGAGGACATCCGGACAAGCGCCGGCAAACTCGCCGCGGGTGTGGATTTGCGTGGGGCGGACGGATATGCGGTGGCGCCCGGGTCGACAATCGACGGGGTGTCTTACCGGATCGTCGAGGACGGACCGCTCCAGCCGCTACCCGCCTTCGTGGCGGAGAAGGTGGGCACCCGCGCCGAACGCGACCGCACCCGCCTTGTCACCAGCTACGCCATAGAGCCGGACGGTTTCGCCAATGTCCGGCGCGCGATCCGAGTGGCCAAGGCTGCCGAACCGGCTTGCGGCGGCATGTGGCACGACCTCGGCTTCCGGCTCGGCGCAGAGATGGCGCGCATCGGCCTGTCCGGCGACATGGCTGTTCGGGTGCTGGAGCGGCACTGGCAGCCCCGGGGAATCGGCTTCAAGAGCCGGGACCAGTTTGTGAGGGACGTCCTCGGCGGCCACGAGACAGCGGTGCACGACGGCGACCACGGGCGCCATGCGGTGCCGGACGTGCGCGCGTTGTTCGACGGCTTTCCGGTGGTGCTACCGCCGGCGGACACGGCCGGACAGACCGACTTGTCTGCCGCGTCCGGCTCGCGCCTCCGGTTCGTTCCCCAGCCCGATTGTCGCAGCGGCCAGCCGCGCCGCTACGTGGTCAAGGGACTCATCGCGCGCGGCGACCTCGCGATTGTTCTCGGCGCACCGGGCGCCGGCAAGAGCGCGTTCACCCCGCTTGTCTGCCAGGCGGTGGCGAGCGGCGGCTACGCGTTCGGCCGGCGGACCCGGCAAGGCGAGGTGCTCTACGTCGCCGCCGAGGACGCGCACGGGCTACGAGGCCGCATGCAGGCGCTTGGCGAGCGGCACAGCGACGCGCCGGCCTTCGTGCTCGTGGAGGGCGTCTCCGACCTGTTCACGCCCGGCGGACAAGCGGCGGACCTTCTGCGCCATGTCCGGGAGCGGCGGCCGGCGGTGGTGGTGATCGACACGCTTGCCGCGGCGAACCCCGGCCTTCGCGAGTCCGAGTCGGACGACATGGGCCGGGTGGTGCACTTCGCCCGCCAGCTCGCCACCGGCGAGAACGGCGCGCCGGGGCCGGCCGTCGTCCTCGTGCACCACACCCCGAAAGCCGGCGACACGCCGCGCGGCCATAGCAGCCTGAACGGCGCGGCGGACGTGGTGATCTTGCTGGAGCGGGACGAGGCGAGCGGCATCGTGTCCGCCCGGCTGACAAAGAACCGCAACGGCCCTTCTGCGGGCGTTGAGATGACCTTCGCCATTGAGTCGGCCGTCATCGGGCAGGACGAGGACGGCGACGACATCTCGGCCGCGCTCGCGGTTGAGGTGGAGGCGGGCACCGCCCGGCGGGAGCGCGGTTTGTCCGGACAAGTCCGGACAGCCCTCGCGCTACTGGAAACCTTGATCCTGGACGCCGGCCCCGACGTCCAGACCGCGCCGGCCGACCTGATCATCGCGGGCACCCAGTTCGGCGGGTCTGCGAGCGTGCTCACGGCAGCCTGGCAGACCGCCTGCGAGATGCATGGGGTGTCCGCGGCAGGGGAGCCGGAGAGCCGCTCCAAGGCGTTCCGGCGGGCGAAGAAGACGCTACTGGAGCGGCGGCTCATCGTGGAGCTTGGCGAGCGGGTGTATCGTCTCTGGGGGTCGGACCGGTGAGCGGACAGACACGGACAAGAGGCGGACAAGTCCGGACTTGTCCGCCAAGGCAAAGCTACGGACGGCCGGACGGACAGGACACACACCCTAGGGTGTGTCCGTCTGTCCGTGTCCGGAGCCCCGAAAGTGGTTTGAAAGAAAGCCCACCCGAAAAGCTGTAGGCTTAGGGGCTCGCCCCGCTATCGCTCTTCCAATGCGGTGAGAGTTGCAGCTAGCTCAAGCGACAGCCGAATCTCTCGAACTTGGCGTAAGCTTGGGTCGAGATTTCGATGGCCACCCGACCTGTTTTGCGGCACGATCGAACGCGCGTTTGTAAGACCCCACCATCTGAGGTCCGAACTCAGCTTCGAGACCGTTCCGAAAGTCAGTTCGATGTCACCCGAGCTTGAAGAGTTCCGTCAACGCGTGATCGCCCACGCCCGTCAGGCAGTTAGCCGCGCGCCTAGGATCGACAACGAGGCCAAAACGAATGCCTCCCTTGTCCAACCCTTCCTGGCCGCCCTCGGCTACGACGTGGGCAACCCGGACGAGGTGTCCCCCGAACATCACGCCGACTTCTCGGAAAAATACCAGAACAAGGTCGATTACGCGATCTTACACCTCGGGCACCCCGTCATTGCGCTTGAGTCTAAGCGGTGCGGAGCGGTCATGAAGGACGATCGTGGCCAGCTTCGTAGCTACTTCAATGCTTGCCCAACGGTGAAGCTTGGCATTCTTACGGACGGCTTGAAGTATGAGTTCTACGCGGACTCCGACAAGCCGAACATGATGGACGAGACGGCATTCTTGCGTGTCGACTTCGCGGAGATCGCGGCTAACGGGAGCGTGGACGACAACACGCTCGGCGGCATTGCGGCGATCCGAAGCGGCCTGTTCAACCCCGAGGACGTGGGCGCGGAGGCAAAGCGCAAGCTCTTGTTCGAGTCCATTGTCGCAATCATGAAGCAGTTTAAGACGGAACCTTCTGACGAGTTCGTCCGCTTCATCCTGAGTAGTTCTTCGATTGGCAGCAAGATCGGGAAGATCACTCAAAAGCTTGTCGATGCCAATCGCGAGGTGATCAAGTCTGCTATGGAAGCTTTCGTAGCACAGGAAGCGTTGGCGCGCTTCGGTTACGCTCCAAAAGACGTAGTTCGGGCGCCGCAAACGGAAGCTGTTGCGGTGGTAGCGACAGCCCAGGTTACCGCCGGCCCCGAGGCCGAACCGGAGGGCTTCGTTCCTTCCGAAGGAGAATTGCGGGCGCTCAACTATGCAAAGCACCGCCTTTTCTTCCTTGTTAGGGACGAGACGCTTTTCAACGAGGTGCAGAAAATAGCCTTTCGAAAGACGAAAACGTCATTCCGGGTCTATTACGGAAAACAGAACAACGGCTCAATTTTCGACTATCGTGAGCATAGAGATGGCCACGTGACACTGCAGTTTCCGGCGCTGAACGGGGCGGAAGTTCCGTTCTCACCATCGCCCGAACTTGACGATGCTCTTCTGAAAATCTTCAGCCAACGCGTCAGGGACTCCGGATTGTCGTCTGACTCACCTCCCGTCCTGCGCACGATTAAGGGTGGCAAGACGACGAGTGTTGCGTAGAGGGGTGTTGTTGCTTCACGTAGTCGCGCTCGGTCGGATGTACCTGATTTCAGAGACAAAGCCTGCCTGCGAATATGTCAGGTGAAAATCTTCGAAACCGACTATCGTGACCACTTTCATGCGGCACAGTGCTTGGATAGAAAACACCGTCGGAAATATTCGGCTTGGGTGACGTAGTTCGATCGAGCTTGCAAGAAGAGGCCAAATGGCGGCCGCATGCGAATAATACTCCGGCGTGCCGGTATCGCTCGACTCTGGAAGTTTAAGGCTGGATGTAATCATGCCTGTCACATGACGAGAGTCGCTGAATACGGGTCCTCCGCTCATGCCTCCGTCGTAGCGTGCGTCGGTCTCGAAACAAGGAAACGGAAGCAAACTAGTATCTCTCCGAAGTTCGTGCTGTGTTTTAATAACTCCCACCGAGTAGTTTCGGGTATGGTGATACTCCTCAACGCCATCGGAACTCGTTTGCACCGCACTTCGTAGCCGTACGCGGTTGTACGAGAACCAACCGCCATAGGGAGTGCGTGAAGCGGGTATGGTCGCCAGATGTAATCTTTCATATTGAAACATGGTACAAGACGAAGGACAGCAAAATCCGAAAACTCTGACAAGCTTACCATATCGACAACGAACGGGTATCTCAGAAGCTCGTTTTCTTTACCCTGCCAAACGCAAAGGCGGAAACGTCCCTTTTCCGGATACATCAGGTAGCCATGAGGGATCGTCAGGACTTCGCCATAGTGGATCGAGATAAAACCCTCTATTACGTGTCTAGCTGTTACGGCTAGACCTGGTCCAATGATGAAGCCAGAACCCAGAAAGTCCATTGGGCCTTCCCCTGAGTGAACCAGCCCCGACACGGCGACGACCGACTCATCAAACAGAACACCCTCGAACCGATCAAAAATCATCTAGGCCGCTTCCACGGCCGAAACCGGCTACTCACCATTACGAGCGGACCTATCGAGAACTCCACCACCGTTTGCAACGTCATGCGGACCGGCTCGCCGCGCTCGAACTCGACACGCGCGGACCGGCCCTCATCGGCATCGTCCGCCATCACTTGCTCGATTTCGATGCCGGCGCTTGTGCGGTGCAGTTTCC